>JACKHP010000009.1 GCA_020638905.1 Planctomycetota bacterium | reverse complement strand
GGGCTCGAAGTCGGCATCGCGCGAACGCGCCTGCTCGCCCTCGAGCACCGGCAGCTCGTGGTCGAACGTGCCGTTCGCGATCGCGCGGGTCCGAGCCACGGGGTCGTCGGGGAGTGCCCCGGTCGAGCGACGCACGGCGCGCAGCGCGGAGCCGTCGAGCGGACGGCCCTCGGCGTCGACCACGTCGAGCACGAGCCGTGCCTCGCGCGTCAGACGCACCACCGGCTCGTCGAGGCCGGGGCGCAGCTCGTCGAGGCGCACCGGCTCGAAGCCGTCGCGAACCGCGTAGAGCGACATCGAAGCCTGGTCGAGTCCGGCGATGCGGAAGCGTCCGTCGACGTCGGTGGACGACTCGTCGTAGAACGGGTGGCTGCCGACCTGGTCGAGTTCGGTGAGCAGCACGTCGCCGTCCTCGGGGAAGCTGCGGAAGATGCAACCGCCCAGCACGCCGGACGGCGGCGACGACGTGACGAGCACGCGCGCGTCGGCGAGCGGCGCGCCGCTGGCGTCGTCGACCACGCTGCCGGCGAGGGCGCGCCCGTGGGTCACGAGCACATCGCCCAGTTCGATGCGCGCGCCGGCCACGAGCTCGAGCCGCGCGGACCAGCCCACGCGTCCCGGCAGGCGTACGGAGAGCCGGAGCAGGCCGGGGCCGGCGCCGCGCACGAGGAAGCGCCCGTCGGCGTCGGTGAGCGGTTCGAAGTCGGCGAACCGGACCTCGGCGAAGTCGTAGGGTGCACCGGAGGGATGGTCCTGGACGTCTTCGCGTGCGACGCGCACGCCCGCCAGCGGACGTCCCTCGTCGTCGACGAGCCGGCCGCGCACGAGCACTTCGTCCTGCACGACGAGCCTGTCCACGGCGTGTTCGCCGCCGGCGGCCTCGAAGCCGTGGACGAGGTTCGCGCGCCCCTCGCCCATGACGAGCAGCGTCTGTCGAGGCATGCGGTACGACGGGACCTCGCCGTGATCGACGAGCGCCACGTCGAGCGCGAAGCGGCCGTCGGCGTCGGTGCGCATCGACGGATAGGCCTCGAACGGCAGCTCGGGGAAGATCCAGCGTTCGCCGGAGGGCGTCATCGTGACGAGCTCGGGCACGGGCAGGCCCGCGGCGCGCGCCGTGTCGGTGTCGGGCAGCAACCGCACGAGCAGGTCGCCCACCGGATGTCCGTCGATGTCGACGACCTGTCCCGTGACGTGCAGCGGCACGCCGTCCGACGAGGCGAGCGCCGCGCGGGCCTCGTCGAGCCGGACGGCCGGGTCGTCTGCGTCCACGCCTTCCGTCGTGACGTCGGGCACCCCCTCGAGCACCTCGACGGGACGGGCCGCGCCGCTCGTGTCGAGCGTCGCGGTCGCGTCGGACGCCGCCACTCCGTCGATCGGTGCGAGCCGCACCGCGTCGCCCCCGTCGGAGTCGCGCGTCGGCGACGTGACGAGCAGCGCCACCACCGCGGCCGCCGTGGCCGCGAGCAGCAGCGTCACGATCGTCGAGCGCGTCGTCATCGTCGAGCCTCTCCCGCGGTTCAGGCCCTGGGACGTGCCCCCACGGGACGAACGTCCCGGAACGCCCCGTTCTAGCGGACGGCGGGCGCCGGGTCACGCGGAGGCCCGGCGCCGCCGCGCGCCGCGCTCAGTTCCCGTGCAGGTCGAGCACGACGTCGTCGCCGTCGCGCAGGACGACGCGTTCGCCGCGCCGCAGGACGTCGTCGGCCGACTCGGGCGCGACGGCCACGCGCCACTCGCCGGGTTCGAGCGCGGACACCGAGTACACACCCGCGGACGATGGCACGACGCGCAGCGCGTCCAACGTCTCGGTCACGAGGATCTCGCGCGACGGACGCCCGGGGAGCGCACGGCGCGACGCGCGCTGCGAGACACGCGGCGCGGGACGTCCGGCGTCGACGCGCACGAAGCCGACGCGCGTCGACGTGGCCGGATCGACGTCGACGAGCCGTCCGCTCAACCTGGCACCGGGCGCCGTCGTGAGCCGCACGTCGACCGCGCCGACGCCGACGTCCACGTCGACGAGCGAGGATTCGCGCCGCGCCGGGTCGCCGCACGACGGCAGGAAGCACGCGTAGCGGCCCGGCGGGACGTGCGCGAAGGCGAAGCGTCCCCGGGCGTCGACTTCGCTCCTCGCGCGCACCTCGCGCTCGGCGTCGCACAGCAGCACCTCGCCGCCCGGCGCCGGGCGGCCGGCCGCGTCGACGACGACGCCGCGCACCTCGCCCGACGGCAGCGCCACGTCGTGCGGGACGTCGCGTCCCGGCGCCCATGCCACGACGAGCGGCTCGGTGCGCACCGTCGCGCCCTCGCCCACGACCACCGCCCAGTTTCCCGGCGAGCGCAGCGTGACGGCGTACGCGTCGCCGACGACGCGCACCTCGCTCGAGCGCTGCGTCTCGTGCAGCACGCCGGGCCACGGGGACCCCGAGGGCGGCGGCAGCTCGTGGACGTGCACCACCGGCTCGACGACGGGACGTCCCCCGCTCGTGACGCGCCCGTGCACCACCGTCGGCGGGGGGCGCACGACGTCGATCTCGCGCTGCTCGCCCGCCGCGAGCCCGAACGGCTCGCCCTCGCTCCACGGCGCGAGCACGCGGTAGGTGCCGGGCGCGAGGTCGGTCCAGGTCACCCGGTCGTCGCGCGACGAACGCCGCTGGAGGGCACCGCGCGTGCCATCGTCGGCGACGCGCGCGAGGTCGAGCGTGACCTTCGCCGGCGTGCCGTCGACCTCGCGCGCGTGCGCGACGACGCTCGCCGACTCGGGCAGCACGATGTCTTCGACACGCGCGGGCCCGGGCGCGAGGTCGAGCCCACGCTCGACCGGCGCGTGGCCGCGGGCACCGACGCGCAGCGTGACCCCGTGCGCAGGACGGACGGCGAGCACGCACGCGCCCTGGCCGTCGGTCCTGGCCGAGTGGCGCGTGCCGTCGGGCAGCGCGAGCTCGACCGTGGCGCCGCGCACCGACACGCCGGCGTGATCGCGCACGCTCACCTCGACCACGACCGCCCGCGACAGCACGAGACGCTCTCCGACGCGCGTCGCCGGGTCCTGTCCGGGCAGGACGAACTCCTCGTCGACGTGCCGCGCGTCGCCGACGACGATGCGCGTTCCGAAGCGTCCGACGCCCGGCACGAGCACGCGACCCGGCGCGGGGACGAAGCGTGCATCACGCGCGCGCCCCGCGTCGCCCGCGAGCACCTCGAGCGGCTGGTCGAAGCGGCGCGCGTACGCCTGGGCGCGTCGCGCGTCCTCGGCGTCGGCCTGCGCAGGATCCTGCGGCACGGCGCAGCGGAACGCGCGCAGGGAGAGGCCGTCGAGCGGTCGCCCATCGGCGTCGACCACGTCGAGCACGAGCGCGGCCTCGCGGCGCAGCCGCAGCGTCGGCGCGTCGACGTCGGGACGCACGCCGTCCACGCGCAACGGCTCGTAGCCGGCGAGCACCGCGTAGAAGGCCATCGCGTCCCCGTCGAGGCCGGCGATGCGGAAGCGCCCCTGGACGTCGGTGAGCGCCTGGTCGTAGCCGTCGTCGTCACGCAGGGCGGAGACCTCGTGGAGCAGCGTGTCGGCACCTTCGGGCGCGAGGAAGACCACGTCGCCGTGCCCCGCCGACGTGGGCGGACTGCCCGTCACGAGCACGAGCGCACCCGCGAGCGGCTCGCCGCTCGCGTCGTCGAGCACGCGGGCCTCGACCGCGCCACCGCGCGTCATCACGACATCGCCCAGGTCGACCGCCTCGCCGGCGGCGAGGTCGAGCCACGTCGTCCAGCGCACGCGCCCGGGGAGGCGCGCCGAGAGCCACAGCCCGCCCGGCCACGCGCCGCGCACGGCGAAACGTCCGTCGGCGTCGGTGAGCGGATCGCAGTCGGCGAACTCGCTCTCGTCGAAGTCGTGCGTCGCGAACGCCTCGATGTCCGGGTCGTCGTGGCGCTGGAGACGCACACCCGCGAGCGGTCGCCCGTCGTCGTCGACGAGCCGTCCGCGCACCGGGACCTCGCCATCGACGAACAGGTCGCCGAGGTCGACCTCGCCGCCGCGCGACTCGAACTCGTGCGCCAGCGTCGCCCAGCCGTCGTCCAGGACGAGCAGCGTCTGCCGCAGCGCGCGCCGCACGTCGAGGCTCTGCGCGGCGAGCGAGACCTCGATCACGAAGCGTCCGTCGGACGTCGTGCGCGCCGACGGCAGCGCCTCGAGCGGCAGGCTCGGGAACTCCCACAGCGTGCCGACCTGCAGGACGGTCTCACGCGGCGTCGGCAATCCCGCGGCCCGCAGCGTCGGGTCGTCGGGCACGAGCCGCACGCGCAGGTCGCCCACCGGACGAGTGAGCCTCGTCACCACGCGCCCCGTGACCGTGAGGTGCACGCCGGCGTCCGACGCGAACGCCGCGCGCGCGGCCGCCACGCGTGCGGGCGCGTCGATCGCCGCCGGCGTCGGATCGATCGGCTCGGCCGGACGCGGCGCGAAGACGTCGAGCGCCTCGGCTGGCCCGACGGCGCCTCGTCCGCGGGCGTCGACGGGCACGTCTTGCGCCGGATCGAGCCGCACGTCGTCGCGCGTGTCGCGATCGCCGTCGGCGCGCACGACGACGATCGCGACGACGACCGCCGCGAGGACGACGAGCAGCCCTCCCAGCGCGCCACGCGTCGTCATCGTCGGACTCTCCCGCCACCCCGGGGACGTTCAGCGTGCGGCCCCTCCGCCCGCGCCGAACCGCGACCCGTTCTAGCGGATGGACGGCCGCGGGTCACACACGTACGGCTCGGACACCCGGTCGCAGATCGGCTGGACGTCACGCGGCTCGAAGCCCTGGGCGGCGAGCGTCGTCCCGTTCGGGACGAACCACGCGCGCGCGCCCGCGATCGGCGCGCCGGACAGGTCGAGCACGCGTCCGGTGACCGTGATCGGCTCGCCGACCGCGTCCCGCGACGCGAGCCGGCCGGATGCCGCCTGCGCACGCACGGGCGCGCAGGCCGTGCCCACGAGCAGCATCGCCAGCGCGGACCCGACGAGGTCCACGCCAGGCCGGCGAGAGCCGAGTGCTCGGGTCGCTGGGTTCCGTACGGGCATGGAGGTCTCCTGCAAGGTGTTCGCCGGACGGGCGCCGCACGGACATGCGCCATCGAACTCCTCCGGTGGCCATCCTACGGGCGCTCTCGCGCGGCGTGGGTCCTTCGGGACGCGTGGCGACGCCGATCGAGCGATCCCCCACTTCGCGTCCCCGGAACGGCGAGGGTCGCGTACGATGGCCTCCGTCTCGTGAAGGGGATGGGTCCATGACCCCGCTGCGCTCGTTCTCGACGCCGCTCGTCCGTGCGCTCCGGGTGCGCACCGCGCAGCGTCGACGGGCGCCGACCCCGACACCCGCCGCGCAACTGCGAGCGTGCCGTCCGCTCCGAACAGACGGAGCGCATCGACGATCCACAGGCCCGGACCCACGACCCGCATCCGGGCCGGTCCCCACGAACTACCCTGCCACGGAGCGTGCCATGTCGAGTTCACCCCGTATCCGTCGTCCGACCAGGTCTCCGCTCGCCGTGCTCGCGACGTACGCCCTCCTCGCACCCGGCCTGCTCGCCGCCGAGGACGAGACGCCGCTCTTCGCCGCGCACCGTGAGCCCTTCGCGGGACTCGTCGACCTGCGTGCCCTCGACGCCGCCGACATGAACGGGGACGGCCTGCACGACCTCGTGGCGACCGACGACTCGAACGCCGTCGTCGTGGCCCTCGCCGACGGACTCGGCGGATTCGAGCCACTGCTCGGCACGCCCACGCCCGCCTACGCGGGCACGCTCGCGCTGGGAGACTTCGACGCCGACGGCGTCCCCGACGTGGCCGTGCCGCAGGTCGACCACGTCGGCGTGCTCTTCGGCCTCGGCGACGGCAGCCTCGCGGCTCCCCAGCTCGTGGCCGGGGGGGCGCAGATCGGCGACGTCGCCGTGGGCGATCTCGACGGCGACGGCGACTCCGACCTCGCGGTCATCCGCATCGGGACGCTGCGGCTCAGCACGCACACCTCCGACGGCGGCGGCGGCTTCGTCGACAAGAGCGCGCGTCCTCTCACCGCCAGCCCACGCTTCGTCGAACTCGCCGACCTCGACCTGGACGGCCAGCTCGACGCCGTCGTCTCGCACCAGTTCACGACGCCCGACCTGAGCCTGCTGATCGGCAACGGCGACGGCACGCTGCAGCCGGCCCAGAGCATCACCGTGAGCGCGGGCTTCGGTCCGATGGCGCTGGGCGACTTCGACGGCAACGGCGTGATCGACCTGGTCGCCGACGGTTCGTTCGCCATCACGCAGTTCCTCGGCCAGGGCAACGGCACGTTCTTCACGAACGACCTGGGACCCGACGGCAGCGCCCTCGTCGTCGGCGACCTCGACCGCGACGGCCGGGACGACCTCTTCAGCGTGGGCGCGTTCGGCTCGCCGTCCGACGTGTTCCTGGGCAGCACGACCGGACTGCAGTTCGCCGGCGACGTCTCCCTCGGCAAGTACAGCCACGCGGCACTGCTCGACGTGGACGGCGACGGCGCGCTCGACCTGGCCGTGGGACGTCCGGCCTACGAGCTGCCCGGCGTCGACGAGTCCGTCGACGTGCTGCGCGGCCTGGGCGACGGCAGCTTCGTGAGGCCTCGCTCCGAAGGTCCGCAGGACGCCGTCCAGATGCAGCTCGCCGACGTCGACTCCGACGGTGACGTCGACATGTGGACCGTGCAGCTCTTCAGCCCCGACATCGAGACCTGGCTCAACGACGGCAGCGGACACTACTCCCTCGCGTCCACGCTGCCGGACGTCGCCGGCGAGTTGACCGTGGCGGACGTGAACGCCGACGGCACGCCCGACCTCGTCTCGACCGTGCAGCAGGACGTGAACGTCGCCCTCGGACAAGGCGACGGCAGCCTGGCCGTCGCCACCTCCTTCGCGGTCGACAACGGGCAGTTGCTGCAGCGCATCGCCGTGGGCGACGTCGACGGGGGGCCGGTCGACCTCGTCGTGATCACCTCGGGGTTCGGCAACGGCTTCGCGCTCGCGTATGCGGGCCACGGCGACGGAACGTTCGAGAGCACGCCCGTGTCCACCACGCTGCCCGGGGAGGCGCGCGACCCGCATCTGCTCGACCTGGACGGTGACGGCAAGACCGACCTCGTCGTGACGGCCGGCCCGATCGGCCACCGACGCGTGCAGGTCTGGCGCGGCGCCGGCAACGGCCACTTCGCGCTGGCCAGCGAGTCGCCCATCGCCTTCGCGAAGTTGTCCGTGCTGCTCGGCGACCTCGACCACGATGGCCTCACCGACGCCGTGGCCGTCGAGGACGGCCAGGGCCCGACCTCGCTGGTGGACGTGTACATCCTGCCCGGCGTGCCGGGCGGCACGCTCGGCCCCGCCGTGTACGAGACCTCGCTCGACGTCGAGTCGATCTACGTGCCCTACCTCGGGATGCAGCTCACGGACGTCGATCTCGACGGGCACCTCGATCTCGTGCACGTGTCGCAGCGGCACTCGGCGGTCGAGTTGCGCCGCGGCAACGGCACCCTCGGCTTCGAGCCCGCGAAGCAGCAGCGCTTCCGCGTCGACAACGCGCTGTGGGCCGATGTGGCCGACGCGAACGGCGACGGCCTGCCCGACGTGTTCGTCGTGACGACCCTGTTCGACGAGGTGCTCATCTTCGAGCAGCAGCGCGAGGATGCCTGGGTCGGTCTCGGACGCAGCCTGGGCCACGACGTCCTCACGCTGCGCAGTGAGCCGTCGCTGTACTCCACCGGCTCGCTGCAGGCCGGGACACCGGTCGGCGTGTCCGTCGCGAACGGCCCCGCGTTCGGGACGGCCTGGGCGATCCTCGGCTTCCTCGATCTGTCGCTGCCGTTCAAGGGCGGCACCCTCGTCCCCGATCCGACACCGCCGGGACTGGTGCTCCCACTGCCGCTCGACCTCGCCGGTCGCGTCGACCTCGACTTCGTCTGGCCTGCCGGTGCGCCCGCAGGCTTCGAGATCTTCTGGCAGGCCTGGCTGCCCGACCCCGCCGCGCCCCTCGGCTGGACGGCCACGAACGCGGTCTCGGGCACGACACCCTGACGCACTCCGGCGCGTCGAGGCCTGCGCCGCGAGCACGCGCACGGGAGAGACCCTGCGTGGCCCGCGGCGCCCCGGGGACGCCGCGACGCGCACCCGCGTACCGCGGCGTCCCCCCCACTCCCCTACGGGATCTGCATCGACGCGACCACGTCGTTCGACTCGTCGATCTCGGTCAGGATGCCGTCGGCGTCGAGCACGGCCAGCACGAAGCGTCCGCTGGCGGTGGTGTCGACCGGCAGCTTGACCTTGAGCTTGCGCGTCGAGGACTTGCCGGGCTTGAGCGTCTTGACCTTGCGCTCCTTGACGAGCGTGTCGCCCACGTCGAACTGCTCGTCGTCCGAGAGGTAGAAGCGGACGTACGTCTTCGCCGCGACCTGGTCGCCGAGGTTCGTCACGAGCAGGCGTCCCGAGAGGCGGCAGCGGGTCGTCGTCTTCGTCTTGCAGTGCTGCAGGAGCTTGGTCCACTCGCCGGCCAGGTCGGGACCGGTCGTGCCCGCCTGCTGCACGACGAACGGCTTGCCGCCGACGAAGAGCGTCGTGCTGCGCGCCGAGGCGCCGAGGTTCGGCGCCACGTCGAAGGTCACGAACTCGCTGCCCGTGCCTTCGACGGGGGACGTGAGCGTGAGCCAGCTCACGAGCGGATCGGCGAGCACCACCGTCCACGCGCAGTCGAGCGGGATCGTGAGCGTCACGTCGCCCGCTCCGCCCGCCGCGCCGAACGTCGCCGACGAGGCCGAGAGCGCCGTGGGACAGGCCGCGTCGATCACGCCCAGGGCGACCGTGGCCAGGTTGCTGTCGATCTTGCCGTCCCAGGCCGCGAAGGTGAACGCGTCGGGCCCCAGCCAGTCGCCGTCGGGGAAGTAGGTCGCGGTCTTGGCCGTCACGCCCACCGTCCCGTGCGCCGGCTGGGTCACGACGCGCAGCACGAGCGCGTCACCGTTCGCGTCGCTGGCGTCGAGCGCGAAGCTGGTCGGCACGAGCTGGTCGACCTCGACCTGCGCGCCCTGCACCACCGGCGGCTTGTCCTTGCTCTTGCCCTCGCTGCCGGGACCGTCGTGACACAGCCAGCAGCTCACGGTCGCGCCGCGCCAGAGCGTCTTCGTCCCGTAGCCGGTGGAGAGCGAGCGCTCACCGAGCGCGCGACTCAGCACCGTGCCGCGCAGGTCGGCACCGTGGCAGGTGCGGCAGTTGCTCGTGGAGTGCTCGGCCACGCCCTGGTGCTTGCTGACCCACGGCTGTCCCACCGGATGCATGCCGTGCGGTCCGCCGGTGTTCGTGGCCGGCGAGCTCGCGTGACAGGTCGTGCAGTCGGACAGCTCGCCCACGTGTCCCTGGGCCTCGACCGACGCGACGTTGTCGGATGCGTGCGACGACGGGAAGATCGCGTGCGTCGAGCCGTGGCAGGCTTCGCACTGCAACCCGCCGTGTCCGGACGAGAAGCGGTAGAGCGAGAAGCCGGGCGACGGCGCGTCGGGGTTCGTCGCGAACAGATCGTCCGCCGGGACGCGCCGGTGTCCCGGGACGTCGAAGACCGACGTGTAGCGGATCTGTCCCGAGTTGTGCGTGGCCGTGCCGGTGTGGCAGCTCCCGCAGCCGGGTTCGTCGAGCCAGCCGACGCGTCCGGTCATGCCGACCTGGCTCATCGAACCGTGGCAGCTCTGGCACTGCATCGCGAGGCTGCCGTCGGACGCCACCGCGGCGCCCATCGCACCGCGCAGGCACCTGGTGCTCGAGCCCGGGTGGCAGCGGTAGCAGGCCGAGCGGTTGCCCGCGTCGTCGAGCGGCAGGCCGCTCTGGGGATCGTCCACGCCGGCGTGCCGCGCGTGCAGCGCCTCGGTGAGCGGCAGCAGCCCATCGATGCCCGAGCCGGGCAGCGCGTTCGAGAGGTGGCAACCGGCGCACAGCACCGCGTGCCCGTCGACGACGACGCTGGCGTACAGTCCGTCGGACGACAACCCGTTCGCGGCCAGTCCCGGCGCGTAGAGCGGGTCGTCCGCGTTCTTCTCGTCGTGCAGCCGCAGGATGTTCAGGCGCTCGGCGCGCAGCGCATCGGGATCGTCGCTCCAGCCCGCGGCGGGCTTCGCCGCGTCGGATGCGCCGCTCGCGTGGCACGCGTTGCAGGCCATCTCGTCGGAGACCGGCAGCACGATGTCGCTGGTCGCCACGAGCGCGCTCGTGCCGTCGCGCACCTCGATGCGCATCATCGGGTACGTGTTCTTGAGTCCCGCGTCGTCGTACGGCGTGAGCGGGATGCCGCGCGCGATGTATCCGGCGAACCCGTCGTCCCAGAGCATCGGCTGCGGGACGTTGTCGGGACCGGGCATGTCGGCGCCGAACAGGCCGTGGTCGGGCGCGAGGTTCGCTCCGAACAGGTCGCCCGCGTGGTCCCAGAAGTTCGTCTTGCCGATCGACGACGTGTCGATCGAACCGGACGCGTCGGCGATGGCGCGGTACGTCACGGCGTACGCGCCGGGCGACGTGAGAAGCTGTCCGTCGACCATGACCTGGGCCTGGATGGTGTTGAACGGCGGCAGCAGCGAGAAGACCGAGAAGTCGGGGTCGAGGCAGTGCATGCCGAGGTCGTTCCACGCGACGACGCGCACGCTCCCCGCGCCGGCGGCCGGCGGCGCGACGGGATCGTCGGCCAGCAGCCGCGGTGCGACCGCCACGACGAGGGCCAGCAGGACGAGGGACGAGAGCACGCGCGCGATCGGGACGCGCCGCGCCGAGGGGCGAGGAACGGACGTCATGGGAGTCACTCCGGACGACCGGGCGACGCGTCGCCGTCGGACCGAGGGAGGTTGGCCGGGCCGGGCTCGGACGCCGACGGCGGGTCGGCGTCCCGGCGGGAGGGCGCGCGTCCGGGAGAGGCAGTCCCGCGGAGCCGCGGGGGCATCGTGGGACGGATCCACGTTGGATTTCTGACCATCATGTCTTCTGAAAGTCGCCAACGGGTGTGAAGTCCTCGTCACCGGAAACGGCCACGGATCGGCCGATCCGGGCCCGGATCGCGACCTCACCCGGCTTGCGGAGCCGAGCCTCCGGTCGGCGCCCCGCCGTTGCGCTGGGCCTGGCGCGCGCATAGCCTCGCAGCCGCCCGACGGCGGGCGCACCCGACGCACGAGAGGACAGGCGCCTTGCGGCTCGCGGCCACGATCCGGGGAACGGTCCATCGCTTCGCGAGCGTGAAGGAGGTGCTCGCCAAGGCGAACGCCGAGCGCAGCGGCGACCAGCTCGCGGGCGTCGCGGCGCGCGACGCGATCGAACGCGTGGCCGCGCGCGCGGTGCTCTCGGGGCTCACGCTGCACGACCTGCGCCGGAATCCCGTGGTGCCCTACGAGGACGACGCGATCACGCGCCTCGCAGAAGACGACCTCGACGAGGCCGCGTTCCGCGCGGTGGCGCACCTCACGGTGGGACAGTTCCGCGAGTGGCTGCTCGATCCCGCGACCACGGGCGCGCAGATCCGCGCCGTCTCGCCGGGACTGCTGCCCGAGATGGCGGCCGCCGTGACGAAGCTCATGTCGAACATGGACCTGTTGCTCGCCGGCGCCAAGTGCGAGGTCGTCGTGCGCGCGAACAGCACCCTCGGCCTGCCGGGACGGCTCTCGTCGCGCCTGCAGCCGAACCATCCCAGCGACGACGTGACCGGCATCCTGATGTCGACGCGCGAAGGACTCTCCTACGGCTGCGGCGACGCGGTGCTCGGCGTGAACCCGGCCACCGACTCGCCCGAGTCGACGGCCGAGATCCTGCGCGCGCTCGACGGGCTCGTACGACGCCACGCGATCCCCACGCAGCACTGCGTGCTGAGCCACGTGACGGTGCAGATGCGCGCGCTCGAGCTCGGCTGTCCGATGGACCTCATGTTCCAGTCGCTCGCCGGCACCGAGGCGGGCAACCGCGCGTTCGGCATCTCGGTCGGGCTGATGGACGAGGCGTACGCGCAGATGCAGGCGCAGCGCTCGAGCCTCGGTCCGAACTTCATGTACTTCGAGACAGGACAGGGGTCCGAGCTGTCGTCCGACGCGCACGAGGGCGCCGACCAGGTCACGCTCGAGGCTCGCTGCTACGGCTTCGCGCGGCGCTACCGCCAGTTCCTGGTGAACACCGTGGTCGGCTTCATCGGCCCCGAGTACCTCGAGAACGGGACGCAGATCACGCGCGCCGGCCTCGAAGATCATTTCATGGGCAAGCTGCTCGGGCTGCCGATGGGCTGCGACGCGTGCTTCACCTACCACGCCGACATGCGCCAGGACGAACTCGAGTCGCTGGAGGTGCTGCTGGCCGCGGCCGGCTGCTGCTACCTCATGTCGCTCCCCGTCGGCGATGACGTCATGCTCAACTACCAGTCGACGTCGTACCACGACATCCCGTCGCTGCGGCGGCTGCTCGGCAAGCGTCCCACGCCCGAGTTCGACGCGTGGCTCTCGCACAAGGGCATCATGGACGGCGAGCGCCCCGGTCCGCGCTTCGGCGACCCGAGCGTGCTCGCATGAGTGCCACGCGCGAGCTCATGGCCGGCCTGCGCCGCGCGCTCGGCGAGGATGCACCGCTCGGCAGGCCGCCCGCGCTGGAGATGATCGATCCCCCGCCGGCCAAGGTCTTCCCCGCCGAGCCCGCGCGGCGCGACGGCTTCGCGGCCGAGGCGGCGCGGCACACGACCGCGCTGCTCGGCATCGGCCATGTGGGGACGCGCTACGCGACCGACGTCGTGCTCCAGTTCCAGGCCGAGCTCGCGGTGGCGCACGACGCGGTGGCGCGCGTGCTGCCCGACGACTGGGCCGCCGCGCACGGACTGCTCGCGTTGCGGAGCCGCGTCTCCGACCACCACGAGTTCCTGCTGCGTCCCGATCTCGGACGGCGCCTCGACGAGCCGTCGCTGCAACGCCTGCGCGCCGAGGCGCGGCGCGACGTCGACGTCCAGCCGATCGTGGCCGACGGACTCTCGGCGGTGGCCTGCATGGGCTCGGGCCTCGAGCTGCTGGGCGAGTTCACGCGCGCCTGCGAAGCGCGCGGACTCACGGTGGGCACGCCGCTCTGCGCGCGCTTCGCCCGCGTCTGGCTCGAGGACGAGATCGGGCAGACGGTCGGCGCGAAGGTCGCCGCGATCCTGCTCGGCGAGCGTCCCGGGCTCGGCACCGGCGACGGCCTCTCGGCCTACCTCGTGCACGATCCGCGCATCGGACGCACGGACGGCGACCGCAACATGATGTCGAACATCCACCCCCGCGGGACGCCGCCGGCCGAGGCCGCGCGCAAGCTCGCGCTGCTCGCGTCGGCGATGCTCGAGCAACGCACGTCCGGCGTCGCGCTCGACCTCTCGTCGCTGCGCGGCGAGCTGGGCGACGTGGCGTCCCGCGCGCACCGCGCGCCGCAGCCGCGCGTGCGGCTGGTCGAGATCGCCGACGAGGTCACGCGATGATCCTCGAGCCCATCCCGCCGACGATCCTCTCGGTGCGCCGCATCCCGAACGCGAGCCCGACGCTGCTCGCGGCGTACGGCGCCGACCCCGCGCGCCACACGTCCCTGGGACTGATCACGGCCGACCAGGACGACCCGACCTACGTCGCGCTCGACGAGGCCACCAAGCAGGCGCCGGTCGAGGTCGTCTTCGCGCGCAGCTTCTACGCCGGCGCGCGCCACGCGTCCGGGCCGCTCTCGGGCGAGATCCTGGGCGTGCTCGCCGCGAGCGGTCCCGACGAGATCGAGGAGGGACTGCGCGCCGCCGTGCGCTGCCTCGAACACGACGCGTGCTTCTACGCCGCGAACGAAGACGGCAGCCTGGCCGTCTTCCCGCACGTCGTGAGCGCGCTCGGGACCTACCTCGCGCAGGAGGCCGGACTCACACCGGGCGACGCGATGGCCTACCTCGTCGCCCCGCCGATGGAAGGCGCGCTCGGTCTCGACGCGGCGCTCAAGGCCGCCGACGTGCAAGCGGCACGCATCCAGCCGCCGCCGACCGAGACGAACTTCAGCGCGGCCTTCCTGAGCGGGACGCTCGAGGCGTGCCAGGCCGCTGCGGTCGCGTACGCGAAGGCCGTGGTCGAGGTCGCGCGGCGTCCGCGGGAGTACTAGGTCGGCGCGGACCAGCGCGGTCGGCGGGGCGGGCCGAACGGAGCGTGGTAGACTGACCGCGCCGGGCAGGGGCGAGAGGAGAAGTCATGCAAGTCATGTCGACCGGCGCGTCGCACCTCGTCCTCGCCGCCGTCGTCGCGCTCGTCGGCGCGCCGACGCTGGCCGCCCAGGCGCCGCTGAGCCTGGCCGACTTCGAGTGGACGTTCCTCGACGGCGAAGAGTCTCTCGGCACCCACGAGATCGACCTCGTGGCGGGAACGATCTTCGCCTACCCCGTGAGCAGTTGCCTGTGCAGTCCGTCGCTCGTGTACGAGACGGTGGCGCCGTACGACGGCACGGTGACCGTTTCGGTCACGATCGTGGCGCACGATCCCGGCTTCGATCACGCCCGCTACGTCGTCGGCGACGCTCACGCCGACTTCGCCGAGGACAGCGGTGAGTTCTCGATCGCCTTCCCCGTCTTCGGAGGCGTGACGTTCGGCCTCGGCGCGGCCGCCGACGACTGCTGCGGCAGCATCGAGGTGCTCTACCACGACTTCTCGTTCCAGGCAGCGAGCGCCACCCCCGCGCTGCCGGGCGGCCTCGACGTGCGGCTCGAGCAGCAGCTCGCGCTCCCCGCGCTCACCGGGCACGCCGACATCGACGCGGTCGGCGACACCGACGGCGACGGCGTGGTCGACGTGCTGCTCGGCCTCCGCGTGGCCGACCTGCTCCCGCTCTCGCAGCTCCGGTTGCTGTCGGGCGCCGACCTCTCGGCCTGCTGGACCCTCACCGAGGGGACCGTGTTCGCCTTCAGCGAGGCCGGCGACTTCGACCTCGACGGCGTCCCCGACGTGGCGACCATGTCCGGCAGCGGTGGAATCCGGATCCGCTCGGGGGTCGACGGCGAACTCATCGGACTGCTCATCCCGCCGGACGACGGAGCGAACCGCGGCCTCGCGCTGGCCGGCGACGTCGACCTCGACGGACTGCCCGACTACTGGCACGCCACGAACCACTCGCTCCACCTCACGACCTCCACGGGCGCGCAGCTCGCCCCCCTGCCCTTCCCGCCCTCGACCCAGCCGGCGTACCTGGGCGAGTGCCTCGCGCGCCTCGGCGACGTCGACGGCGACGACCTCCCCGACGTGGTCGTCGGCCTCTCGACCTACCCGGTGAGCGGCAGCGTGCCTCCCGAGACGTGGGTCGTGCCGAGCGCCTCGGGACTCGTGCTCCAGCAGCACGTCGGCGAGGTCGGCAGCCGCCTCGGCTACGCGGTGGCCGACGCGGGCGACGTCGACGGCGACGGCGTCCACGACGTGCTCGCGGGAGCGCCGGCCGCGCACGACGGTGACGGCGAGGTGACCGTCTGGTCGGGCGCCACGGGCGCGCAGATCCATCGGTTCGTCGGACCGGCACACGCCGGACTCGGCGGCGCGCTGTCGTCCGCCGGCGACGTCGACGGCGACGGACGTCCCGAGCTGCTGCTCGGCAACCTCGCCGACGAGGCCGTCGACCAGCAACCCGACGGACGCGTCGAGCTGCGGCGCGGCTCCGACGGCGCGCTCCTGCACTCCGTCACCTCGGTGGCCGAGGACGACTTCGGACGCGCTGTGCTGGGCGACCTCGATCGCGACCTCGACGGACAGCCCGAGTTCCTGGCGGCCGCCTTCCACGAGCCGCCGGGCGCCGCCCTGCGCGCATACGACGACCTCGACTTGACGTACGGACGGGCGACCCTCACCGGCTCGGGCTCGCTGCTCGCCGGCACGCCCTGGTCGCTGCGCCTGCGCGGAGGTCCGCCGTCGGCGACGACCTTCCTCGTGCTCGGGCTCGCGCAGATCGACGTCCCGTTCAAGGGCGGCGTACTCGTGCCGTCCCCCGACCTCGTGCTGGGCGGCCTGCCGCTCGACGGCGCAGGCGATCTCACGCTCACCGGGACATGGCCCACGGGCGTGCCGTCGGGCGCGCTGCTGGCCTTCCAGTGCTGGATGCCCGACGCGCACGGTCCGGTCGGCTTCGGTGCGTCGAACGGCGTGCTCTTCCAGGTGCCCTGAGCGCGCGCCGCGCTCCCGCGAAGAGTTCTGCGCCGATCGGGTCCATCGCGCGGGGCGCGACCTGCGTGTCATCCCGAACGCGCCGGCGTCATCGAAGTCGACGCATGGACGTGATCGTCCCTCTTCGTGCTTCCTTCGCGCGACGGACGCCCCGTGCGCATGGCTATGATCGTTCCTCGCCGCGCTTCGCTCGCGCGACGCCGCGCACGTCATCCCCCACCGCAGGAGCGCCACCCCGTGAGACTCGGCATCGTCGGACTCGGCAAGATGGGCGCCAACATGGCCGCGCGGCTGCTGGCCGGCGGACACGAGGTCGTCGGCACGAATCGCAGCCCGGACGCCATCGCGAAGCTCACCGCCGAGGGCGGCCAGGGCGTCGACGACCTGGCCGCGCTGGTCGCCGCGCTGCCCGTACCGCGCGTCGTGTGGCTGATGATCCCGGCCGACGCGGTCGACGCGGCGCTCGACGACCTGCTGCCGCGGCTGCAGCGCGGCGACGTCGTCGTCGACGGCGGCAACTCCAACTACAAAGACTCGATGCGCCGCGGCCAGCGCCTGCGCTCGCTCGGAATGTCGTTCGTCGACTGCGGCACGAGCGGCGGCATCTGGGGACGCACCGAGGGCTACTCGCTCATGGTCGGCGGCGACGTCGACGCCGTCGCGCGCGTCGAACCCGCGCTGAAGACCCTCGCGCCCTCGCCCGACAGCGGCTGGGGACGCGTCGGTCCGTCGGGCGCCGGGCACTTCGTGAAGATGGTGCACAACGGCATCGAGTACGGGCTCATGCAGGCCTACGCCGAGGGCTTCGATCTGCTCGCGCACAAGACCGACTTCGGACTCGACCTCGAGCAGGTCGCGCAGGTCTGGCGCACCGGCAGCGTGGTGCGCTCGTGGCTGCTCGACCTCGTGGCCGACGCCCTCGGCAAGGATCCGCAGCTCGAGCAGGTCGCGCCCTTCGTGCCCGACTCGGGCGAGGGCCGCTGGACGGTCGACGAATCGGTCGAGCTCGCGGTGCCCGCGCCGGTCATCGCGCTCTCGCTCATGATGCGCTTCCGCTCGCGCGACGAGCGGCGCTTCGGCGACCGGCTGCTCTCCGCGCTGCGCAACGAGTTCGGCGGCCACGCGGTGAAGGCGGCCGAATGAGCGACAACGGCGTGCTGTTCGTGCTGTTCGGCGCGACGGGCGACCTGGCCCGGCGCGAGCTCGTCCCGTGGATCGTCGACCTCGCCCGGCGCGGCACGCTGGGCGAGCCGTTCCGCCTGCTGGGCGTGGCGCGCGACCCGGCGATGGACGACGCGGGCTTCCAGAAGCTCGTCGCCGAGTCGGTCACGGCCGCCGGCCGGGGCGGCGACGACCTGGCCGCGTGGTGCGGGAAGCACGTGCGCTTCCACACGGCGTACGAGCCGGGGCACTACGACGACATGGCGCGCCTCGTGCGCTCGATCGAGCAGGATGGCGGCCTGTCCGGCAACCGTGCGTACTACCTCTCGCTGCCGCCGTCGGCCTTCGCGCAGGTGATCGACGAGATGGGCCGCGTGGGCCTCGCGAAGAGTCCCGGCTGGACGCGGCTCGTGATCGAGAAGCCCTTCGGCCGCGACCTCGACTCGGCGCAGGCGCTGAACGCCACGGTGCACCGCGCGTTCGACGAGTCGCAGATCTACCGCATCGACCACTTCGTCGGGAAGGAGACGGTCCAGAACCTGCTCGTGTTCCGCTTCGCGAACCCGCTCTTCGAGTCGGTCTGGAACCGCGACCGCATCGCGCACGTGCAGATCACCGTGGCCGAGGACATCGGCATCAAGACCCGCGGCGCGTTCTACGAGCAGACCGGCTGCCTGCGCGACATGGTCCAGAACCACCTCACGCAACTGCTCACGATGGTCGCGATGGAGGTGCCCGCCGCGTACGACGCCGACTCGGTGCGCTTCGAGAAGGTCAAGGTGCTGCGCTCGATGGCGCCGCTCGAGGAGGACGACGTGGTCTTCGGCCAGTACGCAGCCGGCGTCGTCCACGGCAAGCCGGTGCACGGCTACCGCGAGGAGGGCGACGTCGCGAAGGACTCGACCGTCGAGACGTTCGTGGCGCTGCGCGCGCACGTGAACACCTGGCGCTGGCACGGCGTCCCGTTCTACCTGCGCACGGGCAAGCGGCTGCCGCGGCGCCTGACCGAGATCGTGGTCACCTTCAAGGAGCCGCCGGTGCGCCTGTTCGAGACGATGCAGTGCCGCCTCGTCCCGCCGAACCGGCTCGTGATGCGGCTGCAGCCCGACGAGGGCTTCTCGCTGCTGTTCGACGTGAAGCGCCCGGGCGAGCCGCTGTTGCTCGAGAACCTGCCGCTGCACTTCGACTACGCCGAGGCCTTCGGCGCGCTGCCCACCGCGTACGAGACGCTGCTGGCCGAGGTCGTGCAGGGCGACCAGACGCTCTTCGTCCACGCCGACGAGGTGATCGGGTCGTGGAAGAAGTACACGCCGCTGCTCGAGCGCGGCCTTCCCGTGCACCACTACTCCGCGGGGAGCTGGGGCCCGGCCGAGGCCGACGCGCTGCTCGCCCGCGACGGCCACGCGTGGTACGTGGGCAAGTGAACGCGCGCGAACCGGGCGACCTGCCGTGAGCGCCGCCGGCGGACGGATGCGCGTCGAGGTCTGCGACGACGTCGCCGTGCGCGCCTGCGCGCTCGTCGTCGACGCGCTCCGCGAAGGCGGCGCGGTGCTGCTCTCCGGCGGGTCGACGCCGCGTCCGGCGTACGCCGCGTTGGCGCAGCGTGACGACGTGCCGTGGGACGACGTCGACGTCTGGTTCGCCGACGAGCGCTGCGTGCCGCACGACGCGCCGTCCAGCAACTTCGGGATGGTGCGCAAGCTCCTGCTCGACCGCGTCCCGGCGCGCGGGCACGCGGTCGACACGACCCTGCCGCCGGACGAGGCCGCACGACGCTACGCCGCCGAGCTGCCCGCCGCGTTCGCCCTCGCGCTGCTCGGCATGGGCGCCGACGGACACACGGCCTCGCTCTTCCCCGGCGACCCGGCGCTGCTCGCGGACGATGCGCTCGTGCTGCCGTCGCGCTCGCCGAAGGCGCCGCGCGCGCGCATCACGCTCACGCTGCCGGCGCTCGCGCGCGCCGAGCGCGTCGTGTTCCTCGTCACCGGACGCGAGAAGTCCGAGACCCTCGCGCGCATCGCGCGCGGCGCCGACCTCCCCGCGGGACGCGTGCGCGCGCGCGACGGCGCGCTGCCGCTGTGGCTCGTCGACGAGGAGGCCGCTGCGGAGCTCTGAGCGGGCTCGAAGCGGCACGCAGCTTGTACAAAGGTCGGCGCAAGGCGCCTCTCCTGCCCGGAGATTGCCGCGAAGGACGGCTTCGGCACGCGATCCCGGGCTCGGCACGGGCTTTGCAATCCGAAGGGCGCGCAGGACGTTTCCCTGCCCGCGTTCCCCGCTCGGAGGTCGAAGCATGACCCGCCCATCGATCCGTCCCATCTTCGGCGCGTCGGTCGCCGTGCTGCTCACGGCGGTCGCGTTCCCGACGAACGCCACGGCGAACGCACCCGCGCCGTCCGACCCGCTCGCGCCACTCACGACGCACGTCGCCACGCAGACGAGCACGACAGCCAGCGCACCCGACACCGAGTCGACGTCCGACGCGACCTCGAGCGCGGCGGACGACACCTCGCCGACGGACGCCGCCGCGCCCGACCCGGAGACGCCGACGCACACCGACGTCGTGCATCCCTTCGCGCCCGGCGCCCGCTCCACCGCCGACCCGGACGCCGGCGCCGCGGTGCACTTCACCCAGCGCGACGGCGACATCGCCGACGTCCCGCCCTACCGCCCGTGGGAGTTCGCGGTCACGCCGTACCTGTGGGTGGCCGGCATCGACGGCGACGTGAAGGCGAACGGCACGAGCGCCGGCGCAGACGAAGGCCCGTTCAGCGCGCTCGGCGACGCCGAGCTGGGCTTCGTCGCGAACGGCGAGGTGCGCTACGGCGACCAGGGCGGCTGGGTCGAGGTCTTCGGCCAGCAGATCGAGGACGAACACAGCCACACCGGCGGCGGCGCGGCGTCCGACACCGAGATCGAGCAGGGCTACTTCGAAGCCGCCTACGCGCACCAGATCGGCGACGACGAGACCTTCGACGCCTACGGCGGACTGCGCCGCTGGCACGTCGACACCACCGTCGACCTCGACGGCGGCCCGAGCACCTCGCAGGACGAGAGCTGGGTCGATCCGTTCGTCGGCGTGCGCAAGCGCTGGCGGCTCGACGACGCCTGGGGCCTCTCGGCCCGCACCGATGTGGGCGGCTTCAACCTGGGCGACGCCTCGGACTTCACCGCGCAGGCCATGGCCCAGGCCGAGCGCCGCATCGACGAGCACACGACGTGGGTCATCGGATACCGCGTGCTGAGCGTCGACTACGACAAGGGCTCGTCGTTCGAGCACGACGTCATCACCCACGGCGTGCTCACCGGCGTGACGGTGCGCTTCTAGTCCTCGTCGGGTTCGCGGGGGGCGCGCGCGCGCTCCGCGAACCACTCGGCCCAGCGCTTGGCGAGTGCGTAGCCCGAGCAGGGCAGCGTCCGGTCGGGGCCGTCGGGGTGGATGCGCTTCAGCAGCGCTTCGAGCTCGGGCGCGTTGCTGGCCGTCTCGCCATGCGAGAGGATGCGGGTGACGAGCCGCTGCGGCGCGTCGCCTGCACCGCCCGGGAGGCGCGCGAGCGCCTCGCACGCGACCATCGCGTCGTACGGTTCGTAGACCTCGTCGACGGCGCGCGCGAGCAGCGGACGCGCACGCTCGTCCCCGAGCAGGCCCAGTGCGCGCAGGTGCTCGGTGCCCAACCGATCGCCCGCATCCGCGACGAGCCATTCGAACGCACCGGCGACGTGTTGCGCGCCCACGGCCTCGACGACGTCGGCGCGGAAGATCTTCCTCTCCCCGAGTCGCGCGACGAGGCGCTCGAGCGTCGGCTCGACGAGACGTCCCGCGTGGGCCAGCGCGAGGCGCGCCGACGCGGCCCAGCGCGTGCCCGGCTGCAGGTCGACGACGCGCTGCAGATCGGGGACGGCCGCGTCGATGCGTCCCAGGGCGCAGCGCAGCAGGCCGCGGCGCGCGATCGACGTCGACGACGGATGATCGCGGGGGCCGTCCGGTTCCGCGAACTCGAGGTCGTCCAACGCGTCGGCGAGGCGACCGGCCCGCTGCGCGCGGACCGAGTCCGTCCTGCGGACCTGACGCTCGTGCGAGATCGCCGCGTTGCCGCACCAGGCCGGACGCGGCGGGGTCAGCCCCGCGACGAACAGCTCGCGGGCAGCGTCCACGTCTCCGACCACGCCGAGCAGCGAGACGCGCACGTCCTCCCACGCGTCGCGCCCAGCACCGAACGGCCCGACACCGAGCAACTCGCACGTCGCCGCGGCGATCTCGTCCCAGCGCGGCAGCTCCTCGGGCGCACAGCCCACGAGCAGCGGCAGGGACGCGACGCGCGCCTCGAGTTCGATCGCGCGCATGGGCGAGAAGAACGGCCCGCGCAGCGGCTGCGCCAGATCGCGCCGCAGGAACGCCAGTTCGTCGAGGATGAAGGACGCCTCGTCCTCGCGCGCGTCCGCGAGCTCGTCCGCCGGGACGTCGGCGAGCCACGCGGGAAGCGCCGATCCAGCGACGTCGGACGCGGACAAGGCCTCATCCGTCGTTGCGAGCGCGCTCGGCGGAGCGAGCGAGGCCTCGCTGGACGGCGCGATCCACGACACGACGCACAGCGCGCACGCGACGATCGACATGGGTGACGGCTCCCCGGGACGGCGCGCGCGCAACGCGGCGCGGCCTCGCGGCGAACGCGCCGAGTCCCGCGCGGCCGCCGGCGGATGGCGGGCTCAGCCTCCGGACAGTTCGCTCGCACCCTCGTCACCGCGCTCCGCCAACCACGCGAGCCAACGCGCAGCATGCTGCTCCGGGGCCGAGGCACCCGCGGCGAGCTGCGGCCCATCGGGCAGGACGCGATGCAGCGCCTCGTCGAGCGCGTCCGAACCGTTGGCGCCCTCCCTCGCCACGCGAGCGAGCAAGTCCGGGAGCAGATCACGCGCGCCGCCGGGCAGCTCGACCAGCGCCGCGAAGGCGTCGACGGCGGTGGCCATCCGGGCCTCCCGCACCAAGCGCTCGAGCAGGGGACGCGCGCGTTCATCGCCCAGCAGTCCGAGCGCGCGCAGATGGCCTGGGTCGGTCTCGCGGGTTGCGCTGAGCCACTCGAACGACCCTGCGAACCGGTGCCCACCGATCGCCAGGACTACCGGCCTCGTCGGTCGGCCCGGCGGATCGAGGGCCACGATGCGCTCGAGCGTCGGCTCGACGAAGCGGCCCTCGTGGACGAGCACGGCCCGCGCGATCTCGCTCCAGCGCGTGCGCGGCGAGAGGTCGACGACCTCCTGCAACGCGGGCAGCGCCTCGTCGGCGCGCCCCGTCGAGACGAGCAGCAACCCTCGTCGGACGAGAGACCTGGGCGCCGCGGGGCTGAGCATGTACTCGCGCCACGCGTCGGTCTCCTCGAGCAGCTCGAGGGCCTCCGTGGAGCGGCCTGCGAGCACCGCGAGACACGAGCGACCCTCGAGGAGGCGCACCTCGGCGTACGCCACCGCGTTCCCGCACCCGTCCATGTACGCCTCGTCGAACTCCATCGCCTCGAGCGCCTCGTCGAGATCGCCCGCGACCGCGAGCAGCGGCGCGCGGAAGATCGCGCAGGTCCGATCCACGAGGCTGGCCGTCCAGCTCGTGTCGAGCAGCGCGCGCGCCGAGGCCGCGACCTCGTCCCAGCGGGGGACGTCGGCGGGCGCGCAGCCGAACCAGTCTTCGAAAGCGGCGAGGCGCGCGGTCATCTCCTCGCCCACGGCGTACGACCGAACGGGCATGACCTCGGCGCGCAGCAGCTCGCGCCGCATGTCGCCGATCTGCGCGAGGAACCAGTCGACCTCGGCGTCGCGCTCGGCCGCGAGGACGTCCACCGGGCGCTCGGAGAGCCACGCCAGCGGGTTCGCCGCACCCTCGTCGATCGTGATCGCCGCGGTCGCGAACGCGAGGACGAGCAAGAACGCGTGCGTCATGTGGGATCTCCGCAACGCCGCCAGGATACCGCCCCGCGGTGATTCACGCCGCTCAGCGCGCCGGCGCGTCGCCCTGCCTCGCGAGCCAGAGCGTCCAGCGCTGCGCGTAGTCCCCGGTCGTCTCGCCCCGACGCCAGTCGGGACCGTCGGGATGCAGCCGGTGCAGGGCATTCGCGAGGCGCACGGGGTCGGCTCCCTCGCGCTCGACCCGCGCGAGCAGCTCCGGCAGCGCATCGGACGCCCCGCCGGGCAGGTCGGCCAGCACCCCCAGCGCCGCGATCGCGCGCCACATCTCCCCCTCGCGCAGCAGCCGCTCGAGCAGTGGACGCGCGCGGACGTCGCCCAACACCCGGAGTGCCTCGAACTCGCGCAGGTCGAGCTCTCCGTCGCCGACGATGAAGTCGTAGGCCTCGTCGAACCGGTGCTTCGCCACGACGATCACCTCGAAGTCGCGCGCCGACGGGTCGCGCGTGAGGCGCGCGAACGTGGGCTCGACGAGCCGTCCCTCGTGGACGAGGGCGCGCCGTGCCACGTCGGCCCACGGCGTCCGCGGCTCGAAGTCGACCACGTCCTGGAGCGGACCGACGGCCTCGTCCACGCGTCCTGCATGGAGCAGCAGCAGGCCGTGACGCACCGCCTGCGCGGGCCCGATCGCACGGTTCCAGTGGGAACTGTTCAGGACGCGGTCCGGCTCGGCCGCATCCAGGAACTCGAGCGACCGCGAGAGGTCGCCGGCCCGCTGCGCCAGCATCGAGAGGCGCTCGAGGAACGCGACCTCGGTGGCCTCGTTGGCGTTGCCACAGAACGAGCGTCGCCGCGTGGCGTGCGCGTCGCGCAGCATGTCCTCGAGTCCGTCGGTCTCGTCGAGCAGGTCGAGCAGCGTGACGCGGTACTCGACGATCCACGGCTCGGGGACCTTCGCCGTCCAGCGGGTGTCGAGCAGGTCGCGTGCGGCGTCGGCCACCGCGGTCCATCCGGGGAGCTGCGTCGGCTCGCAGCCGAGCCGTGCCTCGAACAGCGTGCGTCGGGCCGACATCTCCGCGCAGTCGGTCGTCGTCGCCGCGGGCGGCTGGACCCCTGCGTGCAGCAGCTCGTGCCGCAGGTCGGCGACGCGTTCGGCGAACCACGCCAGCTCGTCGGCCCGCGCCGTCGCGAGCTCGTCGGCCGGACGCTCCGCGAGCCACGCCAGCGGGTTCCCGGCCACGCCCTCGTCGGCGATCCCGCAGAACCAGATCGCCAGGCACAGCGCGACCGACATGGGACACCTCCGCTCACGATCCAGCCCAAGGTACCTCACGCGGCCTCGAGCGTGGGGACGTTCGGCACTTCGGCCCCCCATGCGCCGGACGCCCGCGCGACCGGACATCTCATACGCAGACCACGCCCCGCGTCCCCGCCGACCGTGGCCCGCCGACCCCGCGCCGTCAGCGCGCGACCGGGTCCAGCCGCTCCCAGCCGCCGCCGAGCGCCTTGTAGAGGCGCACGAGTTCGGACGTGATGGCGCCCTCGCTCGTGGCGAGCTGGTCCTCGAGCGAGAGCAGCGTGCGCTGCGCGTCGAGCACCACGACGAAGTCGACGATGCCGGCGCCGTACTGGTCGGTGGCGAGGGCCAACGACGAGCGCGCGGCCTCGGTGGCCTCGCTCAACGCGTCGCGCCGGAGCTGTTCCTGGACGTAGCCGACGAGCGCGTTCTCGACCTCCTCGAGCGCCGCGAGCACGACCGCTTCGTAGGCCGAGAAGGCCTCGTCGCGCACGGCCGACTGGGCGGCCACGCGGTCGCGCACGCGTCCGGCGTCGAAGACGTCCCAGCCGAGCGTCGGACCGATGTGGAAGACGCGGCTCGCGACGTCGAACAGGTTGCCGGTCGAGAACGACTCGAAGCCGATGCTGCCGGAGAGCGAGAGCTCCGGGTACGCGCCGGCCTGCTCGACGCCGATGCGCGCGGTCTCGGCCGCCAGACGCCGCTCGGCCGCGCGCACGTCGGGACGCCGCCGCAACGCCTCGGCCGGCACGCCGACGGCGATCTCGACCGGTCCCACGGGGATCGGCGCGGGCGTCTCGAGCTCGCACAGCAGCGTGTCCGGCGTCTCGCCCGACAGCACCGCGAGGCGGTGCGCGGCGCGCGACACGGCGGTCTGCAGCGTGGGCAGCGTGGCCTCGGTCGACTTGACGTTCGCGCGCGCCTGCTCGAGGTCGCGCTCGTCGCGCAGTCCCGCCTCGACGATCGAGTCGAGCAGCTCGAGCGTCTGCTGCTGGGCCTCGAGGTTGCTCCGCGCGATGCGCAGGCGCTCCTGCGCGGTGCGCAGGTCGACGTAGGTCAGCGCGACCTCGGCCGTGACCGAGACGAGCACGTCGCGGACGTCCTCGCGCGCGGCAGCCAGCGACGCCTCGGCGGCCTCGACCGAGCGCCGCAGCCCGCCGAACAGGTCGAGCTCCCAGCTCGCGTCGAGGCCGGCGGCGTAGAGCGTCGAGGTGCGTCCGTCGACGCCCACGTTGTCGGACGTCTCGCGTCGCGTCACCGACGTGTCGAGGTCGACCTCGGGCCAACGCTCGGCGCCGGCCAGTCCGCGCAGCGCGCGCGCCCGCCGCAACCGCGAGAGCGCCTGGGACAGATCGAGGTTGCCCGCGGCCGCGCGCTCGACGAGGTCGGTGAGCTGCGGATCGCCGAGCGACTCCCACCACGCCGCCAGGCGCGCCGGGTCGCCCTCGGGACGCACGCCGTCCTCGATCGGCGCGCTCCACGCGGCGGGGGCGTCGAGCTCGGGCGCCGTGTAGTCGGGTCCCACGACGCAGCCCGCGAACAGGACGAGCGACGTCGCCGCGAGCGACGCGAGGCGGCGCGGCGCGCGCGCACACCCACCCTGCGTCCGAAGCCCGTGCGCGCGGATCACGCGTCACCTCCGTCGCGCGGTGCGGCGCGTCCGCCGCGCGAGCGCAGCGTCTCGATCATCGCGTAGAACGCCGGGACGAAGAGCGTGCCGAACAGCGCGGCGGCCAGCATCCCGCCGAAGACCGCGGTGCCGAGCGAGCGGCGCGCCGCGGCGCCGGCGCCGCTGGCCACGAGCAGCGGCAGCACGCCGAGCACGAAGGTGAGCGCCGTCATCATCACCGCGCGGAAGCGCAGGTGCGCGGCGGCCGCGGCGGAGTCCTCGATCGACCGGCCGGCCTCGCGCTGCTGCATGGCGAACTCGACCATCAGCACGGCCTGCTTGGTGGACAGTCCCACGAGCATCACGAGCCCGATCTGCATGTAGAGGTCGAGGCTCGAGCGCGTGACCGCCGCGGCCACGAAGGCGCCGCCGAGCGCGATCGGGATCACGAGCAGCACCGCCGCGGGGATCGCCCAGCTCTCGTACTGCGCCACGAGGAACAGGTACACGAACAGCATCCCGAGCAGCAGCACCACGGTGCCCTCGTCGCCCGTGCGCTTCTCCTGGAGCGACATGCCCGACCAGGCCAACGTCATGCCGCCGGGCAGCACGCGCCCGGCGGTCTCCTCGAGGGCTTCGAGCGCGTCGCCCGAGCTCACGCCGGCGGCGGCGCTGCCGTTCACCGTGGCCGCGCGGAACATGTTGAAGCGCGAGAGCGACTCGGGACCGAGCTGCGAGCGCGTCGAGGTGAGCGATCGCAGCGGCACCATGCGTCCCGCGCCGCTGCGCACGTAGAGCCGGCCGATGTCGCCCGCGTCGTCGCGGAAGTCGTCCTCGGCCTGGATGATGACCTGGTAGACGCGTCCGCCGCGGTTGAAGTCGTTCACGTACTGGCCGCCGAGGTACGCCTGCAGCGTGCCGAACACGTCGCCCACGTCGACGTCGAGCATCTTGGCGTGCTCGCGGTCGAGGTCGAGTCCGATCTGCGGGACGTCGGCGCGGAAGGTCGAGAAGACCTTGGCCAGGCGCGGGTCCTGGTTGGCCTCGTAGGTGAACGCGCGCGTGGCCTCGGCGAGCTCCTGCGGCGTGCGCGCGGCCGTGTCCTGCAGCTGCAGCTCGAAGCCGCCGGTGTTGCCCAGGCCGCGGATCGCCGGCCGCACGAACGGGATGATCGTCGCCCCGGGCAGCGCACCGAAGCGCTTCCACATCTCGGCCAGGATGCCCTCCTGCGAGAGCGCGGGCGTGTCGCGCTCCTCCCACGGCGCGAGCACCGCGACGCCCAGGCCGACGTTCGAGGCGCCGCCCGAGAGCAGGCTCGTGCCGCGGATCGTGATCGAGTCCTTCACGCCGGGGATCGAGAGCAGCTCCTGGTCGATGCGCCGCATGACCTCGTCGGTGCGCTCGAGCGAGGCGCCGTCGGGGAGCTGCACGTTCATCAGGATCACGCCCTGGTCCTCGGTGGGCACGAAGCTCTTCGACGTGGACGACGCGAGCGCGACCGTCCCGACCGTGATGCCCAGCAGGATCACGCCGGCCAGCACGAGCCGGCGCAGCAGCCCGCGAGCCGAGCGCAGGTAGCTCGAGGTGGCGCGCTCGAAGAACGCGTTGAACGCGCGCAGCGCGAACCACGGCTTGCGGTCGCCCGACCTGAGGATCGTGGCGCAGAGCGCGGGACTGAGCGTGAGCGCGTTGAACGACGAGATCGCCACGCTGACCGAGATCGTGACCGCGAACTGGCGGTAGAGCTGTCCCGTGATGCCGGACAGGAACGCCACGGGGACGAACACGGCCAGCAGCACGAGCGTGGTCGCGATGACCGGACCGGTCACCTCGCGCATGGCGACGCGCGTGGCCTCGACGGCCGGCAGGCCGTCGTCCATGTGCCGCTGGACGTTCTCGATCACGACGATGGCGTCGTCGACCACGATGCCGATGGCGAGCACGAGACCGAAGAGCGTGATCGTGTTGATCGAGAAGCCCAGCGCCTGGAGCGCCACGAAGGTGCCCACGAGCGAGACCGGCACCGCGAGCGCCGGCACGAGCGTCGAGCGCCAGTCCTGCAGGAAGACGTACACCACGAGCACGACCAGCACGACCGTGATGAAGAGCGTGGTCGTGAGCTCCTCGAGCGAGGCGGTGATGAAGCGCGTCGTGTCGTACACGACCTGGTACGAGACGCCCGGCGGGAAGCGCGTCGAGAGGTCGGCCATGGCCGTGCGCACGCCCTCGGCCACGTCCAGCGCGTTCGCGCCCGGCCGCTGGAAGACGGCGAAGTTGATCGCCTCGCGTCCGTCGAGCAGGCCGAACGAGCCGTAGCTGCGCGCGCCCAGCTCGACCCGCGCGACGTCGCCCAGGCGCAGCACCGAGCCGTCCTGGTTCGCGCGCAGGACGATGTCCTCGAACTCCTTCACGTCGGACAGGCGGCCCTTGGCGCGCACCGTGTACTGGAGCTGCTGCGTGTCGGACGAGGGCGCCTGGCCGATCTGTCCCGCGGCGGCCTGCACGTTCTGGTCGCGGATGGCGGCCGCGAGGTCGGCGGTGGTGAGCCCGAAGCCGGCCATGCGCTCGGGGTCGATCCAGACGCGCATGCCGTAGTCGAGCGCGCCGAAGATCGACGCGCTGCCCACGCCGGGCACGCGCGCCAGCACGTCCAGCACGTGGGTCGAGACGTAGTTCGAGAGGAAGAGCTGGTCGTACGTGCGGTCGGGCGAGAAGAGCGAGATGACCAGCAGCATGTCGGACGACTGCTTCTGCACCGACACGCCCTGGCGCGTGACCTCCTCCGGGAGCTGCGAGGTCGCGAGCGCGACGCGGTTCTGCACGTCGACCGCGGCGATGTCGATGTCGGTGCCGACCTCGAACGTGACGGTGAGCGTGTAGCGTCCGTCGCTCGTGCTGGTCGAGGACATGTAGAGCATGTCCTCCGCGCCGTTGACCTGGGTCTCGATCGGCGCGGCGACGGTGTCCTCGAGCACCTGCGCGCTGGCGCCGGGATAGATCGCGGTGACCTTCACCTGCGGCGGCGCGATCTCCGGGTACTGCGCCACGGGCAGCGTGAACATCGACACGAGCCCGCCGAGCACGAGCACGATCGAGAGCACCATCGCGAAGCGCGGGCGCGTGATGAAGAACTGGCTGAACACAGGCTCAGCTCCCCGACGGCGCGGTGGGCAGCGGCATCGTGTCGACGAGCACGCCGGGACGCACCTTCTCGAGGCCCGAGACGATCACCGTCTCGCCCGGCTCGAGGCCGTCCTGCACCACCCAGTCGGGACCGTGCACGTCGCCCAGCGTGACGCGCCGGCTCTCGACCTTGCCTTCGCCGTCGACCACGAGCACCGAGCGCCCCTGCTGGTCCTGCATGACGGCGGCCTGGGGGACGAGCCGCGTGAGCGTCGGCTCGCTGCGCACGACCTCGACCGAGACGTACTGTCCCGGCAGCAGCAGCGAGTCGGGGTTCGGGAACTCGGCGCGCAGGATGATCGTGCCCGTGGACGAGTCGACGCCGTTGTCGAAGAACACGACGCGTCCCGGGTGGTCGTACGCGCGGCCGTCGGCGAGCTTGATGTGCGGCACGAACTCGGACGCCGAGCGCACGTCCTGGCCCTTGGCGCCGGGAACCGGCCGGCCGGCCGCGAGGCGCGCGCGCATGCGCGTCACGTACTCGGTCTCCGACGCGGCGTAGGTCACGTAGATCGGGTCGAGCTGGTTGATCGTGAGCAGCGGTCCCGTGTCGGGACCGACCAGGTTGCCGACGGTGAGCTGCGTGCGTCCGACGCGACCGGAGATGGGCGCGCGCACCTCGGTGTAGCCGAGGTCGAGTTCGGCGGCGGCCACGCTCGCGGCGGCCGCGTCGAGGTCGGCGCGCGCCAGCGCCGCGTCGTGCACGGCGGCCTCGAGGTCCGACGGCGCGACGCCGCCGGCCTTGACCGACTCGAGCCGCTTCCTGTAGCTCTCGGCCTGGGCGAAGCGCGCCTCGGCGCGCGAGCGCGTGGCCTCGGCGGCGGCCAGCGCCACCTCGTACGTGGCACGCTCGATGCGGAACAGCAGGTCGTCCTGCTCGACGTACTGTCCGTCCTCGAAGGCCTTCTCCTCGAGCACGCCCTGGACGCGCGCGCGCACCTCGACGCGCTGCACCGCCTCGGTGCGCCCCACGAGCTCGAGCGTGTCGGCGATCGGCACCTCGACCACCGGCGCGACGGTCACCGACGGACGTCCCGCGGCCGCCGTCGACGCCGGGGCCTTGCTGCACGCGGCCGCCGTCGCGACGACGCACGCCGCCAGCACCTGCTTCACGCGCGCGTTCACGACCGGTCCTCGGGGGAGGCGTCGAAGCGCGCCTCGAGCACGCCGTGCAGGCTGGTGCTCGCCACGCCCTGGGCCAGCCGCTCGACGAGCGCCGGGTCGAGTTGCTCGACGCCGAGCAGGCGCAGCGCGGTGGGACGCGAGAAGCGGTAGTACAGCACCTGCGCGATGACGCCGATGGCGAGCTGTCGCTGCGCGCTCTCGTCGAGGTCGGGACGCACGAGCCCGACGAGCTGCTCGAGCTGCCGGTGCCGCGGACGGATGAGTCCCTCGAAGACCTCGTCGCACGGCCCGCCGGGCTGGGTCATCTCGCGCGCCGCGAGCCCCTGCGCCACCGGGTCGGTGGTCTCGTTCGCCGCGCGGAAGAACGACACGACCCAGTCGCGGAACAGTCCGCGCAACTCGTCGGGAGAGGACGCCGCGCGCGCGCGCTCGACGAGCGCCGCGCCCTCGGCCTGCACCTCCTTGGCGTGGCTCCAGCAGGTGCCGAAGACCGACAGGTACAGCTCGCGCTTGCCGTGGAAGTAGTAGTTGAGCGCCGCGTGCGAGACGCCGGCCGCCGACGCGATCTCGCGCACCGGGACCCCGTCGAAGCCTCGCTCGGCGAACAGCCGCGAGGCCTCCTCGAGGATGCGCTGGCGCGGTCCGCAGGGAGCGTCGCCGCCCTCGGCCGCCGTCAGCCCGGCAGGCAGGTCGCCCCCGCCGGACGCTGCATCTCCGGCCGGGGCCCACACGTCATCGGACCCCGAAATGGGCCCAGGAGGCAGGTCTTCGAGCATGGGAAGCCTCTTCGTCCAAATGGTTTGACCAACTGTACAAACCGCTTGGACAACCCGCAAGGCCTCGAGACCGGGAGCTTTCGGTGAGCCGCCGCCGCCCCCCCCCAGGAGCGCGCCGGATTCCCGGAGCCGAAGCCGACCCGGAACGACCGCGCGCGCGACGCCTCGCCATTCGGGACGAGACGTCGCGCGCGCTCGGAATCGCGACGACGATGGACTCGGTCAGCTCAGAAGTCGTCGTCCATGAGGTCGAAGGTGAAGATGCCGACGACGAAGTCGACGATCTCCAGCGGGTCGACGCCCACGTCGAAGCCGACCAGGCCGACCATCGCGCCGGCGCCGAACTCGACCGTGCCGTAGTGCGGCGTGAAGAGGCCGTCCTCGGTGGTGGCCTCGGCCACGCTGATGCCCGCGCCGGCGAAGATCTCGGGGAAGATCGGCCACGGGATGCGCGGCTCGCCGCGCGGTCCCCAGATGCCGACCATGAGCGCGGTGTGGGCGCCGAGCACGACGTCGACGGCTTCGGTGGCGCGCACGGTGAAGCCGATGCCGGGCCCGAGCAGCACGCGCGCGCGCACGATGTCGAAGACGTCGAAGATGCGGTTGGGGATCCAGAAGGCCAGCCGGTGGCCGATGGAGTGCCCTTCGGGGACGGCCGGCTGTTCGACCGCCTGCTCGTCGTCGCCGAACCACGCCGGACGCGGCGCCGCGGTCGCGAGCGCCCCGCTCGTCGACGACACCGACGCGCACCCCGCGGTCAGCCCGAGGGCGACGGCCCCCAGGGCGGCGACGAGGCGACTGCCTGCACGATGCACCATGACGTCACTCCCGGGGGACGATTCCCCGAACCGAGGATAGCCACGCCCTGGCCGTGCTTGAAGCACGGAGACCCTCCCGACCGGCCCGAGCTTCAGCCGTCCTTCGGCAGCGTGACCGTGAACGGCACCGCGAGCTCGGCCCAGCGCAGGGTGGGACGCACCGAGTCGGCCAGCGGATCGTCGAACGTGTACGTGAGCCACTCGACGTGCGGCGCCTCCTGCGGCGCGACCTCGACGCGCAGCACGTCCTGCTCCTGGTCGTACGAGTACGCGCCCCACTGGTCGGCCACCGAGTTGAACACGACCGTCCAGTGCTCGTCGCCGGGGATCATGAACAGCGAGTAGCGCCCGGCGGCCAGCGGCTTGCCCTCGACGAGCACGTCGGACGAGGCCTCGAAGGTGGTGGCCTCGTTCGCGCCCGCGCGCCACGCGCTGCCGTCGGCCGGCACGAGCGGGCGTCCGCGCGCGCCTTCGTCCTTCCACACGTTGCGGCCCTTCACGCCGGGACGGTGGTACGCGATGCGCAGCCACGTGTCGACGCCCACGACCTGCGAGACCACGGCGCCCTGGCTCACGTCGGGCTCGGTGGGCTTGCGCTCCCAGGGCGAGAAGTCGTCGGCGACGGGCGCCACGACGGCGGTCAGGACGAGCACGGCGGACGCGAGCAGCGACTTCACGGGACGACTCCGGGGCGAGGCGCGATCCCCGCGCGGGACCGCTCGTCGTCATCATGCAGGTCGCACGCGCCGCGCGCGAGAGACGCTCCCGTCGGTATCATCGCGCTCCTCGTCGAGGCCGCGACCCGCTCGCGACCCGCTCCCCGAGGACGCCCCGATGCTCCGACGCCTGGCCCTGTCCCTCGGCGTGACGGTGCTCGTGCTGCTGGCAGCCGAGGGTGCGCTCTCGCTCTTCGCGGGACGCTCGCTGCTCGGCCCGCGCGGCGCGGCGCCGGCGGCGCTGCTGCACGACGACGCCGAACGCCTCGCGCTGAGCCGGCTCACCGAGGGCATCTACCGCTACCATCCCGACCCGCTCGTGGGCATGGTGCTGAAACCCGGTGACGAGCTGCTCTCGCTCGGCGTGCCCTTCTCGTCCGACGCACTGGGGCTGCGCGTGCGGCCCGGCGGCGCACCGCCCGACGACGCGCTGCGCGTGGTCGTGCTGGGCGACTCGGTGGCCTTCGGCCTGGGACTGCGCGACGACGAGACGATCGCGGCCCAGCTCGAGCGCATCCTGCACGACGTGCGCGGCGACGAGGCGCGCGAGGTGGCCTGCCTGACCGTCGGCGCGCCCGGCTGGAACCACGCGAACGCGGTGCGCTTCCTCGAGGACCACTGGCAGACGGTGCGTCCCGACGTGCTCGTCTACCTGCCGATCGAGAACGACCTGGCCGACACGTTCACCGTGACCGAGGCCGGCTTCCGGCGCGCGGGCGTCGACCTCTCGCAGCGCGATCCGTGGCTGCGCGTCGACCTCGAGTCGCGCCAGGCGTACACGACCGAGCTCCTCTCGCGCTACGCCTCGGGACGGCTCGACACCGCGGGACTGCCGGCCGACGCGCAGGTCGGACCGCCCGCGCTCACGAGCGATCTCTCGGACGAGTCGCGCGCGCGCTACGACGCCGACGCCGCGTCGATCGCGCACCTCGCCGCGCTCTGCGCGCGCAACGACGTCCCGTTCGCGGTGCTGCTGTACCAGGAGCAGGGCTACGCCGGCGGGTACGCGTGGATGCTGCGCGAACGCCTGCTCGACGTCGCGCCCGACGTGCCGCTCGTGCCGGGCTTCGACGAGGCACCGCAGGCCTGCAGGCTGCCCGGAAATCCTCACCCCGACGCCGCGGGCACGTTCGCCCTCGCGCGCTGGACGGCCGAGGCACTGCTGGCGCGCGGCTTCCTCGACCGCGGCGCCGACCGTCCGCTGCCGGACGTCTCCGACGAAGCGGCGGCGCACCACGCGTCCGGGCGCACGGCCGACACGATCCGCGCCCGGGCTCGCGAAGCGCGCCAGGAGGCGGCGGCCCTCCTGGAGCCGCGCATCGACATCGCGACCGGACTGGGCACCGCGCAGATCTACGGCGGCCTGAATCCCGACGGGAGCTGCGCGCTGCGCATGCTCGCGCTGCTGCCCCCGGGCGAGCGTCTCGTGCTGCGCGCGCGCGCCGAGCCGGGCGGCGAGCACCTGGGCGACGTGACGCTCTCCGTCGCGGTGGACGGACACGGCGTCGGCGCACTCGTCCTGCCGCCCGACGGTCGCGTGGTGCGCGCCGAGTTCGCGCTGCCCGCGCGCCCCGAGCCGGATGCGCCCTTCGAGGTCGCGCTCACGCCCGACGCCTGGTTCGCCGACGGGTTCAAGGGGCGCACGCAGCTCACCTGCGGACGCGTGCTCGCGCTCGAGGTCCGCTGACGCAAGTCGCGTCGGCGCGACGCGGCGAGGCCTCGCGCGTCGACCGAGGCGCGTCGCCGCGCGTCAGCGCGCGCAGGCCGCGAGGTCGGCGTCCAGCCCGGGACGCGAGGGTTGCAGGCCGCGCGCCTGCTCGAGTGCGCTGCGCGCGTCGTCGCGCTGGCCGAGGCGCAACAGCAGGCGTCCCAGCTCGTGCCAGGTGGCGGCGTCGCCCGGCTGGCGCGCCACCGACTCGGCCAGCGCCGAGGCGGCCGCGGCCGCGTCCCCCGCCTGCGCGGCGGCCACGGCCAGCACGTTCCACGGCTTCTCGGCGAGCGGATAGCGGCGCACGAGTTGCAGCGCGTCGTCGCGCGCTCCGGCCGCGTCCCCACGCTGCAAGCGCAGCGAGGCCCGCTCGAGCCGCGCCTGCGGCTGGGACGCATCGAGCCGCAGCGCGTCGTCCAGCGCGGCCAGCGCCTCGTCGGTGCGTCCGGCGGCCGCCAGCGTCACGCCGCGCAGGTGATGCAGGTCGGGCGAGCGCAGCAGGCGCCGCAGCAATGCGCGTCCCGCGCTCTCGGCCTCGGTTGCGGCTGCGGGCCCCGCTTCCTCTTCCCCGCGCGCGGCGGGCGTCCCGGGGGACGGCAGCGCGTCGAAGGCGACGAGCGCCTCGTCGAGCCGTCCCATGCGCGGCAGGACGAGCGCGGCCAGCGCGTGCTCGAAGCGCGCGCCGTCGGGCGTGGCGAGCGCGGGCGCGAGCCGTCCGTCGTCGCAGATCGCCAGCGCGCCGTCGGGATCTTCGTAAGCGCGCATGCGCGCCGGGCCCGGCGCAGGGATGCGCCGGCGGACGAAGTGATCGGCGGTGACGACGCCCGGCAGGTCGAAGGGTTCGCTGCGGCGCACGTGGCAGTCGACGCAGCCGCGCGGCGTGCGCGCGGCGCGTCCCGTGACGTCGCGCACGGCGAGGCCCGCCGGACGCACGCACGCGCTCGCCGAGTCGTCGGCGTGGCAGCCGACGCAGCGCGCGTCGAACGCCTCGGTGCCCTGCAACGCCACGGCCGTGTGCGGGTCGTGACAGCTCGTGCAGGTCATCGTCGGCGTGGCACCGAAGCAGGCCGAGAGCTGCAGCCGCGCCGTCTGTCCCACGAAGCGGAAGTCGTCGCCGGGCGCGGCCGGCACGAGCGTCGGACGCAGCGCGGCCAGCGGCTCGTCTAGCGGACCGGACGGCAGCTCGTCCAGGCGCAGCCGCGCCTCGCCCTGCAGATGGCAGCGCGCGCACACGTCGCGCTGCGTGCCCGCGTCGAGCGACGCGAGCCGCGGCAGTCCCAGCTCGGGCACGCGCTCGCCGCGCGCGAGGGCGTCGGACATGAGCTGCGCGTGGCGCGCGGTCGGTCCGTGGCACGCGTCGCAGCCGAGCGGTTCCAGCCGCAGGAGCGCGTCGACGCCGAGCCGCTCGCCGGGCCACACCCGCGCGCGCGCGGGCGGCGGGTCGGCGAGCACGTCGCGCGCCGCGCCGGGCAGCGCCGACGGATCGTCGCGCGTGTGGCACGCGAGGCACTCGAGGTCGAACGGCATCGCGAAGCCCGTGGCTGCGTCGAGCTCGAAGGGCGTGGGCACGAGGCCGTGCCCGGCGAGCGCCTCGACCGGCAGGAACGCGAGGCGTCCCGTGGGACGGCCGTCGACGCCCAGCTCGCTGCCGACGTACGACACGTCGAGCACGCCGGCGCCGTAGCGTCCCACCACGAGCGCACGTCGCAGCCCGCCGTCGGACGCGTCCTCGCGCAGCAGCCGCGCGTCGCCGTGCGCCTCGAACGCGTAGCGCGCGCCCGACGTGGGCGAGGTCACCTCGCCCGACGGATCGTGGTCGAGCGGCCCCAGCGTCGAGGCCATGCCGTGCGCCGCGAACGACTCGACGATCGCGCGGTGGCACTCGTGGCAGACGGCGAAGCGCTCGGGGACGACGGGCGCGTCGCCCGCCCGCAGCGCGCGGCGCGCGGCGTCCAGCGTCGCGGCGGGATGCGTGCCGCGCGCCGCGTCGCTCGCGTCGCCGCAGCCGGACGCAGCGAGCAGCGCGACCCCCACCGCGAGCACCCCGCGACCCGCGGTCAGGACGCCGCGCGGGGTCGTCCGTCGCCGTGCGGGGCGCGTCCCCCCGGTCGTCGATGCGCCCGCGTCGTCGTGCATGGCCCGCAGGATGGCAGCCGCGCACCGAGCGGTCCAGTGCGCACGCGTCACGCCAGCCCGTGCTCCTCGAGCAGCGCGACGATCGTCGCGCGCTGCGCGCGATACGCGTCCCACACGCTGGCGCACCAGGCGTCGATCGCGGCATCGCGCCCGGGACCCTCGGGCGCCGCGAGCACGTCGCGCGCCGTGACGTCGCCGCGCGCCTCGGGCAGCGCGAGCACGGGCCAGTCGCGCCGGCGCCGCGCGAGCGCCATGTGCACGCGCTGGACGAAGCGTCCGTCGCGGCCGCGCTCCGTGTGCAGATACAGCCCCACGAGCGCGAATACGATGCCGATCGGCTTGCTCGCCGGCGTCGCGCTCTGAGCTGCGTACGCGTCCACCACGTGCTGATGGACGAAGGTCGCGTCGCCGCGTCCGAGCGTCCAGCAGCAGAGCGCGTCGTACGCCTCGCGGGCGTCGTCGCTCATGCGTCGCGCAGGCGGACGCGTCGCCGCGCGGCGTGCGCGCGCGTGAAGCCGACCCGCAGCGAGGTGCCGACGAGCGTCCAGAACGCGATCGCGATGCCGGACCATCCCAGCACGCGCGCGACCTGCGTCGCCGTCGACGCGGGCGGCGAGCACGTGCCGCACAGCTCGAGGCCGCCCGTCGCGACGATCCCCGGCGCCAGCATGAGCGCCGCGAAGTCGGCCGCCACGCCAGGACGATCCCCGGGAGCGAGCGCGAGCCCGACCGCGCCCGCCACGAGCAGCGTCACGCACAGTCCGACGCGCGGCAGGCCCGCGCGGAACGACGTCGCGGCGGCGCGTGGCTGCGGCGCGTCGCGTCCCGCCGATGCGCGCACGTCGTTCAACTCCCGAGGCCCTGCCGGCGACGTACACGCCGCGCTCGTCGACCGTGGGACGCGGCGAGCAGCGCGTTCGCGATCGAGGCCCACTCGACGATCAGGATCGCGAGCCAGCCACCCCAGGCCGCGACCTGCACCGAGGCGAACAGGCTCAGTCGTCCACTCTCGCGGGCTTTCGCCTCGTGGCCCCGTGACGACAGCGCCCATCGGGTCCAGACCGCGCGGCGCTCGGCATAGGACGTCTCACGTGCGCTCTGCTCCAGCGTGGACGCCTCCGCGGCGAGATCATCGGCCCGCTGCCAAGATGACCAGGGGTCGGTCGTCGTCAGCCCGAGCGCCAGTCCGAGCACGCAGCCCGCCACCGCCGCGATGCGCACGGTCCTGGACGAGCGCCGCAGTTCGAACCCGAGGAGCATGAGCAGCACTCCTCCCGTGACGCCGTACACGACGAGGGACGGCCGCTCGGGCCACCCGGCGACCACCGCGAAGAGGGGGCCCAGCATGACCGCCCACCAAGCGCTTCTGCGGGGACTCCAGGCCATCGACTCGCTCCTCGTTCCGTGGCCAGCCTACCGCCGATCGGCGGATACGCCCAGCCGTCCCCCCATGCGCCGGATGCCGCCGACTCCGGCCGGCATGCCGTTCCGCGCCGTCCGCCGTCAGCCGTACGAGGCGCCGACGCTCGCGTAGAGCAGGTCGATGGCCCGGAAGAAGATCGGCGTGAAGAGGTCGCCGAAGATCTGCCAGGCGATGAGCACGCCGATCCAGGCGTAGGCCGAGTTCGAGGAGATCGCGTCGAGGTACTTCGGCACGACGCGCTTCGGCAGCACGAGCGGCAGCGCGCCGCTGCCGTCGAGGGGCGGGATCGGCAGCAGGTTGAAGACGCACAGCAGCAGGTTGAGCGAGAAGAACAGGCCCACCACGAAGGCCGTGGCCCCCCACACGCTGTGCGCGCCGCCGGCGGCCGCGGTGACGTGCGCGAAGTCGATGCTCTCGGGCGCGACGAGCAGCCCGGTGAACAGGCCCACGTTCACGAGCAGCGCGGCGAACACGCATAGCGCGAGGTTCATGCCCGGACCGGCCAGCGCCATCCACGCCGAGCGGTTCGGATGGCGGCGCGCCCAGTGCCGGTCGTACGGCGCGCTCGCGAAGCCCAGCGGCCAGCCGGTCAGCACGAGCGAGAGCAGCGGCAGCACGACCATGCCGAAGGGCTCGCGCTTGATGTGCGGCCGGGGATCGAGCGTGACCTGTCCGCCCTTGTACGCGGTGGGATCGCCGCCCTTCGTCGCCACCCACGCGTGGGCCGCCTCGTGGAGCGACGTCGAGTACACGAACACGACGTAGAACGCGAGCATCTCGCCGGGGTTCGGGGTCGTCACGCCCCGCGGCTCCCGACACCGACGACGGCCGCGCGAGAGCTCCTCGATCGCTGCGGTGTGCCGACGTCCATCGCGCCTCCGACGTGAGCAGCGGACGGTACCCCGTCCCGTTCGCACGCGCCAAGCCGAAGCCGAAGCCGGAGCCGAAGCCGAAGCCGAACCCGATCCCGAACCCGAACCCGATCCCGATCCCGATCCCGATCCCGATCCCGATCCCGATCCCGATCCCGATCCCGATCCCGATCCCGAGCCCGAGCCCGAGCCCGAGCCTCCCGCCAGGAAGCCTGTTTCCGCCCGTCGGCCCCGAAAACCGGTCCGGATCGGCTCCGACCTCTTGACGGTCCCCTGGCGCACATCACATGACCGACATATCGTTTGATGAGGACCACGACCTGTTCCCGAGGGAGCCGGATCGGCTGGGACCCGCCGCGGCTGCCTCCGGTCGGGGTCCTCTTCGGAGGCACCCATGCGCAGACCCACGCTGTCCGTCCTCGTCTCGACCGCCCTGCTCGTGCTCTGCGCGGGCGATGCCCTCGCCCAGCGCGCCGCTCCGGCGGGCGGAGACCTCGCGCAGCAGGGTGCCGACGTCGGCCTGCCCCGCGTGCGCGAGGGCGGCTCGCCGCCGGACGACCCGGGTCGGCCGCTCGTGCCCCACGCGCTGCACCTCGGCAGCGTCGAGATGCCCCCGACCTCGGGCTTCATCGCCTCGCCGCCCGAGTACTCGCCCTGCGACGGCGTGCTCTACCGCTACGGCGCGGGATGGAACAGCGTCGTGACCGAGTGCGTCGCGAAGCTCACCGGCGACCCGTCGCACGACGAGAAGGCCTACGTCGTGGTGACGAACGCCTCGCAGCAGACGAACGCCACGACCGCGTTCGCGAACGCCGGCGCCGACCTCTCCAAGGTCGTCTTCTTCACCATGCCGAGCGACTCGATCTGGCTGCGCGACTACGGTCCGCACTTCATCTGGCAGTCGGGCGCGCTCGCCATCGCCGACAGCCACTACTACCCGACGCGCCCGAACGACAACTTCGTGCCCACACGGCTGGCCGAGGACGAGCTGATCGTGCCGCCCTACGCGATGGGCCTCTACTACTCGGGCGGCAACTTCCAGCCCGGGCCCGGCCGCAGCGGCTTCGTGACCTCGCTCGTCCAGCAGGACAACCCGTTCAGCGAGGCCGAGCTCGGCGCGCTCTACCAGCAGTACCAGGGCATCGACACCCTGCACATCATGCCGCGCCTGCCGTCGAGCGTGGACGGCACCGGTCACATCGACATGTGGATGTACCTCGTCGACGAGGACACGGTGATCATCTCGGAGTTCAAGCCGGGCTCGAACGCCACGGCGATCCAGATCACGAACGACGCGGTGCCGTACATGCAGTCGCTCGGCTTCGAGGTGTTCAGGACGCCGGCCTGGAACGTGGGCTCGACGCACTACACGTACACGAACGCGTATCGCGTGAACGACCGCATCTTCGTGCCGACGTACGTGTCGGGCAACCCGAACTACTCCGACGAGGACGCCGACGCGCTGGCGGCCTGGCAGGCCGCGGCCGGTCCGGGCGTCGAGATCGTCCCGATCGACTGCTACTCGATCATCCCGGCGTCGGGCGCGATCCACTGCATCGTGATGCAGGTGCCGCGCTACACCGAGCCGGTGCCGGCGGTGCACCTCATCTCGCCCGACGGCGGCGAGCTGCTCGTCCCCGGGACGACGGTCGACGTCGCCTGGGCGGCCACCGACGACGTCGAGGTGGCGGGCGTCGACCTGCTCTACTCGACCGACGGCGGCGCCACGTACCCGCACGTGATCACCAGCGACGCACGCGACACGGGCCACTTCGACTGGACGGTCCCCGACGACCCGACGGCGTTCCTGAAGCTCGAGGCGCGCGCCAAGGACGCCGCGCTCAACACCTCGACCGACGTCGGGACCGCGCCGGCGCTGCTCATGCACACGCAGCAGACGGTCTACGACTTCGGGACGAACGCCGGCGTCGACCGCTGGGCCTGGGGCTGGCAGACGAGCTCGTGGAGCCAGCTCGCCGGCGTGCGCCATCCCGCGGCGGCCTCGACCGAGCTCACGGCGGCGCAGTACGCCAAGCTCGCCGCGTCCGACGCGACGGGCGGCGACTCCGACGTCAACCGCTACGTCTCGGCGGTGCCGACATCGGGCAACGAGACCACGCACGTCTTCGAGTTCACGCTCGCCGAGGACCCCTCGACGCTCGTCGACCTCGACATCCAGTGGGAGGGCTACGGCGACCAGTGCATCCAGATGGAGCTCTACGTCTGGGACGTCGTGGCCGGCGACTGGTGCGACACCCTCGGCGGACAGGGCGAGAACCGCTACGCCGCCAACTTCGCGGGCAACCGCGACAAGCTGCTCGACGTGCACGTGCGGCACGACTTCGCGCGCTGGGTCGACGCCCAGGGCAAGCTCACGTTCCTGCTCTACGGCGAACGCTCGGCGCAGGAGAGCCTGCACGACCACGTCCAGGTGACCACCTCGTGGATCGACTGCCAGCGTGACCTCGGCTTCGGCGGCCCGGGCCTCGTGAACGTGTCGCTGTGCGGCGGCAACCTGATGCAGTCGGGCGTCACCGGCGACTTCCTGCTCGAGGGCGCGGCGCCCGGTGCTCCGGCGCTGCTGTTCCTGGGAGACGTCGCGAACCCGACGCCGCTCAAGGGCGGCGTGCTCGTGCCGTTCCCGTTCCTGTTCGTCGGCACGGGACTCTTCACCGACGGCCTCGGCCGCATCGCGTTCGGCGTGCCCGGCAGCGACGGCATCCCCGCCCGCGTCATCCTGCAGATGGTCGTGGGGACGGGCGGCGGCGGCTTCGAGTTCAGCAACGCGCTCGAGCTCTTCATGGGCACCTGAGCGCGCCCGCACGCGGACCGGCGGGTCCGCGTCCGGCACGCCCCGCGCACGGGTCCGACCCCCGTGCGCGGGGCGTGTTCGTCAGACGCGGTGCGCCACGCCGTGGCAGGTCGGACAGACGCCCGAATCGCAGCGCGCGGGGCAGGGCGCGAGCCGCTTGCGCGTGCCGTCGCACGCGGGGCACGTCGCGAGCACGTAGCCCTTCCACTCGGTGCCCGCGAACACGAGCGGGCCGGCCTGGCAGTTCTTGCAGCGCACCTTGCCGTCGCCGCCGCAGACCTTGCACTTGGCAGGCACCTTGCCCGGCGTCACGCACGAGTCGGCGTAGGCCTTGTGCACCTTGCAGTACGCGCACGTCTTGCACAGCACCTTGCCGTTCTGGCACTTCTTGCAGCCCTTCCCGTCGCACTTGGAGTGCGTCTTGCTCCACGTGCCCTTGCAGTCGGGGCAGACCTTGAGTCCGGCCTCGGCGCAGTGCGTGCACGCGACGAACCCGTTCGCGCACTGGGGGCAGTCATGCGGCAGGGTGCCGCGGCCCTCGCACGTGGCGCAGTCGGCCAGCACCATGCCCGGCTGCGCGCTGCCGAGGCACGTCGGACAGCGGCCGCTCCTGCCGCAGGTCACGCACGGCAACACCTCTTTCAGCCCCGCGATCTCGACGCGCAGGTCGGGCGCGTCCCACATCTGCTCGGCGCCCAGGACGCGCTCGAGGCAGCGCTCGCGCGACGCGTCGTCGCCGGCCGCGCGCTGCTCGCCCGAGTATCCGAGCGCCGCCGCGAGCCCCCCGTCGCGGATCGCCGGACCGCGGCGCGACCCGTCGGGCACCAGCTCGAGCCCCGACCAGGCCGAGGCGTAGGCGTCGAGCGCGTCGGCGAACTGGTTCGACTCGAGCATCCCGCCGGCGTCCTCGAGGGTGATCTCGAGCGAGACCTCGCGCAGGCGTCCGTCGCAGCGCGCCGACTCGTCGGGGACGTCGAACACGAGCCTGCCGGCCTCGGCGTAGGCCTGCCGCGCGTCCGTCCAGCGACCCTCCTCGAAGGCCTGCTCGGCGGACGCGAACGAGGCGTCGAAGGCCTGCTCGTCGGGCACCACGCGGTACGGGACGCGGAACGCGAACTGCTGCTGGAGCGTGCAGCAGGTGCAGCCCGCGGCGCCGCCGTCCTTGTGGTCGCGGCACAGGTCGTAGGTCACCTCGACCGCGTACTCACCGCGCGCGGTGTCCGACGCGAGCGCCAGCGGCAGCGTGAGCCGTCCGTCGGGGTCGGTGCGCACGCGCTGCACGGGCCGATCGGGCGCGTGCACGATGAGCGGGCAGGACGAGACCGGCTGCATGCGTCCGGCGAGGGGCAGCAGCAGGCGCAGACCGAGCACGGGTTCGTCGCGTCCGCGCACGTAGGGCAGCGTGGGCAGCTCGGACGGCGTCACGTTCTCGAGCACGTCGAGACGCAGGCGCGTCGAGTCGGCCCCGATCGACGCCACCTCGTCGCGCACGTCCGCCGCGGTGCGTCCGCCGTCGAGCACGCCCAGCGCGAGCAGTCCCGCGCGCAGACGGTCGCTGCGCATCGACAGGTCGGCCACCTGCACCGGGACGCCCGCGAGTTCGCCGCTCGCGAGCTCCTGGTCGATCTCGCCCACGAGCGTGCGGGCGGCGGCCACGTCCTGTCCCACGAGGTCGGCCAGGTTGCGGGCCGACGCGCCGCGGTCGAGCGCCATGAGCACGTAGGCCACCTCGTCGTCGCCCTCGTAGCCGTACCACTCGCGCGCCACCGACATGTCCGACAGGACCGAGGCCGAGAAGGTGCGCACCGACTCGTCGAGCCGCTCGCTCGACGAGCTGCTGCCGTCGCGCTGCGTGCTGCTCGCGTCGAGGCTCATCTCCGACGAGACGGCGACCCAGAGCATGTTCGCCAGCTCGGCCTGGGCGTCCTTCTGCGCGTTGCGCTTGGCGTCGCCCGGCTTGCCGCGCGGGGCGCGACCCTCCCCCACCACGAACAGGTACTTGTCCTCGGGATAGCGGGCGAAGAGCTGCTGGGGCGTGTCCTGGTGCTGCTCGATGAGCGAGCCCATCAGGCCCGGCTGGCCGGCCTTGGCGCCCTTCCACTGCTCGAAGCCCTGGGCCCAGCCGGGGCGCTCGTCGAGGTTTCCGCCGGCCGCGCAGCCGAAGGCGCAGAGCAGGACGACCATGACGCACGTCGAGCGACGGACGGACCAGAGGCGACGAAGACGGGACGACATGGCGCGGATTCCCCCCGGGGCGGTGGCGCTCGGACGACGAACAGGCGGCCAGCATAGCCGAGCGGCGCTGCCGATCGGTGCTCGTGGGTCGTGAGTCCCAGCGGCGAGCGCCATGACGAGGACGCCTCCCGGCCTTATGCTGGGACGTCGACGTCGCGCCGGGAGCCTCGGCCTCCGCACGCGATGCCCGCCGCTCCGGCACCGGACCGCCTCGACGGTGCCTCCCCGCAGGAACGGTCCCGTTGCCGAGTCCGCAGCACCGCCAGGGTCGCCTCTCCGTCGGACGTCGCGCGACCCGCGCGGCGCACGCGCTGCCGCTGCTGCTCGTCACGCTGCTCGGCGCCGCACCGCTCGCCGACGAGGCGCTCACCGACGCGAACGACGGCGGCGCGCCGGCGGCGAGCCCCGAGTCCGCGGGCGAGGTGCGCTACGGACGCGACGTGCGTCCGATCCTCTCCGACCGCTGCCTGCAGTGCCACGGCGCCGACTCGGCCGCGCGCCAGGCGGGGCTGCGCCTCGACCAGCCCGAGTCGGCCACCGCCGAGCGCGACGGCGTGCGTGCCGTCGTCCCCGGCGAGCCCGACGCGAGCGAGCTGCTGCGGCGCATCGCGTCCGACGATCCCGACGAGCGCATGCCGCCGCCCGAGGCCAAGAAGCGCGCGCTCTCCGCCGACGAGCGCGAGACGCTGCGCCGCTGGATCGCCGAGGGCGCGCGCTACGAGCCGCACTGGGCGTTCGTCGCGCCGGTGCGTCCCGAGCCGCCGACGGTGCGCGACGAGAGCTGGCCGCGCGGACCGATCGATCGCTTCGTGCTGGCGCGCCTCGAACGGCAGGGCATCGCGCCCTCGCCTCCGGCCGACGCCGAGACGCTGCTGCGACGCGTGTTCCTCGACCTCACCGGCCTCCCGCCCACGCTCGACGAACAGGACGCGTGGCTGGCCGACCCGTCCGACGCGGCGTACGAGCGACTCGTCGACCGGTTGCTCGGCGAGGAACCGTACCGCTCGCGCTCGGCCGAGCACCTCGCCACGGGCTGGCTCGACCTGGCGCGCTACGCCGACACGAGCGGCATCCACACCGACGCGGGACGCCAGGCCTCGGCCTGGCGCGACGAGCTGCTCTCGGCGCTGCGCCGCAACCAGCCGTACGACGAGTTCGTGGTCGAGCAGCTCGCCGGCGACCTGCTGCCCGACGCGAGCACGGCGCAGATCGTGGCCTCGGGATTCAACAGGAACCACGTCACCACCGACGAGGGCGGCGCGCTGGCCGACGAGTACCTGGTCGAGTACGCCGTCGACCGCGTGAACACGACGGCCTCGGTCTTCCTCGGACTCACGGCGGGCTGCGCGCGCTGCCACGACCACAAGTACGACCCGCTCACGCAGCAGGACTACTACTCGCTCGTCGCGTTCTTCGACTCGATCGACGAACCGGGACTCTACTCGCAGCTCCCCGACAGCAACCGCGCGTTCGAGCCGTTCGTCGAGGTGCCCAGCGACGCGCAGCGGCAGCGCCTCGACGCGCTCGACGCGCGCATCGCCGACCTCGGCGCACGTCTCGAGCAGCCGCTCCCCGGAGAGGACGAGCAGCGCGCGCGCTTCCTGGCCGAGACGCGCGCACGCGCCGGCGTCGACTGGATCGTCCCCGAGGTGCTCGCGGCGAGCTCGACCGAACCGGGCGTCACGCTCGAGCTGCAGGCCGACGGCGCGCTGCTCGTCGAGGGGCCGCACGCCATGCACGAGGACCACGAGCTGCTGCTCGACGTCCCGCGCGGGGGACTGCGCGCGCTGCTGCTCGAGTGCCTCACGCCGCCCGACACCGGCAGCGCCGGTCCGGGACGCGCGTCGCACGGCAACGCGGTGATCTCCGAGATCACGCTCGCGACGCGTCCGCGCGGGGCGGACGACGACGCGTACCGCGACGTGCCGCTGCGCTGGGGCTGGAGCGACCACGTCCAGACGAACCTCGACTACGAGCCGGGGCTGGCGTTCGACGGCGACCACGCCACGGGCTGGGCCGCGGACGGCAACCAGGCCGCCGGACCGCGCACGCTGCTGCTGCTCTCCGACGCGCCGTTCGGTGACGACCGCGGCGCCGAGTGCAGGCTCGTGATCAGCTACCGCTCGCCCTACGAGCAGCACTCGCTGGGACGCCTGCGCGTGCGCGTCGCGCCGCTCGACGACCTCTCGGCGCTGCCCGTGGCCGCCGGCCGCTGGTACCGCTGCGGACCGTTCGGCGCCGACGCGCCCGACCCGCGCGACGCGTACGAGCCGCGCTTCGGCCCCGAGGACGTGACGCGCCTGCCCTCGGCGCAGGCCTTCGGCGCCGAGGCCCGCGCGTTCGCGTTCGCGGGCTTCCCCGACGGCGTGCTCGACGAACTCGGCGGCGACCTCGGCGCGACGTACGTGGCGCGCACGCTCTGGTCGCCGGACGCGCGCGAGCTGCCGGTGGCGCTGGGCAGCGACGACGGCATCCAGGTCTTCGTGAACGGCGCGCTCGTGCACGAGAACCGCGTCGACCGCTCGCTCACCCTCGACGAGGACGAGGCCGTCCTGCCGCTGCGCGCCGGCGCGAACGCGCTCGTGCTGAAGATCGTGAACAGCGGCGGACCGGGCGCGTTCTCGTTCCGCGCGAAGCCGTCCGCCGGCGGGCTCGACGACGAGCTCGTCTCGGCGCTGCTGCCCGACGACGCGATCACCGACGCGCAGCGCGCCGAGCAGTGGCTCGACTGGCGCCGGGCGGTCTTCTCGGGCTACCGCGAGCTCGACGACGCGCGCAGCGCGGCCCGCTCCGAGCGTGCGATGCTCGCGGCGGAGATCCCGCGCGCGATGGTCATGCGCGAGCGCGCCGAGCCGCGCGAGACGTACGTGCTCGTGCGCGGACAGTACGACCATCCCGACGAGACCCGTCCGGCGCCGCGCACCACGCCCGCGTTCCTGCCGCCCATGGACGCCTCGCTCCCGCGCGACCGGCTGGGACTCGCGCGCTGGCTCGTGTCCGACGACAACCCGCTCACCGCGCGGGTCGAGGCCAACCGGCTGTGGCAGACGGTCTTCGGCACCGGCCTCGTGCGCACCTCCGAAGACTTCGGATTGCAGGGCGAGCCGCCGAGCCATCCCGAGCTGCTCGACTGGCTGGCGGTCGAGCTGCGCGAATCGGGCTGGGACGTGCGCGCCATGCTGCGCGCGTTCGTGCTCTCGAGCACGTACCGCCAGGCGTCGCGCGCGCGTCCCGAGCTCGACGAGATCGATCCCGAGAACCGGCTGCTCGCGCGCTCCCCGCGCCGGCGGCTGGGCGCCGAGGCGATCCGCGACCAGGCGCTCTACGCCGCGGGACTGCTCGTCGAGCGCTTCGGCGGTCGATCGGTCAAGCCGTACCAGCCCGAGGGACTGTGGCGCGAGGTCGCGATGCTGCAGTCGAACACGCGCCTGTTCGAGCGCGGCCAGGGCGACGACCTGTGGCGGCGCAGCCTCTACACGTACTGGAAGCGCGCCGTCCCGCCGCCGGCGCTGCTGACCTTCGACGCGCCCACGCGCGAGTCGTGCGTCGTGCGCCGGCAGCTCACGAGCACGCCGCTCCAGGCGCTCGTGCTGTGGAACGACGAGCAGTTCGTCGAGGCCGCGCGCGTCCTGGCCGAGCGCACGCTGCACGAGGACGGCGACGACGCGACGCGCCTCGAGCGGCTCTTCCGACGGGTCACGGCGCGGCACCCGGACGCGGGCGACCGCGCGCTGCTGGCCGACGCGCTGGACGACTTCCGCGCGCGCTACGCCGACGACGCAGAGGCCGCGCGCGCGCTCGTCGACGTGGGCGAGGCGCCCACCGCCGACGACCTCGCGCCGTCCGAGCTCGCCGCCTGGACGATGCTGGCCTCCGCCGTGCTCGACCTGCACGAGACCCTGACCCAGGACTGAGCATGGATCCCCGCGAGGAACGCTTCCTGCACCTGACGCGCCGGCGCTTCTTCGGCAGCGCGGCGCGCACCCTCTCGGGCGCCCTCGGGTCGATGGCGCTCGGCTCGCTGCTGGGCGCGGCCGCGCCGTTCGGCGGCGACCCGCGGCGGCGCGCGGGCGTCGACTTCCGTCCCCGGGCGCGGCGCGTCATCGCGCTGCACATGGAGGGCGCGCCCAGCCAGCTCGACCTGTTCGACCACAAGCCCGGGCTGCGCGAGCGCTACGACGAGGAGCTGCCCGACTCGATCCGCCAGGGCCAGCGCCTGACCGGCATGACGAGCGGACAGAGCCGCTTCCCCGTGGCGCCGTCGATCTTCAGGTTCAGCCGCTACGCGAACGCGCAGGACGGCATCTGGATCAGCGAGCTGCTGCCGCACACCGCCGCGCTCGCGCACAAGCTGTGCTTCGTGCACTCGATGCACACCGACGCGATCAACCACGAGCCCGGCATCACGTTCTTCCAGACCGGGCACCAGCAACCCGGGCGTCCGTCGTTCGGCTCGTGGATCAGCTACGGCCTGGGCAGCAGCAACGAGAACCTGCCCACCTTCGCGGTGCTCATCAGCCAGGGCCTGGGCAACATGCAGGCGCTCTCGTCGCGCTTCTGGGGCTCGGGCTTCCTGCCCAGCGAACACCAGGGCTGCCGGCTGCGCAGCAGCGGCGATCCGGTGCTCTACCTGGCCGACCCGCCGGGCGTGGCGCGCGCCGACCGGCGGCGCATGCTCGACCTCGTGGCCGAGCTCGACGCGCGCGAGCACGCGCGCTCGCTCGATCCCGAGATCGACGCGCGCGTGGCCCAGGCCGAGATGGCGTACCGCATGCAGATGTCGGTGCCCGAACTCGTCGACCTCTCGACCGAGAGCGACGAGACGCTGGCGCTCTACGGTCCCGACGTGCGCACGCCGGGCAGCTTCGCGAGCAACTGCCTGCTCGCGCGCCGGCTGGCCGAGCGCGGCGTGCGCTTCGTCCAGCTCTACATGCGTGGCTGGGACGCGCACAGCAACCTGCCGCGCGAGATCCGCGCCCAGTGCGGCGCCGTCGACCGGGCCCAGGCCGCGCTCGTGATCGACCTCGAGCGGCGCGGCCTGCTCGACGACACGCTCGTGCTGTGGGGCGGCGAGTTCGGACGCACCGTCTACACCCAGGGCACGCTCACGAAGGACAACTACGGCCGCGACCACCATCCGCGCTGCTTCACGATCTGGATGGCCGGCGGCGGCATCCGTCCCGGCATCACCGTCGGGAGGACCGACGACTACGGCTACAACATCGTCGAGAACCCGATCGACGTGCACGACCTGCACGCCACGCTGCTGCAGCTGCTCGGACTCGACCACGAGCGCCTCACGTACCGCCACGCGGGCCGCGACTTCCGCCTCACGGATGTCTTCGGACGCGTGCGCCCGGAGCTGCTCGCGTGAGGCGTGCTCGACGATCGAGGCGCTCGGCGCTCCTCCTGCTGTCTCTCGTCGCGACGTCGCTCGCGCTCCGCGCGCAGGACGCTCCGGACACGTACGCGCAGCAGATCGCGCCGTTGCTCGAGTCGCGCTGCGGCGCCTGCCACGGTCCCGCGAAGCACAAGGCGCGCCTCGCGCTGCACACGCCCGACGCGATCCGCGCGGGGGGCGAGTCGGGCGCCGTGCTCGTGCCCGGCGATCCCGACGCGAGCGAGCTGCTGCGGCGCGTCGAGCTGCCGGCGGACGACGACGACCACATGCCGCCGCGCGGCAAGCCGCAGCCCGAGCCGTCCGAGCGCGCGCTGCTGCGCGCCTGGATCGCGGCCGGCGCGTCCTTCGGCGATGCCGCCGGGACGCCGCACGACGTCTCCGCCGACACGCGCGGAACCGATCCTCGCGCACCCGCCGGGGACGGCACGCGCGCCGCGCCCGCCGCGCCGATCGTGCCGGACCCGACCGCCGTGGCCCACCTGCGCGAGGAGCTCGTGCACGTCGAGACTGACGATCCGTCCACCGGCCTGCTGTGGGTCTCGTGCGTCTCGCGTCCCGACGTCGACGGCGCGATCCTGGCGGGATGGCTCGCACCGCTGCGCGACGCCGTGGTCGAGCTCTCGCTGGCCGGCACGCGCGTCGACGACGCGTCCCTCGCGTCGCTGGCCGCCATGCCGCGCCTCGTGCGACTCGACCTGGCGCGCACGCGCATCACGTCCCGCGGGCTGCCCGCGCTCGCCCGCGCCCCGTCGCTGCGCGTGCTCGTCCTCACCGGCACGCCGCTCGACGGGACGGCCGTCGCGTCGCTCGCCGCACTGCCGCGGCTCGAGCGCGTCTCGCTCTGGGGCACAGGCCTCTCCGACGACGACCTGCAGCGGCTGCGCGCGCTGCGTCCCGCCCTGGTCGTGCACGACGGACGCGACGAGACCGAGGCGCCGCTGCACACCGAGGACGAGATCGTGCTCGGCGCGCCCGCCGACGCGACGTCGCTTGTGTCCGCCGAGAGCGCGGAGACCGCGCGCCACGACGGGCAGGCCGCGTCGGCCGAGGCGTTGGCCGCGGCGGCGGAGGCCGCACTGCGTCCGTCGAACACGCGCTGCCCGGTCTCGGGCGACCCGGTCGACCCGCGCTTCGTGATCGTCTTCGAGGGACGCGCGCTCGGCTTCTGCTGCAAGGACTGCCCGGCGCGCTTCTGGGCCGACCCGTCCGCGTTCCCCGGGCGCGACTGAGCGCGCATCCAAGGCCCGAACCTGGACGAACAGGCGCGCGATGTCCGCGCCCCGTCCCCCATCCGACGCCTCCCCCGCGCACGACGTGCTCGTCGTCGGCGCCGGCCTGGCCGGCCTCGCCTGCGCGCGACGCCTGCTCGACGGCGGACTGCGTCCCCTGCTGCTCGAGGCCTCGTCGCGGCCCGGCGGACGGGTCGCCACCGACGACGTGCAGGGATTCCGGCTCGACCGCGGATTCTCCGTGCTGCTCACGAGCTACGCCGAGGCCCGCGCGCAGCTCGACTTCGACGCGCTCGACCTGCGTCCCTTCGCGAAGGGCGCGCTCGTGCGCGTCGACGGACGCTTCGTGCGGCTGGCCGATCCGTTCGCGCACCCGGCGGCCATCCCCGCCACCCTCGGCGCACCCGTGGGCGGACTCGACGACAAGTGGCGCGTGGCGTGGCTCGCGCGCCGGCTGCGCGCCGACGTGCCCGACGTGCCGACGCTCGAGCTGCTCGAGCACCTGCGCTTCTCGCCGCGCATGATCGAGGCCTTCCTGCGTCCGTTCCTGGGCGGCGTGTTCCTCGAGCGCGGGCTCACGACGTCGGCGCGCAAGCTGGCCTTCGTCTGGCGCCACTTCGCGTCCGGACGCGCGGCCATCCCCGCCGACGGCATGGACGCCATCCCGCGCTCGCTCGCCGCCGCGCTGCCGCCGGAGCGGCTGCTCACCGGCGCGCGCGTCGTGGCCGTGCGCGACGGCGCCGTGGCCCTCGCCGACGGACGCACCTTCGCCGCGCCGACGGTCGTGCTCGCGGTCGACGCCCCGTCCGCCGCCTCGCTGCTCGGGCAGGGACGCTCGCCGCCCATGCGTCGCGTGCGCTGCCTGCAGTTCGACGCGCCCCACGCGCCGCCGGTGGGCAACTGGCTCGTGCTCGACGGCGAAGGGCGCGGACCCGTGAACGACCTCGTCGTCCCGACGCTGCTCTCGCCCGGCCTGGCCCCGCCCGGACGGCACATCGTCTCGACCACCGTGCTCGACGAACTCGCGCCGTCGGGCGAGGCGCTCGAGCGCGCCGTGCGCGCGCAGATGCGCGACTGGTTCGGCGAGGAGGTCTCCGCGTGGCGCCTGCTGCGCGCGCTCGACCTGCCCGCCGCGCTCCCCGCGCAGGACGCCGGCGCGTGCCCGGACGGCGACGGCGACGTGGCCGAGCCGCGTCCCGGGCTGCTCGTGTGCGGCGACCACCTCGGCTTGGCGTCGATCGACGCGGCCCTGCGCTCGGGACGCCTCGCCGCCGAGCGCGCGCTGGCGCGCACCGCACGGGTCGAGCCTGCCGCGCGCTGAGTCGTCCCGGTATCCTGGCGCGCCCGTCCCCCGCGACGAAGGAGCACGCCCGTGACGATCGACGCCTTCCCCGCCCGCGCGTGCGCGGCGCTGCTGCTCGGCTGCCTGCTGGGCTGCGCGAGCGGCGACGCGTCCGGCCCCGCGGCGTCCGACGCGTCCGCCCGCGTGCGCCGCTTCGAGTTCGACTACGCGGGCGCCGTGACGGGACTGCTCCCCGGCGCGTCGGTGCGCATGTGGCTGCCGGTCGCCACGTCGGACGCGCACCAGGACGTCGAGCTGCTCGCGCGTGACGTCCCGGGCGAGGCGCGCCTCACCGACGAGGCGCGCTTCGGCGACCGCCTGCTGTACGTCGAGGCCCGCGCCGACGCGGCGGGAGAGGTCCCGTTCGCGCTGCGCTACCGCGTCACGCGCCGCGAGGTCACGCCCGCGAACGCCGAAGCCGCACGCGACGACGGGGCCGCCTTCCTCGGCGCCGACGCGCTCGTCCCCGTGGGAGGCCACCCGAAGGAGGTGCTGCTCGCCGCCGGCGAGCCCCGGGGCGACGCGCTCGCGAAGGCCCGCGCGCTCTACGACGTGGTGAACGCGCGCATGACGTACGACAAGCCGGAAGGGCAGCCCTGGGGACGCGGTGACGCCAGTTGGGCCTGCGACGCGGGCTTCGGCAACTGCACCGACTTCCACAGCCTGTTCATCGCGCTGGCCCGCGGCGAAGGCATCCCCGCGCGCTTCGAGATCGGCTTCCCGCTCGGCGGTGCGCCCTCCGGCGACGTGGGCGGCTACCACTGCTGGGCCTGGTTCCTGGCCGACGGACGCTGGCTGCCGGTCGACATCTCCGAGGCCGACAAGCATCCCGAGCTCACCGACTACTACTTCGGGCACCTGACCGCCGACCGCGTGACCTTCAGCCGAGGACGCGACCTGCTGCTCGAGCCGCGCCAGGCCGGTCCGCCGCTGAACTTCCTGGTCTACCCGTACGTCGAGGTCGACGGCGCGCCGGCCGGATCGCTGCGCAAGGCCTTCGCGTACCGCGACCTCTGAGCGTCGCGCCGCCCGCCGGCCGGAACTCCTCTTCCGGCGCCGTGGCGAGGGATCTCGGCGTCGCAGGACGTCGCCACGCAGCGCGCGGGCGCGACGCCGGGTCGCGCGGTGGTAGGCTGCCGGACTTGCCCTCCCCGCGAGGTCCGTCGATGAGCGAACCGTCCACCCTCGAGCCGTTCGGACAGGTGGCGCCGCCCGCGCGCGGCTGGCGCTTCAACACGATCTCGACGCTCATCGCGATCGGCTCGTTCTCGTCGGCCGTGCTCTTCTGGCGCACGATGGGCGGGCTCGAGACGAAGATGGCCGAGGCCGGCGTGGCCTACGGGTTCCTGGCGCGGCTCGTCGACGGGCCGGCGTTCCCCGTGGCACTCGCCGCGCACGGCGTGCTGATCCTGGTCAAGGACGCCTGGGTGCGCGACGAGCGGCAGCGCATCTTCTGGAACATCGGTCTCTGGCTGGGCGCGTCGATCGTGGCCGCGCTGGCCATCACCTTCGCGCAGATCCCGCTCTTCGAGGCGCTGTGGCGGGAGAACGCGCGCTGATCAGCGTGCGTCGCGACGACGCAGCAGCCGCGGCAGGTCGTCCTCGTCGAGCACGAGCTCCGAGCGCACCGCGCGTCCGTCGTAGAGCGCGCGCACCTCGAGCGCCAGATCGCGGTCGGCGGGATCGACCAGCGGCGAGAGGTCGAACGCCCCCCGCGCATCGTCGAGCACGAGCGAATCGCCGCGCGCGTTGCGCAGCACGACCTCGCGCAGGCGCGGCGTCGCGTCGCGCCGACGCAGCACGACCGTGTCGGGCTCGCGCTCCTCGCGATGCTCGGACACGGTGACGTCGCGCTCGGCGCGCGCCATGCACCACAGATGGTACGGAAGCGTGAGCGCGTCCAGCGCGAGCACGGGACCGAACAGGACGCAGGCCACGCCCTTCGTCTCGAGCAGCTCGTCGGCGTCCTGGCCCTCGAGCAGGTCCTGGGCCAGGCGCAGGCTGTAGGGCAGCAGCCAGTACGGGCCGCGCTCGCCGGAGGACGCGTCGGCGACGGGCAGCACGACGAGCCACAGCGGCGCGCGGCACGACGCGCTGCGCAGCTCGGTCACGGGACGCTCGTACGTGCGCACGCGCTGGACGTCGGCCAGCACGACGCGCTCGCACGCGAGTCGTTCGCGCCCGGGCCCCGCGGGCTCCAGCGTGAACTCGAAGAGCTCCGCCTCGCTGCCCGGCTCGGGACGCACGTCGGTGTCGACGAGCCGCTCGGGCCCGGAGATGCGCTCCTGGACGCGCGACGTGTACTGCACGCAGCCTGCGGACACGGCCAGCGCCGCGACGAGCAGCAGACGGACGACGGACGATCTCGGCATGGCGCGCGCTCCCGGGAAACCCGCCCCCAGGGGGATGCGCGTCGCGACCGCGTGCCCTAGAAGTTGCCCCAGGGCTGCTTGCCCGGGATCCAGGCGCTGGGACACGCCCAGCGGAACAGGCGCGAGAGGCGATGCGCGCGCCGCATGTCGTCCTGCACGTCCCTGTCCATCGAAGCCAGGGGCGAGGCCAGGTTGCGGGCCAGGAAGGCCTCGTTCGCGCGCTGGCGGTCGTCCGCGCTGTCGAACTGCGCACGGATGTGCTCGAGTTCGCCGTGGTCGAGCCAGAATCCGCCGCAGCCCGGGCACTCGTCGACCTCGACCTCGAAGCGCGTGCTGAAGAAGTGCCGCATCATCACGATGCCGGTGCAGCTCGGGCAGTGGTGACGCGCGCCGTCCGGCACCGCCGACGGGTCTCTGTGGATGCCCAGCAGCGGATCGGCGAACTCGGACGGCTCGTCGAACGCGTCGAGTTCGCGCTTGTCGAACCAGACACCGCCGCATCCGCCGTCGCAGACGTCCACGGTGACTCCGCCCAGCGAGAGCGGCTTCAGGCTGTGCGAGCAGGCGGGGCAGTTCATCGGCGTCTCCTCCGGGACGGGGTCTCGGGGGGTGCATCGGTCGGCGGCCGGGGACGACTTGAGGGACCCCGGAAGGGACGCAGGAGCAGCACGCCGCCCCACGGATCCGGCACGGCCTGTACACTGCCGGATCCTCCCCGGGAGAAGGAGACGCTCGTGCCACACGACGACGGGAAGGCTCGTCCCTGGGCCGACGAGCTGCGCCGGGCCTGGGAGCGTCGCTCGCGCTCGCCGCACCGCGAGTTCTACGTGGCCTCCCACCGCGGCTGGAAGGACGATGACCGCGTCCGCCAGCAGGCCGCCTTCGACGCGGCCGTGGTCCTGCACGGGCTCGACGACGCGTGGCTGGCCGACGCGCACGTGCTCGAGATCGGCTGCGGGAGCGGTCGCCTCGCCCGCCAGATCGCGCCGCAGGTGAAGAGCTACTCGGGCTTCGACATCGCGCCCGGCATGGTCGAGGCGGCCGAGGCGCGCCTCGACGACGTCCCGAACGCGCGCGTCGTCGTGGGACACGGCGACGCGATCCCCGACGCGCTGGACGACCGTGCGTACGACGTGGTCTTCTCGCACGCCGTGCTGATCCACTGCCCGCTCGACATCGTCGTCGCGTACGTGCGCGACGCGCTCCGGCTGCTCGCGCCCGGAGGACGCCTGCGCCTGCAGTTGCGCGCCGACGCCGACGATCCCGAGGGCATCCTGCCGATGGCCCAGGCTCCGGCGCTGCGCGTCGCGCCGCCCTCGTTCGACGAGACACCCATCGCCGACGACGAGCAGCGCGACCTCGTCGCGATCGACGGCGAGCTGAACGACACCTACTACATGGGACACGCCTTCGGGCACGCCGAGGCCGACGCGCTGCTGCGCGACCTCGCTCCCGACGCCGAGGTGCGCGTGATGCGCTTCGACCCGTCGGTGCTCTACGCCGAGGTCGCGCCGGGCTGACGGGGAGACCGCACGCTCGCGCCGACGCGCCGCCCGACCTGCGTCCCCGTGCGCGGCCGGCTTCCGGCTAGCGCAGCTCGAGATCGAGGCGCGTCTCGCCGCCGGCGACGGTGACCTCGCCCGACGCGAAGACGTGCTCCTGGTCGGGCAGGGCGGGGCTGCGGAAGCCGTGCCGCACCTCGTAGTGGTAGGCCCCGGGATGCAGGCCGTTCACGCGGAAGACTCCGTCGCTCCACACCCCCACGAACAGGCCGGGTCGCCCGACCTCGTTCTGTGTCCCGATCAGGTGCAGCTCGAGCCCCTCGACGGGAGCGCCGACGAAGTGCGCCTCGGCGACGAGCGCGCTGGCCGCCACGGTGCGCAGCACGAGGTCGGTGATCCCCGCGCCGATCTCGACCTCGCCGTCGGCGGGAGATGCCCACAGGCGCAAGGGATCGGACGGCGACACCCGGTACGTGCCCGGCGCGAGTCGCTCGAACTCGAGACGCCCGTCGGCGTCGCTCGTGCGCACGGGCTCGGGCGCGGTCCCCGGCGTGTCGGGCGGCGCGACGAGCCGCACCGGGACGTCGGCGAGCGGAGCGTCGCTGGCGTCGTCGAGCAGCCGCACGCGCAGCCCGCCCGTCGCGAACGCGAGCAGCACCTCGCTGCGCCGATCCCAGGCCAGCTCGACGTCGACGGGCGGCGTGCTCGACGTCTCGTCGTGCGCCACGACGCGCACGGTGCCGGGATCGAAGCGCTGCTCGAAGGCGAACGCGCCGGACGCGTCGGTGCGCGTCGTCCCGTCGACCCAGTCGGACTGGCGCGAGTCGAGCAGAAGCTCGACGTCGACGCCCGCCCGCGGTGCGCCGGACGGATCGACCACGCGTCCCACGAGGACCGGCGCGCGTCGCATGCGCAGGTCGATCTCGGACTCGACGCCGGGTTCGGCGACGAAGTCCTGCTCGGCACCCGGCACCGAGAGCCGGGTCCGTCCGGCGGGGATGCCCTCGATGCGGTAGCGGCCGACGGCGTCGGTGACCCGCGAGAGTCTCGAGAGCGCCCAGCGCGACCCGTCCTGCTGCACCTCCACGCGCACACCCGTCGCGGGACGATCGTCGCCGTCGCGCACGACGCCCGTGGCGACGGCGCCGCGCACGAGCGACAGCTCGACGTCGCCACGCGCTTCGCCGTCGACGAGCGTGAGCGACAGCGGCTCGCCGGCGACGAATCCGGGGGACTCGGCCGTCACCGTCCACGCGCCGGCCGACAGGCCGTCGACGCGGAAGCGGCCGTCGTCGTCGGCGCGCGCCTCGTGCGGCTGGCCCGTCTTGTCGGAGCGCCCCGCGGCGAGGCGCGCGCGCGGCACGGGGTCGCCGAGGTCGTCGAGCACGCGTCCCGCGAGCGATGCGGCGGACGGCAGGCGCAGCGTCTGCTCGACACGCTCGCCCGACCCGACGCCGGGCAACTCGAAGCTGCGCGTCCCGTGTCCCGGCGCGGAGACGTCGGCGACGTTCCGCAGAGGACCGGCCGGACCGGCCACGAGCAGGCCGCGTCCGTCGCCCTCGAGACCGAGCCTGCGCGCGGCCTCGGCGCCGGTCTGCACCTCGAGCTTGGCGTCCATCTCGGCCATCGATCCGTCGACCCGATCGGCGCAACGTCGGATGCGGGCCTCGACGCCGTCGAGCGGCTCGCCGTTCGCCTCGTCGAGCACGCGCAGCACGAGCAGCGCCTCGGGCGCGAGCACCAGTTCGAGGTCCGACGACGCGGCGCCCGGCGCCACGTCCGTGCGCATGAGCGGCTCGCGGCCGGCGGCCTCGGCATACAGCGTGTAGCTGGACTGGTCGAGCTCTTCGAAGGCGAAGCGTCCGTCGGCGCCGGTCTCGCCGGTCACGTCCTCGGTCCTGTTCGAGCGCACGACGAGGCGCATGTTGCGCAGTGCGGGATCTTCGCCGCCCCAGTGCAGGCCGGTGTCGACGTCGGTCCAGCGCAGCTTGAGCTGGACGCCCGCGAGCGGCTCGCCGCGCTCGTCGCGCACGACGCCCGCGATCACTCCGCCGTCGGCGAGGAGCACGTCGCCCAGGTCGAGCGTCTGCCCCGCGACGAGCACGATCTCGCGCGTCAGGAGCGCCTTGCCCGGTGCGCGGGCGCGCGCGATGAACTCGCCCGGCCACAGGCCGTCGAGCAGAGCGCGTCCCTCGGCGTCGGACGGCGCGTGCGCCAGGCCGTGCGCGACCTCGATGCCCGGCGCCTTCGTCGTGTTCCGCGTGCCGCCGGGCGGGATGTACAGGTCGGCGCCGGCGATCGGCTCGCCGCGCGCGTCGACGAAGCGCGCGGCGAGCGCGGCGCCGGGTGCGAGCACGATCTCTCCGGTGTCGCACTCGGGTTCGCCGCGCCAGGCCGCGACCCCGATCCCGGGACGCAGCCCGGCGTGCCACGCCACGACGAGCGTCCCGTTCTCGAGCGCGGCCCGCGAGAGCCCGCGCCCCTCGACGACCTCGTCGACCGGGACGACGTCCGCGCCGCGCAGCACGAAGCGTCCGTCGGCGTCGGTCGTGGTGCGCGGCAGCTCGTCCCAGCGCACGCTGCCGAAGAAGAGCTGCTCGGGCATGTCGAGCTTCGCGCGCCCGGCCTTCGAGGGATGCAGGCGCACCGTGGCCCCGGGGACGGGGTTCCCGTCGGCGTCGACCACGCGGCCGACGAGCGTCAGCGCGACCATGCCCTCGGGCGGCGCGGATGCATCGCCCGCGCCGAGCGGCCTCTCGGTGTCGAGCGCGGCCGAGAGCGCGAGAGGTCGCGCCGCCGCCTCCCGCCCGTCGTCGGATGCGAGCGGCGCGCGCGGCACGCTCGACGCGCCGGCGGACGGGAGCGGCGGCAGCGCGATGGCTTCGTCACCTGAGGGACCATCGAACCACACCACGCCCAGCGCGATCACCACCACGACGGCCGCCACCGCCGTCCACGCGCCCCACCCCGACCGATGCGTCATGCGTCCCTCCCCGCGCCCACGGCGCCGCGCGCTTCCTCGAAGCCGCAGGACGCAGTGTAAGTCGATCCCGCCGAAGCCGGGAGTCCGCCGGCCGGCGGGTCGGCGGGTCGGCGGGGGACGACTCCACGCGGTGGCTCGCTTGCTGGAGATCCGTGTGTGCGGACACTCCGGGTGCTCGGGGGCGACCGCCCCGCTCGAGCAGTCCTCGGCGCCTGCGGCGCCTGCGGAACTCGCTGGGCGATCGCCCCCTGCGCTCCTCCGGTCCGCACAGACGATGCCGGGCGCGTGAACGACGCGCCGGCATGCCCCGCCGACTCGCAGCGTATCGAGCGCAGCGCCGTCGGCGATTCACGAGCGACGGCACGCCGTCCCGAGCCGGCACGCAGCTCGAAGCCGTCAGCCTTCGCGATCATGCTCACGCACGAGGCTCACCCCGGCGGCGCGCACCACCTGCTTCGAAAGATCCCTTCGCTCGACGCCCTCGCCGAATCGCCGCGAAGTCGCGCGCCAGCGCGCTGAGCTTCCCCCCGCTCGGGAATGCGCGCCCCGAGGCACATGCCCAGCGCGCTGCGAGTTCCGCAGCCGCCGAAGGCGGCGAGGACTGTCCGAAGCTGCGCGATGCTGCGTGACGATGGTCAGCGGGCGCGCACGCAGCGGCCCGAAACGCCGCGCGTGCGGGGTGGGCGCCGCGTCATGACGCCACTCTGCTCGCGTCCGCCGAGCAGTTCATCCTTGAATCTCGCGAAGGGAGCGCCGCGTCGCGCCCCAGGCCGACCTTGCAGCCCTACCCCCCTTGGCTCTCCAGGGCGTTCGTGGCCGAGGCGCCGAACGGGCCGGACGGGTCGACGAGCCATGCCTGCCAGTAGAGCGACAGTCCCGACGGGACGTTGGACGGCCACGTGAACGGGACGGTGAGTCCGCCCGCGGCGTCGATCGGGATCACGAAGAGCACGTCGGCGTCGGGCACGAAGACGCCGCCCTTGAACGGCGCGCCGAGTTCGGTGAGCCCGAGCACGAGCACGCCGACGGTGCCGGGCAACGCGTGCGACAGCGTGAGCGCGGCCGGCGTGTTCGGGACGAGGTCGCCCGTACCCACGAGCATCGGTTCTCCGAAACTTCCGGCCAGCGCGTGACCGAGGTCGATCCACTGGCCGGCGCTGCAGTCGCCCGTGGGCGAGGGCGGGGTCGCGGGATTCGTCGGGTCGACGACGCCGGCCAGCGCGAAGTGCACGCGGTCGATGCGGAAGTCCTGCGAGCGGCCGCTGATCTGGAACGTGTGCGTGCCGGCCGAGAGCACATACGTGGCGTCGACGTCGCTGCCGGTGGGCGGGTCGAAGCGCGTCGACCACGTCCACTGGTTGTTGAACTTCGAGTAGGTCTTGAGCCACGGGCTGCCGTCGACGCGCGTCCAGCAGTCGTTCTCCAGCGTCGCGTCGGGATCGTCGTGGTGGTTGCGGATGAACAGCCGATACGTGCCGGCCGTCGCGACGTTCAGCGTGTAGCTGAGGGTTCCCACGCCGGGGCTGCTGAACTGGTCGCCGCCGTTCCAGCGCAGGTAGGCCGCGCCGGTGTAGCCGTTCACGTTCGTCTCGACCGCCCATTGCGGGGGCGTCGCGACGCTCTCGGTCTCGAACACGATCAGTCCGTCCTGCTCGCACACGCCCGTCTGTGCGGCGAGCGCCGGGACGGCCAACATGAGCGCGACGAGCGCGCCCGCGGCGACACGGAGCAGGCGGCGGGCGGTGTCGCGCGGCGACGGGACTGCGGATCGGTGCATCGTCTGGTCTCGCGAGGTGTGCGACGGGGTGCGGCCGCATGGTGCACGTCGACGCCTTGCGAGGCAACCCGCGCTCACGGGGCGGGACACGGCAGGCAGCGCGAGCAGCGCGAGCAGCGCGAGCGCGCGATCTTCGGCTTACCGAGCCTCGAACAGGAGCTGCGGATCGACGTCCTCAGCGAACCTGCCGCGCAGCAAGCGGTCGTAGAAGATCTCGCGCAGCCGCGGGTCGCGGAACTCGAGCCAGCCCAGGGCCTCCTGCTCGCGGAAGAAATCGGCGTAGGCATCGGAGGGAGAGAGCCCCGAGAGCGAGAACTTGCTGCGGCTCAACCGTCCCCCGTAGCGCGTGAAGAGCACCTGGTCGAGTCGCCACTTGCGCAGCGACGGCAGCCAGATCCAACGCGCGTCGGAGTCGTCGCAGGAGTCGCTGACGTGCGCGATCCACGCGCAGATCTCGTCCTCCGTCATGTCGACGCCCTCGCGTCGCAGCAGCGCATCCCCGAGGTGGTGGAGGCACACGTTGACGAGGTTCCACGAGGCGTCGCGAGAATTGGCCTCTTCGTCGTTCGACATGCCGACCAACCCCTCGAGCGGGATGGGCATCCAGAAGACGCGCACGGCGCTCCGATCGACGAGGCGCTCGATGCGCGCGCTGATGGCGTCGACCAGCGATGTCGCGAATGCGGAGACTGAGTCGGCGAGAGCGGCGCGGACAAGGGTCGCGGGCTCGGCTGCGGCTGCGGCTGCGGGTTCGGCTTCGGGTTCGGCAGCGGCTCCGGCTTCGCGTCCGACTCCGGACGCGCGCCCACCGGTCACGCACGCTGCACATCCGAGCCCGACCAGCACGAGCCGCACCAGCCAACCCGTCGCGGCTCCCCGTCCGCGGGATGCTCCGAGTCGATCCGTGCGATCCGGCATGCGCCTCTCCGAGTCCACGCGAGGATCCCGCGTTCGGAGGTCATGCGCCAGTCCGCTCCGCGACCGGTCATGGATGGCCGATTCGACGGACGGCGCGGTGTCTCGCGACCCGTCCCCCACCCACTGAGCGGACGAGACCGACGCGAGCCCTCGCTCAGCGCTTGCCCTTGCGCGGCGGACCGTCGGCGTTCCAGCTCGACATGCGGATCGGGCGGCCGCAGATGCGCGTGCGCTCGTAGCGCTGCAGGACGTCGCGCGGCAGGCTCTCGGGCAGGTCGACCAGGCTGAACGTGCGCGCGATCTCGATGCGTCCCACGGCGTCGCCGTCGAGGCCGCCCTCGTTCGCGAGCGCGGCCACGATCTGCGCCGGACGCACGCCGTGCTCGAAGCCGACCGCGAGCTTCCAGCGGCGCATGCCTTGCTCGACGGGACGGCCGTGCGGCTTGCGCGGACGACGCGCGTCGTCGCCGTGCGCGCGCGGCCCGTCGTGGCGCGCCGAACGCGCGTGCGCCGGACGCTCGCGCGCGTCGCGTCCCTTGAACGCCGGACGCTCCTCGTGCACGGGCAGGTCGGGCAGGTCGACCACGAGCGGCTGGCCGCCCTGGGCGAGGTGCGCGAGCGCCGCGGCGGCGTGCAGGAAGGTCGTCCCGGTCTCCTCGGCGAACTCGGTCACGAGGCGCGTGTAGAGCGACAGGTCGTGCTGCGCGATCGTGTCGGCGATGCCCTGCTTGAAGCGCGCGATGCGCTTGGCGTTCACGTCGTCGGACGTGGGCGGCCGCATGGGCTCGATCGGGTGGCCGATGGCGCGTTCGAGCACGCGCAGCATGCGCCGCTCGCGCGGCTCGACGAACAGGATCGCCTCGCCGGCGCGTCCCATGCGTCCCGTGCGGCCGATGCGGTGGACGTAGGCCTCGCCGTCGTGCGGCAGGTCGTAGTTCACGACGTGGCTGATGCGGTCGATGTCGAGCCCGCGCGCCGCCACGTCGGTGGCCACGAGGATGTCGAGCACGCCGCGCTTGAGGCGCTCGACCGTGCGCTCGCGGATCGGCTGGGCCACGTCGCCCGAGAGCGCGGCCGTGGCGTGTCCACGCGCCTCGAGCTTCTCGGCCAGCTCCTGCGTCGCGGTGCGCGTGCGCACGAAGACGAGCACGCCGTCGAACGTCTCGGTCTCGAGCACGCGCGTGAGCGCGTCGAGCTTCTGTCCCGCGCTCACGAGCTGGTAGCGCTGGCGGATGGTCGACGCGGTGGCGTGCTTCTGCTCGACGGTCACCTCGACCGGGTCGCGCATGTGCTTCTGCGCGATGCGGCGCACGGCGCTCGGCATCGTGGCCGAGAAGAGCGCCGTCTGCCTCGCCGCCGGCATCTGCTCGAGGATCCACTGGACGTCGTCGATGAAGCCCATGCGCAGCATCTCGTCGGCCTCGTCGAGCACGACGGTCGACAGGTGCGCGAGGTCGAGCGTGCCGCGCTTGCAGTGGTCGATCACGCGTCCCGGGGTGCCGACCACGACGTGCACGCCGCGCTCGAGCGGACGGATCTGCGCCGGGTACGACTGTCCGCCGTAGATCGGCAGCACGTGGAAGCCCGGCATCTTCGACGCGTAGCGCTGGAACGCCTCGGCCACCTGGATCGCCAGCTCGCGCGTGGGCGTGAGCACGAGCGCCTGCGGCGAACGCGTCGCCAGGTCGAGCCGCGAGAGGATCGGCAGTGCGAAGGCCGCGGTCTTGCCCGTCCCCGTCTGGGCCTGGCCGAGCAGGTCGCGGCCGGCGAGCAGCGGCGGGATCGTGCGCGCCTGCACCGGCGACGGTGCCTCGTAGCCCACCGCGTCCAGCGCGGCGAGCACCGCGTCGGAGAGCCCGAGCGTCGCGAAGCCGGGCGCGGGCGGCGCGTCGTCCAACGCGTCGTCGGGCGCGTCGGGCGTCGGGGCGGACGCGTCCTCGGGCACCTCGTCGGGCGCGTCGGACGGCGGGACCTCGGACGACATGCGGCTCACCTCGTGCGGGACGCCGCGGCGCGCGGCGGAGCGGCGGACGTCGCGCGCAGCCCTCTCGCGGGGCGGCGATCGCGGACGTCCGGCCAAGCGGGACATCGTACCGCGTGGGCGGGTCGCGTGTCGCGTGGACGAGTCTCGGCCGGAGTGGCCGCGGGGGCGCTCAATACCCGATGGGCCCCCAGGGGAAGCGCTCGGCGCCGGCCTTCACCGCGGCCCGGTACTCGACGGAGAACCCGGCGGAGACGAGGACGGCGAGCAGGATGGCGAGGGGAGTGCTCCCGGGGTCACGTCCGTCGGGATCGATCGCGACCAAACCCGCGCCCCCGAACCACGCGATCGCGAGCAGCACCTGGGCGGACAGCGAGTAGCCCCACGCCGCGCCGGGTTCCGGTTCGTGGCGGAACCGGCGCACGGCCGCGACGATCTGGACGACGCCCAGCAGCACGAGTCCCGCGGGCGGCAACAGGCTCTCGGCGTCGGAATCGATCGCGACGAGTACCGCCGCCCCCCCGCACGCGGCCGCCAGCAGCGCCCGGTACGCGACCGAGTATCCCCCCCAGGACACGACATCGACCCGATGGCTGGCCAGCAACACGGCGTGGACGAGCTGCCAGACGAAGACCCCGACGAGCAGCGCCAAGACCCCGTCACCGTGGACGAACGCGTCGAACCAGAGGCACGCCACCACGAGGACGTACATCAGCACTTCGCGCATCCGGCTGCGATTCACTCTCGATCGACTCCGAGCGAGTGCCTCCAGCATACGGCATGGCGTCACCTCCGGGGTCCTGCGAGGGTCCCGACGATCGGCGGTCGACGCGACCGCACGAAGGCGCGCGGCGTCGGCTCCCGACCCCGGACGTCGACGGTGAGCACCGCGTCTCGGAGTGTGGCATCGTCCCGGGTACCATGCCCCGCAGGCGGTGCGGGCCGCGAGGCGCTCGCGGAGTTCTCCCCGTCACGACGACCCGGACCAGGACGTGACCGACTCGATGCAGGCGAACGACGGGCATGACCTGGCGCCCATCTCCCATCGGTCCTCCTGGCGAGGACGCCTCAGGTGGGTTGCGCGTCGATCTTCCTCATGAACACCTGAAGAGGTGACGGCCTTGCAGAGAGTCGAGTTCAAGAGACCAGAGGGCATCCTGCTCGCCGTCATGGGTGTCTTGTTCATCCTGGCGGCGTGTGCGGGTGTGGTCATGGCCGTGCTGATCGGGCAGGACTTCGACGTCGAGACCGTGACCCTGATCGTTCTCGGATTCCTGGGAGCCTGCGCGCTGGGGGTCGGCTTCATCCACGCCTGGCGAACCCCGATGCTGACGATCCAGCCCGACGCTCTCACGGTGCCGACGTTCTTCGGAGCACGTGAGATCCCCATCGGGCCAGGTCACCCGGTCGGAGAGTTCCTCGCGTCATCGGACAAGGTCAGCCACCGATCGGGCACGATCGAGAGCAACAAGTTCGTGTTCTTCTACACCCTGGACGCTCGGGGGACCTTGACCGAGCTGGTGTCGATGCACCGCGCGGCGCCCGCGGTTGCGCAGATCCGCCGCGCTCTCGAACAGGTTGCCGGGCTCCGGGTCGAGGTGCTCGAGGCCGATCCGAACTCGAGGAAGGCGCGGCCGGACGTGGCGCACTGGAAGACCCGGTGAGAGCGGTCCCGCCGCGTCGGATCACTGCCCGAAGCCGGTGTCGTACCAGGGCATCACGAACTCGCCGGTGAGCGTCTGCGGCGTGGGCGGGATGGTCGCGTTGTTCGTCACCACGCCGCTGAACGTGCCGTGCAGGCAGGCCAGGATGCCGAACGGATTGCTCGGCGCGTCGTCGACCTGGGTGATCGTGACCGACATCGACGAGTCGAGGTTCATGTCGATCGACTGCGTGTAGAAGGTCGTGTCGAGCTGCATCGAGAACGAGATCAGGCCGCTGCCCTGCAGCGAGATGCCGTCGAACGTGGCCGGCGTGGCGTCGTGCGCGGGGTCGAAGCTGATCGTCCACTCGATCACCGTGGCGGGGAAGCCGCCGCCGCCGTCGGCCGAGCCCGTGGCGCACTTGAGCAGGCCCGGGCCCGCGATGCCGAAGAGCGCGATGTTCTCCTGGGGGACGGACACGAAGTCGCCCGTCACGCTGCCCGTGGCGGTGCACAGCGGATCGCAGAGCCCGCCGGACTGGACCTCGACCGAGGTGTCGACCGTGACGAGTCCCAGGACGCAGATCGTCTCGTCTCCGGCGTCACCCGACTGGCGCGTGAGGCAGCCGCACAGGAACAGCACGAGCGTGCCCTCGTCGTCGAGCGCGACCACGTCGACCACCCAGGTGTTGCCCTCGCCCGCGGGTTCGGCGGCCCAGATCGTGGTGCCCGACTTGTCGGTCACGCTGTACACGATCTGTCCCGGGTCGGCGTCGTAGCTGTCGCCGGGCGCGACGTCCTCGAGCGCCTCGGGCACGGTGATGCGCAGCACGCTGGGTGACTTCTTGCTGCCGGACGTGGCAAGCACCGCGAAGCCGTCGCTGTCGTCGACGACGGCGACGTGCTTCTTGCTGGCCTTGAACGGCTTCTTCACGCCGTCGATGTCGAGTCGCACGCTCGGCTTGGGCAGCGCCTTGGTGCTCCCGGTGACCTCGAGCGCGCCCTTGAGGATGCCCTTGCCGACGGGGTTCATGACGCTCACCGGCCAGACGCCGTTCGGCACCTTCGGCACGCGGATCGTGACCCGCGACTGCGGCGCCGACTCACCCGGCGGCGGCTCGACCGGCGTCACCGCGACGACCTTGGCCTTCGTGGTCCCGACGACCGCCTTGAGCTTGGCGCTGCCGGCGTACGAGACGAGCACGTCGACCTCGTCGTTCGGCTCGGCGCTGTCGGGGTCGACCGACACGACCGTCGGCGGCACGACCTCCAGCGAGTCGGCCGAGGTCGTGAGCAGCGACTTGCCCTTCGCCACGGCGACCTGGTACGTCCCGGCCTTGGCCTTCTTGATCGTGACGTCGACGTAGCCCTCGCCGCTGCCGACGACCTTGAGCGAGGCTCCCTTGGCCTTCGACTCGTCCTGCACGAGCACGAGCTTGGGCTTGGTCCCGAGATCGGTGCCCGAGACGCGCACGATCGACCCCAGCGTGACCGTCGCCTGATCGAGGGCCGTGATCTCCTGGGCGAAGGGAGAGGCGGCGAACAGGGCCAGCGCGAGCAGCGCGGCCAGACGGCGGACGACGGGTGACATCGGTGTGGAACTCCATGGAGCAGGGGGCGCGGCCCTCGCCGCTTCGTCTCTCCCCGGGACTTGGTCCGCCCGCGGCGATCCGGGACGAAGAAATCCCTGCCGCGCGGCGGCGGGCGGCGTCGGAAGAGCCGCGCGTCGCGCAGGACGCGCGGACGGGACGCGGGCGGAGCGCGCGCCGCTCAGCCCTCGACGTGGCGCCTCAGTCCTTCGGTGAAGAGCTGGATCCAGCCGTCGCGCAGGCTCTCGGCCTGCTCGTCGGTGACGTGCCCGAAGAGCGAGTCGCGCACGTGCAGGACGGTCTTGTCGCCGCGCGCCTCGAGCGTGAGCGCGAGCATCGAGGTGGCCGGCCCGCCCCACTCGGGTGCCACGTGTCCCACGAGGTGCAACGCCTCGCCGGGACGCACCAGTTGCACCGTGTACCAGAGCAGGCTGCCGCCGTCGTCCTGGTGCTCGACCAGGGCGCCGCCGGCGCGTGCGTCGAGGCGCAGCACCGAGTCGGACGCGACCATGTGGAAGTCGGGCAGCCACCAGGCGTCCGTCTCGTCGACGAGCGCGGCCCAGACGGTGTCGCGCGGCGCGGCGATGGGCACCTCGAGTCCGTAGCTCCGGCAGGTGGCGGGGAGTTCGCGAGCGTTCATCGACTGGTGCCTCCACGCGGACTCGTCGCGGTCGACGCGCCACCCGTGCAACGCATGCTGTCCCGAGGCGCCAGGACGCGCAAGGTGGTCGTCGGACGCACGGCGCGCACGCACGTTGCGCAGCCGGGTGACGGCGCACCGGGTCCTGCGACGCATGACACGCAGCGTCGCGGACGCACGCCGCGCGAGGTCAGCGCAGCGCGTCGTCGCGCGCCGCGCGCGCCTGCTCCACGAGCGCGTCGAGTCCCGCGAGCTGCTCGGGCGTCGGCTGCATCGCGCCGGGTGCGTGTCGCGCGCCCCACACGATCGCCTCGCGCAGCAGCGGGACGAGGTCCCGTCCCTTCGGCGTCGGCACGTAGCGCGATCGCACGGGGCGCTCCTGGTACGCCTCGCGCCGGAGCAGGCCGTGGCGTTCGAGCCGCTTGAGCCGTTCGGTGAGCGTGTTGCTCGAGATGCCCTCGGGGCTGTCGAGGAACTCCTGGAAGAGCGACTTGCGGAACAGCAGCACGTCGCGCAGCACGAGCAGCGTCCAGCGGTCGCCCAGCAGGTCGAGGGCGCACGCCAGCGGGCACGCGGAACGCGGTTCGGTCTCGGCCAGCGGGCGACGGGGCATGGCGTCCAGGGTACTCGGAGGGATGTCTCTTGCTTTTTTGAATCCACCATCCTAGCCTGCGGCACTTCCATTTTGGAACTGACCAAGGAGACGATCCATGACCGCTTCGCCCGCCACCGTCCGCATGATCGCCGAGCTCGACCAGGAGGCCGGCACGACCCGCCGCCTGCTGGCCGCCGTCCCCGGCGAGCACCTCGACTGGACGCCCCACGAGCGCTCGTTCAGCCTGCGCCGGCTGGCCGGCCACACGGCCCAGATCCCGGGCCTGCTGGCGGCCATGCTCGCCGAGCCCTCGTTCGACTTCGCCCGGCGCACGCCGTCCGACGAGGTGGCCTCGGTCGACGAGTTGCTCGCGACCTTCGACGCCAGCGTGGCCGCGGCCCGTCAGCAGCTCGAGCGCTGGAGCGCCGACGACCTGGCCGCCACCTGGACCGTGCTCTCCGACGGCAAGCCGCTCATGACCCTGCCGCGCGGCGCCGCGGTGCGCTCCATGCTCTTCAACCACCTCTACCACCACCGCGGCCAGCTCACCGTCTACCTGCGCATGCTGGACGTGCCGCTCCCGTCGATCTACGGCCCCACCGCCGACGAGAACCCCTTCGCCTGACGGCGGTCCGCGCGGCACTGCGCGGACTCCGGCTCGGCGACGCGCCGCCCCTGGGTCGCGCTCGGCGCCCGACGCCGCGAGGGGACGCGCCTGCGCCCGTCCCCCCGCGGCGCCGATTTCCTGCGACCATGACGGCACGACACCGCGACCGGCGGTGTCTCCTCCGCCATGGATGCCCACGCCCAGAACGATCCCGAGGCGTTGCTCTCCGACCTGCCGGTGCTGCGTCGGCTGGCCCGGGCGTTGCTGCACGACGTGCACGCCGCCGACGACCTGGCCCACGACGCCTGGATCGCGTCACGCCGCGCCGCGCCGCCGCGCACGCCGGCCGCGCGCGTGGGCTGGCTGGCCGCCATCGTGCGCAACCTGGCCAGCAACCGCCTGCGCTCCGAGCGACGGCGCGAGGCGCGCGAGGTCGAGGTCGCGGGACGCGCCGTCCCCGTCACCACGCCCGCGGACATCGTGCGGCGCGAAGAGGTGCGCCGGCTCGTGGTCGAAGCCGTGCTCGGGCTGCCCGACGCGCAGCGCGACGTGCTGCTCATGCGCTTCTGGGACGGCATGTCGTCCGAGACCATCGCACGGCACCTCGACCTTCCGGCGGCCACGGTGCGCTCGCGCTGCAAGCGCGGCCTCGATCGGGTGCGCGAGCGCCTCGACACCTCGCAGGGACGCGAGAGCTGGGCGGCGTTGCTGCTGCCGGGCGTCATGCTGAAGCGCGCCTGGTGGACGCGTCCGCTCGTCGCGCTGCCCGCACTCGGCGCTCTCGGCGGGCTCGGCGTCGTGCTCGTCCTGCTCTCGCCGTGGACGCACGATGCGCCGCGGCCGACGCTCGACGAGCTCGCGGTCGCGCCGCAGCCCGCGTCCGGCGGACTCGCGCCGCGGACGCCGAACGCGCCCGACGCGCTCGTCCCGCCCGAGGCGCTGGCCCGGCCCGCGCCACCCGACCGCGCCGGTCCCGTGTACCCGGCCCGGCGCGCTCTGCACACGCTCGACGTCGTGGTGCTCGACCCCGACGGACGTCCCGCGCCCGGCGCCCGCGTCGAGCTGCGACCCGCGCTCGGCCCGCGACCGCGGACTCTCGCGCTGCACGACGACCGCTCCGCGCTCGCCGCGACGTCCACCGACGCGGCCGGCCGCGTCGCGTTCGAGGCGCTGCCCGACGGTGCGTGGGACGTGCTCGCCTCGCTCGGCTCCGCGAGCGGGCACCTGCGCGCGCTGGCCGACGACGACGCCGGGCCCGTGGTCGTCGAGCTGTCCCTGGCGGACGACGCGCCGCCGTTCGCGGTGCGCGTGGTCGACGCGTCCGGGCGACCGGAGCCCGACGCCGAGGTCGAGATCGTCGGCTGCGACGGCGGCGAGTGCCGTCCGGGACTCGCCGACACGCCGCCCTTCGTGGCGCGCACGAACGCGCACGGCGTGGTCCTCACGCCGCTGCGCACCGGCGGTCGTCTGCTCGTCACAGCGCGCACCGACGACGGACGCCTGGGCATGGACGTCGCGCTGCCCGGCTCGACGCGCACCGCGCAGGTGGGCGCGCGCGTCGTGGTCGCCGCTCCCGGCCGCGTCGCCGGACGGCTCGTGCCGCCCGACGGCGTCGTGCCCGGCGACGTCACGCTGACCCTGCTCGCGCTCACGTCCCACGCACCCTACGAGCCCGCGGTCGGACGTCGCTACGTCGCGCACCTCGACGGTCTGCAGTTCACGTGCAGCGACCTGCCGGCCGGGACGTACAGCCTCGAATACCTCGACCCGCAGGGCACGCGCCTCGACCTGCCCGCGTACCGCCGAGGCCGCAAGGACGTCCCGGGCACGGTGGAGCCGCTGCGGATCGGCGTGCGCGCCGGCGCGATCACGCAGGTCGACCTGCCGCTGCGCCTGGGCGCGACGCTCGCCGGCGTCGTGCGCGACGCCGACGGACGTCCCGTCGGAGGTGCACGCGTGCTCGCGCTGCCCGTGCCCGACGACGAGCTGCTCGGCGAAGGGCGCAGCCTGCTGGGGACGCCGCTCTGGTCGCTCGTCGACGAGCCCGTCCCCGGCGAACTGCACCCGGCGATCTGGCGGCGCACGACCACCGACGCCGACGGACGCTACGTGCTGGCCGGCCTGCCGCCGCTGCGACATCGGGTCGAGGTCGAGGCCGACGGACTCTCGTTCGAGCGCCGCGACGGCGTCGTGCTCGTGGACGGCGAGCGCGTCGAGCTCGTCCACGCGCTGGAGCCCGACGGCGTGCTGCAGCTCGTGCTGCCGGCCGACCTCTCGACGCGCATCACGCTCACGCGCGAGGGAGACGTGCGTCCCTGCGTGGCGGCCTTCGCGCGCGGTCCCGTGGTCACGTTGCCCGGCCTGCGTCCCGGACGCTACGAGGTCACGCGCCACCTGAGCAGCGCGGCCACCCCGCTCGTGCTCGCGCAGATCGAGGTCGCACGCGGCGCGACCACGTCCCTCGACCTGCGCGACGCGCTCGAGGGCGACGTCCTGCTGAGCGGGCAGGTCGAGCTGCCGGGCGTCGCACTCGAGCACGCTCGTGTCGGTCTGCTCGGCGAGGCCCGCCTCGACGCCGCGGGACGCTTCCGCATCGCACTCTCGGCACCGATCGAGGAGCTGCGCTTCACGCCGCGCCTGTCCGTGCGCCTGGGCCGCCGCACGTGGAGCACCGAGGTCGGCGACGACCTGCGCGGCCTCTCGCGCTGGGACGGCCTGTTCCTGCTCGGCGACGACACGCTCGACGTCGAGACCGACGCCGGAGCCGACGTGCGCCTGCACATCGACGACGGCGTCACGTCCGAAGGCCGCGCGGTCGACTTCGACGGCACGCTCAGCGCCGACGCCACGGGACGGGTGGACTTCGCCGGACTGCCCGCGGGACACGGCGAACTCGTCACGACGTTCCCCGACGGGCACGTGGTGCGACGCGTCGTGAGCGTGCCCGCCGGGCGTCCCGTGCGCGTGGCGCGACTGCCGTCGGGACGCCTCGTCGTACGCGTGGTCGACGCCGACGACCAGCCCGTGCTGGGCGCGGAGGTGAGCGTCACGACGCATGCGCTCGGTCCGGGCGAGCGCGATCCGTCCGGCGACGACCTCGGGACGCGCACCGCGCTCACGAACGTCTACGGCATCGCGCGCCTCACGCGCGTCGCCGCGGGACGCGTCACGATCGAGGCCCGCGCGGCCCGGGCGCGGGCGAAGACCACGCTCGACCTGAGGCGCGGCGTCGAGCAGCGCGTCGTGCTGCGTCCCGAGAAGCCCTGAGGGCGGCGCGGGCCGGAAGCTCGTCGCGCGCGGCACGCGTCACGCACGCCGGACGCGCGTCAGTCGTCGAACGCGAGCTCGACGCGGGCGTCGCCGCGCGGCGCGAGCGCGACGGGACGCGCGAGCGCGCCGCGCGTCTCCGTCCACGCGCTCAGCTCGAGCTCGCCCGCGGGGACGCCGTCGAACGCGAACGCGCCGCGCGCGTCGCTGCGCGTGGCGAACGGGTGCGCGATCACGAGCAGGTGCACGGGATCCTCGGCATGCGGTCCCACGCGGCAGCGCACGCTCACCAGGCCCAGCTCGCGCGCGAACGTCATGTGGTGCTCGCCGCCCGCCAGCGCCGGGACGTTGCCCACGAGGCGTCCCGCGCCGTCGACGAGCTCGGCGGTGTGCAGCGCGTCGGGCGCCGAGCGCAGCACGAAGTCCTGCCGCGTCCGGACGACCACGAGCCGCGGCGCGTAGCCGTCGCCGTCGTGGTGCAGCAGCGCCGGCCCGTCGGGCGCGTCGAACACGAAGCGCTTCAGACCTGACGAGATCCACACGAGGGCGTCGGGCACGGGTTCGCCGTGGGCGTCGCGCACCTCGCCGGCGACGCGTCCGGTCTGCGCGGGGTCGATCGCCGTGGCGCGCGGCGCGGTCGTCCCGTCGGGCGCCTCGCTCGCGAACGCGCCGACCGGCGCGAGGTCGAGCGTCTCGGGCTTCGCCGGCGGCGGGCCGTCCACGAACCAGACCAGGTTCGCCACGAGGTACGTGACGCCGAACTTGGCCAGCGTGACCTTCAGCGTCTCGAGGAACCACGACGCGCGCCGCAGCTTGTGCTCGACGGCCAGCGCCAGCGCGACGAGCAGCGGGATGGGCGCGTAGCTCATCCAGATGTTGCTGTCGACGGCCTCGATGTCGGGCCGCTCCCAGAGCGGGTTGAGCAGGAAGAAGACCGCCAGCACGACGCCCAGCACGAGCGCGAAGGCCGGCAACGAGAGCGCCGGCGGCTGTCCGTCGTCGTGCGGCAGGTCGTGGGTCTCGGCGTCCATCGGGACCGCGCAGTCTCCCACGCCGGGCGGGTCGTTGCCCAGCTTTCTGCGATGATCGGGGAACGCCGGACGCCTCCGCGGTGATGGGCAGGCATGGACATCCACGCGACCGATCCCGAATCGCTGCTCTCCGACCTGCCGCGCCTGCGCCGGCTGGCCGTCGCGCTGCTCGGCGACGAGCACGCCGCCGACGACGTGACCCAGGACGCCTGGCTCGCCGCGCGACGCGCCGATCCGCCCGACGACCCGTCCGCCCGCGCGCGCTGGATGGCGCGCGTCGTGCGCCGCCTCGCGAGCAATCGCCGGCGCGGCGAGCGGCGCCGTGACGCGCGCGAACGCGCCGTGGCGCGCGGCGAGTCGTCCGACGCGACGTCGCCCGAGATCGTGGCTCGCCGCGAGGAACTGCGTCGGCACGTCGTCGAGGCCGTGCTCGCGCTGCCCGAGCCCCAGCGCGAGGTGCTGCTGCTGCGCTTCTGGGACGGACTCGCGCCGCGCCAGATCGCGCGCCGGCTGGGCATCCCCGACGCGACCGTGCGCACACGTTCGATGCGCGGACTCGAGCGCGTGCGCGAACGGCTCGACACCCGCACCGGCGGACGCGAGCGCTGGGTCGCCGCGCTCGCGCCGGCAGTCGGCCTGCGTCCCGTGGCGGTGGCGGCGCGGGCGGCGTTGCTCGCGCCGCTGATCGGCGTGGCCGCGACGCTCGTGGCGGTGCTGCTCGTGCTCGACCCGTGGACGTCCGACGGTGCGCCGACGCTCGACGCGTCGCTCGCGCGCGCCGAGCCGACGCACGCGCTGCCGGCGCCCGGCGCCCCGCGCGCGTCCGACGTCACGCCGCTCGCACTCCCCGAGGCGCAGCCCGCCGCCCCCCCGCCGAGCACCGACGGACGCATCGTCTACCCGGCGCAGCGCGCCTCGTCCACGCTGCACGGACTCGTGCTCGACCCCGACGGACGTCCCGTGCCCGGCGCGCGCGTCGAGGCGCGACCCGACGTTGGGCCGCTGCCGCGGCGCTACGAACTCGACGACGATCGCGCAGCCCCGCCCGGCACGTCCAGCGACGAAGCGGGACGCTTCGCGTTCGCCGCGCTGCCCGACGGCGCCTGGACGTTCACCGCCGCGGCCGGCGCGTTGAGCGGCAGCACGCGCACGCTCGCCGGCGCGACCGAGCCCGTCGTCGTCGAACTCGCCGAGCCGGCCGCACTCCCGCAGTTCACGGTACGCGTGGTCGATCCGTCCGACGCGCCGGTGGCCGACGCACTCGTGCTCGTCTTCGGCTGGGACGGCGGCGACGGCGCGCCGGGGCTCGACGACGCGCCGCCCTGGTCGGCGCGCACGAACGCGCAGGGCGTGACGCGCACGCCGTTCTCGCTGCGCACGGGTGGCAGCCTGCTCGTCGTGGCGCACACCGACGACGGACGCGTGGGGCAGGCGAAACCCGCGCACGACGGCTTCGGAGCGCCCACGGGCAGCCGCGTGGTCGTCGACCGCCCGGGCAACCTCGCGGGCCGGTTCGTCCCGAGTGGGGCCCTCGGCGAGGGGACGTTCCGGCTGCGCGTCCACGCACGCAGCTCGCACGCGCCGTACGGGAGCGCGGCGGGCTTCGCGCTCGACGCGACCGTCGACGGCCTGACCTTCGCACTCGACGGCCTGCCCGCGGGAACGTACAGCCTCGAGCTCGACGACGAGCGCGGGCTGCGTCTCGAGCGTCCGCCGTACTTGTGGGGCACGCAGGCGACGTCCGCGCCCGGGCCCGTGACGTGCGAGATCGCCGCGGGACGCACGACGACGCTCGAGCTGCCGGTGGTCGCGGGCGCGTCGATCGCGGGACGGGTGCTCGACGCGGCCGGCGCTCCGATCGAGGGTGCGCGCGTGCTCGTCCTGCCGGTGCCCGACAACGTGAACCTCGAGGAGGGACAGCGCATCGAGGGCACCGCCGTGTGGCGTGCGTCCACGTCGCCGCTGCGTGATCTCGGGCATCCCGACCTGTGGCGGCGCGCGCTCACCGACGCCGACGGACGCTACCTCGTCGCCGGACTCTCGCCGGCCGCGTACCGCGTCGAGGTCGAGGCCGACGGACTGTGCTTCGACCGCCGCGACGACCTCGTGCTGCGCGACGCCGAGCGCCTCGAGCTCGAGCACGTCCTGGAACCCGACGGCGTGCTCCAGCTCGGCCTGCCCGACGACTACCTCGGATCCATCGGCGCGCGCGCGCCCGGCGCCGGACATCCCGCGGTCGTGGCGTCGGTGCGAGCGCCCGTCACCACGTGGCCGCGCCTGCGCCCCGGGCACTACGAGCTCGTGCAGTACGTCGGCTTCGAGCGACGTCCCGAGCCGCTCACGGAGGTCGACGTCGTGGCCGGACGCACCGTGTTCGTCGACCTGCGCCCCGAGCTCACGCGCGGCGCGCTCTACACGGGACGCATCGAGCTGCCCGGTGTCGAGCTCGCCGGCGCGAACGCGCAGCTCCTGGGGCATGCCGCGCGCCTCGACGCCGACGGACGCTTCCTGATCGTGCTGCCCTCCCCCGCCATGGTCGTCCTCGGCGCGCCCCACTTCACCGTGCGCAAGGGGCGCTGCCGCTGGGCGACGCCGCTCACCGACGATCTGCGCGGCGTCGAGCGCTGGGACGGCGTCTTCGCGCTCGGACGCGAGACGCTCGAGGTCGACGCACCGCCGGGCAGCCGCATCGACCTGATCCTGAACGACGGGCTCGCGCCCGACGGCCGCCACGCGTCGTTCGACGGCGCGCTCGACGTGGGCCCGACGGGCATCGCGCGCTTCGCCGCGCTGCCCGCGGGCGAGGCGACGCTGTGGACGACGCTGCCGGACGGGCCGCGTGTCGAGCAGCACACCCCGGTGCCGGCGCCCGGCCCGGTGCGCGTCGACGTGCCGTACTCGGGCCGCATCAAGGTGCGCGTGTTCCGTCCCGACGGCACGCCCGCGGTGGGCGCGCGCGTGTGGGTCACGACCGCGCGTCCCGATGGGGACGATGCGGGGCCGACCTCCGAGGACGAGCACGCCGCCGCGGCGCGCGGGGCTTCCGCGCCGCACCCGCTCTCGGTGGCGTCGGGCTCGACCGACGTGTTGGGGATCGTGCAGTTCGCGGGCATCGCGGCGGGCCGGATCACGGTGCGCGCCGACGACCGGCTGCCGAGCGCGCAGAGCGAGCTCGAGCTGGCTCCCGACGAGGAGCGCTTCGTCGTGCTCCACCTGCGCGATCCGGTGCGGGACGCGGGCCGGACGGGCGCTCGGACGAGGCGTTCGCCGTGGGAGGTGCGCTGAGCGGACGGCCCGTAGCCTGCGCGTCGGCATCCGTCGATCGGATGCCTTCCCGACGGCGGGTCGCGCGGCGCGCACGTCGGCGCTGCGCTCCTTGGCGTCGACGTGCGATCATCGCGGGCCGGCGTCGCGTCGCGAGCGACGTCCCTGGTCCCGTGGAGTCCCCGCATGACGACGCTCGTCCAGCCCACGCTGCGGCAGCTCGAGTACCTCGTGGCCGTGGCGCGCACGCTGAACTTCCGCGAGGCGGCCGAGGCCTGCCACGTGACGCAGCCGGCGCTCTCGGCGCAGATCCAGCAGCTCGAGGCGGGACTCGGGGTGACGTTGCTCGAGCGCGACAAGCGGCACGTGCGCGTGACCGCCGCCGGCCACGACCTCGTCGAGCGCGCGCGCTCGATCCTGCGTGACGTCGACGAGCTGCTGGCCGCGGCGCACACGCACAGCCGTCCGCTGACCGGCACGTTGCGCGTGGGCGTGATCCCCACCGTGGCGCCGTACCTGCTGCCGCACGTGCTGCCGCCGCTGCGGCAGGCGCATCCCGAACTGCGCGTGCTGCTGCGCGAGGAGCAGACGGCGCGCCTGTGCGAGACGCTGCGCGCCGGCGAGCTCGACGTGCTGCTGCTCGCGCTCGAGGCCGACCTCGGGGACGTCGAGACGTACGCCCTCGTGCACGATCCGTTCGTGCTCGCGGCGCGGCACGATCATCCGCTCGTCGCGCGCGACGACGTGGTGCCCGACGATCTCCTCGACGACGTGGTGCTGCTGCTCGAGGAGGGTCACTGCCTGGGCGAGCAGACACGCGCCGTGTGCGCCCAGGCCGGACGCGCCGAGGAGGCCGACGTGCGCGCCACGAGCCTCTCGACGCTGGTGCAGATGGTGGCCGCCGGACTCGGCATCACGCTCCTGCCGTCGCTCGCCATCGAGGTCGAGGTGCGCGCGGGACTCGGCCTGGCCGTGGTCCCGTTCCGCGCGCCGGCGCCGGGACGCACGATCGGCCTCGCGTGGCGCAGGAGCTCGCCGCGCGGCGAGGAGTTCGCGCTCCTCGGCGAGACGCTGAAACGGCACGTCCCGCGGCTGTAGCGCACGGCCACGCGCAGGACGGGTCCGGAATTCGCCGCAACATCGCGCCGGTCCGCGACATCCACGCCCGCGCACCCGCCCTCGCCGAAGGACACCTTCCATGCCGCAGACCGATCGCACCGCGTCCGGCGCCCGCGCCACGCAGTCCGTCGCCGCCGCGCGCGCCGCGTTCGTGGCTCGCCTCGTGGCGGCGGGCATCCTCGGCCAGACGCTGTTCTTCAAGTTCAGCGGCGCGCCCGAGGCGGTCTTCATCTTCACCACCCTGGGCGTCGAGCCCTGGGGACGTCTCGCGCTCGGCGTCGTCGAGCTGCTCACGGCGATCGCGCTGCTCGTCCCCGCCACGCGCGCCGCGGGCGCGCTCGTCGCCGTCGGACTCATGCTCGGCGCGATCGCGAGCCACCTCGGTCCGCTCGGCATCGAGGTGCAGGGCGACGGCGGGACGCTCTTCACGCTGGCCGTGGTGACGCTGCTCTGCGCGGGCTTCGCGGCGTTCGTCCATCGGCGTGAGCTGCCGCTGCTCGGCAGGATGCTCGGCTGACGCACGCGAGCGTGCGGCCGCCGCCTGCCCCGCGGCCGCGCGTGTCGCGCACTTGACGGCTCGCGAGCGCGGGGACGTCGCCGATCGGTGCCCACGCGGCGATCCGCGCCCCGATAGGCGTCGCCTATCAGCGACATCGGCAGCCTCGATTGGTCTCGTCCCCGCGAACGGGCGATGGTGCGGGCGTCGGCGGCGAACCGCGCCGCGACCCACCGCACACCCCACCTGGAGACAGATCATGCTGACCGTCGGCGACCGCTTCCCGAACATCCCGCTCACCGCCTGCGTGTCCCTCGAGCAGGGCAAGGCCTTCGAGACCATCGACCACGAGACCTACGCCGGCAAGTGGCGCGTGGTCTTCGCCTGGCCGAAGGACTTCACCTTCGTCTGTCCCACGGAGATCGCGGCCTTCGGCAAGTTGAACGGCGAGTTCGCCGATCGCGACGCGCAGGTGCTGGGCCTCTCCACCGACAGCGAGTTCGTGCACCACGCCTGGCGCACGCACCACCCCGACCTGAAGCACCTGCCCTTCCCCATGCTCGCGGACGTCAAGCGCGAGCTGTGCAGCCAGCTCGGCATCCTCGACAAGGACGAAGGCGTCGCGCTGCGCGCCACCTTCGTCGTCGACCCGCAGGGCGTCATCCGGCACGTGTCGGTGAACGACCTGAGCGTCGGACGCAACCCCGAGGAGGTGCTGCGCGTGCTCGACGCGCTGCAGACCGACGAGCTCTGCCCGTGCAACTGGAAGAAGGGCGACGAGACACTGCACGTCGCCGTCTGAACGCTCTCGCCGGACCCCGCCGCGGCGTCCGTCGTCGCCCGGCTCCCCCGGCGGCGAGGGACGTCGCCCGGCGCCCGCGGCGGTGGTCCGGCCGCGGGCGCCCGCGGGACGGAGTTCCCGCGGACGCCCGCACTTCGCACGCGCCGACGACTCGCGCGCACACGCCGCACCCACGCACCCGACCGCGCCGCACGCACGCGAGCGCCGTCCCCGGAGATCGAACGCCATGACCGTCCAGGACATCAAGGACCGCCTGCCCGAGTACGCCAAGGACCTCAAGCTCAACCTGGGCGCGATCTCGTCGGCCAGCGAGCTCACGCCGGCGCAGGCCTGGGGTTCGGCCCTCGCCGCCGCCATCGCCGCGCGACATCCCGCCACGCTGCGTGCGATCGCGACGGACGCCGCGCAACACCTCGACGAGGCCGGCCTGCGCGGCGCCAAGGCCGCCGCCGCGATCATGGGCATGAACAACGTCTACTACCGCTTCACGCACTTCGTCGACGACGCCTACGCGTCGCTGCCCGCGCGCCTGCGCATGCAGGTCATCGGCAATCCGGGTGTCGAGCGCGTCGACTTCGAGCTCTGGTGCCTCGCCGCGTCGGCGGTGAACGGCTGCGGCAAGTGCATGGACGCGCACGAGCGCCAGGCCAGCGGCGCCGGCCTCTCGCAGACCGCCGTGCAGGACGTGATCCGCATCGCGGCCATCGTGCACGGCGTGGCCCAGACGCTGGCCGCCGAGGACGCGCTGGCCGAGGTCGGCGTGAGCTGAGGCCTCCGCGCGCCGCGGCCGCTCAGCCCCCGAGCACGGACAGGCTCAGCGCGAACGGCCCGGCCGTGCCGGCCTTGCGTCCCACCGCGACGAAGTAGGTGCCGCCCGCCTGCACCGCGAAGGAGACGTGCGCGCGCGTGCCGCAGGTGTCGTCGTCGCAGGCCAGCGGGACGAGCGCGCCACACGTCCCCGAGTACGCGGCGAGCACGCTGTCGAAGGCGCACACGCCGCCCGCGTCGCAGAAGCTCGCGTAGGCGATGCCGTCGGACGGCGCGTCGTAGCGGAACCAGACGTCGCCGGTCACGCTCGCGCAGGCGGCCGCGGGCGCGCCGACCGTCGCACCGGCCAGCGTCCCCACCGTCACGCCGGGCGCGAGGGAAAAGGCGCCGGCGCATTCGTCGTTCGTGAGCGCGAACGTCCCGGGCCGCGGCTGGAACTCCGTCACGAGCGAGCCGGCCCGGGCGAAGGCGCCCTGCGTGCCGACGTCCGCCAGCGCGAGCAGCGTCACGGTGTGCGCGCCGGGCGCGAGCGCGACCACGCGATCGACCGTGAGGTCGCGTCGGAAGTCGAGCAGGTCGCCCGACGGCATGAGCGTCGACTCGGCGAGCTGTCCCTGGGGACCGAAGGTGTCGACCGCGATGCCGGCCATCACGCGGTTGGGCGCGGCCTGCACGAGATCGGACTCGAGCTCCGCGATGCCGCGCGCGGTGAGCACGCCGGGTTCGTCGCTGCGCAGCGTGACGCTCGCGATCGCCACCCACGTCTGCGCCGGGAGCACGAGGTTCTCGCTGCGCTGGTCGACGCCGGTGATCGGTGCGCGCAGCGCGCGCGACTGCAACACGCCCAGCCCGTCGCGCCATCCGCCGGACGGATCGCTCACGTGCACCACGCCGTCGACGGTGAGCGCCTCGTCGGGCGCAGCCGTCCCGATGCCCACGTTGCCGTCGGGGAAGACCGCGTCGGCGCCCACGAGCGCGAACGGCGAGGCACCCGCGGCGCCCTGCGGTCCCTGCGGCCCTTGCGCTCCGGTGGGACCTGCGGGACCGACACCGCCTTGCGGACCGACGTCACCCTGCGGGCCCTGCGGTCCGGTGTCGCCTGGCAGACCCGGGATGCCCTGTGGTCCCGTCGCGCCCGCGGGACCCGGCGCCCCTGCATCTCCCTGCGGGCCCTGCGGGCCGGGATCGCCCTGCGCACCGGCAGGTCCCGGCGGACCGCTGTCGCCCTGCGGTCCGGCGGCGCCCTGTGGTCCCGCCGCCCCGGTCGGGCCCGGAGGCCCCAGCGCGCCGTCGGGACCCGTCGCGCCGGGCGGACCCGCATCACCCTGCGGGCCCGGCGCACCCGTCGCACCCGGAGGTCCCGCCGCCCCGGGGTCGCCCGCCGGCCCCATCGGTCCCTGTGGCCCGGGATCGCCCTGCGGTCCCGCGGCGCCCGGCTGTCCCGGAGCGCCCGGTTCACCGGGCTCGCCCATCGGTCCCGACGACGCGATGAGCTGCGCCGGCGACTCGGCGTAGCTCGGCAGCGCATCGCCCTTGCCGTTGCGGCGCGTGACCTGCGTGGTGAAGAAGGCCGCGGACGGGTCGAGGTCGAGCGGCAGCTCACGGCTCACGCCCACGAGCAGATCGAGCTGTCCCGCGACGGCGCCGACCAGCACGTGCAGTCCCGAGGCGGGATTGCTGGGCGCGAACGGTCCCTTGCTCTGCACGAGAAAGGTGAGCGTCTCCTCCCACGGCAGGCCCGACTCGTCGAGGTACGGGTCGGACGCGCCGACGTCGCGGTACAGACGCACGCTCACGTCGAAGGCCGCCTTGCCGCCGGTGCGGAAGGCCTTGAACGCCGTGCCGGCCTTGTTGCTCTTGAAGATCGCCGTGTGCAGACGCAAGCCCGCGTCCTGGGCGCGCGCCGGCCCGGGCGCCGCGAGCACACACAGGGACAGGACCAGCCCGCACAGGATGTGCTTCCGCATCGCTTCGCCTCGCGCGCTCCGTGGTGCGCGACCGGACGAGCCGTGATGCGCTCCCCCGACCGCGGGTGCACGGGACGCACGTGACGCCGCGCGCCGCCCGTCCCGCCACCACGGAGATCGTAGCGCACGCGGAGTGCGCGCAGGGCATGACGAACGCGACGCGACGCCAGGCGCTCCTAGAAGTCGGCCCAGTCGTAGACGTCGTCGACGCAGCCCGAGACGAGTCCGAAGACCTGGCCCGTGGCGAGGTCGGCGAAGTTGCGTCCCTTCTGGCAGAGCTTCTCGAGCTTCTTGTTCGTGTCGCCCTCGCCCTGGCCCTGCTCGACGAGCTTGGCCGCCAGCTTGTTCGCGGAGACCATGGCCTTGCGTCCCTTCTTGATCGACGCCTTCAGCAGCTTGGCGCGCTTGCCGCTGATCGTGCCGGCTGCGACGAGATCGTCGAGGGAGGCCTGCGCTTCGTCGTAGACGGACTCGGCGGCCGTGGCCCAGTCGAGGGACAGCGCGACGTTGCCGAAGCCCATCTCCGGATCCGCGAAGCCCTCGGCGTTGCCCGAGTCGACCGAGGCGACCTGCAGTGTGTAGGCCAGTACCTTCTCGCCGAAGGTCAGGTCGACCTGGTTCGGGTCACCGTAGACCGAGAGCCGGTCGAAGAAGATGCGGCCGCCCTTGTCCAGTCCCTCGGCACCGAACGCGCCGCAGTAGGTGAGGTCGTCGGCGCCGAGGTCGGCCGTGTAGAGCGTCGCGTCGTCGCTCGTCTCGTTGTCGCCCGACGCGACGGCCGCCGTGAGCATGAGGTCGGTGCCGAACTGCGAGATGCCGAGCTGCAACTGCTGTTCGCCGGGATAGTCGACCGTCTCGCCGACGACCTCGCCATCCTCGACGGCGCGCACCGAGAAGCCCTGCATGTCATCGTGCCAGACCGCCTCGAGTCGTCGCACGACGGTGGTGTCGCCGACCGTGTGCCGCACCTCGAAGAAGCCGAGCGTGGTGCCGTCGACGAAGCCCTTGTCGTCGTCCCAGGCCATGCGCACGCTCGTGCTGCTGCCGCCCGCGCCGTGGAACGCGCTGCCCAGGCACACGGCCGCCTGCGGCTTGCGGCTCTTGAGCTCGAGCCGCGCGACCTGGCCCAGCGAGTCGTCGAGCTTGGCCGGCTTGAACTTGCGGCGACCGTGCAGCTTCATGTCCTTGGCGTCGTCGTCGGCCTCGACGGCCACCGGCATGCGCTTCGGATCGAGGTTCACGAGCGTGACGAGCGACATGCCGCCCTCGCCGTCGGCGGCCTGCCAGCCGGGCCGCGTCGGCTCGTCGCGCGACGAAGGACGGGCGGCGATGGCGAGCACGAGCGCGATGCGTCCGACGTGCAGCAGCACTTGGGTGAAGTCCATCAGACCGGCTCCGGACGGGTGGTCGGGACAGCCTTCCTCCCACGGTCGCCGGACAGGCGCCCGGCGCGCTGTCGCCGCGGGTCATGATACGGCCGGACGCCCGTCCGTGGGCCACTGCGAGGCGTTCGCCGCGCAGGAGGTCGTCCACGGTGATTCTCCCTGGTGGGGTCGCGAATGGCCGCGGGCTCCCAAGGCGTCCGGCGGTCAGCGGTCGCCTTCGGTCCTTCCGACATACCCGAGCTCGCTGAGGCATGCACGCAGGGTCTCGGGATCGGGCTCCTGCACCTGCGCGGCATCGCTCGACGCCCCCATCGCCGTGACCGATTCCAGGAAGGACATGCCGTGGGTGTCGACCATCCCGTCCGGGAGATCGAAGGGCTCACGCGCGAGGACGCGCTCGCGGTTGCCGGTCCACCACGCGCGAAGCGGACCGGGATCGACCGCCATGCCGAGGACGGGCGAGTGTCGGTACGTCTTGGAGCATCGCGCCTCGGGCACGTGTCGTCGGTACTCGCGTTCGACGAGCACGCGGATCGCCTCTCCCACGGAGCTCTCGAGCTCGGTGTCGGGCTCGCAGGTGTCGAGCTTCGCGAACAGCGCGTCGAGAGACCCGGGACTCAGGTCCTCGAGTCGACTCAGAAGCGGGCGCTCGAGCAGCGATTCGGGCGTGGCCGAGGCGAGTCGGTCGTCGAGCGTCGTCGCGCAGGCAGCGATCGCAAGGACGACGAGGCCCAGCGCGAAGCGTGGATTGCATCGGGCGCGAAGCGGCATGACGGACCTCCGGGAACCTGCGAGCGGCAACGGACCCCTCCATGCGCCATCCGGCGGGGCGAGCGGCCAAGGCCGTCGACCCGGGACGCCGGGTGTCGCCGAGGCGGAGCCGAATCGGGTGCCGGCCGGCACGCTCAGCACGGAGGGCGGTGACGAGGCGCGCTGCGGCGGAAGGAATGCCGGCCGTCCGACCCGACGTCCGTCGGGACCGCGCTCACACCTGGCTGACGATGTCGACCGAGATCTCCACGGCCGGGACCGTCCCCCTGTTCTCGAGCCAGTGCGTGGTGTTCCTGTCTTCGGGCCAGCCCACTCCCGGACCGTAGTCCGTCGCGATCCCATTGCGATGATCCGTGATCGTCCCCTGCAGGATGTAGACGGTTCCCGGCCGGCCCCTGTGATCGTGAAGCGGTCCGAAGACGCCACCAGGCTCGATCGTGACCATGCGCATCCGGAGTTGGCGTCCTGCCATGCCTTCGATCTCGGGGCCGAGGTCGACCGCGGAGAGCAATCTCACCGAGACACCCTTCGTCTCGGGTACGACCTGTTCGTCGCCCATCGTGTTCGGAGCTCCGGATTTCCAGGCCGCAACGGACTGTCGGTCAGCCGCGCGGTGAAGTCGTGTCGGTCGCAGCGCCCGGTCGGACAGCCTCTTCGGACGCTCGGCGAAGCAGCTCCGAGAGCCGGGTCGCCTCGGGCCCTCGAAGCCTGACGCAGACCATGTCGGAGCCGTCGCCCGGCGCTCGTTCCTGGAGCAGCTCGAGCACCACGACCCGCTCTTCCGACGGGGTCCGGACGACGTGAACCTGCATCTCGCCGGAGGCCTTCATGAGGTCGGCCGTCATTCCCATCGCGGGCTCACCCTCGACCCGTCCCACGGTGGTGACGACTTCGCCTCCCAGGTACCCGGCCTGCAGCGCGCCCAGGGCCTTCTTGAAGATGTTCATCTCGGGTCCTCGCCTGACCGGCACCCGCGCGGCAGACCAGTGGATCGCACCGGTACGGCCACCGCAGGAAGACCGACCCGTCGCTCGATCTCGCCGCGAAGCCGGGTTCGCGACCCCGAGAGCGGCGACGAGATCGATCCTACGCCCACCTCCAGCCGCCGACAACTCGACGACCGCCGCGCTCCGGCTCTCGTCCGCGACCGCGCGGGCAGGCCGACCCGCTTGCCGCCGAGCGCCGCCCCCTAACCGCCCGACTCGCGCATCCGCCGCTCGAGGAAGCGCCGCTCAGGCCCCTGCCGGACCAGCTCGAGCGCGCGCGCGTACGCGGCCCTGGCCTCCGCGACGCGCCCCAGGCGTCGGCACAGGTCCGCCCGCGCGGCGTACGCGAGGTGGTATCCGTCGAGTTCGCCGCGCGCGAGCAGCGCGTCGACGATCTCGAGTCCCGCCGCATCGCCGTCGCGGCGCGCGACGGCCAGCGCGCGGTTGAGTGCGATCACGGGGGACGGCTCGGCGCGCAGCAACACGTCGTAGAGTCCCACGATCTGCGCCCAGTCGGTGGACGCGGCGTCCTGCGCCTCGGCGTGGACGGCGGCGATCGCCGCCTGCAGCGTGTACGGTCCGAAGCGGCGCGAGCGCAGGGCACGCTCGACACGCGCGCAGCCCTCGGACGCGAGCGCGCGATCCCAGAGCGCGCGGTCCTGGTCGTCGAGCAGGACGATCTCGCCCGCCGCCGTGCTGCGCGCGGCGCGCCGCGACTCGTGCAGCAGCACGAGCGCGAGCAGTCCCTCGGCCTCGGGCTCGGGGCACAGCTCGACGAGCAGCCGCGCCAGCCGGGTCGCCTCGGACGACAGGTCGGCGCGCACGAGCATCTCGCCCGACGTGGCCAGGTAGCCCTCGTTGAACACGAGGTAGATCGTGCGCAGCACGGCGTCGAGGCGCTCGGGCAGCGCGTCCGGGCCGGGCAGCTCGAACGCGACGCGCTCGTCGCGCAGTCTGGCCTTGGCGCGCACGATGCGCTGCGCGAGCGTCGACGCGCTCGTCAGGAACGCGCGCGCGATCTCCTCGGTGGTCAGCCCGCAGACCTCGCGCAGGGTGAGCGCGATGCGCGCCTCGTCGGACAGCGACGGATGGCAGCACAGGAAGACGAGGCGCAGGCGGTCGTCCACGAGCGCCGCCGGTTCGTCGGGCTCGCGCGCCGCGCCGGAGCGCGACGCGTCCCGTGCGTCGCGCTCGACGCGCCGCGCGAGCTCGCCGAGCGACGCGTCGAAACGAGCGCGTCGTCGCAGCGCGTCGACGGCGCGGAAGCGTCCCGTGGACACGAGCCACGCGCGCGGGCTCGCCGGGACGCCCTCGCGCGGCCAGCGTTCGAGCGCGGCGGCGAACGCCTCGTGCAGCGCGTCCTCGGCCAGCTCGAGGTCGCCCAGCAGCCGCGCCAGCGTGGCGAGCACGCGCCGCGACTCGTCGCGCCAGAGCGCCTCGATCCGCTCGCGCACATCGCGCACCTCGCGCGCGCCGGACGCCGCCTCGCCACCGCCGCGCGCCGCCGCGTCGTCGTCCGTCACGTCGCCGTCCGACGCGCGCCCGTCGTCCTCACTGATGGCAGGCGTCCGCGATGGGACGCACCTCGATCGCCCAGCCCAGGTCGGCTCCCAGGTGCGCCGCGGGGTGCATCGACGCCACCCGGATCGCGTCGTTCAGGTCGCGCGCCTCGATGATCACGGCGCCGCCGACCTGCTCCTTGCTCTCGACGAACGGACCGTCGGTGACCACCGGCTTGCCGCCCACCGCCTTGATCACCGGGCCGCCCCACTCGAGGCTGATGCCCTCGAGGTACTGCCCGGTGGCCCGCATCTCGGCGTCGTGCAGCTTGCACCGATCGATGAGCGCCGCGAACTGCTCGGGCGTGAGCTTCGACATCTTCTCTTGGTCGCCGTACGCCAGGCACAGGTACTTCATGGGAGCTCCTCGGAGAGGGGGATGCGTCGGTGGACATCCCCTGGTCGAACGGGCGGCGGCCCGATCGACAGCGTGCCGAGATTATCCGCGCGAGGCCCCGCCATGGCACGGCGGCGCGCGCGGGAGGCGCGAGAAAAGGTCTCCCCGACGGCGGTCCGGGCCGCCGGGGAGGCCAGTCCCTGTGCGCTACGGATCCACGATCCAGGTGCCCGCGTTCCCGCGCGGCTGACCGTCGGCGTCGAGCCAGGAGTCGAGCACGATGCCGACGGAGGGGTCGGTGAGCCGCTGCAGGAGCGTGGCACCGAGCGGTCCCGCCATCTGCGGATCCGTCGCGCCGTCGCGCAGGTCGGACGTGACACCGGCCTGCTGCAACGGATGGTTGTTGGACGCGTTCGAGGTGCCGTCCTCGTTCACGATGCGGTCGAGGTCGAAGCGCGCGCGGTCGTTCGTGAACGGCGCGTCGGCGGGCGCGACGCCGTCGCATCCCACGCGCTGGTCGTTGTCGTCGAGCGGGTTCACGGGACATCCCTTGTCGTCGAACAGGAAGAGCCCGCTGCCGAGGCCGGCCGCCATGTGCACCCAGACCGGCGAGTCGAGCGTGTTGCCCGGATTGCGTCCGATCTGCTCGGCGAGCATGTCGTAGTCGAGCGACTCGTAGTCGCCCGCCGCGACCGCCGCGCGGAACGCGTCGTACTCGGACGCGCCGAAGTCGGCCAGGCCCTGCTCGGTGAGATGGCACGCGGCGCAGTAGCGCGGACCCTCGTCCTTCGGCTCGACCCGGCCGCGGATCGAGTGCGCCATCATCGCGTTGTGGCTCAGCGACGGATGGGCCGCGTCGGGCGAGTCGCCCTGGCCGAGACGGTCGCTGAAGCTGAAGGCCCGGGTCTCGTCGCCCTTCTTGTCCTCCCATTGGAAGAACATCTTCGTGTTGGCGCTGAGCTGCGTGATCTTGCCGTCGGGTCCCACGCCGAGCTGGAACGGGATCGGCGACTGGTAGACGAAGTCGGCGTTGGCCTGCTCGAAGACGATCGGCTGGCCCGTGATGTTGCTGAAGTCGTTGTTGCCGTCGTAGCGTCCGCCGAGGTGACAGCCCTGGCAGGTGTTCGTCCAGCTCGCGTGGCACGCGACGCAGTTCATGTCGTCGGTGTGCGTGAAGCCCGTGAAGGCGGAGTCGAGCTGCAGCGGACCGAGGCCCGTGCCGGGGTCGCCGTCGGCGCGTCCCATGGCGTAGCTCGCGCGCTGGGTGTAGAGCGGCTCGTCGTCGAGCGGGTTCAGCCGTCCCGAGTCGACCACCGTGTCGCGCACCTGCGGGACGTAGTGCCGCACGCCGTCGAGGCGGCTCGTGAGCCACAGGTCGCCGTTCCCGTCGCATTCGACGTGCTTCAGCAGGTTGCCGCCCTCGTCCATCGCGAGCTGGGCGGAGACGCCGTCGTAGTTCTTGCCGGCCTTGGTCGAGGCGTAGGCGTCGATCGTGCCGTGGCAGCTCTCGCAGCCGATCGCGACGCCGTGCTCCATGCGGCTGAAGATGCCGTCGGACCCCTTGGCCACGTCGCCGCCGTGCAGGTCGTAGCTGCCGTGGCAGTCGATGCAGCCCATGCCCGCCTCGTAGTGCACGTCGGGCGGCGTGTCGTCGCGTCCGTCGCCGTCGTAGTCCTCGAACAGGATGTACTGGTCACGGTCGCGCCCGTTGAAGGTCTTGTTGCCCACCGCCGGATCGAACAGGCGCGGGTCGTTCTTGGTGTTCGTGAAGCTCACCGGCTGGAGCGGGTACTGCACGCCGTTCTTCAGGTCCTTGTTCTGGTCGAGGCGGATGCCCCAGAACTGCATCACCGTGCGGTTGCTGCCCTGATGGCACCCTGCGCAGGCGTAGTCGTCGATGCCCTGCTGCACCACGCCGTTCGGAAGCGTCTTCGCGACGCTCATGATGCGGTGGCCGCGCGTGTGGCTGCGCTCGGGGGCCGCGATCGCATCGGGGTTCGCCGGCTCGTCCTTGACGACGTTCGGATCGCTGCCGTCGTAGCGTCCGTCGAGCGCGTACGGCATGTGGCAGGCCGTGCAGCCTGACGACCGGAAGTCGCCGTAGCGGTTGTTCGCGCCCGCGCTGCCCAGGTGGCAGTCGCCGCAGGTGAACGCGACCTGCTCGGCGTACAGGTGCTCCAGCACCGAGTCGGACACGACGCGGTTGTCCGCGAGCTGGTTGCCGAAGTCGACGCTCGCCGCGAAGTAGTCGGGGTTGTTGAAGACGCCGGACGCGTCGCCCTTCACGCTGTACACCGGGAACTCGTCCAGCCGCGCCACGGAGCCGACGGCGCCCGGGTCGACCTGGTACTGCGGGTCGACCACCGCGCGGAAGCCCAGGTCGGACGCGGTGTCGCCGTAGAGCCCCTCGCTCTCGGGCACGCGCACGTCGGAGCCGATGGCGAACATCGCGCCCGCCAGGATGCCGGCGGACGTGGCGATCAGGCTCGTGTTCACGCTCTCGGCGTGGCCGAAGTGGCACTTGCCGCAGCTGCGTCCCTCGGTCACCACGCGCAGGTCGCCGGGGTTCACGAACTGCAGGTAGTCGAGCCCGTGCCAGGTCCTGCCGCCCACCTCGTAGTCGTCGAACAGGTCGAGTCCGACGAGCGTGCGACGATTGAAGTACGCGTGCGCGTCGCTCGCGAGGTTGGCCTCGTCGCCGATCTCCGGCGGCGGCGGGACGTGCGCGCCGTCCTGCGTCTCGGCCTTCGGATCGCCGCCGTGACACGTGCTGCACTTGATCTTCGACGCACCCGGGAACGGGTGCGGGTTCTCGAGTCCCGGTCCGCCGTAGTCGTTCTCGGACGACGCGTTGTGGCACGTCATGCACGACTCGACGGCGTTGCTGGCCGACCCGCCCGAGCCGCCTCCCCCGCCTCCCGAGCAGCCGACGAACAGCGCGAGCGGGACGAGCAGCACGGCGGGACGACGATTGCCCATGGGCGCGGGATCCGGGGGTGGCGTGGCTCTCCTCACGTCCCACGGTGCCCCGGCTCGCGACGCCGGACGGCGCGCGCTCTCCGTTGCGCACCGGCGCGGGGTCTCCCCCGCGGACGGGTCGTACATCGTCGACGGGCGATGTCCACTTGAGGCTGCCGGACACCCCCACGCGCGGCGACGCGAGCACGACACGAGACCGCCCGGGGCCTCCTCCCGGCGACCCGGCCCGGGCGGCGGGACGGCCGTGGCCGAGCGGCCCGGGGGAGCCTCCTCCCGCGAACCCGCGACCTTCTTGTCCTCTCCCGGACCCCGAATGCGCACGAGGAGATGAGGTCGCCATCCTGCGACCCACGACGACGGGGCGAGACCATGGGTGATCGGCAGCGGATCGGGACACGGATCGGAACGAGCGCGCTCGCGGGCATCCTGCTCGGCAGCCTGGGCGCGGCCCCGCTGTACGCCAAGCAGCACACCGAAGCTCTGCCGGCGGAGTCCACGGTGCTCCTGGAGCGTGCCCTCGGCAACGCCGACCTCGGACCCCGCGCCAACGGGCAGGAGATCTTCGAGGCCGTGCTCGACAGTGAGCTGTTCCTGTCCGCGAGCGTGGGCCCGTTCGACGTGTCCGTGCTCCAGGAGGACGGCCTCGCGTCGCGCGAGGACGCGCAGAAGACCCTCGACGGCGTGGTCAGCGCGCTCGCGCCCGCCGCCGCCGTCGTCGAGCGGCGGTGGCCCGCCGGCGGCGCCGGACTCGTCTCGGCCGCGCGCCTGCCCGTCGTGCTCGCCTCGTCGGAGCCGGGCGAGGGCGCGTTCGGCGATCTCGTCGCGCTGCTCGACGTCTGCGAGCGCCGCGGCTTCTCCGGCTGGTACCCCGCCAACCTCGTGGACACGTCGGCCAACCGTGGCGCCGAGGTCGTGCGCACCTGGAACGTGCAGCTCTTCAACCTCGCGAACCCGGTCATCGCCGAGCGCCGTGACGACTGGATCGAGCACGGCGTCGGCTACTACGCCCTGGCGTTCGTCGCGAACCGCGCCCTGCGGCGCGGGGCGTGGGGCATGGTGCCGCCGTGGCTCGCGAACGGGCTCATCGACGAACTCGACATCGAGGCCTACGGCGAGGCCTGGGTGGGACAGGAGAGCTGGACCGTGCAGACTCCCGGCTGGTTCCGCCCGGGCTGGTCGGGCTTCGTGCCCCAGGGCCAGCGTCCGCCGGCACCCCTCGTCGGACCTCCGGCGAACCTGGCCACGACCGTGGTGAAGTCCGGTGACGCGTGGCTCTCCCACGACGCGAGTCGCACGCGCCACTGGACGGACCTCGTGGCCGACCACAAGAGCGAGGCGCCGGCCAGTTTCGTTCGCACCGCCGAGTCCGAGTCCGATCTGCCGCGCGACCGCGCCGCCGGACGGCTGCTGCTGGACCTCGTGCTCGAGTCCGGCGCACGCGACCACGAGTCGTTCACGTCGCTGCTGGACGCCGAGGCGGTCACACGCCTCGACGGCATGCCCGACAGCGAGCCGCTGCCGGCGCTCTTCGCCCGGGCGCTGGGTGGCGTCCCCGAGGTCGAGCGCCTCGAGACGCTCGACACCCGCACCCTGCTCGGCGAGCTCGGACGCCCCGACCTCGTCGCGCTGTTCGAGCAGAACGGCGCCGAGGACGCCCTGGCGCTGACCGACCATCGTGAGCAATCGCGCTGGCTCAGCCACCGCTCGTACGACAGCAAGACGCGCGGCGACCTCTTCGGCGCCTTCCTCGAGATCGAGTACCTGCAGCAGATGGCCGAGTGGAAGGCCATGGCGCCGCGCCTCGACGCCGGCCTGCGCGCCGCCCTCGCCGGGTCGAAGGTGTATCCTCGCGACACGCAGGAGATGGACGTGGCCGTCGAGGCGTTCCGCATGGGCTTGCACCAAGACCCGCTCCTCGTCGCGGACGAGCAGGCGTCCGTCCCGAGCAGGTCGAGCCGCCGCGTCAGCACCGTCGAAGGCAAGCGCCGGGGGCATCGTTGACCGCATCGCCCGCACGCGACGACGGCTCCCTCGATCCGGCCGAGTCGGACCTGCGCCGCCTGACGCTGCTCCTCACCCAGGCCGACGGCGACGAGCCCTCGCGCACCGATCTGTTCGAGCTCGTCTACGGCCAGCTGCGCGAGCTCGCCCGCGGTCAGATGTCGAAGGAACGCTCCGACCACACCCTGGGTCCGACCGTGCTGGTCCACGAGGCGTGGCTGCGCCTCAACGGCCCCGGCGGTGCGAGCTTCGGCAGCCGCGCGCACTTCTTCGGCTCCGCCGGCGAGGCCATGCGCCGCGTCCTCGTCGACCACGCGCGCAAGAAGCGGTCGGCCAAGCGGGGTGGACGGCTGGAACGGCTGCCGCTCGACGCCCTCGAGCTCCAGCAGACCGCCGACGACGAGAGCGTCCTGCGCATCGACGAAGCCCTCACCAATCTGGAGGCGCTCGACGAACGCCTGGCGCGCGTCGTGCGCCTGCGCTTCTGGGCCGGCCTCGACGAGCGGCAGACCGCCGAGCTGCTCGAGCTCTCGCCGCGCTCGGTGCGACGCGACTGGAAGCTCGCGCGCGCCTGGCTGGCCCGCGAACTGGAGCGCTGACGGCCGACGTCGCGCCGCTCGCGAGCGACGCGCCCGGACATCCCGGGGCCGGTGCGCGTGTCACGGCGTCTGCGCGTCGTTCCAGACCACCGGCTTGTGGCACCCGTCGCACTCGTCGACCCAGCCCAGCGCGATGTGGTTCGGATTGTCGGCGTCGTACAGGTCGTCGGTGTGGCAGCTCACGCACGCGGTGTCGACCGGCAGGAAGACGCCGATCTCCCCGGCGTCGTGGCAACGTCGGCAGGACGTCGAGGCGTGCACGCCCACGAGTGGGAAGCGCGTCTGCTGGTGCAGCGTGAGCGCCCGTCCCCGCGGCACCCAGGTCCGCTGCGAGTGGCAGGAGCTGCAGTCGGCGCCGAGCTGCGCGCGGTGCACGTCCTCGTGGCAGCCGACGCAGCCCAGCGCCGCGAACTCCGCCACGGGACCGCGGTCGTTGTGGCAGCGCAGGCACTGCGCCCGGGCGTGCGCGCCCTCGAGCGGCACGCCCGTCTGCCGCGCGTGGTCGAAGCTGAAGTCGTCCACGAGATGGTGCCAGCCGTCGGGCTCGTGGCACGCAGCGCAGTCGGCCGGGAAGCTGTCGTGCGGCAGCACGGGTCCCAGTCCCGCCCACCAGCCGTGGATGGCCGAGGTGCGCGCCGCGCGCGCGCCGCCGCTCGTGAGGCACGCGCCGCCGCACAGCAGGAGCGCGGCCATGCCCAGCGCGCGCGCGATGTGTCGTCCCTCGATCATGATCGTCCTCAGAAGCGCCGGCCGAGATGGACGGTGAGCGTCAGGCTGCGTTCGCGGTCCCAGACGCGTGCGTCGGCCGACATGAGCAGGTCCCACTGCGGCGTGAGGCGCACGTCGCGTCCGACGCGCAGCCAGTGCTGGATCGTCTCGCCGAAGCCGTCGACGAAACCCTTGTTCTCGTAGCGCACCACCTCGTACGCGAGATCCCAGCTCCCCTCGCCGGACGGCCAGCCGTAGCCGACGCGCGCGCCCACGCCGTCGCTGAACGCGCCCGACGTGGCGAACAGCGAGCAGCTCGCGCGGGCGTCGCGCACGAAGAGGTGCCGCAGGTCGAGGCCGACCTCGACGTCGCCGCCCGAGTCGTCCTGGTCGGTCCAGCCGCCGACCTCGGCGCGCACGCGCGCCACGTCGGACGCGCGCTGCGTCCCGAACCAGGCCAGGCGATCGCTGTGCGCGTCGGCGAGCGCGGCGCTCGTGAGCGGGACGAGGCCGTCCGCGCGCAGCTCGGGGAACTCCTGGTGCGTCCAGGTGAAGCCCGTCTCGTCGCCCTCGGACAGCTTGCGACGCGCGCTCGCGTACGCGCGCGTGAGGCCGAGGCCCGCGCCCTTGGCGTCGTCGGACGCGGTGTACGCGTCGACCCACGCGCTGCCGCGCAGCGTCCACCCGTCGGACGGCAGGTGCTGCACGCTGGCCACGAACAGGTCGCGGTCGGGCGTGCCGTGGTGCCAGGTCTTCTGGTACGCGCCGGTCACCGCGGTGCGGTCGGCATCGTCGAGGTTCGCGCGGTAGGAGCCGGCGAGCTGCACGTCGGCGCCGGTCGAGAGGTTGCGATCGTCCTCGGGGACGAAGCCCACGCTGACGCCGAACAGATCGCCGCCCTCGCGCCGACGCGTCCAGGCCCAGCCGTCGAGCAGGCCCAGCTCGGGCGCGACGGGTTGCAGGAAGCGTCCCACCTCCTGGCGGTCGGGTTCCCAGCGCGTGCCGCCCCACGCGTACGACGCGCGCTCGGTGCGGAAGACCGTGCGGTGCTCGTCGCCGACCCCCGGCTCGTGCGTGGCGCGACGCGAGAGGTCGGCCGCGAACGTGAACACCCCACCGCGGCCGAGCGGATTCTCGACGGACAGGTCGAGCCCCGTGCGCAGCAGCGAGTCGCTGCGTCCGCCCTCGCTCGTGTCGGTGGACGCGACGTCGAACGAGGCGCGTCCGTCCACGCGCAACGGGCGCTGCTCGGGGTGCAGCACCGAGACCTTCGCGAGCAGCGCGTCGCCCTTCGCGAAGGCCGCGTCGTCGTTCGACCACGGCGGATGCTCGGGCGGCGGCGGCACGGCCGGCTGGTCGGCGGGAACGTCGAAGCGCGACGCCGGCACGAACACGGCGCCCTTCGTCCCCGGGTCGGGGAGCGCGCCGCGCACGCGCAGCTCGACGAGCGCCGTGCCCTCCTCGACGCGCGTCACCGATCCGGTCAGGACGTCGCCGCCGCGCGGCGTGAGCAGCACCTCGTCGCCCGCGCGCACGCCGTCGCGCGTGCCGCGGTCGACGTCGACCAGCCCACCCGGGTGGGACGCCACGACGCGAAGGTCGAGCCGCACCTCGGCCTCCTGCGCCGCGAGCGGAGACGCGAGCGCGGCGACCGCGCACAGGGAGGCGAGGGTGCGCGGCAGGGCGTCGCGGACGACGCGGCCACGCCGCGCCGCGAGCGGCCGACGATTCGGATGCGCGTCCCGGCTCACCGCGCGCCTCCGGCCCGGCGCGCGAGGAGCACGCTCTCCTGCACGCCGTGGCAGTCGACGCACGCGCCCGAGAGCGGACGCCAGCGCACGACCTGGTACATCCCCGCCTCGACGGTGGGATGGCACGCGGCGCACGACAGCCCGGAGTGCGCATCGCCCAGGGCGAAGCGCGCGTCGGTCTCGTGGTCGAAGCGCAGGTCGGCGAAGGTGGCGGCCGCGCGGTGGCAGACCGCGCAGTCGGTGGCGTCGTCCACGCGGAACTGCCCCGCGTGCGGATCGACGTGGCAGTCGGCGCAGCGCGACCCGACGGCGTGCGACCAGGTGCGTCCGTCGCCGTCGGGCGCGCGCGGCACGTGGCAGGCCGAGCAGGCCGACTGTTCGTGGCGGCCCGTGAGCGCGAAGCCCGTCCAACGGCGGTGGTCGAAGCCGTCGGGCAGGCTGCGGAACGAGGTCGCGTCGTGGCAGCGCGCGCAGTCGGTGCGTCCGTCGACGCTGCGCGCCAGGCCGGGGCGTTCGAACGCTCCCTCGTGCACGTCGGCATGGCAGGCGGCGCAACCGCGCGCGACGTCGACGTGGTCGGCGACGCGTCCGAAGCGACGTCCGGCGTCGTCGGATGCGTGCGTGGCGGGATGGCAGGTCTCGCAGCCGACCTGCAGGTGCGCGCCGTCGAGCACGAGGCCCGTCCACGCGCCGTGCACGAAGCCGCCGGGCAGGGGATCGTCGAAGCGCTCGACCGAGTGGCAGCGTGCGCACGTCCCGCGCGGATCGTCGGGCTGCGCGACGAGGCGCGCGTCGAAGGCGCCATCGTGCGCATCGGCGTGGCAGTCCTCGCAGCGCGCGGGCGTGCCGGCGAAGGCGCGCGGCGCATCCGGCGCGGGACGCTCGTGACACGCCTCGCAGGTCAGCGCGGCGTGCGCTCCGTCCAACGGGAGCGCGGTGGCCGCGTGCGCGTCGGCGTCGAAGCGCGGAGGGACGAACCCGTCGCGCGCGTGGCACGCGAGGCAGTCGCCCGGCGTCCTTCGCGAGGCGTCGAACTGTCCGCCGTGCGGATCGGCGTGGCACGCGCGGCAGTCGTCGGCCGGGCGTCCGGGGAAGCGCTCGGCGAACGTACCGGCCACGCCGTGGCACGCGTCGCACGCGACGGCGGCGTGCGGGGCGTCGAGCGCGAAGCCCGTGAGCGCGTGCAGCGCCGGCGGCACGTCGACGTCCGGTGAGCGGAAGAGCGTCTGCCCGGCGAGGTGGCACGCGGCGCAGGCGTCCCCCGCCGGACGCGAGGTCACGAGTCCCACGTCGCGCACGAAGCCCGGGTCGTGCGGTGACGCGTGGCAGACGGCGCACATGCGCGCGTCGAGCGACGCCGACCCGCGCGTCCCCAGCGCCTCGAGCCCGTGGGACGTGCCCTCGACGTGGCACGTCGCGCAGGCCACGTCGGCGTGCCCGCCCACGAGCGGCAACCGGTCTCCGTGTCCGAGGGAGCCCAGGCCGTCCCAGGTCCGCTGGCCGTGGCAGCGCACGCAGTCGACCGTCATGCGTCCCTCGTGCGGGTCCGCGTGGCACGCCGCGCAGTCGCGGGACAGGCCGCCGAAGCGCGGAGTCCCTTCGGGCGGCAGATCGTCGCGCGCGTGCTCGTGACAGGCCGTGCAGTCGCGCTCGAGGTGCGCACCGTCCATCACGAAGCCCACGAGCACGTGGTCGAAGGCCTCGACGTCGTCGACGCCGGCGCGCGCGAAACTGGCCGCGTTCACCATCGGGAACGCCTCGCCGTGGTGCTCCGAGTGGCATGTCACGCAGCGCACGGCCTCGCTGCGATCGAGGCCGCCGTGGAGTCCCGCGCTGGACGCGATCTGCGCGTCGATCGCGCCGTGGCAGTCGAGGCAGGCCTCGGTCACGCTCGTGAACAGGCCTCCGTGACACGCGGCGCAGGCGTTCGCGCCGGCCAGTTCGGGTACCCGGGCGTGCATGGCCGAGAGCGCTCCCGGCGCGGTGCGGCGCAGGTCCAGCAGCCCCACCACGAGCACGAGCCCCAGAGAACACACGCCGACCAGCAGCTTCACCGAGGGACGCCTCATTCGAGCACCCCCGGGACGTGCGCGGCCTCGCCGGCCAGCAGACCGCCGTAGGTCAGCGCGTAGCCGACGTGCAGCACGAGCAGCACCACGAGCAGGGCCGCCATCCAGCGGTGCAGCCAGCGCCAGGACGCCAGCGCCGCGCGCGCGTCCTCGGCGTGGGCCGCGAGCAACGCCTCGCGGTGTGCGCGACGGGCCAGCTCGAGCGCCGTGTCGACCCGGTCGCGCGGGACGCCCGCGACCGACGCCCGCTCTCGGATGCGACGCGCCGTGCGCGCCAGGTCGAGCTGGACGCCGCACAGCGCGAGCACGCGCGAGGCCGACGAGCCCTTCCAGCGGCGTGCGTCGAGCAGCGCCACGACCTCGCGACGCACCTCGCCGTCGAACGCGTCGTCCACGCGCGTCCCGGGGACGGCCAGCAGCTCGGCGCGCAGCTCGTCGAGCCGCAGCTCGCGGCCGTTCGCGGCGCGCGGCACCCAGGCGTACACGTAGCGTCCGAGCGCGCCCGTTCCGAGCAGCACGACGAGCGCGGCGAACGCGTCGCCGCCCACGGTGTCGCGCGGCGCCATGCCCGCGTGCAGCATCGCGCACAGCACCGCCGCCACGCCGGTGGCCACGTGGCTCGTCATCCACGCGCGCAGCGAGCCGACGCGCAGCCAGCCCGCACGCCGCGCGACGTAGGCCAGGTTGACCGCCACGGCGAGGGCGGCGAGCAGGCCGAGTCCCAGGCCGAGCCCCGCGCCGGCGCGCAACCACGCGTGGTCGGGATGCGTCGGACGCCGCGCCATCGGCAGCGCGTAGTAGCCGTGGTGCCACGTGGCGAAGAGCAGCGCGGCCACCGCCGCGACGAGCGCGGCCGCCAGGGCCGGGACGAGTCCCGTGCCGAGCTCGCCCGGCGCGTCCACCGGCGCGCGCCGGGCCGGATCGAACGACACGCCCGCGCGCTCGAGCAGCTCGAACGGCGGCGTGCCGCCGACGAGCACGAAGACGTCGTCGTTCGGGAGGCGCAGCGCGCGCGTCCCGTGCTCGCCGTGCAGCGCGAGCACGACCTCGCCGACACGCACCTCGGTCACCTCGCTGCGCCGCAGGACGGCCACGCTCCCCTCGGCCTCGGCCCGCGCGAGGCGCTCCGCGTTGCGCGCGCGCACGCGTGTGAAGGCGTCCTTGCGGTAGCTGAGAGTGACGCGGTTCCCGGGCTGCTCCGCGAGCGCCAGCGCGGCCTCGAGCGCGCTGTCGCCACCTCCCACCACGAGCACCCGGCGTCCGCTCAGCGTGGCGGCGTCGAGCAGTCCGTACGCGACCTTCGGCAGCTCCTCGCCGGGGACGCCCAGGGTCCGCGGCGTGCCGCGCCGCCCCAGGGCCAGGCAGACCGAGTGCGCGCGCACGGTGTCGACGTCGGTGCGCACGACGAAGCCGTCGCCGTCGCGCTCGACCGCGCGCAGCGTGCGTCCGCCGCGCAGCGGGACGGCGTGCTCGCGCACGACGCGCTCCCAGAGCCCGACGAGCTCCTCCTTCTCGTAGGTCGTGCGCGCGAGCGTCCCGTGCAGCGGGAGCGCGACGGGCTGGGTGAGCACGAGCTTGCGGCGCGGATAGTGCCGCACCGTGCCCCCGACGCTCGTCTCGCGCTCGAGCAGCACGACGCGCAGGCCGAGACGCAGGCCCTCCAGCGCGCACGCCAGTCCCGCGGGACCGGCGCCCACGATGCACAGGTCGAGCACATCGTCCGGCGCCTGCCCGCGCGCGGCGACGGCGCGCGCGACGCGCGTGCCGTGCTCGACGGCGGTCTTGATCAGCGCGTGCGCCGTGAGCTCTCCCGCCAGGAACAGCCCGGGGACGCCCTGCGCCTCGAGCGACGGCTCGAGCACGGGCACGTCGCGACGCGTGTCGAGGTCGGCCAGCGTGACCGTGATCGCGCCCACCGGACACTCGCGCGCGCACGTCGCGTGTCCCACGCAACGCGCACCGGCGACCACCTGCGCCTGGCCGTGCACGAGCTCGAGCACGCCCTCCTCGGGGCAGGCCTCGACGCAGGTGCCGCAGCCGAGGCAGCGCGAGAGATCGACCACGGGATGCTGCAGGCGCGCCTGCCGGTCGCCGGCGTCGAGGGCCGCGCGCCGCGCGCGCACCACCGACTCGGTGCGACGTCGTTCGGCGCGACGTGCGAGCGCGACGGCCAGCGCGAGCAGCAGCGCGAGCACGAGCGCGAGCAGGACGACCCAGCTCACGGGCCGCGGCTCCTTCGGCGGACGGACGCGCTCACCGCGCGCTCAGCGCGACGGCGAGCGCGAGACCGCCGGCGACACCGGGAAGGCGCCCAGCTTCTCGGCCGCCGTCGACTCGTCGGCGGCCGCGCGCGGACCCACGTCGTCCGAGGCGGCCGCGGACGCGTCGGGCCGGCGCCGGGCGAGAGACGTCTCGCCCGGCATGGCTGCCGCCTGGACATAGGAGCGCGCGGCGTCCACGCTCTCGACGAAGAGCGCGTCGACCTCCGCCGCGCGCGCGTCCATCGCCTGGACGTCCTGGGCCAGCTCGGCCACCGCCGTCGCGTTGAAGTCGTGCCCGAGGAACAGCACGGCGTCACGCAACGTGCGGTTCAGCTCGTCGAAGCGCGCCAGCGCCGGCAGCAGTCCCGTCAGGATCGCGTCGTAGCGTGCGTGCGTCTCCTCCATGCGCTCGCGGCTCACCTGCCGCAGGCCGTCGTCGGCGAACGCCGAGAGGTCGGCCTGCCACGCGGCGAAGACGTGCTCCGCCGCGCCCTGCATCGGGTCGGCCTGGGCGCGCAACGCGGCCGCCTGGGTCTCCGAGCGCTCGACCGCGTCGACCAGCAGCGCATAGGACGAGAGCGCGTCGCCTCCGAAGTCGGGCGCGACCAGGGTCCGGAGTGCCGACATGGCCTCGGCGAGCCGCTGACGCGAGAGCGCGAGCTCGACGTGCACCGACTCGACCTCGTCGAGCAGGCCGTCGACGCTCGTCAACGACGTGCCGTCGCTCTGCTTCACGAACAGGTTCGAGACGGCCTCGCAACCCGTCACGGCGGGCAGCAGGACGAGGGCGGCGGCGAGCCGCGCGAGCACGGGATTCGACACGGGTGGCGTCCTCGGGGTGGGCGGTCCGGGGTCCGTCGGCGACGCGCGTCGGCGGCGCGCGTCACGGACGTGCGGACCGTCTCCCCCTTTCGGAACGACGACGCGGGACTTGAAAGCGGCCCGCATCCCGAGCCGAGCGCTTCGCTCCTCGGAGCGAGGCCGCTCTCCGCCGCGGAAGACCACGTCGACAGCCTGCTACGCGGCGGCCCGTCGATGCGGCATACTCGTCCGTCCCGATCCACTCCCTGCCAGGACCGTGTGCCGATGGGTCCTCATCCCACAGAGAGAACAGCCGTTCCCGTGCGCGGATTCGAGTCCGATCTGCTCGACGCGATGGACGGCTGTCGTTCCGCGTTCGCCGAGCTCCTGCGCGCGATCGGCGCCGACTCGCGCCGTCCGCAGGACGTGTGTCGCCGCTACGGCATCAACCGCAACCTGGCCTGGAAGCTCTCGAAGATCATCCACGCCGACGACGTGACGAGCACCGTCGGCCACCTGCCGGGCGCGCCGGGCCTGCGCATCCTGCTCGACACGTGCCGGCGGCACGGGGCGTCCGACGCGATCTGCACCCGCGTCGAGCAGGCCATGGACGCGTTCGAGTCGGTGGTCCAGACCCACGCCACCGACCGCGCCGGGCTCGACGTGCTGCTGAGTTCGCTGGGAGGCTCCGACGACTCGGCCGACGTCCAGGAAGCCAGCCGGCGCCAGGCGTTCCTCGGCAACAGCGCCATCTGGGGCGTGCAGGCGCGGATCCAGCTCGGCATCCACGTGCACGTGCCGAGTGCGCTCGACGACTGGGTCGACGCGGCCGCCGTGGGAGGACTGTTCGACTTCCGGCGCCTGCGGCACACCGCGAACTGGCCGCTCGTGCGACACCAGGCGTTCCGCCGTGCGATCGACGGTTCTCTGGCCGTGAGCAGCGTGGTCCCGCTCGACCCGGGCGGACCCGACGGAGGTCCGCCGCTCGTGCGCGCGTTCAGCAGCGTCGAGCCCGACGCGCTCTCACCGATCGAGGTGCAGGGCGGCACGCTGTGGGAGATGCGCGAAGGACCGATCGGCCTCACGGGCACCGTCGACTGCGTCTTCGGCCGCCGCGCCGACCGCATCGGCCGGCAGCGCGCGCAGGTCGACGGCGACTCGGCGGTCGCGGCCGTGCCGATCAACACGCCCTGCGAGAAGTTGCAGATCGACGTCTTCGTGCACGAAGACCTGGCGTATGCCGATGTCGAACCGCGGGCCGAGATCCTGTCGCGGCTCGAGACGAGTTCCGACCCCGAACTCGACGGACGTCGCCACTACGGACTGCCGGTGCCGGCGCGCGTGGTCGACATGGGTGCCGCGCCACCCTTGCTGCACGCGTCCGACGTGCCGCGCTACCCCGAGCTCGTGCAATGGACGCTCGAGCGCATGGGCCACGACGTGAAGTCCTTCCGCGCGTGGCGCCTCTCGCTCACGTACCCGCCCATCCCTGCCATGCCGCTCCTGCGCTTCGACCTCTCGCAGGCCTGAGGCGCGCGCGGCCACCACAGGGTCGAGTCGTCGAGACGGCGCGCTCGATGACTCGACCCCGCGGCGGGGACTACTGCGCCTCGCCGCGCAGTCCGTTCGAGGCCGCGAAACCGAGCGGGTTGCTCGCGTCGGTGAACCACTCCTGGATCCAGAACGGCGTCCCCGCGGGCACGCCGGCGGGCCAGGCGAACGGGAAGATCAGGTTCTTCTGCGCGTCGAGCGGCAGGCCCGCCACGATCAGATCGGGGTTCGGCACGAGCACGCCGCCCTTGAACGGCGCGTCGAGCAGCGACAGGCCGAGCACGAACACGGCGCTCGTGGCCGAGCGCGCGAACGCCAGGTCGAGCACGTTCGTCGAGCCCGCGGTGAGCGGACCCGAGCCGGTGAGCGCCGCGTGCAGGCCGCTGGCCTGGCCGAGAACGGCGCCGGTGTTCGTCCAGGGGCCTTCGCCGAGGTTCATGAGCACGGTGCACGAGTCGGTGTCGAACTCGTTGCTCACGAGGTCCGCCAGTCCGTCGCCGTCGAGGTCCGCGGCATCGATCGTGTAGGCGTCGCCGGTGTTCGTCCAGGCCGACGCGAGGGTGCCGCCGCCGGCACCGTCGTTCGTCACGATCGCGATGCGGTTCGAGAGGGACGTGGTCGCCGCGACGTCGAGGTCGCCGTCTCCGTCCAGGTCCTCCACGACCATGCCGAGCGGCTGGTAGCCGGCGGGGATCGTGAAGGGCGCGTCGAACGTCCCGTCGCCGTGGCCGCGTGCCACCGCGACGCCGTTCGTCGGGATGCTGCTCACGAGCAGGTCGAGGTGGCCGTCGCCGTCGAAGTCGGCGGCGCGGGCGAGCCATCCGGTGTAGCCGCTGATGCCACCCTTGTCGGCGAACACGCCGGCACCCTGGTTGTCGACCATGCGCACCAGCGTCCCGAGGCCGCCCGTGGCGAGGTCGATGTCGCCGTCCTCGTCGAAGTCGCCGGCGCAGATCGTGCGCAGCAGGATGCCCGGGTAGAGCAGCGTGATCGGCGGCGCGTAGGTGCCGTTGGCAAGGGCACGGTGGACCGAGATCGAGTTCGCCTGCCAGTTCGCGCAGCAGATGTCGACGAGACCGTCACCACTCACGTCGACCACGGCGAAGTCGATCGGGTCGGGCGGCGAGCCACTCAACGCGGCCTTGAAGATCGGACCGGCGGTGAAGCCCCCTGCGCCGTCGCCACGGTGGATCGTGATGTCGGCGTTCGAGCTGCCGGCGAGCACGTCGAGGTCGGAATCGCCGTCGAGGTCGACGAGCAGGACGGCGAGCGTCTGCGACGCCGCGGGCAACGTGCCGTCCGCGGTGAAGGTGCCGTCACCGACACCCTTCCACAGCTTCACGGTGGCCGTGTTGCCGTCGGCCACCGCGAGGTCGGGGATCGAATCGCCGTCGTAGTCACCGAGCGAGACGCTGTTGGGCTGGCTGCCGGCGAGGAACGACGAGGGAGCGAAGTCGAGTTCGCCTGCCACCGCGCACGGGACGAAGGCGAGGCACGCGAGACCGACGAGGGCGAGGCGGGACGGGGACATGCCCGGTTCTCCTGGAGCGGGGAGCGGTACCGGACGGGTCGTCCGGACATGGTGAGTCCAGATCATACCCGATTTTCACCAGTGAAAATCCACGCAATGCGGGCGGCCAGCGAATCCGGGCCGGAACGCTAAGATCCAGGCCCTTGCGTGCCTCCTTCCCGATCCCGCCGCCCGACCCCCGCGACGCCGCCTGGGACGACCTCGTCGCGACCCTGCCGCGCGCCGCGGCCCTGCCGCCGCGGGCACAGATCGACGCCGTCGCCGAGCGCGCCGCGACGCTGCTCGACGACGTCCACTGGCGGGCGCTGCTGCTGCCGTCGAGCGTCGGGACGCACGACGCCGCGGTCGCACGCGCGCACCTGCGGCGCGAATCCGGCCGGGCCGTGCTGCGCGCACGCCTCGCCCCGGCCGACGCCTCCCTGCGCGAGCCGGGACCGCACCTGCTCGCGCCCGGCGTGGCCGACGCGCTCGCGTCTGGCGACGGGTCGCGCCTCGCGGAACTCCTGCGCCCCCTCGGCAATCGCCGTCACGCCGGCCCGCTGCTCTCCGCCGACACCTGCGCGCGACTGCTGGCCGACGTCGAACGGGTGCGCGCGTTCCGGCGCACGCACGACGTCCCGCGACTGCCGCCGAACTCGATGCACGCCGACGGGCTGCAGCTCGACGAGCTCGGCCTGCGCGGGTTCGGCGCGTGGCTCGCGCGGTCCGTCGTGCGTCCCCTCGCGGCGCTGCACTTCGCGGACCTGGGCGGCGCGACGCTCGCCGACGCGCACGGCTTCGTCGTCGAGTACGGCGAGGACGCCGAGCGCGCGCTGCCGTTCCACGTCGACGACAGCGAGGTCACGCTCAACCTGTGCCTGGGATCGTCGTCCGCCGGCGGACGCCTCGCGCTGCGCGGCCTGCGCTGCGACGCCCACGCCCAGGGCGGCTGGACGCGCGACGAGGAGCTGCTGCTCGAACACGTCCCCGGCGTCGCGTTGCTGCACGCCGGACGGGACCGCCACGAGGCCCTGCCGATCCACGGCGGGCGACGCGTGAACCTCATCGTGTGGTGCCGCTCGCCCACGTACCGCGCCGAAGCGCGCGAGGGCGGTGCGTGCCGTCCCTGGTGCGGGATGCACGGCGCGTCGCGCGCCCGGGACTGACGGATCCCCGGCACCGTTGCGCGACCCGGGCCGCGGCCGCGCGCGCGCTCAGAAGCGCCCGTTGAGCGCGAGCGACGTGGTCGTGGAGCGGTCGCCGGTGTCGGGCACCAGGCGCGCCCAGTTGAACTCGACGAAGACGGAGGGGTTCATCGTCCAGCGGGTGAGCATCTGGTAGCGGTCGACCGACGTGGCACCCAGCTCCGACGACAGACGCTGCGCGTCGAGCTGCACGTCGAGCGAGCCCTCGGGGAAGGGGATCCAGTCGAGCCGCACGCGCCGGTCGAGGCCGCTGCCCGCGAAGGTGTCGCGCCACTCGAAGTCGACCTCGGCGGTGAGCTGGCTCGAGGGCTGGTACACGAGCAGCGCCTCGGTGATGCGCTCGTCCGGGTCGGGGATGTCGGCCGCGCCGCTGCCCTCGACGGTGGCCGAGACGTCGCGCGCCGAGAGCGTCAGGTCGACGTCGCGCGTGACGTTCGCGGTGGTCGAGGCCGAGACGATGTCGCGGGTCACGATGCGGTCGTTGGCGATGTCCTTCTGGGTCGACTGCTCGAAGGCGACCTCGGCCTCGAGCGTCTCGAGCAGCTGCGCACCCGCGCTCTCGCGCAGCGCGGAGGTCTCGAAGTCGCGCAGGCCGTCGCGCTCGCGCCACGTCGAGGTCCAGTTCAGCGCCAGGTCGAGCGCGTCGAGCGGACGGATGCCGAGCAGGCCGTTGTAGCTGCGGAACGTCTCGTCGAGACGCGTCGCGTCCTGCGTGCGACGGTCGTTGGCGCGCAGGCTCACGTCGACGATCTCGGACGGCGTCCACAGCGCCGAGAGGCCGTTGTCGACCCGGTCCTCGTCGCGCGTCGAGACGTCGTCGCGCTCGCGCTCGGCGCGCTGGACGAACAGGTCGTAGCCCAGCACGAGGTCGTCGGCGGCCCGGAACGAGACGTTGCCGGTCAGGCTGCGGGTCAGCTCGCGCGTCGCGGTGCGCTCGCTCGACGGCGACGCGGACGACGTCCCGAACAGGCGCAGGTCGCTCACGAAGACCGCCGGTCCTGCCGGCGGCGAGGCCGTGTTGACGAGCTTCACGAACGGCGCCGTGACCATCGGCAGCTGCACGCGGAAGCGCCGGAAGGCCTGCTCGTACGTGAACGGCACGTCGCCGGTGACGAGCGTCCAGAACGTGCCGTCCTCGGAGGCCCAGGCCGAGAACGAGAACTGGTCGAGCAGGAAGTCGTCGACCGGGTCGACGGTGGACAGCAGGGCCAGCTCGATCGGCGCGTCGTCGGCGCGGCTGGCCGCCAGGTTCCAGCCGAGCTCGCCGCCCGAGACGAAGCCGCCGATGTTCACGCCGGTCGAGGTCGTGTCGTCTCCGTCGACGAGGGACGGCAGCGGCGGCAGGTTCGAGATCTCGGGCGAGGTGTCGATGGCCGCGAAGCCGCCCAGGATCGGGATCTCGTCGGCCGGCACGGTCGCCGCACCGATCGGCACCTCGGTGACCGTGTGACGGGTCTCCTGGAACACGCTCAGCGAGGTCGTGAGCCGTTGGTCGAAGTGGTCGTCGCGGTACGTCGCGCGGAAGGTGCGGTCGACGCGATCCTCCTGCACGTCGGCGCGGTGGTCGTCGATGAACTCGTCGCGCTGCGAGATCACGTAGCTGAACGGCCCGCGCGTCTCCTCGGCCTGCACCAGCGAGAGCGTGTCGTCGCGGTCGACGAACAGGTCGTCGCGCGTCGTCTGGTGGTCGATCCAGGCGGTCACCGCGGGCAGCTCGACCGGAGTCCAGTCGATGCGTTGCAGGACCTCGGTGCGCTCGAGGTCGTTGTCCGCTCCCGGGGACGGGCGGCTCGACTGGAGCTGGTACTCGTAGCCCTGGGTCCACTCGAGCAGGCCCGCGGCGAGCACGATGTCGAGCGAGGGCTGGTGCAGCAGGCGTCGCTCGCTCTGGCGCAGGTCGCCCGTGCGCAGGTCGAGATCGGTGCCGATGAGGCGCTCGCTGGCGCGCACCTCGAGGTCGGGCCCGAGGTTCTGGTCGACGCCGACCTCGACGAGCGTCGTGCGGCTCTTCGTCTCGACGTCGCCCGTCTTGGTCGACTGCCACGTCTCGCGCAGGTTCGCGGACGGCGGCGTGGCGCAGCCCGCGACGGCCAGCAGCGCGGCGGACAGGGCGCGGCGAGCGACGCGGGCAGCGCGTCCCGTCGCGTCCCCTGGCGTCCGTCCGTCCGCGCGCCGAGTCAGACAGCACCTCCCGTCATTCGAGGGTGATCACGTCCCGCGGAGAATCGCCGCACGGGAGCACGGCCTCCTCGCGTCCCACCGTCACGTCGATGGCCAGCAGCGCCCCCACGCTCGGCGCCGCGCCGTACACCAGCGCGCCCTCGAGCGGTTGCGCCAACGCCGTCACCGCTGCCGAGAGCGGGATGCGCCGCACCACGGCCAGCGTGCGCCGGTCGACCACGTCGAGTTCGGGCGGCAGCGAGCGCGCGACGTACACGCGGTCGCGCCGGCGGTCGGCCAGCACGTCGGTCACGTCGCCTCCCACGGGGATGCGTTCGGTGACCGCGTAGGTGGACAGGTCGACCACGAGCAGGTCGCCGCCCGTGCGATGCCCGACGAACAGCTCGCGCCCGCGGCGATCGACCGCCACGGCCGTCGGCTCGGCGTCGGTGCGGATCGTGCCGGCCAGCCCGCGCGAGCTCACGTCGACGATCGAGAGCTGGTCGGACAGGCTGTCGACGACGAACACGCGCCCGCCGTCGGGCGGCGCGACGAGCCGCACGGGACGCCGCCCCACGCGCACGTCGGCCACGCGTTCGGAGGTGCGCACGTCGACGAGCGAGACCGTGTCGAGCCCGGCGTTCGCCACCGCCGCGATGCCCGTCGAGTCGACCACGACCACGTCGGACGGGCGCGATCCGCTGCGCAGCGGGATCGTCGCCACCGTCAGGCCGGAGCGCAGGTCGAACTGGCTCAACGTGCCCTCGCCCTCGTTGGCCGCCAGCAGCAGCCGCCGGTCGCCCGCGACCGCCAGGGCGCGCACGCCGAGTCCGACCTTGCCGCTGCCGGTCACGCGACGCGAGCCGCGATCGAAGGCGAGCACGGTGCCCGTGGCCGAGTCTGCGACCCACAGACGTCCGAGGCTGACCTCGGGGCTCTCGAGCTCCGTGCGCAGCACGGGACGGAAGCCGTCGCCGTCGAGCGACGCGCGCACGTCCCAGCGCAGGAAGACCGACGCGGCGTCACGCGTCGCGAGCGTGAGTCCGAGCGGCAGCTCGTACGTCACCGGACCCTGGCCGTCCGCGGCCGGCTGGTCGTCGTCGGGCGCGCGCAGGATCAGCTCACGCGCGCTCTCGCCCCGTCCGAGACGCGCGGACGCGACGGTCACGAGCAGTACGGGATACGTCCCCACCGGCACGCCGCCGCCGGCCAGCAGCGTGCGGTGCGCGGCCGCGTCGGACGACAGGCGCGCCGTGCGCCGCTCGAGCGACACGCGCTCGCCCGAGGCGTCGCGCAACGCGATGTCCTCGAGCTGCACCTCGAGCAGCTCGTCGGTCGGATCGACCGCCTCGACGAACACGTCGACGCGGGAGGGCGATGCGGCGCGCCAGGTCGCATCGTCGGCCAGACGCCGCTCGGCGCAGCCGAGGCTTGCCAGCAGCACGAAGATCCACGGCGAGGCCGGCCACCGGACGCATCGACGGATCATGGTCCGGCCCCCCGCCGGCCCGTGGTGCCCGTGCCGCACGCGCGGGGCCGACGGCGCCGTCCGGCGCGACCAGTGTAGTCGGCGCGCGGCACGGGAGAAGCGTGCGCCGCCGCGAGGCCGGGCCTGCGGGCTACGGCAGCGCGGGCGCCGCGGCCTGCGCGTGGCACTGGCCGCAGAGGTGCTCGAGCGAACCGCCGTGCGTGTCGCCGTCCTCGGTGGGCACGCCGCGGCCGGAGCGCAGGATGAGTCCGAACGCGTTGCCGTTGCCGTGCGCCTTGTGGCAGCTCATGCAGCTCGGCGTCACGTCGCTGCCCGGCGGATCCCACAGGCCCGCGCGGCTCATGACCTTGACACGGTTGTCGTGCGACGCGAAGAGCATCGACGACGACCACTCGCCGCCCACCGCACCGATGTCCACGCCGCTGGTCGGGTGCCGCAGGAACTGCGTGAAGCTCGCTCCCGTGCGCGTGCCGCCGATGTTCGCATCGACGCCCGGCTGTCCGTGGAACAGGTCGTGGCATCCGGCGCAGAAGCGCGCCATGGCCGAGTCGTCGGGGTCGGGCTCGTTGAAGTCGACGGCCGACTCGTCGTACGCCAGCGTCGCGCGCACGAACACGTCGCGTCCCAGGTGGTTGCTGCCGGGCGACTCGCGGTTGTAGGTGACGCGTCCCGCGCCGGGCAGGTTGTGTCCCGCGTCGTCGCGCAGGTTGCGGTACGACTCGTTGCCGTGGGCCGCGTGGCAGTTCAGGCAGTTGAGTCCCACGCCGGGACCGTTCTCGTCCTCGGCGCGCCACGGGGGCTGGCTGCCGGGCGCCGTCTCCGTGCTGTCGAGCGTGTGGCCGGTGGCGACGTTGCCGTCGTGTCCGAGCCGGTTGAGGTGCCCCGCCTGGCGCACGTCCGACGGGAAGCGTCCCAGGTTGGCGCCGAGCACGTCGGCGGCACGGGCGGAGTCGTCGTGACAGGAGAGGCACAGGTCGTTCACGTCCTCGCGCAGCAGGCGCCGGTCGACCCCGGACTTGACGGCCTGTTCGTCCAGGTCGAGCGCCGTGTCGGCGGGTGTCCCCACGCTGCTGGTCGACAGCGGGACGGGAAAGAGTCCGAGCGACGCACCCTGTCCCGGCTGCAGGTGCATGACGTGGCACTCGGAGCAGTTCAGCGAGAGCCCGTCGTGGTAGTCGCCGGCGGCGGCCGTCGAGGCCAGGACGGCCACGAACAGCCCGCCCAGCCGGCGCAGGATCGGAGTCGACATCGTCCAGGGTTTCCGGGGGAGCAGGGCTCGTCCCGGAACCTATCGACGCATCGACATCTTTCTCTTTATCCCCCCTGGAGGCTGCTCGAACAGGCGCTCCAGACGAGGACGGGGGCGCTGCGGCGGGTCCGCCGCACCGCCCCCGTCACGTTGCTGGAGATCCGAGGAGGAGGGTCGCGGACTACGGGTTCGCGAAGAACGAGGCCTGGGTGTGGCACTGGCCGCACAGGTGCTCGAGCTGCGAACCGTTCGTGTCGCCGTTCTCCGTCAGCGTGCCCGTTCCCGAGCGGTAGATCAGACCGAAGGCGTTGCCGTTGCCGTGCGCCTTGTGGCAGCTCACGCAGGTCGGCGTGACGTCGGCGCCGGGCGGATCCCAGACGCCCACTTCGCTCATGACCTTCACCTTGTTGGTGTGGCCCTGGAAGATGGACAGGCCAGAGTGACCGCTTCCGATCGCGCCGATGTTCACGCCGGCGGTCGGGTGCCGCAGGAACTCGGCGTAGCCCGCGCCGCTCGCCTCGCCGCCCACGGTGGCCGGATCGCCCGGGGTGCCGTGGAAGTTGGTGTGGCATCCGCCGCACCACGCGCCGATGGCCGACTGGGTGTTGTCGGGCTCGTTCCAGTCGACGACCGACTCGTCGTACTCGGCCGCCTGCCGCTCGAACACGTCGCGCGCCAAGTTGTTCGTGCCGACCGTGTCGTTGTTGTAGGTCACGAAGTGGTTGCCGCCGGCGCCCGGGTTCGCGAGCAGGTTGCGGTACTGGCTGCCCGTGGGCGAGCCGAAGCCCGCGTATCCGTGCTGGTGGTGGCAGTTGATGCAGTTGAGTCCCTCGCCCGCACCGTTGTTGTCCTCGGGCTTCCACGGCGGATCGGATCCGGGCGCGGTGTCGAGGCTGTCGAGGGTGTGGCCGGTGGCCGGGAGGCCTTCGACACCGAGACGATTCAGGTAGCCGGCCTCGCGCACGTCGGTCGGACCGTTGCCACCGTTCGCGGCGCCCAGCACGTCGGGCGCGATGCCGCCCTGGTCATGGCAGGCCAGGCACAGGTTGTTGACCTCGTCGCGCAGCAGGTAGTGGAACGGTCCACCCGCTGCGGGCTCGAGGTAGAAGCCCGTGCCGTTGGGCTGGTACCCGTGACTCTGGCTGAAGTGCATCACATGGCACTGGCTGCACAGCAACGTCCCACCGTTGTGGTAGTCACCCGCGAAGGTGACGGGGACGAGCAGGACCAGCACCAGCGCCATCGCACTGGCGAACGACTTCATCGTGGTGCTCCTTGTCGAACGGATCCCACCGCGCCGGGTCGCTCCGGACACGAGCCCGAGACACCGGGGATCGAAGGGTGTGTGTCCGTCGAGGTGCGTGTCCACGCGTCGGCCGCCGAGGCCTTGGAGCAGGGCTGTGAAGTCGGCGCGATCGGGCATGACTCGAAGGTCCATCCCGGGCGGTCGCCTCGGTCTTCCGTAGCCGAAGTCTCTCGTTGCCCGGTCCGGTTGATTTACGACCATCTTATCAGAATATGCCGGAAGCGACAATGGAGGACGCGCACCATGCGCGTGATTTCGAGCTGATACCGCAGCATCCGGGCGGAAACATGCGTCCGGTCGACTTACCGGGAGACCGTCCGATCCTGCCCCCGGTTTCCCGCGGGGACGCGCCACCGAAGCCGACCTCGGGGTTCGCACGACCCTCGCAACCCCCGCCTCGTCAGCCGTCGGCCTCCGGGCTCGCGGCGTCTCCCGCGGGGAGTTCCTCGCCGCCCGCGGGTGGCGACCGCCCGTCGATCGGACGCCGGACGAAGAGCTGCACGCGGTTCCCGAAACGCTCGGCGACGTAGATCATGCCGCCGGGCGCCACCGCCACCGAGCTCGGGTAGAGCATCTCACCCGGCGCGCGCCCTCCGCTGCCGTTGGCGAACCAGCCGCCGAAGTGGTGCTGCAGCACGCCCGCCGTGTCGAACACCTTCACGTCGTGGCGCAGCATGTCGACCGCGTAGAGGTAGCCCGACTCGTCGAACGCCACGCCGCTGGGCGCGACGAAGCCGTCGAGCCCGATGTCGCGATGTCCGAAGCCGCGCAGGAAGCGTCCCTCGGCGTCGAAGACCTGCACCGGCGTGGCCTTGAAGTCGGTCACCGCCACGAGGCCGCCGGGCGAGACGGCGATGCCGGTGATGACCTCGAACGACGCCCCGCCACGCCGCGGCCGGACCACGTGCAGCAGCTCGAGGTCGGAGGAGTACGCGAGCAGTTGAGGACGGTCGAGGTCACCGACCCAGTAGCGTCCCTGCGGGTCGACCGTGAATGCGCCGATGCGCACGCGTCCGCCCGCGACGCCGTCGCGCTCGGGGTACACGAAGGCCACGCGGCCCGTGGGCTGCCCGCGGTAGTCGAAGCGCTTGAGGGCGTCCTGCTCGGCGTCGAGCACGAGGATGCTGCCGTCGGTCAGCGTCGCCACCGAGCGCGGCTCCTCGAGTTCGCCGCCGCCGAAGGTGAAGACCGGACGTCCCGTCGGGTCGAAGATGCCGATCAGCCCGTTCTTCGTGTCGGCCACGAACAGCTCGTGCGCCCGCGCATCGAACCACACCCCGGACGGTTCGCGGAACGCGCCCTCGAGCAGGTGTCCGCGCACGGCGTCCTCGGGAAGCACCTGCCAGGGATAGGTGACCGCGTCGTCCGGCGGCGGCGCACGCTGTCCGGGTGCCTCGGCGGCGAGCAGCATGGCGCACGCCGCCACCCACGCGAGGCCCCGCGACGCACCCGGGACGCACCGTCCGGACATCCTGCGTCGCGCGCGGCGTCGGCGCGTCGCTCGCCCGGCGCCCGGACCGCGCTCAGTGCAGTCCATCGCCTGTCCCGCTGGCCGCGTGGCACTCGAGGCACAGGCCGCGCGACTGGTCTCCGCGCAACTGGTACGGGAACTCGGTGCCGTGCGGGTCGTGGCAGGTGACGCACGTGATCGCCTGACCCGTGCGCGGATCGAGACGGTCGGCCCCGAGCGGATGTCCGTGTCGCTGCAGCTCGTGGCACGGCAGGCAGGTGCGGATCTCGCCCGCGGTGAGCAGCGCGCGCTCCTTGGATGAGTGCGGCTGGTGGCAGATCGTGCAGGCCCCGTCCTCGACCGACGTCGGGTGCGACGAGCGCGACTCGGCGAACTGGCGTCCGATGTCGTCGTGGCACTGCAGGCACAACGGCCGCCGCGCGTCGGTCAGCAGACGCGGCAGACGGCTCGCGTGCGGGGCGTGGCACACGGTGCACTGCCCCTGCGCGACCGGCGCGTGCACGAGCGTGTCGCCGGAGCGCGGCACGTCGTCGTGGCACTCGGTGCACAGACGCCCGCCGGTGGCCGTCAGCAGCCGCGGGTTGGGACCGTCGACCTGGTGGCACGCGTCGCAGAGTCCCATGGCGAAGGGCGCGTGGGTCTCGGGCAGCAGCAGCGCGGTGTCGGACGAGGCGTGCGGCTCGTGACACGACATGCAGTCGCTGCGCTCGACGGGGATGCCGTGGTGCGCCTCCGCCACCGCCGGTTCGGCGGGATCGTGACATCCGAGGCACAACGCCCGGGGCGCCTCGAGCAGCTGGGACGGGTTGGGCGACGCGTGCGAGGCGTGGCACTGCGCGCACTCTCCCCCGCCGAACGGGAAGTGCACGGTGGTCGCGTCCATCTGCGCACGCTGCTCCTCGTGGCACGAGAGGCACAGGTCGTTGCCCTCGCTCACCAGCAGCGTCTCGTGGCTCGAGCCGTGCACCTCGTGGCACGCGGCGCAGTCGCCCTCGCGCACCGGCGTGTGGACCGACGCCTCGGCGAAGGCGGCGACCTGGTCGTCGTGGCACTCGAGGCACAGCGCGCGCTCGCGCTTGCGCAGCAGCTTCCCGAAGCGCGACGCGTGCGGCACGTGGCACGCGAGGCACTCGCCGAACGCGGCCGGCGCGTGGGGCACGTCGAGGTCGATCTGCTGCTGGATCTCGGCGTGGCAGCTGATGCACAGCACGCCCGGGTCGATGTCGTGCACCTTCGACTGCGCCGCCGCGCCCGCCGCCAGGACGAGCAGCGTCGCGATCGCGCGCGCGACCTGCGCGAGGCGACTACTTGCCGGCATCGGTGTGGCACTCATCGCAGCGTCCGTCGGCGAAGGCCTCGTGACGGTCGGGCCAGAACAGGCCCTCTCCCGGCGAGGCGTGGGGCGTGTGGCAGGTCAGGCAGTCGGTGTCCGGCGAGAGCAGGTCGAGGTGCGCGGCGTCCATGCCGGGGGCGTCGAGCGCGTGACAGCGCAGGCACAGCGCGGGCGACGCCTCCTGCACGAGGCCCTCGACCGGTCCGGCGTGCGGGACGTGGCACGACAGGCACTCGCCCGCGGCCGCGGGGGCGTGCGCGGCCGTCCCCGGGAGCACCATCTCGTCGAACAGCTGCGAGTGGCACGTGGCGCACAGGTCGCGCGGCTCGAGCGCGAGCAGGTGCTCGCGCGGCGCGCGGTGCGGGTCGTGACACGCGAGGCACGCTCCCGCGGCCGCCGGGGCGTGCGCGAACGGTGCGTCGGTGATGGCGGCCTCGGTGAGGCCGTGGCAACTGCTGCACAGCGCTCCGCCCTGGGCCACGAGCAAGCCCTTCTCGGGCGCGCCGTGCGGGTCGTGGCAGGAGAGGCATTGGCCCTTCGTCGCGGGCGCGTGCAGCGAGCCGCCCTCGCTGCGCCGCACGATGCCGCCGGGCGCATCCATCACGTCGACGTGGCAGGTCTGGCACAGCGCGCCGGGCTCGGCGCGCAGCGTCCCTGGCAGGTCGGACGCGTGCGCGTCGTGGCACGCGAGGCAGTCGCCCAGCGCCACGGGACGGTGCAGCTCCTCGTGCCGCATGCGCGCCTCGAGCTCGGTGTGGCACTGCAGGCACGTCTCGGCCAGCGGCTGGGCGAGCAGCGGACGCAGCTGGCTGCCGTGGGCCTCGTGGCAGCTCGTGCACTGCGAGAGCGGCGCGTGCACGACGGCCTTGTCGAAGTGCGCGCGCACGTCCTCGTGGCAGCCGAGGCACAGCTCGGTCGACTCGCTGCGCAGGCTCGGCGCGTCGGGCCCGCCGTGGGGATCGTGGCAGCTCAGGCACTCACCGGCCGACGCGGGCGCGTGCGGCGAGCCGCCCGGCCCGTCGTGGACGGCGATCTGCTGCGCGGTGTCGTGGCAGTCGGCGCACAGCGCCGCGTCGGTCTTCGCGCGCACGAGCCCGGGGGGATCGCTGGCGTGCGCCGCGTGGCATGCGGTGCAGTCTCCGAAGACCGCCGGCGCGTGGGTGCTGGTGCGTGCGTCGAACTCCGCCATCTCGGCGTCGTGGCACTGGATGCACAGCTCGCCGCCCTCGGCCAGCAGGCGTGGACGAGTCGTCCCCGGGGCACCCTCGGGTTCGGTGTGGCAGCTCGTGCAGTCGCCGGACGCGAACGGGAAGTGCGTCGTCTCGCGCAGCAGGCCCGCGTCGCTCGACGCGTGCGGCGCGTGGCATCCGTTGCAGTCGGACGCGCTCACGTCGTAGTCGGCGTGCGCCGCCGCGAACCCGGGCGCGTCGGACGCGTGGCAATCGGCGCACAACGCGGGCACCGCCGCCACGAGTCCGCTCGCGGTGGGGTTCGCGTGGGCGTCGTGGCACTTCAGGCAGTCGTCGGCCACCGGCGCGTGGACGTGCGCGCGCGATCCGGTCACATCGGCGTGGCAGCGCACGCACAGCGCCGGTCCCGTGGCGACCAGCAGGTCGGGCTCGCTGCTGCCGTGCGGGTCGTGGCAGTCGGTGCAGCGTCCGTCGGCCAGCGCCGAGTGCGGGTGCTCGGCGTCGACGTCGGCACGCACGTCCTCGTGGCACGACAGGCACAGCTCGCGCTCGGGACGCTTGAGCTTGAGCACGCCCACGAGGCCGTGCCGGTCGTGGCAGTCTTCGCAGCGCGTGGCGAGACCCTCGAAGTGCGGCGTGCGCGCCGCGAGCGACTCGACGAACGGCGCGTGGCAGTCGACGCACGAGCGCGTGCGCAGCGTGCGCGGCGCCTGGGTGCCCTCCGACGAGCACGAGGCCACCACGAGCGCCAGCAGCACGGCGGACGATGCGCCCGCCATCCACGCCAGGAGCGTCCGATGCGCCCGGCTCACGGTGCGCGCACCCCCGCGGGCGGCGTCTCGTGGTCGCCGGGGACCGCCGGCGCCGCGACGCCCTCGCTGCCGGCCTCGTGGCCCTCGGCCGCCGCCTCGGCCGCCAGGCGCTCGGCCGCGCGCCGCACGCCGTCCTCGTCGAACACGATCGACGCCCGCTCCTCGAGGCGCTGCGACCAGTCGGCCCAGGCCTGCTTCTGCTGGATGTCCACGAGCCGCTTGCGGGCGGTGCGGTACGCCACCTCGAAGCCCACCTGCTCGCGCGGCTTGCGGTCGAGGATCTGCAGCAGGTAGATGCCGTCGTCCGTGGCGATCGGACCCTGCAGCGAGCCGATCGGCGCGGAGAAGGCCGGCCCCTCGACCTCCGGACGCAGCGTGCCCTCGCGCGCCCAGCCGATGCGTCCGCCGTGCATGGCCGAGGTGCGGTCGAGCGACACCTCGCGCGCCAGGTCGGAGAAGACCTCGCCCGCGTCGAGCCGCGCGAGGATCGCCCGGGCCTCCTCGTCCGTCCCGACCAGGATGTACGCCAGGTGCACCTCGCCGGGCCGCGTGAACTCGCTCTCGAGGCGCTCGTCGTAGTACGCGCGGACCTCGTCGTCGGTGGGGTCGACGTCGGCGTAGACGTAGTCGTGGCACAGGGTCGTGAGCATCGTGTCGTCGCGGTAGCGGTCGGTCTTCCGCACGACCTCGGGCAGCTCGAGCAGGCCCGCGTCCGCGACGGCGCGACGCAGGGCGAGGCGCAGCGTCCACTCGCGGACGAGCGCGGTGGCGGCCTCGGTCACGGCGGCGTCCTCGGCGGAGCCCACGCGCTCCGGGTCGAGCAGCTCGCGCAGCTCACCGAGCGTGTACGTGCTGCCGTCGGCGCGCGCGACCACGCGCTCGCCGTCGTCCTGGCCGAGCAGCGAGGCCTTGCTGATCGCCGCCGTGTCGACCTCGGCCCCCACCGCGTCGAGCAGCTGCTGCTCGACCTCGGCGCGCTTGTCCTCGCGCGCCCGCTCCTCGAGGATCACGCGGATCTGCGGCAGGGCGACCTCGGGCGCCGGACGGTTCGGGTTGACGATGCGCTCCTCGAGCCGCAGGAAGGCGAAGCCGGCCTCGCACGGGAACACCTCCGACAGCTCGCCGGGCTGCTCGAGCGCGAACGCCCGGGCCTCGATCGCCGGCTCGAGCTCGCCACGCTGGACGAACGGCAGCATGCCGCCGAAGTCGGCGGTCTCGTGCGTCGAGACCTCGGTGGCCACGTCGGCGAACGGCTCGCCGGCCTCGACGCGCGCGTGCGCCGCCAGGGCCGAAGGCTCGTCGGGAGTCACCACCAGCGAGCAGCGCACCGCGAGGTCGGTGCGGTCGTAGAAGGCCTGCACGTCGGTGTCGGACACGAACACGTCGTCTTCGGTGTGCTCGCGCCAGTACAGCTCGGTCGCCTGTTCGTAGCGGAAGTCGTCGACGGCCTCGAGCAGGTCGGGATCGCGGTCGAGTCCGAGCGCCAGCGCCTCGTCGAGGAACAGGCGCCGCTCGACGATGCGTCCCGCGAGTTCGCGCACGGCGGCCTCGCCCTGAACGAGCGACCCGTGCCCCCCGTGGCTCGCGAGGAAGGTCTCGAGCGCGTCGTCGAGGGTCAGCGGCTGGCCGTCGACGCGCACGATCACGAGCGCATCCCCGTCGACGGCCGGCGCCGACGCGCACGCCGCGACGAGCCACGTCGCCAGCAGCGTCGCGACGACCAGGGACACGGACCGCGCGACGACCACCGATCGACGCGAAGGCTGACGGACGGCGGTCATCTCAGGCTCCCAGGCTGTCCACGAGTTCGCGCGCGACACGCGTCGCCAGGTCGACCACGTCGTGCACCGTGCCGAGGCCGAGCCCGCGATGGAAGTCGTCGCCCCGACGCCGCACGCGCGCGGCAGCCGCGATGCGCCCCGTCGACAGGTCGAGCACGCGCACCGAGGCCTCGATCTCGGGCAGACGCTCGCCCTCGATGATCACGTCGTCGGCGAACAGGTCGAGCGAACCTTCGAGCGCCCAACGCGCGCCCTCGGCCTCGCCCACCGCGCGCAGCAGGTCGGGATCGACGTCGGCCACCGAGCGCACGCCGGACGCCACGAGCGACGCCACGAGCTCGGAGCGTTCGACGACCTGCGCACCGGTCACCGCGAAGCACGCGTCGGCGAGCACGTCGGAGAACAGTCCGCCTGCGAACGGATCGGGCGTGCGCGAGACGAGCGGGAGCACGAGCACGCGCTGCGTCGCGTCGAGCGCGAAGTCGTCGGCCGAGAAGCGCTGCAGCGCGTCGTCCCTCACGGACGGGTCGCGCTGACGCGCCTCGCCGGGGCGCGGGTCGAGAGCCGCCGCGAGCCGCGCCACGACCTCGTCGGCCAGGTCCTCGGGACGTTCGACGAGCCCCAGTCCGAGGAGGCCCTCGAAGTCGTCCCCGCGCAACGGGACCACCACCGAGCGCAGCCTGCGCCCCGACGGAAGCTCGAGCAGGCGCGCCGAGACGGCCAACGACGGCACGTGACCGCCCTCGCGCGACAGGATCGTCCCGAGCAGCAGCATGTCGGCGCCGGTCTCGGCGGCCAGCGCCTCGCCGTCGCGTCGGCTGAGCGAATCGGTGGTCCGGATGCGGCGTGCGAAGAGCGCGCGTTCGACGTCGTCCGGCGGGACGAAGCGCACGTCGCGCTCGGCGAGCGCGGCCTTCAGTCCCTCGAGCAGCTCCGACGCTTCGCCGGCCCCACCCGTCAGGTCGCGGAAGGGCAGCGCCACGACGAGCGGCGCGGGCGACCCGTCGAGTTGCGGTGGCGCGCCGCAGCACGAGAGGCCGGCGGCCAGCGCGAGCATGCTCGCCACGCGCTTCAAGGGAAGCTCGCTCCGTACAGGCTGTCGAGCAGGTGGCGCACGAGGTCGCGTGCCACCTGGGTGAACGATTTCTCGCCCGTGCCGAACAGGCGCGTCATCGCGTCGAGGCCCGAGTGCGCGCCGCTCACCGACCACATCGCGATGCCCGTCTCGACGTCGACGAGACGCAGCGAGAGCGCGATCTCGGGGGCGGTGAAGGTGCCCGAGCGCCGCTCGCGGTACTCCATCACGCTGCCGAGCAGCAGCGCCTGGACGCCCAGGTCCTCGCCGAGCGAGCGCACCGCCTCGGGCCCGAGCGCCGCGACGTTCTCGATGTTGCGGGTGCGCAGGACGCGGTTCACCTCGCCCGCGTCGACGACGTCGAACAGGCCCTGGGCGAGGAGCTCGACCGCCAGGATCTCGCGCACGCGGTCGCCGGCGAAGCGGTCGGAGGTCATGTTCTCGAGCGGCAGCACCGCGACCCGCCGCACGAGCGACAGGTCGGCGTTGGGATGCAGGAAGGCCGTGCCGACCTCCTCGGTCGAGGCGCAGCCGACGACCACGGCCAGAAGCGTCGCGACCAGGGTCGCGAGCGGGACGACGCGCAGGCGCCGTGGACCGTGCGTCCGTGCACGGGTCGAGGGGAGCGGATCGAGGAGGGTCGCCAAAGGAGCGTCTCCCTGAGGCATCCTGAGGACGTTCGCTTCCTACCGGGAGCGGGGACCGGCATTATACGTCATCAGACCCGGAAGTCCTATGACTTGTCGCCGCTCGCGGCGGACTTTCTGGGCCGAGCCGCGCGCTCCTGCTTCCGCCGCGGAACCGGGACCCCCGGGGGCCGCTTCTCGAGGGCGGTGCCCGAGCCGCTCCGGGCGTCGGTGCGGGCCCCGACCGAGGCGAGGCGGACGCGCGCGTCGAGCACGCAGCTCGTCCCCCGCGTCCAGGCGGCCAGGACCGGGTTCAGGTCGAGCTCGGCGATCTCCGGCAGGTCGCTGAGCATGCGCGAGACGCGAAGCAGGATCTCGGCCAGCTGCGCCTTGTCGACCGCCGGCTTGCCGCGCACCCCGTCGAGCAGCGCGCGACTGCGGATGCCGTCGAGCATCTCGTGCGCGTCGGTGGACGTGATCGGGTGCAGGCGGAAGACGACGTCCTTCAGCACCTCGACGTGGATGCCGCCCAGGCCGAAGGCCAGCATGCGTCCGAACTGCGGGTCGGTGGCCGCGCCGACGAAGACCTCGACGCCGTCGCCGCGCATCGACTGCAGCAGCACGTGCATCTCGGGATGGTCGACGGAGAAGCGCGCCTCGAGCACGTCGTACGCGTCGAGCAGCTCCTCGCGCGTGCGCAGGTCGAGCAGCACGCCGCCGCGATCCGACTTGTGCACCACGTCCTTCGCGACGACCTTGGCCACCAGCGGGAAGCCGAGCGTCTCGGCGGCCCGCAGCGCCTCGGCGCGATCGCGCACGATGCGCCCGGGCACGATCGGGATGCCGTAGCAACCGAGCAGCTCGCCCAGCTCGGCTCCCTTGAGCAGCTCGCGTCCCGAGGCCAGCGCCTTGCGGATCACACGTCGTGCGCGGGGGGTGTCGACATCGAGCTGCGGCGCCGGGACGTCCTTGCGTCCGTGCAGCACCTGCAGGCGGTGCAACCCGGCCAGCGCGGCGGCCGCCTCCTCGGGGAAGCGATAGTGCGGGACGCCCGCGGCACGCAGCACCTCGAGCGCCTCCTCTCCCCCGGCCTTGCCGAGCAGGCAGCAGACCATCGGCTTGCGCGTGCCCCGGGCGTGGGCGGCGAAGACGCGCGCGACCTCGACCGAGTCGATCATCGCGGGCGAGACGAACAGCGCGAGCAGCATGTCGACCGACGGATCGTCCACGACCGCGCCTAGCACCTTGTCGAAGCGCGCGCCGTCGGCGCTCGCGATGAGGTCGACCGGGTTCGCGACCGAGGCCTCCTTGGGGACCATGCGCCGCAGACGCCGACGCGTCGCGGCGGCCAGGTCGCCCACCTCGAGACCGTGGGCCACGAGCGCGTCGGTGGCCAGGATGGCCGGGCCGCCCGCGTTCGTGACCACCGCCACGCGACGGCCGTGCGGGAAGCGCCCGGCCTGGATCGCGCCGGCCAGCGCGAACAGGTCCTTCATCGTGTCGACGCGCAGCACGCCGCACTGGAACAGGAGCGAGTCGACGGCCGCCTCGCTGCCGGCCAGCGAGCCGGTGTGCGAGACCGCGGCCGCGGCGCCGCGCGCGGTGCGTCCCGACTTGACCACCAGGATCGGCTTGCGACGCGCGACCCGTCGGGCGACGGCCATGAAGCGCTCGGGCTCGCCGAACGACTCGAGGTAGAGCAGGATCTGCTGCGTGCGCGCGTCCTCGTCCCAGTAGGCGAGCAGGTCGGCGGGCGTCACGTCGGCGCGGTTGCCGATGCTGGCGAACATCGAGACGCCAAGGCCGAGCGAGCGCGCGTCGGCCAGGATCGCCTCGCCCAGCGCGCCCGACTGCGAGAGGAACGCCGCTCCGCCGGACTCGGGCGTGCTGGCCGCGAAGGTGGCGTTCATCGTCCAGCGCGGGTCGGTGTTCAGCACGCCCATGCAGTTGGGACCGACGAGGCGCATGCCGTGCTGGCGACACAGTGCGACGAGCCGCTGCTGCAGGAGCACGCCCTCGCCTCCCACCTCGGCGAAGCCCGAACTGATCACCACCACGCCGGTGACCTTCTTCTTCGCGCAGTCGCGCACGACGTCGAGCACCTCGGAGGCCGCCACCACGATCACCGCCAGGTCGACCTCGCCGGGGATGGCGGACACGCGCGGGTAGCAGTGCATCGAGCCGACCACGTCGGTGGTCGGGTTGACCGGGTACACCGGACCCGAGAAACCGCCCTCGACGAGGTGGCGCAGGATCTCGCGCCCGATGCGTCCGGGTTGACGACTGGCGCCGACCACGGCCACCGAGCGAGGACGGAAGAGCGCGTCGAGCGAGTGCGCGCCGGACGCGCGGCGCCCGGTCCTGCGGGATTCGCGCGTCATGCCTTCAGCGCCCACAGCAGGTCGCGCTTGAGGTCCGACAGGTGCTCGAGACCGACCGACACGCGGATGAGTCCCGAGGTCACGCCGAGCTTCTCGAGTTCCTCGGGCGGCACGTCGGCGTGCGTCATCGCCATGGGGTGCTCGACGAGGCTCTCGGTGCCGCCCAGCGAGACCGCCAGCCGGAAGACCTCGAAGCGGTCGAGCACGGCGAAGGCCGCGTCCTCGCCGCCGTCCACCTCGAACGAGATGAGCGAGCCGTTGCCCGTGCACTGGCGCGTGAAGACGTCGTGTTGCGGCGAGCCGGGCTCGAGCAGCGAGGGATGCACGACGCGCGTGACGCGCGGGTGCTCGGCGAGCAGGTGCGCGAGCTTCGTGGCGCTCTTGGCCTGGCGCCGCATGCGCACCGAGACCGTCTCGAGCGAGCGCAGCAGCAGCCATCCGTTGAAGGGCGTCGTCGTCGTGCCCAGGATCGTGCGCATGTCGCGGATGCGCTTGAGGATGTCCGCGCGTCCGGTGGCGAGGCCGGCCACGAGGTCGCTGTGTCCGCCGAGGAACTTGGTCGCCGAGTACACCACCACGTCCGCGCCGAACGTCGCGGGTCGCTGGAAGACCGGACCGAGCAGCGTGTTGTCGACGATCGTCACCGGCGGCGTCGCGTGCGGGTGCTCGGCGGCGAGATGCCGCGCGAGATCGGTCACCGCGGCGATGTCGGTGTGCAGCAGGTTCGGGTTGGCCGGCGTCTCGACGAACAGCACGCGCACGCGCTCGCCTCCCACCTCGCGCACCACCTCGCGCATGGCCTCCGCGCAGCCGTCGCCGGCCGGCACGAAGCGCACCTCGACACCGAACGCCGCGAGCACGTGGTGGAAGAGGTAGTGCGTCCCGCCGTAGACCGGCGAAGACGAGATGACCACGTCGCCGGGACGCACGAGGGTCAGCACCGAGGTCGCGATGGCCGCCATGCCGGTGGCGAAGGTCGCGCCCATCTCGGTCTGGTCCCAGGCCGCCATGCGCTCTTCGTAGATCTGCAGGTTCGGGTTGTTGAGCCGGCTGTAGATCAGGCCGCGCTGCTCGCCCGCCGCCTGCTCGCGCAGGCCGTAGGCCAGCTCGAAGAAGCGCTTGCCCTCGCGCGCCGACGCGAACTGGAAGGTCGACGTGAGGAAGACCGGCGGCTTGACCGCGTGCTCGGAGAGGTCGGAGTCGTATCCGAAGCCGAGCGCCAGGGTCTCGGGGTTGAACTCGCGATGGCCGTCGCTGTGGGAGCGCTTCATGCCGCACCTCGCTGTCGGGCGGGTGCCGCCAGCGACGACGCCCGCGGAGTCGAAAAACGGACCTCATTGTAGCTTTTCAGGCCATCCCGACGCGAGCCCCGAAGCCCCCCGGACAGGCCGTGGGTATGCATTCACTATGCACAGCCGCCAACATCTGATAAAGTGGTCGCGTTTCCTCCATTCTCCTGGGCGAGCGCCGGGCCGCGCGTCTCGGCAGCCGCCCTGACCCACCCTCCGGAGCCATCCCGTGGACATCCAGCCAGCCCGCCCGCAGCGCACGAAGGTCCTGGTCATGGGGGCCGCCGGCCGCGACTTCCACAACTTCAACTGCCTCTTCCGCGACGACCGCAGCCGCGAGGTCGTGTGCTTCACGGCCACGCAGATCCCGAACATCGACGAGCGCCGCTACCCGCGCGAACTGGCCGGACCGCTCTACCCCGACGGCATCCCGATCCATCCCGAGAGCGAGCTCGAACAGCTCATCGCCGACGAGGGCATCGACGAGGTCTGGTTCAGCTACTCGGACGTCTCGCACCAGACGGTCATGGAGAAGGGCAGCCGCGTGGTCGCCGCGGGCGCGCACTTCGCCCTGTGCTCGGCGCCACGCACGATGCTGCGCAGCACGCGTCCGGTGATCTCGACCACGGCGGTGCGCACGGGCGTCGGCAAGTCGCAGACCTCGCGCTACCTGAGCCGCGTGCTCAAGTCGCTCGGCAAGCGCGTGGTGGCGATCAGGCATCCCATGCCCTACGGCGACCTGCGCAAGCAGGTCTGCCAGCGCTTCGAGACGTACGCCGACCTCGACAAGCACGAGTGCACGATCGAGGAGCGCGAGGAGTACGAGCCGCACATCGACAACGGCTTCGTCGTCTACGCGGGCGTCGACTACGAGAAGATCCTGCGCGAGGCCGAGAAGGAAGCCGACGTCATCCTGTGGGACGGCGGCAACAACGACACGTCGTTCTACCGGCCCGACCTCTCGATCTGCATGGTCGACCCGCACCGCCCGGGGCACGAGTCGCTCTACTATCCGGGCTTCGTGAACGTGCTGCTGGCCGACCTGATCGTCGTCAACAAGGTCGGCACGGCGCAGCTCGGGGACGTCGAGCGCGTCGAGGCCGCGTGCCGCGCCCACAACCCCAAGGCGCGCGTCATCCGCTGCCGGTCGAAGATCACGCTCGAGAACCCCGAGCTCGTCAAGGGCAAGCGCGCGCTCGTGGTCGAGGACGGCCCCACGCTGACCCACGGCGGCATGACCTACGGCGCCGGCTGGTTCGCGGCCAAGGAAGCCGGCGCGGCCGAGATCGTCGACGCACGTCCGTACGCGGTGGGTTCGATCCGCGAGACGTACCGCAAGTACCCCAACGCGGCGGCGATCCTGCCGGCGATGGGCTACGGCGCGACCCAGATCCACGAGCTCGAGGAGACGATCAAGGCGACACCGGCGGACGTCGTCGTCGAGGGCTCGCCGATCGAGCTGCGGCGCATCATCAAGGTCGACAAGCCCATCGCGAACGTCAGCTACGAACTCGAGGAGATCGAGCCCGGCGTGATCGAGGAGATGGTGCGCGCCGTGGTCGAGCACGCGACCGCGCAGAGCTGAGGAACGGCGCCGAGCCGAACCGTCCGTCGCCATCGAGTTCGACCGGCGGCGGACGGTTCCCGGCTGCTGCCGGGCGCCCGGGATGGGTCCCCCGGCCCGTCGACCCGTGCCCGCGGACGGACCCTGTCCGCGGCGATCGCCGCGCCGAAGAGGCGGCGGGCTCGACCTCCCCGGACCCGGGGCGTGCGACCGGTGTCGCACGCGGGGGGCAGCCTGATAACGTGTCCGGGTCCCAGACCCTCCCCCGACGAGGCAGCCCGTGCAGATCACCGAACACACCGTCGTCCTGCTGGACTACAAGCTCACCGACGACGACGGCGAACTCATCGACGCCTCGGAGGACGGTCAGCCGCTGGCCTACGTCCACGGCACGGGCTCGATCATCCCGGGACTCGAGCGCGAGCTCGACGGCAAGCAGGACGGCGACGCGCTCTCGGTGCGCATCGCCCCCGAGGACGCCTACGGCGAGCACGACGAGACGCTGCTGCACACCGTCGCGCGCAGCCAGCTCCCGGCCGAGGTCGAGATCGAGGAGGGCATGCAGTTCGAGGCCGAGTCCGACGAGGGCGAGGTGCAGGTCCTGACCGTGGTCGAGATCGACGGCGAGGACATCACGCTGGACGGCAACCACCCGCTGGCTGGCGTGGCGCTCAACTTCGAGGTCAAGGTCGTCGGCGTGCGCCAGGCGACCGCCGAGGAGATCGAGCACGGTCACGTGCACGGCCCGGGCGGTCACGCGCACTGAGCCCACTGGCGGCGCGCCGCGGCGCGCGTCGGCATGCCACGGGGCGACATGACGCCGCCGCGCGCATCGCGCTCAGAGCGGCGCGGCGTCGCGTGCCAGGCACGCGGCGCCGAAGGCTCCCGCTCGGGCGCCGTGGCGCGCGCGCTCGATGACCACGTGCTCGAACGGCTCGCGCAACGAGCGCCGACGGGCCGAGTCGCGCACACGCTCGAGGTAGTCGTCGCCCAGCCCGAGCACGCCTCCGCACAGGCTCACCCGGTCGGGCGCCAGCAGGTTCACGAGGTTCGCCACCGCCGCGCCCAGCGCCTCGGCGCCCTCGGCGATCGCCGCCAGGGCGCGTTCGTCGCCGGAGCGCGCCAGCCCGGCGACCTCCTCGAGCGGCGGCGCGGGTTCACCGGGAGCACGTCGCGTGGCGCGCGCCGCGATGGACGGTCCGGACGCGAGCCCGTTCACGCAGCCCCATGAGCCGCACGCGCAACGCTCGCCCTTCCAGTCGAGCGTCGTGTGGCAGATCTCCCCCGCCGTGCCCGTGGCCCCGCGATGGACGCGTCCGCCGAGCACGAGCGCGCCGCCGACGCCGGTCCCCACGGTGAGCAGCACGAGGTCGAGCGCGGCCGGCGAGCCCAGCGCGACCCACTCGCCGTAGCCGGCGGCGGTGGCGTCGTTGTCGAGCGTCACCGGCAGGTCGAGCGCCGCGCGCAGGCGCGCCGCCACGGGCAGACCGTCGAAGTCCGGCAGGATGACCGAACTGCGCACCACGCCGTGGGACGGGTCGACCAGTCCGGCGAAGCCGAGCCCCACCCCGTGCAGCGGGCCGGCGCGTGCGGCCAGCGCGGTCGCCATCTCGGCGCAGCGGGCGAGCACCGCCTCGGGACCCTCGTCGCGCGGGGTCGGCAGCGTCGAATCGGCCACGATGCGCAGGTCGTCGCCGAGCACGAGCGCGGCGATCTTCGTCCCGCCCAGGTCGAGGCCGAGATAGCGGCGAGGCGCGGACATCACGCCGGCCCTCGGGCGGCCAGGGCGGGGCACGGGCGGAGGTCGCGGTTCGCGCACACGGGAGGGACGCTCGGACGGGGAGCCGCCGAGTGTACGCGGGGCGCCGCGCGTCCGAAGCGTGTCGTCCGGCGCGAGGGTGCCCCGGATGCGCACCTGGGCGCATGGCCCGCGACGGCGTCCCGTCCTAGCATCGAGCCTCTCGTCGGGGTCGAGCCGGCGTCCCGGGCCCCGGGACGCTCGGACTCGGCGCCGTGAGGGGTGCGTCCCGTCTCCCCGACATGCGGGGATCGTGCCCGGGAGCACGGTGACGCCCGAGGTCCACCGGCGATTCCGCCGGTGGACCTCTCCTCGTCCCCGCCACGCGCGACGGCCTGCACTCCGCTCACGGTCCCCGGGCGCGCGGCGGGGCGGGCCTCAGCTCCCCGTCTGCCGCGGGTTGATGTCGTCGGGGATCGTCGACTTCGAGGGATCGAAGCCCTTCTGCGTGTAGGTCACGGTGTACTTGCCGTAGCCCGCGGCCTTGCCCTGGCGCGTGAGCGTCAGGCTCCAGCCGGTGGTGTAGTTCTTCGCGTCGGCCGGCACCTTGAAGCCCGCGACCTTGAAGTACTTCGGCGCCTCGAGGCCCAGGTCGAGCTTGGAGAGCTTGTTCGCGTACTTGCCTTCGCGCGCGACGTAGCGCTCCTGCGCCGACTGCACGGTGGCCAGGTACTCGAACGCCTCGACCGACTTGCTGCGCTCGACGGCGGACATGAAGCGGGGCACGCCGAACGATGCCAGCACGCCGAGGATGACGACGACGACGGCGAGTTCGACGAGCGTGAAACCGCGCTGCTGCGCGGAGTCGCTGGGATGCATGGTGGGACTCCTCTCACGATGAAGACTGCGCGCGACGACGTTTCGGGATCGCCCGCGGGCGCTGCATCGGACGTTCGCGGATTCCACTCAAGTCGAAAGCGATTCACTACGCAGTGTCCCTGATGCGCATCGCGCAGGTCGCACTCACGAGTGAAACGCTCACCGACGCGCAGCCCGGGAACGACCGAGGCCGCGCGACGCACTTCGCGTCGCGCGGCCTCGTACCGCACCGGCGTGTGGGACGGATCAGCGCGCCGTCACGGAGAGTCGCCGCGCACGGCGTTGCTCGCCGCCACGCCGGCCGGTGCACCCGGATCGGCGATCCAGCACTGCGCCCAGACCTGCGAACCGGACGGTGCGGATGCCGGCCACACGAACGGGAAGATCGCACCGCCCGCGGGATCGGTCCCGAAAGGCACGAGCACGCCGAGCGGCGAGCCGACCCACGGCACCATCGTGCCGCCCTTGAACGGCACGTTGAGCGTGGTGAAGCCGAGCACGAACAGCGCCGGCGCCGACGGACGGGCGCCGTCGAGCACGTAGCGCGTCGCGCTGCCGGGAAGCAGGCTGCCCACGCCGCGCAGGCGCGGTGCACCGAGCGTGCCGGCCAGCGACGCACCCAGGTCGGTCCAGGCCTGGATGAAGACGTGGTCGGGGACCTCGTTCGAGAGCGTCGTGTTGTCGCGGATGACGTCCGCCAGCGTGCGCGATTCGGCCATCGACTTGAGGTCCGACGGCAGCAGCTCGTACCAGAAACGGTCGCCGTCACGCAGCCGCGTGAACTGGTCGACGAGCACGGTGAACGCCAGCTCGCCGACGAGTCCGCCGTTCACGTGGTCCTCGGCCAGCATGCCGACCCACAGGTCGATGTCGTCGACCGTGGCGTAGACCGACGCGAGCTTCGCGACCGTGGCCGCGTCGGACGAGATCTCGGCGAAGCTCGCGCGCGGCGCGAGGCCGAAGTCGATGCGCGTCTGGTTGTACGACGCGAGACCGTGGTCGCGACCACGCTGGATGTTCAGCGAGGCCAGGTCGAAGCCGCCCGATCCGGGAGGTCCGAAGAGGAAGTTGCGCACGTCGTCGACGATCTGCGCGTCGACCTCCTGCGGACGCTGCATGGCGAGACCGAGCAGCAGCGGCTCGATGCCGTTGTCGACGATCTCCTGCGGGTTGAAGAAGGCGTCGCGCAGCTCGATGTTGCCCGCACCGATCGGGTAGAAGTCGGAACCGAGACGGAGCAGCGTGGGCGACAGCATCGTGTGGCCGAAGCGGTAGCAACCGGTCGAGAACGCGTTCTCGATCGAACCGTCGACCGCAGGGTTCCAGCCGGCGTAGGGCGGCAGCGCGTCCGGACCCAGCATGGCCGGCACGAACTCGTTGTAGGTGATGACCTGCTCTTCGGCGCCGACGACGGCGCGCGCCTTCTCGTAGCAGAGCTCGGGCGGATCGCCGAGCGCTTCGAACACTCCCACGAGCCGGTTGTGCTCGCGCACGAAGAGCGTGTGCATGGCCGTCAGGCCGTTCTGCTCGTTCGAGCGCACGTCACCGCCGAGGAAGTACCCCGGGCTGCTGTCCGGGGCGTTGGGCAGTCCGGCGGTGTTGAAGGGGAGCAGGTTGCCGGGACTCGTCGCGAGGCGTCCGTCGGGCAGGCGCAGCGCGGCGTTGCGCACCGGGTCGGAGCCGTACACGTTCGACGCGTCGAGCCAGGCGGTGATCTCGTTCACCTGTTGGCGCACCGGCGAGCCGCCGACGAGCGTCCAGTGCGAACGCGAGAGACCGATCACCTCGCTGCCCGTGCTGGACGGATCGAACCACGGGTCGCCCAGCGGCACGTCGATGTCGAACGGCTCGGCCGGATCTGCGCCGCCGGTCAGGTCGATGTCGTGGTCGATGAACTGTCCCCACTGCCAGACGTAGTCGGACACGGGAGCCGCGGCGGGCATGCTCGTCGGCTGTGCCACGCAGGCGTTGCTCACCTCGCGGGCGCTGGGACGAGTCGCGCCGGCCGGCGTCGACTCACCGTCGCCGTAGCCGATGGTGCCCGAGCGCAGCAGCGGCGTGTTCGCCGCGCCCCAGTCGGGGTGCAGCGGGTTGGTCCCGGTGCCGTCGATCTCCCGGAACGGGAAGACGCTCGGGGAAGCGACGTCGGTGGGGACGGCCTGGGGCGACGGGGAGCCGCCGGTGATCGAGCCGCTGGCCAGGCTGATGAACTGTGCGTCGGCGCCCGAGGCCATCACCGCGAGCGCGAAGGCCCCGGCAAGGGTGGGGAAGCGGCTGCGGCCACCATCGCGCGAGGGGAGATCACTACGTTCCATCGATTCCGACCTTTCGATGGGCCCTTGGAGGAGACGAGGCCTTGTGGCCCCGGGGCACGGTGATGCGACGGGCCCTGCCGCACGACCGTGCCCGAATGGCGCGCACCCCGAAGTGCGCGTGAAGGCAGGCACGACGCTCCGATCATCACCCATCCTGGACAAACCACCAGATGGGCAATTGGAAAGATGCTATGCCTTTTCGTTGATGTATTGCACAAAACCTGCCCGGTCTGGCGCTGGCGCGGGCCCGTGCCTCGGAGCCGGCCGAGGGTCCGCGCGCAGTCGTCCGACCGGCCCGAAGGCGACCGGCGGCGCCCGCTCTCATGACGTCACGGTATGCTGCGGCCTCCCCCCGGAGGCCGGCCATGCCGTTCGCGCGCATCCTTCCCGCCGCCGCGCTCTTCGCGACGCTCGTGTCCCCCGCCACCGCGCGCGACGAGGCTCCCCCGCCGGACGGTCGCGTGCTCGTGCGCCTCGCGGACGTCGACCGCGCCACGCTCGTCGACCTCGTGCAGCGCGGCATCGACGTGGCTTCGGTGCACGGCGACGTCGTGACCGCATGGGTCACCCCGGACGAGGCCGCCGAGCTCACCGCCGACGGACGCAGCGTGATCGCGCTCCCCCGACCCGGCGGGACGCCCGACGCGCTGGCCGGCTACCCGACGTACACCGACCTCTCGAACGAGCTCGCGGCGCTGGCCGCGGCGCATCCCGACCTGTGCCGCCTCGTCGACGCCGGACGCTCGGTGCAGGGTCGCCACCTGTGGATGCTGCGCATCAGCGACGATCCCGACCTCGAACAGGACGAGCCCGAGTTCCGCTTCGTCTCGACGATCCACGGCAACGAACCCGTCGGCATGGTCACGTGCCTCGACCTCGCGCACCTGCTGCTCGAGTCGTACGGCAGCGATCCCGACGTGACACAGCTCGTCGACGAGTGCGAGCTGTGGATCATGCCGCTCATGAACCCCGACGGGTACGTGGCGCAGACGCGCTACAACGCCCACGGCGTCGACCTCAACCGCGACTTCCCCGACCGCGTCACCGACCCGCTGAACACGACCGCCGGACGCGAACCCGAGACGCAGGCGCTGATGGAGTTCGGCTTCACGCACTCTCCCGTGCTGTCGGCCAACTTCCACACCGGGTCGCTCGTGGTGAACTACCCGTACGACTCCGACCCGAACCCGTTCGCGTCGTACTCGGCCACGCCCGACGACGCGCTGATCGCCTCGCAGTCGCTCACCTACGCGTCGCTCAACCCGCCCATGTCGGCCAGCCCGTACTTCGCGAACGGCATCACGAACGGCGTGGCGTGGTACACGGTCTACGGCGGCATGCAGGACTGGAACTACGTCTGGCAGGGCTGCACCGACCTGACCATCGAGCTCTCCGACACGTACTGGCCGTCGGCCTCGGCGCTGCCAGGCCTGTGGGACGACAATCGCGACGCCATGCTCGCCTACATGGCGCGCTGCCTCGAGGGTGCGCGCGGTCTCGCGACCGACGCCGTCGACGGTCAGCCGGTGGCCGCCACGGTGCGCGTGCTCGGCAACACGCACCTCACGTACGCCGACCCCGACGTCGGCGACTGGCACCGGCTGCTGCTGCCGGGGACGTACGCGATCGAGATCTCCGCCGTCGGCTACGCGACGGTGGTCGAGAGCAACGTCGTCGTCGGCGCGGGCCCTGCGACACGGCGCGACACCGCGCTCGTCCCGACGGGGTACGTCGACCTGGGCGGCGCGCTCGCGGGGCTCGGCGGCACCACGCCCGCGCTCGCCGGCGCGGGGCCGCTCTCCGGCGGTTCGGCGAACGCCTTCGTGCTCACCGACGCCCGCGCCTCGAGCGTCGCGCACCTCGTGCTCGGCGTGGCGCAGTTCGGCGCGCCGTTCAAGGGCGGCACGCTCGTCCCGTCGCCCGACCTCGTGCTCTTCGGACTGCCCGTCGACGCCGGCGGCGCGCTCACGATCCCGTTCGTGATGCCGCCCGGACTGCCGTCCGGCGCTTCGGTCTACGCGCAACTCTGGGTCGTCGACGCCGCGGGCCCCGCCGGCTTCGCCGCCAGCAACGGACTGCGCGCGACGACGCCCTGACGCGACAGGGACGGACCCTACGGCAGCGTGACCGCCACGCCCGTGCTCGCGGCCCAGCCCTGCGCGGCGCCGTCGTCGGCGATCCACCACTGCACCGCGAACGTCGCGCCCGAGGCACCGCCGGCCCACGCACCCCCGGCGAACAGGTCGCCTGCAGCGTCGATCGGCAGCCCGAAGACGATCAGCTCGGGCGACGGGACGAGCGTGCCGCCCTTGAACGGCGCGAGCACGAGATCGAGGCCGGCCACGAGCACGGCCGCGCCGAGCGGCCGCGCGTTGCGCAGCTCGAGCGACCACGTCCCGCCCGGCTGCATGTCACCGCCGGCGAGCAGGATCGGCCAGCCCTGCTCGCCCGGCAGCGCGTGCCCGAGGTCGACGAACGGCGCGTCGCTCGCGTAGGTGTGGTTGCGCAGCAGTCGCACCTCGTTCGACGCGTTGCCCTGGTCGTCGACGATCTCCGAGGTCGAGAGCAACACGTCGGGACGTCCGTCGCCGTCGACGTCGTGCGCGAACAGGTCGTCGCCGCTCGGGAGGTGGCTCACGTGCAGCGGGGCGCCGAAGAGCCCGCCGCCGTATCCGCGCTGGACGAGCAGCTCGCCGGCGCTCGTGGCCAGTGCCAGGTCGACCTTGCCGTCGCCGTCGAGGTCGGCCGGCAGCAGCGCGCGCAGTCCGGTCGCTGGCGTGAGCACGACGTTCGTCGGGAACGTCCCGTCGCCGGCGTTGAGCAGGATCACGACCTGCAGCGAGTTCGTCTGGATCAGGTCGGGATCGCCGTCCGCGTCGGCGTCGGCCACGTCGAGGTCGACGGTGAAGGCCAGTCCGCCGCCCAGTTCGACGCGCGTCGGCGGCACGGGTCCGCCGTCGACGCCGAAGAACACCTGCAGCGCGGCCACCGAGGCCGTGTGCACGAGGTCGAGCCGTCCGTCGCCGTCGAGATCGGAGAGGACGCACTGCGCCGGGTCGAAGAGGCTCTTCGGGTAGGTGAACCACGTGTCGAACCCGAGCGCGCCGTCGCCGAGCAGCACCTCGATCTCGAGATCGGCCTGGCCGCCGCTCGAGACGAGGTCGACGAGGCCGTCGCCATTCAGGTCGGCGGTGAGGAGCTTGCGCGCAGAGACGCCGGAGATCGGCGTGGGCGTACCCAGGGTGCCGTCGCCGTTCCCGGCGTACATCCAGAGCTGCGTCCCGTCGTCGGCGAAGACCTCGTCGAAACCGTCGCCGTCGACATCGGCCGCGGCGCGCGCCTGCAGTCCCGGCAGCGGCGCCTGCACGAAGGTCTGGAACGTCCCGTCGCCGAGGCCGAGGTGCGTCGTCAGGAACCAGCCCAGGAACGGGCCGTCGGTGAGGACGAGATCGAGCACGCCGTCTCCGTCGAGGTCGGCCGGGACGAGCTCGGTCATCGGCGGGCCCTCCGACGCCACGCTCGACACGCTCTCCGGCGGACGGAACACGATCTGCGCCGCGAGGTCCGCGGCGAGCAGCGCCACGCCGACGACTGTCGGCAGCACGATCGACGAACGGGACGACATGGCTCGACCCTCCTCGGCACGGGATGCGATGCGTCATGCCGCAGCATCCGACCGAGGTGCGTCGCCGCGCCATCCGTCCTTGGGGGCAGAGCTGGCGCGAGTTGATCGGCGACGCGAAGACGCAACGCAGGTGGCTGCGAGCGCACGTCCCGGGCATGGCGCGGGTTGTCGATGGGGTCCGACGATCTCCTCCTCGACTTCGACGGCGAGCCGGACGACACGGTCTTCGCGCTGCTCGCGCCTCGGCTCGCAGCGGCGACTGATCTCGCCGAGGCGGGACCTGCCGCCGACCTTCCCGCCGGTACAGGTCGTCCCGCAGCCCTCGGAAGACCTCGGCACTGCTCGTCCAGGTCCCCGCCCCTGGCCCCGGGTGTGGAGGGACTCGGTGTGTACGGTCAGGCCTCTCTCGCGTCGCGCGACGGGGCGTACGACCCGACCGGACCGAGCGCGACCACGCTCCTGCAGCCCTGATGCATGCAGACGGCGGACGCCTGGACGTCCCGCCGCGAAGCCGCCCACGCTGTGCCAGGACTCCGCTGCAAGCGTCCGAGCGTCACCGCCAAAGCCCCCCGCGCGTCGTGACGACGACGCCCGGCGCGCGAGGGACGATCCCCCCGGGTCGGCAAGGAAGCGCCGCTCCGGATCGACGTGCCTGCACGTCTCGCGTCAGATGCTGCCCGACGCGATGCAGCCTGTCTTGGACGATACGAACATCCCGGAGGACGCCACGAGCCTCGGTCAGCGGGCCTTGCGGTGGCGGCGGCGCCAGGCGCCTGGCGCACAACCGAACGCACGCCGGAAGTGCCGCGCGAGATGCGACTGGTCGCAGAACCCGGCGCGCACCGCGAGCGTGGCGACCGAGACGTCGCTGCGCAGCAGCCGGTCGGCGCACCACGCCAGCCGCAGGCGTCGCAGGTGCTCTCCGAGACTCTCTCCGTAGTACCGCCGGAAGGTGCGCGCGAGGTGTGCCGGGTGGACGCCGGCAGCGTGCGCAAGCTCGGCGTGGTCGTGCGCCTCGAGCGGACTCTCACGCAGCCGGGTGGCGACGGCCTCGAGCCAGGGAGGCGGCGAACCGCCGCGCACGCGCTCGTCGAGACGCAACGCCGATGCGAGCAGTTCGAGCGCGATGCCTTCGACGGCGAGCGGCGACGCGCGATCGTCGCAGCGCAGCTCGTGGACGAGTCGTCGGCCGGTGGTCGCCACCTCGGGACCGCGCCAGAGTCCCGGCTCGCGCAGGGGCGTGCCGGCCTCGAGCAGCCGCGCTCCGAGGTCCTCGTCCTCGACCTCGATGATGAGGCTCTGCGTGGGTCGTCCGCCGAACACGCTGCGGTGCGACAACCCCGCGGGCTCGACGAGCAGGCAGTCCGGGCCGGCCCGGAAGCGGACGCCTTCCATCCACTCGTCGAAGCCGCCGTCGAGCACGCAGCACAGGCTCGTGTGGACGTGGCTGTGCGGCGCCAGCTCGACCCCCGCGCCGTGCCGCACCTCGAGCACGCGGAATCCGCCGGCGCGTCGATCGCGCAACGAGCGTCCCTGGGTCGAGGGCAGGCAGGGGTGGGCCATGCGTCCATGGTAGTCTCCCGGCGCGCGACGGGAGCGTCCTGTCGCGCGGTTTCCGTGGACAGCGCGGGGAGGCGTGGGACACGATCGGCGGCATGTCGTCCGCGCCGCGCATCCGTCCCTTTCGCGAGAGCCGCGCGCGGGCGACGTCCGTCGCGGGGATCGCGGGCGTCGCGTGCGGCGCGCTCGTGCTGGCGCTCGCGGGCGGCTGCGAGACTCCCGCGCGTGACGTCACGTCGCAGGCCGCACCCACGACGCCCGCGGCACCCACGATCCCCGCCGCCGACGCCGCCGACTTCACGCCGGACGAGTTGCGCAGCATCCTGCGCATGTCGCCCTTGCCGCCCCCGCCGGCCGATCCCACGAACGCGTACGCCGACGACCCGCGCGCGGCGCGGCTCGGGCAGGCGCTGTTCTTCGACGCGCGGCTGTCCGCCGACGGTCGCGTGGCATGCGCCTCGTGCCACGCGCCCGATCAGGGCTGGTCCGACGGACGCGGCCGCGCGCGCGGCGTCGACATCGCCGACTTCTCGGCGCCGACGCTGCTCGACGTCGCGCAGCAGCGCTGGTTCTTCTGGGACGGCCGCTCCGACGCGCTCTGGAACCAGGCGCTCTTCCCGCTCGAGAACCCCAAGGAGCACGGCGCCGACCGGCTGCTCGTGGCGCACGTCGTCCACGACGACCCCGCGCTGCGCCGCGCGTACGTGGACGTCTTCGGCGCGCTCCCACCGCTCGACGACGGGGCGCGCTTCCCGGCGCGCGCGCGTCCCGTGCCCGACGCGCCCGACGACCCGCTCGACGTGGCCTGGCGCGGCATGCACGACGACGACCGCGCCGCGATCGACCGCGTGTTCGCGAACGTCGGCAAGGCGTTCGAGGCCTACGAGCGGCAGATCCGTCCCGGCGAGTCGCCCCTCGACCGCTTCGTGCGCGGCCTGCGCACGGGCGACCCGTCCGACCTCGCCGCGCTCGACGCCGACGCCGTCGCCGGCCTGCGCCTGTTCGTGGGACGCGGACGCTGCTCGGTCTGCCACGGCGGCCCCACGCTGAGCGACCTCGAGTTCCACGACGTGCGCCTGCACCTCGACACCGACGAGGAAGCCCTCGTGGTGGGACGCGCCGGCGCGTTCCGCAGCCTGCGCACCAACCCGTTCGGCGGCGGCGGCGCCTTCAGCGACGACCCCGCCGCGGGACACGACAAGGTCGACCCGCTGGTGCCCGCCCACGAGTTGTACGGCGCGTTCAAGACGCCTTCGTTGCGCAACGTGGCGCGCACCGCGCCGTACATGCACCGCGGACAACTGCCCACGCTCGAGGCCGTGGTCGAGCACTACTCGCGCATGGACCAGGGCAACCGCGCGCACCGCGGCCAACACGCTGCGCCGCGACAAGAAGAGTCGATCCTCATGCCTCTCGCGCTGAGCGCCGACGAGACGCGCGGCCTGCTCGCGTTCCTGCGCTCGCTCACGGGCGACGAGGTCGACCCCGCGCTGCGCGGACCGCCGCCGGGCTTCGAGGTGCATCCGCCCAGCACGGTCGAGCGCGCGCTGGCCGACTTCGAGCGCATCTCGGCGCGCGCCGTGGCGCGCACGTCGCCGGCGTTCCTGCTCGGACTCGATCCGCGTCTCGACCGTCCGCTCGTCGACGCCGCGCTGCACGACCAGGCCCTCGCGGTGGACGATCCGTCGCGCGCGCTGCTCGCGCTGCCGGGCGTCGAGGCGCTCACGCCGGCCGAGGCCTCGACGCTGGCGCGCTTCGACGGTCTGCGCCTCGCGCTCCCCGGCCTGCTCTCGCTCGACGTCCCGCTCGCGCGCACGCTGGCGACCTTCGGCACGGGACGCCCCGAGGTCGAGTTGTTCCTCGACGGCGTCGCGACGCTCGACGCCGAGGCCGCCGCCGCGCTCGCGGACTTCGGCGGCGCGCGTCTCTCGCTCGGCGGCCTGCGCGTGCTCGACGTGGCGAGCGCGCGCACGCTCGCGTCGTACCAAGGTCTGCTGGTGCTGAACGGCATGTTCGACATCCCGCCCGACGTGGCGCTCGCGCTCGCGCAACCGACGCGCACGAGTGCGCGACGCGGCCTCGCACTCGACGGTCCGCGACGCATCGACGTCGCGCTGGCGCGCGCGCTCGGAGCGTTCCGCGGGGGGACGCTCTCGCTCGCCGGCGTCGAGGAACTCGAGCCCGACCAGGTGGCGGCGCTCGCACCGGCGCGCGCGGCGCGGCTGCGGCTCGACTCGGTCCGCACCGCCACCCCCGAGATCGTCGACGCCCTGTGCCGCGTCTCGGCCGAGACGGTCTCGCTGCGCGGCCTGTACCTGCTCGACCCGGCCCTGCGCGCGCGGCTCGCGGCCGCCCCCGCGGTCTTCCTCGTCGGCGAGGACTGAAGCCGCCCGCACCCCGTCCCGGAGGGGATCCTGCCCTCCGCGGCGAGACCTGCCACCCGCAGCCGGAATCCGTCGAAAGCCACGATTCGACCGCCTGATCGTCATCATGCGACACACCCATCATGTGATACGCTCGACGATCCGATCCCGCCCCCCTTCGGGAGACGCGCCATGCGTCCCGGCCTGCTCTGCACCGTCCTCGGTCTCGCCCTCGCCGCCTGCGGGCAGCAGCCCGCGTCCTCCGGCGCGACCGCCTCGCTCGCACCCGACGGGTCCCCGGTCGCGCGGACCTGGGGCGCGCCCCTCGCCGACGCGCCGACCGTCCCGGTGAGCACGCTGCTCGCCTCGCCGGACGCCTACGTGGGAAAGACCGTGCGCGTGCGCGGCACCGCGGTGGCGGTCTGCCAGCACCGCGGCTGCTGGTTCGACGTCGCCTCCGACGTCGAGGGCCAGACGCTGCGCTTCAAGGTCGACGACGGCGACATGGTCTTCCCCCCCGACCTCGTCGGCGAGACGGTGCTGGCCGAGGGCGTGTTCACCGCCAACCCGCTCGACCTCGAGACGACGAAGAAGGTCTGCGCGCAGGAGGCCGCCGCCGAGGGCAGGCCGTTCGACGCGACGCAGGTCACCGAGTGCATGACGCTCTACCAGCTCAGCGGCAGGGGCGTGCAGCAGGTGGCGCGCTCCGAGTGAGCGGGGGCTTCCGCAGGACCTGTCGCTGGCTGCACCGCCAGCTCGGGTTCCTGGCCGTCGGTCTCACGCTGGTCTACGCCGTGTCCGGCCTGGCCGTGAACCACGGCGGCGACTGGGATCCGAACTACGCGCGCACGACCGACGCCTCGCGCATCGAGCCGGTCGACGTCTCCGCGCCGACCGACACGATCACGCCGCTCGTGCTGGCGCGCCTCGCGCTCGACGAGCCGGTCAAGAACACCTGGCGTCCCGAGCCGGGCACGCTGCAGGTGTTCGTCGAGGGCGGACAGCTCGACGTCGACCTCGCGAGCGGCGCGGTCCTGCGACGACGCGTGGCCGAGCGCACGCTGCTCTTCGACGCGAACTTCCTGCACCTCAACACCGGCCGCGGTCCGTGGACGTACGTGGCCGACGCGTTCGCGGTGGTGCTCGCGATCCTGGCGCTCTCGGGCATCTTCCTCGTGTCGGGGCGCGAGGGCCTGAAGGGACGCGGCGGCGTGCTTCTGGCGCTGGGCGTCCTGCTGCCCGTGCTCTGGATCGTGCTCGCGCGCCACGTCTAGTCCGGGCCCCGCGCGCGTCCGGGGCAGGTCGCGCAGCCTCGGCGCGTGACGAGCCCGCCGGGCAAGAGAGCAGGAGGGACAGCGTCCGGTCGGGCGGCGCTCGGTCACGAGCAGCCGGCGCGGCGGGTCGGTCCTGGCGCGACGCCCGTCGTCCTGCGTCGGACGCTCCTCGACCGCTCGACGCGGCGACGCGGAGCCCGGCCGATTCGCTCCGGGGCCGACCGCTGTTATCGTGCTCGACCAGCGATGACAGCCGGAACCTCCAAGCCGTCGAGCTCCTCGTTCTCGGGTGACTTCGCCCCGGGCGAGATCCTCATCGGGCGCTACCGCGTCATCGCGCTCGTCGGCGAAGGCGGCATGGGACAGGTCTACCTGGCCGACGACCTCGTGCTGGGGCAGCCGGTCGCGCTGAAGTTCCTGCCCGCGCACCTCGCCGAGCGCGAGGGCGGGCTCGAACGCTTCCGTGCCGAGGTGCGCCACGCGCGCGAGGTCACGCACCCGAACGTGGCGCGCGTGCACGACATCGGCGAGGTCGGCGGACGCCACTTCCTCACGATGGAGTTCGTCGACGGCGAGGACCTGGCCAGCCTGATCAAGCGCATCGGGCGCCTGCCGCGGGAGAAGGCGGCCGAGATCGCGCAGCAGATCTGCTCGGGACTCGCGGAGGCGCATCGCAAGGGCGTCCTGCACCGCGACCTCAAGCCGGCCAACGTGATGCTCGACGGCGAGGGCCGCGTCAAGCTCACCGACTTCGGGCTCGCGGTCACGGCCGCGTCCGGCGGCGACGACGGAGGTCTCGCGGGGACGCCGGCGTACATGGCGCCCGAGCAGCTCGCGGGCCTGCCGGCCAGCGAGCGCAGCGAGGTCTACTCGCTCGGACTCGTGCTCTACGAGCTCTACACCGGACGGCGCGCGCTGCGCGGTCGCACGCTCGACGAGCTGCGGCGCGAGCACGAGCAGGGTCCGCCGAGCTCGGCGTCGAGCGTGTTCTCGGACATCGATCCGCTGGTCGAGTCGATGCTCGCGCGCTGCCTCCAGCGCGATCCGAAGGAGCGTCCGGCGAGCGTGCGCGAGGTGGCGCGCGGCCTGCCGGGCGGCGACCCGCTCGCGGCGGCGCTGGCCCAGGGTCACACGCCCGCGCCCGAGCTCGTCGCGGCGGCCGACGCGGGCGGCGCGCTCTCCCCGCGCGCGGGCCTGGCGCTGGCCGTCGGCTTCGTGGTGCTGTTCGTCGCCCTCGCGTTGGCGCGGACGTGGTACCTCGATCGCGAGGGCTACGCGATCGACAAGGCCCCGGCCGTGCTCGACGAGCGCGCGCGCGAACTCGTCGCCGAGCTGACCGGCCGCGAGGCGCCGTCCTTCGCGGTGTCCTGGTACGCGGTGGACTACGAGCTGGTGACCGGCTCCCATCCCGCGAACGGGTCGCCGACGCTCGACGTGCAGCCGCTCATGCGCGTCGCGCGCTTCGCCCCCGAGCCGTTCCGGCCCCACGGTGTCGCCCTCGCGATGGACGATCCCGACCTCGCGTCGGGCGGTGTCGACATGTGCCAGGACACGCACGGCCGTCTCGTCTCGTGGACCTGGCGGCCGGACGTCCTCCCCGGCGACGACGCTCCCGCCGCGGTCGACTGGGCGCGGCTCTTCACGCTGGCCGGCGTCGACCCGTCGGCGGTCGAATCCGTCGAGCCCGACTTCGTGCCGCGCGTCCTCGCCGACGAGTCCCGCGCCTGGACGTTGCCCGGGGGTCGCTGGCGCTTGCAGGGCGCGGCCTACGGCGGTCGGCCGGTGCAGTTCGACATCATCCGCGTCGGCGAAGGCCACTCCGACGCGTCCGGTGGGCGCAGCGCGGAAGGCCGCAGCAACGCACGCGACGAGGGCGGCGCCGCAGACAGCAGCGACGCGCCAGACGAGGTCGCCGCCGATGGCGCCGATGCGCGTGGCGAGGGCGACGCCGAGGACCGCTCCGACGATCGCGGATCAGGCAGCAAGGACCATCGGGTGGGCTGGATGCCGACGACCCGCGACGGGTCCGACATCGTCTTCTTCGGTCTGCTGGCCGCGGCGGTGGTGGTCGCCTGGCGCAACGTGCGCAGCAAGCGCGGCTACCTGGCCGGCGCACTCGGGCTCGCGGGCTTCGAGGCCGCCGTCCACATCCTCGCGGTCCTCACCTACCCGGTGCCGACCGACCCGATCGGCTTCGTGGCATCGCTGAACCAAGGCCTGGCGATCGCGCTACACACCGCGCTGCGGGTGTTCGTCTTCTTCCTCGCGCTCGAGCCCTTCGCGCGGCGTCGCTGGCCCGGTGCGCTCATCTCCTGGACGCGACTGCTCCAGGGACGCGTGCGCGATCCGTCCGTCGCTCGCGAGGTGCTCGTCGGCCTGTTCACGGGGCAGGCCGTCCCGGCGCTGGTGATCGGGATCGGCATGGTCCTCGACGTCGCGGGCGTGAAGGAGCTGGACGGCTTCTTCGGGCCGAACAGCGACAGGACCCTGGAGGGTCCGCTGCAGGCGGCGTGCCATCTCGTCCACGGGCTGGGCGACGCGATCATGTTGGTGGGCACCGGGCTGTTCGTCCTGGTCGCGCTGCGTGCGCTCGTCCGCCTTCCCTGGCTCGGGAACGGCCTGTGGGTCCTCCTGCTGGGCGGGCTCATGACGGGGGGCCGGTTCGACGACGTCATGGCAGTGGTCGGCACCACGGCCATCCTGCTCGTCTTCCTGACGCTGCTCACCCGCTTCGGCTTCGTCGCGGTCGTCGCGTTCTGGTTCATGCTCAACGTCACCGGCGGATTGCCCGCGACGCTGCGGCCCGGCGACCCGGCGTTCGGTACGGGCGTGTTCTGCCTGCTGGTGTTCGCCGGCCTCGTGACCTGGGCCTGTCGCACGGCGGTCGGCCCGCGCTCGGCGTTCGCCTGAGCGAGGCGCTGCGGTCGGAGTCGTCCCGTGCGCGGCCGGTGCGTCCACCCACCCCCGCGATCGGACGATCGCGCACAGGAGAGATGCGAGCGGCGGTTCCCGCGCCCGCTCAGGGCAGGTACTGCAGCCTCAGCGCGTTCGAGAAGTCGAAGCCCAGCGGCTGCGACGGGTCGACCGTGATGAACTGGACGTAGAGGTCGACCGGTCCGCCGCCGCCGGGCAACTCGCCGTCGAACTCGCCGCCGAAGCTGTAGAGCGGCACGAGGAAGGCGGTCGTGATCTGCGGCACGATCGTCCCGCCCTTGAACGGCAGCGGCTGCTGCGCGAGCGAGAGCAGCAGGTACATGGTCTGGTTCGGCGGCGCGTCCGTCACGAGCAGCTTCGCGAGGGTGCCCGTCGCGAGCGGATAGCCGTAGACCGTGGCGTGCGTGTCGCCGGGACCACCGAAGCCGAGGTCTTCCTGCTCGACGGCGGCGCGCACGACGCGCACGGCGTCCTGTCCCGGCACGCCGACGAGGTACTCGCGGAAGCCGTCGGCGTCGACGTCGCCGAGGTCCGAGAGCGCGTAGCCCAGCCAATCGTAGTCGCCGTCGCCGTCCATGGTCGACCACAACAGCTCCTGCGTGGCGCCCGAGTAGAGGTACGCGCGGCCGGGACCGGAGTTCCACTGTCCCACCAGGAAGTCGCCGCGTCCGTCGCCGTCGGCGTCGGCCACCGGAGCGAGGGTGTACGCGAACTTGCCGCGAGGCTCGGCCCCGCTGATCGAGTACAGAATGGTGCCCGTGCCGCCCTGGATCACGTTCAGCCGGCCCGTGCCCTGCACCATCAGGACGGTCGAGCCGTATCCGCCGACGACGAGGTCCTTGCGTCCGTCGCCGTCGACGTCGTCGACCGCGGCCAGCGCGAAGCCGTAGTAGTCGTAGGACGCGATGCCCTCGCTCGCCGACATGAGCGCGCCCGTGCTGCCCGAGCGGATCTGGGCCTGCCCGCGGGAGTAGTCGAAGCCGGAGTACCCGACGGCGAGATCGGGGACGCCGTCGAGGTTCCAGTCGCCCATCGGAGCGAGCGCGATGCCCAGGTTGCCTTGACTCTTGGCGCCGGCGACCTGCCAGATGACCGCGCCCGTCTGCCCCGAGTAGACGCGCACCAGGCCGACGTTCGAGGTCGGGACGTCGTAGCTCGGGGCGCCGACGGCGAAGTCCTGCCAGCCGTCACCGTCGACGTCGCCCGGGAAGCACATCGCGTGACCCCAATCGCTGTGTGTGGTCGGCGCGTCGAACGACTCCAGGAACGCCCCCGTGTGACCGGAGTAGATGCGCGCGCTGTTGATGATCGTCTCCTGCGGGGCGCTGACGGCGAAGTCGGGCCAGCCGTCCTGGTCCCAGTCGGCGCCGCCGACCACCGAGGTCCCGAACTCCGCGTTGTCGCTCGTGCCGACGATCGTGTAGAGCAGCTCGCGAGTGCGCCCGGAGTAGGCGGTGACGCTGCCGTTCCTGGTGAGTCCGCCCAGGGAGGAGTAGGGCGCACCGACGACGAAGTCGGCCACGAGGTCGCCGTCGACGTCGCCGATGGTCGCCAGCGACCTTCCGAACAATCCGGTTCCGGGCTCTCCGGACACCGTGTCGACGGTCATCTGGGACGAGACGCTCGCGGCGAGCCCGAGCAACAGGACGAAGCGCAAGGCGGACGGTGCGTGCATGCAGTGGGATCCGGAGACCGAGGGAAGCCCGCACACGCGATCGACTCAGCCCACGACCCGAGACGGCGCGCACGCGGAGACAGATGACCTTGTACTCGACGCCGACCGTTCCGGGCAGGGGGTCCTCGACGCTTCCGGCGGCGCCGGGCGTTCCAGTTCGTCGCCGGGCCGGACGGCGGTCAGGGCAGGTACTCCAGCCTCAGCGCGTTCGAGAAGTCGAAGCCCAGCGGCTGCGACGGGTCGACCGTGATGAACTGGACGAAGAGGTCGGCAGGTCCGCCGCCGCCGGGGACCTGGCCGTCGAGCTCGCCCCCGAAGCTGTAGAGCCCCACGATGAACGCGGTCGTGATCTGCGGCACGATCGTCCCGCCCTTGAACGGCAGCGGCTGCTGCGCGAGCGAGAGCAGCAGGTACATGGTCTGGTTCGGCGGCGCGTTCGTCACGAGCAGCTGCGCCAGGGTACCCGTCGCGAGCGGATAGCCGTAGACCGTGGCGTGCGTGTCGCCGGGACCACCGAAGCCGAGGTCCTCTTGCTCGACCGCGGCGCGTACGACCCGCACGGCACCGGCGAAGCTGCCCGTGACGGCCGAGCCCGGCGCGCCGACGAGGTACTCGCGATAGCCGTCGTCGTCGACGTCGCCGAGGTCGGACAGTCCGTGTCCCAGCCACTCGAGGGGCGCATCGCCCTCGGTGAGCGACCAGAGCAGTTCGTGCGTCGCGCCCGAGTAGAGGTACGCGCGTCCGATCAGGTCGCTTCCGGTGAAGTCGTACTTCTGTCCCACGAGGAAGTCGCCACGACCGTCGCCGTCGGCGTCGGCCACGGCGGCGAGCGAGTACGCGAACTCGCCGCCGAGGTCAGGACCGTCGAGCGAGTACAGCACGCTGCCGGTGCCGCCCTGGATGACGCGCAGTCGTCCAGTGCTCGGGACCATCGAGACGGTCGCGCCGTAGCCGCCGGCGACGAGGTCCTTGCGTCCGTCGCCGTCGACGTCGTCGAGCGCGGCCAGAGCGAAGCCGTAGAACTCGAAGGCAGAGACGCCCTCGCTCGACGACAGCAGGGCGCCCGTCGTCCCCGAGCGGATCTCGACGCGTCCGCGGTAGTTCGAGTAGCCCTCGAGGCCGACGGCGATGTCGGGCACGCCGTCCAGGTTCCAGTCGCCGATGGCGGCCAGCGAGCGGCCCATCGCGCTCTCGGGCAGGGGGCCCGTGACCTGCCACAGCACGCTGCCCGTCTGCCCCGAGTAGACGCGCACGAGGCCGCTGTTGGCGACCGGTGCGGAATACGCCGGCGCACCGACGGCGAGGTCCTGCCAGCCGTCGCCGTCGAGGTCGCCCGGGAAGCACAGCCCGGACGCCCACTGGCTGAGCGTCGTCGGCGCGCTGAACGTGTCGAGCAGCGCGCCCGTGGGACCGGAGTAGACGCGCGCGCTCGTGACCACGCTCTGGAACGGCGCGCCGACGGCGAAGTCGGGCCAGCCGTCGTGGTCGAAGTCGGCGCCGCCGGCCAGCGCGAGGCCGAATTGCGCGCCGGCGTCCGTGCCGTCGATCGTGTACAGCAACGCGCGTGTCCGACCCGAGAAGACCGAGACGCTGCCCGCGGACGACTGCCCCCCCGGTGATGCCCCGGGCGAACCCACGACGAAGTCGGCCACGAGGTCGCCGTCGACGTCGCCGATCGAAACGACCGTGGACCCGAACTGATCGAACGCGTGCGCCCCGTACACCGTGTCGACGGTCATCTGGGACGAGACGCTCGCGGCGAGACCGAGCAGCAGGGCGAAGCGCAAGACGGACGGTGCGTGCATGGAGGTGCGTCCTGGGGCCTTCGGAGATGCGCACGCGGGGCGCGCCTGGCCACGGAACTGCGACGCCGCCCGCGCGGAGACAAGTGGACTTGTACTCGAAGTCGCGCGTCCCGGGCAGGGGCTCGTCGACGCCGGGAACCGGGCCCTGCCGGACGGGCCGGCGCCGGGGCCCACCGGCCTGGGCAGGGCCGCCGATCAGGGCGTCACGGCCTGCTGCGTGTTGCCGCACGCCTCCCCCACCGCGACGCCCGGGGAGTCGATCGGCCTGCCCGCGCGCGTCAGCCCGCGTGCGTCGGCCCGCGTGCGTCGGCCCGCGCGCGTCAGTCCGTGCACGTCAGTCCGTGCACGTCAGTCCGCGCACGGCTCAGCCCGCGAAGTTCAGCGCAGGCGCGCCTTGCGCTGCGCGGCCAGCGTCGCCAGGAACTCGTCCTCGTCGATCGACAGCAGCGTGCCGTCGACGTGGCACACCCGACGCTGCCATCCGCGCGACTTCGAGTCGAAGAACAGGATGCCGTCGTCGTCGAGCGTCACCGGCCACGGGACCATGCGCCAGCTGCAGGTCCAGAAGTCGAGCTGCGGACGTCCGTCCTGCTCGTTCCAGGTGGCGCCCTCGGCGCCCAGCGGACTCACGAAGTCGTCGGCCGTCCAGGCGCCGGGCGGCGCGTCGTCGATCAGCATCTGGAAGGCGACCACCGGGTCGTGGTTGCGCGGGAACGCGCCGTCGTGCGAGCGCGCGTAGGCGACGAGTCCGTCGTGCAGATGCCGCATGCGCTCGTCGTGCAGGGCGGACGACGCGATGCGCGCGTCGTACTCGACCACCTCGCTGCCCGCCGCGCCGAAGAGCATCGCGGCGCCCGCCGCCGCCAGCAGCACCACGGGCGTGGCCAGCGGACCGTCGCCTCCCAGCTCGAGCCGATCGGGCGTGGCGTCGAAGCTCATCGCGTGCCACGCCGGCGGATCGGCCACCACCAGCTCGGAAGGCGGCAGGTACGCACTGTCGATGCCGAGCGCGCCGAGCGCCGGCGAAAGCGCACCCGAGAGCGCGAGCAACGTGTCGTACACAGCCGGCGCGAGACGGCTGCCCTGCATCACCGAGGCACCCACGTGTCCCGGCAGCCGGCGCGTGGCCAGGGCCAGGAGCTCGCCGCCGAGACGCGGCGTGCCGCGCGCACGCAGGTGGCGCTCGACCGACTGCGGCAGCATGCCGATCACCGACACCCCGTCGCCCAGCGAGGCGCGCGCGACGTCCTGCACGGGCGAGGTGAAGGCCATGCCGACGAGTCCGACGACGTGGTCGACGTCGGACGTGTCGCTCATGCCGCCGAACTGCGCGGCCGCGAGCTGCTCGATCGCGCGTCCCTCGCCGAAGGCCGCGGCCCAGTCGACCGAGCGCAGCGTGACGCCGCCCAGGTCGCGGTCGGTGAACGGGACGTCGATGCGCTGAAGCACGCGCTCCAGCAGCGTCCACCACGGGTCGAGCTCGTCGTCGCGCACGAGCGAGACCGAGTCGGGCAGCAGGCCGCCGGACCCCGGCTCGGTGCCGACGCTCACGAACGTCACGGCCGGCAGCGCGAGCAGCTCGGCGCGCGTCACGCCCGCGTGCTGCTCCAGGTTCGACCACAGGTCGGCGATGTCGTCGCGCGAGACGGGGATGCGGGACGAGAACACGGCCTCGACGCGGCGCACGAGGTCGGCCGGGTCGAAGCGCGACGCTCCGACCATGACCGCATCGGCAGGCAGGCGCGCGAGCAGCGGGGTGAGCGCGCCGGCCTCGACCGGATGCGACAGCCCCGTGAGCACCGCGTCGAGCACGTCGCCCTCGGCCGGAGCGGGACGGTCGAGCGTCAGCAGCGCGCGCTGCTCGAGCGTGCCGTCGCCGCGGAAGCCGAAGACGGCGCCCGCGAAGCCGATGCGTCCGACGCCCGAGACGTCGAGGAACTCGAGCACGTCGGGGTTCGTGGCGCCGGGGCCCGCGCGCACGCGATCGACCAGCGCGCGTCCGTCGAGCGCCAGGCGCAGCGCCGGACGCTCGGCGCCGAGTCCCTGCGCGAGCGCCGCACCGAACGGCGTGGCGCCGAGCGAACCCTGTCCGTCGTCGGCCGCGAAGAGCGCGTGGACGTCGGCCAGGCCGACGTTCGCGGCGAGCACGAGCGCGTCACCCAGCAGGGCCGCCTCGAGCGACGCGCCGTCGTGCGACGTGATGCGCAGCGAGTCGGGCACGCCGTCGGCCGTTCCGGGCTGGTCGCCGCGCAGCGCGAAGACGTGCCGCACTGCCGCGAACAGCTCGGCGCCGTGACCACGCGTGTCGAGTGCCAGCACGGCCTTCGGACCGAGCCGCGCGTCGACGTCGTAGAGCGCCACCACGAGTCTTCCGCCGAGCAGGTCGCGCAGGTGCGTGGGATCGATGCCGGTCGCGGCCCAGGCCGGCGCGCCGACCTGCAGCGCGAGCCTCGCCAGCGTGCCCTTCAGTCCCGCGAGCGCCTGCTGCGTGCGCGGATGCGCGAACCAGCGGCCCGTCCACGAGTCGCCGCAGGCGGCGGCCCAGGCGTCGAAGCCGGCGCAGTCGAGCACCGCCACCGCGCCCTCGGGCAGGTGTCGCGCCGGGTCGAACGCCTGCGCGCGCGACGCACAGGCCAGCAGCAGCAGGACGAGCCACGCGCCGCACGCGCGCGCGAGGAACGGACGGACGGATGACGACATGGCGGACTCCCAGTGGCGAGCTGCGGCGAGGCGCGGGACGCGGCGTGCCGACCGGCGACGCGTCCCGCATCATCCCATCGGACGGATCGGGGGCGAAGCTACAGAGTCGGTCGGAAGCTCCGTGCCCGAAGCAAGTGCGGGGCGGTGCATCCCTCGAGACCGGGGCAGCGCCGCGCGGCGTGGCATCGTCCCCGCGAGGCCGATACGATCGCCCCGCCGATCCACCCACGGAGCCCCCGATGACACGCGCGCGCACGCTCCTCGGCGGCCTCTCGGCCTGGTCCCTGTGCCTGCTCGCGCTGCTCGTCGCGCTGGGCGCCGGCGTGCTGCGACTGCTGCCGGTCGAGGACGTGCTGCCGCGCCCCACGGCGACTCTCGAAGCCGGCTCGATGCGTCCCGAGCTGGGGTTCGCGTACCTGTACCCGGTCGACGCGCTCGGGCTCGACCTGGGCGAGTCGGAAGCCCAGGGTCGCTCGCAGGCCGTCCTGTATGAGGACGGCGTGCCGCTGCGACGCAATTCTTACCACCAGCAGATCCGCGACAAGGGCGCGGGCCAGTTCTCCCACTGGCAGAACGTGATCTACTTCGCTTCGAGCGACGGAGGTGATCCACGCACGAACGGCCGTCGGTACGAGGTCGTGCTGCCCTCCCCACCCGACGTGCTGAGCGCGTACGCCGAGATCACGCGATGGGCGCTGTGGATCGGCGCCGGCCTGGCCCTGCTCACGAGCGTGTTCGCGCGCGGGCGCGGCGTGCTCGTGTTGCGTCTTGCCGCCGTGGTTGCCGTCGCCCATGCCGCCCACGACGCGTGGCAGCTCACGCCCTGGCAGCACTGGCACGCGTGGCTCGATGGCATGAGGAGTGACCTCGAGGTGCCCGCGCCCGGCTCCGCCCCCGATGCGTTGGCGCTTGCCGACGACGTGCCACGCACACTGCGCCTGCTCGACGAGACACCCGACTTCGTGGCCACGGGCCCGGCTCCCACCGCGAGCGAGCCGATCCTCCTGCGGCTGCATCCCGAGGGCGACGTCGACCAGCGCGACGGCGCGTACCGGCTCTCGGCCGGCGACGCGTTGCGCGCGTCACTCGAGACGCCGATGAGCGCCGGCACCCTGACCGAGTTGGCCCTGCGGGTGCGCGTGCTCGAGGGCCAGACCGTGCGCATCGCCTTCGAGATCGACCCGCCCTCGTCGAACGGCCATCTGCCGGAGGTGCAGTTCCCGGTCAACCCCGGACCCGACTGGCAGACGTTCCGCATCGGCCATCCGCTCGACCTCGACTACCTGGGTCACACCATCGCCGAGGATGCCTCGGCGACCGTCGTCGGCGTGCAGTTGCACACCCGCGCCGACGGAGGGTCCACGCTGCTCCTCGAGCCCGACACGCTGCAACTCTGCGACGCCTACTCGGTCTACACCCGCGCGACACACGGCATCGACGCGATCGAACTGCGTGACAGCCGGCGACCGTCGGCCTGGGCGAGCACGAGCGGCGACCACGTGATCCCGCTGCCGCGCGGGACGCGCGGACGTCTCCGCGGATCGGTGGGCGCCTTCGGGTGGGGAGCTTCCGGCGCGCCGTCGGCGAGCGTGCTGCTCGTCGGCCCCGAGGGTCAGCACGAGCTCCACCGAGTGGACGTCGAACCGGGCCAGGGGTGGGCCGACTTCGACGTGGCCCTTCCGGACGACGCGGGCGACGGCGCCCACCGCGTCGTCCTGCGCGGAGAACTCGGCACCGCCACCGTGCTGGCCTGGTCGGGCCTGCGCGCCGTCGACACGGCCCGTCCCGCGCGGCGCGTGCTCTTGCTGCTGGTCGACACGCTGCGCGCCGATGCGGTGGGCTCGCTCGGCGGCCTCGACGATCCCACGCCGACGCTCGACGACCTCGCGTCGCAGGGCGCGCTCTTCACGCACTGCTACAGCCAGGCGTACTGGACCCGTCCGTCGATGCCCTCGATCATGACCGGACGCTACGTGCGCGCGACCGGCGTGTCGCACGGTGCGGTCACGCTGCCCGACAGCTACGACACGCTCGCCGAACGCTTCGCGCGCGCCGGTTTCCACACCGTGGGGCTGCTCACGAACAGCCAGGCCGGACCGGCATCGGGACTGGCCCAGGGCCTCGACGAGCTCTCTCTCGAACCCGGCCTCGACGACACCCGGCGCTTCCTGGTCGAGCTCGTCGAACCGTCCCTCGCGCGCCTCGAGGACGACGACCTGTTCGTCTGGCTGCACTTCATGCAGGTCCACGGTCCCTACGGTCCCCTCGCGCGCCCCGACGACTGGACGCCTCACGCCGACGGCATGCCGGTACGCGTCGACCCTGGCCTCGACCGTTCGTGGGTCGATTCGCCCACCGTCGAAGACCGCATCGCGCTCTATCACGCCGACGTGCGCCAGCTCGACCACGCGCTGGGCGAGTTCCTCGGGCCGCGCCTCGCGGCGTGGGAGCAGAACGGCGAACCGACCGTCGTCGCGCTCGCCGCCGACCACGGCGAACTGCTCGGCGAGTACGGCCGCTGGGGGCACTCCTGGGAGCGCCTCGTGCCCGAGGAGGTGCATGTCCCGCTCATCCTCCGCGCGCCGGGACGCATCGCGGCCGGGATCGTGTGGGACGGTCCGGTCGAGAACATCGACCTCGGCGAGACGCTGCTCGACGCCGCCGGCGTCGTCCGCTGGAGCGCGGCCGACGATCGCGCCGATCGAGGGCGCACCCTGTTGCCATTGCTCGACGGTCGGCGCGCTCCCTCGGCGCACGACGCCGTGGCGCTCAGCGAGACCTACTGGCCCGGCCAGCAGTGGGGCTACTTCTCGGCCTTCAGCGAGGAGGGCGCGCTCATCGGCGACGACGGCGCACTCGTCGGGATGCTGCGTCCAGGCGATGCGAGGTACCGCAGCGCGCGCCACCCCGACGACCTCACCGAAGCCGACCGCGACCCGTCCGCGGCTTTCGTCGCGCTCTGGCGACGCCTGATCGACACGCAACGCCTCGTGCGCGAGGCGCATCGCGCGGGCGGCGCGGAGGCCGAGATGGACGTCGACGCCGCGAGCCTCGAGCAGATGCGCGCACTCGGCTACTTCGGCGGTGGGCACTGAATCACGCGACGCGCGCGGGGCGCGCACACGACGCGCGTCCCGTGCGCGCCGTGTGTCGCGCGCCCATCGAAATCCGACGCGCCCCGGCGCGCGAAGTTCGCCGGCCGCCCCCCGCTCAGCGCGTGACGGTCAGCGCCACCGGGTTCGTCACGAGCGCGATGCCGCCGCCGGGCGCGGCCACGAGCGTGGCGTGGTGCAGCTCGAGTCCCTCGGCCACGCCGGGCAGCGAGGGCGGCAGGTGGAACGTCGACTCGGCGCGTCCTGCGGCGTCGAGCACGCCGAGCGACGACGCCAGCAGCGTCGTGTCGGGATCGCTCACCGTGAACCAGAAGTAGGCGTCGGGCTGCAGCGGCACGTGCTGTCCGAGCAGGTCGAGGCCGGGCGCGGTGCCCGACACGCTCCCGAGCGTGAGGTAGAAGGCGCCCGCGTGCGCCGGCCCGGCCAGGATCTCCAGCCGCTGGACGCCGCCGAGCTGCGCCGAGACGCTGGCGAAGCCCGCGTTGGCGAAGTCGGCCGGCAGGGTCGCCACGTGCGTGACGAGCGTGCCGGCTGCGAACGCGCCCACGTCGGCGCGGCTGCCGTCGGGATCGACGAGCGCGCGGTCGCCCGCGTCGATGCACGGCGATCCCGCGAGCAGATGCAGGTCGAGCGCGTCCACGTCCACGAACAAGGGATCGGCGTCGAAGTTCCCGACGCCCGCCGCGCCGCCCTCGACGTCGCTGAACGTGACCGACGCCACGCCCGAGAGCTGCGGCTCGGTGTTGCCGCGCACGATCGTGTCCACGAGGGTCGCCGGACCCTGCACCCCGCCACCGACGGTGCTCGAGCCCGTGAGCGTGTTGGCGTACACGGTGCAGCCCACGAGCTGCACGTCGGCGCTGCCCGTGAGCAGCCCGCCGCCCGAGCCGGCGAACACGCCGCCCGTCGCGGAGTTCTGCGCGAACACGCAGCGCGCGAAGCTCGCCGACGCGCCCGACTTGACGTACACGCCGCCGGCCTTGCTGCCGGCGAACACGGCGTGGTTGCGCACGAAGACCGTGTCGCTGATCACGGCGCTGCCCGACGGGACGTACAACCCGCCGCCCGACGCACTCGTCGCGGTGTTGTCGGCCACGACGCACTCGCTCATCTGCGGTGCGCCGTAGATGCCGCCGCCGTGGGTCAGGCTCGCCGTGTTGTTCAGCACGAGGCAGCGACGCATGACCGGGCTGCCGGTGATGCCGCCGCCGAACTTGCCGCTGTTGTCGCGCACGACGCAGTCCTCGAGGGTGGGCGTCGCGCCGGACGCCACCGCGACGCCGCCCGCGCCGTTGCTCGCGTGCCCGCCGCGCACCGTCACGCCCGCGAGGCGCGAGGCCGTCGTCTCGCCCGACGCGAAGCGCACCACGGGCGCGCCGGCCGAGCCGTCGAGGATCGTCTGGTCCGCGCCCGCGAGCCCGATCACCTCGATCGACTTGCCGTGGAAGTCGATCGGCTCGGACCACGTCCCGGGAAGCAGCAGCAGACGGTCGCCGTCGACGGCGGCGTCGATGGCGGCCTGCAACGACTCGCCGGGATGCACGGACACGTCCGCCGCGCGTGCCGGGACGACGGCGATCGAGAGCGCACACAGCGCGCCGAGGAACGTGGGTCGGGACATCGCGATCTCCACTGCGGCCGCGAGTCGGGAGGGCGTGACCGGGGGACGCCACCGCCCGCGCACGCCGACGCGACCTTCCGAGCGCACGTGCCGACCAGTCTGGGCGCTGCGCGCGCACGCGTCTCGTGACACACAGGTCATGGATGACGCCGCGAACGCTCTCGCGTGCCGCGCGTCCCCGGGCCCGTCGGGCCGAGCACGAGCGCGTATCTCGCGTCGCCGAACGCAGCGCGGGCCGCGAGGTCGGAACCCCGCGGCCCGCGTGTGTCACGTCGCGCCGGCTCGCGCCGACGTCGTGCCTCGTCTCAGCGCTTCGCCATCTCGACGTAGGGACGCTTCGTCGCGCCGGTGTAGACCTGACGCGGGCGACCGATCTTGAAGTCGGGGTCGCCGCGCATCTCGAGCCACTGCGCGATCCAGCCCGGCATGCGACCGATGGCGAACATGACCGTGAAGGCCTCGACCGGGATGCCCAGCGCGCGGTAGATGACGCCCGAGTAGAAGTCGACGTTCGGGTACAGCTTGCGCTCGACGAAGTACTGGTCCTCGAGCGTGATCTCCTCGAGACCGCGCGCGATCTCGAGCAGCCGGTCGGACGCCTTGAGCCGGCTCAGCACCTTGCCGCAGGCGTCCTTCAGGAAGGCCGCACGCGGGTCGTAGTTCTTGTACACCCGGTGGCCGAAGCCCATCAGGCGCGTCGGGTCGTTGGGGTCTTTCGCCTTGGCCAGGTAGGCCTCGTAGTCGCCGCCGTTGGCCTCGATCTTCTCGAGCATCTCGACGACCTTCTGGTTCGCGCCGCCGTGCAGGCTGCCCCACAGCGCCGAGATGCCGGCCGACATGCTGGCGAAGAGGTTCGCCATCGAGCTGCCCACCATGCGCACCGTGCTCGTCGAGCAGTTCTGCTCGTGGTCGGCGTGCAGGATGAACAACTGGTCGAGCACGTCGGCGATGATCGGATCGATCGCATACGGCTCGCACGGCGTGGCGAACATCATGTGCAGGAAGTTCGCCGAGTAGTCGAGGTCGTTGCGCGGGTAGTTGAACGGCTGACCGAGCGAGTGCTTGTACGCGCAGGCCGCGATCGTCGGCATCTTGGCGATCAGGCGCACGATGCCCTCGCGGATGCTGCGCTCGCTCTCGGGCTCCTGGTAGAAGGTCGCCAGGGCGCCGACGGCCGCGGCGCAGACGGGCATCGGGTGCGCGTCCTTGGGCAACGCGCCGAAGAAGCGCTTGAAGTCCTCGTGCAGCATCGTGTGCCGGCGCACGTCGTCGACGAAGCCCTCGAGCTCGCTCTTGCTCGGCAGTTCGCCGTGGATGAGCAACCAGGCCACCTCGAGGAAGCTGCTGTGGCGCGCGAGATCGTCGATCTCGTAGCCGCGGTAGCGCAGGATGCCTTTCTCGCCGTCGATGAAGGTGATCGCGCTCTTGCACGCGCCCGTGTTCCCGAAGCCGGGGTCGAGCGTGATGAAGCCGCTCTCCTTGCGGAGCGCGGTGATGTCGATGGCCTTGTCGCCTTCGGTGCCTCGGACGACCGGCAGGCTCAGCACCTGTCCGTCGACCTGGACCTCTGCGGTCTCTGCCAATCCCTGAGCCTTCGCCTGGGGGGGAGCCATCGTCGTCTCCGAGTCCTGGATGCGTGGTCCTGCGGGCGTGGACCGGCCCTCCATTCCACCAATTCCGGGCTCGTCGCGATACCTCCGGGACTTGTCGATCCGCCGGGTCTTGATCTCCCGCTGCGGGCCGTCCTCGTGCTGGACCTTCATGGCGCCTCCGTCGAGCGTGCTGATGGGCGGTCGACGGAGGCCCGGAGGCCGCCGGACCGCAGGGATCCGTCCAGCCGGGCCACGTAGGACGCGCGCCCCTGGCGGGGGCCACGCCAGGCGTCGCAGTGACGCCCGAACCGCGCGTCCGTCGACGGTCCGGCTCGGGATCCCAGTCTGGACGGGCGGCGGGCCCCGGATCGATACGCCGTGCTCCGTATCGATCCGGCGAGGAACCGACCCGTCGCGCGTCCCCTCCGACCCGATCCCGGACACCCAGGCCCGGCGGGACCCTAGCCGTGAGCGGCGGCGACGGCCTCGTGCAGCGAGCCGACGATGCGCTCGAGGGCCGTCTCGGACAGGTCACGCGAGACGAGCGCCGCGCGCACCCCGACGTGCCCGTCGGGAGGCTGCTCGAGCCGGCGCACCGGCGCCACCCACGCGCCCACGGCCTGGAGCACCACCGCGCCGCCGTCCCGGACGTCCTCGGCCAGCAGCTTGACGCGCAGCAGGCGCGGTCCGTCGAGCTGGGTCACGAGCCGCAGCCAGAGCTGCAGCAGTCCGGGATCGGCCGCCCGCAGGACGTGGACCGAGCGCGTGAGGATGAAGTCCGGCGTGCCCGCGGCGTGCAGCCAGGCGCGGGCGCCGTCGCCCTCGGCCATGCGCGGCAGGGCCGGCCCGTCGAGCAGCCAGGCGGCGTCGACGTCCTCGCCGTCGGGTCCGGCCTCGCGCACCTCGGCTCCCGGGGCGAGCGTCGCCACGCGGGCGCGCACCGCCGGCAGGCGTCCGGGAGCGCGCTCGACCTGGGTCAGCACCACCCGGTCGGCCAGTTCGAGCTGGCGCCGCGCCTCGGCGTGCGCATCGAGCAGCTCGTCGGCGCGCGGGACGTCGAGCAGCGTGACCACGCCCGCCGGACGCACGAGCGCCGACAGCCGCGGATCACGCGCGAGCGCGTCGAGCACCGGCGCCGGGTCGGTGCTGCCGGCGGTCTCGAGCACGATGCGCGACGGACGACGCGCGACGAGGCGCGCCACGGCGTCGGCGAACCCGGCCCGTCCCGCGCAGCACAGGCAGCCGGCCAGCAGCTCGAGCGCCGCGGGCTCCAGCGCCCCCAGCAGGGGATGGTCGAGCGCCGTGCCGTCGACCTCGTCGAGCAGCACCGCGACGCGCTCGCCGCGCAGCCGCCGCAGCAGGGCCGCGAGCAGCGTCGTCTTGCCGCTGCCCAGGAACCCCGTGAGCAACGTGATCGGGATCGGCGCGTCGCGCTCCGCTACCATCGGGGCATGGTCCCCGAACGCCTCGTCGACTGCCACGTCCACCTCAACAACTACCACGAGACGTCGCGGCGCCCGACCGCCGAGAACGTGGCCGACCTGTTCGACAAGATGGCCGAGTGCGGCGTCGACCACGCGGTGGTGCTCACCTCGTACCGGGTCGACCTCGACCGTCCCAGCGTCGAGGAGATCTGCGAGACGCTCGCGGCCGACCCGCGCGCCACGGTCGTCGAGGGCCTGCGCTGGCGCGGCGAGGCGCGCTCCGACCTGTTCTCGGTCGAGGAGCGCATCCGCGACGGGCTGGTCAAGGGCATCAAGCTCTACCCGGGCTACGACCACTACCCGATCAACGACCCGTCGCTCGAGGCGGTCTTCCGCATCGCGGCCAAGCACGACGTGCCGGTCATGATCCACACCGGCGACACCTACGCGAAGACGGCCAAGGTGCGCATGGCGCATCCGCTGCTCGTCGACGACATCGCCGTCGACTACCCCGACGTGCGCTTCGTGATGTGCCACCTCGGCAACCCGTGGTTCCAGGACGCGGCCGAGGTGCTCTACAAGAACGACAACGTCTTCGCCGACATCTCGGGGCTCACGCTGGGCGAGTTCACGTACGACTTCGAGCGCTACGTCGCGATGCGCCTCAAGGACATGATCACGTACATGGGCGACCCCGGGAAGCAGCTCATGTACGGCAGCGACTGGCCGCTCGTGCACATGAAGCCGTACATCAAGCTGCTGCACGAACTCGACTTCACCGACGAGCAGCTCGAGAACGTCGCGTGGCGCACGGCGTGCACGCTGTTCAAGATCGACCCGGCGACGCTCGGACGGCACGGCGGCGCGCCGACGCCCGGCGGCGACGCGCCGACGGGCACCTGATTCCGAGCCCACCTGGTCCACCGCGCCCGGCGACCAAGCGTCGTTGCTGCTCGGCGCGCTGCCGACCTACCTGCCGTTGCCCGGCTTCAACGGCGCGCTCTACCTCGATCCAGGCCCCGGCCTCCTGCTCGGGCCGATCGCCCTCGTCACGCTCACCGGCGGCGTCACGGAGGTGCCGATCCCGATCCCGCCTCTGAGGCCCGGCCTCGACGAGCTGACCCTCGACCTGCAGATGTTCGTGCTGGAGGCGGGAGGCACGAAGCACCTCACCGGTCCGGCGCAGGTCGTCGTGCTCGACGGATCGCTCTGACCCGCGTCCGACGTCGACGCGCGGCGTGAGACGGCGCGCGCTGTGCTCTCCCCGACGACGCGGCTGCGCACGCAGACTCAAGCCGCGCACCGCGTGACAAACGACTGCGAGAGCCGGTGCGATCGGATCGGCACGCGGTCCCCCGGCTCGCACGATCTCGCGTAGGATGGCCGCACACGCCCTCCGGAGATCCGACCCATGCACGCCGTCTCGCGCTCCGTCCTCCGCGGCCTCGCCACCGCTTCGATCCTGTCGACGTCCGCCCTGGCCGGCGTGATCACCGTGGCCCCGAACGGCGGCGCCGACTTCACCCAGATCGACGCGGCGGTCGGCGCGGCATCGGACGGCGACGTGCTGCTCGTCTCCCCCGGCAGCTACTTCGGCTTCACGATCGACGGCAAGTCGTTGCACGTCGTGGCCGACGGCACCGGCATCTTCGTCGACGGACACGTCGTCGTGCGCAACCTGCAGGGCGGGCAGCGCGTGGCCCTCGACGGACTCGACATCCAGCCGCCGTTCACCGACATCTTCACGCAGGGGCCGGCGATGCGCGTCGAGCACGCGTTCGGCTCCGTGCGCATCGAACGCTGCGAGATCCACGCGCCGACGATGACGCCGGGCTCGGGCACGTGCGGAGACTTCGCGAGCTGGCCCCCGGGCAAGGACGCGCTCTTCGTCACGTCGTCCAGCGACGTGGTGCTCGAGTCGACCCTGCTCGTGGGCGGATACGGCATCGATCACGGCGGCCAGTTGCTGTGCCTCGACGTCGGCAGCGACGGAGGACGCGGCCTGCTCGTCGACGGCGCGCGCGTGAGTCTGCACGACGTGATCGCGCGCGGTGCCGACGGCGCCCAGCAGGGCTACGGCGGCCACGGCGGCGCGGCGATCGAGATCACCGGCATCTCCGACGTGCTGCTCTCCGGAGTGGTCGCCGAGGGCGGCGACGGCGGCGCCAGCGAGGACTTCATCGGCTTCGCGCCCATCGGCGACGGCGGCGACGCGCTGCTGGCCGGTCCCGACGCCGTGGTGCGCGTGCTCGACGGCGTCTACACGCCGGGCGCGGCCGGCTACCACTGCTGCTGGACGACCGCGCCCGGCGAGCCGAAGGTCGTGCTCGGCAGCGAGATCGACTACGCGGGCGGTCCGCACCGATTCCTCACGTCGAGCCCGGTGCGCGCCGGCGAGACGCTCTCGCTCTCGATCACCGGTCACGCGGGCGACCAGGCGTCGCTGCTGCTCGGCGTCCTGCCCGCGTACCTGCCGCTGCCGGGCTACAACGGCGTGCTCTACCTCGACCCCACCATCCTGCTCGGCCCCCTCGCACTCGTCACGCTCACGGGCGGCGTCGCGAACGTGCCCATCCCGATCCCGCCGCTGGGCCCGGGACTCGACGTGGTGACCCTCGACCTGCAGATGTTCGTGCTGGAGTCGGGAGGCATCAAGCACCTCACCGGTCCGGCGCAGGTCGTCGTGCTCGACGGGTCGCTGTAGCGCGCGTCCGTCCCGTCGCGGTACGGCCCGTGCCCCGCGCGCGGGCCGTGCACGCGACGACGCCGCGTCGCGCGACGCCTCAGCCGCGCGGCAGCCGCTTGCTCGGCGGATAGGGCGCGACGTCGAGCACCTCGCCGGCGCGGTGCCGTTCCTGCAGGTCGCGCCAATACCTCGCGGTGAGCAGGTCGGCGTGCTCCGCGAGGAACCACTCGCGTTGCTCGGGCGTCATCCCCAGGAACTGCAGGAACTCCTCGGGGAAGATGTCGCGCTCGTCGACGTAGAACCACGGCTCGCCGCGCATCTCGTCGTCGGAGTCGGAGGGCGGCGGCAGGTCGCGGAAGCGGCACTCGGTGAGCAGCGAGAGCTCGTCGTAGTCGTAGAAGATCACGCGCCCGTGCCGCGTCACGCCGAAGTTCTTGAGCAGCAGGTCGCCGGGGAAGATGTTCGTCACCGCGAGGTCGCGGATCGCGCGACCGTACTCGACCACGGCGCGCCGCGCCTGCTCGGGTGTCGCCGCGCGCAGGTAGAGGTTGAGCGGGACGAGACGGCGCTCGGTGTAGACGTGGTCGAAGGCGACCGTCTCGGCGTCGATGCGCACGCTGCCCGCGGCCTCGGCGGCCAGCTCCTCGAGCAGCTCGTCGGAGAAGCGTGCCCGGTCGAACTCGAGGTGCTCGAACTCCTGGGCGTCGATCAGGCGCCCGGCGCGGTCGTGCCGGAACACGAGCTGGTAGCGCTGCTTGACGTGCGCCCGCGTGGCCGTCTTGGGATAGGCGAAGCGGTCGCGGATGACCTTGAACACGAGCCCGTGCCCGGGCATCGCGAACACGATCATGACCATGCCCCGGTCGCCGGGCGCGATCTCGAAGCGCTCGCTCGTGCGCGCCAGGTGCTTGAGCAGGTCGCGGTACAGCTCGGTCTTGCCGTGCTTGTTGTAGCCGAGCGAGTTGTAGAGCTCGGCCACGGGCTTGCGCGGCATGAGCGCCATCAGGAACTCGATCACCTTGCCGACGTGGTCGATGCCCACGCGGAAGTAGCTGCGCGTGAAGCTGAACAGGATGCTCACCTCGTCCTCGGTGAGCAGCACGGCGTCGACACGCACGCCCTCGGGACCGTGCACGAGGGCGAGCACGAGCGGCATGAGCCGGTCGCCCTCGAGCAGGATGCGTCCGACCATGTAGGCCGAGCGTCCGCGGTAGAAGCCCTTGTCGATGATCTCGATCGCCTCGAGCACGGGCTGCCGCCCGCGCGCCGAGAACGCGCGTCCGATCGCGGCCGTCACCAGCTCGGCGCAGCGCTCGACGTCCTCGTAGGGATAGGCCGGGTGGTCGAGCACCTGCCGCACGAGCTCGCGCAGCGACCCACGCGCAGGAAACGTCTTGTAGACCGAGACGCCGCCGAACGGCTTGGCCTTCTCGCGCCGCACGAACTCGATCTGCGTGTCGACCCCCACGGTGTCGAAGATCTGGCGGCTGAACGAGTTGAAGAACGTCTCCGCCAGCTCGACGTCGGGACGTCCCGCGATCAGGCCCGCGTACGCGGCCCGCATGCGCGTCCAGACCGAGCGGTCGCGCACGCGCTCGCCCATGGCGCGATGCGCGCCTTCGACGAGGTGCTCGACGATGCGCGGATACAGGTCGAGCCGGCGCAGCGCGTCGCGGCGCGCCGCCTTCCAGTCACGGTTCAGGAAGTGCGCACGCGCCCCGTGCGTGATGCGGTGGAAACGGCGCTGGTACAGCTCGAACGCGCGGTGCACGGCGCGCGCCCCCCGCTCGGCCTCCGAGGACGGCGGTCGCGTGGGGGACACGGCGCGCGTCCCCCCGTCACTGCATGTGCTTGATGACGGCGTCGCCGAACGCGCTGCACTTGACCTCGGTGGCGCCGTCCATGAGACGCGCGAAGTCGTACGTGACCTGCTTGGCGCCGATGGCGCCGTCCATGCCGCGGATGATCGCGTCGGCGGCCTCGGTCCAGCCGAGGTAGCGCAGCATCATCTCGCCCGAGAGCACGACCGAGCCCGGGTTGACCTTGTCGAGGTCCGCGTACTTGGGCGCCGTCCCGTGGGTCGCCTCGAAGATCGCGTGGCCGGTGGAATAGTTGATGTTGCCGCCGGGCGCGATGCCGATGCCGCCGACCTGCGCCGCGAGGGCGTCGGAGAGGTAGTCGCCGTTCAGGTTGAGCGTGGCGATCACGTCGAACTCCTGCGGACGCGTGAGCACCTGCTGCAGCGTGATGTCGGCGATGGCGTCCTTGACGAGCACGCGACCGCTCGCGAGGGCCGAGCTCTGCTCGGCGTTCGCGGCGTCCTCGCCCTTGTCGGCGCGGGTCTTCTCCCACTGCCGCCAGGTGTAGACCCGGTCGCAGAACTCGCGCTCGGCCAGGGCGTAGCCCCAGTTGCGGAACGCGCCCTCGGTGTATTTCATGATGTTGCCCTTGTGGACGAGCGTCACGCTCTTGCGTCCGTTCGCCAGGGCGTACTCGATCGCGGAGCGCACGAGGCGCTCGCTGCCGTCCTTCGAGACCGGCTTGATGCCGATGCCCGTCGTCGCGGGGAAGCGGATCTTGCGCATCTCGTCGGGGAAGTTCGCGGCGAACAGCTCCATGAACTTCTTGTTCGCCTCGCTGCCCGACTCGAACTCGATGCCCGCGTAGATGTCCTCGGTGTTCTCGCGGAAGATCACCATGTCGACGTGCTCGGGATGCTTCACCGGCGAGGGCACGCCCTTGAACCAGCGCACCGGACGCAGGCACACGTACAGGTCGAGGATCTGCCGCAGCGCCACGTTGAGCGAACGGATGCCGCCGCCGACCGGCGTGGTGAGCGGACCCTTGATGCCGACGAGATACGTGCGGAACGCGTCGAGCGTCGCGTCGGGCAGCCACGAGCCGAACTTCTCGAACGACTTGCCGCCGGCGTAGACCTCCATCCAGGCGATCTTGCGCTCGCCGCGGTAGGCCTTCTCGACGGCCGCGTCGAGCACGCGCTGCGAGGCCCGCCAGATGTCGGGCCCCGTGCCGTCGCCCTCGATGAAGGGCACGATCGGATGGCTCGGGACGTGCAGCTTCCCGCCCTCCAGCGTGATGGGCTGTCCCTCGGCGGGGGCCTGGATCTTCGGCTGCTCGGTGGTCGTCATCGGGTCTCTCTCGCGTCGTCTGTCGGGCGTGTCGTCGAGCCCGGCATTCTAGCCATCGGGCCCGCCGGCCGGCCACGGTCAGGGTGGGACGGGCGCCGACGCCGGCGGGCTCGACCAGTGTCCGTGCCCGAGCCGCCAGCCCCGGGGTGTGCGCCGGGCCACCCCGGTGAAGTACCCCGCGAAGTGCTCCTGCCGGCCGTCGGCCAGCGAGATCGTCTCGCCGAAGGCGGCACCCACCTCGGCCAGTTCGGCCGTCAGCGGGACGATGCGCGGCTCGATCCAGTGCAGGTGCATGCTCGTCACGTTGGGTGCGAAGTCACCCAGGAACACCTCCGCCTCGGCGTGATCGCGGAACTGGAGCACCCCGTCCGTGGCCATGAAGAAGGCGGGATCGTCGAAGTGGTCGAGCCACGCCAGCGGCCCGTGCTGCTCCAGGTCGCGCGAGATGCTCTCGAGCATGTCCGACACCTCCACGCGCACGCGATCGGCCGCGGGACCTCCCGGCGCATGCCAGCCCGGCGTCGCGACACACGCGGCGAGCAGCGGCACGAGCAGGATCGACTTGCGCACGGCGGCCTCCTCCGGCAGATCGGGAGCGCGCGGAGTCTAGCAAGCACGGGCATGCCGCTCCTGCGTGCGCAGTGCCCACGCGACCGTCTCATCCGGGCTCGGGACGCCTCGACGTCGCCCCCCGGCGGCCCACTTCCGGAGACCCTCCAGATCCGCGCCCGCGAGTGCCGATCACATGACTTCCAGGTCGCAATCTCCCTCGAAATCGAGTACAATTCAGCGTTTTCGGGGGGTTTCCGATCCCACCCCCCCGCGACCGGAGGTCTTTCATGTCCGTCGCCACCCTCCTCGGCGCACCCGTCGCCGAACGCGTCCTGCTCGGGGACGAAGCCCTGGCCCAGGGTGCCCTCGATGCCGGCATCAGCGCGGCCTTCGCGTACCCCGGCACCCCCTCGACCGAGATCATGGAATCCCTGCTCGCGCCCGGCCGCGAGGGACGTCGTCCCAAGGGCGGCTGGTGCGCCAACGAGAAGACGGCCTACGAGGCGGCGCTCGGGGTCTCGATGGCCGGCCGCCGCGCCCTCGTGGCCATGAAGCACGTGGGGCTCAACGTGGCCGCCGACGCCTTCGTGAACTCGGCCGTGGTGCACGTGCACGGAGGGCTCGTGGTCGCGGTGGCCGACGATCCCGGCATGCACTCGTCGCAGAACGAGCAGGACACGCGTGTGCTGGCCGAGTTCGCCCACGCGATCTGTCTCGAGCCGTCCGACCAGCAGGAGACGTACGCGATGACGCGCGAGGCGTTCGAGCTGTCCGAGCGCTTCGGACTGCCGGTCGTCGTGCGCCTGGTGACGCGCCTCGCGCACAGCCGCTCGGCGGTGACGCTCTCCGCGCCGCGCGCCGAGAACCCGACGCAGAAAGACCCGGCCGGCGCGCGCTCGTGGGTGCTCCTGCCCGGCAACGCCCGACGCCTGTGGAAGGAGCGCCTCGCGCAGCACGACGAGCTCGTGCGCTGGGCCGACGCGAGCGGGCTCGACACGCTCGAGCTGGCCGACCACCCCGGCGGACTGGGCGTGATCACCGCGGGCATCGGCAAGCAGCACTTCCTCGAGGTGGTCGACGAGCTGCCCATCCGTCCCTCGCACCTGCACGTCGCGACGTACCCGCTGCCGGTGGCGCTGCTGCGCAAGCTGGCCACGTACTGCCCGCGGCTGCTCGTGATCGAGGAGGGCTCGCCGTTCGTCGAACGCCGGCTGCAGCACCTGCTGCCCATGCGTCGCAGCGTCGACGGACGCGACACCGGACGCATCCCGCCCGACGGCGAGCTCTCGCCCGACGTCGTACGCGCCGCGCTCGGCCTGCCGGCGCGCGAGCACCCCGCGTTCGCGACGCCGCTCCCCGGACGTCCGCCGCAGCTCTGCCAGGGCTGCCCGCACCGCGACACCTACGCCGCGCTGCGGCTCGCGCTCGCCGACCGCGGCGAGGGCGTCGTGGCCGGCGACATCGGCTGCTACACGCTCGGCGCGCTGCCGCCCTTCGCGGCACTCGAGTCGTGCGTCTGCATGGGCGCCTCGATCGGCATGGCCCGCGGCGCCGCCGCGGCCGGACTGCGTCCCGCGGTGGCCTGCATCGGCGACAGCACGTTCCTGCACTCGGGCGTGCCGGCGCTCATGGACGCCGTGGCCGAGGACGCCGACATGACGGTCCTCGTCCTCGACAACGAGGCCGTGGGCATGACCGGCGGACAGGTGCCGGCGCTGCCCGACTCGCGCCTGCTGCCGATCGTGCTGGGTGTCGGCGTCGATCCCGCCCACGCGCACGTGATCGCCGCGCACCCTTCACGCGTCGACGCGATGGCCGACGTGATCCGGCGCGAGCTCGACCACCGCGGGTTGTCGGTGATCGTGGCCGTGCGTCAGTGCCTCCCCGCGCAGAAGAAGCAGCGTGGGCAGGACGTCCCGGAGTGAATCCCATGCGCATCGACATCGTGCTCGCCGGCGTGGGTGGACAGGGCGTGCTCTCGGTCGCGGCCGTGCTGGCCGAGGCCGCGCGGCGCGAGGGCTTCTGCGTGCAGCAGACCGAGCTGCACGGGATGTCCCAGCGTGGCGGCGCGGTGCAGGCCTTCCTGCGCATCGCCGACGCGCCCGTCCACAGCGACTTCGTCTCGCACGGGACGGCCGACCTCGTGCTCGCGCTCGAGCCGCTCGAGGCCCTGCGCCAGGTCGCGTACCTCAAGCCCGGGGGTCTGCTGCTGACCGCCGCCGATCCGGTCGAGAACATCCCCGACCACCCGGGCCGCGAGCAGGTGCTCGCGTGGATCGCGACGCTGCCGCGCACGGCGGTGGTCGAGGCCGCCGAGCTGGCGCGCGAGGCCGGCGCGCCGCGCGCGCTCAACACGGTCATGGTCGGCGCCGCGTCCGGAGTGCTGCCGCTGCGCGTCGAGATCCTGCGCGCCTGCCTGTGCGAGGCGTTCGCGGCCAAGGGCGAGCGCGTCGTGCAGCAGAACCTCGCGGCCTTCGAGGCCGGACGGCGGGCCGCCGCGTGCGCGCCGGCGTGACCGACGTCGACGACGCGACGTCCGGCCGGCTCACGACGGACGCGACCGAGCCGACGCGCGTCGGCGACGGTCCGCACGCACCCGACGCGACCTGTCTGCCCGAGATCACGCGCGCGCTCGACGATGCGCTCGCTTCCGCACGCGCGGCGGGACGCGACGTGCTGCTCGAGCACGAGGGCCTGCCGCTGGCCGCCGCGCTGGGACTCGCCGTCCCGGCGCACGTGGTCGTGCACGCGGGCGAGCGGGACGAACCGTGGCACGCGCTGCCCGGCGCGCGACTCGTGGTCAAGGCGCTCAGCGCCTCGCTGCCGCATCGCAGCGACGCCGGAGCGGTGCGCATCGTCCCGCGCACCGAGGTCGACGACGTCGTGCGCACGTTCCGCGGGCGTTTCGACGCGCACGGACTCGAGGGCGTGCTCGTGGCCGAGTGCGTGACGCACGACGGCGCGCCCGGCGGCGAGCTCCTGCTGGGACTGCGCGCCACCGACGACTTCGGTCCCGTGGTCGCGCTGGGACTGGGCGGCGTGCAGGCCGAGGCGCTCGCGCGCCTGCTGCCGCGCGCCCGCGCCCTGGCGCTGTGCGCACCGGGATCCGACGCGCGCGAACGCACGCACGCCCTGCGCGAGAGCGCGGCGTTCGCGCTGGCCTGCCGTCCCCTGCGCGGACGTCCTGCACGCCTCGCGCCGGACGCGCTCGACGCGCTCCTGCGGCGCTGGCTCGCGTTCGCCCCGCTCGCGGCGGCCGCCGGCCTGCGCGAGTTCGAGCTGAACCCCGTGGCCCTCGTCGAAGGACGCCCGTGGGCGCTCGACGCCCTGGGACGCCTCGGCGCGCCTCCGATCGCGCCGCCCGCCCCGCGTCCGCGCGAGGCGATCGCACGCCTCTACCGTCCACGCAGCCTCGCGCTGGCCGGCGTCTCCGAGCGCATGAACCCGGGACGCATCATGTTGCGCAACGTGCTCGACGCCGGCTTCCCGCCCGACGCGCTCACCGTGCTCAAGCCCGGCGTCGACACGATCGACGGCGTGCGCTGCGTCCCCGACCTCGACGCGCTCGACGCGCCGGTCGACGTGCTCGCGGTCTCGCTCGCAGCCGCGAGCGCGGCCGACCTCGTCCGCGACGCGGTCGCGCGCGGCAAGGCGCGCGCGCTGATCGTCGTCTCGGGCGGCTTCGACGAGCACGCCAGCGGGCGCGTCCACGCCGAGCGCGTGCGCGCGGCTCTCGCGGCGTCGCGCGCGCGAGCCGACGGCGGCGCGGTGCTGAACGGCCCCAACTGCCTCGGCATCCGCTCGCGCCCGGGACGCTACGACACGCTCTTCATCCCGCGCGCCAAGCTGCCCTTCGCGGGACGTCCCGCGCCGCTGGCGATCGTGAGCCAGAGCGGTGCGCTGGCCGTGGCGCTCTGCAGCCGGCTCGACGGACTCGATCCGCACACCGTGGTGACCTGCGGCAACCAGCTCGACCTCACGCTGGCCGACCACCTCGAGGCCCTCGCCGACGACACCGACCTGCGCGTCTTCGCGTGCTACGCCGAGGGCCTGCGTCCCGGGGACGGGCCGCGCCTGCTCACGCTCGCGCGGCGCCTCGCCGGCGAAGGCCGCGCGCTCGTCGTCTGCCGCGCGGGACGCACCGCCGCCGGCACACGCGCGTCGGCCTCCCACACCGCGGCGATCGCCGGCGACTTCGCGGTGTTCGCTGCGCTGCTCGCCGCGTCCGGCGCGCTCGTGGCCCAGACGCTCGACGAGTTCACCGACCTGCTGCGCCTCGCCTGCGCGCTCGACACCAAGCGGGCGGACGGTCTGCGGCTCGGCGCCCTGAGCAACGCCGGCTTCGAGGCCGTCGCGATGGCCGACCACCAGGGTCCGTTCACGCTGCCGAACCTCGGCCAGCCCACGTGCGAGGCGCTCTCGGCGCTGCTCGCCACGCACGGCCTCGCGTCGATCGTGAGCGTCGCGAATCCCCTCGACGTGACACCCATCCTCGACGACGCAGGGTTCGCCGAGGCCGCGCGCCTGCTGCTCGCCGACGACGCCGTCGACGTCGGCGCGATCGGCTGCGTCCCCCTCTCGGGCGCGCTCTCGACGCTGCCCGCCGGCGAAGGCCACGGCGAGGACGTGCTCGCCCCGGACGCCCTCGCCGCGCGGCTCGTCGACGTCGTCGCCGCGTGCGACAAGGCCTGCGTCCTCGTCGTCGACGCCGGCCCGCTCTACGACCCGTTCGCGCGCACGCTCGAGAGCCGCGGCGCCGTCGTCTTCCGGCACGCCGATCGCGCGCTCGGCGTGCTGGCGCGGTACGTCGGCTGGCGGATCGGGTTCGGGGCGTAGCGGCGAGCGGGGATGCGCGGGTCGGCGGTCGGCGGGTGGCGGGGGACGACTCCACGCGAGTGCTCGCGGGCTGGAGATCCGTGTGTGCGGACACTCCGGGTGCTCGGGGGCGACCGCCCCGCTCGAGCAGTCCTCGGCGCCTGCGGCGCCTGCGGAACTCGCTGGGCGATCGCCCCCTGCGCTCCTCCGGTCCGCACAGACGATGCCGGGCGCGTGAACGACGCGCCGGCATGCCCCGCCGACTCGCAGCGGATCGAGCGCAGCGCCGTCGGCGATTCACGCGCGACGGCACGCCGTCCCGAGCCGGCACGCAACTCGAAGCCGTCAGCCTTCGCGATCATGCTCACGCACGAGACTCACCCCCGCGGCGCGCACCACCTGCTTCGAAAGATCCTTTGGCTCGACGCCCTCTCCGAATCGCCGCGAAGCCGCGCGCCAGCGCGCTGCGCTCCCCCCCGCTCTGGAATGCGCGCCCCGAGGTTCATGCCCAGCGCGCTGCGAGTTCCGCAGCCGCCGCAGGCGGCGAGGACTGTCCGAAGCTGTGCGCTGCTGCGTGACGATGGTCAGCGGGCGCGCACACCGCGCCCAGAAACGCCGCGCGTGCGACGTGGGCGCCGCGTCACGCCGGCGGTTTGCTCGTGTCCGCCAAGCAGTTCGTCCTTCAATCTCGCGAAGGGAGCGCCGCGCGGGCAGCGGCGGGCGATGTGGGACGGAGGCCAGGTGTTCCCCCACCTGGCCGCAGTCCCACGTCGTCCGCCGCGTCGCGCCTGGGCCGACCTTGCAGCCCTCCCCCCCTACGGGGCCATGCTGCGCACCGCGTTCGAGAGGGCCACGCCGCCCAGCGCGGCGGGATCGGCGATCAGCGTCTGCCACCAGACCGCGACGCCCGACGGGACGCCGGCGGGCCACGGGAAGGCGAGCGCGATCTGTCCGCCGGCGTTGGTCGTCGCGTCCAGTGCGAGGGCGAGCGGGAAGGCGTGCAGCAGGCCGCCCTTGAACGCCACGGGCGTCGACGCGGCCGAGACGAAGATCGCCGCGAACGACGACGGACGCGCGCCGGTCAGCGCGAGTCGCGCGGTGCTGCCCGCCGTGAGCGCGCCGCTGCCCACCAGCGACGGGACGCCCGCGCTGCCGCTCGTCCCGCAGCCGACGGTCTGCCACGCGAGCGCCGAGCCGGCGACCTGCGTGAACTGCTGCGTCGGCGAGACGGCCGTGTTGCCGTACTCGTCGGTCACCTCGACGCGGTACGTCACGAGTCCCGATGCGTCGGACGGGATCACGCCGCGGAACTGCTGGCCGTTCTGCCAGGCCATCGCGACGCAGCTCTCGAAGCCGCCGTCGACGTCCCAGAACAGGCGCGCGTGGTAGCGCGCAAAGTTGTTGCGCGGCCCGTTGTCGTCCATCTGCGCGTGGATCACCGTCGGCGTGCCGTCGCTCTTGTCGCCCTGCGCGGTGAGGTGCAGGAAGACCGGCGCGTGCGTGTCGGGCACGCCCAGCGTGTTGAACAGCACGCGGTTCTGCTGATTGGCGTCGTTTCCGACGCACAGGTCGGGGTCGCCGTCGCCGTCCAGGTCGGCCACGTCGCCCGCCAGGCTCGTCCCGCCGTTGCTCGTGACCGGCAATTCGGGATCGGGCTGCTCGCTGCCGGCGCTCGTGGTGCCCGTGCGGTGCTGCAGGCCCTGCGCGGCGGAGTAGCCGTCGGCCACCGTGCCCTCGTAGAGCCAGTTCGTGCCGCTGAAGTTCGGCACGGACGCGTCGAGGTCGCCGTCGCCGTCGTAGTCGATGAAGTCGACCGTCTGCTCGTCGACGTTCGGCTCGCCGAAGATCGCCGAGGACTTCGTGAACATGAAGTCACCCCGGTTGAGCAGGATCTTGTCGGCGGTGTGGTCGTAGTTCGTGAACCACAGGTCGAAGTCGCCGTCGCCGTCGAGGTCTGCCGGCTCCACCTGGTAGGTGTACCCGGTCGAGGTGCTGCCGGCGCCCGTGTCGAGCAGCGCCGTCTGCGTCATGTCGGTGAACGGAGAGCCGGCGCCCGACGTGCCGTAGAGGTTGTTGCGGTAGATGCGCGACTGGCTGTCGCGGCTGGACGCCACGATGTCGAGGTCGAAGTCGCCGTCGAGGTCGATCACGTCGGCGTCGAGGCTGTGCAGGTTCACGTCGGCCGAAGCGTCGGCCCACGGCCACAACTCGTCGAAGCGTCCCGTGCCGTCGTTCAGGAAGATCGTGGTGGGCTTGTTGCCCAGGGCGTTGATCCATTCGGTCACGAGCATCAGGTCGAGGTCGCCGTCGTCGTCGAAATCGACGAACTCGGCGTCGGACGCGTGCCACCGGAACGGCCCCTCGCCGTCGATCGGCTCCTCCTCGAAGGCGGCCGTCATCGGACCGAGCGTGCCCCAGAAGGTGTCGGTGACCTCGTCGAAGTAGCCGGGCGCGCCCTGCTGCCAGCCGCCCCGGTTCGCGTACGCGTGCTGCACCACGCCGTTCTGCACGGTGGTCGACTGATCGCACACGAGCGCGTCGGGGTCGCCGTCGCCGTCCCAGTCGGCGAGTTCGATGGCGCGGCTCTTTCCGATGGCCGCCTCGGCGAAGCGCGCGGCCGACTCGTCGACGAACGCGCCCTCGACGCCGCCCTGCAATCCACCTTGGTTCACGTACACCCAGGTGGCTTGTGCCGAGCCGTCCCCGCCGTTCGCGACGAGCACGTCGAGGTCGCCGTCGAGGTCGATGTCCGACGCGTCGATGTCGACCGAGCGTCCCGTGCCGAAGGCCGCCGCGGCCGTGGGGAAGTTGCGGCCCGGCTGGAAGTCGGGGAGCTGGGCCGAGGCGAACGGTGCGACGAGGGCGAGGCAGGCCACGAGACGCCAGGCGACGTGCGACATCTGCGAGGGCTCCGAATCGAGACGACGAGGGATCACGGGGCGGTGCTCCGGACAGCGTTCGAGAGGGCCACGCCGCCCAGCGCGGCGGGATCGGCGATCAGCGTCTGCCACCAGACCGCGACGCCCGACGGGACGCCGGCGGGCCAAGGGAAGGCGAGCGCGATCTGTCCGCCGGCATTGGTCGTCACATCCAGTGCGAGGGCGAGCGGGAAGGCGTGCAGCAGGCCGCCCTTGAACGCCACGGGCGTCGACGCGGCCGAGACGAAGATCGCCGCGAACGACGACGGACGGGCGCCGGTCAGCGCCAGACGCGCGGTGCTGCCCGCCGTGAGCGCACCGCTGCCCACCAGCGACGGGACGCCCGCGCTGCCGCTCGTCCCGCAACCGACGGTCTGCCACGCGAGCGGCGCGCCGGCGACCTGCGTGAACTGCTGCGTCGGCGAGACGGCCGTGTTGCCGGAATCGTCGGTCACCTCGACGCGGTACGTCACGAGTCCCGACGCGTCGGACGGGATCACGCCGCGGAACTGCTGGCCGTTCTGCCACGCCATCGCGACGCAGGTCTCGAAGCCGCCGTCGACGTCGTAGACGAGCGACGCGTGGTAGCGCGCGAAGGCGTTGCGCGGCCCGTTGTCGTCCATCTGCGCGTGGATCACGGTGGGCGTGCCGTCGGTCTTGTCGCCCTGGGCGGTGAGGTGCAGGAAGACCGGCGCGTGCGTATCGGGCACGCCGAGCTCGTTGAGCCACAGGCGGTTCGTCTGGTTGCCGTCGTTGCCCAGCACGAGGTCGGGGTCGCCGTCGCCGTCGATGTCTCCCACGTCGGCAGCCAGGGTCGTGCCGCCGTTGAGCGACGCGGGCGTCTCGGGGTCGGGCTGCTGGCTCCCGGCGCTGGTCGTCCCGGTGCGGTGCAGCAGGCCCTGGGCCACGCTGAATCCCTCGACCACGGCGCTCTGGTAGATGTAGTTCGTGCCGCTGAAGTTCGGGTCGAACACGTCGAGGTCGCCGTCACCGTCGTAGTCGACGAAGTCGACCGTCTGCTCGTCGACCAAGGGATCGCCCTGGATGAAGCTCGGCGTCTCGAGGAACTGGAAGCCACCACGGTTCACGAGCACGCGGTCGGCGTTGCCGCTGTCGTAGTTCGTCATCCAGAGGTCGAAGTCGCCGTCGCCGTCGAGGTCGCCCGGCTCGCACTGGTAGTTCGCGCTGCCAGTCAGTCCCGCGCCGGTGTCGAGGAACGCGTGCTGGGTGAGATCGGTGAAGGCCGTGCCGCTGCCCGTCCCGCCGTAGAGGTCGTTGCGGTAGATGCGCGCCTGGCTGTTGCGGCTGCTGGCCACGATGTCGAGGTCGAAGTCGCCGTCGAAATCGGCCACGTCGGCGTCGACGCTGTGGAGCTGCACGTCGGCGGCCGGGTCGGCCCACGGCCACAGCTCGTCGAAGCGTCCGGTGCCGTCGTTCAGGAAGACGAGCGTCGGCAAGTTGCCCTGGAAGCTGATGCCTTCGGTGGCGAACAGCAGGTCGAGGTCGCCGTCGTCGTCGAAGTCGGCGAACTCGGCGTCCGCTCCGTGCCAGAGAAACGGGCCCTGCCCGTCGATCGGCGCCACCTCGAGGGGCGCCGTCATCGGGCCGAGCGTGCCCCAGAACGTCTCGGTGACCTCGCCGAAGTAGCCGGGCGCACCCTGCTGCCAGCCGCCGAGGTTGGCGTAGGCACGCTGCGGGACGCCGCCCTGCACGATGTTCGACTCATCGCACAGCAGCGCGTCCGGGTCGCCGTCACCGTCCCAGTCGGCCAGCTCGATGGCGCGGCTGCGGCCTATGATCGCTTCGACGAAGCGCGTCGCGGACTCGTCGACGAAGCCGCCTTCGAGCCCGCCCTGAAGGCCCGCCTGGTTCACGTAGACGGTGGTGGCCTGCGCCGCGCCGTCACCGCCGTTGGCCACCACCACGTCGAGGTCGCCGTCGAGGTCGATGTCCACCGCCTCGATGTCCGTCGAACGGCCCGTGCCGAACTCCGCGGCCGCCGTGGGGAAGTTCCGACCCGGTTGCTTGTCGGGGAGCTGGGCCGACGCGATTGGCGCGACCAGGACGCACACGACGACCAGCCGGACGACGGACCGCATGGACGGCTCCGTGGATGACCCTTCGAACCCAGGCCGGCGACCCTATCCGATGCATAGTCATGTGCATACCCACAAAACACGACCGGTGAGCGAACGCCTTCGAACGAGCCGGTCGACGCACGAGAACATCCGACACGCATATCGTTTGCGGCGTGCGCAACGGGACGGCGCCGCCGCGGTCCCGTTCTCGTCAGCCGTCGCGACGATGGGCGATGCGCAACTGCCCGCACGCGGCGGACGACGCGCCGCCGACGCTGCGGCGCAGCGCGGCCGAGATGCCCGCGGCGCGCAACGTCCCCACGAACGCCTCGGCCACCCCGGACGCGGGTCTTGCGAAGGGCATGTCTTCGACGGCGTTCCAGGCGATGGCGCTCACGTGCGCGCGCCGACCGCGCAACGCGACGGCCAGGTCGGCGGCCTGCGCCGGCGAGTCGTTCTGTCCCCCGAGCAGCACCCACTCGACCTGGTAGGGACGCCCCGTGAGCTCCGCGTGCCGGTCGGCCGCGTCGAGCAGGTCGCGCGGCTCGACGTGCACCTGGGTCGGGACGAGCGCCCCGCGCAGGTCACGATCGAGCGCGTGCAACGAGAGCGCCAGCGTGAGGCGCAGTCCGAGCTCGCCCACGCGTTCGATCGCGGCCGGCGGACCGACCGTCGAGAGCAGCACGTGCCGCGGACCGATGCCGCCCTCATCGCGCAGCACGAGCAGCGCCTCGCCCACCGCGCGCAGGTTCTGCGTCGGCTCACCCGTTCCCATGAGCACGAGCCGCGCCACGGGACCGTCGCGCCGCAGCAACACGACCTGCTCGAGGAGTTCGTGCGCCGCGAGCTGACGCCGCACGCCGAGCAGTCCGCTGGCACAGAAGCGACAGGCCATCGCGCAGCCGACCTGGGTCGAGAGACAGGCCGACGCGTGGGCCGTGCCGGGCAGGCGCACGGCCTCGATCGTCTCGCCGTCGTGCAGCGCGAGCAGGTGCTTGCGCGCACCGTCGTCCGTCGTGTCGACGCGCAGGACGTGCATCGTCGCGGCGCGCACGCGCGACGCGAGTCCGGCGGCGAGGCGCGGCGGAAGCGCGGGATCGCGTCCGTGCAGCACGCGCTTGCGCAGCAGGTCGGCGTGGTGGCTGCCGTAGCCGAGCTCGACGCACATGCGGCGCAGCGCGTCGCGCGGGACGGAGAAGAGCGCCGGCGGCGCAGGCGCCACGTCCAGGGGCTCGTCCGGAGCGGAAACCGCAGGCAGGTCGACCGGCATGGGCGGCGAAGATACCCCCCGCGGGCCGGGCGACGCTGGACCCGCCCCCGGGAATCCGGGGTATTCTCGCCGGACCGGTTCGCGTCCCGCGCCCGACCCGCCGCCCGAGACCCCGTCGCGCACCCTCGCCGCGAGGTCGACCCGCTCCCCCTCCCGCGCACCTCCGCCTTGTTCCACTCCGATCGCCACCGCTCCTCACGCGACCTGTCGTCGGTCGACGACCCGGGGCCGCCGCCGGTGCCGCCGCAACGCGACGAGTGCTGCGGCCGCGCATGCGACCCGTGCATCTGGACCTATCACCACCGCGCCATGCAGCGCTGGAAGGAGCGCGTCGCGCTCTGGCAGGCATCCCGCGGGCACGACCCCTTCGCGCCGCGCACCTGACCCGCCGCGCGGTCGCCGCATGGTGCGCGGTCACCGTGCGCGCACCGCACGCGCATCGCACCACTCGCACCACTCGCGCCGCGCATCGCACGCTCTTCGCACCCGACGCGCCGAGCCCCGCGGGCCTGCACCGGCTCAGCCGGCGAACCAGTCCTTCCACTCGGCCTCGAGGTCTTCGATCGACCAGCCGTAGATCGAGCGGAAGACGGCCTCGATCGCATCGACGTCTCCGCGCGGCACGCGCCCCATCTGCTGCAGGAACTCGTCGAACGACTTCTTCTTCGGGCCTTCCTTCAGGAACAGGATGATCGACGCGGCCTGGCCGTAGCGGCCCGACGCGCCGCCGCCGCCGCGCTTGTCCTCGCCGGCCTCGAACAGCATCGAGGCCGAGCCGAGCAGTTCGCGCAGCGGCGCGGCCTGCCCGGTGCGGATCGCCATGCGCGTCTCGGACGCACGGTTGAACTTCTTGACCTTGTCCTCGTAGTACTCGGCCACGCCCTCCTGGTACCAGGAGCCGCCGCCGGTCAGCCCGAGCACGTTGCTCATGATCTGGTGCGCGCACTCGTGGAAGTGGGTCGGGTCGTGCGGACTGCTGTACGAGGTCACGTAGTAGTCGGTGTAGGCGAGTCCGCCGGTCTTCTCGGCCTGCTCCTTGCTCATGCCGAGCACGCGCTGCAGGAACTCGACGTAGCCGTCGCGCGTGTTGAACAGGTAGACCGGCAGGCGTCGCCTCATCGGAGGCGCCTCGAAGTCCATGAGCTTCCTGAAGCCATCGAACACGTCGTCGTCGAGGATCTTGCCGAACTTCCTGCCCGCGCTGCCGTCGGTGAGCACGAGGTAGCGCTTGCTCTTCGTGACCTCGACCTTCTTCCACTTGTCGGGCGGGAAGACGGCCTCGATGCGCGCCTGGATCTCGCGCTCGGTCCAGTCGAGCGACTCCTTCGGATCGGGCCTGCCCCGCCGCGCGAGCAGTTCGAAGCCGCCGCGCTGGCCGTGCAGCGCCGCCGCGTCGACCACGTACGTCGCTCCGGCGGTGAGCTCCGCCACGATGCGCGCGTGCGTGGCCACGAGTCCGTCGTCGTCCTCGGCCACGAGCGCACCGCGCGCGTCGCGCAGCAGCAGGTAGGCGTCGAACGAGAAGCCGCGCAGGTCGATCGTGTACGTGTCGGACGCCTCGGGCACGAAGCGGTACGAGACCGCCACGACCGTCGCGTCGGTGAAGCCCTTCTTGATCGCCTCGCTGGTCACGACCGGGTCGCCGTCCTCGACGACGCCTTCGACCGCGGTGCCCTCGACCAGATCGGGCAGCAGCGACGGGTCCTGCGCGCGCGCGACCCCCGTGGCGAGCAGCAGACAGACGACGATCGGACGCAGCATGCCGAGCCCTCCTTCGACGGAGGCCACTCTACCGCGCCCCACACGGACGGACGGAGCCCCGCCCCCGCGACGCGGGGACGGGGCTCCGTGGAAGACGCCGGACGGCGCGCGGCGTCGATCGGCCGTCGCTCAGAGCGTGAAGGTCGAGACCGCGCGCAGCAGCCACTCGGGGAAGCGCTCGGTGTTCGCGGACGACGTGACGTCGGCGAGCTGCAGTCCCGGCTGCGGGTCGAGCATCAGGCCCAGCGCCTCGATCGCCGCGGCGCGCGTCGCGTCGGACGAACGCTCGTCGTCGACGAGCTCGAGCAGTCCCGCGGCGCAGGGGCGCGTGCCGTGGAAGGCCATGCCCACCGCCACGAGCGTGCGCAGCGCCGGATCGCCGACCTCGCGCAGCGTGTCGAGCAGCGCCTTCGTGTCGGCCTGGTCGCCGAGCAGTCCCAGCGCCTGGGCCAGGCCCGTGCGCGCCAGCTCGTCCTTCTCGGTACCCACGCGGGCACGCAAGGCGGCCGTGGCGTCGGCGTCGCCGATCATGCCCAGCGCCAGGGCCGCGAAGCTGCGCATGCGGCCCTCGCGGTCGCGCTCGACGATCTTGGCCAGCGCCGGGACGGCGCGCGCGTCCTGCGCCATGCCGAGGGCCAGCACGAACGCACCGCGCAGGTCGCGGTTGCGCGCCTTGTCGAGTCCGTCGCGCAGGGCGGCGAGCGTGCGCTCGTCGTGCGTGATGCGGGCGTGCATGCCGGCGCCGAACGCGGCGAAGGCGCGCACCTCGCGGTCGCCGTCCTCGAGCGCGTCGAGCAGGACGTCCCGCGCCGCCGGATCTCCGCGCTCGCCGAGCGAGACGAGCAGCGCGCCGCGCGTGCGCGGATCGTGCTCGACCTCGAAGGCCGTGGTGAGCGGCCCCGTGACGAGGTCGTGCGGGACGCGTCCGAGCGAGAGCGCCGCGGCGCGGCGCATGTCCTGATCGCGGTCGCCCAGCGCGAGCGTCAGCGCGGGGACGTCGAGCGCCGGCTCGCTCACCTGCCGCAGCGCGGAGGCCGCCAGGCAGCGCAGCTCGGAGCGCTCGTCGACGTCGCCCGCCACCTGGCGTGCCAGATCGGCCAGCTCGTCGTCGTGCACCAGGATCTCGTACAGCATCGCGCCGCCGGCCACGTCCTCCTGGGCGTCGCGCGGGAGCGTCGAGATCCAGTCGGAGACGAGCGCGTCGACCGAGTCGGGCAGGCCGCCGCGACGGGCGAGGGCCAGCGAGAGCAGCGCGAGCTGACGTCCCTCGTCGCCCAGCACGGCGTCGTCGTCGGACGCCATGCGCAGCAGCGTCGAGACGGCGGCCGGCGAGCGCGTGGCGCCCAGTCCGAGCACGGCGCACTCGCGCACCGAGCGCGACGGGTCGTCGAGCAGCGGCATGATCGACGCGACCGCGCCGGCGCCCTCGAGGCGTCCCAGCGCGACGGCCGCGCGACCGCGCACCTCGGCCACGTCGTCGTCGACCGCGTCACGCAGCTTCTCGACCACGCGGGCACGCAGCGCCTCGACGTCGCGCGAGGCGAGCGAGCGCATCGTGCCGTAGCGTTCCGACGTGACCTCGACGATGCCGTCGTCGAGCCTGTGCGGACGCAGGAAGCGCAGCTTGTTCATCTCCCACCACGACCACCAGGGCTCCATCACGAAGTCGACCTGGTCGTCGCCGCTCGTGATCGCCGAGCGGGCGCTGCGCGTGCGCGCGCTGCCGGTGCGCGCCGAGGTCCCGTGCGGGCCGCTGTCGGCCGTGGACGGCGAAGAGCCCGACCCGGTGGACGCCGCGCTGCCCTGATCGGCGCCCGAGACGGCCGCGCCGCCGCGCGACGAGCGTCCCATCACGAAGGTCGGCGAGGTCGGCGCCGGCGCGGGGGTGTTCCAGTTGTTGGCCTGCCCGTTGCGGTGCGGCCCCTGGATGCGCGCGGCCTCCTCGACGCTGAGTCCGGTGCGCGCGAGGGCCTCGGGCAGGCCCGGCTCGTCGAGCAACTGGCTCACGCACGCGCCGTTGCGCGTGGCCGCGATGCGCAGCACGAGGTCGTGCTCGCCGAACGCGTCGAGCACGTGGGCCACGGCGCAGCGGCGTCCGTCGGCGTCGACGAAGCTGTATCCGCGGGTGGACGGATCGACGGTGCAGAGTCCGAAGTCGTCGCTCGCGCGGTACGCGTCGAGGGCCGCCAGGGCCGCCGCGCGGGCCGCGCTGCGCGCGGGATCGAAGCCGCTCGTGTCGACCTCGCGGAGCTGGGCCAGGACCGCGTCGTAGTGGCGCTCGAGGTCGGCCCGGGTGACGCCCGGATCGGCGGTCACCGCTTCGGTGGACGGCGCGGGCACGGGGGCCGGGACCTCGTCGGAAGGCCCGAAGACGAACGACGTGGCGAGCAGGCTCGCCGCGAGCACGGAGATTCCCATCGTGGACTCCTTCTTCTCGTGGGGTCCGGGTGCCGGGCCCGGACGGGCCGTGCGCGGCCGGTCGCGCGACGGTCGCCAGCATACCGGAGAGCTCCGGGAGGCGGGCGGCCGGCGCAGAACGCGGGATGCCCCGCGATCGGAGCATGCACAATCCTCGCCGGTGTCGACGCCGGGCGTGCGTCGCTCAGGCTACGACATCCTGCTCCCACCGCGCCCCGCGCACGCCCGTCCGGCGCCGCTCAGCCGTCGCGCGGCTCCGCGGACACGGGCGCGATGCGCGCGAGCAGGTTCGCGAAGATCCACAGCGCGTCGGACGCGTCGTCGGCGCGGGTGACCAGCGTCGCCATGGCCACGCGCGCGCCGAGCGGCGCGGCGAAGGCGTAGACCTCGTGCGGGACGCCGTCCAGCGTGCAGGCCATCCCGAGGCCTTCCTCGATGCCGAGGAAGCGTCCGCTCACGGCCTCGGGTGCACCGAGTCCGGCGTCGAGGTCGATCGCCTGCGCGACGTCGGCCATGCGCGCGGCGAGTCCCGCACCCGGGACCGCCGGGTCGAGGTCGGTGCGCAAGTCGATCGAGAGGCGCGGGCCGCTGTCGTCGGTCCACGGGAGCACGAGCTCGAGGCGCTCGCCGTGGTCGTGGGACGTCGACTCGACGCCGATCGTCGGGTCGCAGGTGAGCACGAGCCCGGCGGCCGCCGTGGACCGTTCGCGCACGGCGCTCCGGAACGCGAGCGAGCGCAGCACGCCGTCGAGCCTGTCCAGCGAGACGTCGCTCAGGTCCGGATCGCCGATCGCGAGGGTGAGCAGCAGCACGCCCGTCTCGCCCGGCACCGCGACCGCGCGCAGGTCGAACGCGCGCTGCTTCGTCGCGAAGCGCGCCGTCACGCCGGGGACGATGCCGTCGCCGAGCCAGCGCGCGAACGGTCGGGCGTCCGCGAGTTCGCCACCCTCGTTCGAGGCACCCTCGGCGTACTGCTCGGCCAGCTTCTCGAGCTCGGCCTCGGCACGTTCGTACGGGGACTTGAAACCCGGGGCGCGCACGGTCGCCTCGAGCTGTCCGCCGTACCACGAGAAGACCAGCACGTCGCCCGCGACCGTCGGGCGGCGCTCGGTGGCCAGCATCGTCGGCACGTCGAAGGCGAAGCCCTGGAGCGCCTCGCGACGCGATCCGTCGAAGTCGAACGTGCGCACCTCGAGCGACGCGAGCAGTCCGTCGGCCACGTCCTCGAGGATGCCGAACGCCGTGTGCGGGATCGCGAGCAGCAGGCCGACGAGGTGGTCCCCGTGGACGAACGCGAACGCCTCGCCGCGCAGCGTCGTCTCGCCCAGGTGCTTCCATTCGCACGCGAGGCCCGTGCGCTCGCCGCCGTCGATCACGCGTACGGGCGGCGTGTCGGCGAGCGGCACGCTGTCCCGCAACGTGAGCCCGCTGCCCAGCTCCTGGAGCATGCCGTGCATCACGTCGTCCGGGGCGATCGCCGTGCCCGGCAGCACGACCAGCCGCACGAGCGGCGCCGTGAACCCGATCGATCCCTCTTCACGCACGTCGACGTAGGCGGCCTGCCCGTTGGCGCCTTCGCTGACCGCGTAGCCGTCCGGCAGCGTGAAGGCGAAGCCGTTCAGCACCACGGGCGTCCCCGCCTCGTCGGGGGACGTCGGCACGGACCACGCGCCGGGCGCGAGGAGCGCGAGCGAGAGCACGGCGAGCAGCAGCGAGCGCATGGGGACCGCCTTCGGCGAGGGTTCGGGCGAGCGACCTCGACCCTGTCGGACGGGCGGCGTCCGGCGCTGGAGACCCGGTCGACCGTCCGCGCGCCGCGCGGGCCCGCCCGTGGCGCGCCGCGCTACACTCCAGGTCTCCCGGAGGATCACCCATGCGCCGCACCGCCGTCGTCGTCGCCCTGCTGGGGGCGCTCGTGCCCGCGTCGTCCGCCCAGACCGCGCGCGGCGTCGTCCGGCCCCGGGCGTCGCTCGAGCGGCTCGTGATCGTGGGCGACTCGCTCAGCGCCGGCTTCCAGAGCGCGGGGCTGGCCGAGTCGGGACAGGAGGCGTGCTACGGCGCGCTCGTCGCGGCGGCCGCGCAGCGTCCGCTCACCCTGCCGCGGATCGGCGAGCCGGGCATCCCGAACCAGCTCGAGCTGCTGGGCTTCGGTCCGCCGCCGCAGCTCGTCGAGAAGCCGGGCGTCTCGCCGGGACGGCTCAACCCGCTCGACGTGCCGACGAACCTGGCCGTCACGGGACACGACGTGTTCGATGCGCTCACGCTGCGCCCCGATGCCGCGCTCGACGACATCACCGACCAGATCCTGGGCTTCCCCGGCCTGCTGCTCGACCCGCCGTTGCTGCTCAGCCAGGTCGAGGCCGCCGAGCTCCTGCAACCGACCACGCTCTTCGTCTGGATCGGCAGCAACGACGCGCTCTCGGCCGCGCTCGACGGCGACGCGACGCTGCTCACGCCGCTCGACGTGTTCGAGGACGCGTACGTCGAGCTGCTCGACCGCCTGTCGGCCACCGGCGCCGCCCTCGTGGTGGCGAACGTGCCCGACGTGACCGTCATCCCGTACCTGTTCAGCATCGACGACGCGTCGGCGTTCCTGACCATCCCGCCCGAGTTCCTCGTGGGGCCGGTCACGGGACTCGAGCCGACCGACCTCGTCACGCTGCCGTACATGCTGCAGCTCTTCGCGGTGGTGATCGGCGCGTTCCCCGGTCCGATGCCCGAGGACGCGATCCTCGACGTCGACGAGGTGCGCACGATCCGCGAGCGCACCGAGGCGTTCAACGCGGTCATCGCGCGCCAGGTCGAGCGGCACGGCGCGGCGCTGGTCGACACGAACGCGGTGCTCACGCAGTTCGACGACGACGGAGTCCAGGTCGGCAGCCACGCGCTCACCACCGACTTCTTCGGTGGGATCTTCTCGCTCGACGGCGTGCATCCCACGAACACCGGCCAGGCGCTCGTGGCGAACGCCTTCCTGCGCGCGTTGCGGGCGCGCTTCGGGCTCGACGTCCCGCCGATCGACGCGACGGCCATCGCCGACGCCGATCCGCTCGTGTTCGACGCGGGCGACGCGCCGAGCTCCGGATGGCTCACCCCCGACGCGACCTCGTCCCTGCGCGCGATGGTATCGGTCCTGACGCACCGGGCGCGCTGACGGACGGGGCGCCGCGCGGCTCCAGCGCTCGGCGAGACCCCCCGCCGACGGCCGCGAACCTGTGCCCCGCGACGGGCGCCCCCCGTGGGCCCTGCGCACGAGAGCGCACGCACGACGCCGGGCGCGTCTCGTATGCTGGCAGCCTCGCGCCGAACGCGCCGATCCGACGGCCGCGGGCAGCCCGAACGGCGTGCGACGCATCCATCCCCTCACCAGGAGCACCCCATGACCGAGTGCATCCAGGTGGGCCAGAAGGTCCCCGACTTCTCGCTCACCACCTTCGACGCCGCCAAGGGCGACTTCGGCAGCTTCTCGCTCTCCGAGAACGGCAAGGCCGGCCGCTGGACGCTGCTGTTCTTCTATCCGGCCGACTTCACCTTCGTGTGAGCGACCGAGTTCGCTGCTCTGTCAGAGCAGCACCAACGGTTCGACAGGCTGGGTTGCGAGATCGTGACGGTCAGCACCGACACGCAGTTCACCCACCTCGCGTGGCAGCGTGAGGAGAAGGAACTCGCCGGCGTGAAATACAAGATGGCGTCCGACCCCACAGGCAAGGTGGCGCGGATGTTCGGCGTCTACCTCGAAGACGCCGGCCTCGCCCTGCGCGGGGCGTACCTGATCGCGCCCGACGGCAAGCTCATGACGACGCTCGTCACGTTCCTGAACGTGGGGCGCAACGTCGACGAGCTGCTGCGCATGCTCAAGGCGAACCTCTACCTGAGCAAGAAGACGGCCGAGGGCTGTCCCTCGAAGTGGAAGGACGAGGGCGACGCGACGCTCACCCCCAGCAAGGACATGGTGGGCCGCGTGCACGAAGCCCTGCGCCGGTAGCGCGCCGGCACGCCGAAGCGAGGCCCCCGCCCCGCGCGCCACGCACGGGACGGGGGTCTCTCCGCGCCGGAGCGGCCTCCCGTGAGCGCGGCGCTCGTCGCGCTCCGGCTCGAGTCCTGATTTCCTGCTGTCGAGGCCCGTCCGGCGCCGATCAGCGGGCAAGGGGCCGGCTCTCCCGCCGGCCCGCCGAGGACCTCCCATGACCCGTCGCCACCTGCCCGCGTTCGCCGCGGCGCTCGGCCTGCTGCTGCTCGTCGCGGCGTGTGCCGCCGACGATCCCGACGCGGAGCACTACGAGGAGCTCGCACGAGAGGCGGTCCAGCAGGTCGACGCCGAGCGCGCCGAGGAGGCCCGGCTCATGGCCGATCCCGACGACGGCACGGCCGAGGCGCAGTACCGTCTCGCGCGTCACTACGAGCTGGGACGGGGCGTGCCGGTCGACCTGCAGAAGGCGGTCTTCTTCTACGAACGAGCCGCCGCACGCGACGAGCCCAACGCGATCGTGAGGCTCGCCCTCGCGATGAGCGGTCTCGAGATCCCCGAACTGGCCAGCGGCCTGCTGCCGGTCGACCACCGGCGCGCCGCCGAGCTCTACCGCCGCGCCGAGAAACTCGGCGTCGAGGCCTGCGTGCCCGACGACTGCGCCGCCTACGTGGCGCTCATCGACGCGATGCGCTTCGGCTGGCACACCGAGCAGACCGTCCGCACCATGATCGACACGCTCGACGAGTCGCCGGACGGCGTGCCGCTCCCGCAGGACGTGATCGTGCAGCGGCTGGAAGAGCGCGTCGCTCAGGGCGACGCCGACGCCGCGTGGCGATTGGTCGCCTGGGCGTCCGACGACGACGCGCGCCACGCGGCCCTCGCCCGGGCCGAGGCGATGGGGCATCCGTTCGCGATGTTGATCCACGCCGAAGAACTCCAGGAGGCGGACGACTTCGCGCAGGCCGTGAAGCTGTGGCTCCAGGCGGACGCACGGTTCACGGAGATGTACGGGCCGCGCTCCTACATCTGGCTGCGCTCGCCCTACGGGAAGATCATGAACGCGGCCGGCGATCGTCCGCTGCCGGCGGCGCTGTTCGAGATCGCGCGCTGCTGCGCCGTGGGCGACGGCTCGTTCTTCAAGGACACGCCCGAGGCGCGCCAGCTCTTCGCGCTGGCGCTCGACGAGGGCTTCATGCCGACCGACGCCGACCTCGACGCCCTCGTGCCCGAGGACGTGCTGCCCCGCTCCGAGCGCGACGACTCGATCGACTCGGAGGACCGGCGTCTCTCGGTGCTGACGGACTACGGCGGCCGGTCGCCCGCCATGCACCGTCGCCTCGCCGATCGCTTCCTCGCGCTGCACGCACGGGCGCAGACCGCCGGCTGGTCCGACGACACTCTCGAGCGACTCTTCCAGGACGGCCACGATCAGCTCTTCGCGGCCGCGCAGCTCGAGGGCTGGCAGTCGCTCGACGCATACGGCCAGCGCTGCGTCGCCGACGAAGACTGGACCAACGCGATCCGCGCGTACGACGCCGCGCGAGACATGGCGCAGGACGACCCCGAGGCACGCGACGCGGTGAGCGCGCTCGCGCGGCAGGCCGGTTCATGTCGCGTGCGCCTCGGGGCATCGCGTCTCCCGTCGCTCTACGAGCGTGCCCAGGCCGCGCTGGACGCCAGCGACTTCACGACGGCCGCCGCCGCCGCCACCGAGATCCACGGCATCCTCGACCTGTCCGTCGAGGTCGGCGAGCCCATCCCGGACGCGTTCCACCAGCGCCTCCCCGCGCTGCTCACCGACCTCCACGACGGGACGCTGGCGGCCGCGCCGCACTCGCTCGCCGACCGCTTCCTGCTCGGCCGGCTGCGCGCGCAGGGCCTCGGGTGCGCCGTCGACCGCGCCGCCGCACGCGACGACCTCGACGCCGCGAGCGCCGAGCCCTCGGCGTGGCAGGACGTCGCGTCGGTCGACGCGGCGATGCTCATGCTCGTCGAATGGCCCGCGGCGTCGTCCGACGCACCCGTGCCGTCCGGCTGGCTGCTCGACGGACCGGACGCGCTGGCCGACGGCGTGACGCCGAACGCCTACTTCGTCGACGCGGCGCTCCAGCGCGCCGGTCCGCCGCTCGACCTGCTGCGCAGCCGCGGCACCCCGCCCGAGCTGGTTGCCCCGGCGCAGGACGCGCTGCGTGCCGACCGCGCCGCCGTCGCCCACCGCCTCGACCACCTGCGCGCGCAGCAGGCGGCGTCCACGCGTCCGGTGCGGGAGTTCATCGACGACTCGCTCATCCCGCCCGCGGACAGCCCCGAACTCCTGCTGCTCGCCGAGTACGAGCAGCTGCAGTATTCGCTCGACCGAGCCGAGGAGGACAAGCAGAGCGTCGCGTCCCAGACCGTGTACCGCGAGCGCGAGGTCTACAAGTACGAGGGCATCTTCCACGACCAGACCGTCACGCAGGGCGGCTACGTGAGCATCTGGTCGGACGAGGACGAGCGCCTGTACCAGGCCCGGGTCGACGGCATCGAGAGCAGGATGCACGAGATCGCGCCGCAACTGCCGCGCCTGATCGCCGCGAGGGAGGCCCGCAACCGCGCCTGCGCGGAGTACTCCGCGCAGGACGTGGCGGCGTTCCAGCAATTCGAGGCCGACACCGCCGAATGGGAGCGACGCGCCACGGAGCTGTGGTACGAGATCGAGAGCTGCGAATCGCTGCTGCGGCAGATGGACGCGTTCATCCCCTGACGTCGGATCACGCGGCGTCTCCGCGACGCGTCACGCCCACGGTGCGGCGCGTCATCCGCACGGTGCGGCGCGTTGCGCGCACCGCGTGTCGCGTCCCCCGCTACTCGTCGTCGCCGGTGCGCGTGCGCAACTCGTCGCACAGGCGCTCGACGAGCCGCGGCGGGAAGACCTCTCCGGCCTCGAACAGCGCGCGCCGCGCCAGCAGTTCGTCGGCGATCTCGGCGAACCCGCGCGGAACGGCGCGCGCCGCGCGATCGTCGCCGTCGCTGCGCAGCGCCTCGACGCGCGGGCCGAGGTCGCGCTCGCCGAACGCGTGCGTGAAGGCCTGCGCGATGCCGGCCAGCAGCAGGTGCGGATGGGCCGAGCCGTCCGGCAGCCGGAACTCGACCGTCGGCGGCGTGAGCGGGCGTCCCCGCGGGTCGCGCGCCACGATCGGCAGGCGGATCAGCGCCTTCCTGTCGGAGCGTCCCCAGAGCACGCGCGAAGGCGCCTCGATGCCCTGGTGCAGCCGCACGAACGAGCTGCTGTGCCGGTTGCCGAAGGCCATCAGCGCGCCGCCGGCCTCGGCGAGTCCGAGCACGAGGGCCTGGGCGGCCTGCGGCATCTCGCCCTCGACGCCCGACTCGACGTGCTTGCCGTCGACGACGGGCGACAGGTGCACGTGCATCCCGCTGCCCACGTGTCCCGCGCGCAGGATCGGCAGGAAGCTGCAGCGCCAGCCCTCGCGCCGCGCGAGGTTGCCCAGCACCCAGGTCGTGAGCAGCGCCGCGTCGGCCGCGCGCGGCAGCGGCTCGAGCAGCAGCTCGATCTCGTGCTGCTCCCACACGTGCGGATCGGAGGCGTCGGGCTCGACGTGACCGTTCTCGGAGTGCGCGTACTTCACGCGCACGCCCATCCCGGCCAGCGCGACGAGCGCCCGCCGGCGCAGCTCCTCGCCGAACACGAGCGGACTCGTGGCGTGGTAGCCGTGGTCGGACGCGCTGCGCACGTCGCCCTCGGCGTGCGGCTTGCCGAGGAAGACCTCGATCTCGAGCAGCGCCGACAGCGCGACGCCGGTCTCCTGCTCGCAGCGCGCGGCGGCGCGTCGCACGAGCGTGTCGGGCGACTCGTCGAGGGGACGTCCGTCGCGGGCGTGATGGCCGCACAGCACCGCCAGCGTCGGGACGGGAGCGAACGGGTCGAGGAACGCCGTCTCGACCCGCGGCCGCAGCGTGATGTCCGACGCGCGCGTGGGGATGCCCAGCGAACCGAACAGGCTCGAGCCGTCGACGCGCTCGCCCCCCAGCAGCACGTCGCGCAGGTGCGACGAGTCGGACGGTGCGAAGTCGAGCGTCTTGAGCCGCGCGTCGGCGCCCACGTGCATGAGCGCCACGAGCGCGATGCGCCGCTCGCGCACCACCTCGACCAAATCGTCGACGGTGAAGTCGGCGGACGGCTTGCCGACCAGCACCGAGAGGCCCGCCCCGGGCTGCTGCGCGGGCTTCTGTCGTGCGCGGTACTCGTCGTTGCTGGATTCCATCGCGGCAGCGTAGCACCACGCCTTCGGTGGACGCACGACGTGCCGCCTTCCGCGTCGCGGCAAGGCACGACGGTACTCCCGGGGGCGCTCGGCGCGGCGCGTGCGCCCGTCAGCCGGCGTCGCGTCCCTCGCGCCGCAGCGCCGCGAGGGTGCGCCCCACGAAGCGCATCGGCACACCGGCGAGGAGCAGTCCGAGGAAGCACACGAAGAGGCTCATGCCGCCCATGAACACCGCGATCCCGACGTCGAACGGGTCGATGCGGTCGGCGTAGAGCACGCCGTCCAGCGGGCGGGTGACGATCGTCGCGCCGACCGGGAAGCGCGCGGCGATCTCCTCGGCCTCCTGCGAGCCGAACCCGAAGAAGCTGGGCCACGTGCCCTGCAGCGCGACGGCGCCGTCACCTGCGTCGACCTCGATCGCCGGTGTGTAGCGCAGGGTCCCGTTGCCGATGCGCTCGACGTCGACGCGCGAGGCGCGCACGACCGCCTCGCCGCGGGGGGCCAGGAAGCTCCACGCGGGCGGGGTGCCGGCGTGCCACATGCCGAAGTCCATGGCCAGGAAGCCGAGTCCGACGACGAGCGGGAGGAAACGCAGGAACTTCATGCCGCCGGGATCATCGGCCCGCGACGCGCGCCGGCTTGACGCCGGTCGCGGAGCACGGGCTCCGGCGCTCGATCCGAGTTGCCGTGGCCGGGCGCTCGCCCGCGGGCGAGCGCCCGCCTACCCGCGGCGTCAACTCCGCACGCCGCTCGCCGACGCTTTCTCGGCCAGGCTCGCGAGCAGCGCGTTCCACGACTTCACGAAGGCCTGCGCGCCCTCGCGCTGGAGCTGCTCGGCCAGCGCATCGACGTCGATGCCCGCTTCGGCGAAGCGCAGGAGGACGTCCTCGGCATCGCCGCCGTCGATCGGCAGCGGATCGCCCACCGTGCCGTGGTCGGCGAACGCCAGCAGCGTCTTCTCGGGCACCGTGTCGACCGTGTAGGGCGACGCGAACGCCTCGACGTAGAGCACGTCCGAGGCCTCGGGATCCTTCGTGCCGGTGCTCGCCCAGAGCACGCGCTGCGGACGCGCCCCGGCGTTCATCGCCCGCTGCCAGCGCGGCGAGGCGTGGAGTTCGCGCGCGGCGGCGTAGGTGCGCCGGCCGATGGCGATGCCCAGCCGGTTCTTCAGCTCGGACGGGACGCGCTCCGCCACGGCCACGTCCCAGCGGCTGATGAAGAGCGAGGCCACCGAACGCACGTCGGGGTCGAGTCCCGCGGCGATGCGACGCTCGACGCCGCACAGCCACGCGTCGGCGGCCGCGAGGTACTGCTCGCGCGAGAAGAGCAGCGTGACGTTCACCGGGACGCCGGCGAAGGTCGCCTCCTCGATGGCCGGCAGTCCCTCGGCCGTGCCGGGGATCTTGATGTGCAGGTTCGGACGGCCGGCGCGCGCGAAGAGCTGCTCGGCGGCGCGCGTGGTCGCTCCGGTATCGTACGCGAGCAGCGGCGAGACCTCGAGCGAGACGAAGCCGTCGACGCCGCTCGTGCGCCGGTGCACGGGGAGGAACAGGTCGGCCGCGCGACACAGATCGTCGAGCGCCAGCGAGAAGAACAGCTCTTCGCCCTCGAGCCCCGCCGCGACGCCTTCGCGGATGGCCGCGTCGTACGCCCTGCTCTTGCCGAGCGCGTGCTCGAAGATGGTCGGGTTCGAGGTCAGCCCGGTCACCGAGAACTCGCGGACGTAGCGCTCGAGCGTCCCGTCGTCGAGCATGTCGCGGGTGATGTTGTCGAGCCACAGGCTCTGGCCCAGGTCGTGGAGTCGCTGGGTGGCGTTCATGGGCGTCTCGCGAAGAACGGAAGGGGCGCGGCCGAGGGGCGCCGCCGGACGCGGCACCCGCACACGATCATGCACGTCCGGTCGGTGCGACGCGAACCGACGTGCCGGTCACGAAGTCGTGCGAAGCGGCCTCCGACCGCGGCGGACGCGCCGCCACCGGGACCGAGCGACGACGACGAGCTCGTCCGCGATACGATGACGGACCCGGGACACGTCCCGTGCAGCCACGTCCGCCTGCGCGCACGGCGGACTTCCTCCGTCGAGTGCAGACGAGTCATGCTCCCCGGACGCGCGCCCCGCGACCGACACCGGCTCCCCGTGCTGGAGGGGCTGCTGCCGTTGCGCCTCGCACAGGTACCGGGCGAGGTGCTCGCGGGCCTCACGCTCGCCGCGCTGTCCGTCCCCGAGGTCATGGGATACACGAAGATCGCGGGCATGCCGGTGGTCACCGGCCTCTACACGCTGCTCGTGCCGATGCTGCTGTTCGCGCTCTTCGGGTCGTCGCGGCACCTCGTGGTCGCGGCCGACTCGGCCACCGCGGCGATGATGGCGGCAGGACTCGCCGGGCTCGCCGCGCCGCGTTCGCCCGGGTACGTCGCCCTCGCCGGCGAACTCGCGCTCCTGACCGCCGCCTTCCTGCTCGTCGCGCGCGTGGTGCGCCTCGGCTTCCTGGCCGACTTCCTGTCGCGCACCGTGCTGGTCGGCTTCCTGACCGGCGTCGGCATCCAGGTCGCGCTGGGACAGGTGCCGGTCATGCTCGGCCTGCCCGACGACGGACACGCCTCGCTGGCCCGGCTCGCCAGCGACGCGCGGCTGCTCGGCCAGACCGATCCGCACGCGCTGTCGATCTCGCTCGGCGTGATCGCGATCGTCGTCGGCGCGCGCCGGATCGACCGTCGCGTCCCCGGCGCGCTGCTGGCCGTCGTCGGCGCACTGCTCGCGAGCTGGACGCTCGACCTCGGCGCGCACGGCGTGCCCCTGATCGGGACGGTGCCGAGCGGACTGCCGACCCTCGCCTGGCCCGCCGTCGACTGGGACTGGGCGCTCGTGCAACGCCTGCTGCCGACCGCCTTCGGCATGTCGGTGGTGATCCTGGCCCAGAGCGCCGCGACCTCGCGCGCGTTCGCCGACCGGCACGGCGAATGCGTCCGCGAGGACGCGGACATCGTCGGCCTCGGCCTCGCGAACGTCGGCGCCGCGCTCTCGGGGACGTTCGTGGTGAACGGGAGCCCGACCAAGACGCAGATGGCCGACGGCGCCGGCGCTCGCAGCCAGCTCGCCCCGATCGCCACGACCGCGGTCGTGGCGCTCCTGTTGCTGCTGGCCACCCGTCCGCTGGCGTACCTGCCCGAGGCCGCGCTGGCCGCCGTGGTGTTCCTGATCGGCTGCGAACTCGTCGACCTGCGACAGATGAAGCGCATCGCGGTCGAGCGGCCGTGGGAGTTCTGGGTGGCGCTCACGACGACCGCGACGGTCGTGCTGTGGAGCGTCGAGCAGGGCATCCTGCTGGCGATCTTCCTCTCGCTCGTCGCGCACACGCGGCACGGCTACCGCCCGCGCAACACGCTCGTCGTGCGCGGCGATCGAGGGAGGTGGCGCGTGCTGCCGGTCACGTCGAACGCGCAGATGCTCCCCGGCCTGATGGTGTACCGCTTCACCCACGGCATGTACTACGCGAACAGCGAGCGGCTCTCCGAAGAGGTCCAGGCCCTCGTCGACGCGGCGCGACCGCCGCTGACGTGGTTCTGCATCGACTGCGCCGCGGTCGACGACGTCGACTACTCGGCCGCCGAGACCCTGCGCGCGCTGCACGGGCTGCTGGCCGCGCACGGCGTGCGGGTCGTGCTGGCGCAGGTCTCCGAGCACGTGCGCGCCGAGTGCGAGCGGTCGGGACTCGGTGAACTGCTCGGCGCCGACGGCTCGCTCGACTCGATCGAGGACGTGGTCGAGGCGTTCGAGGCCGGCCCCGGCAGGCGCTGACGGCACCTCACCGGACGTGGACCCCGGGCGCGCGCCGCCGGGCGATCACGCGGAACGCCCGCGGCGCGCGACGCCGCTCACGACGCGCCCGCGTGCTCCCGTCCCCGCGGCAGCCAGAGCTCGGCGAGCACGAGCAGCAGCAACCCGCCCGCGCCGGACGCGAACGCGACGCCGCCGACGACCACCGCGTCGGCGAACGCGGGCCACGTGCGCGCCAGCCACCACGACGCGAGGTCGAGAGCCAGGCCCGCGCCGCACAGGACGACGCACGTCGAGCGCAGCCGCGGCGCGCGTGCCGTGGCGAGCGCGATCGTCGCGAGCAGCAGCCCGAGCGTGCCGAGCGCCAGCGCGTGCGTGTGCGTGGACGCCAGCAGGATCTCGACGTCCGCGGGCGCGACGTCGCGCGAGAACGCGACGCGCTTCACGTCGTCCCAGTACTCGAGCGGGATCTCCTGCCCCACGGGATCGGCGGCGCGCCGTGCGTGGCACGCGAGGCAGTGCGCGGCGAGCAGCTCGGCCGGCGCCGCGTCACCCAGGTCGAGATCGTCGTACGTCTCGCCGATGCGATCGCTGCCCAGCCAGTCGAGCAGCGCGGTGCGCGCGGCGTCCGGCAGCGGAGCGGCATCCTCGATCTCGGAGGGATGGCCGGCCTCGAGCGCCACGAGCAGCGGCGCGCGGCTGGTGATGCCGGCGTACGCGCCGCGCACGTCGTCCAGCGAGAAGCCCGGGCGCTCGTCGCGTCCCGCGTGGTGCTCGCGCAGGTGGAAGGCCGACGCGACGAGTCCGCCGCAGACGACGAGCAGCAGGCACGTGGTGCCGACGCGCGTCGCGAGCGGCAGGTCGCGCAGGCGGAACGGCGGCGCGCTCATCGTCCGTCGACCTGCAGCGACGCGGGATCGATGGCGACCTCGACGCCCTCGCGCTGGGCGCGCCGCGCGGCGAGCGCGACCGCGGTGGCGCGCAGTCCCTCCTCGGCGGTGCAGACCACGGGCGCGCCCTCGGCGACGCTCTTCAGGAAGGCCTCGACCGCGTAGTAGAGCGGCGGATGCGGCAGTCCGACGCCCTCCTTGAGCTTGCCCTGCGCCGCGAGCTTGGTCGCGTCGGCGATGAGCGTGATGCCCTCGTCGTCGTGGAACTTCTCGCGGTTCGCGTAGACCTCCCAGCCCTGGGTCGGCGCGTCGGCCTCCTTGAACAGCCAGCCGGCGTTCCAGGCCAGCTTGACCGTGCCCATCGTGCCCACGAACTGCTCGAAGGTGCCCTCGAACGAGTTGCCGAGCGTCGCGTCCCACGCGAGGCGCACGCCCTTCGGGAAGACGAACTCGCAGGCCGCGGTGTCGGGCTCGTCGCGCCCGTCGGGCCAGGCGAGCACGGCGCCCGACGCGCGCACCGACACGGGGTAGTCGTTCGTGAACCAGTGGACGACGTCGAACTGCTGCGTCCCCAGCTCGCCGATCAGGCCGAGCGAGAGCGCGGGGTCGAGCTTCCAGTTCAGCGCGGCCTCGCGCGCGGGGTCGGACGCCGGTGTGCGCCAGGACGTCTTCTCGTGCGCCTGCGCCCGCAGCGAGAGCACGTCGCGGATGGCGCCCGAGCGCACGAACGAGCGCGCGAGCCCGTAGATCGGGTCGCTGCGTCCCTGCAGGCCGACCTGGAAGACGCGCTCGGACGCGCGCGCCGCGAGCGCCAGCGCGCGGCAGTCGTCGAGCGTCGAGGCCAGCGGACCTTCGCAGAACACGTGGCGTCCCGCGTCGAGCGCGTCGCGCGCCGGCTGGACGTGCAGGTGCGTGGGCGTCGCGACGAAGACCGCGTCGAGCGTGGCCTCGGCGAGCAGCTGCGCGTGCGTCGCGTACGTCGCGGCGCCGGGCGCGCGGCGCGCCGCCGACGCGAGGCGCGAGGGATCGACGTCGCACAGCGCGGCGACGGTGACGTCCTCGAACTTGGCCAGCTCGCCGAGCAGGGCGCGACCCTGGCGTCCGGTGCCGATCACGCCGACCGCGAGCGGCGCGGCGAAGCGCGGCGGCCGCGCCAGCAGCTCGGGCTGGAGGGCGAACGCGGCGGCGGCGCCGGCCGCGCCCCTGAGGAACGTCCTGCGGTCGGACGGGCTCATGCGGACTCCTGGGACGGGAGGAAGAAGGAGTGCACCGACGGGGCGTGCGCCGGGCGCGACGCACCCGCGGCCACGACGTGCCACGCGTCGGGCGCGGCGGCGGACGCGACGAGTGCCGAGCCGTCCTCGGGCAGCGCG
>JACKHP010000008.1 GCA_020638905.1 Planctomycetota bacterium | reverse complement strand
GCCGCGGCCATCGCGCGCTTCCAGGGTGCGGAGGTCGAGCGCACCGGCATCCCGTCGCTGAAGGTCGGCTTCAACAAGGTCTTCGGGTACTACATCGAGATCACCCATGCGCAGGCGGCGCAGGCGGAGATCCCCGCGCACTACGTGCGCAAGCAGACGCTCAGCACGGCCGAGCGCTACATCACCGACGAGCTCAAGCAGCTCGAGACGTCGATCCTGACCGCCGAAGAGAAGTCGCGCGCGCTCGAGGGCGAATTGTTCCTCGAGCTGCGGGCGGCGGCCACGAAGCGCGGCGACGACGTGCGGCGGCTCGCGCGGGCGCTCGCGCGCGTCGACGTGCTGGCGGGCTTCGCGCAGCTCGCGCGGGCGCGCGGCTGGGTGCGTCCCGAGGTCGACGACGGGCCGGTCATCGACGTCAAGGACGGCCGGCATCCGGTGCTCGACGTGCGCCTGCCGGCGGGCGAGCTCGTGCCGAACGACGTGCACCTCGATCGCGACACGGCGCGGCTCGTGCTCATCACCGGTCCGAACATGGCCGGCAAGTCGACCTACATCCGGCAGACGGCGCTGCTCGTGCTGCTGGCCCAGATCGGATCGTTCGTGCCGGCGGCGAGCGCGCGCATCGGCGTGGTCGACCGCATCTTCACGCGTGTCGGCGCGTCCGACGACCTCTCGGCCGGCTCGTCGACCTTCATGGTCGAGATGACCGAGACCGCGGCGATCCTGAACGGCGCGACCGAGCGCAGCCTGGTGATCCTCGACGAGGTCGGCCGCGGCACGTCCACCTGGGACGGCCTCTCGCTGGCGTGGGCGATCAGCGAGTACCTGTACAAGAAGATCGGCGCGCGCACGCTCTTCGCGACGCACTACCACGAGCTCGTCGACCTGGCCGACGAGTTCCCCGCGGTGCGCAACGTGAACGTCTCGGTGCGCGAGTGGGGCGACGAGATCGTCTTCCTGCACAAGATCGTGCCGGGCGGGACGGACAGGAGCTACGGCCTGCACGTGGCGCGTCTCGCCGGCGTGCCCGGACCCGTGATCGAGCGCGCGCGACGCATCCTGGCCGACCTCGAGCAGAGCGCGCCCGACCTGCGTCCCAACGCGGGCGCGGCGGCCGGCGCCGAGGAGCCCGAGCCGCTGCAGCGTCCCCTGTTCCCGAAGCCGGTCGCCTCGATCGTCGACGAACTGCGCGCGCTCGACGTCGAGCAGGTCACGCCGATGGACGCGCTGCTGCTGCTGGCCTCGTTCGTGCGCCGTCTCGACGCGCCGGACGAGGGCGACGGCGCGTAGCATCGCGCACCGGCGACGCCGACGCGTCTCGCGCCTCGACGGCGCGCCGCCGCTCGCCTATCCCACGACCTCGAGCAGCAGCACCTTCAGGTACGCCGACTCGGGGAACGTGACCAGGTGCGGATGGCAGGCCGCCGCGCCGCGCGTCTCGAGCACGTGCACGTCGACGCGTGCGTCGGCCGCCGCCTGGCCCACCACGTCGAGGAACGTGGCCGCGTCGACGTGGTACGAACAGCTGCACGTGACCAGCCGTCCCCCGGGGCGCAGGGCCCGCAAGGCGCGCAGGTTGAGGTCTTTGTACGCACGCAGCGCCGACGAGACGTCGTGCTTCTTCTTCGCCAGCGCGGGCGGGTCGAGCACGATGCCGTCGTAGCGTTCGCCGGCCACGACGAGCGCGCGCAGGTGCTCGAAGACGTTCGCACGCACGGTGTGCAGCCGCTCGGCGACGCCGTGCTCCTCGGCCACCGACACGGCGCGCGCCAGGGCCGGCTGGCTGCTGTCGACCGCGTCGACGACGCGGCCGGCCAGCGCGAGCTGCAGCGCGAAGCCGCCGTCGTTGCTGAACGCGTCGAGGACGCGTCCCTCGGGCAGCGCCGTCACGGCCCACTGCTGGTTGGTGCGCTGATCGAGGTACGCGCCGGTCTTCTGTCCCGCGTGCACGTCGACGCGTCGACGCAGCGCGCCGACGTGGATCTCGACCTCGTCCTGCGGGACGTCACCCGCCAGCACCCTGACCTCTTCGGTCAGGCCCTCCGGACGCCGGAAGCTGCCGTCGTGCCGCGCGAGCACGCCCGCGAAGCCGTGCCGCTCGACGAGCCGGCCCGCCAGCTCGTGGGCCGTCGTGTCGGCCCACAGACAGCCCGCCTGCAGCACCGCGATCTCGCCGTAGCGGTCGACCACCAACCCCGGCAGTCCGTCGGCCTCGGCGTGGACGAGCCGGCACGCGTCGACGCCCGGCGCGATCTGGTCGCGTCGCGCCAGCGCCGCGTCGAGCCGGCGCGCCCACCATCCCTCGACCTCGAACGACGGTTGCCGCGAGACCACGCGCAGCGGGATGGCCGACGCGCCCGAGAAGACCGCGAAGCCACGCGGCACGCCGGGCGGTCCCTCGAGCGCCACGAGCTCGCCGTCGCGCACGCCCTCGTTCGACGCGATGTGCCGCGGGCCGATCCACGGATGTCCCGTGGCGAGCTGCAGCACGCCGCTCTTGCCCAGCACGACGCGTCCGGTCACGAATGATCTCCTCGCGGGTCGCCCCGGGATGCCACGCGCGGGTCGTCGCGCCCCTCGCTCGACGGACCGCCGCCTGCCTCGACCGCGCGGCGCTCGGCGATCGCGCCCTTCGGCCCGGCGCCTTGGACGCCGCCGTCGAACAGTCGCAGCAGGTTGCCGCCGAGGACCTTGCGCAGCACGCGCTCGGAGACGCCGCGCGCCAGCAGTCCCGCGGTCACGCGCGGCAGGCCGGTCACGTCCTCGGCGCCCTTCGGCCCGACGGGGATGCCGTCGTAGTCGCCGCCGAGGCCGACGTGGTCTTCGCCCGCGACCTCGAGGAAGCGCAGCACGTGCGCGACCACGTCGTCGACGTCGGCCTCGCCCTCGGCCACCAGGAAGTGCGGATAGAAGTTCACGCACGCCACCCCGCCGCTCTCGGCCAGGGCGCGCAGCTGCGCATCGTGCAGGTTGCGGCGGTGCTCGCGCAGCGCCCGGGCGCACGAATGGCTCGCCAGCAGCGGCCGCGTCGCACACGCGAGCACGTCGTCGAACGTGGACTCGGCCGCGTGCGACACGTCGACGACCATGCCGAGCTCCTCCATCGCCGCGACGACGTCGCGTCCGAAGGGCGTCAGCCCGCCGTGCGGCCCGTCGTCGCCGCAGCCGTCGGCCCAGCCGTTGCTGTTGTTCCAGGTGAGCGTCATCGTGCGCACGCCGTGCCGCCGGAAGTCGGCCAGCAGCTCGAGGTCGTCCTCGATGGCGTGCCCGCCCTCGATCGCCAGCACCACCGCCAGCCGCCCCGCGTCCCGAGCGGCCGCCACCTCGCCCGGCCCCTCGCACAGCGCGACCCGATCGCCGAGGCGTGCGACTTGTCGATCCCACGTCGTGAGCAGTGCGCGCACCCTCGCGGCCGCCCCGTCGGGCAGGCAGCGCGGGTGGACGAAGCACGTCAGCACCTGCGCGTCGAGCACGCCGTCGGCGCAGCGCGGCAGGTCGAGGTGCGTGCCCGGGAGGCCCGCGTCGAGGTCGTAGCCCCGATCGGTCATCTCGGTGAGCGTGTCGGCGTGGGCGTCGAACACGAGTGCCGAGCGATGCAGCGCCGCGGCCGCGGGAGGGATGTCGTCGTAGGCGCCCATGCGAGGGGCCAGGATATGTCACGCAGCGTCCCGCGCGAGGGTCCGTGGCTCCGCGATTCGCGGCCGGTGCTCAGGACTGCTCGAGGCGAGCAATGGAGGACCGGATCAGGTCGCGTACGTTCGGGTCGGTCTCGGCCGCGAGCGCCGCGCGCAACTCGCCCAGCGCCTCGGTTCTCAGAGCGGGCGCGACGGAGCCCAGTCCCTCGGCCGCCGTGGCGCGGCAGGCGGTGGACGCGTCGTGCTTCAGGCAGTCGCTCAGGGCCTGGACCTTGACCCGGCTGCCCTCGAGGTCGCGTGCCAGCACGGCGATCGCGGCCAGCCGGGCCGTGTCGTACTCCTCGAGCCGCACGCGCTCGGCGAGGACGCTCTCGATCGTGGCCCGCTCGGCGTCGTCGGCCCCTTCGAGCCGCTTGAGGAGCGAGCCGGCCGCCATGGTCCGCGCAATGGGATCGTCTTCGCGGAAGGGCTCGACCAGCACTTCGAACTCGCCCTCGAGCATCGGCGTGCCCGCCATGAGCCAGCGCGCGAACGTCTTGCCGTGGCTCGGCATCAGCGGATCGTCGAGGAAGCGCAGCAGGGTCGACCGCGCGGCCTCTCCGCGGGCATGGGCGAGCACGTAGAGGATCGCTTCGTCGGCCTGGGCCCCGTAAGGGTCGAACAGGATGTCCGCGAGCAGCGGCAGGACTTCCTCGTCGACGTCGATGCCCGTGCCGAGCACCAGGATGGCCGCGTCGCGCAGCAGCAAGGCGTCCCAGTCGTCGGCGAACCGGGACGCCAGGTCGACGAGGATCGCGCGCATCGGCTCGCCGGGGATGCGTCTCGCCACGAGCGACAGCAGCATGAACCCCGCGCGCGCGTCGTGCTCGACGTAGTCGGCGAGATCGAGGGCGACGACGCCTCGCGCGACGTCTTCGTCGGAAGCCCACGAGCCGACCACGATGGCCAGTCGCTCGGTCTCGAGGCCGGTGACCCAACGCTCGACCGCGTCGTCTTCTCGGCCCCACGCAGCCAGGACGCCCACGAGGACGGCACGCACCCGCGCGCTTCGGACGTCGTCGTCGAGCCGCGCCACGAGGGCCTCGGCGCGGCGCGCACGCGAGTCGGGATCGATCGTGCCCGCCAGGAATGCGTCGACGAGCCGCGAGACCTCCGGGTGGAAGGCTGCCTCGGGACCCCGGTCGGCCGCTCGCAGCGCCTCGATGAACTGCGCGACCTCCGCGTCGACCGGCTTCTCAAGAGCCGCTCCCGAAGATCTCGCGTCCATTTCGGCCGCGGGCAGCACGAGCCCGGTGGCGTCGCCGGGACGGATCGGCGCGTCGAGCGGAACGACCCCGCCGCCTCTCGGGGCTCGTGGAGTCGCGAGGACGGCGGGGTCGGTCTCGTCCGGCCGCGACACCCACAGCAGGGTGGCCGTCGCGGCCAGCAGAAGGCCCGCACCGAGCAGCAGGGTGCGGGCCCGTGTCATCCCATCGCTCCGCACGTGACGGGCTGGATGCAGCACTCGAAGACTTCGTCCGCGTGACCGACGCAGTTGTAGAACCCGGGGTCGCAGTAGTCGTCCTCCCACCACCAGAAGCCGATGTGGCAGAAGATCTGCTTGCAGCGGGTCACGTTGTCGAGGAACTGGCTCATGCACAGTTGCGGATCGACGGGCGCGTGCGGCGGCGCGTCGATCGGCTCGCCGAAGTCGCCCGGGTGGCCCGGCGGGATCGGGACCGGCGGCGACCACGCCCGGGCGTCGTCGGCGAACGAGACCGCGATGAGCAGCGCGATCGAGAGCCACGCGAGCCTGCGACGACCCGCTCTCGTCTTCATCGACATGTTGCATCTCCCCCAGTGGGCGGCGCCGGCCGGGCGTCGCATCGGATCGCGCGACGGGCGCGATGCTGGACAGTCGCGGGATGCCGGTCGTCGTTACGCATCACACGCGTGTTCCCGCACCCACGCGCTGGACGGGTTCCGGAACGGGCCTTACGCTCGGCGCGCGGTCTTCCGGCCGGACGACGCGTCCCTCGCCTCGTCGCGCACCGCGCGGATCGTCCCCGAAGGAGTGCCAGCCGCGATGGTCGGTCCGCGCGTGTTCACCGTCGACGAGGCCGACGCGCTCGTGCCCGAGCTCGAGGCCTCGTTCGCGCGCATCGACGAGCTGCGCGACGCGTTGCGCACCACGAAGATCAAGCTCAACGCGCTCGAGATGATCTGGGGACCGGCGCTGCTCGAGGCCTCGTGTCCCGACGCGAGCGAGGCCAAGGCGCTCGTCGAGCAGCTGAAGGACGTCGAAGACCGCGTCGGGTCGACGCTGCGACGCCTGGCCGAACTGGGCGCCACGGTCAAGGACGTCCACTCGGGGCTGGTCGACCTCTACCACGTGCGCGAGGGACGCCTCGTGTTCCTGTGCTGGAAGCGCGGCGAGGCCGAGTTCGTCGCCTGGCACGACGTCGACACCGGGTTCGCCGACCGCCACGCGCTGTGACGCGCGGTACGCCGCGGGGGACGGCAGCGTCACCGACGCGGATCCGTCAGTACCCGGGTCCTCGGTTGCGGCCTTCGATGATGCCGACCGCGATGGCGAAGCGCGTCAGGCCCGCCACGTCGTGGATGTCGAGCTTCGTCATCAGCTTCTGCCTGTGCTTCTCGACCGTCTTGATGCTGATGCCGAGCTCGGCCGCGGTCTGCTTGTTGGCCATGCCCTCGGCGATGAGCTGCAGCACCTCGACCTCCCGCACACTGAGCGACGGCACCGAGGCGAGCGGCGACGCTCGGGCCGGCGCGCGCCCGCCCTTCGTCCCACGCCGTTCCTCCTGCGACGCGCGCTCCACGCCGCGTGACGTCTTCGCGGCGCGGATCGCCGCGGCGAAGGCGCTCAGCGACGAGTCCTTGAGCACGTAGGCGGCGGCGCCGAGCTCGCGCGTGCGCTCGATGTACTCCGGGTCGCTGTGCGCCGAGAGGATCACGATCGCGACGTCGGGGTCGGTCTGCAGGATCTGCCGCGTGGCTTCGAGGCCGTTGAGGCGCGGCATCGCGATGTCCATCACGACGACGTCAGGGTGCAGGCGTGACACGAGCTCGACCGCCCGGCGGCCGTCGCTCGCCACGCCGACCACGACCAGGTCGCCCTCCGAGTGCAGCAGGGCCTTGAGTCCCTGGACCACGAGCGTGTGGTCGTCGACCAGGACGATCGTCGTCGTCGGGCGCGCCTTCGGCTCGGCTCGCCCATGCCGTCCGTCCCGGCGCGGAACGCGCTTCGGCTCCTCAGCCACGGCTCTTCGGTCTCCGGGGGACGTCGACCTGGATCGTCGTCCCGTGTCCCGGCGACGAGTCCACCGAGAAGTGGCCGCCCAGCATCTCCACCCGCTCGCGCATCACGAGCAGCCCCAGGTGCCGCGGCTTCCTGGACGCTTCGAGCCTGCGCGCGTCGAACGAACGACCGTCGTCCTTCACGGAGAGATGCGCCCTGCCGTCCTCGTCCCGCAGGACGAGCCGGACCCGTTTCGCGCGCGCGTGCCGCTCGACGTTCGAGAGCGCGCCCTGCGCCACGCGGAAGAGTGCCGTGCGGCCGTCGTCGTCGAGTTCGGCGAAGCCGTCCTCGATCTCGACGGAGATCGCGACGCCCGAGCGCTCGGCGAACGTCTTCGAGTACGAGCGCAAGGCCGGCACGAGGCCCAGGTCGTCGAGCAGGTTCGGGCGCAGCTCCCACGCGAACTGGTGCACGGTCTTCATCGAGCGTGCGACGAGCCGCTGCGTGAGCGCGATGGCCGACGAGAGGTCGCGCGAGCTCGACGCGGCCTCGTTCTCGAGCGCGGCGAGCCCGACGTTGATGCCCGTGAGCGCCTCGCCGATCGCGTCGTGCAGGTCGCGGCTGATCCGCATGCGCTCCTCTTCCTGCGCGTTGAGGATGCGGTGGGACAGGCGTCGCAGCCGCCGCTCCATGTCGACCGCACGTCGACCGCACTCGGCGCGGTCGCGACGGCTCGCGACGAGTTCGCTGCGCAGCAGTCTGCGTTGCTCGGTCTCGCGCCGGACGCGAGCGCGCACCGTCTCCAGCTCCGCGGTGCGACGTCCGAGCTGTCCGGCCAGACGTTCGGAATCGCTGCGCGCCCGGGACGCGCCGCCGCGCGCGTCCTCGATCGGCGCCATGACCGCCACGAAGAACGCCTCCTCGCGGGCGGTGGCGGCAGCGCGAGCCTTGGTCGCCGGACCGGGACGCGACGTCTGCGCCGCGACCGCGCGGTCGTGCATGCGCGCCAGGTCCAACGCGGACAGTCCGAGTCCGAGCGCTCGTGCACCGAGGCGAGCACCCGCTGCCGCGCGCTTCGCGGCGGCACGTTCCCGCGTGAGCTTCGCGAGCGTGCTGCGATACGACCGCTCGAAGGCGGCGATGTCCGACAAGCTGCTGCGACGCGTCATGGCGATGCCCCGTCGAGGGATGGGTTCGCCGAAGAGGCTTGCGCACAGTGTCGCATGTCTGAAGGCTCGCTCGGGTCCTCGGACCACATTCCAGTATCCGCGTCCGCGGTACGTGTGGCGCTGGGGTGGATTCCTACTGTGGAGAGGCCCGGCGCGTTCCGCACGCGCGGGGTCGGTGGGTGGGTACTGCCCCATCGCGAGAGTCGCACGACGCCCATAGAGTGGATCTCACTCCTCCCCCGCGGCCCTTCCGGCGGAGCGCGGCCTCTGCAGGCGAACGCTCTCGAACCGATTCCGGCCGCGTGGGACGGAGGACCGGAGCCGACCATGCCCTCACTCCTCGGAATCCTCCTGCTGTGCGCGCTCAGCGCGGGACTGCTCGGCTTCATCGCCTTGAGCGGGACCGCCGCGGGTGTCGCCAGGATCCTGTATCTGGTCTTCATCGCGGGCTCCCTGGTGCTGCTCGCCTCGGGACGTCGGCAGCCCGCGGGCTGATCCCTCGTCGCGGAGTCGCCGCGGGCTTTCGGACGCGCACCCGTCGGCGTGCGCGCCCGAACCTCTTTCACCAGAGTCGAGTGCCGTGCTTCCGGCCCCTTCGGGCCTGATGCGAGTCGAACCCGACGCCGCGGCCCCATGGGGTTCAACCCCACCTGCATTGTCCGACGCCGCGCGTCTCCAGCAGGGTTCCGCCCCATGGCGGGTTCCCGCTCGCCGCTCTTAGTCTGGATGCATCTCGGAGACGATGCGGAAGCCTCTCGGCCCCGATTCGTCTTCGGCGTCGCCCGGAGGTCGCGACATGTCATTCCACGAATCACAGCGCGAGCCGGTCAGGCTCAGGCGCGGTGACGCAGTCCCCTTCGTCAGGCGGCCGGGCGCGGTGAACGGCCGGGCGACGTCCGGCGCGAGCCACAACGGCGCGGTCCACAAACACCCCGTCGCCAAGCGCCACCTGGACCTCGAACAGGTGTCCCACGAGGCCGGCGGCGGGGTCGTGCTCGTCGATGCGCAGGGCAAGGTCCTGCTCCACAGCCGCGACGCCACCGAGCTGCTCGGGAATCCCGCGGACTTCGCCGAGGTGTGGCGCGACGTCCACGGCCACATAGAGAAGGAACTCCACGCGCGTCCGCCGTCGGAAGGCGAGCTCGTGCTGGACGTCGCGCTGGTCCGCGATCGCGAGAGCCGACGGCTGTTCGTGCGAGCGCTGCGCCTCGAGGACACGTCCCGCGGGGGATACCTGGCGCTCGTCACCGGGCGACGCTCGCTCGACGCGCTGCAGTCGTCCCTGTACCTCGCCTCGCAGATGCGCAGACTGCACACGACCTATCGACACGCGGCCCACGACCTGCGGGCGCCGCTCAACGCGATCGCCATCAACCTCGACCTGCTCCGACAGGACATCTCCGACCCCGGCCAGGACGGTGACGCGGCCGGGAAGCGCGTCGAGCTGCTGCAGATCGAGGTGACGCGCCTCTCGCGCATGCTGCAGATGCTGCTCGCGGAGTCGCAGCCGCCGCGCCACACGGCGCACCTGACCGACCTGCGACGACTCGTGCTCGAGGTCGTCGAGCTCGTCGCCCCGCAGGCCGCGCAGCTCGCGATCGTCTTCGATCTCGACCTGCCGAACTTCGGTCCCAGCGTGCTCGCGGCGCGCGACCTGCTCAAGCAGGCGCTGCTGAACCTGCTGCTGAACTCGCTCGAGGCGATGCCCGGCGGCGGTCCGATCGAGATCGCGCTGGACAGCGACGATCGACACGCCTCGATCACCATCCGAGACCACGGCATCGGCATCCCGGCCCGCAGCCTCGAACAGATCTTCCGCATGCACTTCACCACCAAGACGGACAGCTCGGGCATCGGCCTGTTCACCACCCGCGCCGCGATCGAGTCGATGTCGGGCTCGCTCGCGCTCGAGAGCGTCGAGGGCTCGGGCACGACGGTCAGGATCGAGCTCCCTCTGGCCGTCCTCGCACCGCGGCGGGAGTCGACATGCTCGACATCCTGATCGTCGAGGACGACCCGGCCTCCCGCACGGCGCTGGCCGAGTGGCTGGCCAGGCAGGGGATGACCTGCCGCACGGCCTGCGATCTCGCCTCGGCCCGCCTGGCGCTGGTCGACGACGCCCCCGACCTTGCCTTGATCGACCTCGAACTCCCCGACGGCAGCGGCCTGCAACTGCTCTCGGTGCTGGGTGAGCTGCCCGAGACCGACGTGGTGATGATCTCCGGCAAGACGACCGTCGAGACGGCCATCGAGGCCCTGCGCCTCGGAGCTCGCGACTTCCTCACCAAGCCCGTCGCGCTGCCGCGGCTGACCGAGATCCTCAAGCGTTTCTCGGTCACCGCGACGCGACGGCACGAGCTGCGACGCGTGCGCGAGGAACTCCAGGAGGCGGGACGCTTCGGCGACATCGTCGGCGTCTCGCCGGCCATGCGCAGGATCTACGGCGCCATCGAACGCGTCGCTCCCACCGACGAGACCGTCTTCGTGATCGGGCCCACGGGCACCGGCAAGGAGCTCGTGGCCGCCATGCTGCACCGATTGAGCCTGCGCGCGAGCGGTCCGTTCGTCGCGCTGAACTGCGGCTCGGTCTCCGCGAGCCTGATCGAGTCGGAGCTGTTCGGACACGAACGCGGTTCGTTCACCGGCGCGCACAGGCTCCACCAGGGTGTCTTCGAACGGGCGCAGGGCGGCACGCTGTTCCTCGACGAGGTCACCGAGATGCCGCCCGACATGCAGGTGCGGCTGCTGCGCGTGCTCGAGTCGGGGAAGCTCACGCGCGTCGGAGGCTCGGGCGAGATCGAGCTCGACGTGCGCATCGTCGCGTCCACCAATCGCGACCCGCACGACGCCGTCGAGTCGGGCGTGCTGCGCCAGGATCTGCTCTACCGCCTGCACGTGTTCCCGCTGCGGCTCCCGCCGCTCTCCGAACGCGGCGGCGACATCCGGCTGCTGGCCGAGAGCTTCCTGCGCGAGCTCAACGAGGAGATGCAGACCGGCAAGACGTTCTCGCCCGCCGCGCTCCAGGCGCTCGAGGCGTGGAGCTGGCCGGGCAACGTGCGCGAACTGCGCAACGTCGTGCGCCGCGCGTGGATCATGTCGGGCGAGGTCGTCGATGTCGGCGACGTCATGCTCGGCGACGCGGCGGCGGGCAAGGCCCCTCCCGGCCCCGACTTCGTGCTGCGCGCGGGGACGAGCATCGAGAGCGCCGAGAAGCAGCTCATCGAGGCCACCCTCGTGTACGTGGACGGCGACAAGCGCAAGGCCGCCGGACTGCTCGGCATCAGCCTCAAGACGCTCTACACGCGGCTCGGCCTCTACGCCGCCGGCGCCGGATGAGTCGCGGCGCGCCCCGCGCACCGTGTTCGACTCGCCGCGCGATCCTCGAAACGGACGAGGGCCGGATCGTCGCATGACGACCCGGCCCTCGTGGTGATCGCTGCGTTCAGCGCTCACGATTCCCGCAGGGCGGTTCAGTTGCCGCCGCGGGCCGTCTCCTTCTCCGACAGCTTGTCGCCGAGGGCTGCCGCGGCGAGCGGGTGCGGCGCGAGGCGATCGAGGTCGAGGATCGGCTGGTTCGCCAGTCCGTCGCTGGTCATCGCGAGACCCATGGTCGAGTCGTCGTTCGCGGTGAGTCCGTCGTAGGACACGGCGTGCAGCGTCTCGCCCATGCCCAGGACGCCGCCGGTCGAGACCACGACGTACGCGATGCGATGGGTGCCCAGATCGATGGCGACATCCTCGATGTCACCGAGATTGGCACCCTCGCCGGTGACGACCTTCTTGCCGATGAGCGTGTCGATCAGGACCGGCCGCTTCATCGTGTTGGCGTTCGCGTCGGTGATCGGCGCGGCCTTGGCGTCGTCCTTGCCGACCATGCGGTCCTTGACCGCATCGGTGACCTCGTGACCGGCGAAGTACGCGATCGAGCGCGTCAGCCAGGCCACGTCGACGGACTTCGCGTCCTTGAAGCTCGGGGCTGCGTCGAACAGCGCGCGATCGCCGATCATCGAGAACATCATGATCTCGGGCGTCTCGCCGCTCGTCACGCGCTCCTGGCGCTCCTTGGCCTTGGCTTCCGGCATGGCCGACTTGGTCATGCGGGCCTCGAGGTTCGCGAAGGGGATGCCGATCATCGTGTCGTCCTCGCGCTGGACGAAGGCGACGAGATCGCCCGTGGGGGCGATGGCGAGATCCTTGATCGTCCAGATCTTCTCGCCCGATTCGGCGGCGATCGACTTGCCGATGATCTCGCTGGCACGCGCCGGAGCCTCGGAGGTGCGCACGGCCGGGTGCGTCTCCTGCGTGGCCGTACGGGTGGCCGGGTCCACGCTGATCGGCTTGTCGCTGGTCTGCGCCGTCGTGGTCGTCGCGCAGAGCCCGAGGACCAGCGCGCCCGACGTGAAGAATGTGGTGCTCTTGTTCATGGGGTGATTTCCTCGGAGCCGGGATGTCCTGCGGGCTCCGCGTGTCCATGAGCAATCGCCGTGCCACGGGACGAACTCGCGCGCTTCGCCGATCGCCGCGGAGTCCGACGCGCTTCAGGGACGCTTCCGTCATGCTGCGGGTCCGGCGGCCGCGCGCCGCGTGACCGCTTTGTTCAATCGCGCTCCGCACGCCGATCCGCGCGTCGACGACGGAGGCGAGAGACCCCTCGCACCCGCCGATCCGTGACGACCTCCGAGGCGGCACGACGTTTGCTCACCTTGCCGTCATCTCATCACTCAAGGAGTGCACCGTGAACAAGGACGAGCTCAAGGGCAAGTGGACGCAGATCAAGGGCCAGCTCAAGAGCCGCTGGGGCCGCCTGACCGACGACGATCTCGGGCGCATCGAGGGCAGGCGCGAGGAACTCGCGGGCCTCCTCCAGCAGCGCTACGGCCTGCTCAAGGAACAGGCGGACAAGGACTGCAAGGCGTTCTTCGACTCGTGCGGCTCCAAGGCCGCTCCCGACGCGCACGCCGAGAAGACCACGCACGTCGTCGGCAAGCCGGCGGCGACCGGGCAGTCTCCGCTCGTCGCACCAGCCACGAAACCGGAGATCGGCGAGAAGACCTCGTACGTCGTGCACGCCACCGATGCCGACGCGAAGCCGAAGAGCCCCTGACTCGACCGGCGCCCCCCGACGCGGGCCGGTGCGGACGCGTTCCGCCCGCGTCGACCTGCACGGACCTCGCGAATCTCCGCACGTCCGACCACCCGCTCCCACCCCCGGACATCCCTCCCATGCGTTCGCTCCTCGTCGCACTCGTCCTCCTCGCCGCCGGCATCACGCTGCTGGTCTGGGGCTTCTCGGCGTCGGACTCGCTCTCCTCGCAGACGTCCCAGCTCTTCCAGGGCGCCCCCAGCAACAAGGCCATGGCGCTCATGGTCTCCGGCGGCGTGATCGCCGCGCTCGGTCTGCTCAGCATGCTGCGGCGGCCCACGACCTGATCGAGCGGCACGCGGCGGGCGCTCAGCCCGCCGCGTCGAGCACCGCGAAGACGTGGCACGTGGTGCCCGCCAGCACGAACAGGTGCCAGAGGAAGTGCCCGTAGCGCATGCGGGCATCCAGGGCGAAGAAGACCACGCCGAGGGTGTAGGCGGCACCGCCCGCGGACAGCCACACGAGCCCGCTCGTCGACATGCGTGCCAGCAGCGGACCGGCGGCCACGACGATCAGCCAGCCCATCGCGAGGTAGAGCAGCATCGAGACGACGGGGTGCGGTCGCGTCCCGAAGACCTTCATCGCGACGCCGGCGAGGGCGAAGGTCCAGACGACGGCGAGCAGCGTCCAGCCCCACGGACCGCGCAGCACGCCCAGCGTGAAGGGCGTGTAGGTGCCGGCGATGAGCACGAAGATCGCCGAGTGTTCGACGACGCGCAGCGCGCGCTTGGCGCCGCCGACCGGCAGCGCGTGGTAGAGCGTCGACGCCAGGTACAGCAGCAGCATGCTCGCGACGAACACGCAGGCACCGATCAACGAGCTGCCGCCGTGGCGCGCCGCCGCCGAGAGCAGGAAGGGCGTGGCCACCACGGCCGCCAGCAGCCCCATCGCATGGCTCAGGCTGTTGGCGAGCTCTTCGCCGCGCGACTGCTCGCGGGCCAGCGGCTGCATCGCGGCGCTCATGGTGCGTCCCCCGTGGGAGATCGTCGTCGAGCATAGCGCCGGAGTGCCCGAGCGCGCGAGGCACGCGCCGAGACCGATCGTCCGGCGGACGAGGCCGGGTCAGGCGCGCGGCGCCGGACGTGCCGTGGCCAGCAGCGACGTGCCGAACGGGAACGGGCAACCGAGCGCGGCCTCGAGGCGTCCCGCGACGATCATCGCGCGGTTCACGAAGGGCGAGACCGGCGGGAACTCCATCTCCTGCACGGCCTTGACCACGCGCCGCTGCCAGAACGCGGGCGGGACGCAGTAGCTGAAGACGTAGCGGCAGCGGTCGAGCAGAAAGCCGCCCGCGCGCAGGTGTTCGCGCAGCAGCGCGCGCGAGTAGCGCCGGTGGTGGTCGCAGTGCTCGTCCCAGGCCGAGAAGAGCGACGGCATGGCGGGGACGGTCACGACCAGCCGCGCGTCGGGCTGCATCGCCGCCGAGAGGTGCTTCAGCGCGAGCACCGGATCTTCGAGGTGCTCGAGCACGTCGAGGCAGGTCGCCGCGTTGGGCGCGAAGGGCAGCTCGAGCGGCGCCCGGAAGTCGGCGAAGCGCGCGTCGAGCCCGCGTGCCTTCGCGATCTCGACGGCCTGTCGCGTGCCGTCGAGTCCGAGCGAGGCCTTGGGCGCGAAGCGCGCGGTCACCGCGGACAGCACGCCGCCGGCGCCGCAGCCGAGGTCGAGGTACTCCATCGGACGGCCGTGCAGGCGGTCGGCGAGGTGGCGCTCGACGTGGAGCTGCCGCACGACGTACCACCAGTACCCGCGCGTGTCGGCGCTCTCGAGCTGCTGCACGTGCTGCGGCGTGATCTCCTGTCCGGACATGCGGCCAGCATACCCCGCGGATGCACGCCGCGTGCCGAGGACGGCGCGGCCGCGCGGCGCCCCCGAGCGTCGCGCGGCCGTCCGTCGGTCAGCGTCTGCGCGGGGCCGGGCGTGCGGCCCGACCCCGTGCCCATCCCCTCGTCCGGGAGTCGTCAGCGCAGGGCGGCGATGCCCTGGGCGGTGCGCACGAGGCGTACGAACTCGGCGCGGTAGCCGCCGGCGTCGCGTCCCTTGGCCGCTTCCGCCCAGTCGAGCACGCGCTGCAGGTCGGTCTCGCCGCGGTACGCGCTGTGGCGCAGGATCATCCCGAACGAGGCCACCGCCGCGCTGAAGCGGAAGTCGTCGGAGGCCTGCTCGAACGCGACGCCCTCGTCGATCACCGGCTGCTCGAACTCGCGCGCCGTGTCGCCCTCCGGGAGCTTGTAGCGCAGCGCGACGGTGAGCAGATCGGGGCTCTCGACGAGCGTGGACGCGTCGTCGGCGGCCACCTGGCGGTAGCGCAGCTCGACGCCGTCGGGCAGCGGCGCGCCCACGGGCACGACCTCGTAGAGCGCCACGATCGAGTGTCCGGCGCCGAGCTCACCCGCATCTTTCTGGTCGTCGCGGAAGTCGCGCGCGGCCAGGGCGCGGTTCTCGTAGCCGAGCAGGCGGTACGCGCGCACGCGGCCCGGGTTGAACTCGACCTGGATCTTGACGTCCTTGGCCACGGTGCGCAGCGTGCCGCCCATCTCCTCGACGAGCACCTTGTGCGCCTCGTTGAGCGTGTCGATGTAGGCGTAGTTGCCGTTGCCCTTGTCGGCCAGCAGCTCGGCGATCGAGTCCTTCAGGTTGCCGGTGCCGAAGCCCAGCACGGTCAGGAAGACGCCGCTCTTGGCCTTGGCCTCGATGAAGCGCTGCAGGTCGCCCGAGTCGGTGATGCCCACGTTGAAGTCGCCGTCCGTGGCGAGGATGACGCGGTTGTTGCCGCCCTCGCGCAGGTTCTCCGACGCGACGCGGTAGGCCTCCTCGATGCCGGCGCTGGCGTGGGTGCTGCCCTGCGCGGTCAGGCTCTCGATCGCCCCCAAGATCTTCGTCTTGTCGCTGCACGGGGTGGACGGCAGCGCGACGCGGCTGCCGTCGGCGTAGGTCACGATCGCCACGCGGTCGCGCTCGTCGAGCTCGCGCAGCAGCAGCTCGAGAGAGGCCTTGAGCAGCGGCAGCTTGTCGGCGTCCTCCATCGAGCCCGAGACGTCGAGCAGGAACACGAGGTTGCTCGCCGGACGTCCTTCGGTCGCGTCGTCCTCGGCCGCCAGCGCGATGCGCACGAGCCGGTTCTCGGGACGCCACGGCGCCGACGCCACGCCCACGCTCACCGCGAACGGACGCCCGCCGTCCTCGCCGTCGCGCCGCGGCCGAGGGTCGTCGTACGGGAAGTAGTTGATCAGCTCCTCGAGCCGCACCGCGTCCGGCGGCGGCGCCTCGTTGCGCGTCAGGAAGCGCCGCACGTTCGCGTACGACGCCGTGTCGACGTCGATGCCGAAGGTCGAGAGCGCGCCCGCCGGGTCGTCGGCCGACAGCACGCGGAAGTCGTTCTCGTGCACCGGCGCGTACGACTCGCCCGTGGCCGACCGTGACTGCGTCGATCGTCCGTCGTCGGCGTGGTCGGTCAGGTAGCCGAGTTGCGCCAGTCGGTCGCGACTCGCCGAGTCCACGCGCACACCGCCGCCCCCGCCGCCCACCGCGACGGCGGGGTCGGCCTGCAGCTCGGTCGGCGGCAGGACCTCCTCGATCGTCTCGGACGTAGCTCGCAGCACGAGCCCGGACTTCGGGCTCGCGGCCGCGGCCCCGCCCGCGCCGGTCCCGACCTTGCCCGCGAACTGCTGTCCGGCGGAGTTGCCGACGCCGAGGATCTGCGTCGACGGCGTCGGCTCGGTGGCCGCCACGAGCGCGTCCGACTGCACGTAGCCGAGAGTCATGAGACGCCGCAGTTGCTCGTCGTCGAGCGCGAGACCCTCCGGGGAGACCGGCTCGTCGTACGCGTCGGCGGGAGTCTCGAGCGCCGCGGACGCCGACCCGGCCGCCCGGGACGGCGCGCTCGCCGCGCCCAGCCCGCGTCCGGATCCACCGCTGCCCGTCACGCTGCGCGTCTCGCCCAGCGTCAGCGCGGGACGTCCGAGCGTCGACGAATCCTCGGACGCGTCGGCGTCGCCGCCGAGGTACCCGAGCGCTTCGAGATCGTCGACGTCCTCCGCGACGTCCGCGTGCGAGCCGGTGTAGCCGAGCTGCCTCAGCGCGTCTTGGCGTGCATCGGCGGGTCCCGGTCGTCCGGCGGGAGAGAGCGCCATCGTCTCGTCCTGCCGCGCGACCTGGGCGTCTTCGAGGTGCATCTGCAGCGCCGGACGCCCCGCTTCGGCCGTCTCGCCGAACCAGTACGATCCCGCGAACACGAGCAGCAGCGCGGCCGCCGCGAGCGGCACGACGAGGCTGAGCATGCGCGCCATGCGCTGCGTCGCGCCGCGACCCGTGCCGGACGCCGCCTGCCGCATGGCGCGGTCGACCTCGACGCGCTGGGCCGGCGTGAGTCCGACGGGTTCGTCGGCCTCGGCCTCGGCCGCGAGCTCGTCGCCCAGCGTCGACGCGAAGGCCCTGATCTCGTCGACCTCGGCGCGCGCAGCCTCCGACGAGGCGAGGTACGCCTCGACGTCGTCCAGGTCCTGTCCCTCGAGCTCGCCCAGGGCGTACGCGGTGAGGCGCGGGTCGTCGAGACTCTCGATCTTGGTGTGCTTCATGGGATCGCTCACAGCTCGGGGCTCGGGACGAGGCTCTGTCGCAGCGACTTGATGCCTTGGTGGATGAGCACGCCGACGTAGCTCACCGAGTGGTTCGTGACGCGGCTGATCTCCTTGTAGGAGAGCCCGTCCTGGAACTTCAGGCGGATGACCTCCTGCTGCCGCGCGGGCAGCCGGTCGAGCAGTTGCAGCGCGCGCCCGAGGGTCTCGCGCCGTTCGAGCGCGGCCTCGGGACGGGCCTCGTCGCTGCTCAGCGAGACGAAGCCGCGTTCGTCGGTGGTGACCATGCGTCCCTCCTTGCGACCGATGTCGATGGCCCGGTTGCGGCACACCGTGTAGAGCCACTCGCGCAGGTGCGGCTCGACCTCCGCGCGCGGCGCGTTGCACAGCCGCACGAAGACGTCCTGGGCCACGTCGCGCGCCCGCTCGACGTCGCGCGTGATGCGCCGCGCGTAGCGGGTCAGCGGACCTTCGAACGACTCGACCACCGAACGCAGCCAGTCACGGTCGTCGGGGCTCGTCATGGGGTCTCCGGTTCCATGGGTCCGGCGGGGAGGACGCGCGGCGGCCGATCTTCTTAGCGATCCGATCCCGGGCCGGCGGGACGCCCGGCGCACGCTCACTCCAGCATGGCCGCCACGGGCGCCCGTCGCGAGCCGCGGATGGGGACTTCGCCCCACCGCACCGCTGCGCGGGCGGATCGGCCCGGCTCGTCCCTGCCGCCCCGCGACCCGGGCGGAACTCCGGTTCCGTCAAGTTCGGAAGCAGGAGTGCCGATGGAGCCGGACGCGGCGGGTGCCGAGGCCCCCGCACGCCACGACCACGGAGTCAGCATGGACGTCTACTTCGAGAGGATCGCCGGAGTCGGTGAGGCCAAGGGCGCCAATGCGCGGCGTCCGATGGTCCCCGGTCAGGCGGCGGACCCCGCGCGCCTCGAGCTCGTCGACGACGGCCACGTGGCCGACCCGGGCGCCGAGGTGCCGCTCGACGACATGGGCTTCCCGCTCAGTCCGCTGCGCGACCAGGACGAGCTGTGGTTCGTGCAGGCCGCGCATCTGTACCGTCCGCTCGAGAAGTGCGCCCGCACCGCGCGCGCCAGCGGCTCGTTCATGCTCGTCTCGGGCATCGTCACGCTGCTCTTCGCCGGCATCAGCGCGGCCTTCGGCGGACTGCAGGAGAACCTCGTCACGCTCGTCATCGGCCTGATCCTCGCCACGCTCGGCATCATCGAGCGCAGCGCGGGCAACGACATCGCGCAGTGCAAGGTCTCGGCGCCCAGCCGCCTGGCCTGGAACCAGCTCATGGTGTTCGGCGTGATCGCGCTCTACTGCGGCCTGCAGATGAAGGGCTTCGCGAGCGACCCGTCGGCCGCCGCGCTCTCGCCCGAGGTGCAGGAATCGCTCGCGTCGACCCCGCAGTTCGCCGGCATCGCCGACTCGGTCTCGTCGCTCGACACGATGATCGTCTACAGCTTCTTCGGCTTCGTCGTGGTCACCAGCCTGCTGTTCCAGGGCGGGATGGCGATGTACTACCTCTCGCGTCGCAAGCGCATCCAGCGCTTCCACCAGGAGTTGCCGCCCTGGGTGAGCCGCATCGTGCTCACCGTCGCCGAGGGCTGATCCTCGGCGACCGGACGCCGCGCTGCAGCGCGGCTCGCGCCGTCCGCACGCGGCGCGCACGACACCCCGCGCGCATGTCGCGCCGGTGACGACTGCCGTCCGGCGCAGCGCCCACCCTGGACGCGCGCCGCACCGTCCGCGCAGAATGCCTCGCCGATCCCGCGGCGCCGTCGGAACGCCCGGCGCGCCGCGATCCCTCGCGAGGACGCCTCCGTGGACGCCGCCGTCCGGCTCACCGACGTCACCAAGACCTTCGGCACGCAGCGTGCCGTCGACACGCTCAGCCTGACCGTGCCGCAGGGCTCGATCTACGGCTTCATCGGGCCCAACGGCTCGGGCAAGACGACCACGCTGCGGATGATCCTGCACATCATCCACCCCGACTCGGGCACGCTCGAGGTGCTGGGAGAGCGCGACACGCGCGCCGCGAACGACCGCGTGGGGTACCTGCCCGAGGAGCGCGGGCTGTACAAGAAGATGACCGTGCGCCAGCTCCTGGCGTACTACGGCGCGCTCAAGGGACTCTCGTCACGCACGGCGCGCAGCGAGGGCGAGGCGTGGCTCGAGCGGCTCGGTCTCGGCGAGGCCGCGGGTCGCAAGGTCGAGACGCTCAGCAAGGGCATGGCGCAGAAGCTGCAGTTCATCTCGACCGTGATCGCGCGTCCCGAGCTGCTGATCCTCGACGAGCCGTTCTCGGGACTCGACCCGGTCAACCTCGAGGCGCTGCGCACGGCGATCCTCGAGCTGAACCGCGACGGCACGACGGTCATCTTCTCCACCCACGACATGGAGATGGCCGAGCGCATGTGCGACTTCGTCTTCATGATCTTCCGCGGCCAGAAGGTGCTCGACGGCACGCTCGAGGCGATCCAGCACGAGTACGGCGCCGACACCGTGCGGCTGCGCGCCGACGCGTCCGCGCGCGAGATCCTGGCGCGGCACCCGGCGGTCGCCAAGGTGACCGACATGGGCAACTACCAAGAGGTGCGTCTCGACGGCGACCCGCAGCGGCTGCTGGCCGACCTGGCGGGCTCGTGCCGCGTGACGCTGTTCGAGATCGCGCAGCCTTCGCTGCACGACATCTTCGTGCGCATCGCCGGACCCGAGGCGGCCAAGGCCGCGTCGGGAGCCGTCGTCGCGGAGGCCGTCCGATGAGCAAGCTGCTGTACGTGGCGCGCGCCGAGTACCTCAAGTCGGTGCGCACGAAGGGCTTCCTGCTGGGCGTGATCCTGATGCCCGTACTCATGGGCGGCGGCCTGATCGCGCTCGCCATCGCCGAGAAGGCCAAGGACGTGGGCGACCGGCACTTCGCCGTGCTCGACCACACCGGCTCGCTCTACGCCACGATCGAGCAGGCCGCCGACGGACGCAACACGAACGACGTCTTCGAGGTGAAGGACGGGGGAGAGCGCAAGCAGACCCAGCCGCGCTGGGTGCCCCAGCCGTACGACCCGTCGGCCGAGGTGGCCGGCAATCCCGAGATCGTGCTCTCGCGCCAGGTCGAGGACGGCGACCTGTTCGGCTACCTCGTCATCGGCAAGGACATCGCGTCGCTCGGACCCGACGGCGACAAGACCTTCGCCTGGCACACCGAGTCGCCCAACTACGACGACCTGCCCGACTGGCTCGAACGCGTGGTCAACGGCGAGCTGCGCCGCACTCGCTTCGAGGCGAGCCACGTCGACGCCAAGCTCATCGAATCGCTCTCGAAGCCCCAGCCTCTCACGACCATGGGACTGGCCTCGGTCGACGCCAAGACCGGCGAGGTGAACGAGGGCACCGCGGCGAACCCCATCGAAGAACTCGTGGTGCCCGCGATCCTCGCCTTCATGATGTTCATGCTGGTGATGATGAGCACGCCCGTGCTGATGAACAACGTGCTCGAGGAGAAGATGCAGAAGATCGCCGAGGTGCTGGTGTCCTCGGTCGCGCCGTTCGACCTGCTGCTGGGCAAGCTCATCGCGGCGGCCGGCATCTCGCTCACCCTGGCGGTGCTCTACCTCGGCGCGGGCCTCGTCTTCGCGCACACCGCCGATCTGGGCGGGCAGGCCTCGGCCGTGATCGCGGCCATGTCGCCGGCGAACCTGGCCTGGTTCCTGCTGTTCATGGTCATGGCGCTGTTCATCTTCGGCTCGGTCTTCTCGGCCATCGGCGCCGCGTGCAGCGAGATCCAGGACGCGCAGTCGTTGATGACGCCCACCATGGTCGTGTTCGTGCTGCCGATGATGTTCTTCGGCTCGGTGCTGAAAGACCCGAGCAGCTCGCTCTCGCGCGGGCTGTCGCTCTTCCCGCCGGCGACGCCGATCATCATGTTCCTGCGCGTGACGGTGCCGCCGGGCGTCGAGGTCTGGGAGCTCGCGCTGGCCATCGTGCTCACCGGGCTGTTCACGCTGGGCGCGGTGAAGGCCGCCGAGAAGATCTTCCGCATCGGCATCCTGTCCCAGGGCCAGGCGCCGACGTTCCGGCGCCTGCTCGGCTGGCTCGTGAGCAAGTAGCGCGCGAGGCTGCGTCGCGCGCGTCAGCGGACGTGCAGCGCGTCCATCGCGGCGCGCAGGTGCGGCTCGAGGGCGGCGCGCACCTGCGCGTTCGCGAACGCCACGACGCTGAGCGGCGTCTCGGTGTCGAAGGGCGCGTCGAGCGGACGACCCGCGGCGTCGAGCACGGGCACCCCGGCCTCCTCGTACACGAGCAGCGCGGCGAGGTCGTACGGCTTGGCGGTGAAGTTCGCCACGCCGGTCGTCTCGCGCAGCCAGCCGCGCAGGTCGGCCAGCATGCGGTAGCGTCCCGTCACGACGCAGTGGAGCTGCCCCGCGCTGCACAGGTACTGGTCGTCGTAGAGCAGGCGCGGGTCGAGGCTGTGCGCCGCGATGGCGCGCTCGAGGAACCCGCGCTCGAGCTCGGCCACCAGCGGACGCTCCGCGGCGAGGTAGCGCGCGAAGCACAGGTAGCCGTTCTCGAGCGGGACGTGCGCGCGCACGCGCAGCGGACGGCGCTCGAGCTCGCGTCCCGTGCGCACGTCGTGGCGCGCGATCGTGGCGCCGCCGCCGCGCACGGCTGTCAGCACGTGGTAGACCGCGGCGGACGTCGTCGGCAGCTCGGTCTGCACGGCCACCTCGACCTGCGACAGGCGCGTCTCGTCGCCGCGGTCGGGCGCGATCCCGGTGAGCGCCCAGGCCGAACGCATGTCGTGCATGATCGAGCGCGTCCCGTCGACGGGATCGACGAGCGCCCGCACGGGCGCGCCGCGTCCGCCGCCCGACGAGACGATCACTCCCGGGCCCTCGGCCACCAGCGTGACCGGCTGGCGCTCGGCGACCGCGTCGACGAAGCGGCGCAGCGGCTCCTCGGCCAGCTCGTCGAGCGCGTAGGTCACGTCGCCCGCGCCCTGCGCACCCGGCTCCGACGCCAGCTCGGGACGCTCGACCGCGCGCGCCCGCTCGAGCCGCTCGGCCACCGCCACGCGGATCTCCTCGTGCAGCGCGCGCGTGCGCGTCAGCAGGAACTCGCGGTCGAGGCCTCCGGCATCCATCTCGCGTTCTCGGTCGGACGGGACAGCGCGCATCCTACGCGCCGCGACCGCTAGAATCGGTGCACATGTCCGCGATCTCCGATCCCCGTCGCGGCCTGCCCGCCCGGACCGCGCCGTCCGCCCGACGCGCGTCTTCTGACCTCGCGCGCAGCCCGGCGTCGGCCGTCGTCGCCTGCGTCCTCGCGCTCGCCGCCTGCGGACCGTCGGACGCTCGCCCCGCGGGCGACGTCGTCGACGTCTCGCCCGAGTCGCTGCCCGCCGGCATCGACCCGGGCGCCACGCGCCTGCTCTTCGCGCCGCCGCTGCTCGGACGTCCCACGCGCGACGGTGCCGTGCTCGCGGTGCTGGCCGGGCCGCATCCGCTCGACCTCGAACTGCGCGTCGCGGGACGGGACGCACCGGCATCCACCGCGACCCTCGCGGCGGGCGAGGTCGCGCACCTCGCGTTCGACGGCCTGCCGCCGGGCGCCACGAGCGAGTGGGCGCTCGTCGTGCGCGCCCGCGACGTCGAGGAGCGCGAGGTCCTGCGCGGACGGGTCACCACGACGCGCGACGCCGACGCGACGTTCACCTTCGCCGTGCTCTCCGACAGCCACCTGCCCGCGCCGCCGGCGCACTGGCTCGAGCCCGGCGCGGTGCGCGAGCCGGGCCCCGCCCGATCCTTCGACGAGGGACACGCCTACACGAGCTCGGTGCTCGACCGCGTCGTGGCCTCGATCCGCGCGGCGCGGCCCGACTTCGTGGTGCACCTGGGCGACATGCTCGACGGACACATGCTGGGCGACAACGCGCCCTTCCCCACCGTCGACGTGGGACGCGCGGGGTACCTCGACCTGCGCCGGCACCTGGGCGGCCTGGGCGCCGAGGCCGCGTTCTTCGCCGTGCTCGGCAACTGGGACGGCGAGAATGGCTGGTTCCCCGAGGAGCTCACGGCCAACGCGCGGCACGCGCGCATCGAGCTGATCCCCAACCCGGACGCGACGACGTATCCCGAGGGCGGCGCGCCGAACGGCGACTGGTACGCATTCCGCTGGGGTGCGGCGCTGTTCGTGATGCTCGACGTGCAGGGAGACACGCCCACCGCGCACGGGCTCGGCGACGACGAGGGACGCGCCGACGACTGGACGCTGGGCGCCGAGCAGCTCGCCTGGTTCGAGCGCACGCTCGCCGCGTCCGACGCACCTTGCACGATCGTCTGCGCGCACCACACCGTCGGCGGACGCGGCGGCGACGACGACGAGTCGCGCTACGGTCGCGGCGGCGGACGGGCCGCGCACGTGGGCGAGCAGGCGCGCATCCACGAGCTGCTGCGCGCCCACGGTCCGGCGCTCTTCCTCTACGGCCACGATCACGTCTTCACGTCGATGCTCGTCGACGGCGTGGCCTACGTGCTGCCGGGCAGCGCGGGCGCGCCGTGGAAGTTCGGCGCCGAGCTGACCGGCTACGAACGCTTCGACGAGCGCTCGGGCTTCGGACTCGTGACGGTCTCGTCCGACGCCGTCGAGGTGCGCTTCTGCGACGTCGACGGCGCGGTGTTCGAGACGCTGCGCCTGCCGGGCGGCGGATGATCGACCGCCGCCCGCGCCCCGGTCAGCGGCGGCTGCCGAACACTCCCAGCCTCTCGGCCCAGTAGAGCAGCGTGAGCAGCGACGTGACGAAGGCGGCGACGTAGGTCATGGCCGCGGCCGAGAGCACGCGGCGCGCGCCCTGCAGCTCGTCGTCGTAGACGTAGTGCCCCATCTCGAGCGCGAGCAGCGCGCGCCGGCTGGCGTCGAACTCGACCGGCAGCGTGACGAGCGTGAAGACCGTCGCCGTGGCGAACAGCGCCAGGCCCAGCCAGCCCACCACCGCGCCCATCGGCGTGGCCATGCCGCCCAGGAAGAACGCGGCGATGATCACGAAGATCGAGACGTTCGAGCCGATGCCCGCCACCGGCACCCAGGCCGAGCGGAACTTCAGCGGCGAGTAGCCCTCGGCGTGCTGGATGGCGTGTCCGACCTCGTGCGCCGCCACGCCGAAGGCCGCCATGCTGCGTCCGGCGTAGATCGGCTCGGAGAGCCGCAGCACCTTGTTCTTCGGGTCGTAGTGGTCGGTCAGCTCGCCGGCCACGCGCTCGATCGTCACGTCGTGGATGCCCGCCTGGCGCAGGATGCCCGCGGCCACCTCGGCGCCCGTGAGCTGCGAGCGGGTGGGCAGCTTGCTGTACTTCGCGAAGGTGCTCTTGACGCGCACGCTGGCCCAGATGCTGAGCAGCAGGCCGGCGCCGATCATGAGCCAGTAGAGCGGATCGAAGAACATGGGGTGACCTCCGTGTGCGTCCGAGACCGGATCCCGTGAGGGCTCCGGACCGAACCCGCAATCTAGCCTCTCGGGCCTCGCCCGCACGAGCCCGAACCCGTGTCGCGTCGAGGGACCCGGCACGCGGGGCCCGGCGATCGGCGACGCCCCTCGGCGCCGGATCGTGCCCCGATCCCCGACGCGGCTCCCGTGCGTGGCGTCCGACGGTCGATGAGGAGGGCGCGGCCGGTCGTCGACGGGCGCGCCCCGTCCGCTACACTGTCCGGTCCCCATGAGCCTCACCGAAAAGATCGTCCGACTGGCCTTCCCCACGCTCATGGCGAGCGCCGCGGGACGGCGCCTGCCCAGCAAGATCGTCCCGCTGCTCAAGGGGTCTGTGCGCGACGAGTTCCTCGCGGCGCTGAAGACCGTGAACCTCGAGCGGCTGCGCGCGGCCGAGGCGCGCGGCGAGACGCGCGACCTGGGCGCCTACCCGAGCTTCATCACGGTCGCCGGCACGTCGCGCTGCAACATCCGCTGCGAGTTCTGCATCAACCAGTGGGACGCGAAGCCCGACGGCAGCAACCGGCCGCACATGAAGCCCGAGCACGTCGAGGCCATCGTCGACGAGCTCTTCCCGTACATCCGCAAGCTGGCGCTGAGCGTGAGCGGCGAGCCGCTCTACGACCCGCACTTCGAGCTGCTCGTGCGCAAGGCCGGCGAGTACGGCGTGTTCGTCGAGTTCACCACGAACGCGATGCTCATCAGCAAGCCCGGACTGCTCGACCTGATCCTCGACAACGTGCACCGCGTGAACATCTCGTTCGACGGCGCCACGCCGGCCACCTACGAGCGGCTGCGCGGAGGAAGCAAGTTCGACAAGGTGTGCGCGAACGTGAAGCTCCTGACCGACGGCCGGCGCGCGCGCGGCGGGCGCACGCCCGAGTTCAACATGAGGTACATCCTCATGAAGGACACCATCGACGAGCTGCCGCTCATGGTCGACCTCGCCAAGGACCTGGGCGTCGACCACCTGTTCACGAACCACCTCCAGGTGTTCATGGACGAGCTCGCCGACCAGTCGCTCGTGAACCACAAGCAGCGCACGAACCGCATGCTGGCCGAGGCCCGCGCCCGCGCCGCCGCGCGCGGCATCGTGGTCGTGCTGCCCGACGACTTCGACCTCTCGCAACCCGCGCACGAGCAACCGGCGACCGCCACCGCGGTGCTCGAGCCGCCGTCGACCGGCGTCGACGCCCACACCGCGAGCCTGGGCCCCGACGACGAGGGCACGGGAGACACCTGGGCCGCGTCCGGCGCCGTGGCGCGCTCGGTGCACCGTCCGAAGTCGCTGCCGAAGAGCGCGTACGAGGGCCACTGCCCGTACATCTTCGACCAGGCGTTCTTCGAAGCCGACGGCTCGATCTTCCCGTGCTGCAACTCGGGCGGCGTCTCGCTCGGCCACCTCGACCACGCCGACGACTTCCACGCCATCTGGACCGGCGACGCGTACGCGCAGATGCGCGCCACGATGAACACCCCCCAGTGCCACGACATCTGCGTGAACTGCTACCTGCGCGAGGGCGCGAGGCCCAGCGAGGCCTACATCCGCCCGGTCGAGGGTGCCGCGAAGGGCGGATGGTAGGGGGCTGCAAGGTCGGCCCTTGGCGCGACGCGTCGGGCGACGTGGGACTGCGGCCAGGTGAAGAAACACCTGGCCTCCGTCCCACATCGCCCGCCGCTGCTCGCGCGGCGCTCCCTTCGCGAGATGGAAGGATGAACTGCTCGGCGGACGCGAGCAAACCGGCGGCGTGACGCGGCGCCCACCCCGCACGCGCGGCGTTTCGGGCCGCGGTGTGCGCGCCCACTGACCATCGTCACGCAGCAGCGCGCAGCTTCGGACAGTCCTCGCCGCCTGCGGCGGCTGCGGAACTTGCAGCGCGCTGGGCATGTGCCTCGGGGCGCGCGTTCCGGAGCGGGGGGAAGCTCAGCGCGCTGGCGCGCGGCTTCGCGGCGATTCGGAGAGGGTCGCGAGTCATCATCTCTTTCGAGGCAGGTGGTGCGCGCCGCGGGGGTGAGCCTCGTGCGTGGGCATGATCGCGAAGGCTGACGGCTTCGAGCTGCGTGCCGGTTCGGGACGGCGCGCCGTCGCGCGTGATTCGCCGACGGCGCTGCGGCTGATACGCTGCGAGTCGGCGGGGCATGCCGGCGCGTCGTTCGCGCGCCCGGCATCGAGTGTGCGGACCGGAGGAGCGCAGGGGGCGATCGCCCAGCGAGTTCCGCAGGCGCCGCAGGCGCCGAGGACTGTCTGAGCGGGGCGGTCGCCCCCGAGCACCCGGAGTGTCCGCACACACAGCGCTCCAGCCCGCGAGCACTCGCGTGGAGTCACCCCCCGCCACTCACCGTCCTCGTCGAGCCGACCGCCGCGAAGAGCACGATGCAGGCGGCGGTCTCGAGCAGGATGGCCGGCGGCTGGGTGCCGTCGGCCGGGAGCAGGCCGAGGGGCAGGGCCAGCGCGATCCAGGCCAGCAGTCCGACGAGGGGACGCAGCACGTCCGGTGCCGGGACGACCGGTGCGATGTCACGCGTCCCGTGGGTCGTGGCGCCGACTCGACGCGGGACGCACGCGAGGTGAAGGTCGGCGAGCAGCGACGCGGCGGGCAGCGCGGCGAACACGAGGTGGTGCGGCCAGGTCACGCTCGAGACGAGGAAGCTCGCGGCCACTCCCAGGCCGTACAGGCGCAGGACTTCGCGCGCGCGACGTGCGTCCGGGCCGGTCGGCGCGACGGAACCGCGGCTCGCGTCGTCACGCGGCTGGCCGGCCCCGCGACGCAGGGCGCGGACCGCCAGCACGAGCTGCGCGAGCACGAGCGCGCTCACGCACCACGCGCCGATCTGCACCGCGACGCGCGGCAGGTCGGCCTCGACGGCGGCGCGGGCCAGGACCCCGTGAGGCGCGAGGTTCCAGGCGTGCAGGCCGTTGTCGAAGGCGCCCGCCGGAAGTTCGGGCGCGTAGCCCAGCGCGGGCAGGACGTGCTCGACCCAGCTGCGGTGCACGGCGGGACCGGCGACGAGCAGCGACACGCCGCCGAGGACGACGAGCGCCAGCGACGCGGCGCGCACCGTCCGAAGTCTCCCGCCCAGCGCGAGCGGGACGAGCAGGAGCGCGGGCGACGTCTTGGCCACGATGGCCACGGCCAGCGCGACGCCCTCGAGCGTCGTCCGTCCGCGACATCCCGCGCACGCCGCGAGCGCGAGCGCGGCGAGCGTGAGCGCGTTGGTCGAGTTCATCGCCAGGCTCATCCACAGTGCATCGTTCAGCAGCACGAACGCGCAGCCGGCCGCCAGGGCCGCCGGTGTCGGGAGGCCCGCACGGCGCAGCGCGTCGGCCAGCAGCAGCGCGGTCGCCAGCACGCACGCGCCGCCGAACCCGAGCCAGAGGTCGTACGCCCGCTCGAAGTCGAGGCGCGAGAGCTGCGCGAAGACCGCCGTCACGAGCGGAGGCGCGGCGCTGAACGGCGTGGCGGCTCGTCCCAGGCGAGCGCCCTGGGCGTCGAGCACGGCCGGGTCGTGCGGATCGTCCCCGGCGCGCAGGGCCGAACCGGCGGCGTACAGGATCTCGAAGTCCGACTCGACGTGCCGCTCGGGACGAGCCAGGTCGGCCGCCCATCCCGAGCCCGACGCGAGCCCGACGGCGGCCGCGAGCACGACCAGCAACGGCAGCCAGGCGAGGACGCCCGCGCGCCCGCGGTCGGGCTGCGCCGGAGCCGCGGTCAGCGGCCTTCCTCGGGGATGTCCGACAGCTCGTGGCCCGCGAAGATGGGTTGCAGCATCTCGGCCGCGAGCGGCTCGAGCAGACGGTGCGCCGATTGCGCCGCGTCGAGCAGCGTGCCGCCGGCGGCCTCGTCGAGTCCCCAGGCCACGAGCGAGCGGTCGGCGGTGCGGTACAGGCGCAGGCGCAGCTGCACCGTGTCGGGCTGGTCGACCCAGTCGTGCGCGGCCTCCTGCCACAGCACGAACTCGGCCTGCAGGATGAGCGAGCAGTGCAGCTCGTTCGCCTCGGCGTAGCCCGCGGTCAGGTCGTGCACGGCGGTGTTGAACACGTTCCAGCCGTGGGCCGCCAGGGCCTGACGCAGCGCCACCGAGAGCCTCGCGGCCGAGCCCTCGACCGCGCGTCCCTGGACGTCACGCGCGTCGTCGATGTCGAGCACGAGGCAGTCGCCGCGCTCGGGCAGCGACGCGCCGGGGATCAGGCCCGAGTCACCCAGGCCGACCGAAGCGCAGGCCGGCGCGAACAGCGCGGCCGCGGGCAGCAGGATCGCCAGGGCGATCGCGCGCAGGAGCGTCATCTCGTCGCGCTCCGAGCCGTCGCGCCGGATGCGCGGCGGCGGAAGTGCAGACGGCGCCCGCCCCGAACGAAGGAGCGGACGCCGTCGCGGAACGGCAAGGTTCAGTTGAAGTAGACGTGCGTCTCGAACTTGCCGTAGAGGATCCAGTAGCTGGTCACGTGGTAGTCGACCCACGCGATGTTTCCGTCCTGGTTGCCGGCGGCGTCGCGGGCGCCCTGGATGCTGGCATCGCCCTGGGCGTAGACGCCGACGTAGCTCTCCGCCATGGCCATGCCGGAGGACTGGGAAGCCTGTCCGTTGCCCACGTCGCCGGGGAAGCCGACGTTGTTCGTGAACAGTCCGCCCGTAACGGGCGAGTCGACTGTGGCGCAGGACGGGAACATGAGGGCGACACCGGCGATGCCGGCGAGGACCGTGAGCTTCTTCATGATTCGAATGCTCCTAGTGGAAGCCGTATCGAGCACGGAGCCCGGCCCAACCGCCAGGCTGGCTGGGATGCTACCGACCCGGACACCGCGATCCAAGCGCGGAGAATGCGCGCAGGGACGCAGATCGACGCGACACCATATCTCGTCGCGGGGAGGTCAGGCCCCCGCCGCGAGCGCGCGCGCGGCGGAGTCGAGTTCGTCGAGCCGGTCGAGCGGCAGCGCGACCTCGAATCCGCGATCGACGAGCCGGCGGGCGAGTGCGAGCGTCGAGACGTTCGACTCGGGACCGCGCGCGAACTGGCACCCGCCGAGGCCGCCGAGCGCCGAGTCGAAGGCGCGGCAGCCCGCGTCGAGCGACGCATCGACGAGCGCCTGTTGTGTCCGGGCGGTGGCGTGCAGGTGCAGCGACGGCATGCGTCCCGTGGTGGCGACGACGACGCCGAGCACCTGCGCGACGCGGGACGGGTCGGCCTGGGCGGTCGTGTCGGCCAGACCCACCTCGTGAACTCCGATCGCGAACAGGCGGCCCGTCCAGTCGGCCACCTCCTCGGGACTCCACGGGTCGCCCTCGTCGTTGCCGAAGGCCATCGAGATCGTGGCGTACACGCGCCGTCCGGCCGCGGTCGCGTCGCGACAGACGACGTCGAGCGTGCGCGCGGCCTCGTCGCGACTGCAGCGCGTGTTGCGCCGCTGGAAGGTGTCGGAGAGCGAGAACGGGAAGAGCACCTCGTCGATGCCCGGCGCCGCGAGCAGGCGCTCGAGCCCCTTCTCGTTGGCCACCAGCGCCGTGAGTCGCGCGCCCTCGGGCACGTGCAGCGCGGCCACGACGTCGCCCGTGTCGGCCATCGCCGGGACGGCGCGCGGCGAGACGAACGACCCGATGTCGATCGAGCGGAAGCCGAGATCGAGCAGCCGCTGGGCGAAGGCGATCTTGTCGGCCGTCGGGACGACGCGCGGCAGACCCTGCCACGCATCGCGCAGCGTCTCGGTGACGTGCACGGTCTCGCCCATCGTCAGCCCTCCGACGCGCCCGTCGCGCCGCGTGCGTCGCGCCCGCGCGTCAGCACTGCAGCACGCCCGTGCGGAACGATCGCAGCTCGGAATCGTGCGCGGCCACCTCGAGCGCCCGCGCCACGGCCTCGCGCGTGTCCTGCGGACGGATGATCGCGTCGCACCACAGGCGCGCCGCGGCGTAGCGCGGATCGAGCGCCTTCGTGTAGCGCGCCTTGGTGTCCTTGAGCAGCGCCTCGTGCGTCGCGGCGTCGATCTGCTGTCCCTGCTTCTTGAGCTGTGCCTCGCGGATGTCGACCAGCGTCTTGGCCGCCGCGTCGCCCGACATGACCGCGTAGCGCGCCGACGGCCACGCGAACAGGAAGCGCGGGTCGTAGGCCTTGCCGCACATCGCGTAGTGCCCCGCGCCGAAGCTGCCGCCCAGGATGACCGAGATCTTCGGCACCACCGAGTTGCTCACGGCGTTCACGAGCTTCGCGCCGGCACGGATGATGCCGGCCTGCTCGGACTCGGTGCCCACCATGAACCCGTTCACGTCGTGCAGGAACACGAGCGGGATGCGGTTGGCGTTGCAGTCCATCACGAAGCGCGCGGCCTTCTCGGCGCTCTCGACGTAGATCACGCCGCCGAACTCGACGCCGCGCTTCTTGCTGGGCTGGTTGAGCTTCTGGTTCGCGACGATGCCCACGGCCCAGCCGCCGATGCGCGCGAAGCCGGTCACGATCGTCTTGCCGTAGTCGGCGCGGTACTCGTCGAAGTCGCTGTCGTCGGCGAGGCGTGCGATGACCTCGCGCACGTCGTACGCCTTCTGCGCGTCCATCGAGACGATGCCGGCCAGCTCGGCGGGGTCGAACTTCGGCTTCTTGGGACGCTGGCGGTCGAAGGGCGCCTTCGGACGCGGCCCCATCTTCGACACGATCGAGCGGATGCGCGCGAGACAGCTCTCTTCGTCGGGCTCGCGGAAGTCGACCGTCCCGCTCACCGACGCGTGCATCATCGCGCCGCCCAGCTCCTCGGCGTCGGCCTTCTCGCCGATGGCGGCCTTCACGAGCGCCGGTCCGCCGAGGAACATGCCCGAACCCTCGGTCATGAGCAGCGTGTCGCACATCACCGGCAGGTACGCGCCGCCGGCCACGCACGAGCCCATGACCGCCGCGATCTGCGGGACGCCCATGGCCGAGAGCACGGCGTTGTTGCGGAACACGCGCCCGAAGTCGTCCTGGTCGGGGAAGACCTCGTCCTGCAGCGGGAGGAACACGCCGGCCGAGTCGACCAGGTAGATCACCGGCAGCCGGTTCTCGATGGCGATGTTCTGGTTGCGGATGACCTTCTTGGCCGTCATCGGGAAGAACGCGCCGGCCTTCACCGTGGCGTCGTTCGCGATGATCATGAACTCGCGCCCGTGCACCCGTCCGACGCCGGTCACGACGCCCGCGCAGGGCACGCCACCCCACTCGTCGTACATCTCCCAGGCGGCGTAGAGGCCGGTCTCGAGCAGCTCGGTGCCCTCGTCGAGCAGCAGCGCGATGCGCTCGCGAGCGGTCAGGCGTCCCTTCTTGTGCTGGCGGGCGACGGCGTCCTTGCCACCTCCCTCGTGCAGGACCGCCGCCTGGCTCTCGTACAGCTCGAGGACCTTGGCGTAGACGTTGCGGGACGCCTTGGCCGACTTGTCGCGGGCGTCGTAGGAGGAAGGGAGGCGCATGGGACGCGCATTGTGCGCACGGAGGCCATGCAGGGGAAGGCCGGGGGCCGCCCGCTCGTCAGGCGGTGAGCGCCTCTCCGGCGGCCAGCAGCTCGGGGTCGAAGCCCACCACCGGGTCGAGGTCGGTGGCCTCTCCCAGCTCGAGCCGCACCTCCGACGAGGCGATGCGCACCGAGGCCCGCAGCGCCTGCGGACGCGGTGTCCCGCGGGTGACGGGATCGAGGCGCGCGGCGGTGGCCAGGCCATCGACGAGCAGCACGGTCATCGTGGTCGCGAAGGCCGGGTCGGACGCGCGCTCGGCCAGGGCCGTCCAGAGCGGTTCGAGGTGCTCGCACACGGCGTGCAGGTCATGCAGCCCACGCGGGAGCTCGAGCGCCAGCTCGTCGACGCCGGGACGTCCCGACGGACGCAGCGCCTTGTCGAGCACGAGCACGCCCGCCGCGCGCCGGCGCACCGAGTCGGAGAGCGACGCCACGAGGTTGCCGTCGGGCGCGGGCAGCTCGACCGGCCGCCTGCGCGGCGGATACCACCACGCGGTGAGCGTGCCGTCCGGCTCGCGCACGACCTCCGAGCCGAACTCGCCGGGACGCCGCTCGGCCAACTCGGCGGGGTCGAGGTCGAGCTGGCCGAAGCGCGCCGGGTACGTGATGCGGATCACGTCGCGTCCGCCGGGCGCGGCGGGACGCAGGTGGCGCACGATGCACGCCGTCATGATCGACAGGTCGAGCAGCAGCATGGTCGTGGGCGAGGCGGCCTCGATCCGGCGCAGGTAGTGCCGGTCGAACACGAGCCGCTCGCACAGGCTGGCGAAGAACGTCTCGGGACGCTCCCAGCTGAGCTGCGTGAGACCGAACATCCCGGGACGCACGCGACCCGTCGGCACGCGCGCCGCGATGCCCTCGCGTTCGAGGCGCTCGACGCACGTCGGCGGCACCGGCCGCGGACCGACGAGGCTCATGCGTCCCGTGAGCACGTTCAGGAGCTGCGGCCAGCCCTCGAGTCCCGTGCGACGCAGCAGCTTGCCCACCAGCGTGAGCCGCGGGTGCTCGCCGGGACGCACGCGGGCTCGCACGCGGCTGCCGAGCACACGGAAGCGGAGCTGCATGAAGAGCCGTCCGCGCACGTCGTGCAGGCGCTGCCCGCCGTGGGGCCGCGATCCGCCGTCGCGCCGCTGGACGCCCACCCGCGCGGAGCGGTGCAGCACGGGGCCGCGCGAGGTGAGCTTGATCGCCAGGGCGATCGGCGGCAGCAACGGCAGCCCCAGCAGCAGCCCCGCGGTCGAGACGACCACATCGAGGCAGCGCTTCGCGCGTCGGGTGGAGGGATGCATGCGAGAGAGACTCCGACCGCTGGACGAGGGCCGTCCGAGAGGACTGACAGGGCCTATCGACAGCGGTCGATGTGTTGCTTGACCCCGTTCGGCGGTCTGTTTTCGCCCCACCGAGAGCCTCTCGAGAGGGCCGGCGCGAGCGCGGCCCGCGCTCCCCCGGGGCACCCCGTCCGAGGCCCTCCGCCACGCCTCGGAATCTGGAACGGACCCTGGCCTCGGCCCTCGCCGGGCCTCCGCCGTCAGCCGGGCTCGATGCCGAGGGCCAGCCGCGCGCGGTACAGCCGGACGCGCAGCGCCGACGGCGAGAGGCCCGTCATGCGGCACAGGGCGGCCTGGGGCAAGGTGCGCTCGTAGTGCAGCACCATGAGCAGACGCTGGTGCGCCGGCAGGCGCGCGAGCTCGCCGGACAGGGGCCGCCAGTCGGAGGCCGCGTCCTGGCCGCCCCCGAGGCGGTCCGACCCGTCGTCGTGCGCGTCACGCGCGCCCCGCGCGTCGAGCACGCCGCGTGCGCCGGACGCGGGCTCCGGTGCGTCGCCGGGCAGTTCCATCCACACGGCGCGACGGACCCGGCGCGAACGCACGTGGTCGATCGCCGCGTGGCGGCAGATGCGGAACAGCCACGCCTCGGTGCGTTCGGGGTGCCGCGGCGACGTGTCGCTGCGCGCGGCGCGCAGCAGCGCCTCCTGCGCGACGTCGTCGGCATCGTGGGCGTCGGACACGAAGCGCCGTGCGAACGACGAGAGCCGTCGCAGCAACGAGTCGTCGAGGACATCGGTGAGGAACGTCATGGTGCGGTCTCCGCGCTCGGGGACGGATCGCGTCGCGCGTCTCCCCGCGCGCGGTCGCGGCGCTGCGCGTGGCAGGCGGTGCGTGGGATGCCCGACCGCGCGCACGGATAACGCGCACGGCGAATCCGTACGTGGCGCTGCCGCGGAGCGACGCGTCGCGAGCGCGCCGGCGCGCAGGCAGGCGCGCGACCTAGCGCCGCGCGGGCGTGCGTCCGAGCCGCGCGATGGACGTCATCACGGCGTGCGAGAAGCGCTCGTCGCCCGCGCGCCCCGCCGCGTACTCGGTGATCGAGAGCGGCCCGCCGACGCGCATCGTGACGCGAGGGAAGCGCGGCACCCAGGCGCCGCGCGGCAGCGCCTCGCGCGTCCCGCCGAGGAAGATCGGGAACACCGGCGCGCCCGTGCGACGCGCGAGCCACGCCACCCCGAGTTGCGGCGGCTGCAGGCGTCCGTCGGGCGAGATGGCGCCCTCGGGGAAGATGCACAGGTGACGTCCGGCGTCGAGCACGGCCTTCGCGTCACGCAGCACGCGCCGGTTGTCGCCGTCGGTCTCGACGACCAGGCAGCGCTCCATGCGGAAGAAGCGCCGCAGCCCCGGACGATCGTAGTACTTGGCCGTCATCATGAACGTGATGCGCTCCTCGAGCATCGAGCCGACGACGATCGGGTCGAGGAAGGAGCGGTGGTTCGGCGCCAGGATCGACGGTCCCGCGCCCAGCGTCGGGACGTCGGCGCACGAGACGCGCCACAGCGTGCGCAGCAGGGTGCGCAGCGAGAGCGTCACCGCGCCGTGCAGCAGGTCCTCGAGCGGCCCGGTGGGCTCGAGCGGATGGACGCGCACACGCCCGACGCTCATGGGCGCGCCGAGCGCGTCAGGCTCCCTCGACCTTCTTCGCCTGCTCGGAGAGCGGGTAGCCGTCCTTGAGGCGCTTGAGCATGACGCGGCCCTGGAACTCGGCCTCGGTCTCGGTCTCGTCGATCGCGGCCAGGTTCAGGAAGCACTGGCCGGCCATGTAGAGCGCTTCGGGCTGCTCGCGCTCGACGCCCTTGTAGCTGACGTACACGCGCAGGAAGTCGAGGCGCGCCTCCTTGAAGGCGTCGATCGCGTCGCTCTTGCGGCGCTCGTCCTTGACGTAGGCGAGGGCGTGCGCGAAGGCGCATTCGCCGCGGCCGTTGTAGGCCCCGGCGACCACCTCGGCGTCGGTGCCGAGGCGCTTGTCGATGATCTCCTGGAAGATCCTCTCGGCGCTGTCGACGTCGTTCTTGCGCACGTAGGCGCGGCCCATGTTGAGCGCGCAGCGGTTGGCGAGGCCCGGGTCGACCGAGGCAGCCTGGTCGCGCAGCGCCTTGTAGGCGGCGACGAAGTCCTTGCCCTTGGCGGTCTTCGGATCGGCCTCGCTGGCCCACAGCGAGTAGAACTCGCCCTCGAGTCCCCAGCGCTGGCCCAGCCCCTTCGACGACGCCTCGGAGGCCAGCTTGTCGAAGGCCTCCTTCGCGGCGGCGAAGTCACGCATGAAGAACAGCGCCTTGCCGCGTCCGTTCAGCGCACGCGCGAGATGGCGGGTGTCCTTGAAGGTGGACAGCAGGGCGTCGTAGTACTTGAGCGCGCTGGCGTAGTCGTTGGCGGCCAGCAGCGCGTCGCCGGTCTCGGCGTAGGCGGAGGCCCGCACGTGGTCGGGAAGGTCCTCGTCCTCGGCGGCGGCCAGGAAGTTCGAGGCGGCCGCGAGGTTCTCTCCGTTCTCGAGCGCGGTCATGCCGTCCTGGTATTCCTTCGACGTGCGGCCGTACGAGATCGAGCGCACGTCGTTGCTCGCCACGGTCTGGTTCACGCGGCCCTTCTTGTAGGAGACCTCCTTGAAGGTCTCCTTCTCGACCACCACGCCGGTGAGCTCCTTGCCGTCGCGCAGCGAGATGGTGTCGGCCAGCAGCGTGGTGGCCAGCAGGAGGGTGACGAGCGGGGTGAGCAGCAGGCTGGACTTCACCGGAGACTCCCTGGCGAGGCGGCGTCGGGTCGGGGGGCCGGGACGCGGTGGCCCCGGAGGATAGACCCGAAACGCGCAGAGGTTACTGGCGAGCGGCGCGGGGGGCAAGGCGAGCGCCCGGGGGGCGAAGACCCGGACGGGCGGGGCTCACGGCCGGCGCGGCGCTCGAGCCCGCGCCCGGAGCCCTGGAGAGGCTTGGCGCGGTCCTCGACCGCTGCTTCGCGCGCTGCCCCGGGGTCGCGCCGCGGCGGGCGTGCGGGCCGTCAGGTGCGCTCGGCCCCGGTCGGCGTGCCGGGGTGCCGTCTTGAGGTCTCGTCGTCGCCGGCGCCGCCGTCGCCGGCACGGGACGCACGCTGCCTGCGCTCTGACTCGCCGCCCATCCCGCCGCCGCGCACCTCGCTGATGATCTGGGCCACGATCGAGACCGCGATCTCGGGCGCCGTGCGCGCGCCGATGGGCAGTCCCACCGGCGAGACGATGCGCGCGAGCCAGTCTTTCGGGACGCCGTCGTTCGCCAGCCGCTCGAGCAGCACGGCGCGCTTGGCCTTGCTGCCGATCATGCCCAGGAAGCGCGGGGTCGCGCCGGACGCGGCGAGCGCGCGCAGCACGCGCTCGTCGTCGTGGTGCCCGCGCGTCACGACGACCACGAAGTCGAGCTCGCCGAGCTTCGCCGCCGCGACCGAATCCTCCCAGTCGCCGGGGACGGCGCGCACGCCGTCGGGCACGTCGTCGGACAGCATGTCGGGACGGTCGTCGTACGCGAGCACGCGCAGGCCCGACTCGGCGGCCAGGCGCGCCGTGGCGCGTCCCACGTGCCCGGCGCCGAAGACGTGCAGCGAGGGCGCGGTCACGGGCTCGATGAACACGGTCACGGTGCCTCCGCAGATGAGACCGCTGTCGGGGTAGCGCTCCTCGGTGAGCGTGAACGAGACGGTCATGGGACGCAGCGTGCGCATCACGTCGCGCGCGTGCTCCCAGACCTCGGCCTCGAGGCAACCGCCGCCCACCGAGCCGACGAACGTGCCGTCGCCGCGCACGAGCATCTTCATCGGGTCCTTCCCCGGCGTCGAGCCGAGGGTGGACACGATCGTGGCCAGCGCTGCGGGTTCGCCGCGCCGCCGGCAGGCGACGATCTCCTCCCACACGTCGTGCGCGCTCATCGCGCGTCCTCGGCCGCGGCGGGCGCGACGTCGCACTCGCGCACCGCGTGCAGCGCGTGGACGAAGATCTTGCCGTCGCCGATGCGTCCCGTGTGCGCGCCCTTGCGCACGGCGGCGATCACGTCGGACAGGCGCGCGCCGTCGACCACGAACTCGAGCCGCACCTTGGGCAGGAAGCCGCCCTGGAAGTCGTCGTGCCCGTAGAACTCGAGGTGCGACTTCTGGCGTCCGTAGCCGCGCACCTGCTGGATGAGCACGTCGTGCACGCCGAGCGGCAGCAGCGCCTCGATCACCTCGTCGAGCAGGAACGGCCGCACGATCGCGATCACGCGCGCGCAGGCCTCGGGCGACAGGGGACGGACGGACGGCATGCGCGCGATTGTAGCGGGTCGGTCGTGTCCGCGCGCTCGTCACCCGCCGGCTCGCCGGTCACCCCGCGTCTCGCATCCCACGGCCCGGTCGACGTCACCCGCCTGCCCGGGCGTAGGCGCAGTCGGTGGCGAGCGCGCAGGCGTCACAGCGCGGGCGCGTGTTCTTGCACACGTCCTGGCCGTGGCGGCGCAGCAGGCTACGGGCCCGCGCGAGCCGCGTCGCATCTGACGGGAGGTGCGCGGCCGCGATCTCGCGCGCGGCACGGTACGCCTGGGCGTAGGCTCCGTCGACCACGAGTCCCAGGCGTTGCAGCACGCGCAGGCCGTTCGACTCGGGCGCGAGGAACGGACGTCCGTCGGCGAGCAGCAGGATCTTCTCGGCGCCCGGCTCGCCGATGCCGGGGAACTTCCGCAGCGCCTTCTTCGCGTCCTTGTCGGGCAGGCGCAGGACGGCCGCGTCGACGTCGCCGTCGAACGCGTCGAGCGCGAGCCGCGCGCACTCGCGCAGCTTGTCCGCGAAGCGTTCCGACTCGATGCCGTGCGCCGTGACCGCCAGCAGCGTCCTGCGCGGCGCGGCGAGGATCGCCTCGGGCTCGAGCGAAGTCTCTCGCTCGAGCAGCTCGAAGGCGGCGCGGCGCCGTGCGTCGTCCGCGAGGTAGCAGACGTTCTCCCACAGCAGCAGACCCCACGCGTCGGACGGCTCGTGCGTCGCGAACGCGCCGTGCTGCTTCTCGAGTTGCTGCACGACACGAGCGAGCGGGGACGAGGGACGAGCCGGCATCGATTGAGCCTCGACGGGACGCGCCCACTCTACTCCGCGAAGCGCACGGCGGGACGTCGCGTCAGCCGTCGTCGACGAGCAGCAGCGCGTTGCTGAGCGCGAGGCCCTCTCCCGTGGCGAGCATCGCCTGCGCGAAGAGCGGCGTGCCCGGCGGCAGGTCGTGCGGCCAGCGCGCGACGAACGCGTCCGCGAACGGGACGAGCAGTTGCGGCGCCGGCACGAGCACGCCGTCCTGCGCGAGCCGCGCGAAGTCGGCCTGCGCGCCGATCACGAGCAGCGCCGCGAGCGGCGGCGTCGGCACGTCGAGCGCGAACGCGATCTCGGCATCCGGCGCGGGCGTGCCGTCCGCCGTGAGCCGCGGCAGCGGGAGCGTGGGCGACGACGCGAAGTGCAGCGTGTCGATCGGCCGGCCCTGGTTGAGGAGGGAGACCAGACGATTGCCCGCCGTCACCAGCAGGTCGGGCCAACCATCGCCGTCGAGGTCCGATTGCGCGACACCCGTGCAGATCGCTGGAACCGAGACACGCAGACCCGGCTTCGCTTGACCGGGTCCGCCCCCGCGCAGCAGCAGCACGCGCTCTTCATCACTCTGAGTGACCGCGAGATCGTCGTACCCGTCGCGACCGAGATCTGTGGCCAGGATCGACGTGGGTCTCTTCCCCAGCGCGATCGTCGACGTGGAGGTCCCGCCGGCACCGACGTCGCGCACGACCGTGATCCCGTGGGGATCGGCGTGCGCGATCGCGAGATCGACCCGGCCCAACGCACTCACGCGAACGAGCGCAAATGCCACGGACTGACCCTCCACGGGGAACGCGTCGCTCGCCACCAGATCGCCTCCGATCCACGTGAGTCGCTGCACCGTCGAGACGGTCGGCTCGTGCACGAAGACGTCCGGCTTCTCATCGCCGTCGACGTCTGCGACTTCGAACATCCCGGGCTCGGCGTCGAGCGCCACCTCGTTCGTCGGACCGAACGACCCGTCACCCAGACCCGCGCGCCAGACCAGCGCCCCCGGCAGCGGACGGGTCCAGACGGCGTCGAGGAGCCCGTCACCCGACACGTCGACGAGTTGCAGGTCCCGCACGGGTCCGTCGCCGAGCACTTCGGGAGGGTCGAAACCCGCCCCGGCGGACAATCGCAGCGACACGACTCCTGGCTCGAAGCCGAGAGGCAGCAGGGGTCCTCCGGTGTTGGCGAGCAGGTCGGCCAGACCGTCACCGTCGACGTCTCCCACGGCGACACGCATCGCGATGTCTCCGATCGGCGCGGGATCGGCGAACGACCCGTCTCCCAGCCCTCGACACGACACCAGGTTCTGGCCCGTGCCGACGCCACAGACCACCGCGTCGCAGAAGCCGTCGCCGTCGAGATCGCCCAGGGACCGATCGATCACCGGCGCCTCGAAATCGATGGCCTTGACGGAAGCGGGGCCGTCCGACCCGCCCGCGACGATCGTGACGAGTCTCTTGCTCGAGAAGACCGGGGACGTTGCCGAGACGATGTCCTGCGAGCCGTCACCATCGAGGTCGGCGATGCGGAGCGACGAGTGCGTTCGCCCCGTGTGCACCTGCATCGGTGACAGGAACCGGCCCCCCTCGACGCCCCGTAGCCATTGGAGACCCGTGCCATAGGAGTCACCCAGCGCGAGATCATCGTAACCGTCGTGGTCGACGTCTCCGATCGCCATCAAGAGGTCGACGGAGTAGCCCTCGATCGGGAGCTGCATCGACTGGATCTCCACGAGTCGGTGATTCGATGCCCCGGTCACGACGTGCAGGCGACCCATCACGTCGGTGAGAACGAGGTCGTCGCACCCGTCACGATCGAGATCGCGTGCCGTCGCGGACGTGCAGGACTGAGGATCGGCCAGCGGTACCGAGGAGCCCGGTTCGAACAGGCCGCCTTGACGCCCCCACCAGATGCTCGGCTGAGGAGGGTAGGCGAAGTCGACGAAGAGGTCCTGACGTCCATCACCGTCGAAGTCCCCCACGCTGCTGCACGTCACGCCGTCGACGGTCTGCAACGGCTCGAGGTCGTCGAGCGTCCCGAGGTAGCTGCGGACACCGTCGTACGTCGCAACGACGAGATCGACGACGCCGTCGCCATCGAGGTCGCCCACGAACAGGTCGGACGTGGAGTCCTCGCGGATCCGGGTGAGCGGTGCGCCGAACGTTCCGTCTCCGCCTCCGGGCCGCACGGTCACACCGAAGGCAATGGTGTGACCCGCGCCGGTCTGCTGAGTCGGCGCGTACTCGTCGCCGTAGACGTCGAGGAATCCGTCGAGGTTCGCGTCGGCCAACGCGCCGTAGGGGTGGCTGTCGTCGGCAGCCTGTGCGCGCGCAAAGTGTGAGATGACCTTGGCGCCCGGGGCACCATCAGACTCCATGAGCCACGCCTCGGTGCGCGCAGACTCGTGACTCACGAGGTCGAGGCGCCCGTCACCGTCGAGATCGCCGACTTCGGCGATCCCGAGACCGAGCTTGGGGAGTTCTGCCACCGGGAACTGCAGCGCGTCCTGGGCGGACGACGTCGACGCGAGCACGAACGACAGCGCGAGGGCGACCCCCGCGAGGGCCGGGCGGACGATGGACATGGGACGACTCTCGGAACTGCGGTGTCTGCCGGACGATCCCCATGCGCCGGACGGCCCCGCAGGCGGCCATCGTGCATCGGGTTTTTCTCCGGCGCCTCCCGCGCTACGCCCCCGGACTCTTCCCGCTGCCCTTCGCGAAGGCGCGGCAGCGTTCGACGTACGCGGTCAGGTGGCACAGCTCGAAGACGCGCTCGTCCCAGGGCTGGTCGGTCAGTCGCGCGCGCTCGCGTTCGGTCACGATCCAGGCCCAGGCGGGCTGGACGACGCCGTCGCTGAGGACCTCGACGCGGCGGCGCTCGTAGATCGCGCTCTCGTAGGCGTCGAGGCGTGCGAGGTCGGCGGCGTCGACGTCGGCGAAGAGCACGCCGCGCACCGTGGCGCCGAAGCGCGGCACGATCCCGGGATACACGGCGTCGCGCACCGCGAGGCGCGCGTGGTCGGCGAGCCGCGCCGGACGTCCTCGCGGCGCGTGCCCGAGCAGCGCGGCGGTGACCTCGGGGAACATGAGCGTCCCGTAGACGAAGACCTGCTCACCCGCGTGCCGTGCGTTCATGGGCGCTTCCCCAGTTCGCTGAGCAGCTCGATCTGGATCTCCTGGATCTGCGTCAGCCGCTCCCACTGGTGCGAGAGCAGGTGGTCGAGCTTCTCGTGGAGCTGCCGGATCTCGAGCTCGGCCTTGAGGTTGACCATGTAGTCGTGCTGGCTGCGCTGGCGGTCCTTCGCCTCCTGCCGGTTCTGGCTCATCATGATGATCGGCGCCTGCATCGCCGCGATGCACGAGAGCAGCAGGTTGAGCAGGATGTACGGGTACGGGTCGACGGGCCGCCACACGAACACGAGCGAGTTGGCCGCGATCCACAGCACGAGGAACGCGCCGAACACGATCATGAAGGTCCAGCTGCCGCCGAAGGCCGCGATGCGGTCGGCGAGGCGCTGACCCAGGGTGCGATCGGACTCGAGCGTGTCCTCGACGTCGGTCGAGACGAGCTCGTGCTCGGCCAGGCTGCGCACGACCTCCCGCTCGAGGGTCGAGAGCTCGCCGCGCTCCGACTCGAGCAGCTCGTGCACGTACGTGCTGCGATAGCGGTTCAGGTCGGCGCGACAGACGAAGCCGTCGCCCGTCCATTCGGGATGGTCCTGGCGGATGCGCGCCACGATCGACTCGCGCATGGTGCCGGCCGGCACCACCTCGCGCGGCGTGAACGAGAGCCCGCAGACCGCGCAGGTGCGCGTGGAGACGGACTTGGCGGACATGGCGACCTCGATGCGGAGGGAGCGCGCCGCGACCTCGCCGCGGCGCGTTCCCTCCACTCTACGCGCGGCGGGCCGTCCGTCGAGCGGACGGGCGCCGCGCGCGTCGCGTCACGGGCCGACGGCGATCTCGAGCGCGTTGCTCAGCTCGACGCCGTACGTCTGGGACGGGTCGACCACCGCGAACTGCGCGTAGACCAGGCCCGGTCCGCCGCCGCCCGGCAGCGGGAAGGTGATCTCGCCGGACGGGTCGGTGAAGATCGAGAGCGAGATCACGAACGGGACCGGCACGAGCAGGCCTCCGCGGAACGACGTCGGGTTGTCGACGAGTCCGAGGAAGAGCACCGCCAGCGAGCTGGGCGTGCCCTGGGTGAGCAGGAGCTGAGCGACGTTGCCGGTGTCGAGCGGCTCGCCGCAGACCGTGAACTGCGCGTCGCCGGGTCCGCCGAAGCCGAGGTCGGTCTGGCACGTGGCGCACTCGAAGCGCTGGACGCGCAGGTCGTCGACGGCCGCCTCGATGATCGAGCCGGCGCCGGCGTCTTCGGCCACGAAGCGCAGCCGCACGTTCGCGGTGGGCGTCACGTAGTCGCTCACCAGGAAGCTGTGCTGGATCCAGTCGCCCAGCGTGCCCTCGCCCGTGGGACCGACGGTCTCGACGTTCGTCCAGCTCGAGCCACCGTTGTTCGAGACGTCGACGACGAACACGTCGTTGCCCGGGTCGGCACCGGTGCCGTTGCTGTACCAGCGCCAGTAGCTGATCGTCGCGTCACCGGACGAGAGGTCGAAGTCGCCCGTGGTGAGCGTGGTCTTGCCGCCGTCGACGTCGTTGTCGCCGAGGCCGCCGCCGACGAGACCCTGTCCCGTGACGAAGCACTGCGTGCCGGACGCGGTGTGGTCGTCCTCCGGCTGCGCGGCGGTGCCGACGGGATCGACGCGGGTCCAGATGCCGGTGCTGGCCGTGTCGCCGGCGGCGCCCACGGTCCAGCCGGGGTTGCTCTCGAGGTCGACGTCGACGAGCACGTTGATCGCCGTGGCGGCGAAGGCGCCGTAGCGGTACGTCGGTGCCGCCGGCGGATCGGTCCAGGTCACGCCGGACGTGGTGCGCGCGCTCACGTAGTACTCGATCTGCGTGCCGCACGTCGCGCCCGGCACGTCGGCGCGGAAGGCGCCGCCGCCCAGGTCGGTCATCGGCAGCGAGACGAAGCCCGATCCCAGGTCGACGTGCAGCCGCGCGCTGGACGCGTCGAGCGTCGCGCCGCCTGCGGTCGCGATGGTGACCGTGAACGAGTCGCCGTTCGGGCTGAGCAGCTCGGGGGCGCCGCCCACGATCGTGAAGGCGAGGTCGGGCGCGCCGAGGCGCCAGACGAAGAGTCCCTTCTCGATGTCGCTGCCGATCACGGTGCCGCTGGGGAGGTACGGGCACACGTTCCAGAGACCGTTGAACTCGGCGGCGTCGTCGGGCGGGTACGTGTCGAAGAACGCCGTCTGGACGGGCGCGGTCGGGTTGCTCGCGTCGAACACGCGCAGTCCGCTGCGGTAGTTCGCCTCGTAGATCGTCGTCCCGACGGTGTAGAGGTTGTGGTCGATCGAGGTCGAGCCCGACGTGAACGTGCCGACCTGGGTCGGCGCGGCGAGGTTCGAGACGTTCACGATGCGCGTCGTGGTGAGCGTCCCGAAGGACGCCTCGTCGAGCTCGTCGTTCAGATAGAGGTACTGGCGATCGGGCGAGAGCCAGCCCTGGTGGCTGAACACCGGCGAGCTGTAGTTCAGGTGTCCCATCACCGACGGACTGGCCTTGTTCGTCACGTCGACGATGTCGATGCCCGGGCTGCCGCCGCCCGATCCCGACTCCGAGAAGCAGAAGGCGACCTGCTTGCCCGCGTACGGACCGCTCGTGTACGTGACCACCTGCGCGTCGTGGACGTAGCGGCTGCTCCAGCTCCCGACGTACGCCGGCACGTCCTTGTTCGCCAGGCTGTACATGCGCAGGCCTTCGACGGGCGAGCTGCCGCCGCCGCAGCGGTAGAGGATGCCCGACGTCTCGTCGAGGGCGAGGTTGTGCGTGGCGGTCGTCCCCGGACTGGTCACCGCGCCCTTGAGCGTCACGATGCCCGCGTCGATGGCCGACATGTCGGCCACCTGGATGCCGTCGCCGCCCTCGCTCACCCAGTACGCGTGGTCCTGATAGACCTTGATGTCGCGCCACGAGCTGGCCACCGCGGGGAAGACCGCGACGACCGTCGGCGCGCCCGGGTCGGTCACCTCGACGAAGCCGACGCTGGCGTTCGTGCCCATGATCGCGTACTCGCGTCCCGAGCCCGAGGTGTAGGCCCAGCAGTCGGAGCCGGCGCTCGAGGCGAACTCGGAGAGCGGCAGCCAGGCCATGAGCGAGACGCCGCTGCTCGGGAAGCTCACCGTCGATCCGGTCAGTCCGAGGATGCCGCCACCGCTGGACGGAGCCTGACGCTGCTGGACGAACTCGACGCTGTCGTGGGCGAGCAGCGGCGCCGCGAGTCCCGCGACGAGGGCCAGCGCGAGACGGGACCTGACGGACGACGGACGATCAGCCATGGGGCCGGACTCCGGGAAGCCGGGGGACGAGGCGGGACGGGGGAGAGCGCGACGCGTGGGAGACGCGTCCGGCGACGGATTTCGGGATCCGACACCACTCGCAGTGCGTCCAGGGAACACCCTCGCGCCCGAACCGTCAAGCTCGGGACGTCGTCGTCACCCGGGCTGGGGCGCCTTCCCCATCGGTCCGCGGCCGCCCGCCGGAACCAGGAAGCGCGATCTCGTGTCAGCGCCGGCGCTTCCAGAGGGCCGCGACCTCGTGCCACTCGACCGGACACGTGCGCGCCGCGACGAAGGCGAACACGAGTGCACCGGCCCCCACGCCGGCCGCGACACGCGCCCCCATCGCCAGCCGCCCCGCGGGGAGCAGCGTGGCGAGCGCCGCGTCCAGACCGACGACGACGAGCGCCATCACGGCGGCAGGCAGGAGCGCCGGGAGTCCGCCCACGAGCAGGCGCTCGTCGGGCGACAGCTCGAGGCGCGCGCGCAGGCCGTAGAGCAACCATGCGGCCGTGAGCAGCGAGGTGATCGAGGTCGCGAGGGCCAGGCCGAGTTCCTGGAGAGGTCCCACGAGCAGCAGGTCGAGGCCGATGTTCACGAACACCATCACGACGCCGATGCGCACCGGCAGACGCACGTCGCCCGCCGCGTAGCTCGCGCGCGTGAGCAGCATGACCGAGCCCGCGAACGGGACGCCCAGCGTGTAGCCGACGAGCGCACGTTCGGTGAGCAGCGCGCTGGGCTCGCCGAACTGCCCGCCCAGGAACAGCAGGCGCACGATCGGAGACGCGAGCACCGCGAGCCCGGCGGCGGCGGGCAGCGCGATGAGCAGGTTCGTGCGCAGCGCGAGCGAGGTGGTCGCCGCGAGCCCGTGGCGGTCGTGGGTGGCCGCCATGCGCGCCAGCGAGGGATAGACCGCGGTGGCGAGCGCGACCGAGACCATCCCCAGCGGGAACTGCATCAGGCGCAGTCCGTAGTAGAGGTGCGTCGTGCCGCCGTCGGGCAGGCTCGCGATCGCGATGCTGCGGTCGGCCACGATGTTGATCTGCGCCGCGCCGAGACCGAGCAGCATGGGTCCCATGAGCGCAGCCACGCGTCGCACCTCGGGTGAGCGCCGCGGACGCACGAAGCGGAAGCCCACGCCCAGCTTCGCCATCGGCCGCAGGTGCCACGCGAACTGCGCCACCGAGGCCACGAGGATCGCCCCCACGACGAAGAATCCCTGCGTGACGCGCAACGCCTCGCTGGCGGTGTCGGGCGATCCCCAGTGTCCCCACCACGCGGCGAGCCCGATGCCCGCGAGCCACACGGTGTTCAGGATCACCGGCGAGAACGCCGGGACGCCGAACTCGTCGAGCGCGTGCAGCACGGCCATGAACTGCGCGATGAGGCACACGACGACGAGGTACGGCAGCAGGAATTGCACATAGCCGAGGGCCAGCTGCATCTTCACGAGCTTGTCGTCGCCGAAGGCCCACACGAGCGCCCCGTCGGGGACGAACCCCGCCGCGAGCACGAGCAGCGCCGCGAGCCCGATCAGGAACACGCCGAACGTCGAGACGACCTCGTTCGCCACGCGCCGCGCACCCTCGCGTCCGTTCTGCTGCAGCTCGCGCGTGAGCACCGGCAGGAACGCCGAGCTGAGCGCCCCCTCGCCGAACAGCCGCCGGAACGCGTTCGGGATGGTCCAGGCCCAGGTGAGCGCGTCGTTCACCACCCCCGCGCCGAGCACGTACGCCGTGGCCGCGTCGCGCAGCATGCCCAGCACGCGCGAGAGCAACGTGAGCACCGAGACCGTCCGCGCCGAGCGCAGGAAGCCCCCGTGCACCGAGGTGGTCCGCTCGACCTTCGGCGCTTCGATCGCCATGACCCTCCGCCCACGAGCCGCTGCCGTCGGGCAGCGCGTCACGATACCGCCGGGCGGCGCGTGTTTCGATCCGGGCGGCGAATCACGGGGGACGACTCCACGCGAGTGCTCGCGGGCTGGAGATCCGTCTGTGCGGACACTCCGGGTGCTCGGGGGCGACCGCCCCGCTCGAGCAGTCCTCGGCGCCTGCGGCGCCTGCGGAACTCGCTCGGCGATCGCCCCCTGCGCTCCTCCGGTCCGCACACTCGATGCCGGGCGCGTGAACGACGCGCCGGCATGCCCCGCCGACTCGCAGCGTATCGAGTGCAGCGCCGTCGGCGATTCACGCGTGCCGGCGCGCTGAGCTTCCTCCCGCTCTGGAATGCGCGCCCCGAGGCACATGCCCAGCGCGCTGCAAGTTCCGCAGCCGCCGCAGGCGGCGAGGACTGTCCGAAGCTGCGCGCTGCTGCGTGACGATGGTCAGTGGGCGCGCACACCGCGGCCCGAAACGCCGCGCGTGCGGGGTGGGCGCCGCGTCACGCCGCCGCACGACTCGCGTCCGCCGAGCAGTCCATCCTTTCATCTCGCGAAGGGAGCGCCGCGCGATCAGCGGCGGGCGATGTGGGACGGAGGCCAGGTGTTCCCCCACCTGGCCGCAGTCCCACGTCGTCCGACGCGTCGCGCAAAGGGCCGACCTTGCAGCCCCCCCCGCCGACCTTGCGTCCTACACCGTCGCGGCCTTCGCCGCTGCGGCCTCGCGGATGTTGGCCTCGGCGACGGCCTGGGCGGCGGCGTGGGTCGTGATGCCCTTCTCGCGCGCGGTGGCGAAGACGCTCTGCAGCGCGTGGAAGATGTTGTCGATCTTCTCGATCGCGCGCTCCTCGCGGTAGCCGCCGGGCTCGAGCTCGAGCGAGACGTTGATGATGCCGCCGGCGTTGATCACGTAGTCGGGCGCATAGACGATTCCGCGCTCGGCGATCATCGCGCCGTGCTTCTTCTCGTCGAGGAGCTGGTTGTTCGCCGCGCCCGCGATCGCCTTGGCCTTGAGCCGCGGGATCGTGTCGTCGTTGAGCGTGGCGCCCAGCGCGCACGGCGCGTAGATGTCGCAGTCGACGTCGTAGATCGCGGCCGGCGCCACCGACTCGGCGCCCAGCTCCTTCTTGCAGCGCTCGACGTTCGCGGCGTTCACGTCGGCCACCACGAGCTTCGCCCCGGCCTCGACGAGCATCTGCGCGAGCGGGAACCCGACGTGTCCCGGGCCCTGGAGCGCGACGCGCTTGCCCTTCAGGTCGTCGCTGCCGAAGGCCTCGATGGCCGCGGCGCGCACGCCGACGAAGCAACCGCGCGCGGTGTACGGACTCGGGTTGCCGCTGCCGCCCTGCTCGCGCGGCAGGCCCGTGACCCACTTGGTGGCCTTGCGCACCTCGATCAGGTCGGGCACGTCGACGTTCACGTCCTCGGCCGTGATGTAGAGGCCGTTGAACGTGTCGATGAAGCGGCCCATCGCGGCGAACAGTTCGGGACTCTTCTTGTCGGCCGTCGCGACGATGACCGACTTGCCGCCGCCGAGGCCCGTGCGCGCCACGGCCGACTTGTACGTCATGCCGCGCGCCAGCCGCAGGACGTCGAAGCGCGCCGCCTCCTCGCTCTCGTAACCCCACATGCGCATGCCGCCCAGCGCCGGACCCATGGTCGTGTCGTGCACCGCGATGAAGGCGACGAGCCCGGTGGCCGGGTCCTCCGCGCGGGCGACCTTCTGGTATCCGGGGACTTCGAGGGGCGTGATCTTCATGGCGGCTCCAAGGTGCCCGGCGCGCGGCGGGCGATGGGAGGCATCGCGTCGCCGGGCCGCCGGGTGCGCACCGACGGGGGGACGATCCCGGGCCCCGCGGGACCTGGGTCGACATGGGGGCGGGAGTCTATCATGGGTGCGCCGACCCGAGCCATCCGCCGCGGGCCGTCGTCAAGGTCTCGCCGGAAGGACATCGATCGGTGCCGCAAACCGCGTCCGTGAGCCGCCGCCGGGGGTCCCCCGCCATCGCCGCGGCGGCGCTGGCAGCGCTCCTGGCGGCCTCCTGCGGTGACGCCGCCGACCCGCCGCCGACGACGACGGACGCTGCCGAAGAGGCCGCGCCGGCCGCCGTCGGCGACCCCACGGCGGCCGTCCCGGCGCAGCCCCCCCGCGCGGAGGACGTGCCCGTCCACGACCCTGCCCGCCGGCGGCTGCGCGACGGCGACCTGATCGTGGTCGACTCCGACGCCGGCCCGCGCCTCCCGGACGGCGAGCGGGCGGGCGCGCTGTTCCTCGGTCCGGCGCTGGGCGGGCAGCACGAGGGCGACGGAACCTACGGCGACGTCCTGCGCCTGCCGGGCGACCCGCGCTGGCGCGAACCGATCGACATCCTGCTCACCGGGGGGCACGCGCTGCTGCTCGACGAGTCGGGCATCCCGCCCGCGGGCTCGCTGGCTGGCGACCCGCCCGAGGCGCGCGGCGTAATCTGGGACGTCGACCTCGACAGCGGCGCCTCGACCGTCTGGTGGACGGATCCGCGCCTGCGCCAGCCGGTGGGCATCACCCAGGCGCACGACGGCACGATCTACGTCTCCGACCGCGCGGCCGACCCGGCCGGGCTCGGCGGTGACACCGGCGCGGTGTTCGTGATCCCGCCGCGCTACGCGCCGGGGCTGCCCGACGCGCCGTCGCCGCTCGGCGCCGACGACGTGGCCGCGATCACGAGCGCGCAACTCGTGACGCCCGCGGCGCTCGTCACGCGCCACGACGGACGCATCCTGCTCATGGACGCCGACGCGAACCCGAAGCACGTCTTCGGCACGCCCGGCGTGCTGTTCGAGATCCGCGACGGCAGACTCGTGCCGCTGCTCGAGCCCGCGGAGACCACCAGTCCGCTGGGACTCATCGAGACCGACGACGGCATCCTTTATCTGGTCGACTGCAACGAGGGCCGCGAGTCGGGGGTGTACGCCGACGGCGCGCTCTTCCGGGTCGACGACGACGGGCTCGTGAAGCTCATCGACAGCTATTCGATCGGACGTCCCAAGGCGCTGCACGACCCGGCGCTGGGCACCGCGCTGCCCGACGGCACGCTGGCCGTGGCCGACGCGAACCTCGACCCGCTCGGCCTCGGCGAGGACGGCAGCAAGGGATTCCAGGGGTCGGGACCGGGCTGCGTCGTGCGGCTCGACCCGCAGGCGCGCACGATCGAGGTGCTGCTCGCCTCGCCGGCCTTCGTCACGCCCGTCTCGGTGCGGATGCTCCGTACGTGGTGACGTCCACCGAGGTCCCGCGCCACCGCCGGTCGCGGCTGCGTTCGTGCGCCACGCTCGTCCCCGTGCTGCTGCTCGCGCTGCTGGGTGGCGCCGAGGTCGTGGTGCGCGCGCTCGACCTCGTGCACGTGACCGCGGGCGTGGCCACTCCCGAGCAGGCCGTGTTCTACGCGTCGCACATGTTCGAGGAGTCGGACGTGCCGGGGCTCGGCTACCGCAACCGTCCGCTGGCCGCGGTCACCGCGGGCGCACACGAGTACCGCAACGACGCCGCGGGACGACGGGTCATCCCGCAACCGGCGACGGCCGAAGGCGCACCGGGCGTGGCGTTCCTGGGCGACTCGACCACGTACGGCTGGGGCGTCTCGGCGGCCGACTGCCTGCCGGCGGTCGTCGCGGCCCGCGCGGACGGCGCGCTGCGCGCCCTGAACCTGGGCGTGATCGGCTACGGGACGGAGCAGGAGGCCGCGCTCTACGACGACGAGCGCGATCGCCTCGGCGACGACGTGCGCGTCGTGGTGCTCGTCTTCTATCCGAACGACACCGTGCGCCACAGCTTCCGCTGGGACGACGCGCACGGCGCGCTCTACGTCGACGCGCTGCCCGTCCCCGAGGCGCTGAAGGCGACGCTCTGGCACTCGGCGCTGTACCGCGGACTCGCGAGCTGGCACGGCGAACGCCTGCGTGCCGCCGGCGAGCTCGACGCGGGGACGATGCTGGGCGTGTCGACCTCCCTCGAGAACATCGCGCGCCTGGCCCGCGACGTGTCCGCCGACGGACGCACCCTCGTCGTGGCGCACCTGCCGGGCATGGTCGCCCTCGATCCGTACCCGTTCGACGCGGCGCTGGCGCTCGTCGAGGCGCAATGCGAAAGACTCGACCTCCCGTTCGTCGACCTGCTGCCGGCCTTCCTCGCGCGACGCGAGAGCGAGATCGCCGAGTACGAGGCTCGCACCGGCGAGGTCGTGGACGCCGAGGCGCGGCACCACTACCTCTCGCGCTTCTGGGTCGACCCCGCAGGCCGCGACCAGCACCTCAACGCCGCCGGCAACGCCGTGGCGGGCGAGGCCCTGGCGGCCGCGCTGGAGCCGATCCTGGCCTCGCTCGGGGATCGCTGACCCCGGAGCTCGCACGGGCGTCCGGCCTCCTCGGGTGGCGATCGCGGGACGATCACACCGCGCGATCAGGATCTCCCGGGCAACCTCCGGACCTTCCCTGGCATCCTCTTCCGGCGCACTCGGCGGAGCGACTCGCGGGGTGTCGTCGGAGTCCCATCCTTGACCGCGAGAGGGGGGCTCGCTAAGGATGCTCGCTCCACGGGGCGGTCGCCCCACGTCCGAAGGGTGCCCTAAGTCGTGTCCAAACCGCTAGTTATCGTCGAATCCCCGGCCAAGGCCCGGACCATCGGCAAGTTCCTGGGGTCGGCCTACACGGTCAAGGCCTCGATGGGACACGTCCGCGACCTGCCCAAGTCGGGCCTCGCGATCGACGTCGAGAACGGGTTCGACCTGACCTGGGCGCCGATCCCCGATCGCGAGAAGGTGCTCAAAGACCTTCGCGAGCGGATCGCCCACACCGACACCCTCTATCTGGCCACCGACCCCGATCGCGAGGGAGAGGCCATCGCCTGGCACCTGGTCGAGGCGCTGCTCGACGAGAAGAGCCGGGAGAAGATCGACATCAAGCGGGTCGTGTTCCACGAGATCACGAACAGCGCGATCAAGGAGGCGTTCGACCACCCCAGCGACGTGAACCAGAGCCGCGTCGACGCGTACCGCACGCGACGCATCCTCGACCGGCTCATGGGCTACCAGCTCTCGCCGCTGCTGTGGAAGAAGCTGGCGCGCGGGCTCTCGGCGGGACGCGTCCAGTCGGTGGCGGTGCGCCTGGTGGCCGAGCGCGAGCGCGAGATCCGGGCCTTCACGCCCGAGGAGTACTGGCGCATCGTGGCGCGCTTCGGCGAGGGCGACGACGCCTTCGAGGCCGAGTTCGCGCGGCTCGACGGCGAGAAGTTCGCGCTCACCGACGCGCAGCGTGCCGGCACCGTCCTCGAACGGCTGCTGCGCGGGACGTCGCTCGAGCCGGCGCTCTTCGCTCCCGAGCAGCTCGTGGCGACGGCCGACGACCCGCACCCCGAGCGCCTCACGGCGTACTACGAGCCGCTGCGCGACGTCGACCGCTTCTTCGTGACGAAGCTCGAGCAGAAGGCGCGCGTCGACCGTCCCAAGCCGCCGTTCATCACGAGCACGCTGCAGCAGGCGGCGGCCAGCCGCTACGGCTTCGCGGCCAAGCGCACCATGCGCGTCGCGCAGCAGCTCTACGAGGGCATCGACCTGCCGGGCGAGGGTGCGGTGGGACTCATCACCTACATGCGTACCGACTCGGTCGCGATCAGCAACCAGGCGCGCGATGCGGCGGCGAAGCTCGTGACGCACATGTACGGCGAGCGCTACCTGCCCGAGAAGCCGAACCTCTACCGCAGCAAGAAGGGCGCCCAGGAGGCGCACGAGGCCATCCGTCCGACCGACCCCGAGCGCCTGCCCGAGCGCCTGCGGTCGGCGCTGAGCGACGAGCAGGCCAAGCTCTACGACCTCATCTGGCGGCGCTTCATGGCCAGCCAGATGGCCCCCGCCGAGTCGCTCGTCACCACCGTCGAGCTGACCCGCGAGGGCGCCTCCTTCGACGCCACGGGACGGGTCACGACCTTCGACGGCTACGCCCGGGTCTGGGGCCGCGACAAGGACGGCGACCAGCAGCTGCCCGAGATGGCCGAGGGCCTGCAGCTCACGGCGAACGAGGTCCCGGCGACGCAGCACTTCACCACGCCGCCGCGGCGCTACACCGAGGCCAGCCTGGTGCGGGCCCTCGAGAAGCACGGCATCGGACGTCCGTCGACGTACGCGTCGATCCTGTCGACGATCGTCGACCGCCGCTACGTCGACCACGGCGAAGAAGCCTCCGAGGACGAGGCGCGCCGCCAGTACCTCGCCTTCGGCGACGTCGCGCCCGACGCCGCCGCGATCGCCGCCGCCGAGGCCGAGCGCGAGTCGTCCGACGACGACGACGAGGCGCCGGTCGACCGCGCCGACCGGCGGCAGCGCAAGTCGCGCGCCTTCCACGCGACGCACCTGGGCGAGGTGGTGACCGACCTCCTGCTGCCGTACTTCGGCGAGATCGTCGACACCGAGTTCACCGCGAACATGGAGAGCCAGCTCGACCAGATCGCCGAAGGCGAGATCCCGTGGCTCAAGGTGGTCGACGACTTCTACTCGCGCTTCGCGGTCGACCTGAAGACGGCCGATCAGGACATGACGCCCTACTGGCAGCGTCCGTTGCTGCTGACCGACATGAAGTGCGGCAAGGTGCCCGAGGACGGCGGCCCGCCGTGCGAGGCGCCGATGGCGATCCTGTTCAACAAGTTCGGCGCCTACCTCGGCTGCTCGCGCTACCCCGACTGCAAGAACACGATGAGCCTCACGGGACGGCCCAAGGCCGCCGCCGAGCTGACCGAGTTCACGTGCCGCAAGCGCAACGACGCGGGCGTCATCTGCGGCCGACCGATGGAGCGCAAGGTGAACCGCTGGGGCTCGGCGTTCCTGGCCTGCACCGGATTCAAGAGCAAGGACTGCGACGGGTCGGTCTCGCTCAGCAAGTCGGGCGAGCCGCTGTGGCCGGAAGAGACCAGCGTCCCGTGCCCCGACTGCGGCGCGCTGCTGGTCGTCAAGCGCAGCCGGCGCGGCAAGTTCCTGGCCTGCCCGCGCTTCCCGAAGTGCCGCGGCACGCTGTCGCTCCCGACCTGCACCCACGAGTCGAAGACCGGCAAGCCCTGCGGCAAGCCGATGACCGAGCCGGTCGCGGGCGGCAAGATGGCCTGTCCGACCCATCCCGGCGTGAAGCTCGAGCCGCCGAAGAAGGTGCGCGCCGACGACGCGGCCGCCAAGGGCGCCGCGTCGGGGGGCGACCGAGCCTCCCCGAAGGCCGGGCGGTCGGCGGGAGGCAAGAAGGCCACGACGCGCAAGACCACGCGCAAGGCGACCACCAAGAAGGCCGTTCGCAAGAAGCCGGTGTCCGAGTGACGGACGATCCGGCGCGCCGGCCGCGGAGTCCCGTCCCGTCATGATGACCAACTCGTTCCTGGTGGCGCTGGCGCTCACCGTCCTCGCACTCGGCGGAGTGCTCTGGTCGGGCATCACGCACCGTCGCCAAACGCACTACGCGCTCATCGCGGCGATGTTCGCCGCCCTGGGCTGGGCCATCTGGGAGGCCGAGCGCATCGGCGCGCACCTGCGCTTCGACGGCGCCGCGGGCGTGTTCCACAAGATCCACTTCGCGGCGGTGGCCATCGACGCCGTGCTCGTGCCGCTGCTGATCGTCTCGGGCGTGCGCCTGGCACGCCTCGGCACGGCGGAGCACCGGGCGTCCCACGGCAAGCTGGCCAAGATCTTCGTGACCATGGTCGTCGTGACCTGCGCGCTCGGCACGGCCATGACGGTCACGGCCCATCCGATCGACGACTCCCCGGCGGCCTCGGAAGCGTCCGGCGGCTGATCGGACACGGCCGGCTTCGGCTTCGGCTTCGGCTTCGGCTTCGGCTTCGGCTTCGGCAAGGACAGGGTGCCGCACCCGTTCCCGATCACGCCCGGGACTGCAACGGCCGAACGCCGGCGCACGCGGACGGCACGCGACCGCCCGCCGATGCGCGGGTCATCGAGCCTGCCCGCCGATCAGAGCAGCGAGCGCTCCACCCACTCGGCCAGGCCGTCGAAGGCGAAGCAGTACCAGACGGCCGCGAAGGCCAGCAGCACGAGCGTAGCCTGGGCCAGCCAGGGCATGACGCCGCGTCCCTTCAGGCCTTCGACGTGGGTCGTCTCGCCGCGCAGGAAGAGCGCGCGGGCCAGCTTGAGGTAGTAGAACAGCGCCACGACGGCGTTCAGCGCGGCCACGATGGCGAGCCAGTAGAGCCCGGCCTTGAGCGACGCGTCGAAGAGCCAGAACTTGCCGACGAAGCCCACCGTCGGCGGCAGGCCGGTGAGCGAGATCAGGAAGACCACCAACAGGCTCGACGTCCACGGGGCCGACCAGGCCAGACCCTCGTAGTCGGACAGGTCTTCGGCGCCGAAACGGTTCGCCAGCGCCATGACGCAACCGAACGCACCCAGCGTCGCGAGGTAGTAGGTGGCCATGTAGAACATGACCGCGTCCATGCCCTGGCGCGCTCCGTCGGGCGTGCCGCTCGTCATCACCGCCAGGCCCATGAGCAGGTAGCCCGCGTGCGCGATGGACGAGTACGCCAGCAGGCGCTTCACGTTGCGCTGCAGCACGGCGACCACGTTGCCGAAGGTCATCGTGATCGCGGACAGCACGGCGAGGATCCAGCCGATGCGCGCCACCCAGTCGGCGTTCGCCGTCTCGCACAGGTAGACCGAGTCGACGAAGCGCACGAGCACGCCGAAGCCGGCCGCCTTGCTCGACACCGCCAGGAAGGTCGTGACCGGCGTGGGCGATCCCTCGTACACGTCGGGCGCCCAGAAGTGGAACGGGAAGGCCGCGATCTTGAAGCCGAAGCCGGCCAGCACGAGCAGGCTGGCGACCACCACCGCGAGCTGGCTCGCGTATCCCGCCGTCGGATCGGCCCAGGTCGCCGCGATCGCGCGCCCCACCTCGGGCATCGAGAGGCTGCCCGAGAGTCCGTAGAAGAGGCTGAAGCCGAAGACCATCAGCGCGGACGCCATGGCGCCGTACACGAGGTACTTCAGCGCCGCCTCGGACGACCGGCGCTCCTTGCGCTGCCATGCCGCGAGCAGGTAGCTGTTCAGCGAGAGCAGCTCCATGCTCAGCAGCAGCATGACCAGGTTGTCGGTCGAGACGAGCAGGCAGCCGCCGAGCGCCGTGCCCAGCAGCATCGGCACGAACTCGTTGCGCGAGCTCTCCTCCATGCCGCGGAACACGAGGCCGTGCAGGATGATCACGCCGGTGCCGGCGATGATGAGCGTGCGGAAGAAGCCCGCGTAGCCGTCGAGGGACAGCATCCCGAACGTGCGCGCGTCGGCGCCGCTGTCGACGCCGAGCAGCGTCCACAGGGCCATGCCCACGCCGGCCAGGGCCAGCGTGCCGAGCAGGGCCCGCCGCGACGCGCCGAAGACGAGGTCGGCGACCACCGTGACGACGATGGTCGCGACGAGCCACAGCTCCGGCGCGAGGGCGTGGAGGTCGTTGACGATCTCAGCGTCCATCGGGCGTTCCCGTGATCAGGAGAAGAGCTGCCGGAGCTGCTCGAGGGTCGCGTCCATGTGGCCGAGCAGCAGCATCGGCACCACGCCCAGCAGGATGCACAGGAACGCGAGCGGCGCGAGGGTGAAGATCTCGCGGCCGTTCACGTCGGGCATGTCCTTGTACTTCTCGTTGAGCGGACCGAGGAACACGCGCTGCAGCGTCCAGAGCAGGAACGCGGCGGTGATCACGATGCCGATCACGGCGATGCTGGTCAGGATCGGGAACTTGTCCCACGAACCGGTGAGCACCAGGAACTCGCTCACGAAGCCCGACATGCCCGGCAGGCCGAGGGCCGCGAAGAAGCCCAGGGTCGTGATGCCCGTGTAGACCGGCGCGACACTGGCGAGTCCGCCGAAGCCCTCGATCTCGCGGTGGTGGGCGCGGTCGTACACGACGCCCACCAGGAGGAAGAGCAGGGCCGAGCTGGTGCCGTGGGTGAACATCTGCATCGCGGCACCGTTGAGTCCGGCGCTCGTGAAGGCCGACGCTCCGAGCAGCACGTAGCCCATGTGGCTCACCGACGAGTAGGCGACCATGCGCTTGAAGTCGGTCTGGGCCATGGCGACGAACGCGCCGTAGACGATCGACACGAGGCCGATCACCGCGCCGATCGTGGCGAAGTCGGGCGCGATGCTGGGCAGCATGCCGAGGTTGACGCGCAGGATGCCGTACGTGCCGAGCTTCAGCAGGATGCCGGCCAGGATCATCGAGATCGACGTGGGCGCCTCGACGTGCGCGTCCGGCAGCCAGGTGTGCAGCGGGACGATCGGCACCTTGATCGCGAAGCCGATGAACAGGAAGACGAAGACCCACTTCAGGAAGGGCCAGCCGAAGATCACGCCGCCGTTCACGAGGTTGGCGCCGAAGGGCTCGCCGTTCAGCATGCCGTCACGCAGCAGGTCGGACAGCACGGGGATCGAGAACGGCGTGGCCGTCGTGTCGCGCACGCACAGGTAGAGCGCGATGATGGCCAGCAGCATGAGCACCGAGCCGGCCAGCGTGTAGAGGAAGAACTTGATCGCCGCGTACTCGCGCCGCGCACCGCCCCAGATGCCGATCAGGAAGTACATCGGCAGGAGCATGATCTCCCAGAACACGTAGAACAGGAACAGGTCGAGCGAGCAGAACACGCCCAGGATGCCGACCTCGAGCAGGCACAGCAGGAGCATGAAGCCCTTCACTCCCTTCTCGATGTTCCAGGCCGCGAACGGAGCCAGGAACAGCAGCAGCGTGGTCAGCCACACGAGCGGGACGGACAGGCCGTCGATGCCCAGGTGGTACTGGACGCCGAGCGCCGCGATCCAGTCGACCTGGGTCACGTACTGGTAGCCGGTGGCCGCCGTGTCGAAGTCGATCCACAGCCGCGTGGCGAGGATCAGCGGCACCAGCAGCGTCGCGGCCGCGGCCGTGCGGATCGCGTCCTTCTTCGAGGACGGGATGAGCAGGATCGCGAGCACGCCGATCAGGGGCGAGAACGTGATGAGCGTGAGAATGTCCATGGTTCCTCGAGCTACTCGGCGGCCAGGTACATGGCCAGGATGAGGACGCCGATGAGCGTCAGGGTCAGGTAGTCGCGGACGTTGCCGGTCTGCGTGAGCCGCAGCACCGCGGAGAGCGTCCGCACGAACCAGCGCCAGAAGTTCACCAGGCCGTCGATCACGTACTTGTCGAACAGACCCGCGACGAACGCGATCGAGCGCGCGAGCAGGCCGACCAGGTTGACGATGCCGTCGATCACGTTGCGGTCGAACCACGCGAGCGCGCGATTCAGCCGCTGCAGCCCCGGGATGAGCACGCCGTTGTAGAGGTCGTCGAAGTAGTACTTGTGCGAGATGATCTCGTGCATCGGGCCGAAGCGCGCCGAGACCGCCGCGGGGTCGGTGGCCTTCGTCAGGTACATGCGCCGCGCGAGCAGGAAGCCCAGCAGGATCGCGATGAACGACACTCCGAGCGCCGGGTAGTGCGCCGCGTGCATCGCGTGCTCCCAGTGCTCGGCGGTCGGGTGGACCTCGAGCCCGAGCCCGGCGATGGCGGCCGAAGCCGGCTGCTCGACGAGGCGGTTGAACCACAGCTCTTCGTTGTGTGGCAGCGGGTTCAGCGTGCCGCCCCCGAACAGCGCCACCGTCGCGAGCACCACGAGCGGGAGCGCCATGACCGGCGGCGACTCGTGCGCGTGGTCGAAGCGGTGCTGGTCGGCCGGCTTGCCGTGGAAGGTCAGGAACACCAGGCGGAACATGTAGAACGTCGTCATGAACGCGCCCACCGCCGCGAACACGAACGGCATCCAGTGGGCGGCGTCGTGCGACATGCCCCAGGCCAGCGAGGTGGCGACGATCTGGTCCTTGCTGTAGTAACCGGCGAAGCACGGGACGCCGGCCAGGGCGAGGGTCGCGATCAGGAACGTCCAGTAGGTGACGGGCATCTTCCGCTTGAGCCCGCCCATGTCGCGGATGTCCTGGCTGTGCACGGCGTGGATCACCGAACCCGAGCCGAGGAACAGGCACGACTTGAAGAACGCGTGGGTGATGAGGTGGAACAGGCCGGCCACGTACCCGCCCACGCCCAGGCCGAGCATCATGTAGCCGAGCTGGCTCATGGTCGAGTAGGCCAGCACCTTCTTGATGTCCCACATCACCAGACCCATGGTCGCGCCGACCAGGGCCGTGATCGCGCCGACGACGGCGATGAAGTTCAGCGCCTCGGGCGTGAAGTACGGGTACATGCGCCCGACCATGAAGACGCCCGCGGCGACCATCGTGGCGGCGTGGATGAGCGCCGAGACCGGCGTCGGACCGGCCATCGCGTCGGGCAGCCACGTGTGCAGCGGGACCTGCGCCGATTTCGAGATCGCGCCGCAGAAGATCAGGATGCCGGAAAGCGTGAGCAGCGCGTGGTGCGAGAGACCCGCGAAGGCGTGTCCGACGGGCAGCTCGGTGAAGTGCCCCGCGCTCAGCGTGGCGAAGATCTCCGAGTACCGCAGCGTCCCGAACGTGCGCCAGCAGATGATGATGCCGAGCAGGAAGAGCACGTCTCCCACGCGGTTCACCATGAAGGCCTTGAGCGAGGCCTTGGGCGGATCTTCCTGGTCGTAGAAGAAGCCGATCAGCAGGTAGCTGCCGACACCCACCAGCTCCCAGAAGACGAACAGCATGAGCAGGTTGTCGACGACCACCAGCCCCAGCATCGCGAAGCAGAAGTAGCTGAGGTACGCGAAGAAGCGCGGGTAGTCGCGGTCGCCGTGCATGTAGCCGGCGCTGAAGAAGAAGATGCACGAGGACACGACCGTGACCATCGTGGCCATGATCACGGACAGGTTGTCCCAGTAGATGCCGACCGAGAGGTGGAAGCCGCCCAGCGCGATCCAGTCCCAGGCCTGGCCGACGGCGGCGCTCGACCACGACCAGCCGGGCGTGCCGTGCTGGACGAGGACCTTCCAGAACATGGTCAGCGCGCCGACGGCGCAGGTCACGATCGCGGTCTGCGCGATCCAATCGCCGCCGCGCGGCAGCTTGCGACCGAAGAAGATCAGCGTGACGGCCGAGAGCAGCGGGACCAGGAACAGTCCCAGGCCGATGGAGAGGAAGGCGCCCGTCTCGTCGACCGGCACCGGTCCCGCTCCGGCGCCCGCGACCGCGTGCTGGAGTGCGAGGATGGACATCCGTCTAGTCCCTCAGACTGTCGGTGCGGGTCATGTCGATGCTGCCGAAGTCGTGGAAGATGCGCAGCACGATGGCCAGCGCCACCGCGGCCTCGGCGGCGGCGAGCATCACGACCACCAGCGCCATCATCTGTCCGTCGAGCTCGTACCCGCCGAAGCGCGTGAAGGCGACGAAGTTCAGGTTCGCGGCGTTCAGGATCAGCTCGGTGCCCATGAGCACGTAGAGCACGTTGCGGCGCGTGAGGATCGTGGCCAGACCGAGCAGGAACAGGATCGCCGAGACGATCAGGTACGAGCTCAGCGAGCCCGACACCGCGCCCGGTTCGGCGGCGACGGCCAGCAGGTTCATGGTGTCGTCTCCTGTCCGCGGCGGGCCACCGTGACGGCGCCGATGAGGACGAGCAGCAGCAGCACGGCCACCGTTTGGAAGGGCAGCAGGTAGCCGTCGGGCGCCAGGAACATCTCGCCGATGGCCTGGGTCGTCGGCTGCGGGTCGCCGGGCACGTGTCCCGTCGCGGCGATGGCGGCCTCGACGCCGTTGTACGCGCGCAGCACGAAGAAGCCGGCGATGCCGACCACCGGCGCCATGAGCACGTAGCGGAAGAGCGAGAGCCGCATCGTGTCGCGCGTCGTGAGCATGACCGCGAACAGCAGCAGCACGGTCACGCCGCCGACGTACAGCAGCAGCTGCAGACCGCCCAGGAAGTCGGCGCCGAGCGTCCAGTAGAGGCCGGCCACGCCGAACAGCGCAGCCACCAGCGCGAACGCCGAGTGCACGATGCTCTCGTGGAAGGCCATCACCAGCGCCCCGAGGACGGTGATGCCGGCGAAGAGCATGAACATGAAGTCGATCATGGAGCTCTATCCCTTGCCGAGACGCGCCTTGATCTGGGCGATGAGGGCCGACTTGTCCTTGCCGCCGGCCTTGCCGCCGTCGTCGGCCTGCTGCTTCTTCTGGAACTCGGTCGGCTCGCCCGTGATCTTGGCCTCGTCCTCGGGACGCAGGCCGGTCCACGTCAGCAGGTCCTCGACCATGTCGTCGTTGCGGTCGGTCGCCATCTCGTACTCGGTCGTCATGTGGATGCAGTCGACCGGGCACGGCGGGATGCAGAACTCGCAGAAGATGCACTTCTTGTAGTCGATCGAGAACTGCTTCCACTCGAGGATGCGGCCGTAGTGCTCGGCCTCGATCTCGATGCAGTCGACCGGGCAGGCCTTCGCGCACAGGTGGCAGTCGATGCACTTGTCCTGCTCGAGGATGTGCTTGCCGCGCGTCGTCGGCGGCACCCACTTGCGCTCGTGCGGGTACATCACGGTGATCGGCGGCTCGCTGGTGAAGTGCCGCAGCGTCACGCCCATGCCCTTGGCGGTGGTCGTCAGGGCGCCCGTGATGTTGGCGAAGTAGTCTCGGATCGAGCCCATGGTGGTCCCCCGGCCGTCAGGCCGCGTAGGTCTCCCAGACGGCGGTGCCCATGACCGCGAACAGTCCCCACGGGAGCAGGTACTTGTATCCCATGGCCATGACCTGGTCGACGCGGAGGCGCGGCAGCGTCCAGCGCAGCCACATCTGCACGAAGATGAAGAAGAACGTCTTGAGCAGCAGCACCACGATGCCGAGGTGCGCGGCGAGGATGTTGCCGAGGTCGGAGAACGGTCCGACCGCCGCGGCCGCGCGGGCGGCCTGAGCGACGAGGTCGGCGGGCGCGTTCGCGGCGGCGGCCTGGGCCGCCAGGCGTCCGGCGTCGGCGTAGTCGCCCCAGTTGCCGAGGTCGAACAGGTTGAAGGGCAGCGTCGTCCCGCCGAAGAACAGCGTCGCCATGAGGATCGACGCCACGAACATCGACGCGTACTCCTCGAGGAAGAAGAACGAGAAGCGCATGCCCGAGTATTCGGTGTGGAAGCCGGACACCAGCTCGGACTCGGCCTCGGGCAGGTCGAACGGCGCGCGCTTGCAGCCCGCGAGCGACGCGATGAAGTAGACCAGCGCCGCGATCCACATGAACGGGCCGGAGAAGATCAGCCAGCCGTGCTGCGCCTGGTAGGCGTTGAAGTCGCCCAGCCTGAAGCTCCCCACGACGAGGATCGGCACGAGCAGCGCGGTGGCCGACGGCAGCTCGTACGACACGACCTGGGCCGCCTCGCGCACCGCGCCGAACAGGCTGTACTTCGAGTTGCTGGCCCAGCCGGCCATGATCACGCCCACGACCTCGACGGCCGCGATCGAGATGATGAAGAAGATGCCCAGGTCGAGGTCGGCGATCTGGATGCCGGCCGCGAACGGGATCGCGATGAAGCCAGCGAACACGCCGCAGAACACCACCGCCGGCGCGATGAAGAACAGGAGCTTGTTGCCGTCGCGCGGGAAGAGGTCTTCCTTGAAGAGCAGCTTGAGGGCGTCGGCGACGCTCTGCGCCCAGCCGTGCCAGCCGCCGGTCTCCATCGGGCCGTAACGCACCTGCATGTGCGCGGCCACCTTGCGCTCCATCCAGATGGCGAACATGGCGTACACGGTGATGAAGCCGAGCAGGCTCCCGATGCACACCGCGTAGGCGAGGGACAGCGGGATGACCCCCTCGGTCCCGGTCAGGTCGCTGAAGGCCGCGATGAGTCGTTCCATGTCAGCGGTCCACCTCGCCGAGCACGATGTCGAGGGACCCGATGATCGCCACGGCATCGGCGAGCATGGTCCCCGGGAGGAGCTTGTCGAGCACCGACAGGTTGCAGAAGCTCGGTGCGCGCGCGCGACAGCGGATGGGCGACTTGCCGCCCTCGGTCACGACGTAGAAGCCGAGCTCGCCGCGCGGGTTCTCGCAGCGCATGTAGGCCTCGCCGGCCTCGGGCTCGAGCGGCGTCTTGTACATGCGCTTCATCTGCTTGTCCATCGTGTCGCCGCCGATCTCGGCCAGGCGCGCGCAGCCCTGGCGGATGATGCGGATCGACTCGATCATCTCGCGCATGCGGACCCAGTAGCGGTCCCAGCAGTCGCCGAGCGTGCCGTACGTGCCCTCGCCGACGGGCACGTCGAAGTCGACCTCGTCGTACGGCTTCAGGTACGGGACGTCGCGGCGCAGGTCCCACTTCACGCCGGAACCGCGCAGCACGGGGCCGGTGCAGCCGTTCGCCAGCGCGACGTCCTTGGTCAGGATGCCGATGTTCGCCGTGCGCGCGATGAAGATGCGGTTGTGGCTGAGGAGCGTGTTGTACTCGAGCCAGCGCTTCTCGAAGTCGTCGCAGAACGCCAGCACGTCGTCGACCCAGTGCTCGTCGACGTCGCGCCGCACGCCACCCGGCTGGATGTAGTTGTAGAGCATGCGCGCGCCGGCCGGCCGCTCGAGCAGCCCCATGATCGACTCGCGCTCGCGGAACGCGTAGAAGAACGGCGTGTTCGCGCCGATGTCGATGCCGTACGTGCCGAACGCGATGAGGTGCGAGGCGATGCGGTTCAGCTCGGCGCAGGTCATGCGCAGCCACTGCGCGCGCTCGGGCGCCTCGACGCCCAGGAGCTTCTCGACCGTGAGGCTCCAGGCGAGGTTGTTGTTCATGGACGCCAGGTAGTCCATGCGGTCGGTGTACGGGTTGAACTGCAGGAACGTGACGTTCTCGCCGATCTTCTCGGCGCAGCGGTGCAGGTACCCGATGTCGCAGCGGCTGTGCGTGATGATCTCGCCGTCCATGCGCAGCTCGACGCGCAGGACTCCGTGCGTCGAGGGGTGCTGCGGGCCGAGGTTGAGCTTGAGCTCCTCGGTGTAGACGTCGGCGCGGTCGTCGACCGCGTACATCTCGAGGGCTTCCATCAGCCGTCACCCTCCTTCTTCTTCTTGGCCTTGGCTGCCTTGATCGCGGCGATCTTGGCGGCCATGTCGTCGCCGCCCTCGCCCTTCGGTGCGGCGCCGCCGTCGCCCTTCGGCTTCGGCTTCGGCTTCGTCGCGGGCTCGTCGCCCTCGCCCTTCGGCTTGGGCGGCGGGGCCTTGCCGCCCGCGTGCGGACGCGCGCTCGGCGCGTTCGGCGGCTGGACGAGCGGCGTGCCCGCCGCGCGCGGCGCGTGCTCCGGATCGGTCCAGCCCTCGGGACGTTCGTAGATCGGCGTCGCGTCGAGTTCGAGCGGGATGTCGCCGGAGCTCGTCGGATACACGTACTGCTTGCGCAGCGGATGCCCGATCCACTCTTCGGGCAGCAGGATGCGACGTGGGTCGGGGTGCCCGTCGAATCGCACGCCGAGCAGGTCGTACTGTTCGCGCTCGTGCCAGTCGGCCGACGGGTACACCGAGGCCACCGACGGGACGCTCGGCGACCACTCCTGGTCGGCACCCTCGGGCCGGGGGCAGACGACCTTGAGCGTCAGGCTGTGGTGGTGCGTGTACGAGCAGAGGTGGTACGCGACCTCGATCGCGGCCTCGCGCTCGGTCGCCGTGACGAGATGGAGCATCTCCATCGCGCACGCGGGATCGTCGCGCAGGAAGACCATGGCCTCGACGAGCGCGGCGGCCTCGACCACCACGAACGGGTCCTTCGCCGACGTGTCGAGGTCGCCCACACCGGACGGGCAGGCTTCGCGCAGACGGGAATGCAGCTTGGTCTCGTTCATCACCGCACCCGTCACGCTTCGTACGCCGCGGACATCTGCTCCTTCGCCTCCTGGCGGCGACGGAACACGTCGTTGCGCCCGATCTTCTCGCGCAGCTTCAGGATGCCGTCGATGAGCGCCTCGGGGCGCGGCGGGCAGCCGGGCACGAAGATGTCGACCGGGATGATCTTGTGCACGCCCTTGACCGTGTTGTACCCCCACTTGACGTAGGGTCCGCCGCCGCACACGCAGGCGCCCATGGCGATCACGTAGCGGGGCTCGGCCATCTGGTCGTACAGGCGCTTCACGCGCACGGCCATCTTCGCGTTGACCGTGCCGGGCACGATGATCAGGTCGCTCTGGCGCGGCGTCGCGCGCGGCACGCCGGCACCGAATCGGTCGAGGTCGAACGTCGCCGCGTACACCGCCATCATCTCGATGGCGCAGCACGCGATGCCGAACGTCATCGGCCAGACCGACGATTTGCGGCCCCAGCCGATGGCCTCGTCGACGGTGCGCGTGAGCGCGTTGTCGGGGAAGGCGTTGTTCAGCAGGCCCATGTCACTTCTCCTGCACGCGCCGCTTGTTCTGGAAGCTCTTCACCCAGTCGAGGTCGCCCTTGGCCCAGTCGACGACCAGTCCGAGGAAGACGATCGAGATGAAGATCGCGCCGGCGCCGAGCGCGAAGGCCCGGTCGGGCGAGCTCGCGAAGACGCGTGCCCACGGGAAGATGAGCGCGATCTCGACCTCGAAGATGATGAAGATCAGCGCCGTGGTGTAGAAGCGCATGTCGAAGCGGATCTGCGCGTCGCCGATCGGGTCTTCGGCGCACTCGTACGGCATGTTCTTCTCGGCGTAGCTGTTCTTCGGACGGAACAACTGACCGAGCACGAGCGGGGTGCACACCATGGCCACGCCCGTGATGAGGAAGACCATGACCGCGTGGTAGTCGAGAAACACGCTGTTCTCCGGAGTCTGGCCGTAGACGGCTAGAACTATAGGTATTTGGCTTCGTCGAGCAAGACGCGCGCTGATGGGACGCGGCCCCGTTCGGCCGCGAGCGGCCGCGAGGCGTGCCAGCCTCCGGCACGCGGCGCACGCAAGACTCGGCCGAGGCGCGCCAACCCTGGGCCGGACGCGGCCCGAGCGACGTCCGAGGACCGGTGGCTCGCGAACGATCGCCGCGCTTTGACCCTCGCTTGGCCTGAAGTCGGGTGCCGGTGCCGACGCCACCCGGACCTCGGCCGTCCCGCGCGAAGGAGCACGCCGAAACGACGCGGGGCCCGTCATCCGGCCGGATGACGGGCCCCGCGAGAAGAGGGATGAACCCTCAGCGGCGCGACATCAGGGGATGTCGGCGCGCAGACCGTTGGTGCCGCCGACTCCGAGCGGAGCCGAGCCGTCCTGGCACCAGTACTGGAACAGGATCTGGGCTCCGGCCAGGCTTCCGTCGACCGTGAGGGGCAGCGTGATGTCGCCCGACGGGAAGACGTTGAAGCCCACCTGCACGAGGATCGGGATCACGTAGAACGTGCCGCCCTTGAAGTTGGCCGTGGTCGCGCCCGTGCCCAGACCGATGAACAGGATGCCGAAGGCCGAGGGCGGGCAGTTCGCGATGGTGAGCGAGTAGCCCGAACCGTTCGGCGTCAGGTCACCCGTGCCCGAGAGCGTGGGCTCGCCGAGCGCACCGCCGACCGTCGACGGTCCGAGGTTCACGAACGAGCCGCCGACGAGCGGGTCGTAGGTGTAGCCGGCCACGATCGTGTCGGTGCCCTGGACGTTCGTGACACCCACGTCGACCGTACCCGTTCCGGCCGGAACCTCGACCTCGAGCGAGCCGATGCTCGTGATCTGCAGGTTCGTGCCCGGCACGCCGCCGAACGTGACCTGCGTGACGCCCGACACGTTCGTCCCCGTGATCTCGACCAACGTGCCGCCGGCCTCCGGGCCGTGGTTCGGCGTGACGGTGTCGACGCTGGGGATGATGTCGAACGTGTACAGGAACGCGCCGGTGAGCGTGTCGCTGCCGTCCGGGTCGTGCACGTACAGCGAGACCGACGAGAACGGGACGTTCGTGGGCGTCTCGGCGACCAGCTCGGTGTTGCTGTTGGCCTGGAAGCTGAACGCGTTCAGGCCGCCGAACTCGACATCGTCGACGTCCGAGAAGCCCGTTCCGGTGATCGTCACCGGCGTCCAGCCGCCCGCCGGTCCGAGCGTCGGGTCGATCGAGGTGATGCTGGGCGGGTCACCCGGGTTGCCGCCGCCGCCGATGTCGATCGGCCAGGCGTTCGACAGACCGACGTTGGCGCCGGTGTTGTCGTTGACCATGATGTTGCCGTCGATCACCTGCGACGGGATGGTCACCTGGAGCTGCGTGCCGCCACCCGTCGAGGCCACGTTCGTGACCTTGGTCGCGACGCCGGTGCTGTTCGGGGCCGTGAACCAGACCTCGTTGCCCGTGGTCGAGAAGCCCGAGCCGTTGATCGTCAGCGTCGTGCCGACGTTCATGTCGCCCGCGATGCTCGTGATGAGCGGCTTGCCCGCGGCGATCACGCCGTAGATGGCCTGGATGCCGGCCTTGTCGTCGGCCGCGATCGAACGCTGCGGCACGCCCGTGCCGCTGATGCTCGGGAACATCGTGGCGCCGTTCGTGTTCGTGTGGCCGAGACCGAGCGAGTGTCCGATCTCGTGGCAGGCCACGCCCTGCAGGTCGATGCCGCTGGTCACGTTGCCCGGACCGTCCTGCCAGGTCCAGCCCTCGTAGTAGCGGATCCACCAGCCGTTGCTGCCGCCCTGGGTGAAGGCCAGCACGCTGCCGCTGCTGCCGGCGATCGCGGAGTGGATGTTCTGCGAGGTGCTCCCGATGCCGCTCGCCAGGCCCTGGAAGTGGTTGTCGAAGTTGGCGCCGCCGTCACCGAGGTTCGAGTTGCTGCCGCCGGTGTCTCCCTGGCCGTTGCCGGCCCACGGAACGCTGCTCCACTCGACGTGGCCCTTCCAGATCGCCATCACCGCGCCCAGGGCGCCGGGGAAGTTGACGTGCGGGGTCGTGTTGTTGTTCGACTGCGCGTCGGCGAAGTTGTTGTACACGCGGAAGTCGCGCTGGCCGTTGCCGAGCTTGGAGCCCAGCAGCGAGTAGCCGTGCGAAGCGGTCGGCGTCGAGAGCGACGCGACCATCGAGAAGGCCGCTCCGGCACCGGCGAGCGCGAGAATCGTCTTGAGGTGCTTCATGATCGTGTTCGGAGCTCCTTACTTCAGGGCCGGGGTCTGCTTCTGGAGCTTCTCGGCCTCGATCTGCAGGTGTGCGTCGCGCACCTGCTGACGGGCATCGACCAGCTTCACGTTCTTGACGAAGGCGAAGCCCTCGCCCTTGCCGATCACGACCGGCTCGCCGAAACCGCGCTCGATGCGGTAGACGTTGCCCAGGCCGTGCAGCAGGTGGTGCTCGACGGGCTCGGTCTCGTTCGCGATGAAGAAGACCGCCTCGCCGCCGACGCGCACGTCCTGGAGCTCGGGCTGCTCGGAGATCGTGTAGGCCTCACCGAGGTCGTGGCTGCCGTGGAAGACGACCATCTCGTCGACCTTCTCGCCGGTGCGCAGCGACACGCCCTGGATGTGCAGCTGCGTGTAGATCGCGCCCTCGTACGGGCGGTCGATGGTGAGGGTGTCCTTGCCGACGATGCGGGCTTGCACGACGTCGGAGGTGATCTCCATGAGCTCCTTGAGGCTCATGGCCTTGATGGCCGCACCGAGGGGAAGGGCCACGATCGCGGCCACCGCCAAGGCACCAGCCCACTTGGACAAACGCATGGAATGACTCCAGCTTTGCAGGGGGTGTGGGAGAGTTCGGAACCCACCGTGACCGTGCGCCCCGGGGTGTTCGGGTGGGAGAGCGGGACGCGCAGCGGGAGGGAGAGAGGCGCGTCAGTATACGCCGGATTCCGAAGGTGCCTACCCCCGCGGAGCGGGGACGAGTCTCGACTCGCGCCTCGCGCGCGCCGACCGGACGCCGATCCCTGGCTCGTTCGCGACGGCTTCGAGGCCGACGAAGTTCGCCGCAAGCCATTGCACAACAGCAACTTAGGAAAGACCTAGCCGCCTCCGAGAGGGGCCGGGAGCGCAGCGTCGACCGGAACGGCCGCCCTCCGCGCTCAGCCCTTGCCGATCAGGGACATGAACTCGGCCCGGGTCTCCTTGCGCGCCTTGAAGGTCCCGCGCACGGCCGAGGTGACCATGACCGCCCCCGACTTGCGGATGCCGCGCATCGTCATGCAGGTGTGCGTGGCCTCCATGACCACGCCCACGCCCTCGGGCTGCAGCTTCTCCATCAGCAGGTCGGCCACCTGCGACGAGAGCCGCTCCTGGACCTGCAGCCGGCGCGCGAACTCCTCGACCACCCGCGCGATCTTCGACAGGCCGACGATGCGCCCGTTGGGGACGTACGCCACGTGCGCCTTGCCGGTGAACGGCAGCATGTGGTGCTCGCACAGCGAGTCGAACGGGATGTCGCGCACCACGACCATCTCGTGGTGGTCCTCGGCGAAGGTCACGTCGAGGTGCCGGCCGGGGTCGAGCAGGCGCCCGCTGAGCACCTCGACGTACATGCGCGCCACGCGCGCCGGCGTGTCGAGCAGCCCGTCGCGGGCAGGGTCCTCTCCGACCGCGGACAGCAGCTCGTGGACGGCGCGCTCGATGCGCGCCTGATCGGGTGCGGAGGACGACGCCGCGGCGTCTCGGGAATTCGGCATGGCGTGCGGGACTCCGGGACGTCTCAGGGGGACAGCGTCGGCTCGCCCGCGCGCGCCGCCGCCTCGCGCTCGGCTTCGAGCGCGGCGATCTCCTCGATGAGCGCGTCGACGATCTGGTCCTCGCGCACCTTGCGGACCGTCCGCCCCTTGCGGAACAGCAGGCCCTCGCCCGCGCCGCCCGCGATGCCGATGTCGGCCTCGCGCGCCTCGCCCGGACCGTTCACCGCGCAGCCCAGCACGGAGATCTTGACCGGCAGCGTGCAGCGCTTCAGGCGCTGCTTGACCTCGGCCACGATCGCCTCGAGGTCGATGTCGATGCGTCCGCAGGTGGGGCAGGCGATGATCTCGGGCGAGATCACCCGCACGCCGGTGGCCTTGAGGATGTCGTACGCCACCGGCAGCTCGACCTCGGGGTCGGACGTGAGCGAGACGCGGATCGTGTCGCCGATGCCGTCGACCAGCAGCGCGCCGATGCCCGCCGCCGACTTGATCGCGCCGTAGGCCGGGTCGCCCGCCTCGGTGATGCCCACGTGCAGCGGCACGTCGGAGGCCGCCGAGAAGAGCCGGTTCGCAGCCACCGCCGCCTGCACGTCGGTCGACTTGATCGAGACGATGATCTTCTCGACGCCCACGTCGCGCGCGAAGGCCACGTGGCGCAGCGCCGACTCGACCAGCGCCTCGGGCGACGGCCAGCCGTGCTTGTCGAGCAGGTCCTTCTCGAGCGAGCCGCTGTTCACGCCGATGCGCACCGCGGTGCCCTTGTCGCGCGCGGCGGCCAGCACCTCGCGCACCTTCTTCTCGCTGCCGATGTTGCCCGGGTTGATGCGCACCTTGTGCGCGCCCTTCGCGATGGCCGCGAGGGCCATCTTGTGGTTGAAGTGGATGTCCGCGATGAACGGGACGTCCATCGCGCGCAGGAAGGCCGGGATGTTGTCGGCGCTCTCCTGGTCGGGGATCGTCACGCGCACGAGCTCGCAGCCCGCCTCCTGCATGCGCTTGATCTGCGCGATGGTGGCCTCGGCGTCACGCGAGTCGGTGTTCGTCATCGACTGCACGCGCACCGGGTGTCCCCCGCCGATCACGAGGTTCCCGACGGGGACCGCGAGCGTCTGGCGTCGCTTGACCATGGTGTCTCTCCGATCGCCCGCGGCCTCAGCCGTCGGCGCGACGCCCCTCGAGGGTGGCGGTGAGGTCGAGCTTGTCGTCTCCGCGCAGCACGGTCAGGATGATCGTGTCGCCGGGACGGTGCGAGAAGAGCAGCACCGAGTAGTCCTCGAGCGTCTTCGTGGGCTTGCCGTCGAGCGCGATGACCACGTCGCCGGCCTTCAGTCCCGCCCGCTCGGCGGGCGAGTCGGTGCCGACGTCGGCCAGGCGCACTCCGTCGGTGCCCTGGTAGCCCATGTCTGGCACCGAGCCCAGTTTCACGCCGTAGGCCACGACCGCCGGACGGTCGCCGTCGTCGGCGTCGGCCAGACCGGCGTGCGGATCGGCTGCGGGCGGCTCGCTGTACACCGGACGCTCGGCGCGCGTGGCGAGGTCGAACGCCACCTCGCCCGCGAGCGTGGCGATCTTCGCGCCGTCGACCGCGTCGATCTTGTCGGCGTCGTCGCTCGGCTTGTGGTAGTCGGCGTGCAGTCCCGTGAACAGGAACAGCGACGGCACGTCCTTCTCGAGGAAGGAGGCGTGGTCGCTCGAGCCCGGCGCGCTGTCGGACTGCGTGACCACGAGGCCGCCCACCTGCGCGGCGGCGCTGTCGACCAGGGCCGCGAAACCGTCCCAGGAGCCGGTGCCGCCGACCTGCACCTTGCCCCCGACGCCGCGCCCGATCATGTCCATGTTCACCATGCCGACCATGTCGGACACGGGCAGCTTGGGATGCTCGACGTAGAAGCGTGACCCGAGCAGGCCCCACTCCTCGCCGCTGAAGGCCACGAACACCACCGGACGCGCGAGGTCATCACGCCGCGCCGAGAGCGACGTCGCGAGGCCGAGCAGTCCCGCCGTGCCGGACGCGTTGTCGTCGGCTCCGTTGTGGATCTGTCCCACCGCCGCGTCGCCGCCCAACGATCCCGGACCACGTCCGAAGCCGAGGTGGTCGACGTGCGCGCCCACGAGCACGTGCTCGCCGTCGGTGTGTCCGTCGGCCGCGGGCAGGATGCCGACCACGTTGACCGTGTCGAGCTGCTTCGCGGCCGCGTCGACGGTCACGTCGGCCGTGGTCGAGGGGAAGCGGAAGCTGCGCGGCTTCATGAGCTGGTCGAGCCGCTGCTGGAGCACCTCGAGGTCGTAGCCCAGCGACTGCAGCACGCGCTGGCCGGCGGCGGCCGTGAGCAACGCCGCGGGCATGCTGGCCGTGGCGCCGCCGCCGCCGAAGGGCGCGTACGGGAGCAGCGTGTCGTTCTCGCCGCCGGCCGGGTGCGTGAGCGGGTCGTTCGCGACGATCACCGCGGCCGCGCCGTGGGTGAAGGCCGCGTTGATCTTCGAGCGGAAGCTGGTGTGGACGTGTCCCTCGCCGCCCTCGGCCCAGCGCTTCAGCGGCTCGGGCACGGGCTCGCCGGCCGCGTCCAGCGTGGCACGCAGGCCCGCGCCGGGTCCGCCACGCAGCAGGAGCACCACCGCGCCGTCGACCGGCAGTCCCTGGTAGTCGTCCCAGCCGCCGTCGGGATCGGAGATGCCGAAGCCCGCGAACACCAGCGGACCCTGCACGCTGCCGCCGCCGGACGACGAGAGCGGCATCCACTCGGTCTCGAACTCGAGCTGCAGGTCGCCCACCACGAGCGAGTTGTCGTCGCCGAGCTCACGCGGTCCCGCGGCCGTGAAGTGCTGGAACCACGTGCCGTCGTCGCCTCCCGGAGCCAGGCCCAGCGACGCGAAGCGCGCGGCCACGTAGTCGGCGGCGGCGAACAGTCCGCGCGAACCCGTCTCGCGTCCCTCACGGGCGTCGTCGGCGAGCCAGCGCACGTCGGCCTCGTACACCGACGGCGAGACCATCGGCAGATCGTGCGATGCGCAGCCCTGCAGCAGCGCGGCGAGGACGAAGACGGCAAGGGACGACAGGGCGAAGCGGCGCGGGCGCATCGGCTTCCTCGGGCACGTGGAACGGGACGGTTCCGAACCGGAGAGGGTAGCCGATGCGGGGTCATCCGCGACAGGCGGGAACGGCCTCGGCCAGGGCCTCCAGGAAGCGGTCGACGTCGTCGACGGTGGAGTACGACGCCAGGCTCGCGCGCAGGGTGCCCGCGCGGCCGAGACGGCGCAGCAGGGGCTCGGCGCAGTGGAATCCCGCGCGCACGGCCACGTCGTGCAGGTCGAGCAGGGTGGCGGCCACGTGCACGTCGCCGCCCGGGATGTCCAGGGACACGACCCCCGAGCGCGACTCGGCGTCGGGCGGTCCGACGACCTCGACCCCGGGCACCCGGGCCAGGCCGGCCAGCAGCCGCGCGAGCAGCTCGAGCTCGTGGGCGCGGACGGCGGCCAGCCCCAGCTCGTCGAGCAGGTCGAGCGCCGCCACGAAGGCCACCGCGTCGGCCACCGGCGGCGTCCCCGCCTCGAGCCCGTGCGGCGGCGCGCGGAAGGTCGCGCCGAGCGCGTCGACGCGCTCGACCATCTCGCCGCCGAACACCACCGGACGGATCTCGCCGAGCACCGCCCGGGACGCGCGCAGGGCGCCGACGCCCATCGGTCCGTAGGCCTTGTGTGCCGAGAGCACCAGGAACTCGGCCCGCCGGCTGCCGTCGTCGAGCGGCAGGTGCGCGACGGCCTGGGTCACGTCGAGCAGCACGGCCGCACCGCGCGCGTGGGCGTGGTCGACGAGCGCCGTGGTGTCGACCAGGGTGCCCACCGCGTTCGAGACGCGCGTCGCGGCCAGCAGGCGCACGTCGGGCGCGAGCTCGATCGGACGCAGACACGCCTGGTCGTCGACCGGCAACACGTCGAGCCGCGCGCCCGTGCGTCGGCAGACCTCCTGCCAGGGGACGAGGTTGCTGTGGTGCTCGAGCAGCGTGACCGCCACCGCGTCGCCGGGACCGAGGCGCGGCTCGGCCCATCCGCGGGCGACGAGGTTCACCGCCTCGGTGGCCGATCGCGTGAAGACCAGCTCGTCGGCGGCCGCACCCAGGAAACGCGCCAGCCGGGCGCGAGCGCCCTCGTAGGCGCCGGTGGCGGCCGTCCCCAGGCGGTGGTTGGCCCGGTGGACGTTGGCGTTCGCCGCCATGTAGAAGGATGCGAGCGCGTCGAACACCCCCTGCGGACGATGCGTGGTCGCCGCGTTGTCGAGCGGGACGTGGTCGGACGCCGCCGCCAGCGCCGGGAAGCGCGCGCGCAGCGCCGCCACGTCGTACGGCGCACGCGCGAGACCGGTCACGAGAGGCGTCCACCCACCACGGAGGAGACGGCCTTGCCGTCGGCGCGCCCTTCGACGCGGGCCACGACCTCCTTGATGACCCGCCCCATGTCCTTCTTGGTGCTGGCGCCGAGCTCGACGATGACGGTGTCGACCACGACCTCGAGTTCGGCCACCGACATCTGCGCCGGGAGGTAGCGCTCCAGCACCTCGATCTGCGCGCGCTCCTTCGAGGACAGGTCGTTCCGTCCGGCCTTCTCGTACATCTCCGCCGACTCGGTGCGGGTCTTGATGCCACGCCGCAACGTGCGCAGGACGAGCTCGTCGTCGAACCCCGCACGCTCGAGCCCCTCGGCGATGGCCGTGTTCTTGACGTCGGAGATCACCATGCGCAGCACTTCGAGGTCGTCCTTGTTGCCGGACTTCATGGCGGCCTTGATGTCGTCCTTGATGCGTGCTTCGAGACTCATGGATCGTTTCCCTGCGCGGTCTTTCGGAGCGGCACGGCAGCCACCGGCGCGTGAGTATACTTGCGCCCCATGACGGCACGATCCCTGCGACGCACGACCTTCTTCGCGCTCACGCTCGCCGCGGGCGCGCTGCTCTCCTGCACCGGCACGCCCACCCACGGCGAGGGTCCGCGTGCCCCGGGCGACCTGCTCACGCACCTGGCCGACGACGGCTCGCTGCTCAACGGGGCCTTCGATCCCGACCCCGTGGTGCGGCTCGTCGCGGTGCGCGCGCTCACCATCGTCCCGCCCGACGACAACACGTCGCTGGTGCTCAAGCGCGTCGAGGGCGAGACCGACGAGGACGTGCTCGAGGCGCTGGCCTTCGCGGCCGGCAAGTGGGCCACGCCCGACTGCGTCGACGCGCTCTCCGAGCTCGTGGCCAGTCCTTCGGCGCGCGTCCGCGCCGCGGCGCTGGCCTCGCTCGCCGCGCTGGGCGACGACCGGCGCACCGTGCTCTTCACGAGCGCGCTGGCCGACGAGTCCTCGGCCGTGCGACGCGCGGCGGCGCTGGGCCTGTTCCGCCTCGACGGACGGCGCTACGACGACGAACGCCACGCCACCGAAGAGGTGCTCGTGGCGCGCGACGTGGCGCTCACCGCGGCGGCGCTCACCGATCCCGATCCGGGCGTGCGCTGGCGCTCGGTCTACGCCATGGCCGGCGTGCGCGGACGGGCGGCGCACGAGGCCGTGCTGCGGCGCGCACTCGACGACGAGGGCTCGCCGCTCTCGCGCGTGTTCGCCGTGCGCGGCCTGCTGTCCCTGGCGAACGACGGCTTCGGCGACCCGCTCCAGGTGGGACGCGACCTGCTGCACGACGACGACGAGCGCGTGGCGATCGAGGCCGCCCGCATCGTGTGCGCGCGCGGGGACACCGAGGAGTGCGCCGAGCTGCTCGCGACGCACCGCTCGCCGCACGCGCGGCTGATGGCCGCCGAGGCGCTGCTCGCGCGTCTGGCGGCGTCCCGCGACGGCGCGGGCGGCGGCTCGACCCCGTCGGCGGACGCATCCGGCGGCGACGACGCATCCGGTGCGGGGCTCGACGAGGCGGGACGTCGCGCGGCGCTCTCGGTGCTCCGCACCGCCGCGCACAGCGACGCGAGCTCGCCCGTGCGACGCGAGGCGCGCGCGGCGCTGGCGGTGTCCGGCGACGCCGACGAGCTCGCGGCGCTCGCCGCGTCCGCCGCGGTGCGCGACCGCGAGCGCGTGGCGCGCCTGCTCGCCGAGGGACAGCTCGTCGACGCCGCGCTGGTGGAGCGCCTGCTCTCCGATCCGTCGCCGACGGTGCGGGCCCAGGCCCTCGGCGCGCTGCACGACGATCCGCTCGACCACCTCGACGTGCTGCTCGCGGCGCTGCGCAGCGACGATCCCGCCGAACGCGGCAACGCCGCCGACGCCGTGGCCCCGCTGTTCGCCAAGGGCCGCGCCCCGCCCGAGCTCGGACGCGCCGTGGCCGAGTCCCTCGGCGACGCGCACGGCTTCGAGCTCGACGAGGCGCGCGTGTCGCTCGCCGCGGCGCTCGGCATGCCGCCGCTCGACCCCACGCCTCCGGGCGCGCCGCCCGCGGGCAAGCTGCTCGACACGCTCGTGGCCGAGTACCGCGCCGCGCTGGCCGATCCCCACCCGCAGGTGCTGCTCGAGACGACCAAGGGCGACGTGCTGCTCGAACTCGACGCCCCGGCGGCGCCGCGCCACGTGCGCTCGTTCCTCGAGCTCGTCGACCAGGGCTTCTACGACGGGCTCGACATCCACCGCGTCGTGCCGAACTTCGTCGTGCAGGGTCTCGACCCGCGCGGCGACGGCTGGGGGACGGGCGGTCGCCGGCTCCCCGACGAGTTCACGCCGACGCCGTTCCTGACGGGCACGCTGGGCATGCCGCACGCGGGCTCGCCGCACACCGGCGGCTGCCAGATCTTCATCACGCACCTGCCCACGCCGCACCTCGACGGGCTCTACACCGCCTTCGGCCGCGTGGTCGACGGCATGCCGGTGGTCGCCGACCTCGAGGTCGACGACGTGATCCTGCGCGCGCACCGCGCGACGCCGGTGGTCTCCGCCCCGGGGACGTGAGCGCGTCGCCTCGCGCGCGACCACGCACGACCCATCGCGCGCACGCCCGGCCCACGCGCTGCGGCCGCGGCCCCTCGCGGTGCGCCGCGGCGATGCGCTACGCTCGCGCGTCGACGGCCCCGGCGCGTCACCAGGACCCGCGACGACGCGGGACCGCGCGAGGTCGCCCGCATCCCGTCACACCCAAGGAGCCGCACGTCCCATGACCGATCCCTTCCGCATCGACGGCCAGGTCGCCCTGATCACCGGCGGAGGCCGCGGGCTCGGGCGCGCCATGGCCGTGGGCCTCGCCCGCGCCGGAGCCGACATCGTGGTCGTCGCACGCCGCGACGCCGACCTGGCCGAGACGGTGGTGGCCGTCGAGGCCGCGGGCAAGCGCTGCCTGGCGGTGTCCGGCGACGTGATCGCGGACGAGACCGCGCCGCGCGCCGTGAAGACCGCGCTCGACGCCTTCGGACGCCTCGACATCCTGATCAACAACGCGGGCACGTACCACATGGGCCCGATCCAGGAGACCGAGCCGGCCGACTGGCAGCGCGTGATCGACGTGAACCTCATGGGCATCTTCAGGTTCGCGCGCGCCGTGGGTCCGCACTTCCTCGAGCGCGGCTCGGGCAAGGTCGTGAACATCGCCTCGGTGCTCGGGACGTTCGGCGTCGGCGAGGCCACGGCGTACTGCGCGTCGAAGGCCGGCGTGATGGGCTTCACGCGCTCGCTGGCCATCGAGTGGGCGCCGCGCGGCATCAACGTGAACGCCATCGCGCCGGGCCTGTTCAACACCGACATGTCCGCGGGCATCCTGCAGAACGAGGCGTTCTACAAGCAGATCGTGGCCGGCATCCCGCGCGGCACGCACGGCGAGCCCGAAGACCTCGTCGGCACCTGCGTGTGGCTCTGCAGCAAGGCGTCCGACCACGTCGTGGGACAGGTCGTGCACGTCGACGGCGGGGCCACGATCGTCTGACGCGACCAGACCCCGGCGCGCTGCGTCGCCCGGGCGAGACGCCCCGAGGTGCTCCGGTTCGCCTGACGACCACGCGCACCTCGCGCGGCGGCAATCGAGCGCCGGGACCGACGCGGCGTCGCCGACCGCCTGCGCCGCGTCGCGGCCGTCCTGCCGGCGATCCGCGCGCCTCGTCACGCAGGCATCACGTGGCCGGCGCTCGGCGCGTGCGAGGATGGCGGCGTCCCTCGGGAGGATCGACCGTGCGTCCCTTCCTCGCCGTCTTCCCTGCTTTCGTGCTCCTCGTCGCCTGCGGATCTCCCTCCGTCGACGACGGCTCCCCGGTCGGTCCCCCGAGCGGCGCGCACCCCGACGAAGCCTCCGCGCCCACGCCGGACGCCGACACCTTCGCCGAAGCCGAGGGCGACTGGACGTCGCGCGGTCGGCACCCGTGGTTCGTGCTCGAGCCGGGGTGGCAGCTCGTGCTCGAGGGCGAGGAGGACGGCGAACCGGTGCGGCTCACGATCACCGTGCTCGACGACACGCGTGTGGTCGACGGCGTCGAGACGCGCGTCGTCGAGGAGCGCGAGACCGAGGACGGCGAACTCGTCGAGGTCTCGCGCAACTTCGTCGCCCTCTCGAAGGTCACCGGCGCGGTGGGCTACTTCGGCGAGGAGGTCGACCTCTACGAGGACGGCCGCGTGGTCGGCCACGGCGGCGCCTGGCTGGCCGGCCGCGACGGCGCGCGCTTCGGTCTGCTGCTGCCCGGCGCGCCGAGGGTCGGCGAACGCTTCTTCCAGGAGGTCGCCCCCGGGACCGCGCTCGACCGGGCCGAGATCGTCCGCCTCGACGGCGAGCTCAGCACGCCGGCGGGTCGCTTCGAGGGCTGCCTCGAGGTGCGCGAGTCGTCGGCGCTCGAGAAGGGCAGCGAGCTCAAGCTCCACGCACCCGGCATCGGCCTCGCGCAGGAAGAGGACCTCCTGCTGGTGCGCTACGGCATGCGCGACGGCTGAGCGTCCCGTCTTCCGCGCGTCGCCCGGGCTGCGGTATCGTCGCCGCCGATCGGTCGCGCGCCGCGTGACCGACCGGTCTCCACAAGGCGCGCCCGTAGCTCAGTCGGATAGAGCACCGGTTTCCTAAACCGGGGGTCGTGGGTTCGAATCCCGCCGGGCGTACCACGGGGACGGCCCGTGGCGTCGGAGGCGCGCGGCGCCCTGCGGTCAGCTCGCGGGACGCGGCGTGCTCGACCCACCGACCCCCGGGTGCAGCCGGCGGAAGACCGGCTCCTGACGCGCGTCGCAGCGCGCCGTGGCGCGGCGCTTGCCGAGCAGCAGGCTCTCGCGCTGCCAGCGGCGCAGGAAGCGCCGGAACTCCGCATCGCCGTAGCGCTCCTCGCGGCGCAGCGCGCGTCCCACCCAACCGAGCCACATCGCGAGACCGCCGAGCACGTACGGCGTCTGCGTCATGCGGAAGAGCGCGCTCGCGGTCATGTACGCGAGGCCGGTGCCCATGAAGTGCTGGCCGCGGCCGTGGCGCTTGCGGCCCTCCCACAGGTTGCCCTCGCTGCTGCCCATGGTGCGCAGGTGCAGGAAGCGCAGGTCGGGCTCGTCCCAGCTGCGGGCGATCCAGCCGGACATGCGGCAGCGGTGGCAGTCGATGCCGTCCCACATCACGGCGCGCACGAAGCCGCCGATCTCCTGGAAGCACTCGCGGCGGTAGAACTTCGTCATGCCGACCGACGTCTCGTCGCCGCAGACCTCGTGCACGAGCCGGCCGTCGACGTCGTGGTACGGCTTGCCGCTGCACGTCCCCAGCCGCGGGTCGGCGGCCATGCGCGCCAACAAGATCTCGAAGTACCGCGGCGGGACGTCGAGGTCCATGTCGAGCTTGCACAGGAAGTCGAACCCGGCGAGGTCGACGGTCTCGAGGCCCGCGTAGAACGCCTCGATCACTCCCGGACCGACGCTGCGGCGTCCGCGGTCGTCGCGGCGCACGACGCGCAGGTTCGGGTGCTTCGCGCAGAACTCGGCCAGGATCGCGGGCGTCTCGTCGGTCGAGCCGTCGTCGACCACGACCCACAGATCGGGCGGGACGGTCTGCGCGAGCACGCTGTCGAGCGTGCGTCGCATCGTGCCGGCCTCGTTGCGGCACGGCGAGACGATCACGTAGCGGGCGCCCACGCGCGTCACTCTACCCCGTCGAGCACCGCGATCTCGGGACGCAGCCCGCGCGCGGCCAGGTCGGCCGCGATCTCGTCGCGGTAGGCCGGGTTCATGACGAGCACCACGTCGGGTGGCATGTGCGCCAGTGCGTCCGGCGCGAGGATGGGCTGGGCCGTGCCCGGGACGAAGGCCCCGTGCTTGAGCGGGTTCAGGTCGACGATGCCCGCCACCACGCGCCGCTCGCCGTCGACCGCGTTCAGGAAGGTGACGCCCTTGGATCCCGCGCCCCAGGCCACCACGCGGCGTCCGGCGTCCGCCCAGGCCCCGAGGCGTCCGCGCCAGGACGTCACCGCGCGCTCGTACGCCGCACCGAGGCGCGCGCAGTCGGCGGCGATCTCGGCGCGCAGCCCGGTGTCGGCTTCGGACTCGGAGTCGGGCGCGGGCGCGACGCGCGCGTGCAGCGTGAGGAACTGTCCGCCGTAGGTCTGCTCGACGGCGAGCACCGAGAAGCCCGCGCGCTCGGCGGCCGCGCGCAGCGAGGGCGCGGCGAAGTAGGTGCAGTGCTCGTAGATCACGTCCCACAGGCCGCCGTCGCGCAGGGTGAAGAGCGCGTTCGGCACCTCGAGGAAGAGCACGCACGACGGACGCTCGGCGAGCGCGCGCGCGAGCGACGACAGCATCGCGACCGGCGCGGCCACGTGCTCGAGGACGTGCCGGCAGCAGAGCAGGTCGGCCGCCGGCAGTCCGTCGCGCGGCGGGAAGGCCTCGGCCAGCACGCGCACGTCGCCGCTCGTGTCGGACGTCACGGATGCCGGCGCGCTGGGGTCGAAGCCGAGTCCGCGGTTGCCTCCGGCGGCGCACAGCAGGCGCAGGAACTCCGCGCGCCCGCAGCCGATCTCGAGCACGAGACCGTCGCGCACGCCGTGCCGCCGCACGAGGTCGTGCGCCAGCTCGTCGGCGTAGCGCCGGAAGGTCGGCGAGCCGTGCAGCGAGTTCTCGTAGCCCGGTGCGTACTCGACCTTGCCCGGCTCGAAGGCCGCGTTCCAGAGCAGCGAGCAGCCGGGACAGTGCACCAGCCGCAGCTCGGCGCGCGGCGCTCGGCGCGCCTCCTCGGCGTCGGCGCAGACACGGTTGCAATGCACCGGCACGTCGGGCAGGTGCAGCACGAGGGCACCCGGCGGGTGCCCGCAGACGGGACAGCTCGGCAGGCTCATGCCGCCCTCCCTGCGACGCGGCCGGCTCGTCGCACGGCGCGCATCAGGCCGGGTGCAGGTCCGGCTGCAGGCCCATGCGCTGCAGGTGCGCGCGGATCTCCTCGGTGTAGATCGCGTTCATCACGATCACGTCGTCGGGACGCACGTCGACCAGCCGCTCGGGCGCCAGCACCTCGTGTCCGGTGCCGGGCATGAACTTGCCCTGCTTGTGCGGGTTCACGTCGACCATCGCGGCGATCTCGTCGCCGAGCCCGAGCGTCGTGAGGAACGCGACGGCCTTGCTGCCCGAGCCCCAGATGGCGACCTTGCGTCCCGCCGCGACCCAGCCGCGCACGCGCGCGCGCCAGGCCTCGAGCTGGCGCGGGGCCTCGCGCTCGAAGTGCGCCACGAGGCGCGCGGTCTCGTCGAGGTCGTCCTCGAGCGGCAGCGAGGGACGCGTCGGACCGTCGGCCGAGCGCGCCATGATCAGGATGTACTGGTCGCCGAAGTCGAGCGACAGCTCGAGCAGCTCGAAACCCTCGGCGCGGAACAGGCGCGCCAGCGATCCGGGCGTGAAGTACGAGCAGTGCTCGTAGTAGACGTCCCAGAAGGCGCACTCGCGCAGGACGCGCAGCGTCTCGGGCAGCTCGAAGAACACGAGCACGTCGGGACGCGCCTCGAGGTGCCCGCGCAACCGACGCAGGAACTCGCGCGTCGGCGCGATGTGCTCGAGCGTGTGCCGGCAGACGACCACGTCGGGACGCAGGTCGGCGTGGCGGTCGGCGTACAGCTCCTGCATGTACGTGACCTTGTCGCGCACGTCGTCCGGCGTGCGCTCGGGACGGTACGCGGGGTCGACGCCGATGCCCTGGTTGTCGCCGAAGCGGCAGACGCGCTCGAGGAACTCGCCCTTGCCGCAGCCGATCTCGAGCACGCGCCGTCCGCGCACGCCGTACTCGTCGACGAGACGCTTCGCGAGCCGGTCGGCGAAGGCGTTGAACGTCGGCGAGAAGCCCTGGGTCTCCTCGTAGCGCGTCGAGTACGCGTTGTTCGTGACGTCGAAGGCCGCGTTCGCGACGAAGCCGCAGGACGCGCAGTGCACGAGCCGCACGTCGCCTCGCGGGAAGCCCGTGGCCTCCTCGCGGGTGGGCATGAGCAGCACGCTGTGGACGGGCACGCCGTCGACGGCGAAGAACTCGCGCGTCCGCGCGGCACCGCAGTTCGGGCAGGCGAACGCGCTCACGCCGGACCGCCCTTCGACGACGAGGCGTCGAGGGCCACGACCTCGGGCTTCGGCACCGGGACGATGAAGCGCCCGCCGCGCCGCAGGTACTCGTGCTGCTGGGCCAGGATCTCGTCGCGGAAGTTCCACGGCAGGATGAGCACGTCGTCGGGCATCTCGTCGAGCAGCGCCTCGACCGGACGCACCGGCACGCGCACGCCCGGCATCGCCTTGCCGTGCTTGTGGACGTTGCGGTCGACGACGAAGTCGATCACCTCGTGCCCGAGGCCGCACGCGTTGAGCAGCATGGCGCCCTTGGCCGCGGCGCCGTAGGCGGCCACGCGGCGTCCCTCGGCCTTCAGCCCGAGCACCAGCGCGCGCAGCTCGGCCTTCAGCTCGTCGACCCGGCGTCCGAAGTCGCGGTAGTACGGGAAGGCCACCAGGCCCGCCGCGCGCTCCTCGTCGAGCATGCCGCGCACCGCGGGGCCGACGCGCTCGACCTTCTCGACGTACAGCCGCAGCGACCCGCCGTGGATCTTCAGCCGGCGCACGTCGTTCAGGAACAGCCCGTGCCGGCGGAAGAGCGCGTCGAGCGCCGTGACCGAGAAGTAGCAGAGGTGCTCGAGGTAGATCGTGTCGAACTCGCACTTGTCGATGAGCTCGCGCACGTACGGCACCTCGATGCTGGCCACGCCGTCGTCCTTCAGCAGGGTGGCCACGCCCTCGACGAAGCCGTTCGTGTCGGCCACGTGGGCGAGCACGTTGTTCGCGACGATCACGTCGGCGAGACGTCCCTCGTCGCGCAGCCGGCGCGCGAAGGCGACGTCGAAGAACGCGCACACGCTCTCGACGCCGATGGCCTTGGCCGCGTCGACCTGCGCGCGCGCCGGGTCGATGCCCAGCACCGGCACGCCGCGTTCGACGAAGTTCTTGAGCAGGTAGCCGTCGTTGCTCGCCAGCTCGACGGCGAGGCTGTGCGGACCGAGCTTGCGCGACTCGATCAGCTCGAGCGCGTTTTCGCGGCTGTGCGCGAGGAGCGCCGGCGAGAACGACGAGAAGTACGGGAAGTCGTCGGCGAAGAGCAGGCTCGGGTCGACCGTCTCGAGGATCTGCACCAGCGTGCAGCCGGGACAGAACGCGAGCTCGAGCGGGAAGCGCGGATCGGGCTGCGCCGCGCGCTCGGGCGGCACGAGCCGGTCGGAGGGCGGCATCCGCCCCAGGTCGACCACGAGCTCGAGGCCCGTGCGCCCGCACGAGCGGCAGGACGCTGCTGCGGAACGGGCGCGGGCGTCGCTCACGGGCCCACCGCCCGCGCGACGGACGACACGACGTGCGCGCTCACGACGCGGTCGTCCCGCTGGTGACCCGCAGCCGTGCGTCGAGGTGACCGTCCTTCAGGAGCTGCCGGATGTGCGCCACGCGCTGGAAGCGCGGGCCCTCGAACTCGGACAGCTCGAGCCCGTGCGCGACGTACGCGCGGTGCAGCTCCTCGGCGCCGCGACGTACCGTCCACTCGGGACGGAACGCGGGGACCGCGCGCGGCAGCTTCTCGCAGTCGACGCGGTAGCAGCGCTTGTCGGCCGACGCGCCCTCGGCGAACACGAGCTTCGTCCCGGGGACCACGTCTCGCACGATCTCGGCCACCTCGCGGATGCGCAGGTTCTCGGCGCTGCGTCCCACGTTGAAGGCCTGCATGTGGACGTCGGCACGGGGCGCCTCGAGCACCGCCAGGAACGCACGCGAGATGTCCTCGACGTGCACCAGCGGACGCCAGGCGCTGCCGTCGCTCTTGAGGTAGACCTGTCCCGTGGTGAAGGCCCACGCCACGAGGTTGTTCACCACGAGGTCGAAGCGCAGCCGCGGCGACATGCCGTAGGCCGTGGCGTTGCGCAGGAAGACCGGCGTGAAGCCGTCGCTCGCGAACTTCGCGATGCCGGCCTCGGCGAAGACCTTGCTGCGCCCGTAGGGCGTGACCGGGTTGAAGGCCGACGTCTCGTCGAGCAGGTCGTCGCCGGCGGCGCCGTAGTTGCTGCACGACGACGAGAACACGTAGCGCGCCACGCCGGCCTCGCGCGAGAGCTCGGCCAGCCGCACCGAGGCCACTCCGTTGATCTGCTCGGTGAGGGACGGATCGAGGTCTCCCAGCGGGTCGTTCGAGAGACCCGCGAGGTGCAGCACGGCGTCGAAGCCGTCGAGGTCGTCGACGGTCACGTCGCGCACGTCCTTCGCGATCGTGGGCACGTCGGGCAGCTCGCCGCCGAACGTGCAGCGACGGTACAGATCGCTGTCGAGTCCCACGACGTCGTGGCCCGCCTCGCGCAGCAGCGGCGTGAGGACGGTGCCGATGTAGCCCAGATGTCCGGTGACGAGGACCTTCACGTCACGCCTCCCAGGTGGCCCAGGGCGCCTTGCCGGCGTCCCAGAGGTCTTGCAGCAGACGCTTGTCGCGCAGGGTGTCCATGCATTGCCAGAAGCCTTCGTGGCGGTAGGCCATGAGCTGACCTTCGGCGACGAGGCCCTCGAGCGGCTCGCGCTCGAACTGGATCTGGTCGCCGTCGCCGGGGATGTAGTCGAGCACCTGCGGCTCCAGCACGAAGAACGCGCCGTTGATCCAGCCTTCGGCGGTCTGGGGCTTCTCGCTGAACTCGAGCACCTGGTCGCCGTCGAAGCGCATGTGCCCGAAGCGCGCCGGCGGCCGCACCGCCGTGACCGTGGCGAGCTTGCCGTGGCTGCGGTGGAACGCGAGCAGCTTCTGGATGTCGATGTCCGAGACGCCGTCGCCCCAGGTCAGCATGAAAGTCTCGCCGCCCAGGTGCGGCCCGAGGCGCTTGATGCGTCCGCCGGTGAGCGTGTGCACGCCCGTGTCGACCAGGTCGACGGTCCAGTCGGGGGCGCTCGAGCCGTGGCGCTCGACGGTGCCGCGCGCGGGACGCACGGTCAGGTTCGTGCCCTCGTGGCAGAAGTCGACGAAGTACTTCTTGATGAAGTCGCCCTTGTATCCCAGCGCGATCGCGAACTCGTCGAAGCCGTGCACGGCGTAGTGGCTCATGATGTGCCACAGGATCGGCCGTCCTCCGATCTCGACCATGGGCTTCGGACGGACTTCGGTCTCTTCGGAGAGGCGGGAGCCGACTCCGCCGGCCAGGATGGCGACCTTCATGGATGTACGCGTGCGGGAACCGAGGCGGCGGGAGCGTCGTCGCGATCGTGGGCGTGCCGTGCCGCGCGCCGCCGTCTTCCGTCGGTGGGACGCGCCACTCCTCGCGGCACAGCGTGTCAGGACGCATGCGGATCGTCAAGGCGACACACGGGCGGGCGGCGGCCCCGCCACGACGTCACATCCAGACCGAGAGGCGTCCGGTGGCCAGCGCGTAGAGCCCGAGCGTCGCGTTGGTGGCCGCGTGGGCCGCGAAGGCGTCCCACAAACGGCGACGCCGGGCCAGCGCGACCGCGTAGACGAGCCCGGCCACGGTGCCGGCCACGAGCTCGTGGTGGACGAGACCGAACGCCACCGACGAGAGCACCCAGGAACTCGCCGTGAGGCGCCCGAGGGGCACGTCGTCGACGTCGGACGCCACGAGCCGGCGCGTGAGGTAGCCGCGGAAGGCCAGCTCCTCGACCACCGGCACCACGAGCGCCGAGCCGAGCCAACGGGTCGTCCACCAGAGCGCCACGACCCCGGGTGCGCTCGCGGCCAGACCGTCGGCCAGGACCCGGTCGCGCTCGGGGTCGTGCGTGAGCAGCGCCCACGGCAGCGCCAGCGCCATGCCCAGCAGCAGCGCCACCCACGGGACGTCGGGCGACCAGCGCGGATACGCGCGACGACAGGCGTACAGCGCGCCGCCGGCGGCCAGCAGGCGCAGGCCGTAGAGCTCGTCGACCGGACCGGCGAAGAGCCCCATGAGCATGCCCGTGCCGACGAGTGCGAGCAGCGGCAGCAGGAACGCGACGGTGGTGCCGGAGAGCGCGCGCGAGCGGTCGTCCTCACGCGAGACGACCGCCACGCGACGGGACGCCTCGACGCCGGCCAGGGCCACGGCGCAGAAGAGGATCCAGCCCGACTTGGAGTGGAAGCCGCCCTCGGCCATGTCGGGCGAGACGTAGTGTCCGAGCAGCACCAGCGCGGCGATGCGCGCCGCGTTCGCGAGCCAGACCGCGACGGTGGCCAGCGGCAGCATCCACAGCGCGCGCGGGAAGCGCAGGCGCTCGCGGAACAACCACAGGTAGCTGCCGACGAAGACCCACACGAGGCCGATGCCCTCGTAGCCCGAGCACTCGGGCACGATGTCCACCGAGAAGGTCGACGTGCCGATGACGAAGGCCGCCGGGTCGACCGTGACCTCGGGACAGAACGGGGCCGCCATCGCGCGCGCCAGCACGAGCGTGCCCGCACCGAGCGGCCGCCACAGCCAGGTGCGCACCGCGAAGCCGGCCGCCCCGGCCACGAGACCGATCGCCAGCACGCCGAGCAGCGAGCGCGGGACGAGCGCCGCCGCCTCGCGCAGCGCCCGCGGCGGGACCAGGCACAGCAACCAGCACAGCGCGCTGGCGAGACCCGCGGCGATCCAGGCCGCGACGCGCACCGCGGACGGTGCGGTGGCCACGCCGTCCGCCGCGGCCGGCGCCTCGAACACCGCTCGCGTCAGGGCGTACAGCACCGCGAAGCAGGCCAGCTGCGCCACCACGAACGCCGCGCGATGCCGGTGCGCGGCGAGCAGCACCTCGCCCTCGCGCAGCATGCGCCGCAGCGCCGGACGTCCGAAGGCCAGCACCGCCGTGATCGCGCTGATGCCCAGGAAGCTCAGGTAGTAGGCCTGGTACGCCAGGTGCATCCACGGGTCGTCCGCGTCACGCAGGGCGCGCGCACTGAAGCGCGCCACGAGCAGCGCGGCCTCGAGCAGCGCGAGCAACATGATCAGGCCGAGCTGCACACGCCGCGCACGCTGGGAGGAGGCGTCGACCTGGGGCATTCTCGGTGTTCCGGGACGCTGCGACCTTGACGGAGTACCATTCCGGCCGCGAGCCGCCAACGAGCGTCCGACGTGCGGCTCGCTCGGAAACCCGCCCCGCCCTATACTGGTCCCGGGGCGCCGATCCGGTGACCCGGACGACCACGTGCAGGATCCCTCCGTCGATGCGTCTCGCAGCGCTCCTGATCCCGCTCCTCGTCGCTGCGAGCTGCGCCGTGTACCCCGATTCGTCGGAGCTCGAGCCGCAGCCGGTGGTCGACCTCACCCGCGGCCAGATCTACGAGAGCGCCGAGCTGTCCAGCCTGCTCGACGCCCTCGAGCCGGACCCGAACGCGATCTACCGCATCGGCCCCGGTGACGTCCTCGCGCTCGAGGTCTGGGGCTACCCGAACCTCTCCGGCAAGCAGACGGTGGGTCCCGACGGCCGCATCAGCGTCGCCGGACTCGGCACGCTGCGCGTCGACGGCATGGCGCGCGAGGAGGCCGAGGCGGCCATCGAGGAGATGCTGCGCCGGGCCTACGAGAACGTCGCCGTCGCGCTCAGCGTCGAGATCTACGCGTCGAACCGCGTGTCGGTCCTGGGCGGAGTGAACAGCCCAGGGTCGTACAACTTCGAGCGCGTGCCGAGCCTGCTCGAGGCGCTGGCGCGCGCCGGCGGCCTGGCCGAGCTCGGGCCGGGGGTCGTCCCCACGCGCTGCTCGATCCTGCGCGGCCGCGACCAGATCGTGTGGATCGACCTGCGCGAACTGCTGTGGCACGGCAACGCATCGCTCAACGTGCGCCTGCGCGCCGACGACACGATCTGGGTGCAGGACAGCAGCGACGTCGTGGTCTACGTGCTCGGCGAGGTCCGCACCGCCGGGCTCTTCCGCCTGACGCCCGGCATGACGGTGAGCGACGCGCTGGCGCTGGCCGGCGGCACCACGCGCGACAGCGACGCGAGCGCGATGCGACTGCTCCGCCGCTCGGGCGACTCGCGGGGCGAGATCGACTTCGACGAACTCAACTCCGAGACCCTCACCTACGACGTGCAGCTGCGCGACGGCGACATCCTGCTCGTGCCCGTCCGGGCACTCGCCGCGTGGAGCTACTTCTGGCGCAACGTGAATCCCTTCTCGGGCTTCTTCTCGGGGGGCGCGTGAGTCCCGGGTCGCCATCTCCGCGCGAGGGCCACCGGCCGTGACGTCTCCTCGTCGTACCGTCACCGACGGACGGGACGATCCCGACACCCCGGCGATCCAGCACGTCATCGCGCCGCGGGCGTTCTCGCCCATCCGCAGCGTCATGAACCACGCCACCGTGTTCGTGGCCGTGTTCGCCGTGATGGCCCTCATCGGGCTCATGATCAGCGTCAAGGCAGGCGGGAAGTACTACCTCGCCGAGGCGACGATCTTCGTCTCCCCGAGCACCATGAAGACGCTCGAGGAGGACACCGCGGTCCAGCAGCAGGCGCGCGACTACGGGAGCTTCATCAACCAGCAGATCTACACGATCACGCGCTTCGACGTGCTCACGAAGGTCGTCGAGAAGCTGCACGAATCCGGTCTCTGGCAGCGTCCCGACGAGAGCGTGACGCGCGCCGTCGAGCGCCTCCACACGCAGCTCCTGGTCGAGTGGGTGAAGGGCAGCTACCTCATCTCGGTCGGGCTGGCCGGCGACGAGCCCGACGGGCTGGCCGAGATCGTGAACACGGTCGTCGACGCGTACCTCAAGGTCCAGCGCGACGAGTACATCTGGGCGCCGGCCGAGCGCATCGACTGGCTCACCGGGTACCGCAAGGAGATCCAGACCGAGATCGAGGCGAAGGGCAAGATGAACGGTCGCCTCGCCTCCGAGCTCGGACTGACCAGCTTCAACTCCGACGAGAAGAACCCGCACCAGACGTCGCTCATCGAGGTCACCACCGCGCTCAACGAGGCCCGCCTCACCCTGCTCGCCTCCGAGGCCGAGCTCGCGGCCCTCGAGGGTCGCCGACAGCGCGACGCCGAGGACCCGAACGCCGCGCTCGTCGAGCGCGAGCGCATCCTGCCGCCGTCGGTCGGCGAGGGCGAGTCGCCCGTGAGCGGGCTCACGCGCGTCTCGGCGCCCAAGCACCCGCTGCGGGTCTCCATCGACACGACGCTCGCGGCACTCAACCAGGCGCGCCTCGATCTCATCGGGGCCGAGAACGACCTCTCGAGCCTGCTCCTCGAGCAGCCCAAGCTCGAGGCGCTCGAGCTCGAGTCCCAGGCGCGGCTGCTGTACGACCAGCAACAGGCGGCGCGGCTCACGTCCGATCCCCTGGTCAAGCAGCACGGCGAGCTGCTCGCCGCGCTCGCCGGCCTCCGCAAGGACCACCCCGGGTACGCGGTCACCCAGGCCCAGCTCCAGACCCTCGACCTCGAGATGGACACCGCCGCCGAGCAGGCCATCGAGCGCATCTCGAAGGAGCTCGCGCAGCGGCGCCTCACCGAAGCCAGCGAGGCGCGCACCAAGGCCGAGAGCAGGGTGTTCGAGGCCAAGCAGCTCGTGAAGGGATACGAGGCGGAGTACGACCGCCTGGCCGCCGAGCTCGCACGCACGATCAACGACCACGATCGCAGCTACATCATGGCCGACATCGAGCGCGACCGCCTGTACGTCGAGCGGCTCGAGGACGAGTACGACCGCCTGCGCGAGGAGGTGAGCGACTTCGTCACGAAGTTCCAGTCGGGGCGCACGCTCGAGCTCGAGATCGAGCGCAACCGCCAGACGCTGCGCGACGTCGAGAACCGCATCGAGTACTTCAAGGTCGAGTCGGAGGGCTTCGGCTTCGCGCGCTCCGAGTCGGTCGCGCGGCAACCCGACGAACCGCAGCCGAGCAAGGTGCTCAAGTACTTCCTCGCGTTCCTGGTCCTGGCGGGCTTCGTGGCCCTGACCTCGTGCGTCGTGGCGGAGAACGTCGACACGGTCATCCACGGCCCCGACGAGATCCAGCGCGCCCTGGGCTTCCTGCCGGTGGTCTCGATCCCCGAGTGGACGACCCCCGCGTTGCGCCACGAGGCGCTCGACCAGATCCGACGCCTGGCCCTGTTCCTCGACCGCGAGCGCCTGAACGCGGGCGTGCGCATCGTGACGCTCACGAGCGTGGCGCGGGGCGGGGGCACCACCACCCTGCTCGAAGCCCTCGCGAAGGAGCTCGCCGCGCTCGGGAGCCGCGTGCTGACCATCGCCGCGAACGCCGCCTCCGAAGATCCCGCCGATGGCGCCCCCGGATTCTCGGACCTGCTGGCCGAGACCTGCGACGGGCGTCCGTACGACTCCACGCAGAACCCCGCCCACGTCCCGGTCGGGCGCATCGGAGGACGCACCCTGCCCGCGGTCCACCGGCTGGGCCAGGTGCTCGCGTCCACCTCCGAGGGCTTCGATCTCGTGCTCGTCGACGCGCCGCCGATGCTCTCGTCGTCCGACGGCGAGCTGCTCGTGATGCACGCGGACATGACGCTGCTGCTGGCCGCCGCCGAGCGCGACGACATCGCCGCGCTGCGCAACGCTTCGGTCATCCTCGAGCGCCTCGATCCCCCGGTGGTCGGCGTCATCGTCGATCGCGTCGTGCCGCGCATCACGCTGTCGGGCGCGCTGCTCGGCCTGCTGCCGTGGGTGCGTCGCCTCCTGGGCGAGCAGCCGCCGACGCCTCCCGCGACGGACGCGCCGACGCCGGGCACGCGCCCCGGGACGGACGGCCCTGGCGAGGGTGGCCCCGCGGCCACGCCCGGACCCGCCACCGCGACCCGCGAGCCGCAGCCTCCCGCGCCGGACGTCGCCGAACCGCAGCCTCCGGCCACGCCCGCGCCGCCGCCCGCGCCGGTCGGCGGCACCCCGACCGGCACGTCGGTGCCGAGCCGTCCCGCGGGCGACGAGGACACCGACGACGTCGCCGTCGAGGACGAACCCTCGCCGCATCCGTACGACGAGCCCGCGCCTGACCATCCCGCCTCGCGGCCTCCGGGCATCCCGCGGCACTCGTGGCGCCGTCCCGACGAGCCCTGACCCGTCCCCGGGTCAGCTCGTGGCGGCCAGGATCACCAGGCTGAGGAGCAGGGCGACCACGAGGCTGTTCCGGTCGCGGACGGCGAACGCGACGGGGTCCTCGGGCATCTCCCCACGGCGCGCCAGGAACCAGATGCGCAGGATCCAGTACAGCATCACGGGACACGCCAGCCAGAGCAGGTCCTTGTGCGCGTACAGCAGCTCGACCTCGGCGCTGTTGATGTACAGGCTGAAGATGAGCACCGAGAGGAAGCCGCTCGTCGTCCCGGTGATGAGCATGAGGTCCATGTCGGCGACGTGGTAGCCGCGCCGCACGAGCTTGTCGGACCGCGGATCGATCGTGGTCAGCTCGCAGTAGCGCTTCGCCACCGCGAGGCTCAGGAACATGAACATCGCGAAGGCGAGCAGCCACTCGGACACCCAGACGCCCGTGGCCAGGCCCCCGGCCAGCACGCGCAGGGTGTAGAGGCCGGCCAGGATCATCACGTCGAGCAGCAGCTTCTGCTTGAACCAGAGCGAGTAGCCCACGGCCGTCAGCAGGTAGAGGATGAGCAGCAGCACGCAGTCCGTCGGAAGCAGGCACGCCGCGAGCACGACGCCGGTGACGGCCAGGACGACGAAGCAGGCCACCCCGGTGGCCGCCGTCAGCGCGCCGTTCGCGAACGGACGGCCGCGCTTGCGCTCGTGCTCGCGATCGGCGTCGAGGTCGAGCAGGTCGTTCAGCACGTAGCCGGCCGAGGCCACGAGGCAGAACGCCAGGAAGGCCACCGCGGTCAGCCCGAGCGCCGTCCAGTCGCTCCACCGGTGGGCGGTGAACAGCGGGACGAACAGCAGCAGGTTCTTGGTCCACTGGATGGGACGCAGCGCGGCGAGGACGTGCTTCGATCGCGGCCCGGGGACGCCTGCGAAGACCACGCAGCCGGGGTCGAGCGCCTCGAGCCTGCGTCGCAGCGCGGCCGACGGCGCGACGACGCCGCGCCGGCTCGCGGCCTCCCACACGGGCCGGTCGGCGTCGGAGTCACCGATGTACTCGAACGACGCCTCGCCCAGGAGACCGCGCAGTCCCGCCAGCTTGGCCGCGCCCTTCAGGTCGTGCTCGCCGTCGCTGCCGATCGCGGCGTCGAAGAGACCCAGGTGCTCGGCGACCGCGTCGGCCACCGACTGGTCGGAGGCCGTCGCGAGGATCACGCGGCGTCCCTTGGCCCGCTCCTCGCGCAGGTAGCGCAGGACGTTCTCCCGGTACGGCAGACGCGCCGCGTCGAGCGGGACCCGGCTCGCGACCCGGCGCTTGAGCTGCGCCCTGCCCGCGAGCCACCAGGCGGGCAGCCTCGTCAGGTCGATCGGCGACCGGCGGGCGAGTCGCAGCAGCGACTCGTGGAGCGTGTCCACGGACACCAACGTGCCGTCCAGGTCGACGCACAGCGGCGTGTCGAGGTCGGCCTTCGAGATCGTCCCCGCGGGAGTCACGCCCTTCGCTCCGGCGCGCTGGGACCTTCGTCGCGGCGGCCCGCGCCGACGAGCACTCCGGACGCGAGCACCACGAGGAACGGGATCGTGGGAAGCGCGTAGCGGTTGCCGCCGACCACCAGGACGAAGGGCAGCGCCGAGGCCACGATCGCCGCCCACAGCACGGCCTGTCCCTCGCTCAGGGAGCGGCGCGCCAAGGCGATCGCGGCTCCGGTGAGCGCGATCGTCCAGACGAGGACGTGCACCGCCGTGCCGAGCACCTTGAACACGGTCGTGCCGTGTTCGCCGAAGGTGCGTTCGATGCCCCGCTCGTTCCAGACCGCCGAGATCGTGTCGGAGCGCAGCGTCATGACGACGCGATCGACGCACAGCCCGAGATACGTGAGCGGGTGCGAGACGATGAACCGCACGGCCTCTCTCCCGAGGGTCACGTCCCGCTCGTCCTGGCCCATGTCGCCGACCTCCGGAGGCAACGCCGCGTAGCCGCCCGTGCTCCCGGCGTGGTTGCCCATCCACAGGTTCACGCCGCCGTTGGACGAGAACGGGTTGAAGCGGCCGAACGCCTCGAGGTTGCGCAGGCCCCACGGCAGGACGACGAGGAAGGCCACGATCGTGATCGTCCCGAGGCCGAGCACGGCGCGTCGCCAGCCGGTGCGGCGCCGCCAGCACCCGACGACGAAGACGGCCGCCAGGAGCACGGCCTGGGGACGCACGTACGCGAGCAGTCCCGCCCCCGCTCCCGCCGTCGCCGCCCACGCGAACCCGCGCGGGGTGCGCAGCGCACGCAGCATCACGATCGTCAGCGCCACGGAACCGGGGAGGTAGACGTTCTCGGAGGCCACGATGGTGGTGTACAGCACGAGCGTGGGATGGAGCGCCGCGATGCACGCGGCCACGCGCGCCGCGCGCGGTCCCATGAGGTCACCGGCCAGCTTCCAGACGCCGACGACCAGACACAGTCCGCAGAGCGCGTTCACACCGTACGCCACGACGGGGTCGGACCCGAACGGCACGTACGCCGCCGCGAGGATCGCCGAGTAGCCCACCGGCCAGAATCCCTGGGAATGTCCCGAGTCGTCGAGGTATCCCTCGCCGGCTGCGAGACGCGTCGCCGAGACATGGTAGACGCGCTGGTCGGAGACCGGCTCGTTCGGGCAGAGCGCGATCCATCCGACCCGGACGACCAGCGCGAGCAGCAGGATCGAGCGGATCGTCATGCTGCGCGACGCGACGCCCGGATCGGGGCGCGCGGTCTCTCGACGGGATCGTGCCGCGGAGTCCGGGGGTCGATTCACGGGGACCCGCGCGCGTCGACGCGCCGAGCGCGCATGAAGTATTCCGAGCCCCCCAGCAGGTGCTCGAGCCACTCGCCGTCGCGCACGTCCCCCAGCACCGGCCACTCCGGGACGCCGTCGGGACGCGCCATCTGCGAGGCGTGGGCCTCGAGCGCGACGCGTTTCGCCGCGCGCACCCGGTCCACGTCCACGCGACAGCCCAGCTCGCGCAGCAGGCCCAGCGCGGCGCGCAGGTCACGCAGCCGCGCGCGCGGCGCCCAGCGCGCGGACGGCGACGCGTCGGTCCACGGCCAGCGGTCCCAGAGCCAGATCGGGTACTCGTAGAGCTGCACCGGATGCGGCCAGCGGTCGAGCGCCGACGCGACGAGCGACCAGGTGCGCGCGTGGTCGTCGGGCGGCTCCCGTCGGTGCGGCGCGAAGACCTGTTGCGGACGCACGCGCTCGAGCAGCGCCACCACGCGCGGGACGGCCTCGGGCCCGCACGCGTCGAGGCGGCTCTCGGGCAGGTCGAGGCAGGTCACGTCGTCCGGACCGACGCCGAGCGCGGCGGCGGCGGCGCGCCCCTCGGCGCTGCGGCGCGCGGCGAGCGCGGCCGCGTCCGTCCAGCGCGCGTGGGAGCGCGCGCCGTCGGTCACGAACAGGACGTGCACCGGCACGCCCAGCGCGCGCTTGCGCAGGATCGTCCCGCCGCAGCCCAGCGTCTCGTCGTCGAAGTGCGGCGCGACGACGAGCGCGGGTCGACGCAACGCGTCGTCGTCCAGCGTGCGCGCACGCACGCGGAGGATCCGCTCGAGCACCCCTCGCACGAGGCGACGTTCCCAGGTCGGTTCGGACATGCGCCCGGGCAGTCTACCCCCGTGACGCGGGGCGCGCGTGCGCGACACCTCCCGCTCCGGGTTCGAGCCCCGGCGTGTCATGCTGGACCGGAGCACACCCGGGAACCCACGACGTGTCCAGCGAACCCGCCGACGACCTGACCGCCGCCGCGGACGGCGGCCCTTCGGAGGCGTCCCCGTCACTCCGCTCCCGTGCCTGGAAGGCCACCCTCTGGACGGGCGTGGCCACCGTCGGCGCGCGCGGCCTGGGACTGGTCGGCAACCTCGTCATGACGCGCATCCTGCTGCCCGAGGCCTTCGGCCTCATGGCGCTGGCGACCGTGGTGCTGCAGCTCCTGCAGATGCTCTCCGACCTGGGCGTGGAGCCTGCGGCCGTGCGCAGCCCGCGCATCGGCGACCCGCGCTTCCTCGACACGGCATGGACGGTGCAGATCGCGCGCGAGCTGCTGCTGACCGCCGTGGCCTGCGCCCTCGCCTGGCCGGCGAGCGTGTTCTACGACCAGCCCGAGCTGTCGTGGCTCGTGCCCGTCGCCGCGCTGGGCATGCTCCTGGGAGGCTTCAACAGCACGTCGTTGTTCGTGCTGAACCGCGAGCTGGCCCAGCGCGAACTCACCCTGCGCGAGATCGGTTCGCAGTTCGTCGCGCTGGTCGTCATGGTGGGCTGGGCGCTCGTCTCGCCCACGGTCTGGGCGCTGCTGGCAGGCGGCATCGCGCGCCAGGCCGCGATGCTCGTGATCGGCCATCGGCTGGGCGAGCGACGCCGGCACTCCTTCGCGTGGGAGCCGGAGGCCGTGCACGAGATCGTCCACTTCGGCAAGTGGATCTTCCTCTCGTCCGCCATCGGGTTCCTCGCGTCGCGCGCCGACCCGCTGCTCATGAAGAAGTTCGTCCCGATCGGCGTGGTGGGCATCTACAACGTCGCGTTCATGCTCCAGAACATCCCGCAGGACCTGGTCAACAACGTGGCCGGGCGCGTGGCCTTCCCGGCGCTGTCGCACTTCGCCGAGCGGCCGCGGGCCGAGATGCACGAGCGCCTGCTGCGCAACCGTCGGCCGCTCGTCGCCGGACTCGCCGTCGCCGTCGCACTCATGGCCGGCTTCGGCGACGTCGCGGTGCGCATCCTCTACAGCGGTCCGTTCGAGCAGGCCGGCTGGATGCTCGCCGTGCTGTCGATCGGGTTGTGGCCGCGCATGCTCGCGAACACCTCGGCGCCCGCGCTGCTCGCCATCGCGAAGCCCGGCTGGTTCGCCGCGGCGAGCTCGATCCAGCTCGCGTGGCTCGTGGGCGCCCTGCCCGCGGCGAGCATGCTCTTCGGCATGCCGGGCATCGTCTGGGCGATCGCGCTGGGCGGCGTCCCGAGCTGGGCGATCGAGGCCTGGGCGCTGCGCAAGAACGGGCTCTCGACGCTGCGCCAGGACTTCGGCATGACGTTCCTCTGGCTCGCGACGCTCGCACTCTGCGGGCTGCTGCGCTGGAGCGTCGGGCTCGGTTCGCCGTTCCCCGCCCTGTGACGCACGCCGCGCGGCTTGTCCGCCCGTCGCACCCGTGTCACGCTGTCGCGCTGCACAGAGGTCCGAACCGAGGATGATCGCCTGGAAGCCGCTGCTCCGCGACGTGGCCGCGCGCACGCTGGCGCAGGTGGGTGCGACCCGTCCCGATCCCGACGCGCTCACCGTGGTCACGTTCCACCGTGTGCTGCCGCCCGAGCAGCGTGACGCGTACCCGCTGCCGGGGCTCGTGGTCACGCCGGACGAGCTCGGCCGCTTCCTGGCGTTCTTCGCGGAGCGCTACACCTGCGACACGCTCGACGCGACGACGGCCCGCTGGCGCGCGGGCGAGCGGCCCGCGCGACCGTTCCTGGCGGTGACCTTCGACGACGGACAGCTCGACAACCGCCTCCACGCGGCTCCGCTGCTGGAGCGCGCGGGCGTGCGCGCGACGTTCTTCGTCCCGTGCGCGGCGGTCGACGACGGCGGCGCGCTGTGGCACGACCGGCTCGGCTTCGCCGCGCTCGCGGCGCTGGCCACCGACCCGCGCGCGCTCGACGCGCTGCCCGGCGCCGACCTGCCGGACGACGGTGCCGACGCCGCGCGGCGCGTGCGGCGCCTCGTGCTGCGCGCGAAGGAGGTCGACGACGCGCGACGCGACGCGTGGATCGAGGCCCTCGAGCAAGCGCTCGGCGGCCCGGCCCGTCCGGCGTGGGACGGCATGATGACCTGGGACGACCTGCGCGCGCTGTCCGCCGCCGGACACGAGATCGGCTCGCACTCGGTCACGCACCCGCTGCTGCCGCGCTGCGACGATGCGCGACTCGCCGACGAGGTCGCCGGCTCGCGCGACGTCCTCGAGCGGCGGCTCGACGCGCCGGTACGCTCGTTCTGCTACCCGAACGGCGACCGCGACGCGCGCACGCGCGAGGCGGTGGCCGAGGCCGGCTACGCCCAGGCGGTCACGACCCGTCCCGGACGCAACCGACCCGGTGCCGACCCGTTCGACCTGCGGCGCTTCGACCTGCAGGGCGCGCACGTCGCGTCCCGCCGCGGCACCTTCTCCGACGCGCGCCTGCTGTGGCGGCTCTCGGGGCGGCAGCCGGGCGTCCGATGAACGCGTTCCCGGGCAGCCAGGCCGCGCCGGACGACGCACGCGCGCGCACCGCGGTGGTGATCGTCCACTACCGCACGCCGGCGCTCGTGCTCGATTGCCTCGAGACGCTCGTGCCCGAGCTCGATCCCGGGCGCGACGTGGCGGTCGTGGTCGACAACGCGAGCGCCGACGGCAGCGCCGAGACGTTGCGCGCGGCCCTCGCCCAGCGCGCGTGGTCCGCGGTGCGGTTCGTCGAGAGTCCCGTGAACGGGGGCTTCTCGGCGGGCAACAACGTGGGCATCGCCGCGGTCGACGCCGACGCGTACCTGCTGCTGAACAGCGACACGCTCGTGCGCCCGGGCGCCCTCGCCGCGTTGCGCGCCGCGCTCGATTCGTCCCCCGACGTGGGACTCGTCGGACCGCGCCTCGAGTGGCCCGACGGCGAGGCGCAGACCAGCTGCTTCCGCCAGTTCACGCCGTTCAGCGAGCTCATCCGCGGCTCGCGCACCGGCCTCGTGCGCCGCCTGCTCGCGCGCTGGGACGTCCCGCTGCCGGTCGGCGACGAGCCCTGCGAACCCGAGTGGATGAGCTTCGCCGCGGTGCTCGTGCGGCGCGCCGTGCTCGAACGCGTGGGCCCGCTCGACGAGGGCTTCTTCATGTTCTTCGAGGACGCCGACTACTGCCGCTCGGCGCGTCGCGCCGGCTGGCGGCTGCGCCACGAACCGCGCGCGCACGTCGTCCACCTGCGCGGCGGGACGTCGCCGGTCAAGGCGCTGGCCGCGGCGCGCAAGCGCGGGCCGCGGTACTGGTACGCCGCCCGCGCGCGCTACTACCGCAAGCGCCTCGGGACGCCCTGGCTGCTGCTCGCGAACCTCATGTGGACCCTCGGTCGCGCGCTCGCCTGGGTGCGCGAGGTCCTGCGCACGAAGCGGCCGCACACCGTCGAGCACGAGCTGTTCGACACCTGGAGGGGATGAGCGTGGGCCGCCTGCCCGACTTCGTGATCCTCGGCGCGATGAAGTGCGGGACGAGCACGCTCCACGAGCAGCTCGCCCTGCGCAGCGGCGTGTTCATGAGCACGCCCAAGGAGCCGAACTTCTTCAGCGACGACGCGCAGTGGGCGCGTGGCCTCGACTGGTACCGCGCGCTCTTCGACGGAGCGCGTCCCGACCAGTTGTGCGGCGAGTCGAGCACGCACTACACGAAGCTCCCGACGCACCCGCGGGCCGCCGAGCGGCTGCACGCGCACGTGCCCGAGGCGCGGCTGGTCTACGTCATGCGCGATCCGCTCTCGCGCATCGTCTCGCAGTACCAGCACGAGTGGAGCCAGCGCGAGGTCGAGCCGGGCTTCGTGCGCGCCCTCGAGCGGCACGAGCGTTTCGTGGCCTACAGCGAGTACGCACGCCAGCTCGAGCCGTACCTCGCGGCCTGGGGGACCGAACGCGTGCTCCCGCTGGCGTTCGAGCGCATGCTCGCCCACCCGGACGACGTGCTGCGCGAGGTGTGCGCGTTCCTCGGCGACCCGTCCCCGGAACCCGTCGCCTGGAACACGGAGCTCGAGGCGCAGAACGTCTCCTCGGAGCGTCTGCGCAAGAGCGCGCTGCGCGAGCGTCTGCTCGCGATCGGTCCCGTACGCGCGCTCAAGGACGCGCTCCCGGCGGGCTGGCGCGACGTGCTCAAGTCGCCCTGGAAGATGCGCCGCAAGCCCGAGATCCCGGCGCACCTGCGGGCCCGGTTCGTCGCCCGCCTCGACGCCGACCTGGCCCGGCTCGGTCAGCAGCTCGGGGTCGAGCTCACCTGTGACGGCTGGAAGACGCAGGTGCGGGACCGTCCCCTGTCGTGGGTCGACCGACCCGCCGACGGGACCGCTCGGTGACCCCGCGCGCCGCCCGGGAACCCGGCCGAGCGGGCCGCGGGCCCACGGACCGACCGCGAAACCGCGGCGGGCCCCGGTCGTCCTCAAGTCTCCCCCTCCCATCCCCGATCGGGAGGGTCTTGCAGGAGGCGCTCGGACACACGCAGGACGTCCGTCGCGAAACACGAAGAGGAAACCGGTGCTGGTGCCGGGGCGGTCACCGACGAAGTCGACAGGTGTTCCTGCCCGCGCACACCACTAGTCTCGGCGATCCCCCCCCCCGAATCGGCCCCGACTCCCATGACCAAGCTCCGCGCTGACGACCGAAATCCCGATGGCACCAATACCCAGCCCGCCACGGCTCGAACGCGTCAGAGGGGACGCGGGGGCGCACCGCGAGCGGGCTTGATGGCGATCCTCGCCGGTGTCCTGGTGGCGCTGGCGGGCGTCGTCGCGACGATCCAACCGGGGGAGCAGCAGGAGACGCACGAGGTCCCCGTCGCGAAGGCCCTGTCGCGGCCCGACGCGGACGTGCGCATGGACCTCGGCGCGGGCATCGCCCCCGAGGTCGCCGAGACCGAGGCGCCGGCGTGCGAGCCGCTGCGCTCGCCCGTGCTGCTGGCCGACGGCGCACGCATCGCCGACGCGGGCCTCGGCTCGCGCGACATCGACCGGGGCGACGGCCTCGGGGCGCTCGACGACGGTCAGATGGGCAAGCTGAACAAGATCGGCAAGCGCGCCAAGAGCATCCAGAAGCGCTGCGAGAAGGCCGACGGCAAGGTCGTCGCCGCGCAGGACGCGGTCGCCGCCGCGCAGGCCGCCCTCGAGGCCGCGCTCGCGCTCCCCGCCTCGACGGTGAAGGAGCTGGCCATCAAGGCCAAGGCGGTGAAGTCCGCCACGCACCAGCTCGCCAAGGCCGAGGCCAAGCTCGAGAAGCGGGTCGCGAGCGTCGACAAGCTGCACGACCGGCTGTCCGACCTGCACGCGCTCGTGGCCGACATCGACCAGCAGTTCTTCGCCTCGTTCGACGGGAGCGTCCCGAACCTGGCCGTCATGAACCTCGAGGAGCAGGACCTGCTCTTCTACTGGACGCCGGTCGACGGCGCGTCCGGCTACTCGCTCACGTGGACGCAGCATCCCGGGGTGACCGCGGGCGTCGGCAACGTGATCGACGTGGACGACGACCTGTACGTGCTCACCGGACTGGCCGACGAACAGCAGGTCTACGCGGTGCTGACGGCCACGTTCGGCACCGACGTGTCGGATCAGAGCAACGAGGTCGAGGCGATCACGGGCCCGCTCACCCAGGGGCAGATCGAGAAGCTCGGCCGGCTCCAGAAGCAGCTCGACAAGAAGGAAGCCAAGCAGGCGACGATCGAGGAGAAGATCTCCGAGTCCGAGGCGGCGCTGCTGGACGCCCAGGCCGAGCTGGCGGCGGCGCAGGCCCTGCCCGAGACCACCAACGAGGAACAGGATGCCAAGGCGGCCGCGATCGCCGCGGCCGAGGCCAAGATCGCCAAGGCCGAGAAGGCCATCCAGAAGTGGACCAAGCGCCTCGACATCAACCAGTCGGCCATCGACGGCCTGGTCTCCAAGATCGAGGACATCGACCCCGACTACTTCGAGACGATCACCTTCATCCCGTCGCCCGAGATGCTCGCCCCGGTGGGCGGTGACGGCTACGTCAGCTTCGACTGGACCGACGTGGAGGGCGCCGAGGGCTACACGCTGTACATCTCGTCGCAGCCCGACGTCACTCCCGAGACGGGTGCCCCGTTCGCCTGCGCCGTGAGCCAGTTCTCGCTCGAGGACCTGCCGGCGGACTTCACGGTCTACGGCGTGGCGACCGCCACCGTCGACGGCGAGGAGACTCCCCCGTCGAACGAGGAGTCGGCCACGACGGATCCGACGGTCGAGCCCGACCCGGTGCTCTCGATCGACCCGCTCTCGATCTCGTTCATCGCGGTGGAGGGCGGCGCCGATCCCGCGTCGAGGACCGTCACCGTCTCGAACGAAGGCGGCGGCCTGCTCGACTGGACGGCGACGCCGTCCGCGGCCTGGATCACCGCCAGCTCCACGTCCGGCTCGCTCGGCGCGTCGCAGTCCGACACGCTGTCGGTGTCCGTCCACGTGACGGGCCTGCCGGCGGGCACGTACCACGAGATGCTCACCTTCGCGTCGCCCGAGGCGGCCAACCCGTCCGAGTCGCTCGCGATCATGCTGGTGGTCTCCGAGCCCCCGCCGGTGATCGCCGTCTCGCCCGGCAGCCTCTCGTTCAACGCGACGGAGGGCGGTGGTGATCCGTCCTCGCAGGTCGTGTCGATCATGAACGACGGCGGCGGCACGCTCTCGTGGTCGGCCACCGACAACAAGAGCTGGCTGAGCGTCTCGCCGACCTCCGGCAGCCTCGCCGCGGGACAGTCGAAGAACGTGACGGTCTCCGTGAGCACGACCGGCGCGGGCGTCGGTGGGCACACCGGCGCGATCACGTTCAGCGCGCCGTCGATCGACTCGGTCAACGTCCCCGTGTCCTTCACGGTGACCCAGGCCAGCAGCTCGTCGGTGACCGCGTCCATCGCGCCGACGCGCACGTCGGGCGTGGCTCCGCTCTCCGTCCTGTTCGACGGCAGCGGCTCGACGGCCGAGGGCGTCGCCCGTCCGTTCCACGAACTCGAGTACTCGTGGAACTACGGCGACGTCGGCAGCGGGACGTGGGGCACCGACGGCATGAGCCGCAACTCCGACCGCAGCCCGATCGCCGGTCACGTGTTCGAGACCCCGGGCACCTACACCGTGACCCTCGACGTGACCGACGCCGACGGCAACGCCGGCCAGGACCAGGTCGCGATCACCGTCCTCGACCCCGACGTCGTCTACGCCGGGACGAAGACGATCTGCATCTCGCGCACGGGCGACTTCTCGGGCGCCCCGGCCGGGGCGCAGCAGGTGACGACCACCAGCTACGACACCGCCATGGGCTACGTGCACACCGGCAAGCGGGTGCTCTTCCGCCGCGGCGAGTCGTGGACGGGCGGCGGCGCCAACAAGAACGAGCCGGGACCGGTCACCATCGGCGCCTACGGCACCGGCGCGCGCCCGAAGTTCACGATGTCCGACCACTTCATCCGGCTCTCGGACGGACCCGGCCCCGACTGCGACGACTGGCGCATCATGGACCTCGACCTCACCGGATCGGGCTCCGTGTCGATCACCCTGGAGGGCTCGGTCCACGACCTGCTCTGCCTGCGCCTGAACGTCCACGACGCGCTGCAGGGCTACGCGGCGGTGATCCAGGTCCTCGACTACTGGAACAACAACGGCTACCCGCAGACGCTGCACCGTGGCCTGGCGATCGTCGACTCGAACTTCAAGGACCAGGCCGAGCGCCACGTGACCTTCGACGGCACCTACTCGATGATGCTCGGCAACACGCTCGACCACATCACCGTCGACGGCCACATCGTCCGCAGCCAGGCCTCGAGCAACTCGGTCTACTGCCACAACGACTTCAAGAACGCGAAGTTCGACCGGCACCTGCTCAAGCTGCACGCCCAGAACTGGAACAAGGCCGGCTTCGGGTACCACAAGTACACCGAGAAGATCGTCATCGCCGACAACCTGTTCGACGCCGGCGCGTCGAACTGGCCCGTCGTCCCCGGCCCGCAGAACGACCAGGAGGACGAGCGTCTGCGCGACATCCTCATCGAGCGCAACCTGTTCCGCGCCGGCGACACCACGACGATCCTGCTGCGTGCCTCGGGCTCGGACGTCACGACCCGGCACAACATCTTCGACCTCACGTCGGGTGGAGAGGTCGGAGTCTGGGTCTCGAAGCGCGGCAGCGACCCGAATCCGCAGAACCACCAGGTGCTCAACAACACCTTCTACCGCGGGGACTCGGGCGGCTTCGAAGCCGTCCACGTGGCCGGCGACGCGGTCGGCACGATCGTGCGCAACAACCTCGGATCGGCGCCGTCGGCCTCGTCGCCCGACACGATCATCCAGAACGACGCCGGCGGCAGCACGACGTACGACCACAACCTGCTCACGAACGACCCGCTCTTCGTGGTCTCGAACCCGCACGAGCCGATGGACTTCGCGCTGAAGGCGAACAGCCCCGCGGTGGACAAGGGCATCGAGATGGACGCGACGCTGGGCGACTTCGAGACGGCCGCCATCCCCACCGACGGCGACTCGAGCGGCAGCGCCGAGCCCGACATCGGAGCGTTCGAGTACAAGCCCTGACGCGCGTCGGGTGAGCCCGTCCGGCGCGGCGGGCGCGGGTGGAGTCGAGTACACTCCCCCGACGCCCTCCGCCCGGACACCCGAGTGAAACCCCGCCCCAGCGTCCCGTCGGTGACCCGGTCCGAGGTCGACCCCGGCCTTCCCGACGAAGGCGCACCGCGCGTCAGCTTCGGGCTGCCGGTGCGCAACGGCGAGCGCTTCCTCGGCCGCGCCCTCGAGTCGATCCTGGCCTCCGACTTCGCGTCGCTCGAGGTCGTGGTCTGCGACAACGCGTCCACCGACGGCACGCGGGACGTGGCCACCCGGCTGGCCGAGCACGACGCGCGGGTGCGCTACGTCCGCAACGACGAGGACATCGGGCAGATCCTCAACTTCAACCGCGTGTTCGAGCTCTCGCGCGGCGAGTACTTCCGCTGGATCGGCGCCGACGACCAGCTCCACCCGACGTACGTGTCGCGCTGCGTCGAGGCCCTCGACGCGCATCCCGGGGCGGTCGGCGTGACGACCCTCTGGCGCCTCGTCGACGACGACGGCAAGGTCGACTTCCACCGCTACACGGGGCCACGCGTCGACGCGTCGGACGTCGTCGCCCGCTTCAGGACGACCCTGCACCTGCTGCGCGTCGACCGGCTCGCGTTCGACCCGATCTACAGCATGATCCGCCGGCGGGAGCTGCTCGCGACGCCGCTGCTGCAGATCGACCAGTGGTGCGATCGGCTGCTCGCCCTGCAGCTCTGCCTGCGCGGCCCGTGGACCCACGTGGACGAGGTCCTCGCCACGCGACGCGAGGCCCACGAGCCCGAGGCCGTCCGCGTGCCGCGCTTCCATCCCCTCTACCGCGGCCGCGGCGTCGAGCCGCTGTCGAAGCTCTACGAGGGACTCGCCCGCGTCGTGCGCGCCCACCCGCTCACGCCGAGCCAACGCGCGCGCTGCCTGGCCTGGCTGCGGATCGACCACGTCCGGCGCGAGGCCCACCTGCGCTCGCGCTTCGCGGCCCGGGTCGTGGCTCGCCTGCGCGGGCGCTGACGTCGCGGCGCGGCTCCCGGCCGCGCGGTCACGGGGCACGCAGCCCGGGGCCGCGGGCCTGCTAGAATCGGCGGCCTGACCTTCCGGGAGGCCCTTCGACCTCTCCGGACCTGCGCCCGAAGGACAGCGATGCAGATCGTGGTGCTGCTCCCCGCGCTCGTCGCGGGACTCGTGTCGCTGCTCGTCTCCCCGTCGTTCGCGCTCGTCTACGTCTACCTGCCGACGCTGCTCCTGCTCCCGGACGGCTTCGCCTGGAACATCCCCGGCACGCCGGGCATCACCTTCCACGAGATGGGGCTGCTCCCGATCCTCGCGGCCGCCCCCTTCTCGCACCGGGCGACGTGGCGCCCCAAGGTGACCGACCTGCTCGTGCTGGCCTTCGTGGTGGTGCTCGGCGCGTCGCAGTACCACAACACCGACGCCGCGGCGACGCGCAACCTGCTGTTCGACGTGATCTGCTCGATGGCCGGGCCGTACTTCATCGCCTCGCTGCTCATCGAGCAGGAGGGACGTCGCGTCGAGTTCGCGAAGGTCTTCATCACCATGCTCATCCTGGTGTCGCTCCTCTCCGTGTGGCAGTTCCGCATGGGGACGAATCTCTTCAGCGTCATCCTCGAGGTGTTCTTCCCCGGCCAGGACCTCGGGCCGAGCGGCTACCGGCTGGGCTTCGCGCGCATCAGCGGCCCGCTCGGCGGGCCGATCCTGGCGGGCATGGTCCTCGCGGTGGCGCTGTTCCTGATGGCCTGGCTGCACCGCTGCGGACACGTCCAGCGACGCGTGAGCTGGCTCGCGATCATCACGCTCACCGTCGGGTTCGCGATGACCCAGTCCCGCGGCCCGGTGATGGGCTTCACGCTCGCGGCCTGTCCCGCGATGCTCGGCTTCGTGCGCGCCAAGGAGCGGATGCTCTTCCGCATCCTGTTCGTGTTCGTGGTGGCGGGCGCGGTCATGGCATCGTCCGTGAGCTCGTACGTCCAGGGGGGACGCGACGCGGCCCAGACCATCGACCAGCGCAACGCCGCGTACCGCCTCGACCTCATCGACGCGTACATCCCGACGATCATGGAGCGGCCGCAGATGGGGTGGGGCGCGGGCGAGTGGCCCGTCACCGACCGGCTCTACTCGGTCGACAACCACTACATGCTGCTGGCCCTCGACCACGGGCTGTACAGCGTGGGGCTGCTCCTCGCGATCATCCTGTGGGTCAGCGGGCGGCTGTTCTTCGTGGGACTCCGATCCGCGTACGAGGATCCGACCGGGATCCTCGCGTTCATCCTGCTGGGGGCGGTCGTGAGCATCGGCCTCACCATCGCGACCGTCTACCTCGGCGCCCAGACCCGCCACGTGCTGTTCATGATGCTGGGCTGGAGCGAGGCCGTGATCCAGGGCAGCAAGGTCGAGATCGTGCGCGAGCCCGCGTTCCGGCGCGTGCTCGGCCGCGGCAACCGGAGGACGGCGACGCAGCTCCGTCCGACGACCCGGCCCGCCGGATCGCGCACGACGTGGCTGCGCTGAGACGCGGCCGTCAGCCGCCCTCGCCGTGCTTGTACTCGATCAGGCGCGAGCGCCTCCCCAGCAGCCGGCGGAGGTGGAACGTCAGCACGCCCTGCGCGGCCGGGAACTTGCCCAGCACGCAGAAGAACGCGTAGGCCCAGCGGTCGCCGGCGGGACGCCCGGCGGCCGACATGCGTCGCGCCAGGCGCGCCACCTGCAGCGGGAAGAGCAGCAGCAGCAGGAGACACCAGGCCGAGACGAGCAGCGCCCCGCCCAGCGCCAGGACGGGCACCAGGACGCCCCAGATCCAGATGCTGCGCGTCTGGCGCACGAAGAACCCGCCGGCGCCGCGGTGCAGCGCGCGGCCCTCGGCGTACGCGTGCCCCGATCGCAGGCAGCGGCGCCACCACTGCGAGAAGCGGTGCAGGTCGGCGTCGTGACGGGTCATCTCGGCGTCGACGGCGAGCACCGTCCAGCCCGCCGCGGCGATCCGGTGGGCGAACTCGGGATCCTCGCCGGCCACGAGATCCTCGTCGTAGCCGTCCACCGCGAGGAACGCGGCGACCCGCACGAGCGCGTCGCCGCCGCACGAGCGTCGGCCGTCGGGACCGCCGTCCCACTCCATGTCGGTCAGCCGGTTGTAGACCGAAGCCTCCGGCGCGACCTCCCGGCGCCTGCCGGTCAGGATGCCAAGGCGCGCGTCGGCGCGCAGGCGCTTGCCGCCGAGCGCGAGCCAGCCGACGTCGAGCAGGCAGTCGCCGTCGAGGAACTGCACGAAGGCCACCTCGGGGCGTCGCGCGACGAGCTCGCGGAAGCCCTCGTTGCGACCTCGCGCCGCCGTGAAGGGACGCGAGGGATCGAGCTCGACGACGTGCGCGCCGAGGCGGCGGGCCGTCGCCACGCTCCCGTCGGTCGAGCCGCTGTCGACGTAGACGACGGGCTCGGGACGTCCGTGCAGGCGTTCCAGCGAGCGCTCGAGCCGGCGACCCTCGTTGCGGCCGATGATCACGATCCCGACGTCGCTGGTCACGAGCGTCCTTGTGTGCGTCCGGCGGTGGATGACGACGCGCGACGCGTCGTCCGGGAGCCGGGCGCGATTGTCCACTCGTCGTCGTGACGATGCCAGGGCACGCGCGCGCGCCGCTTGTCCGTCGCAGGCGATTCGGCATGATGTCCGGGCCCGGTACGCGACCGCAGACGTACGGCATCCAGCGCGAGTTCGGCATGGACCGCATCGAGGAGATCCGGGCGCAGCTCGCCCTCCCGCCCCGTCACACGACGTGCCTGACGGAGAACGAGCTGTGGTCGCCCGGGGCGCCGCTCTTCTGGACGGCCGAGCGCGTCGGCGAGCCGCCGCACTTCTATCCCGTCTACCGCTGCGGCACGACCTACTCGTGGTCGATCCTCGCGCTCGTCGTGCGCAAGGGCAGCCTCGTGCTGAACGACGAGGCCGCGCGCGCGGCCGAGGCCCCCGGGTTCCGGTTCTTCCCGAGCGTCGCGACGATCGACCGCGAGATCGAGCGCGTGGGCTCGACGATCGAGACGGAGTCCGACCCGGACATCACCGATCCCGAGCACTACGCGGCCGAGATCGCCGCCGCCGTGCGTGACGACGTGGCCGAGCTCGGGTCCCGCGCGGACGTCCGGCCGTTCGTGCTCGTCGGCGGGCGCGACAGCATGAACCTGCTGCTCCTGCCGTGGAGGGAGCGCGTCACGGCGCTCAGCGCGAGCCCGAACTTCGCGCTCGTCCGGCGCTTCGTGCAGGAGAACGACCTGGACGTCGAGGTCGAGGAGCTCACCGACCCCGAGGACCCGCGGGTGCTCGACCGCGAGATCCTCGAGAACACCTGCCGCGCCGATCTCGAGCACTACCGCTGGGGCGCGCGGCTGCGCGAGATCGCGATCGCGTCCGAGCGTCCCGTGGTGTTCTGGAAGGGCCAGATGGCGGACGCGTTCATGACGCCGTACTGGAAGAAGTACGCCATCGATCCCGGCCGCCTCACGGACTTCGTGACGAAGGCCTGGGCGCGCACCGACTTCCTGCTGCCGGGGATCGTGCAGCGCGCCGTCGCGCGACGCATCCTCCTGCCGCGCTTCCGCGACACCGTCTGGCTGCGCGGGGCGAACTGGCAGGGCTTCCACATGACGGTCATCCGCGGGACGAGCGGGGCGCTGCCGCTGTCCGCCTACCACGGACCGCGGATGCAACGCGTCTTCGCGCGCGTCGACCTCACGCGCGCCGCGCAACGGGACATCCGGCCGCGCGTGGGCGAGCTGCTGCTCGGACGTCCGGTGCGCTACCCCGCCGAGAACCCGGGACCGCCGCCTTCCGCGTTCCGGCGCGGCCTCGGACGACCGGGTCCGTTCCTCGAACGCATCCGGCGGGCCGGCATCCCCGTGACCTGACCGTGCGGCGCGCGTCCGACGTCAACCGTCGGGCAGCGCGGTCACCCGCACCGGGCCGAAGTCGACCTGGCAGCGGTACACGAGCAGCGCCACCGCGTACTCGTCGTCCGTGAGCGGGCAGCCCTCGTCGTCGGACAGCATCTGCCACGCCTCCGGCTCGGGCTCTCCGTCGAGCCACCACTTGACGCGCTGCGTCCAGCGCAGCAGCGTGCCGTCGGCGTCGCGCTCGGGGACGACCTCGGCCACCACGTGGTGCTTGCGTCCCGGCTCGAGCGGCAGGCTGCGGTAGGTGTTCACGAACACCGCATCCTCGCCGGGACGGTAGACCGAGACCTCGCTGCCGGCGCCGCCGGGCTTGGTCCAGTAGCAGGCCAGCGCGAAGCGGTAGCCGGCGCGCGGCAGGTGCGTCCAGTCGGTGCCGTGGCCCGACCAGAGCGTGAGCACGCCGAAGATGTACTCGGGACGCGACCACTTCTCGGGATAGCGGTAGATCACGTCGGTCTCGATGCGCCGTCCGCCGGGGAAGGCGCCGGTGACGAGCAGGATGCGGTCGTAGCCCTCGAGCCCTGGCACGGGACGCACGCGCCACTCGCCGTCGACGAGAGCGCTCTCCCACAGGCCGTCCTGCACCTCGAGCGACGCGTCCTGCCAGTCGCGCTCGACCGGCAGCACCACGGGCGACGGGTCGTAGCGGAACGTGACCGCCGCGTGCTCGTCGGGATGGAACGCCGCGCGCGCCGCGAACTCGAGCTCGTTCTCGCCCGTGCGCAGGGCGTCGCGCGACAGCTCGAGGCTGAACAGTGGCGGGTCGGCGCGCGGGCCGCCGTGCGGGACCGGCGTCCACGCCCCGCCGTTGAGCCGGTAGAGCGCCTCGGAGACGCGCCGGTGCAGCGTGCCCGAGACGTTCGCCGAGAGCGTGGACGTGCGGCGCGGGTAGACCTCCGGGACGTTGCCCACGACGAGCAGCGGTTCGGCGCGGAAGCGCACCCACGCGGCGGTCGTCCAGGCGGCCGCCACGGCCAACACGAGCACGGACACCCGGGCGAGGACGACGAGCGGACGGCGACGCGACATGGCGGGCATCGGAGGGGGCGGAGGCACGGAAGTCTACTCGGGCTCCGTCGCGCGCGCCCGACGGTCGGCGAGCACCGCGAGGTAGAGGTCCTCGATCCGGCGGGCCGAGTCGCGCACGTCGAAGTGCGCGGCGGCCACCCGCCGCCCGCGCGCGCCGAGTTCCGTGCGCCGGGACGGGTCGTCGAGCAGCGCGACCACCTGCGCGGCCGTGGCGTCGGGATCGGCGAACGTCGCGTCGACGAGTCCGGCGTCGAGGGCGCGCAGGTGCGTCAGCGAGGGCAGCGCCTCGGCCACCACCGGCAGCCCGGCGGCCAGGGCCTCGAGCACCACGAGTCCGAAGCCCTCGCGCTCGGACGGGAACACGAACACGTCGGCCGCGGCCAGCAGCTCCGGGACGTCGTCGCGCCGTCCCGCCAGCAGGACCGCATCGTCCAGACCGAGGTCGCGCACGAGCCGCTCGAGCCGCGGGCGCTCGCCGCCCTCGCCCGCCACGAGCAGCCGCGTCGCGGGGTGGACACGCCGCACGCGCTCGAGCACCGGCGGCAGCAGGTGGACACGCTTGCCCGACTCGAGCCGCGCGACGCACAGCAGCAGCGGCGCGGCGTCCGGCACGTCGATCGCGGCGCGCACCCGCGCGCGCTCCCGGGACGCGGCGGCGTGGACGTCGAGCGGCACGCCCGTGCAGATCGTGACCCGCCGCGGCCCGGGCGCGCCCAGGGCGCCGAGTTCGGCGCGCCAGTCGTCGAGCACCGCGTCGGAGACGGCGATCGCCGCCGCGAGCGTGCGCCGGTCCAGTGCGCGCAGCACCCGCCGGCGCAGGGCGTCCCGCGCGCGGTCCAGCAGCGCGAGCGGACGCAGCGAGATCGGGCCCGGATCGGGACGCAGACCGTGCAGCGTGGTCACCGCGGGCAGGCCGAGCCGCCACGCGACGAGATGGCCGAAGAGCCGGTCGACGGGCGTCCCGTTGGTGTGCAGCAGGTCGACCTGCTCGGCGCGCGCCACGTCGCGCAGGGCGCCGAAGGCGCCCAGTCCGCGAGTCCCCGAGAGGTCGTGCAGCGTCGCGCCCGCCGCGCGCAGCGGCTCGGACAGGTCGCGCGCCGTCCCGAACCAGGCGACGTGGTGGAGCACGCGCGCCGCGTCGCCGGCCGACACGTGACGCAGCAGCACCTGCTGTCCGCCGCCGGTCGCGAGGTCGGGCAGCACGTGCAGGACCCGCACCGGGTGCGGCCCGCGCGTGGGACTCGACGGACTGGCGCTCATCACGTTGCCCTGGTGGAACTCGCGGCCGGTCCGACAGGTCGCCCCGGAACTTCGCGACGGAGTGTAGCGAGCCCGTCCGCCGCGACGGCATGGCCGGACCGCCGCGGGTTTGATCGCGGACGACCCCCTCGTCATCATCCTGCCGTGCCTCTCGCCGCCGGACGGCGGCCGTGCACCCTCGCTCTCCTGGGTCCTCGCATGGCCGAGGCTCTCGCCACCGACGAATCGCCTCCCGAGCAGACGCCGGTCGACGGCCGCGGCGCGGCGCCGATCCTCTACCTGCTCTCGCGCTACCCGGCGATCTCGCACACCTTCGTGCTGCGCGAGGTGACGGGCCTGCGGGCCCTGGGGTTCACGATCGCGGTGGCCTCGATCAACCCGCCCGATCGATCGCAGGCCGAGCTCGACGAGCGCGAGCGCGCCGAGGCCGCGCTGACCTTCTGCGTCAAGCGCGCCGGAGCGGTCGGCGCGCTGGCCGCGATCGCAGGCGCGTTCGTGCGTCGTCCCCGGCGCTGCCTGGGCATGTTCGGCACGGCCCTGGGACGCGCCGGCAGCGATCCGAAGCGGCTGCTCAAGGCGCTCTTCTACGCGGCCGAAGCGGCGCTCGTGGCGCGCGAGGCCGAACGTCGGGGCGCGCGGGCGATCCATGTGCACTTCGCGAACCCGGCCTCGGTCGTCGGCTCGCTCGCGGCGCGCCTCCTGGACGTGCCGTTCTCGTTCACCGTGCACGGCAGTCCGCCCTTCCACGACGAACCCGGCGATCACTTCCCGGCGGTGGCGGCCGACGCGCACTTCGTGTGCTGCATCGGGGCCTACAGCCGCAGCCAGGTCATGCTGCGCATGCCCCCCGACCGCTGGGACCGGATCGAGATCACGCGCATGGGCGTCGACCTGGCGCGCTTCCGGCCGCCGGCGGAGCGAGCGACGCGCGAGATCCCGGAGCTCGTGTGCGTGGCGCGGCTCGATCCGGTCAAGGGCCATCGCCTGCTGCTGGCGGCGGCCCGGCGGCTGGTCGACGGCGGGCGGCGTTTCGTCCTGCGACTGGTGGGCGACGGTCCGGAGCGGGAGGCGCTGGCATCACTGCTGCTGGCGCTCGGGCTCGAGGGACACGTGCGACTCGAGGGCGCGGCGAGCGAGGCTGGCGTCCAGGCCGCCTACGCGCGGGCCGACGTGTTCGTCCTGGCCAGCCTGACCGAGGGCGTGCCGGTGGTGCTCATGGAGGCCATGGCGATGGAGCTGCCGTGCGTGGCCCCGCGGCTCGCCGGCATTCCCGAGCTGGTCCGCGACGGGATCGACGGACTGCTCTTCACGCCGTCCGACGAGCTCGGTCTGGCCGCGGCCCTGGAGCAGCTGCTCGACGACGCCGACGCCCGGCGCCGGCTCGGCGTCTCGGGTCGGCGCCGCGTCGCCGAGGGCTTCGATCTGGCGACGACCACCGGCTTGATGGCCGGCGTGCTCGCTCGTCGCTTGGGATCGCGACGCGCTGGACACCCCACCTGAGTCGGCACGGGGAGATCCGGATCGCCGCGGGAACGTTTCGCGGGAACTTGTACGCGCACGCCCTGCGTACATGGACCACTTGCCAGACGGCGATTTACACTCCATGCTTATGCGCGGAATGGTGGGGACCGTCCGACCACAGGAGGCAGGTCCGAGGTCGGAAGGAAGAGGACCTGGTAGAAGATCATCACTGACATGTCTGCATCTGCGAGTCTGGTGGACCGCGCAGGGTCCACCCGTCGCCGGGGAAGCAACCTCCCCTCGCGTCGTGCCCCCAAAGCCCAGCACGGAATGCCTTTCGGCCCGAGCGCGCCCCGGCGTGCCGCCCCCGGCAAGGCTGCCGCTCCGAGCGAGCCACGGAAGGTCGTACCGGTGGCCCGCCGCGGCGAGCGCGCCCGCCGCGCCTTCGACGTGCTCGCCAGCCTGTCGGCCATCGTGCTGCTGTCACCGCTCTGGCTCGCCCTCGCGGCGCTGATCAAGTACGAGACCCCCGGTCCCGTGTTCTTCGTCCAGACGCGCGTCGGGCGCGGCGGACGCACCTTCCGCATGATCAAGTTCCGCTCGATGGTGCAGGACGCCGAACACCTGCGCGAGGCCCTCGAGGCCTACAACGAGGTCAAGGGCGGCGTGCTCTTCAAGATGCGTCGTGACCCGCGCGTGACCCGCCTCGGGCAGATCCTGCGGCGCACCTCGCTCGACGAGACGCCCCAGCTGCTGAACGTGCTCCTCGGGCACATGTCGATCGTCGGCCCGCGTCCTCCGCTCCCTGCAGAGGTGGCCAAGTACACCCCCGCCCAGCGTCGCCGGCTCGAGATCAAGCCGGGCCTGACGTGCCTGTGGCAGGTCTCGGGTCGCTCGTTGCTCGAGTTCGACGACCAGGTCGCGCTCGACGTCGAGTACATCGAGCGCCGCTCGCTGTGGCTCGACCTGGTCATCCTGGCGCGCACGATCCCGGCAGTCTTCGCGGCGCGCGGAGCGTTCTGAGTCGATGACGGACGCGGGCGCCGATCCTGGGCGCCCGCCGCCCGAACGGCCCACGCCCGCACCGTCGCCGCTCGAACGGCCCGCGCCCCCCGCGGGAGCGGCGTCAGCGCCCGGCGCGTCCTCGCCGTCCGGATCGACCTCGCCCCGGCCGCCGGAGCTGCCGCCGGTTCCGTCGATCGTGCTGCACGGCGTGCGGCTGCACGCCATCACCGAGCGCGAGTGCGGTGCCCTGATCGGCCGAGCCCTCGCTGCGGGCCGCGGCGGCTGGGTCGTGACTCCGAACCTCGACTACTTCCATCGGCTGGTGCGCGACAAAGTGTTCGCCCGCCTGTGCGGCGAGGCCGACCTGCTGGTCGCCGACGGCATGCCGCTCATCTGGGCCAGCCGGCTGCAGGGGACGCCGCTCCCCGAGCGCGTCGCCGGCTCGAACCTGATCGTCTCGGTCTCGCAGGCCGTGGCCCCCGCCGGACGCTCGATCTTCCTGCTGGGCGGCAATCCAGGCACCGCCGAGCGGGCCGGCGAGATCCTCGCCGCGCGCTTCGAGGGACTGCGCGTGGCCGGCAGCCACTGTCCGCCGTTCGGCTTCGAGCGCGACCAACGGGCCGTGGACGAGGTGCGGGAGCGCCTGCGCGCCGCCGCCCCCGACATCGTGTTCGTGGCCCTCGGCGCACCCAAGCAGGAGCGGCTGATCGCCGCCCTGCGGGCCGAACTGCCCGGCGCCTGGTGGATCGGCGTCGGCATCAGCTTCAGCTTCGTCACCGGCGAGGTGAAGCGCGCCCCTGGCTGGATGCAGCGCGGCGGCCTCGAATGGCTCTACCGCCTCAAGGAGGAGCCGCGCCGCCTGGCGTACCGCTACCTCGTGCGCGGCATCCCGTTCGCTGTGACGCTCCTGGCGCGTGCGGCCCTGCAGCGCCTCTCCCGATCGGGCGATGGACGCCGACCCGACGAGGCGCGCTAGGCCGTCCGATCAGGCGCGGACGCGCCGGCGGTCGGTGAGCAGCAGCAGGCCGCCCACGACGAGCACCGCGGCGGCGCCGGCCAGGCTCACGTCGATCTCGGGCGCCGAACGGCGGCCCTGGGTGCTGGTCTGGGCCGTCCCGCCGATGGGCAGCGCGTCGCCCTTGACGCCCGGGCCGGGGCCGGCGGCGAAGGCCGTCGAAGCCAGCAGGCCGGTGACGAGCAGCGCGGCGAGGGGGCGGGAAGCGAGGTGGAACGACCGGTGGATGATGGACACGGGTGTGGCTCACGCGCGGGCCGGGATCGACGGCCGCAGGGGCTCGGAGACTCGCTGAGATTATACCCGCAAGGCGGACGTCCGCCAAGCGGCGCCCGTCTCCGCACTAGCGCTCATCGCCCAGGTAACCGAGCGCCCGCAGCGACTCGCGCGTGGCCTCGTCGAGTTCGGCCGTGGGAGGGTCGTCGCCCGTCCGGCGCAGCCACGCGTCGAGCAGGCCGTGCAGCGCGCGCGCCCGCTCGCGCAGGCGTCCCGCCGCGTTGGACGTCTCGCCCGGATCGCTCGCGAGGTCGTACAGCTCGACGCGTCGACGCGTCTCGTCGCCGGGCGCGGGGCGCACGTTGAACGCGCGCGCCTTGCGCGCCACGGCGTCGTCCTCCAGGTAGATCGTGTCGCCCAGCAGGACGGCGCCGCGCTGCCGGCTCCCGCCGCTGTACAGCGGACGCACGGCGCGCGTCCCGCCGTCGAGCAACGGACGCAGGCTGCGTCCCTCGAAGGTCGAGGGCGCGGGACGCCCCAGCAGGTCGAGCAGCGTGGGCGCGAGGTCGAGCAGCTCGACCGGCTCGCGCACGACGCGTGGCGGCGCGCGTCCCGGCAGCAGCAGCACGAGCGGCACGTGGATCTGTTCGATGTAGAGCGTGCGTCCGTGGCTGAACGAGGGCTCGTCGTCCGGGTGCGGGTCGTGGAACTCCTCGCCGTGGTCGGCGCACAGCACGAAGAGCGTGTGCTCACGGTCGATCCCGTGCTCGGCCAGGCGCGCGAAGAGGCGCCGCAGCATGTCGTCGGTGTACGCGACCTCGGCGTCGTAGAGCGCGCGCTGGTACTCGACGAACGGCAGGTACGGCGGCGTCTCCTTCAGGGGACGCAACGCGTCGGCCACCGGACGCTCGCGCAGCGCGGCCGGCCAGTCGTCGTGCACGAAGCGCGCGGCGTACTCGGGCGGCGGCACGTACGGTCCGTGGACGTCGCGATAGTGCAGGTACATGAAGCGCGGGCGCTCGTCGGACGTCGCGGCGAGGAACGCGTCGACCTTGCGCTGCATGAAGGCCGCCGTCTCGTGCGCGAGCCAGGTGGGCGAGTCGCCGTCGATGCCCTCGGCCTTGGCGTCGTCGTCGTACACGTCGAAGCCCTGGTCGAAGCGGTGCCGCGCGAGCAGGTGCGGGTTGAACACGAACGCGCCGGTGGCGTACCCCGCGTCGCTCAACAGCTCGGCCAGCGTGACCGCGCCGGGTGCCAGCGTGTCGATGCGTGGCAGGTCGTACAGCACCCGGTGGGTCGTGGGATAGGTCGAGGTCAGGTACGACGCGGCCGACGCGAGCGTGTACGACTCCTGGCTCAGGGCGCGCTCGAAGCGCACGCCCGACGCGGCCAGCTCGTCGACGAACGGACTCGTGTCACGCGCGCAGCCGTAGCATCCGAGGGCGTCGGCGCGCAGCGCGTCGATCACGATCCAGACCACGTTCGGCGCGCCGTCGGGGGGACGCCGCGCGTCGAGCCACGCCATGCGCGCCCAGGCCACGAGCGCGCCCAGCAACAGGACGCCTCCGAGCGCCGAGAGCGCCCGCAGCGCGACGGTCCGCACCACGCGCAGCCGGACGGACGCACCGAGCAGCAGCCCGATCGCCGCGCCGGCGAGCCCCGCGAGCAGCACGTCCCGCGTCGGCGCGAGCAGCGGACGCGCCGCGAGCCGCAGCAGGTCGTGCGCGAGCCACTCCTGGCGCCCGATCTCGGACGCCGCGGCCTCGAACGCCGGCCACGCGGTCCACACGCCGGTCGCCACGCCGAGTCCGCCACCGAGGGCCGCGAGCCTGCGCAGCGCCGCGCCGCGCTCCGGCGCGTGCGCGTCCCGCGCGTCGTCGGCCTGCGCGCGCGCCGGATCCCGCGTGTCGTCGTCGGACGTGTTCATGCGATCCACTCGTGCACGACGCGGCCGGCCACGTCGGTGAGGCGGAAGTCGCGTCCCTGGAAGCGGTGCGTGAGGCGCAGGTGATCGAGTCCCAGCAGGTGCAGCACCGTGGCGTGCAGGTCGTTCACGTGGACGGGATCGCGCACCACGTCCCAGCCCAGCTCGTCGGTCTCGCCGTAGACCTCGCCGCCCTTGCAGCCGCCCCCCGCCAGCAGCACGCTGAACGCGAAGGGATGGTGGTCGCGTCCGGTGTTGGGCGTCTCGCCGACGCGGTTCTCGCCCAGCGGCGTGCGTCCGAACTCGGTGGCGATCACGAGCAGCGTCTCGTCGAGCAGCCCGCGACGCCGGAGGTCGCGCACGAGCGCCGCCAGCGGACGGTCGGCCATGCCCGCGTTGAAGCCCAGCTCGACGTCGAGGTTGCCGTGGTGGTCCCAGCTCGCGTGGACCAGGTTCACGCAGCGCACGCCGCGTTCGACGAGGCGCCGGGCGAGCAGGCAGTTCGCGGCGAACGTGCGGTACTGTCCCGGACCGCCGTCGCGCTCGGCGACGATCTGCGGGTCGTCGCGCGTCACGCCGTACTCTTCGAGCATCGACGCGGGCTCGCCGCGCCAGTCGAGCGCCTCGGGCGCCGCGAGCTGCATGCGCGCCGCGAGCTCGAAGCTCGCGATGCGGTCGGCCACCGACGGATCTCCGGTGCGCGCGGCGGCGAGCGCGTCGAGCGTCCCGCGCACGGCGAGCGCGCGTCGCTGCAGGGCGCGCGGCAGGCCCGGCGGGTCGGCCAGGTCGATCAGCGGCTCGCCCACCGGACGCAGCGGCACGCCCGCGTGGCCCGACGGCAGGAAGCCGCTCTGCCAGAGCGTCGCGCCGCCGCTGCTGCCGCGTCCCGCGGTGAGCACGACGTAGCCGGGCAGGTCGCGGTTCTCGCTGCCGAGCGCGTAGGTGATCCACGAGCCCGCGCTGGGCAGGCCGAACGCGGCCCGTCCGCACTGCATCACGAGCTGGGCGGGATGATGGTTGAACTCGCTCGTGTGCATCGAGCGCACGAGCAGCAGCTCGTCGGCCACGCCGCCCAGGTGCGGCAGCAGCTCGGAGAGCTGCATGCCGCACGCACCGCGCGGCGCGAACGCGCGCGGCGATCCCTGCAGCACGGCCGAGTCCTTCTGGACGAAGGCGAAGCGCACGTCGCGCAGCAGCGACGCCGGCATGGGACGTCCGTGCAGCTCGCGCAGCCTCGGCTTGGGATCGAACAGGTCGAGCTGGCTCGCGCCGCCGGCCAGCAGCACGAAGATCACCGACTTCGCGCGCGGCGCGAAGTGCGTCCCCGACGGACGCGGCTCGTCGTCGGCGAGCACGGCGGCGGCCAGCAGCGGACCGAGCGCGGCCATGCCCAGTCCGCCCGCGGCGGCGGTCAGGAACGCACGGCGGCTGGACGCTTCGGCGTTCACGGGCGCACCAGGAACTCGTCGAGGGTGAAGAGCACGCGCAGCGTGGCCGCCAGCGCGGCCAGCTCGGCGTCGGGCTCGCCCACGAACGCGCGCGCGTCGTCGGCGCGTCCGTCGTACCACGCGCGCGCCTCGGCGAGCAGTCCCGCCAGCGCCGCGACCTCCGCCGGCTCGGGCGCGCGCGCCAGGCACAGCCGGAACGCGCGGGAGATCCGCGCCTCGTCGCCGTCGGCCTCCTGGCGCACGCGCCGGGCGAGCGCCGCCGCCGCTTCGACCCAGACCGGATCGTCCAGCAGCACGAGCGCCTGCTGCGGCGTGATCGAGCGCATGCGCGCGGGGCAGCTCGTGAGCGACGACGGCGCGTCGAACTCGACGAGGTGCGGGTGCGGCGCGGTGCGCTTGAAGAACGTGTACATCCCGCGCCGGTGCGCGTCGTCGCCGACGCTCGTCTCCCAGGTGAAGAGGTTCGCGTAGCTCTTGTCGGCCACGCCGTCGGGCAGCGGCGGGAACACGCTCGGTCCGCCCACGCGCGGTGCGAGCAGCCCGCTCGCGGCGAGGGCCTGGTCGCGCACGATCTCGGCCTCGACCGGCACGCGCCGCTGGCGGTGCAGCAGGCGCGCGTCCGGGTCGGCCGCCTCGGCATCGGGGCGCACGATCGACGCCTGCCGGTAGGTCGCCGAACGCACGATGCGCCGCACGAGGTCCTTGCGGCTCCAGCCGCCGTGCACGACGTCCCACGCGAGCCGGTCGAGCAGCTCGGGATGGGACGGCGGCTCGCCGCGCGTGCCGAAGTCGTCGGGCGTGCCGACGAGTCCCTCGCCGAAGAGATGGCGCCAGACGTCGTCGACGAACACGCGCGCGGTGAGCGGCTGCGCCGGATCGACGAGCCAGCGCGCGAGGTCGAGCCGCGAGGCGCGCGCGCCCGTGGCGTCGAGCGGCGGCAGCACCGCGGGCGTCCCCGGCACGACGAGCTCGGCGGGACGCAGGAAGTCGCCGCGCACGAGCACGTGCGCCTCCCGCGGCGCACCGGCGTGGGGCACGAGCACCTGGGCCAGCGGCGCGGGATGCTCCGGCAGCTCCTTGCGTGCGCGCGTGAGCGCGCGCAGCGCCTCGCGCACGTCGTCGTCCGAGCGCACCTCGTAGGCCACGAGCTGATCGCGTTGCTGGGGCGTGCGCGCCGCCTCGGGCGTGGACATGGCCTGGCGCACGTCGTCGGGCAGCGCGTTCGTGTCGATCCCTCCCGCGAGGAAGGCCAGCCGGACGCGCGGCGGCGCGCCGCGCGTCTCGAGCACGCACGTGACCGACGCGGCGTCGCTCGGCAGCGGCCCGTCGACGAGCCACGTCGCGTGGCGGTACGCGTCGGACGTCGTCCACGTCGCGCTGCGCCCGGGCTCGCCGAGCGGCACGTCGGTGCCGTCGGCGCGCAGCGTGAGGCGGGTCACCTCGCCCGGTTCCGCCTGCGGGAAGACCTCCAGCGCCACGCCGAGCACGGGCTCGTCGGGCACCGGCGCGCGCAGGCTCGCGGGCGATCCCGTGCGTGCGAGGTCGACGACGCCGTCGGGACGCACCCCCGCGATCGCCGCCGGGACGAGGTGCGTCGCGCGCGCACTCCACGCCGCCCGCGCCGCCTCGTAGGCGGCCTCGAGCGGCGCGATCGCCTGCTGCGCCGCGCGCGTCTGCCGTTCGTACGTCGCGAGCGCCCCGGGATCGGCCGGCAGGCGCAGCGTCCCCTCGTCGGCGTCGTCGAAGAACGCGAAGAGCGCGTAGTAGTCGCGCGTGGGGATCGGGTCGTACTTGTGGTCGTGGCAGCGCGCGCAGCCCAGCGTGAGTCCCAGCAGCGCGGTGCCGAGCAGGTCGACGCGCGCCTGCACCGCCTCGACGCGGAACTCCTCCGGGTCGATGCCCGCCTCGGTGTTCGTGAGCGTCTGGCGGAAGAAGCCCGTGGCGAGGCGCGTGCCGCGGTCGCGGTCGGGCAGCAGGTCGCCGGCCACCTGCTCGGTCACGAAGCGGTCGAAGGGAAGGTCGGCGTCGATCGCCTCGATGACCCAGTCGCGCCAGCGCCACGCCTCGGGACGCGCCTTGTCGTTCTCGTAGCCGTCCGAGTCGGCGTAGCCGGCGCGATCGAGCCAGTGCCTCGCCCAGCGCTCGGCGAAGTGCGGCGACGCGAGCAGCTTCTCGACGAGCGCGTCGTACGTCGACGGGTCGCGCCGGAGCGCCTCCACGTCGGACGGATCCGGCGGCAGCCCCACGAGGTCGAGCGAGAGCCTGCGCGCGAGCGTGGCCGGGTCGGCCTCCGGCGCCGGACGCATCCCGGCGGCCTCGAGCCGCGCGAGCACGAAGGCGTCGAGCGCGTCGCGCGGCCAGGCGGCGTCGTGCACCGCGGGCACGTCCGGTCGCCGCACGGGACGGAAGGCCCAGTGCGTCGCGCGCTCGTCGGGCCACGCTGCGCCCGCGTCGATCCAGCGGGCGAGACGCGCGATCTCGTCGGACGTGAGCGGCGCACGTTCGCCCGGCGGCATGCGCTCGAGCGGGTCGCGCGACGCCACGCGGCGCAGCAGCTCCGACGCCGCCGCGTCCCCCGGCACCAGCGCGGGACGTCCCGACTCGCCGGCGCGCAGCGCGTCCGCGCGCGTCTCGAGCCGCAGCGCCGACTCGGGCTCGTCGCCCGCGTGGCACTGCAGGCAACGCGCCAGCACGGGACGCACGTCGCGCGCGAAGTCCGGAGACGCGTCGGCGTCCTGCGCGCGGGCCGCGACGAACGCGCCCAGGACGACGACGACCGCGGCGGCGACGCGCGCGCTCATCGCGCGAGCTCGTCGTACTCGCGCGCCAGATCCACGGAGATCAGGGCCGGCTTGCGCTGGTGCCACGAGTGGTAGTAGCGGTAGTTCACGTCGGGCACGCCGTACCAGCGCTCGATGAGCGACGGCGACGTGGACGGGAAGCGCTGGGGCAGCACGAGCGCACGCTCGGCCGCGTCGGGGTCGCCGACGGCGCTCGCCACGCGGATGCCGAACTTCTTCATCTGCCGGCGCACGTCGTCGGCCACGTAGACCGCCAGCTCGGGATGCGCGTCGAGGTCCTCGGCCGCGAGGCGGTAGGCATACGACGGATCGCCCCCGTGCTCGAGGATCTGCGCGCCGTCGTCGACGCGCCGCGCGAGCAGTCCCGCGGCGAGCAGAGCGGCGGCGACCGACGCCGCGCGCCGCGCACGCACCGGCAGCGCGCCGATCACCAGCGCGATGCCCGCCGCGCAGGCCAGCGCCACGAACGGGACGAGCGGAAGCAGGTTGCGCACGATGAACACGCGGTGCGCCACGAGCAGCGCGAGGTAGGGCAGCAGCCCCGATGCGAGCAGCAGCACGAACCGGGGACGCCGCCGGATCGCCGCGACGAGTCCCATGCAGGCGAGCAGGGCGAGCGCGAGGTCGAGCGCGGGCCAGCGCTCGAAGAGCTGCGTGCCGAGGTACTCGAGGACGTGCCGCGCGTGGTCCCAGCCGGCGTCGACGGTGTAGACGCGGTGGCCCTCGGCGTACACCTCCTGCTGCATGCGCACGTGCTCGAGCAGCTTGCCGGTCTCGAGCAGCGCTCCGGGCGTGGTGACCAGGAAGACGGCGCCGGCCAGCGCGGCCAGGCCCGCCGCGCGCAGCCAGCGCCGGGACGTCCCCACGCGCAGCAACGGTCCGGCGAGCATCACCGGCAGCACGAGGAACACGCCGGTGTACTTCGCCGACGTGGCGAGTCCGGCCGCGACGGCGGCCAGCACGAGCCCGCGCAGCCGTCCGCTGCGGGACGCCGCGACGAGTCCGGCGAAGCACAGCACGGCGCAGGTCGCGAGCGGTCCGTCCGGCGCGATGAAGCGCGCGTGGTAGAGGAACTCGTGGCTGCCCAGCAGCAGCGCCGACGCGAGGACCGCCACGCGTGGCCCGGCGAGGTCGCGCGCGAGGACGAACAGCAGCAGTCCCGAGGCGAGCGAGAGCACCAGGAACAGGGCCCTCGTGCGGAGCTGCAGCGCCTCGTGCCGGCGCTCGATGTAGTCGTGCCGCCAGGCCGTGACGTCTCCGTCGCCGTCGCGCAGCGCGCGCGCCAGCGTGACCTGCGCGCCGATCGCGATCCACGTCAGGTCGAAGGTGAGCGACGGGTAGTTGTAGAACATCGGCAGCGGACGTCCGGTCTCGAGCGCGGTGTAGGCCGCGTCGACGTGCTGCCACTCGTCCCAGTGCTTGCCGAAGTCGAGGCCGAGCGCGCCGGCGGTGAGCGCCGCCGCGAACGCGAGCAGCGCGAGCAGACGCCAGACGGCGCCACCCCCGGCGTCCTGCGTCGCATCGGCCATCGTCGACTCCTCGCGGCGGACGCCCATCCTAGCCGCTGCGCGCCGTCGCGGGTCGGACGCACGTCGTCCGCCGCTGCCCGCCGCGTTCGTCCGCACGTCGTCCGCCGCTCCTCGCCGCGCGCGCGGCCGGGCGCGCGCTCCGCGTGCTAGAGTGCCCCGCATGCCGGGGCGGGTGCTTCGATCGCTGTGGACGCGTCGCCTCGCCCTCGCGCTCGGCGCACTGCTCGTGACACTCGCCGCGCTCGAGGGCGGAGCCCGCCTGCTGGGCCCGTTCGAAGGGCCGCGCTTCCCGCTCGAGACGCGCTCGGCCAAGGGCCTCGGCCGCTACGACCCGCTGCTGTTCTGGAGCCTGCGGCCCGACGCGCTCGGCGACGACGGGCTGACGCGCACGAACGCGCTGGGCCTGCGCGGCCCGCAGGTGCCCGCGGTCAAGGGCGACGAACACCGCATCCTCGTGCTGGGCGAGTCGACGACCTTCGGCTGGGACGTGCCCGAGGACGCGATCTACACCACGCTCCTGCAGAAGGCCTTCGACGCCCGTCCGAGCGGACGCAGGCCGGTGCGCGTGGTGAACGCCGGCGTCCCGGGGTACACGAGCTTCCAGGGCCTGCAGTACCTGCGCGCGCGCGGGCTCGACCTCGAGCCCGACACGGTCGTGTTCGTGTTCGGCATCAACGACTTCCTGCCGGTCAGCTACCTCGACCTGCGCATGGGCGCCGAGGACGCGTCGGCGCGCGGCCTCGACGACGGCGAGCTCTTCGAGCACCGCGCACGCTGGACGTTCCGCGCGCGCGCCTGGCTGCTCGAGCGCTCCGAGTTCGCCCGCGCGCTCTTCGCCCTCGACGGCGGGGACGTCGACGACACGCGCGCCGCGGTGCGCACCGATCCGTCGCGGCCGCGGGTGCCCGAGGCGCTGCGTCGCCGGGTGCTCGACGAACTCGCCGAGCTGTGCCACGCGCACGGCCTGCGGCTCGTGCTGGTCGTCCCGTGGTATCGCTCCTTCCGCGACCACGGCGCGCTGCTGCGCCGCTTCGCGATCGAGCACGAGGTGCCGTTCGTCGACCTCACGCGACTGGCCGCCGCGCCGGACGCGCCGAGCTGCTTCCTCGACGTCGTGCACCCGAACGCCGAGGGACACCGGCGCATGGCCGAGGCGCTGCTGCCCACGCTCGCGGCCGGCGTCGACTGACGCGGCGCGGCCGGAACGACGTTCTGCCACGGCGCGGCGCCACGGGCGTCCGGAGTCGCTACGCTGACGTCCGACACCCACGGAGGAGGGAACCATGGTCAGCCCCGACCGCGTCGGCCACCCGATCGTCTACATCCGCGGATACGCGGGCTCCCAGGCCGAGGTCGAGGACACCGTCGCCGACCCCTACATGGGCTTCAACTGGGGCGCGACCAAGGTGCGCCAGGAGTGGACGGGCAAGGTCGAGCGCCACATCTTCGAGTCGCCGCTCATCCGGCTCATGAAGGACGAGGGCTACGCCGACGGCTTCCGCGCCGGAACCGAGGTCGGCGCCGCCGACACCCCGCCGCGCCGCACCGTCTTCATCTACCGCTACTACGAGCCGGTCTCGAAGCAGCTCGGCAGCGGTGTGCGTCCCGAGATCGAGGACTACGCGCGCGGGCTCGACGACCTCGTCGAGTCGTTGCGCGACATGTACTGCGGACCGGCGCAGGGCGCGGACGACGCGCGCAAGGCCGCGCGCCGCGACTTCCGGGTGTACCTCGTGGCGCACTCGATGGGCGGCCTGGTGGCGCGCTGCTACCTGCAGAACATCCGCGCGAAGCGACACGCGAAGCGCGTCGCCGACGGCACCGCGGCCGCGTCCGACCCGCCGCCGGTGGACAAGGTCTTCACCTACGCGACGCCTCACGGCGGCATCGACCTGCGCGCCGTGGGCAACATCCCCGGCTTCCTCACGGCGAACAACATCGACAACTTCAACGAGTCGCGCATGCGCGACTACCTCGCGCTCGACTCCGGGACGAACAAGAAGCAGCCGGTCTCGTCGCTCGGCGGAGCCTTCGATCCCGAGCGCGTCTTCTGTCTCGTGGGCACGAACCACCGCGACTACGAGGTCGCGATGGGACTCGCGAGCTTCGCGGTCGGCAGCTCGTCCGACGGACTCGTGCAGATCAAGAACGCCTGCGTGCAGGGCGCCCCGCGCGCGTTCGTCCACCGCAGCCACTCGGGACACTACGGCATCGTGAACTCGGAGGAGGGCTACCAGAACCTGCGTCGCTTCCTGTTCGGCGACGTGCGCGTCGACGCGTTCCTCGAGATCGACGCCATCACGCTCCCGCCGAAGGTGCGGCAGGCCAAGGAGCAGGGACGCCAGATCCGCGCCAGCTACCACGTCGAGGTCGTCGCGCGCGTGCGCCAGGCGCGCTGGGACCTGCACCGGCGCACCGTGGGCGAGGAGTCGGCCTGCTTCGTCGACTGGGACCGCGTCCAGGCGAAGGAGCCGGTGCAGCTCGCGAGCACCTTCCTGCTGGGCAGCGCGGCGAAGTCGGGGCAGCGCCTCGGCTTCAGCCTCGACCTGCGCGTGCTCGTCCCCGAGTACCAGGTCGAGCGCGAGGGCCTGCTGCGCTTCCTGCCGGACGACCACTTCGACGGCGGCCACCTGTACCGCGAGAAGCTCAACCTCGAGGTCGTGCGCAGCGCGGACCAGCCGCCCGAGGTGCGCTACGGCTTCGACAGCCGCACACCGAACCGCGCGGGGACGACCCGGGCCGACTGCCAGCCGCTCGCCGGCGTGCCCGACGGCTTCGAGTTCCGCATCCCCGTGAGCCAGAAGACCGACCCGGGACTCACCGGCACCGTCGTGCTGCGCTCGCGCCCCTGGAACAAGTGAGCGGTCGCGCCCGCCGGACCGGAGGTCGCGGACCCGGGTGTCACCCCGGGTCCGGCGCCGGGACGCCGGCGGGCGCGTGATTCGTCTCCAGAGGCGGGCCGCGCATTCCCGATGAGGCTGCGGGACCGCGCGCGAACGACGCGCGGCGAGTGCCGACCCGGAGCGACGAGGTCACAATGGACCCGTCCCGCAGAGCGAACGCGCAGCGCGGCTTCACCCTCGTCGAGCTCGCGGTGGTGGTCGTGATCCTGGGCGTGCTCGCGGCGTTCGGCGTCCCGCGCTTCATGGCCTCGGTCGAGCGGGCGAAGGCGTCCGAGGCGTTCGAGTTCCTCGCCACCGTCCAGTCGGCGCAGGAGCGCTACCACGCGCGTCAGGGCCGCTACGCCGCGCGCGTGACCGACCTCGACATCGAGAACGAGCAGCCCGAGTATTTCGAGATGCTCACGATCAAGGTGCCCACCGGACACACGAGCCTCGAGACCGCGTGGACGCTGGCGCTCGTGCGCAGCGGCGCCTCGTCGGGCTACGGCGCGTACACGGTCGTCTACGACCAGCGCGGCTACGTCGCCGAGAAGTCGAGCATCCCCGACGAGATCAACCCGCGCCGCACGTGAGCGCGTGCGTGCGCCGGGCGGCCTGGGCGCCTCAGGGGTCGGCGCCCACGCCGGCGCTGCGCAGCAGGTCCGCCACCTCGGGATCGCCGCGGAAGGGATCGAGCGCGGGCGTCGTGGCCAGCTCGTCCACGTTGTCGTAGCCGAGCTCGAGCGCGCGTCGCAGGTGCTCGACGAGCCCTTGGCGCGCCTCCGCCAGCGCCGAGTCCCGCTCGGGACCCTGCTCGGTCAACCGTCCCCACGCCAGGGCGGCCTCGTCGAACAGGTCGGCCGCGCGACGCTGCAGCTCGGGGTCTTCTCCCGCCGCGCCGGCGTACGCCCGGACCAGCGGCAGCGCCGCCCGCGCGTCCCCCTGGGTGCACTCGAGCAGCGCGCCGAGATAGCTGCCCAGGCGCAGCGTCCCCGCGAAACGGGACGACTGGGCCAGCTCGCCGGCGCAGCGCGTGGCACGTGCCGCGGCCGAGTCGAGCAGCGCGCGCGCCTCGTCGCCGCGCTCGACGAGTTGCACGAGGACGTTCGCGCGGTTGACCTCCGAGCGCGCCAGCGCGAACTGCAGGTCGCAGCGGGACGGATCGGCATCGACCAGCGCGGCGAACTCGCGTCCGCTCTCGACCAGCAGCGGCCACGCGTCGCGGTGCCGTCCGCGCTGGCCCGCGCCGACGCCGAGCAGCTCGAGCACCTCGGCGCGTCGCTGGTGGTAGAGGTTCGCGTCGGGGAAGTCCGCGAGCAGGCCGTCGACCAGGTCGAGGGCTTCGACGAGGGCGCGCTCGGCCTGCTCGTAGCGGCGCAGGGCCTGGGCGTCGCGCGCCACGTCGCGCAGCCCGGTGCACAGGTCGAGTCGCAGGAAGCGTCGCCGCGGGTCGACGGCGACCGCGGTGCGGTAGGCCGCGAGGGCGCTCTGCGAGGCTTCGAGCGCCCCGGCGGAGTCGCCGCGGGCGCGCAGGAGGTCGGCCAGGTCGCCGAGCACGCGCCCCTCGTCCCAGGCGGCCTGGGCGCCGGGGTCGGCGGAGCCGCGCGCGCGCCGCACCGCCTCGTCGACGAGCGGCGCGGCTTCGTCCTCGCGGTCGAGCACGAGCAACGGCTCGGAGAGGTTCGCCAGCGCCATCGTGAGCAGCCGTCCCACCGACGCGTCGTCCGGACGCGCGGCCTCCACGTCGCGCAGCAGGGCGACCGCCTCCGCCAGGCGCTCGGCCGCGTCGTCGACGCGCCCCAGCACGAGCAGCACGTTGCCCTCGTCGACGAGCGCGTCGGCCACGTCGCGCGCGCGTTCGGGCGTGGGCTCGCGCTCGCGCAGCGCGCGCCGCAGCGCGACGGCCCGCGCGAAGTCGAGCGACGCCTGCTCGGGACGTCCCAGGTCGCGCTGCACCTTGCCGCGCGAACCGAACAGCTCGGCGCCCTCGGACTGCACGAGCGGGTCGTCCGAGCGGTCCTGCTCGAGCTCGCCGAGCAGCGTCACCGCGCGGTCGAGCGCCTCGAGCCGCGCGCGCTGCATGCCGGGGACGTCCTCGAGCTCGTCGCTCGCCATCTCGCGCAGCACGTGCCCGATGGCCGAGAGCGCCGAGCGGAAGTCGCGCTCGCTGCGTCCCAGCGCGAGCTGGAGTTCCCGTCCCGCACGCTCGCTCCGATCGTAGGCCTCGCGCAGCTCGTCGGCCACGCGCATGCGGTTCAGCTCCCAGCCGAGCGGACCGGCCAGCAGCAGGAGCGCGCCCAGCACGCCGCCCGTGGCCAGCGCCGGACGCCGCTGCGCCCAGCGCCGCGCGCGCAGCAGCGTCCCCGCCGGACGGGCTGCCACGGGCCGCAGCTCGAGCACGTTCGCGAGGTCGGCCCCGAACGCCTCGGCGCCCGCGTAGCGCCGCTCGCGGTCGCGCTCCATCGCGGTGGCGCAGACCGTCTCGGCGTCGCGCGGCAGCGTCGGGTTGAGCCTGCGTGCCGGCTCGGGACGTCCCTCGAGCACGCGCCGACGTGTGGTCTCGACGTCGTCGGACGCGAACGGCGCGCGCAGCGTGAGCAGCTCGTAGAGCGTGACGCCCAGCGAGTAGACGTCGCTGCGCGCGTCGAGGTCGGCGTGCTCGCCGCGCAGCTGCTCGGGCGACATGAACGCCAGCGACCCGAGATGGCTGCCGGTGGACGTGAGGCGCGCGTCGCCGGCGTTGAGCGCGAGCCCGAAGTCGAGCAGCAGCACGCGGCCCTCGGCGGTGAGCATGACGTTGCTCGGCTTGACGTCGCGGTGCAGCACGCCGTGCGCGTGGGCGTGGGACAGCGCGTCGGCCACCTCGTGCGCGACCGCGAGACACGCGGCCGTCCAGGTGCCGGCGAACAGGCGCCGCGACGCGCGCGTGCCACTGCCCGAGGCGCGCGTCGCGTGCGTGCCGCGCGTCTCGTCGCGCCCCCCCGCCGCGCCGGGCGCCTCGATCGCGTCGCCGTCGCGCGCGCGCACGACCTGCTCGACGGCCTGCCGCAGGTCGCCGCCCGTGAGCGTCGCCACGTCGCGTCCGCGCAGCACGCCCAGCACCTCCTCGAGCGTGGCGCCGCGCACGAGCTCCATGGCGAAGAACGGGATGCCGCGCTCTTCCCCCGCGGCGAAGACCGGCACGATGCCCGGGTGCGCCAGGCGCGAGACGGCCTCGAGCTCGCGCGCGAAGCGCTTGCGCGCGCCGGGGAAGTAGAGCTGGTCGGGACGCACGAGCTTCAGCGCCACGTGCCGTCCCAGGGGAGCCTGCTCGGCCTCGTAGACCACGCCCATGCCGCCGCCGCCCAGGCGCCGCAGCAGCCGGAAGCCGCCCAGCCGCTCGGGGATGGCGTCGTCCGCGGGCGGCCCGCCGACGAGTCCCACGCTGCGCAGTTCGTCGACGCGCGCGCGCAGCTCGCCCGCGTGCGCCGGGTGCCCGGCGCAGAGCGCCTCGAAGGCGTGCGTGTCGCCGCCCTCGAGCAGCTCGACGGCCTGCGCGACGAGATCGAGGAGGACGGGATCGCCCGAGGAGCTCATGCGGCGGCCGAGTGTACGCGGTCCCCCTCGGCGTGCGTCGTCGGGGGGTGCGGCGGGTTCGGGGGTCATGGTGGACGCCGGGGGTCGGCTGGCCCCCCGGGGAGCCGGACGCGCGCCCGCGCGTTTCCCGCAACCCCACGCCTCGACCCGCGCGAACTGCGACCCCCTGCTACGATGCCGCGCGTCCCGCGATGCCCCGCCGCATGCCCGAACCGGACTCCTCCCTCGACCTCGTCGCTCGCGCCCAGGCGGGGGACGCCGCGGCCGCCGACGAGCTGTTGCGCAAGCACCTGCCGGCCCTGCGCGCCTACGTGCGTCTGCGCGTCGGACCGGCGCTGCGGGCGCGCGAGTCGGCCTCCGACATCGTGCAGTCGGCCTGTCGCGACGTGCTCGGGAACCTCGAGCGCTTCCACTACGACGGCGAGGCGGGCTTCCGGGCGTGGCTCTTCGCGGCGGCGCTGCGCAAGATCGCCGACCGGGCCGAGTACTGGAGCGCGCAGAAGCGCGACGTCCAGCGCGAGTCGCCCGGCGACGTCGAGGTGCTCGACGTCTACCGCTCGTTCTGCTCGCCCAGCAAGGCCGCCATCGCGCGCGAGACGATGGAGCGCATCGAGCGCGCCTTCGAGCACCTGGACGACACCGACCGCGAGATCATCGTCCTGGCGCGCATCCTCGGACTGACCCACGCCGAGATCGGCGAGCAGCTCGGACTGACCGAGGCCGGCTCCCGCTCGCGCCTGTTCCGCGCGCTGGCCGCGCTCTCGGAGGCGTTGCGCGAAGAGAGCGGACGGGAGTAGCGCCGGCGCCACGGCGTGCGTCTGGACCGAGCGACCGCGCTCTCGTCGGCCTGGCGCCTCACCCGCACGACGTTCAGCGCTCTCGCAGGGTCGCGCGTACACTCGCGCGGGACGGGTGCAAGCACCGCAGGAGGACATGCGCATGGGTTCCCGCGACGATCGCTCGGCGAGTGCGCTCGTGGCCGTGCTGCTGGTGCTGGTGCTCGGCGCGCTGGCGTGGGTCGTGCTCACGGGCGACGGCGCCGGCGCCGGCGACGAGCGCGCCGAACTGGCCTCCGGCGCGACGCCCGACGGCGCGCCTCCGATGCGGCTCGCGCCGCTCGACGCCGAGCCCGCGCCGCCGGCCGCACCGCTCGACGTGCCGCCGGCCGCGCCCGACGTCCCGCGCACGCTGTTCGGCGCCACGTCCGACTCGCCCACGTCCGAGCTGCTCGTCACCGGACGCGTGCTGGCCGACGGCGGACGGCCCGTGCCCGGCGCGCACGTGGTCTACGTCCCGAAGGACGCCGGGCGCCGCGCGCTCGGCCTGAACGACGGCCCGTTCGGGCACGCGAAGTGGGAGGCCCTGGCGTCGACCCGCAGCGACGCGACCGGGCGCTTCGAGCTGGCCGCGCGCGACCTCGTGTCGACGCTCTCGCAGCCCGCGGACGTCTTTGCGGCGGTGGCCGGCTCGATCTCGGTGCGCGCCGACGGCTTCGAGCTCGCCACCCGCGTGTGTCCCGCGCCCGTCGCCCCGGGACGCCTCGACGTGGGCGACATCCTGCTCGTCCCCGGCGGGCGCGTCGTGGGACGCGTGGTCGACGCGTCCGGCGTGCCGGTAGCGGGCGCGGTGCTGCTCCCGCCGGACTTCATGTCCTACGGTCCCGACGAACGCGCCGGCGAGTGGGCGCTCGTGACCGGCCTGTGCCGGGCCGAGACCACCCCCGACGGACGCTTCGAACTCACCTCGCTGTGGGAGGGCGAGATCCAGTTCAGGGTGCGCGCCGCGGGCTTCGCGCCCACGACGATCGACGCGTCGGCGCACGCCGGCGAGACCACCGACGCGGGCGACGTGGTGCTCGAGCGCGGCGGCGTCATCACCGGCGTGCTGGTCGACGGCGAGGGCGCGCCGCTCGCGGACGTCGAGGTCTTCGCCCGTCCCGAAGACCTCGCCTCGCCGCCCGGCCGCGACCGCGCACTGGCGGCCTGGCAGGTGCGCATGGCCAGCACCGAGGCCGAAGAGGTCCACACGCGCAGCGACGCCGAGGGACGCTTCTCGCTGGCCGACCTGCCCACCTCGTCGCGCTACGCCGTGCTGGCCGGCGCCGACGGCCGCGAGCCGGCCATGCTCGCCGACGTCGCCGCCGACACGCACGACCTGCGCCTCGTGCTGCAGCGCGAGGCCGAGATCCTGCTCGTCGTGCGCGACGCGGCGAGCGGCGAGCTGCTGGCCGACGCGAGCGCCGACGGCACGCGCCTCTCGGACGAGCAGCCCTCGCCCTGGGACGCCTCGCTGCGCTCGTACCTCGGCCAGGACGTGCTGCGCCGACGGGGGACGGACGGCGACCCGACCGGGCTCGTGCTGCTCACGCGTGCCGGACGCCGCAACGTGATCGACGTGTCCGCGCCCGGCCACGCCGGCGCGCACCTGCTCGTCGAGGACGTCGTCGCGCCGTCGCGCGTCGAGCGCGAGGTGCGCCTGTCGGCCGGTGCGCACGTCTCGGGCACGGTCGTCGACGAGACGGGCGCGCCCGTCGCGGACGCGTTGATCACCGTCCAGTCGGGCGACCCGGAGCTGTACGCCGACTCGGTCGCCGAGCTCCCCCCGGTGACCCTGACCGGCGGCGACGGCACCTTCGACCTCGACGGCATCGCCCCCGGCGCACTGCGCCTGATGGCCTCCGCCGAGGGCTACCTGGCGTCCGAGGTGGCTGCGCTGGACGTGCCCGAGACCGGCGACGTCACCGGCGTGACGCTCGTGCTGCGTCGCGCGGGCCGCATCGAGGGCCTGCTGCTGGGACCCGACGGACGCCCGCGATCGCGCGTGTCCGTGAACGCGCTGGGCGACGCCCAACCGCGGCCTCCCGAGCACTACCGCAGCGTGTCGGTCCACGGCGATCGCCTGTGGTACGACGGGGTGCCGGGTCCGCAGCGCTACGGCGCGACGAGCGGCGACGACGGGACGTTCGTGGTCGATGCGCTGCCGGCCGACACGTACGCGCTCGACGCCAGCCCCGGGGGCGAGGCGCGCGTGGCGGTCGCGGCCGGAGAGACGACGCGCGTCACGCTGCGGCTGCGCACGCCGCCGACGCTCGTCGGCGTGGTGCTCGACGCGCAGGGACCGGTGCCCGAGGCCGAGGTCAGCGCGTCGGGCGTGGGCGGCCGTCGCACCGGACGCCAGCGGGCCACCACCGGCGCCGACGGACGCTTCCGCCTCGAGCTGCCCACCGCGGGCCGGTTCCTGCTCGCCGCGCGCGTGCGCGAACGCTACACGTCCGCACTGTCGCTCGAGCTCGACTGGGACGAGACGCGCGAGGTCGAGCTGCTCGGCGGGTCCTGCGCGCTCTCGGGGGTGGTGCGCGCTGGCGACGGCGCACCGCTGGCCGATGCGACCGTGCGTCTCGAACCGCGCGACCTGCCCGGCGCCACGAGCTTCGTGACGACGCTGCAGACCGACGCGGACGGCCGCTTCAGCGGCGACGGTTTCGCGCCCGGCGCGCACCTGCTGATCGTGCGCGCGGACGGCTGGGTCCAGCGCGAGCCGCTCGTGGTCACGCTCGCGCCGGACGCCCCGGCCGACGGCCTGCAGGTCGTGCTCGAGCGCGCCGCGGTGCTCGACCTGCGCGTGGTGCGTCCCGACGACGGCAGCGGGATGCCGCTGCGGGCCTCGCTCGATCGCGCCGACGCCGAGCCGGCGGCGACGCACCTCGAGCTCGACCTGCCCCCCGACGGCCGGCTGCGCTTCGACAGCCTGCGCGACGGCGACTGGACCCTGCGCGTGCTCGAGAAGCGCGACGGCATGTGGGACGCCGGCGACCGGAGCGCGCCGCTCGCGGAGCGCACGCTGCACCTGGCCCCCGGGGAGACCCGCGTGGAGACCGTGACGCTCGACGACTGAGCGCGCCGGGCTCAGTCGTCGGCGTGCGCGCGCACGTACGCCGCGTGCTCCCGCAGGTGGAAGAGCGCGTCGGTGTAGCTGGCCGGCACCGACGCCCAGACCAGGTCGTCCTCGAGACGCGCCAGGCGTTCCCGCGCGGGGACGCTCTCGGCCTCGTCGTCGGAGCGCAGGCCGTCCTCGATCTCGCGCAGCTCGGCGTACCAGCGGAAGAACCGCGAGCGCACGCGCCAACGGAACACCGGCGGCACGATCTTGAGCAGCGGGAAGAGCAGCGTCACGAGCGGGAGGAGCAGGATCCAGAGCCGGTCGACCACCGCCGCCACCGGGAAGGGCAGCGTGCGGTAGAGCACGTTCGGACCGTCGCGGAAGTACTTCGCGGCGGCCTTCGAGAGCGGCACGTCGAGCCCCACCGGCGACGGGAAGTCGCCCGGGTCGGCCAGCAATCCCCCGTCGCCGTGCACCGCGCGCGCCGCCTCGATGCACAGCGGCACGAGCGCGGGATGCAGCTCGGCGCGGGAGACGAGCATGGCCGTGGGCGCCAGCAGCCGCGCCGGCCGGGACGGCAGGTCGCGCGCCGGATCGACCAGTCCCTCGCTGAGCTCGACCTCGCGCAGGTACGGCAGGTGGCGCCGGAAGGCCGTGGCGCGGTCCTCGTCGAGCAGGCGCAGCGAGTCTTCGGCGCGCGCGAGCAGCTCGCGCACGACCTCGGTGGTCGGGTCGACCACCACGAACGCGGCGTCCAGCGCGCCCGCCTCGAAGCCGTCCAGCAGCTCGGCCGTGGGCCGCGACGCGTCGATCACGTCGGACGTCCCCAGGCCGCACTCGCCGAGCAGGGCCTGGGCGACGGCGCGCGTGCCGCTGCCGGGCTCGCCCAGGCTGACGCGCAGGCCGCCCAGATCGGCCGTGCGCACGGCCGGCAGCTCGCGCCGCACGAAGACCAGCACCGGCTCGGGATAGAGCGCCGCCACCCCCGCCAGCACCGGACGCTGGTCGTCGCGCACCGTCCCGCCCTGGACGTAGCCGAGGTCGACGTCGCCCGCGGCGAGGCGCGCCACGTTGTCGACCGAGCCCTTCGTCTCGAGCACCTCGACCGTGATGCCGTCGCCGGCCAGGCGGCTCGCGAAGGCCTCGGCGAAGCGGTGGTAGGCGCCTCCCGCCGGTCCGCCGGCCAGCACGAGCCGTTCGGGCGGCGCCGGCTTGACGAACGACAGGGCGAGCGCGAAGCCCGCGAGCGTGAGCACGAGCACCAGCACCCACGGACGGGACGCGCCGTGGGTCGTCGATTTGCCTGACATGCCTGACCCTCCCGACGCCGGACGCATGATGACCCCCGAGGACGCGGGATCGAAGCTCGAAGACGAGCGCGATCGGCGGCCCCTCCCGCGGAGAGGACGAGGCGCCCTGGCGTCCGGAGCGAGGCCGCTTCGCCCCGGGGGTCCGTCGCAGCCGTCGACGGCGGACGCGCGGCACGCGACGCCGCGCACTCCCGCGCGACGACCTCGGAGACATCCGACGCGCGCGTCGTCGGAGCACCGCAAAGTTTCCTCGCGTCCGTGCCTCGCGTCCTCTTGACGTCCACCGCGCCGAGCGGATGCTTCGCGCCTGAGAACGACCCCAGTTGCAGCGCGGGGCGCGCGCGGAGAACTGGAGGGTGGCCGAGCGGCCACAAGGTCACACCATGAGGAACCATCGCGGTCCCTCTCCCTCGGCGTCCGTCGAAGCGCAGGCCGGCTTCGAGGCGCAACCCGACGACCCTCCCGCTACGAACGGACGTGCGCGCGGCGCGCTGCACGTCCTGCCCCAGGCGCCGCCGCTCGCGGCGGACGCCGGGCCCGAGCCGCCCGGCGCGTTCCCGCTGCTCGACCCCGACGCGCCGCCCGTCGTCTCCGCGCGCACGCGCGCGTTCCGCGAGCGCGTCTACCCCGACGTGACCGACGCGCAGTGGAACGACTGGACGTGGCAGCTCAAGCACCGCATCCGCGACCAGAAGTCGCTCGAGAAGGTGCTGCGCCTGTCCGACGACGAGCGCGAGACGGTCGAGAAGCTCGGCGACCGCCTGCCGGTCGGCATCACGCCGTACTACGCGTCGCTGCTCGATCCCGACGACGCGACGCGCGGACTGCGGCTCACGATGGTGCCGGTGGCGGGCGAGTTCGAGACGAGCGTCGGCGAGTTCGCCGACCCGCTCGACGAGGACCACGACATGCCCGTGCCGGGACTCGTGCACCGCTATCCCGACCGGGTGCTGTTCCTGGTGACGAGCTTCTGCGCCACGTACTGCCGCTACTGCACGCGCTCGCGCATCGTGGGCAAGACCGGCGAGTTCCACTTCGACACCAGGCAGTTCCAGAAGGCGATCGACTACATCGCGGCCACGCCGGCCGTGCGCGACGTGCTCATCTCGGGCGGCGACCCGCTCACGATGAGCGACGAGCGGCTCGAGTGGCTGCTCTCGCGGCTGCGCGCCATCCCGCACGTCGAGTTCATCCGCATCGGCAGCAAGGTGCCGTCGGTGCTGCCGATGCGCATCACGCCCGCGCTCACCAAGATGCTGCGCAAGTACCACCCGCTGTGGATGTCGATCCACGTCATGCACCCCGACGAGATCACGCCCGAGATGGCGCAGGGCGCCGGACGCCTGGCCGACGCGGGCATCCCGCTGGGCAGCCAGACGGTGCTCTACAAGGGCGTCAACGACGACGTGCCGACGATGATGGCGATGGTGCGCAAGCTGCTGCGCGTGCGCATCCGTCCGTACTACATCTACCAGTGCGACCCGATCGAGGGTTCGGCGCACATGCGCACGTCGGTCGAGACGGGCATGAAGATCGTGGCCGGACTGCGCGGGTTCACCACGGGCTACGGCGTGCCGACGTTCGTCGTCGACGCGCCCGGCGGCGGCGGCAAGATCCCGCTCTCGTACGACCCGATCGTGGGACGCGAGGGCGACGACCTGCTGCTGCGCAACTTCGAGGGCGACGTCTACCGCTACCACGATCCCCTCGACGCGGGCGTCGGCGCGGGAGCGTGACATGCATCCCTGCGCACGGTGCGCGCTGATGCAGAAGACCTGCTGCCAGCGCGCCGAGATCGTGGTCACCGGCGGGGACGTGGCTCGCATCGCCGCGGTCACGCAGCGCCACGACTTCTGGGAGCGTCGAGTTCCCGTCGATCCGTCGTACGCCGCGTCCGACCCGGACGACCCGGCCTGGCGCGAGCTCACCGTCGCGCCCGACGGGACGCGCCGCGTGCTGCGACGCACCGTCGACGGCGACTGCACCTTCCTCGGACCGTCGGGCTGCACGCTCGCCACCGGGACGCGGCCGCTCGTCTGCCGCCTGTACCCCCACTCCTACACCGAACGCGGACTCGACGGGCTCGACGACGAGTACTGTCCGCGCGAGGTCCTGGCCGGACCCGGCCGCACCATGCTCGACGTGCTCGACATCGCGCGCACCGACGCGCTGCGCTGGCACGCGACGCTCTACGCCGAACTGCACGCCGACGCCGCGGTGCGCAGCGTCGGCGAGACGTCCACCACGGGATGACCACGATGATCGTCGGACTCACCTACGACCTGCGCGACGACTACCTGGCGGCCGGCTTCGACGAGGACCAGGTGGCCGAGTTCGACCGCGTCGACACGATCGATGCGCTGGAGGCCGCGCTGCGCGAGCTCGGCCACGAGACGGTGCGCATCGGACGCGTCCAGGCCCTGGTCGAGGCGCTCGCGCACGGCGAGCGCTGGGACCTCGTGTTCAACATCGCCGAGGGCGTGGCCGGCTTCGGACGCGAGTCGCAGGTGCCCGCGCTGCTCGAGGCGTACGGCATCCCGTGCGTGTTCAGCGACGCGCTGACCTGCGCGCTCACGCTGCACAAGGGCATGGCCAAGCACGTCCTGCGTGACCGCGGCATCCCCACGCCCGACTTCGCGCTCGTCTCGCACGCCGACGAGGCCGACTCGGTCACGTTGCCCTTCCCGCTGTTCGTCAAGCCGGTGGCCGAGGGGACGAGCAAGGGCATCGGCCCCGACGCGAAGGTCACCGACCGCGCGGCGCTGCGCTCGGCCTGCGCGCGGCTGCTGGCGCGCTTCGACCAGCCCGTGCTCGTCGAGCGCTTCCTCCCCGGCCGCGAGGTGACCGTGGGCATCGTCGGCACGGGACGCTCCGCGCGCGTGCTCGCGGTGCTCGAGGTCGAGCTGCTGCCCGGCGCCGAGCCCGGCATCTACACCTACAAGAACAAGGAGGAGTGCGAGACCCGCGTGCGCTACGCGCTGGCCGACGCGGCCACGCGCGCGGCGGTCGAGGCCGTCTCGCTCGAGGCCTGGCGCTCCCTCGGCTGCCGCGACGGCGGACGCGTCGACCTGCGCGCCGGAGCCGACGGTCGCTGGCAGGTGCTCGAGCTCAACCCGCTGCCGGGCATGCACCCCGCGCACTCCGACCTGCCGATCATGGCCGCGCTGGGCGGCGTGCCGTTCACGGCGCTCGTGGGCGCCATCGTCGAGTCTGCGTGCGAACGCGTGTCCGGGGCACGCGCGGCGGCGCGCGACGCGCGCGCCCGCGCCACGGCCGGCGGGACCGACGCGGCCGCGGCCTCGGCGTCATGCGCGTCCTGATCCTGCGCGACGAGGTCGCGGCCGACGCGCGCGCCGACGAACTCGACGTGCTCGAGCAGGCGCGCGTCGTGCGCCGCGCGCTCGAGGAGCTGGGACACGAGGCGCTCGAGATCGGGTTCTCGCTCGACCTCGACGACGACGCGGCGCGCATCCGGGCGCTGCGTCCCGACGTGGTCTTCAACCTGGTCGAGTCGGTGGCACGCAGCGGACGGCTGATCCACCTCGCGCCGGCGCTGCTCGACGTGATCGGCGTGCCGTACACCGGCGCCGGCACCGAGGCGATGTTCGTCACGTCCGGCAAGCCGCTCGCCAAGCGCATGCTGCGCCTCGACGGCGTGCCGACGCCCGACTGGTGCACCGCGCGCGAGCACTTCACGGCCGACGGCGGTCCGCCGCGCGGCGTCCACATCGTGAAGTCGGCCTGGGAGCACGGCTCGCTCGGTCTCGGCGACGACTCGCTCGTCGACGCCGGGGCGCGCGACCTGCGCGCCGCGATCCGTGACGCCGCGCCGGCGCTCGGCGGCGAGGCCTTCGCCGAGGCGTACGTCGACGGGCGCGAGTTCAACATCGCGCTGTTGGCCGGCCCGCGCGGTCCCGAGGTGCTGCCCCACGCCGAGATCGTCTTCGCCGGCGACTGGACGGGCCGCGCGCGCATCGTGGGCTACGACGCCAAGTGGGCAGACGGCTCGTTCGAGGCCGAGGGCACGCCACGACGCTTCGACTTCGGTCCCGACGACGACGCGCTGCTCGCCGAGCTGAGCGCGCTCTCGCTGCGCTGCTGGCGGCTGTTCGACCTGCACGGTCACGCGCGCGTCGACTTCCGCGTCGGCGCCGACGGACGACCGCTCGTGCTCGAGGTGAACTGCAACCCGTGCCTCTCGCCCGACGCCGGCTTCGCCGCGGCGCTCGAGCGCGCGCGCATCCCGTTCGCCCGTGCGGTGGCGCGCGTGCTCGACGACGTGCGACGCTGAGCGCCCGCGAGAGAGGCCGCGATGTTCCGCATCCGCCAGCTCACCGACCCCGACCATCCCGCCGACCGGCGTGAGCTCGACGAGGTCGTGCGCCTGCTGCGCGAGGGCCTGCCCGGCCTGTCCGAGGACGAGATCGTCTCGCTGCCCGAGAAGCTGCGCGACCCGATGCTGCACCGCTTCCGCGCCCTCGTGTTCGTGGCCGACGACCTGCGCGGGCACCTCAAGGGCTTCGCGCTGCTGAGCCACGCCCCCGACGTGGGCTTCTGCCTGCTCGACTACATCGCCACCGGCGCGAAGCTCCGCGGGCACGGGACGGGCGGCGCGCTCTACGAACGCGTGCGCACCGCCGCGCGCGGACTCGGCGCGCGCGCGCTCGTGTTCGAGTGCCTGCCGGACGATCCGGCCGCGTGCTCCGACCCCGCGTACGCGAAGCAGAACGCCGCGCGTCTGCGCTTCTACGAGACGTTCGGCGCGCGTCCGATGATCGGCACCGGATACGAGACGCCGCTGCGCGACGGCGACAAGGACATGCCGCACCTCGTCATCGACGACCTCGACCGCGGCGAGCCCCTGGGCCGCGACTTCGTGCGCGAGGTCGTACGCGCGGTGCTCGAGCGCAAGTACTCCGAGCTGTGCCCGCCCGAGTACGTCGAACGGGTGGTGGCGTCGATCGTCGACGACCCGGTGCGGCTGCGTCCGCCGCGCAAGGCGGCCGGCGCGGGCGCGAAGGCCCCGGCGCAGGTCGCGAAGGACGCGCCGCCGACGCGGCCGCTCGAATCGCTCGTGGCGCTCGTCGTGAACGAGGGCCACGACATCCACCACGTGCGCGAGCGCGGCTACGTCGAGGCGCCGGTGCGCATCGCCGCGATCCTCGGCGGACTCCTGCCGACCGGGCTCTTCCACCGCGTGGCGCCCGAGCACTTCGCGCGCTCGCACGTGCTCGCCGTGCACGACGCCGACTACGTCGACTACTTCGAGCGCGTCTGCAGGACCCTGCCCGAGGGACGCTCGGTCTACCCGTACGTGTTCCCGATCCGCAACGTGGCCCGTCCGCCGAAGGAGCTGGCGGTGCGCGCCGGGTACTACTGCATCGACACGTTCACGCCGCTCAACCGCAACGCGTGGCTGGCCGCGCTGGGCGCGGTCGACTGCGCGCTCACCGCCGCGCGCATCGTGCTCGACGGCCACGGGACGGCGTACGCGCTCGTCCGTCCCCCGGGACACCACGCCGAGAGCCGCAGCTTCGGCGGCTTCTGCTACTTCTCGAACGCGGCCGTCGCGGCGCAGCACCTCTCGCGCCACGGCAGGGTCGCGATGCTCGACCTCGACTACCACCACGGCAACGGCCAGGAGGAGATCTTCTGGCGCCGCGACGACGTGCTGACCGTGTCGATCCACGGGCACCCGTCGTTCGCCTACCCGTACTTCTCGGGCTTCGCCGAGGACGTGGGCGCCGACGCCGGCGAGGGCAACAACCTCAACCTGCCGCTGCCCGAGGCGGTCGACGGGGACCGCTACCGACGCGCGCTCGAGCAGGCGCTGCGCCGCATCCTCGACTTCGGTCCGCGCTTCCTCGTGGTGTGCCTCGGCCTCGACACGGCGAAAGGCGACCCGACCGGCTCGTGGAGCCTGGGCGCCGCCGACTTCGAGCGCAACGGACGCGCCGTGGGCGAGCTCGGCCTGCCGACCGTGGTCGTGCAGGAGGGCGGCTACCGCACGCGCTCGCTGGGCCGCAACGCGCGCGCGTTCTTCGAGGGCCTGGCCGCCGGACGGGAGCGCGCGCGGTGACGTCCGGCGGGACGACGATCACGCTGCGCGAGACGCCGCGTCCGTCCGACCGCGACGCGGTGCGGCGCATCGTCTCGGACTCGGGCTTCTTCCACCCGAGCGAGGTGGACGTGGCCGTCGAGCTCGTCGACGAGGCGCTCGCGCGCGGCGCCGAGGCCTCCGGATACCACTTCGTGTTCGCCGACGACGCCCGCGGCGTGGCCGGCTACGCGTGCTTCGGACCCATCGCGGGGACCGAGAGCAGCTTCGATCTCTACTGGATCGCCGTCGACCCCGAGCGCCGCGGCCTCGGCCTCGGCTCGACGCTGCTCGACGCGAGCGAGCGCCGCATCGCGTCCCTCGGCGGACGCCGCGTGTACGTCGAGACCTCGTCGAAGGAGCTCTACGTCCCGACGCGCGGCTTCTACGAGGCGCGCGGCTACGTCCGGCAGGCACACCTGCCCGACTTCTACGCGCCCGGCGACGGCAAGGTCATCTACGTGCGCGAGCTGGCGACGCCCTGATCCGCGCGAGGCCGCCGCTCTCGTCGATGGAACCGCTTCCCGGCGCGGGTATCGTCTCCCTCACCACCGTCGTTTCCCTCCACGGAGTCTTCCCATGCTGCGTCGTCTGGTTGCGTCCCTGCTGTGCCTCGCGCTGTTCGTCCCGTCGGTCGCCGCCCAGCACCTCGACGGTCAGTGGTTCAAGGTCTCGGTGAAGGCCAAGGGCCTCGCGTCCGACCCCGAGCTGGGCACCTCGAAGGCCAAGGGCAAGTTCACCGTGTACCTGTTCGTGCAGTCGGCCGACCCGCCGGTCTTCGGTGGCGTCTCCTCCTTCGACTACGACTTCGACGTCTACAGCGAGGTCTCCGACGGCGTGTGGCAGGTCGTCTCGAGCGGCTCGTTCTCGACGCCCCTCGACGAGAAGGCCATGTACGGTGACCCCGACCAGGGCATCGCGTTCGACGTGGCCGTGCCGGCGCTGGGCGAGGTCGACACGATCTCGGTGCACTTCACCGCCTCGCTCAAGGTCAAGACCGACAAGGAGGACGCCCTGAAGAGCGCCTCCTTCAAGAGCCTCGGCGGACTCATCCCTTCGGGGACGAGCGCGGGCGAGGACGTGATCGGCGGCGCCACCGTCTCGGGCAAGACGATCGACCCGTCGAAGCTGCCGGCGGGGATCATCGAGAGCTGAGCGCGGCGTCGCGCCGAGGACCGACGCGACGCGTGACGGGACGTCCGTCGCGCGTCGCGTCAGGAGGGTGAGCGCGAGCCACGCGCGTCCGCGCGCGCAAGGGCCGGCGCCGCCTGCGCCCTCCGCCGAACGGACCCGTCGCTCAGGGCGTGACGGAGAGCAACGCGTTCGTGGCCGCCCAGCCCACCGGACCGCCGGCGTCCTGGATCCACGCCTGCCACCAGAGCGGAAGCGCCGACGGGAGGCCGAGCGGCCAGGCGAAGGCGATCGTCGCCTCGCCCGAGGGCGTGAGCGGGAACGACACGACGAGGTTCGGGAACGGCACGAGCGTCCCGCCCTTGAACGCGCCCGACAGCGCCGAGGCGCCGATCACGAAGTACGTGTTCGCCGATCCCAGGCCGTTCGCGATGTCGAGGCTGGTCGGGTCGCCGCCGACGAGCGTGCCCGTGCCGACGAGCGTCGGGACCCCGGACGTTCCCGCGAGCGCGAAGCCGAGGTCGCTCCACGGCGACCCGTTGCCGAGGCTTCCGTCGACGTTCACGTTCTGCACGAAGACGTCGCTCGCGTCGACGCGGTCGTCCATCCAGGCGTAGAGCGCGACGCCGGTCGACGAGGTCTCGCCGTCGAGCCGCAGCTTGCCGCTGGGTGTCGACGCCACGTCGAAGATCGACCCGTCGAGCGCGCCGGTGGCGTCGACGAAGGCGCCGTTCAGCACGTCCTGCCCGAAGGCCGGGGACGTCTCCCACACGACGAGCGCGTCGGCGCCCGAGAGCAGCGTGGTGACCCAGGTCTGCGTGGCCGCGCCGAGCGGCACGAGCTCGGCGCCCTCGTCGGTCCACAGGCGGTTGCCGGACGCGTCGAGGCGCTGTCCCCAGACGCCGTCCTGCGACTGGAGCGAGTTCGTCTCGGTCCAGAAGACGGTCGTCTCGCCGCTCGTCGCGTCGTAGACCGCCGACGGACTCACGCGCTGGCGCACGGCGTTCGTCGAGAGCGCCACGCCGTTGTGGACGAACGCCTCGCTGCCGTCCGGGAGCACGTGCTGCGCGCGGCACTGCAGGCTCACGCCCGCGGTCTCGTACCACGAGAAGACGCCGCCGCCCGCGCCGTCGGGCTCGAAGCTGGGGAAGTTGCCGAACTGGAGCGAGTTGTTGTCGAGCACCGAGACGTGCGTCGCGCCCCACAGCAGCGCGCCCGTCCCGTCGAACTTTTGCGCCAGGATGTGCCGCGGCGAGCCGAAGCCGCCGGTCTGGTGCACGAACGAGAGCACCGCGCCGTCGCCCGCGCCGTGCAGGTCGGAGACCGAGTACGTCCCCGCCGCGGGGTTGATCGCGATGCCGGTCGTGCCCCACAGGCGCGTGCCGGCCGAGTCGAGCTTCTGCAGGCGCACGCTGCTGTCCTGGGTCCAGGCGATGATCGCGCCGCCGTCGGCGGTGGCCGCGATCTTGGGCGACGCGACGAACGCGGTCGTGTTCGTGAGCTGCACGCCCGTCGCTCCCCACGCGAAGGCGCCCGTGTCGCTCACGCGGTTCGCGAAGATCTGCGTGCCGGGACCGAAGTCGTAGCGGTACGCCAGCACGGCGTCGCCGGACGTGTGCACGTCGAGCCCGTAGTCCTGCGTCGACGAGAACGCGCGGTCGGCCACGAGCACGCCGTCGTGCGCCAGCACCTCTCCCCCGTCGGCGGCCAGCTTCTGGACGCGCACGTCGAAGCCCGTCCCGATGCCGTCGAACCACGAGAGCCACACGCCGCCGTCGGACGTCGCCCGCAGCTTGGGCTGCGACTGGTCGCTGGGGCCGTCGGCCGCGCTCAGGTTCACGGCCGGGTCGGACGAGTACTGGGCGCCGGCCACCGAGGCCAGCACGAGCAGCGACGCCGCGGCGCGCAGGCCGCGACGAGGGGACGACGGAGGGTTGCGGAGCATGGTGGTCTCGAGATGCGGGGGGTGGCCGCGCGGTCGGGTGCGACCGATCCGTCACGCTACACCCGATCCCTCGAACCGACCACCCGGGGAGATGACCCACGGGCCGGAAGCTCCGAAGCCCGCCCGCCGAGTCTCGGCGGACGGGCTTCGTCGGGAACGAGGCGGCCGTCGCCGCCCTGCGGCTCAGATCGCCCGCCGGCGTGGCGCCTCCTCGCGGGAGGCGCGGGGCGACGCGGCACGACGCGCATCGCGCCGATCGGCACGCCGCAGGAGGTGCTCGCGATGCCGGTCGAGCCGCCGCTCGAGGTGCTCGACGCGGCGCTCGGCGCGCTCGCCGATGCGCTCGGCCTTCTGCTCCACGTGCTCCTCGAGACGCTCGAGGCGGGCATCGAGCCCGCGTCTCCCGTCCCGCGCGGGACGCCGCATGGCGTCGCGCGCGTCGTCCCGGTCGTCGGGGCGCGGGCCGCGCCTCGGCGGAGGCGGAGGCGGACCGGCCCCCGGGCCGAGCGGAGGACGCACGCCGTCGGGCCCGCGCCGACCGACGGGACCGCGCCCGTCGTCCGGTCCACGCCGACCGACGGGGCCCCGCTCGTCATCCTGTCCACGCGGTCCTGCGGGACAGCGGGCGCCGTCGGGCCCGCCCTGCACGCCCGGGTCGCGCGGCGCGTCGCCGCGACGTCCCATGCGCAGCCGCAGTTCGCCGCCGGGCGGCGGTGCGCCGGTCTCGTCGCCCTGCGCTCGCGCTTGGCGGTGCGCCTCGCGGATCGGAGCGCGCGCCTCGCGCCGGGCGCCGGCCTCCGCGCGCCGGGCATCGCGCTCGGCGCGGCGCTGCTCGCGCGCTTCCTGCTTGGCGGCACGGCGCTCGGCGCGCGTGTCGCCGGTCGCGTCGTCGTCGGTGGCGGAGGCCGACGGCACCGGCGGTGTGGTCTCGACGGCCTGCCACGGCGCGGGCGCCGGCAGGAGTCCCAGGGTGGTGAGTGCGAGGGAGAGAAGCATGGGGTCGCCTCCGATGCGTGGGGGAGAGACCTCGCGGACGGGCGGAGAGCTCGTCCCCGAGGTCGACATCGAGGGTACGCCTCCGTCGCTGAGAGTGCCGTGAGGACGACGGGCCCGCGGTCGGGCCGCCGACCGGGTGGATCGACGCTCGGCGGTGGTTACGATCGCCGGCTGCGACGCCCGTGGGCGTCGTGCTCGACGCGTCCCGCCACGCGTCCGCCGAATCGGCTTCCGGGAGACCGCCGATGAACCGTCTGCTCGTGCCGTTGGTGCTCGCGCTGCTGGCCGCCTGCCAGTGTCCGCCCGATGTCGAGCACTTCGACGCCGACAGCTGCCGTGGGCGGCTGAACGCGAAGTACGTCGAGCTGCGCTGGCGCGCCGGACGCGATCAGACCACGTTCGACGGACCCGGCGGCGGTCTCGACCTCGACGTCCGGCGGGTGGCGAACCTGCTCGTGAGGCACGGGGTCGAGGTCGAGGTCTGGTTCACGAACCGCTACGACCGCGAGGTGCGCTTCGACACGGCCGACGTGCGCCTCGCCTGGGACGGCGACGAGCTGCCGTGTTCGCGGGCCAGCGCGAAGGCGCCCGCGGTGCGTCCCGGACGCCCGGTGCGCCTCACGTTCGGCTTCGACGTCGACACCGGCGGACGAAGCGGGGTGCACGACCTGATCGTGCTCGGAGCGCACTTCGCCGACGACGCCGGCGACCGGCTGTCGGGCGGTCCGCTCGTGGTGCCGGTCAAGGTCCCGGGTCGGATCGGGACCCAGGACGACGCGGCGTCCGGCGACACGCAGCCGATGCGCGGCGAGCGCTGGCGCGACGATCGCTGACACCGCGGGACGGCGGCGCCGGGCAGGCGCGGACGGCCTCCCCCCCGGCACGCCTTGATCGCTTCGGGGCAGCGACCCACAATCCGGGGTCGCGTCGCGTCCAGCGGCGTCTCCACGGTCGTCGAGGTCCGCACCATGTCCCAGCGCGCTGCCGTCCGTCCCTTCCGTCTCGTGCTCCCCGCGGCGTGGCTGCTCGCGTTGGGCGTGCTGCTCGGCGCCACGGGTTGCCACGCGCCCCCCACGGCCGACGTGCTCGGGCTGCGCGCGGACATCGGACACACCTTCTACCTGAAGGCCTCGGTCTTCCAGGAGCGCGACCGCTACCGCACGACGAACTACCGCCGCGGCCTGCTCGTGCCGGTGAACACCGAGGTCACGCTCGTCTCGGCCGACAACCGCGGCTTCGTGGTCGAGCTCACCGAGAGTGGCCGCAAGCTCACGGTCGAGAACGTCTCGAAGCACACGAACGAGACGGTGGGACAGGCCTTCGAGACGCTCTTCGCCGATCGTCCCGTCGACCTCTCGCGCTTCTCGGACGACGAGCGCTCGGCGATCGAGTCCGGCCGCGCCGTCCCCGGCATGGACAAGGACGCCGTGCTGATCGCGATGGGCCATCCACCGTACTCGCTCACCCCCTCGCTCGACGCCGACGTGTGGACCTACCAGGACACCCAGTGGACGCGCATCGCCGTGCGCTTCGACGCCGACGGACGCGTCACGAGCGTCGGTCATTGAGCGGAGCGTCCACGTGAGCACGCGCGCCCTCGTCACGGGCGCCGGCCGCGGCATCGGCGCCGCGGTGGCGAAGCGACTCGCCGCGGCCGGCCACGCGGTGATCGTCAACTACCGCGCCGACGACGCGAGCGCCGCGCGCGTGGTCGACGAGATCGTCGCCGCGGGCGGCGAGGCCGTCGCGGCCCGCTTCGACGTGGCCGACCGTCGGGCCACGGACGAGGCCCTCACCGCGCTGCTCGACGACCCGCGTCCGATCGCGGTGCTCGTGAACAACGCCGGGGTCGCGCGCGACGCGGCCTTCCCCGCGATGGACGGCGCGCAGTGGGACGAGGTCATCGCGACCTCGCTCGCGGGCTTCTACAACGTGACCCGTCCGCTCGTGATGCCGATGGTGCAGCGCAAGCACGGACGCATCGTCACGATCTCGTCGGTGGCCGCGCTGCGCGGCAACCGCGGCCAGGTGAACTACTCCGCCGCCAAGGCGGGACTCATCGGAGCCACGCGCGCGCTGGCGCTCGAGCTGGCGCGCCGCAAGATCACCGTGAACGCCGTGGCGCCGGGCCTGATCGACACCGAGATGATCGCGGGCGTGCCCGAGCAGGTGATCCAGCAGATCCCCGCGCGACGGCTGGGACGGCCCGACGAGGTGGCCGAGCTCGTGGCCTTCCTCGCGTCGGACGCCGCGGCGTACGTCACCGGACAGGTGATCGCCGTCGACGGAGGCCTCGCGTGAGCGCGACCCCCGCGCACGACGTGATCGTCGTCGGCGCCGGTCCGGCCGGCTCGACCGCGGCCGCGCTGCTGGCCCGCGCCGGACGCTCGGTGCTGGTGCTCGAGAAGCACGAGTTCCCGCGCTTCCACATCGGCGAGTCGCTGCTGCCCGGAGGCGCCGCGATCCTCGAGCGGCTGGGCGTGCGTCCCGAGGGCGACGTCTTCCTGCGCAAGGCCGGCGCGCGCTTCGTGTGCGAGACCACCGGACGCTCGGCGACGTTCGCGTTCGCCGACGCGCTCGACGGCTGTCCCCCGTTCGCGTGGCACGTCGAGCGCGCGAAGTTCGACACGCTGCTGCGCGACGCCGCGCGCGAGGCCGGCGCCGACGTGCGTCACGGCGAGACGGTGCGCGGCGTCGTGGCGCATGCCGAGCGCGTCGACGTGCGCACCGAGCACGCGCTGCACCCGGCGCGCTTCCTGATCGACGCCACGGGACAGGACCGCCTGCTCGCCACGCTGCACGGCAGCGCGACGCCCTACGACGAGTTCGGACACGCGGCGGTCTTCACGCACTTCACGCACCTGCCGCAGGCGGCCCTCGACGACCTCGGCGACGACAACGACATCCGCGTGCTGCTGCGCGACGACGGCTGGGGCTGGATGATCCCGCTCACGGGCGCGCGGCTCTCGATCGGTCTCGTCTGCCGCGGACGCGCGACGCCCGCGCTGCTCGACGAAGGCCTGCTGCAGAGCCGGTTGGCCCGCCGCTGGACGGCCGGCGCCGTGCGCGGCGAGACGCGCATCGTGAGCGACTACAGCGTGCGCAACGGCGTCCCGCGCGGGCCGCGCTGGGCCAGCATCGGCGACGCGGCCTGCTTCATCGACCCGGTCTTCTCGTCGGGCGTGATGCTCGCCATGCGCGCCGCCGAAGACCTCGCCGACAGGCTCGCGCCGGCGCTCGAGCGCGGCGACGAGGCCGACACCGACTTCTCCTCGCCGGCCTGCGAGCGCGCCGTCGCGACCTTCCACGCGCTGGTCGACCGCTTCTACAACACGACCTTCGCGCGCACGCTGCTGCTGGGCGACTCGACCGGCTACGAGACGCGCAGGGGCGTGCTGTCCGTGCTCGCCGGCGACGTGTGGCGCGACGACAACCCGTTCCAGGACATGCTGCTCGCGGGACGACGTCGCGCGCACGCGCCGAGCTGAGATGCCGATCCCGCGCGTCCGTCCGCTGCCGGTCACCGCCTACGCGAACCTGAACGCGCTGGGCGGCACGCGCACCGACATCCTGCACGCCCTGGCCGAGGGACGCAGCGGCCTGCGCCCGCTCGTGGGCGAGCCGGGCATCGAGACCGCGGTCGGCGCGGTCGACGTCGCGCTGCCCGAGCTGCCGTCCGAGCTCGGTCCGTGGTCGACGCGGCTGGCGCGCATGGCCGCCGCGCTCGTCGAGCAGCTCGACGAGCCGCTGCGTCGCGCGCGCGAGCGCTGGCGTCCCGAGCGCATCGCCGTGGTGCTCGGGACGAGCACCGCCGGCGCGCTCACCACCGAGCACGCGTACCAGGAGTACGTCGCCCACGGACGGCTCCCGTCCGACTACGACTTCCGGCGCCAGCACACGTTCGGCGCGGTGCTGCACGTGGTCTCGGCGCTGTCCGGCGCGCGCGGCCCCGCGTGGATGATCTCCACCGCGTGCACGTCGGGCAGCAAGCCGCTCGCGTCCGCCCAGCGCCTCATCAGCGCGGGGCTCGTCGACGCCGCGCTCGTGGGCGGGTTCGACACGCTCTGCAACCTGACGCTGCTCGGCTTCGCGGCTCTCCAGGCCATCGACCGCGTGCCGTGCCGTCCGTTCTCGATCGACCGAGCGGGCATCAGCATCGGCGAGGGCGGCGCGCTGGCGCTCGTCGAGCGCGACGGCGACGCGCGCGTGCTCGTCGAGGGCGTGGGCGAGACGTCCGACGCGTACCACATCAGCGCGCCGCACCCCGAGGGACGCGGCGCCCTCGACGCGATGCGGCAGGCGCTCGAGCAGGCCGGACGGCGTCCCGACGAGGTCGACCACATCAACGCCCACGGCACGGGCACGCGCCTCAACGACGTGGCCGAGGCCCAGGCCATCCGCGCGGTGTTCGCCGCGCCGCCGCCGGTCACGTCGACCAAGGGCTACACGGGACACACGCTGGGCGCGGCCGGCGCGATCGAGTTCGCGTTCTCGGCCTACGCCATCGAGGAGGGCTTCCTGCCGCCGTCGATCCACGCCGACCCGGTCGACCCGGCCATCGACCTCCCGCTCGTGCGCGCCGTCCAGCGCGGGACGTACCGGCACGTGCTCAGCAACTCGTTCGCGTTCGGCGGCAACAACGTGAGCGTGCTGGTGGGCGCGCCGTGAACGAGTCCCCGTTCGTCAGCCTCGCAGGCATGGGACTCTGGCTGCCGCGCACGCCGTCGGTCGGCGCGTGGCGCGACGGGACGCGCGACGAGACCGCGCTCGCGCCCGGCGGACGCACGCTCGACCGCACGAACCGTCGCCGCGCCAGCCAGCTCGGACGCGCCCTGGCCGACGCCTGCGCCGAAGCCTGCGCGTCGGCGAACGTCGACGCCGGTCGCGTGCCGACCATCGTCGGATCCTCGATCGCCGAGGCCTCGACGCTGCTCTCGATCCTCGACACGACCTGGCGCCGCAAGGAGCCCGTCTCGCCCGCCGCGTTCTCGGTGAGCGTGCACAACGCGGCCTCGGGCATCCTCTCGATCTCGGCCGGCAACCGCGGCTTCGCCTCGTCGATCGCGGCCGACGCCGACACGCCCGCGGCCGCGCTGATCGAGGCCGTCGGGCTCGTGCTCACCACCGACGAGCCGGTGCTCGTGGCCTGCGGCGACGAGACCGCTCCCGCGCACCTCGTCGACGACTCCGAGACCTGGGAGCTGCTGGCCGCCGCCGTGGTGCTCGCGCCCCTGGCGTGGGACGGCCCGGAGCTGGCGAAGCTCGCGCTGCGTCTCGAGGGCCGGCCCGACCTGCCGCCCGCGGCGCTGCCCGCCGCGCTGGGACGCAACCCGGTGGCCGGCCTGGTCGACCTGATCGACGCCGTGGCGCGCGGGCGCTCCGGCACCGTGCGCCTCGACCGCGGGACGGGACGCGGCCACTGCGCCGAGATCGTGTGCCTCGTCCACGGAGCCGACGCGCGGCCGTCCGACGGGAGCGACCGGCGATGAGCGCGATGCCGCCGGTCGCGAGCGTCGTGCCGCACGAGCCTCCGATGCTCATGATCGACGCGCTGCTCGAATACGGCCCGGGACACGCCCTGTCGACGTGTGTCGTCGACCATCCGCTCTTCGCGCGCGACGGCGTCGTCGACGCGCTCGTGACGTTCGAGTGCATGGCGCAGACCGTGGCCGCGTGCCTGGGCTGCGAGGCCCTCGGCGGCGGCGGCGCCGTGCGTCCCGGCATGGTGATCGCCTGCCGCGAGATGCGGCTCGAGCGTCCCGTGCTCGAGATCGGCGAGCGGCTGCTGTTCGAGGTCACGCGCGTGCGCGGCAGCGAGAGCGTGAGCCACTTCGAGTGCGAGACACGCGCCGACGACGGCACGCTCGTGGCGAGCACGGTGCTCACCCTCGTGCACGGCGACAGCCTGCCCGAGTAGCCCGGGCGGCACCGAGACCTCGTCCACCGACGGCCGGGACGCCCGGCTCAGCCGCGCGGCGCGGCGACCAGCAGCGAGCTGCCCGCGGCCACCGGCAGCGTGCGCTCGAGATCGAAGCCGGCATCGCCGAACAGGCGGCGCCACTCGGGCTTGCGGCGCTCGCGTCCGCCGGTGAGGACGAGCATCTCGAGGTCGAGCATGCGCGCCAGGTCGGGGCGGTCGCCCGGCAGCATGAGCGTCTCGACCACCAGCAGGCGTCCGCCGGAGACGAGCGAACGCGCCACGTTGCGGAGCAGCGCGCCGGCGCGGTCGTCGTCGAGGTTGTGGAGCACGTGCGCGAGGAGCACGGTGTCGAAGCCCGCCGGCAGCGTGTCGAAGTAGTCCTGCGGTGTGAGCACGATGCGCTCGCCGAACTCCTCGCGCAGGGCGGTGCCGGCCCGCGCGATCACCTCGGGCAGCTCGACCAGCTCGCCGTGCAGGTGCGGATGGAGCGCGAGCAAGGCGCGCAGGGCGCCGCCGCAGCCGCCTCCCACGTCGAGCACGCGCCGCGCCTTCGAGAAGTCGTAGGTGCTCGCCAGGGCCTGGGAGACCTGCGCGGTGAACGCGTCGATGGCGGCGTCGTAGCGCTGCGCGGCCTCGGGCGAGCGCGCGAGGTGCTCGTAGAGCCCGGCGCCGAACGCCAGCTCGAACGCCGGACGCGCTCCGCGTCGCAGCGCCGGCGCCAGGTGCGCCCAGGGCGTCCACCACTCGGGCGACCCGAGGAACGCGGCCAGCGGACCGAGCGCCGTGCTGTGCAGCATGCGTCCGGTTCCGGTGAGCGCGTAGGCGTCCTCGCCGGCGCGCTCGAGCACGTCCAGTCCGACGAGCATCGCGAGCAGCCGGCGCAGCGCCCCGGGCTCGCAGCCGGTCTCGTCGGCCAGCGCGTCGGACGTGAGCGGTCCCTCGGCCAGCAGGTCGGCCAGTCCGAGCGCGGCCGCGGCCGAGACCGCCTGGGCGCGGCAGCGTCCCCCGAGCAGCTCGAGCACGTGCGCGGCGTCGTCGCGCCTGGCCACGCCGCCTTCGCCGGTGGACTCGCTCACGCCCCCGCCCCGGCGACGTCCGTGGCGAGCAGCTCGCGCGCCCGTCCGGCCTGCTCGCCGTGCGCCACGACCCCCAGGTTGCGGTCGAGTTCGCGCGCGATGGACGGCAGCCGCCGGCGCCGCACCGACTCTCCCTCGATGGCCTCGATCGCGAGCCGCTCGGCGCTGATCGACAGGCCCCAGGCCGCGGGACGCACGCGCTCGAGCAGCACGCGCGCCTTCTCGGGCCCCAGCACCTGGACCACGCGCAGCAGCATCTCGGACACCATCTCACGGGCCTGCGCGAGCCGCTCCTCGACGTAGGCGATGGCCTCCTCGCGCGACATCTCGCGCCCCACCGCGATGTGCGCGTCGACCAGGATCGACGGGAAGGCCGGCAGCGCGCGCATGATCGGCTCGGGCCTCGCGGGCTCGAGGTCGACCCACGCGCGCAGCATCTCCATCACGCACGTCTGGAGCTCGACGAAGCTGCGGCCGGCCGAGTCGAAGCGCGCGGCCTGTTCGGGCTCCCAGGCGAACACGCGCTGGGTGTGGTACTGGCAGGTGTACGACCAGTACGCGAAGTTGTCCCAGTAGAGCTTGACCGCCATCGCCTGGGCGTGCCCGTAGATCGGCGCCGCGCTGCGGAACAGCTCGGTGATCGAGTGGACGAACACGCGGTACTGCCCGTTGAACGACGCGGCGCGCTCGTCGAGGGCGCGACCCTGCTGGTCGAGCCGCATGAGCTCGCCGGTGAACGAGTTCGCGAAGGCGATGAAGTCGGAGCCCGGGCTGTAGAGCGGGTCGACGAACGCCCCGGCCTCGCCCACGAGGGCCCAGCGCTCGGGCGACCACGTGCGCTCGACGAAGTTGTTGTACTTGCGCACGCAGCGGAAGTCCTTCACCTCGGAGCCGGCCAGCGCGCGCGCGAGGTGCGGCTCGTGCTCCTCGAGGAACGCCATCACCGCCTCGTACGAGGCGACGTGCGCGAAGTCGTGCGTGTCCTCGTGGATCACGAGCCCGATGCTCGTGTGGCCCGTCGAGAGCGGGATGACCCAGGCCCAGTAGCCCGCGCCCATGAAGTGGTTCGTCGAGCGCCAGCGCTCGGCGGCGCAGGCGCGCTTGTGCCAGTCGACGTTCTCGCGCGGCACCATGTCGGCGATGTCGAAGCGTCCCGCGATGCGGAACCAGCCCGAGCTCGCGGGATGACGCGTGCCCTTCTTGAGCTTGAGCTGGGTGCGCAGCAGCGCGGCGCGCCCCGAGGCGTCGACCACCCAGCGTGCGTCGAGCGCGTGCGCCTGCCCGTCGAGCTCGTAGTGGACGACGTGGCGCGCGCCGCCGGCGCCCAGTTCGACGCGCTTGACCAGGGCGCCCTCGACGAGCTGGACGCCGTCGTCCTCGAGCATGCCGCGCAGGTCGCCCTCGAAGCGTCCGCGGTCGAGCTGGTAGCTGCGCACGATGGGCTCGGCCGAGGGGCCGATCTCGGTGCGCTCGTGCAGCGGGAGCCGGCCCCCGCCGGGGAAGAAGCGCAGGCCCAGCTTCACGATGTGGCGCTCGAGCAGGTACTCGCGCAGTCCCAGCCGCTCGAAGTACTGAGACCCCGTCTCGACCGACGACTCGCCCACCTTGTGGCACGCGTCCGGCAGCGGACGCCGCGTGCGCTCGAGGACCGTCACCTTCCAGTCGGGGAGCTCGCGACGGATCTGGCGCGCGAGCGTCAGGCCCGCGAGCCCGCCGCCGCAGATGACCACGTCGAGGGTGGCGGGATCGGGACCTGGTCCAGCGGCATGCATGGCGGTGCTCGGGGACGGGCGACGGCGAGGGGTTGGCGTAATATACCGGCGTGTCCTTTTCTTCCGAAAGCGTCCTGGGCGGCGCGGACCACCTGCTGCGGCTCGCGATGGCGGGCCTGACGGTGGGGCTCTACACGCTGCTCTCGCCGTTCGGGTACACGTTCTTCGCGCTGCTCTACCTCCTGCCCACGCGCGATCCTCTGGCGCGCACGCGCCGCCTGCAGGCCGTCACCGCGTGGGCCTTCCGGTTCATGCACGACTGGCTGCGCGCGCTGCGACTGACCGACTTCGACCCGCGTCTCGCGCTGCGCGACGTGCCGCCCGGACCCAAGGTCGTCGTGGCGAACCATCCCACGCTCATGGACGTGACCTCGATCGCGGCGGCCCTCGGCGGCGGCGTCTCGATCGCGAAGCCGACGCTCTTCCGGCGCCGCAGCCTGGCCCCGATCATGCGCGGAGCCGGCCACGTCGAAGGCCCGGGACGCGACCCGCTCTCGGCCCGCCGGGCCCTCGACGACGCGGTCACGCGCCTGGAGCAGGGTTTCACGCTGATCATCTTCCCCGAGGGCACGCGCTCCCATCCGGGCATGTTGCACCCCTTTTCGCGAGCGGCGTTCGAGATCGCCTGTCGCGCGCGCGTGCCGGTGGTCTCGGTGGCCATCACCTGCGAGCCCGTGTGGCTCTCGAAGGAGGTCCCGCTGCGTCGGGTGCCGCGCGCCGGAGTGCCCGTGCTGAGGCTCGCGACGCTGGCGGTCGACGATCCCGCGGATGTAGACTTCTCGAGCCGTCGGCTGGGTCGCCGGGTCGAAGAACGCTTCCAGCACTGGCTGGCCGCGACGGTCTGCGATCGACCCGTCCCCCCGAGCGAGCCCAGCAAGGACGCCTCATGTCCGACGACACCATCGAAGAGCGCCTGAAGACCCTGATCGTCGAGACCCTCGCGCTCGAAGACGTCGAACCCTCGAGCATCGAGAACGACATGCCGCTGTTCGGCGAGGGCCTCGGGCTCGACTCGATCGACGCCCTCGAGCTGGCGCTGGCGATCCAGACCGAGTTCGGCGTGCGCACGCAGGAGAACGACGAGAAGAACCGCGAGTACTACTACTCGGTCTCCTCGCTCGCGAACTTCATCCGTGATCGCCAGGCCCAGGCCGCCGACGCCAAGGCGTGACCGCGGGCGAGCGGGACGGCGCGCGCTGGCGATCCGTCGTCCGCATGCTCGTCGGCGCGACGCTGCTGCTGTATCCCCCGCTGGTCTGGTTCGGGCTCACCCACGGCAGCCCGCGCAGGGTGGCGCTCGTGCTGCTGTGCGTGCTGCTGCCGGCCGTGGCGTTGCGTCTGCGCAGCAGCCGCCGCGACGCGTGGCGCGGACTGGCGATCCTTCCGCTCGTGACGGTGGCCGCGCTGCTCGCGGCGGCCCTGCTCGACTCGGCCGGACTCGTGCTCGTCACGCCCGTGGTGATCAACCTGCTGCTGCTCGCTGCATTCGGCGCCACCCTGCGCCGACGCGACGCACGCGGACGTCCCGGGACGCCGATGATCGAACGCTTCGCGCGGCTGCAGGAACCCGAGCTGCCGCCCGACAAGGTCGCCTGGTGCCGCGCCTGGACGATCGTGTGGTGCGTCTTCTTCCTGCTCAACGGCACGGCCGCGGCGCTGCTGGCCGACTTCGCGCCGCTCTCGTGGTGGGCGTTCTACACCGGCCTGCTCTCGTACGGCCTGATCGGACTGCTCTTCGCGCTCGAGTTCGTCATGCGGCGCATGCGCTTCGGGCCGTCGCCGGCCCGCGTGGCGGAGCCCGCCGATGAGCGCGACGCGCCGTCCCCAGCCGCTGACCTGGACGGACCTCGGCAGCTCCCGTGAGGGGGCGCGGGCGACGCACGTCTTCGGCACCACGATCCCGCGCGACTGGCTCTTCTTCGAGGGCCACTTCCGCGGCTATCCCGTGCTGGCCGGCGTGGTGCAGCTGCACGACCTCGTGCTGCCCTGCGTGCGCGCGGTGCGTCCCGACGTGCGGCACGCGGCGGGACTGCGCGGCGTGAAGTTCCCCTCGCGCATCCAGCCGGGCGACGCGATCACGGTCACGCTCGCGCTCGACGACGACGCGCGCTCCGTCGACTTCGCCATCCGTCGCGGCGAGGCCCTCTGCACCCACGGACGCCTGCTGCTCGCGGGAGCCGGGACGTGAGCGCGTTCGCCGTCTGCGCCGTGATCCCCACGTACGACAACCCGCTCACGGTCGGCGCGGCGGTGCGCGCGGTGGCCGAGCACGTGCCCGACGTGTTCGTGGTCGACGACGGCAGCGCCGCCGCGGGACGATCCGCGTGCGACGCCCTGGCCGCCGCGGGCCTGTGCCGGCTCGTGCGGCACGACGGCAACCGCGGCAAGGGCGCCGCGGTGAAGTCGGGCCTGCGCGCCGCGCGCGAGCTCGGCTTCACCCACGCCCTGCAGGTCGACGCCGACGGGCAGCACGACGTCGCGCGCATCCCGGCGTTCGTGGCCGCGGCGCGCGAGCGTCCCGACGCGCTCGTTCTGGGATATCCCGAGTACGACGACAGCGCGCCGCGCTCGCGCCTCGTGGCCCGGCGCATCACGACCTTCTGGGTGGCGGTCGAGCTCGCGTCACGCACGCGCATCCGCGACGCGATGATCGGCTTCCGCGTGTACCCGATCGAGGCGACGCTGGCCGTCCCGTCGGGCGACCGCATGGAGTTCGACATCGAGGTCGCGGTGCGCATGGCGCGCGCCGGCGTGCCGATGGTGAACATGCCGGTGCGCGTGCGCTATCCCGACCGCGCCGACGGAGGCGTGTCGCACCTGCGTCCGCTGCGCGACAACCTGCGCTTCTGCGTGCTGCACACGCGCCTGTGCACCGAGGGCGCCACGCGCTGGACGCTGCGCAAGCTGCGCCTCGGGACGCGCCGATGAGCGCGGGACGCTCCGACGACGCCGCGCGCCGTGCCGCAGACGCCGTCGCACCGCCGGCCGGAGCGGCAGGCGGCGCGACGAAGACCGCGGCGGCGCGCGGCGACACGCCGCCCGACGGCGGCTGGCTCAGCCAGCGCGAGCGCGGGACGCTGCTCGGCATGCGCCTGGCGTTCGGCCTCGCGGGCCTCGTCGGACGGCGCGCGATGCGTCCGCTCGTGGCGCTCGTGGCGCTGCGCTACGCGCTCTTCGACCGCGCGGCGAAGGCCGCCTCGCGCGACTGGCTGCAGCGCGTGCACGGACGCGAGCCCTCGTTCGTCGACGTCTACCGGCACGTGCGCACGTTCACGCAGGTCACCCTCGATCGCGTGTTCCTGCTCACCGGACGCCTGCGCGGCCTCGCGATCACGCGCACCGGCAAGGAGCACCTCGACCGCCAGCTCGCCACGGGACAGGGCGCGGTGCTGCTCGGCGCGCACCTCGGCAGCTTCGAGGCCATGCGCGCCGGCGGCTCGCTGCACGGACGTCCGATCCGCATCCTGGGCGACTTCCGCAACGCGCGCATGATCAACGCGCTGCTCGAACGCTGCAACCCCGGCGCCGCGGCGCGCGTGATCCACCTGGGCGACGACCCGGTGGGCGTCATGGCCTCGGTCAAGGGACGCGTCGAGGCCGGCGAGTTCGTGGCCGTGCTCGGCGACCGCGTCGGTCCCGGCACGCGCGCGATCGAGGTCGACTTCCTCGGCGCGCCCGCGCGCTTCCCCAGCGGACCGTTCCTGCTCGCGTCGCTGCTGCGCTGTCCCGTGTACCTCGTGTTCGGGCTGTACCGCGAGCCGGGGTCGTACGAGATCGTGTGCGAGCCGTTCGCGGACGTGCTCGCGATCCCGCGCGGCGACCGCGAGGGAGCGCTGCGCGCGGCCGTCGCGCGCTACGCGGCCGCGCTCGAACGGCACGCGCGCGCCGTCCCCGACAACTGGTTCAACTTCTTCGACTTCTGGAGCCGGCCGTGACGCCCAAGCGCCCCGAGCACGCCGTCCAGCTCGAGATCCCCGTCGGCTTCCACCAGTGCGATCCGCTCGGCGTGCTGTGGCACGGACGCTACTTCGAGCTCTTCGAGTACGCGCGCGGCGCGCTCATGAAGAGCGTCGGCCTCGACGTGCCGGTCATCCGCGAGATGGGCTACCGCATGTACGTGACCGAGGTGCGCTGCCGCTACATGGCGCCGCTGTCGTTCGGCGACGTCGCCAAGGTGACGGCCTGGTTCGGCGAGCCCGCGCCGCTGCTGCGCGTATCGTACGATGTCCACGAGCCGACCCGCGGGACGTGGTGCGCGCGCGCCACGACGATGCTCGCCACCACCGACGCGCACGGCGCGCTGCTGCCGAGGACGCCCGATGACATGCTCGCCCGACTGCCCGCCCGCTGACGCGCGCGTCGCGCGTGCGTCCGAGCGCAACGGCCGAGTGCCCGCCCGCGAGACGCGCCCCGGCCCGCGCGCGGTGCGTGCGCTGCTCGCGTGCGCCTGCGCGCTGCTGCTCGCCGTGACGCCGCGCGCCCCCGCGCAGGACGCCGCCGACGCGACGCGCGACGCCCCCGCGCAGGACGTCGCTCCGCCGGCGCCGCACAGCGCGTCCGAGCTGTTCGCGGCCTTCGCGAAGATCGACGGCCTCTCGGCGCGCTTCGTCGAGGAGAAGCGCCTCGCGCTGCTGGCCGCGCCGCTCGTCTCGAAGGGACGCCTGTACTTCCTGCGTCCCGGGTACCTGGCGCGGGTCGTCGAGCAGCCGCGGCCCGCCACGCTCGTGATCACGCCCGAGCAGGTGCGCATGACGGGCCCGGACGGCACCGAGACCATCGACCTGCGCCAGAGCGACGTGGTGCGCGGCTTCGTGACGTCGCTCGTGCAGGTCTTCTCGGGCGACGAGCGCGAGCTGCAGCGCAGCTACGACGTGACGTTCGTCGAGCACGCCGCGGGCGAGGCGTCCGGGGACGGCGGCGCCGCCGCGGGCGACACGCAACGCGCCGGTGACGCCGCGTCGTCCGCTGGCGGCGATGCGTCCGGCGAGACGGCCGCATCCGACGCCGACACGCCCCCCGCGAAGTCCGGCTGGACGCTGACCCTCACGCCGAAGGGCGAGCCGCTCACGCGCCTGCTGGGCAAGCTCGAGCTGCACGGCGACGGCGTCGTCGTGCGCAGCATCGTCGTCCACGAGGCGAACGGCGACCGCTCGACGATGCGCCTCTCGGACGTCGACCCCGCGCACCGCTTCACCGACGACGAGCGGGCGGCGCTCTTCGGACCGGCGCCCGCGCGGTGAACGACGAACGTCCGCGCCTGCTCCTGGGCGCTCTCGTGCTCGCGCTGCTGGGCGCGTTCGTGGCCGCGCGCTGGAGCGTGACCACCGACATCTCGCACTTCTTCCCGGGCGGCGAGCCGCACTCGGACGTGATGCTCGCGCGGCAGCTCGCGTCGGGGCCGCTCAGCCGTGGGATGGTGCTGCTCGTGCGCGCGTCCGACAGCTCGTCGGCGGTCGCGGCGGGACGCGCCCTCGAGCGCGAGATCCGCGCCGACCCCGACCTGTCCGACGCGCTCGAGTTCGTCGACGGCGGCCCGCCGCAGGGCGTCGAAGAGGCGCTCTGGACGCTCTACCATCCGCGGCGCCTGGGCTTCCTCGCCGAACGTCCTGAGGACGTGCCTGCCACGATCGACGACGCCGGCGTGGCGCGCGCGATCGACGAGCTGAAGCGTCGCCTCGAGCTGCCGCTCTCGAGCCTCGTCTCGCGCGTGGCTCCGAGCGACCCGTTCCTCGTGCTGCCGCGGCTCTTCGAGCGCATGGCCGGCTCGCGCAGCGAACGCCTGCAGATCGTCGACGGGCGCTTCGTGACCGACGACGGACGGGCCTCGGTGCTGTTCACCAGCAGCAAGGCGCCCTCGTTCGACACCGTCGCGCAACGCCCGATCGTCGACGGCCTGCACGCGGCCTTCGCGCGCGTGGTCGCGGCGAGCGACGGGCCGCTCGAGTTGCTCATGAGCGGCGCGAACCGCTTCGCGTTGCGAGCCGAGGCCTCGATCAGGGCCGACATCACGCGCGTCTCGATCGGCTCGATGATCGGCCTGGCCCTGCTCTTCCTGGGACTCTTCCGTTCGCTGCGGCTCGTGCTGCTCACGCTGCCCGTGGTGGCGGCGGGCTTCCTCTCGGGCATGGGCGCGTGCCTGGCGCTCTTCGGACAGGTGCACGGGCTGACCCTCGCCTTCGGCGCGGCGCTCATCGGCGTGAGCATCGACTATCCCGTGCACCTGCACTGCCACCACGTGCTCGCCGGTGACGCCGCGGGACCGCGCGCCACGCTGCGCCGCATCCGTCCCGGGCTGCTGCTGGGCGCGGCCACCACCGTGGTGGGATACCTCGCGCTGCTCGTCTCGACCTTCCCCGGCCTGCGCGAGCTGGCGGTCTTCGGCGCGTTCGGCATCGGCGCCGCGCTGCTCGCCACCGACGTGTTCCTGCCGGGACTCATGCGGCTCGGCGCGCACGGGACGTCCGCGCCACCGCCGTCGCTGCGGCGCGCCGCCGACACGGTCGGCCGCGGACTCTCTGCGCTCGACCGGCACCGCCGCTGGCTGCCGCTGCCGCTGCTCGCGACCCTCGCGCTGATCGTCGTCGGCCTGCCGCGCGCCCGCTGGAACGACGACATCTCCGACCTGAACCGGCTCGACCCCGCGCTCCTGGCCGAGGACGAAGCGGTGCGCGCCGAGATCGCCGCCTACGAGCAGGGCCGGCTCGTGGTGGCCGTGGGCGCCGATCGTGAGGCCGCCTGGGAGTGCAATGATCGCGTGCTCGACGCGCTCGAGCGCGCGCGCGATGCGGGCGAACTCGACGGCTTCAGGAATCCCGGCACGCTCCTGCCGAGCGCCGCGCGGCAGCGTGCCGTCGCCGCCGCGGTACGCGCCGATCCCACGCTCTGGCCGCGGCTGCGCGACGCGCTCGGCCGGGCCGGCTTCGTGGCCGAGGCGTTCACGCCCTTCGCCGAGACGCTGGCCGCCCCGCCCGCCGACCCGCTCGTGTTCGGCGACCTGATCGCGTCGCCGATGGCGGGCCTGCTGCGTCCCTTCGAGGTGCCGCTCGACGGCGGCGTCGCCGTGGTGAGCCTGATGGCCGGACTGCACGACGAGGCGGCACTCGCCGCGCGTCTCGCGGCCATCGACGGCGCGCACCTCGTCGACCTGCGCGGCGCGTTCACCGCCGCGTACGCCGCCTACCGCGAGCGCATGGCGTCGCTGCTGCTGACGGGACTGCTCGCCGTGGTGGCCCTCGTCGCGCTGCGCCACCGCGCGTGGCGTCCGACGCTGGCCGCCTGCGGCCCCGCGCTGCTGGGCGTCTTCGGGACCGTCGCCGTGCTCGCGCTGCTCGGCATCCCGCTCGACATGCTCTCGCTCGTGGCGCTGCTCATGGTCGTGAGCATGGGCGTCGACTACGGCGTCTTCCTGGTCGAGGTGCGCGACCACCCCGAGGCGCTCGGCGCCACGCTGCTCGCGGTGCTCGTGGCCGGCACCTCGACCATCCTCGGCTTCGGACTGCTCGCGTCGTCCGACCACCCGGCCCTGTTCAGCATCGGCGCGGTGTCGGGACTGGGCGTCGCGTGGTGCCTGGCGCTCGCGCCGACGATGCGCGTGCTCGTGCGTCCGCGGGACGACGACGGACGCGACCACGGTCCGCCACCTGCGTGATGGCGCCCTTCCTCTCCCGACGGCGCGGCGACGTCGTCCGCTCGGCACACGGCGAACCCGGCGCCGGAGGACTCGAGCGCATTCCCGCGTCCTCCGGCGGCGGCCGACGTCAGGGGACGACCAGCGCGTCGGCGCGGGTGAGCGCGCCGCCCGCGTTCTTGACCAGCGCCTGCACCCACAGCGTGAGGCCCGAGATGTCCGCCGGCGTCGGGACGTCGAGCTCGACGAGGCCCGACGCGTCGAGCGTCCCGAGGCCGACGAAGAACGCCGACGCGGGGTCGATGCCGAGCGTCCCGTACTGGATCGGGATCGACGCGGGCGCGCCCGCGACGCCCAGCAGCGCGAGGTCACCGGCCGAGCCCGCGAGCCCGATCGTCACCGCTGCGGGCGCGTCGTGCTCGACGACCCACAGCGGCGGACGCGGCGAGTACGACTCGCGCTCGACCGTCGCCGCGGTCGCGCCGCCGAGGATCTCGTAGTAGGCGTCCTCGCCCGCGCGCAGCTCGCCCTCGATGAATGCCAGCACGAGCTGCTCGTGGAGCGCGAGCTGCTCCTCGTGCGGCATCGGGTCGATCGGCAGTCCGAACGTGTCCGAGTCGAGCGCGCCCGCGTGCCCCGCGCCCTGGATCTCGACGTACGAGCGGCGCGCCGCGGCGGTGGCCTTGTCGAGGGTCTGCTTGACCTCCGACGGCGGGTTCGTCATGTCGAGTTCGCCGGCCACGAACAGCCACGCGCCGTCCCACGCCGCGAGCGCGTCGTACGCGGCGAAGCTCGCGTAGTGCGAGGGTTCCATGAGCGCGGCGGCGCGGCACTTCGGCTCGAGCCCGACGAACAGCTCGCACGCGCCGCCGCCCTTCGAGCTGCCGATCACGGCGTAGTCGCCGTCCCACACGAGCCCCGCGTAGGGCGAGGACGGATCGGCGCTCTCGGCCACGACGAAGTCGACGAGATCCTTGGCCTCGTTGGCGAGGTTCTCGTAGGTCTCGTTGAAGGTGTTCATCTTGCCGACGGACGCGACGATCCAGCCGTGGCTCGCCACGTGGATCGACAGCTCGTCGTAGTCCTTCGGCGCGACGGTCGCGCCGTGGATCAGCACGGCCAGCGGATACGGCCCCGCCGACGGGTCGGGATCGGAGCCCGCGCCGCCGACGAGCGACGGGAAGTAGATGCGGTCGTTGATCGTGAGCCCGCCCACGAACGGAAGCTGCTCGTTGCGCCAGCCGACGAGATGCGGCCCGGGCGAGGCCCAGACCTGCTGCGAGGTGCCGTCCGGCGCGAGGGCCGCGAGGGACGCGAACGCGACGAGCGCGAGGGACGTGAACGTCTTCGACATCGTGGATCTCCTGGACGGACGCCGCACGGGAGGTCGTCGCGGCGTCGGGGTTGGCTTCGCGACGGGCACGCTATCCGCGCCCGAACGCCGGCGGGGGGCGCGCGCCGCCGACGGTCGCCGCGCGCGGCGGACGGTCGTCCCACGCAGTGAACGGGACGCGCGCGCGGCGCGCGCTCAGCCTCCGAGACGACGCTCGAGCAGCAATCGGCGGCGCCGGCTGAGCGGCACGCACGTGCGATCGGCGAGCACGATCCACGAGCGGCCGGCCTCGTGCCGCACCTCGGCGACGCGGTCGAGGCGCACGATCGCCGAGCGGTGCACACGCAGGAAGCGCTCCTCGCCGAGGCGCCGCTCGAGGTCGTCCATGCTCGCACGCAGCAGGTACCTCTCGGCGCCGACGTGCAGGCGCACGCAGTAGTCGGCGGCCTCGACCCACTCGATCGACGCCACGTCGACCGGCACGCGCCGTCCGCGCTGGCGCACGACGATGCGCTCGTCGCGCGCCGGACCCACGTCGTCCGCGTCGGGCTCGCGCCCCTCGACGAGGGCGGCCAGGCGCCGGCCGAGCGAGGCCTCGCGCCCCTCGTGCCAGCGCGCCTTGGCGCGTGCGAGCGCCGCGGCGAAGCGCGCGTCGTCGAACGGCTTGAGGAGGTAGTCGAGCGCCTGCGACTCGAACGCGTCGAGCGCGTAGCGGTCGAAGGCCGTGGCGAAGATCACGAGCGGCATCGCGTCGGGTCCGACCTCGCGCACGACGTCGAGGCCCGAGAGGCGCGGCATGCGCACGTCGAGGAACGCGAGGTCGACCCCGTGCTCGCGCAGGAACTGGACGGCCGCCGCGCCGGACGCGCACTCGCCGACGACCTCGACCTCTTCATCGGACGCGAGCAGCGTGCGCAGGTTCTCGCGCGCCAGCGGCTCGTCGTCGACGATGAGCACGCGCATGCGGGACGTCATGCGAGCGCGGCCCCGGCGACGAGCCGCCGCGACGCGCCGTCGTCCGTCGCTCCGAAGGGCAGCGTGACCGTCGCGACGCAGCCGCCGCCGGGCACGGCCTCCACGTCGAGGGTCGCGCCGTCTCCGTGGAGCTGTGCGAGCCGTTCGCGCGCGTTCGCGAGGCCGAGTCCGCCGCCTTCGGGGTCACGCGCACCCGCGCCGAACTGCGCGCCGTCGTTCTCGACGCGCAGGACGAGCGACTCCCCGACGCGGCGCGCGGAGACGACCACGCGGCACGGCACGTCGACCGGCGCCACGCCGTGCAGCACCGCGTTCTCGACGAGCGCCTGGAGCAGCATGTTCGGGACGCGCGCCGCGCCGAGTCCCGGCGCGACGTCGAACGTCACGCGCAGACGATCGCCGAGGCGTTCCTGCTCGATCGCCAAGTAGTCGCGCGCGAGCTCGAGTTCGGTGTCGAGCGGCAGCTCGGGACGCTGCTCGGCCGCCAGCGTGCGCCGCAGCAGCGCGCCGAGACGCGCGATCATCGACGTGGCGCGTTCGTGGTCGCGCGTGCGCACGAGCGCGCTCACCGAGTTGAGCGTGTTGAACAGGAAGTGCGGGTTGACCTGGGCCTGCAGCGCGTCGAGCCGCGCCCGCGCGAGCTGCGACTCGGCGCGCGCGGCGGCGAGGGTGCGTTCCGTCAGGCTGCGCGTCGCGTCGAGCCAGCTGGCGAGCAGGACGATGCCCCAGTACCCGAGCAGTCCGAGCGGGAAGATGATCGGCATGAACTGCGCGTAGATGCGCGTCAGCGGCAGGTCGCCCGTGACCCACGTCCAGGTCATGCCGACGCTCATGTAGACGTGCCCGACGACGACGCTGGCCAGGGCGTGGAAGACCAGCGCGCGTGCGCGCGGCGGCGGCAGGAGCGGCACGCGACGGGCAGCCCAGAGCACGGCGGGCGTGAGCGCGGCCCACGTGTACCAGGGCAGGCAGCCCGCGATCATCGTCGCGACGACGCTGCCCGTCGCACCCGACATGCGCCACTCGAGGAAGCGTCCCACGGCGCCGACGAGCGCGGGGACCGACCAGATGCCGAGCACGACGAGCGCCTTGCGCCCAGGAGAACGGGGTCGATGCATTTTTTCTTCGTACTCCGGACGACGCGCGAACGAGCGTCCCGTGCAGCGGGACGTCGCGCGCGCGCAGCGAACGGCACCGACTGCGCACACGCGCGACGAGGCGACGCCGCACGGGCGACGCGACCACCTTGACGATCATGCGCCGCGGCCCCAGGTTGCGGGCACCAGAGACCCGATTCTCGAGGAGTTCCCATGATCCGTCCACGCATCCAGGCGTTCGTCCTGTCGTGCACCGCGCTCGTCGGCGTCGCCGCCGGCACGCTCACCCTGTCGTCGACACCCGGCGTCGACGCCGGCAGCCTCTCGGCGGGCGGCTCGGCCGCCGGCACGTGGGACCTGCCGAAGACGCTCGCGCCCGAGCACGACGGCACGGCCTACGGCCTGCTCGAGCTCGGCGGCGGCTTCCCGTTCTACCTGCTCGACGCCGTGCTGCCCGCGGCGAGCGCCGACGGCATCGGCGTCGGCAGCAGCGGCACGCTGTACGGCACGCTGTGGTCGTTCCCGCTCTCGCCCATCGGTCCGGCCGCGTTCGCGGTCACCGGCACATGGACGGCCAAGAGCCCAGACGGCGGCGTGTTCACCGCGTTCGTCCACCTGGCCGGCCCGCCCTCGGGTCTGCCGATCCATCCGCTCGGAGTGATCCGCGGCACGTTCTCCGATCTCGTCGCGGCCGGGGGGCCCGACGTGCTGGGGAGCTTCGAAGCCGACTGGGTCATCTTCTCGGTGCTCTGAGCGCACGCGCGTCAGGTGGCATCGCGCGACGGGTCGGCCACGCGCCGTCCCGTCGCGCTTTCGCAGCTCGGCCGGGCGCCCTTCCGCTCGGGACGGCACGCTCCTACGATGCGCGCTCCCGTCCCGTCCGCGCCGAGGATGCCCCGTGCCCGCTCGTCCGCCCCGCCGCGTCAGCTCGTCGGCCCTCGCGTTCGCGGCACGGCTCGCCCTCGCGTCGCTGCTCGCGCTCGCCGCGTGCGCGAGCGAGCCCGCGCGTCCGACGCTGCCGGCGCTCGCCGACGCCGACTACCCGGGCACCCTGCGTCCGCCGACGGCCGCGGGCCGCGACGTGCTCTGGACGCAGCACGTCACCGCGTCCTGGCCCGACGGCTCGCGCGGCTTCGACGCGGCACTGCAGATCCAGGGCGACGAGCTGCTGCTGCTGGGACTCACGCCGCTCGGCACGGGCGCGTTCACGATCACGCTGCGCGGCACCGAGCTCGAGTTCGTGAACACGAGCGACATGCCGCTGCCGTTCCCGGCGCGCTTCATCGTGCTGGACGTCGAGCGCGTGTTCTTCCCGTACCTCGACGGGCTGCCGCTCGACGCGCAGGGCGCGCGCGAGGCCGAGGTCGACGGCGAGCGCGTGCACGAACGCTTCGTCGAGGGACGCCTCGTCGAGCGCACGTTCGAACGCCTCGACGCCCGTCCTCCGGGACGCATCGTGGTCACGTACGCGAGCGACGCCGCGATCACCCTCGGGCCCGCGCGCGCCGAGCTCGACAACGGCTGGTTCGGCTACCGGCTCGGGATCGAGACCCTGGCCGAGACGCCGCTCGACCCGTGACGACGCGCGTGCACATCGCCGGACGGGGCGCCGTGACCGGCTACGGCGGCGGCGTGACCGCGCTCGTCGACGGCGTCTGGTCGGGACGGCGCGCGGTGCGTCCGCGGGAGCGCACCCTCGACTTCGAGGCGCCCACGTCCGTCGCGGCCGAGGTGCCGCGCGCGTGGTGCGACGCACACGCGGGCGATTCGCTGCCGCTGGCCTTCGCGCTCGACGCCGCACGCCAGGCGCTCGCCGAGGCCGGCGAACCGGATCGCGCGCGCCTCGGCCTGGTGCTGGCGTCGACGAAGGGCGACCTCTCGGGCGTCGTCGGCGACGGCGACGGACTCGGCCAGCCCGCGCGCCTCGCGCGCCGCGTGCACGACGCGCTCGGGCTCGGCGGTTGCTGCCTCTCGGTCTCCGCCGCGTGCGCCTCGGGCCTCGTCGCGCTCTCGCTCGCGGCACGGCGCGTCGTGTGCGGCGATCTCGACGCCGCCCTCGTCGTCGGCGTCGACCAGCTCTGCCGCTTCATCATGCAGGGCTTCGGCGCGCTGCACGCGCTCGACCCCGAGGCGTGTCGTCCGTTCGACGTGACGCGGCGCGGCATCAGCCTCGGCGAGGGCGCGGCCGCCGTGCTGCTCACGCGCGACGCCGCGCGCTCGGTGGGCGTGACGCTCACGGGATGGGGCTCGGCGAACGACGCGTACCACGCCATCCGTCCCGACCCCGAGGGCGGCGGACTGCTGCTCGCCACGCGCGCCGCGCTGCGTCGCGCCGGACTGCCGCACGAGGCGCCGACGCACGCCGACGTCCACCTGCTGCACCTGCACGGGACGGGCACGGTCATGAGCGACGACGCCGAGGCCGTGGGACTCGCGCGCCTGTTCGGCGGCGCGACGCCGCCCGCCGCCGGCAGCAAGGGCCACACGGGCCACACGCTCGGCGCCGCGGGTCTCGTCGAGACGCTGCTCGTGCTCGAGGCGCTGCACCGCGGCGTCCTGCACGGCAACGCGGGACTGCACGAGCGCGGCGTCGCCGAAGGGCTCGACGTGCGTCCCGAGGCCCGCGCGATCGCGGGCGCCACGCGCGCGCTGAAGGTCACGGCGGGCTTCGGCGGCGTCCAGGCGGCGGCGGTGTTCGAGACGTGAGCGCACCCGCGACGATCGTCGGACTGGGCGTGGTCGACGCGAGCGGCGTGCGCGGCAGCTCCGGCGTGTGCGCCGCGTGGGACGCCCTGGGCGTCGACCCCCTCGGCAGCGGACGCACGTACCGCGCGCTCTTCGGCGTCGCGCACCCGACGTTCCGACGTCTCGACGGCGGCACGCGCGCGCTGCTGCTCGCCACCGCGGCGACGGGACTCGAGCGCGTGCTGTCCCCCGAGCAGCGCGACCGCACGGCGCTCGTGGTCGAGACCGAGCGCGGCAGCCTCGAGACCGACCTGCGCTTCGCCGCCACGCTCGACGGCGACCTCGTCGAGGGCGCGCTGTTCCCGTTCACCCTCGCGAACACGAGCCTGGGAGAGGTCGCGCTGCAGCACGAGCTGCGCGGTCCGTCGCTGTGCCTCTCGATCGACGCCGCCGAGCGCGGCGCGTCGCTCGCCGAGGCGCTCGCGCTGTTGCGCGACGGCGAGGCCGACTTCGTGCTCGCGGGACGGGTCGAGAGCCTGCCCGAGCCGCGCGGCGACCTCGACGCCGCGCTGGCCTGCGTGGTGGTGTTGCTCGCGCGTCCCGACGTCCGCATGCCGGCGGTCGTCGCCTGGCCGGGCGACGCGTGCGACGTCCTCGACGCGCCGGACGTGCTCGACGCGCTCGCGGCGCGGCTGTTCGCGGGACGCTGAGCACGGCGGGGTCGCCGTTGCCGGTCGACAACCCGTTCGGCGCATGGGACGCTGGAGACATCCTCGACGCGGAGCCGACCGCTTGGACGAGCCTGCCGGAACCAGGGCGCATGACGACGCCGACGCGGCCCCACCGGACGGCCCGCGACCCGTGGTGCGTTCGGCGGCGCCGCTGCGCATCGTCGTCCGGCGCGTGCTCGTCGCGTCCGTCGTCGCGCCGGCGGTCCACGCGACCGTCTACATGGCGGCGCTCTCGCTGCACGGTCTCCTCGTCTGGGCCGATCCCGCTCACTTCGCGTTCATTGTCTCCGGGTGGAAGGTCGCGTACCTGGGGGGCGCGATCGTGGAACTCGTCGCGCTCTGGCCGTTGCTGGCCTGGCTCCGGAATGTCCGTGGCTCCGCGCCGCGCACGTTCCTTGCCGTCGGCCTCGGCATCGCTCTCACCCTCTGCCTGGTGTGCGCGCCGATCGTCGTCCAGGAGCCTCAACTCGGATGGCCGGCGCTGCTCTCGACACCGGCCGCCGTGCTCGCCTTCGGACGCGTGAGCGGACTGTGCGACCCTGGCTTCGCGCGGCGACGGCACGCATCCGCCTGACGCGCGCGCTCGCGGCTAGCCGAAGCTCTCCTTGTGGACGCGCTGCTTCGGGACGCCGAGCACCTCGAGGGCGTCGAGTACCGTCTCCTGGAAGCGCGGCGCCGGCGTGACGCCTTCGAGCTTCGCGCGCTGCTTCTCGAAGCGCGAGACGGCCGGGCCGCAGGTGAAGACCTCGACCGCCGTGGGATCGTCGAGCAGGCTCGCGAGCAGCGTCACGTCGACGCGTCCGGAGACGACCTCGGCGCCACGCCGCGCGCCGGCGGGCTCGCGCGAGAGCGCGTGCACCACGCGCAGGTTCGCCGGACGCTCGCGCTGCATCGCGGCGAGCGCGTCGCGGAAGATGACGTCGTCCCAGGTCTTGTTGCCGAGCACGAGCGTGTGCCGCAGCTTCGGGTGGTGCTCGAAGCAGTGCTTGAGGATCGACGCGTTCGGCACCACGCCCGACCCGGCGCACACGTGCAGCAGGTGATCGGTGCGCTGCTCGATGTCGTCGGGCAGCACGTACGGTCCCGTGAAGCCGGTGATCACCATGCGCGTGCCGCGCGGCGTGCGGCGCACGAGCAACGGCGAGAGCAGCGGAGGGTACGCGTCCACGCCGGACGTGTAGCGCTCCTCCTTGACGGTGATCGCGAGGCGGTGCTCGTGCGGGGCCGAGGCCAGCGAGTAGGCGCGCGGCGGCTCGCAGCGTCCCTTGCTGTCCTCGAGCCAGCGCGTCCAGCGGTCGAGGGCCGCGAACTGGTGCGGGTCGATGGTCAGGAAGTGCCCGGGACGGTGGTCGAGCGCGTCGTTGCCCGTGAACAGCACGAGCGTCGTGGTGTCCGCCGTCTCGGGGATCACGTCGGCCACCATGACCTCGAGGTCCTTGATGCGCCGTCGCGTGGCGGGCACCGGGGCAGCATCCGGCGCGGTCCGATCCTGGGACGACGAGGGCACGGGGTCGGGCATGGGAGCGATCCGAGGTGGGCGCGTGGCCGCGTCGCACCGCCGTCCGGCGCGCTCGCGATCGCTCGTCATCGGACGCGCCCGGGCACGACTTCGGCCTGCGGCGGTGACCGTCCCGTCACCCGCCTCGTGGGCCCGGGGGGCCGGCGCGGGCCCGCGGCGCACCGACCGGCGCACGGCCCGGCGCACCGGCCGCAGGCTCGCCCGCACCTCCGCCACGCGTTCCGTCCGACCCGCAGGCCCTGCTATCTTCGGCGGACGACCCCGAACGCCGCCCGCTCCTCCGACCCGGAGTCCGTCATGAAGCGTGTCCTGTCCGTGCTGCTGCTGGCCCTCGTCGTGCTCGCGCCGTCGGCGTCCTCGCAGATCCTCGACGGAGCGTGGTTCAAGGTGAGCGTGTCCGCCAAGGGCCTCGGCTTCTCGCCCGAGGGCGAGACCGGCAAGGCATCCGGCAAGTTCACCGTGTACATGTTCGTGCAGGCCGCCGGCGGCAAGGCCGCGGACATCTCCGGCGACGACTACACGTTCGTGCTCTACGGCGAGGTCGGCGACGTGTGGCAGATCGTCTCGAGCGGCGCGTTCACCACGCCCGTCGACCGGACCGCGATGGTCGGCGACCCGGTCGAAGGCATCACGCTCGACGTGCCCGTCCCGCCGTCGTTCGGCGGTGGAGGCGACTCGATCGCCGTGCACTTCGTGGCCAAGCTCAAGGTCAAGCTCGACAAGCAGGACGCACTCAAGAAGGCCGCCTTCAAGAGCCTCGGCGGACTGATCCCCTCGGGGACGGCCGACGGATTCCCCGTCGTGGGCGGCGCGAAGGTCTCCGGCAAGACCGTCGACCCGACGAAGCTGCCGTTCCCGCTCATCGGCTGACGAGCGCGCGAGCGGGGGCCCTCAGCCGCCGTTCTTGTCGGCCTCGACCACCGACTCCATGTAGTCGGAGTTGTCCCAGGGACAGATCCACTCGTCCTTGACCACGGGCTTGCCGCACACGGTGCAGGTGAAGCCGCTCGTCATGTACTCGCCGATCTCGTCCAGCACGAGCGGGTCGAGCGAGAAGGTGCCGTCGCCGCGGGTCGACTGCGCCAGCGCCGCGATCGCGAAGCGGAAGGCCTCGATGCGGTCGACCGGACGCAGCGCCCGGAACAGGAACACGAAGACGTCGTCGTACCACTCCTCGCCCACCTGCGCCGTGGCGAGGAAGGAGCGCGTCTGCGCCACGCTCGAGAGGTTCGGCTCGTCCTTCACGACGCGACGCACGTCGTCCTCGAAGCCCAGGTTGCCGTAGGCTGCGAGAGCCGCGATGAAGAGGTAGTTCGAGACGTTCTGGATGGCGAAGCCCTCGAGCGCCGGCGGCAGCATCGGCCCGCCGATCGAGTCGGTGGGCGAGGCCTCGGCGCCTTCGCGCTGCTCGAGCGCGAAGCTGCGGTGCATGAGCGCCGCCATGAGGTGCGCGTTGCGCGACGGACGCACCTTCCCGCCCGAGGCCGACGACGAGATGCTCGGGTTCGGCACGACCTCGGTCAGGAAGGGCTGCACGAGGCTGGCCCGGACGTGCGCGCGCGTGAGCAGGTACTCGGCGTAGAAGCGCTGCAGCGCGAACTCGGGCGCGCGCGCCTCGGTCTCGGCCAGCAGCTCCTCGAGGGTCGCGACCGAGCCCGGGAAGTCGTCCGTGTCGAGCTGGGCGGCGCCCACCTCGAGCTGTTCGAAGGGACGCCGGTACGGGTCGACGCTGCTGCACGCCGCGGCGAGCGGCAGCACGATGAACACCAGGCAGGCGATGCGGATCAGGGTCTTGTTCATGGGAGCGACCTTCAATGGCTGTCCGTCTGGAGACCGAGGTTGACGGGTTCGTCGCCCTGGTTGGAGGTGTACACGAACGACACGAGGCCGTCGGCCAGCGACATCTCGCGCCACAGCGGCTCGGTCTCGTGCACGACCGTCGTCGGACCGGTCGACACGAAGTGCTCGCGGTCGGGGAGCGCGAAGAACACGTAGCCCCAGCGCGCGTCGTCGGAGCTCCACGGGTGCAGCAGGCTCAGCTCGAGCTTCTCCTTCAGGATGCGGTCGCCGATCGACTGCGGGACGGGCACCTGGTCGGCCGGCACGTACGCCAGCGCCGTCCCGTCGGGCAGGAACATGCGCAGCTGCATCTCGGGCATGTACACGCGCGGGGGGTCGCCGCCGATCTCTCCCACCGTGCCGATCTTCAGCGCCACGGGGACGATGCCGTAGTCGGCCACGAGGTCGACGCCGAAGGTGCGCGCGTGGTCGGTGTAGAAGCGCGCCTCGGCCCAGACCTCCTTGCGGTTGCTGAAGTGCTTCAGCTGCGGGAAGGCGTCGACGCGCGAGAGCGGGTGTCCCGCGCAGGCGGCCAGCGGGCACGAGGCCAGCGCCGCGAGCAGGACGACACGACGGACGAACATGGTGGGATCCTCCAGGGCCGGGACCGGCCCACGCATCACTTGACGACGTTGGTGTAGACCAGCTCGAGCACGAGCTTGTCGCCGTTGATCACCTGCTCCTCGCGCACGAGGCCGAGCACCGGCGAGATCCAGCGGGTGGTCTTGCCGTCGACGTACACGAGGCACGCGCGCTCGGACGCGTCGGCCGCGGCGAGGCGCGCACGGAACGCCGCGACCTCGTCGGACGTCACGCCCAGCTTGCTCGGCACCTCGCCCGAGTACGACGACTCGAAGCGCGCCACCTTCGCCGGGTCGCTGCGGACGTCGATCGAACCGCCGTCCCAGCCGAACGTGTGACCGTCGTGCAGCGTGTAGTCGAACTGGGTCGTGCCGATCTGGTCGATCTTGTCGCCGCGCTCCTTGTAGATCGAGCTCGCGACGGTCCAGGTGCTGCCCGACTTGTCCTTGCCGGAGTCCTTGATCCACTGGTTCCCGGTGGGCGACGTCTTGAGGTACACGGCCTCCTTCGTCGGGCCGAGCGGCCAGGCCGCGCGATCGGACGTGAGCTGGGCCGCGAGGTGCGTCTCCCAGCGCCAGTCGGCACGCGGCGACGTGAGCGGCGCCGACGGCAGGTTCAGCTCGGCGGTGGTGAGCCGGCGCGGCTCGCCGCCCTCGTGCCACGCCCGCGCGAACTCGAACAGGCGCACGTCCTTGGCGCGCGGCCACTCGCGGGCCTGCTGCGTCTTCTCGATGCGTCCGGCCCACGTCGACAGCCACGGATCGGCGCGCAACACGTCGACGTCGAGCACGCCCGAGTGCACCGCCGTGTCCTCGAGGTGCCTGGCGTAGGCCTCGAGGATCGTGCGCAGGTTGCCCCACTCGCCGGTCTGGGCCGCGAGGTCGAACACGGGGCCCGGGTCCTGCTCGGCGCCGGCCGCGAGGTACTTGTCCCAGGCCGACTCGGTGCCGGCAGCGGCGGTCGTCCCCATCTCGGTCAGGCGCGCCTGCAGACCGTCGACGAGCGCGTCGAAACGCGCCAGCCGGTCGGGGGACGGCTCGTCGTCGGTGGGCTCGACGAGGTAGTCACGCGCGACGATCTCGAACTGCGGACGCGCGGCGAGCAGGTCGGTCATGGCCGCGCGCCCCTCATCGAGGAAGCGCTGGCGCAGCACGTCGTCGTCCGCGGTGTCGAAGGCGGCCACCGCCGTGCAGAGTCGACCGAACGCCTGCAGGTACTCGACGCCCCGCAACGGATCGGCCTTGAACGCGTCGGCCAGGACGAGGCTCGTGACGTAGCCCTCGACCCGCTCGAGGTAGCCCTTCTCGGCCAGCTTGAGGATGTCGTCGAGCCCGCGCGCGGCCTTCGGCACGGGCTGCGTCTGGCGCTCGAGCTGCTGCAGCTTCGCGAGGTCCTTCTCCTGCTTCTCGGCCTTCGCCTTGAGCTCGGCGATCTTCTCCGCGGCCGCCTTGTTGTCGCGATCCTGCTGCTCGGTGGCCTGCTTGAGCTGGGTGTTCAGCAGGTCGAGCTTGGCCTGCCAGTCGGCCTGCATGCGGGTGATCGCCTCGTCGTCGACCTTGCTGGAGACGACCTCGTCGCCCTTCTCGGTGGCCTTCGACTGCGCCGCGGCGAGCTGGCCCTGCAGCTCCTGGATGCGGCTGTCGCGCGCCGACACCTCGCCCTGCAGCGCGTCGTTGCGTGCCTGCGCCGACTTGATCTCGCCGTCGCGCGCCCACCACAGTCCGCCGCCGGTCACGGTGCCCGCGGCCAGCACGAGGATCGCCGCCGTGCCCCACAGCGGCATCTCCGTCGGCGGACGGAACGCCGGCGCCTTCTCGATCGCCGTGATGAACTCGGCCGCGCTCTGGAAGCGGTCTTCACGCTTCTTCGCGAGCGCCTTGCGCAGCAGCTTGCGCACGCGCTTGTCGACGTGCTCGATCTGGTCGATGAGCGGGTGGACGTCGGTCTCGATCACCGAAGTGAGCACGTTCGCGACGGTCTTGCCGTGGAACGGACGGCTGCCCACCAGCATCTCGTAGAGCACCGTGCCCACCGCGAACAGGTCGCTGCGGCCGTCGAGCCGCTTGCCCTGCGCCTGCTCGGGGGACATGTACATCGGCGTGCCGTGCGTGCCGCCCTCCTCGAGCTCGGCGGCCAGTCCCGCGAGGCCGAAGTCGAGCAGGCGTACCGACACGCCGAACGGGTTGGCGTCGGTCTTCGCGACCTTCGCCGCGAGCATGATGTTCTCGGGCTTGACGTCCCGGTGGATGAAGCCCTGCTCGTGCCCGCTCTGCAGTCCGATGAGCGTCTGGCGCACGATCTCGAGGGCGTGCCGCACGCCCAGGCTCTGCTCGCGCCGCAGCAGCGAGCGCAGCGTCTCGCCGTCGACGAGGTCCATCGTGAGGAACAACTGGCCGTCGTCGGTGATGCCCGTGTCGCGCACCTGGTTGACGTGCTCGCTCACGAACTCCTGCGCGGTCTTGATCTCGCGGAAGAACAGCTCCTTGAAGTACGGCGACTCGCTGAACTTGCGGTGCAGGATCTTGAGCGCCAGCTCGCGGCCCTGGATGTGCCGGTCGCGCACGCGATAGACGCGTCCCATACCGCCCTTGCCGAGCAGCTTGATGACCTCGAAGCGCTCGCTGATGCGCGTGGGCTCGTCGTCGTCCTCGCCGCGCGGCGTCGGCGGCGGCTGGTACGTGTCGGGATCGCCCGTGGTCGAGACGAAGGTCATGCCCGGCTCGATCGGCAGCTCGACCGTGGGCGGATACGACTCGCTCGCTCCCGGGGTCGTCGCCCCGGCGGCCGACGGCACGCCCCCCGAGGCGCCGGACGCACGCGCGCCCGACGACGACGTCTCTCCCGTGCGGGACGCACTGCGCGAGCCCGCCGCAGCGGGCGGGGCGGCGGGAGCCTCGAGCGACTCGGACGGGACCTCGACGTCGAGCGCACCCGCGTCGTCGTCGGGCCGTGCGTCGGACGCCTGCGTGTGCTGCGGCTCGTCGGCCGGCTCGTCGTTGTCCTGCGGATCGTCGTCGTCGTCGCGCCCGCCGTCGGGCCGCCGATCGCCGCCGCCCCACGGGCCGCGGCCACCCGCGCCACCGCCGCCTCCGGGTGGGACGGGCACGTAGGCACCCAGCGTCGGGATCTCGTCTTCGTCGGTCACCGCTGTTCTCCGAGCGCCCCGTCGACGCGCGCCGCGGGCGGTCTGCCCGAGCGCCGCCTGACCGTGTGCACCGCGCGCGACACCGCCGTCGCACCCGCTCGAAGCGTCGGGGGCGTCCGGCGAGCCTCACCTCGTGGCACGGGACGAGACCCCAGGGTAGCCACCGGACCTCTCCGGCGGAAAGATGAGGTCTCCGTCACTCGTCGCGGAGGTCGCGATCATGCACGTACTCGTCCTGGGCGGCACGATCTTCCTCGGGCGACACGTGGTCGACGCCGCGCTGCGACGGGGTCATCGCGTCTCGATCTTCCACCGCGGGCGGAGCCCGTCGGACGTGCCGCCCGAGGTCGAGACGCTGCTCGGCGATCGCGACGACGACCTCGCGCCGCTGGCGGGCCGGCACTTCGACGCCGTGATCGACACCTGCGGCTACACCCCGGCGCGCGTGACACGCTCGGCGCGCGCGCTCTCCGACGCGGCCGAGGCCTACGTGTTCGTGTCGTCGCTCTCGGTGCTGGCCGATCCCGGACCGGCGGGACAGGACGAGTCGGCGCCGCTGGCCGAGCTGCCCGCCGACGCCTCGCCCGACGTCGTCACCGGCGAGACCTACGGCGCGCTCAAGGCGCTCTGCGAGAAGGCCGTGCGCGAGCACTTCCCGGGACGCGTGCTCGTGCTGCGTCCCGGGCTCATCGTGGGGCCGCGCGATCCGTCCGACCGCTTCACCTACTGGCCGCGACGCGTGGCCCAGGCGGGCGATCTGCTCGTGCCGCCGCTCTCCCAGGCGGTGCAGTTCCTCGACGCGCGCGACCTCGCCGACTGGATGCTGCGCCTGCTCGAGGCGCGCCTGTCGGGCACGCTCAACGCGGCCGGACCGCGGCGGCGGCTCACGCTGGGAGAGTTGCTCGCGCGCTGCGCCGAGGTGCTCGGCGTGGCACCGCACCTCGTCGAGTGCGACGACGGCTTCCTGCTCGAGCACGCGGTGCGTCCCTTCGTCGACCTGCCGCTCTGGCTGCCGCCGGACGCGGCGGGCCTGCTCGACGTGAGCCTCGTCGAGGCGCTGGCCTGCGGTCTCGCGTTCCGCGACCTGGGCGAGACCATCGCCGACACCTACGCCTGGGACGCGTCCCGTCCGCGGGAGAGCGAGGTGCGCGCCGGGCTCACGCTCGAACGCGAGCGCGAACTGCTCGCGGCGTGGGCCTCGCGCGGCTGACGGCGGCCCGCGCGCGGCGTCCGGCGCACGTGGGCAAGGTTTCGTCGGCCCCCGTGGCGCGCCAGCCCCTCAGAGCGCGCGCCGCGGCGGGAGCAGGGCGTAGGCGAGCAGCAGGCCGCCGACCAGGCCCGCGGCGACGAAGGCCATGCCGAAGGCCGTCTCGAGTCCGCCCACGGTGTCGCGCGAGACGAACGACGAGACGCTGCGGAAGCCCATGCTCCCCGGGACGAGCAGCAGCAGTCCCGGCACCTGAACCACGGACGGCGGACGCCTCAGCACGTGGCTGGCGAGGTTGCCGGCGAGTCCCACGAGCAGCGCGCCGACGAGCGCCCCCAGCTCGGGACCCAGCGCCGCCGCGCCCTGACGCGCGCCGAGGTACGCGAGCACGCCCGCGAGCAGCACCCACGGGACGTCGCGCGCACGCGCCGAGAGCAGCACCGCGAAGGCCAGCGGCGAGAGCCCGAGCGCGATCCACTCCGTCCAGCCGGGGAGCGGCGCGCCGGGCACGGACAGCGGCGGCTCGCCGGCGAGTCCGCGGCCGAGGGCCACGCCCAGGCCCAACGCCAGGAAGCTCGAGCCCGCCGCGGCGAGGCGCGCGGTGCCGGAGACCTGGTGCCGCAGCGCGAGCTCGCTGAGTCCGACGGTCAGGGTGAAGCCGGGCACGAGCACGATCAGCGCCGCGAGCGTCACGAGCCGGTCGGACGTCCCGCCGAAGTGGCGCGCGGCGAGCACCGCGGCCACCGAGACGAGCGCCGCGGCGAGCGGTTCGAACAGACGCGCGAGGGCCTCGACGCGCCGGGCCAGGGCCGCCAGCACGCCCAGTCCCGCGCCGAGCAGGCCCGAGAGCAGGACGTCGCGTGCGCCGCCGCCGAAGAAGCGCGCCGCGGCCGCCGACGCCACGCCGAACGCGAGCAGCACGAGCACCGCGGGATAGCGCGCCGGCGCGTCCGCGAGTTCGGCCAGGCGACGGCTGGCCTGCGCCGGTCCGAGGTGGCCGGCGGCGAGCTCGTCGAGCAACTCGTCGAGGGACGCGAGGCGTCCCAGGTCGACGTCGGCCGGCTCGACGCGCAGGATGTGCGTGCGCGGGTTCGGCGTCCCGCCGCCGAAGCAGAGCGAGAGCGAGGTCGGCGTCGAGAGCGGCTGGATCGGCACGCCGAGGGTGGCGGCCACCGCCGAGAGCGCCCCCTCGAGGCGCGGCGCGGACGTCCCGTAGCGGTGCAGCGCCACGCCCAGGTCGATCAGGAAGCGCTCGGCGTCGGGTCCGTCGGCCGGCCGCGGGACGGGCGGCGTCCGGCGCGGAAGCCGATCGGCGATCGCCCGCGCAGGCCGAAGAATCGTCGTCGTGATTGCCTTTGACCGCATGATCATTCCCATGTTTCGCAGCCATATAGGATGATCTTCGACACACCTCCCGACCACCGAAGGCTCTTCGCCGCCATGCCGTCCCCGCGCCCGCTCGACCGAATCGATCGCCGCATCCTGGCCCTGCTCCAGAACGATGCTCGGCTCTCGAACAAGGAGCTCGCCGCGCGCATCGGACTGGCCCCGTCGAGCTGCCACACCCGGCTGCAGCGGCTGATCGCCGAGGGCACGCTCGAAGGCTTCGCGGCGCGGGTGCGTCCCGAGGCGCTGGGCATCGGCATCGAGGCCATGGTCTCGGTGCGCCTCGGACGCCACGCGCGCGAGTCGCTCGACGCGTTCCGCGAGCACGTGCTCGGGCTGCGCGAGGTCGTCGACGTGTTCCACCTGGCGGGCTCGACGGACCTGCTCATCCACGTCGTGGTGCGCGACACCGAGCACCTGCGCACGCTCACGCTCGACGAGCTCTCGTCGCGTCCCGAGGTCGACCGGCTCGAGACGGCGCTCGTCTTTGCCCGCTGGACGGCGCCGGCCATGCCCGACTTCGTCGACGACGCGTCGGACGACTGACGCCCGCCGCGCGCGCCCGAGCCTCAGCGCGCGACGCAGCTCCAGACGAACCAGCCGGCGGCGACGATCGCCGTCCAGACGAGCACGCGGCCGACGAGCAGCGGCGAGACGCGCCGGTTGCGCGCGTACGGGTCGAGGAAGCTCATCGCGTCCGGCGCGAGCCGACCCGCCGACCGTCGACGTCGGCGGCCTGCGTCCGGGAGAGGCCGACCGGTCGCCGTGCGGCGGGATGCGTCACACGCGGTCCCCGTCGTCCTCGTCGAGGTAGTCGAGCTTGTCGAGCGGGACCAGGATCGACGTCACGATGTTCATCGCGTGCGCCATGACGCGCTTGACGTAGCGGTAGAGCAGCGCCGCCACCACCGGACGCCGCGAGAGCGACGCGTCGCGCACGAGTTCGGAGACCCTCTCGTCGCAGTGCCTCAGGATCGCGTGCGCCTCGTCGACGAAACGCCGCGCCTGCTCGGTGCTCTGCGACTCGAACAGGTTGCGCATCTTGGCCAGCATGCGCGAGACGTGGTCTTTCACGGCGATCAGGTCGGCGGACATGGGGTCGCCCACGAAGTCGCGGCACTCCTGTCCCATGTCGAAGATGTTCTTGCCGTAGTCGCCGATGCGTTCGGCGTCCTTGACGAGCGACATGAACTTGAGGCACGTCCCGATCTCGGCCTTCTCGCGCACGGTCATGTGCACCACGAGCTCGCGCCGGATCTGCTGCTCGAGCCGGTTGATGCGCTGGTCGGTCTTGTGCAGGTCCTCGCGCACGACGCCGGGGTCGGTGCCGCCGAGGACCGTGTTGCAGGCCGCGTCGAAGACGTGCCGGCCGTCCTCGATCATCTGGCTGAAGTGCTGCTGGATGCGGGCCATGCCCACGTCGTCGCCGAGCAACCATTCGAGCATGAGAGGACCTCCTGCGGGACGTCGCCGCGCACGGGGCGCCTCGGGCGGGCGTCCCTCGTCGCGCGCGGTCCGCCCGGACTAGCGGAACACCAGGATACCGAGGATCGGCAGAAGCACGAAGATCGCCGAGAGGTACGCCACGAGGACGAACTTGTTCTCGACCGCCAGCACCGCCAACCTGCGCGCCGACCGGATCGGGATGCGCCGCAGGGCCGGGATCGGGAAGAACAGCAGCGTCCCCGAGACGTTGAACAGCAGGTGCACCAGCGCGATGGCCAGCCCCGTCGAGCCCTCGGCCGCCAGCGACGCCAGGATCGCCGTGACCGTGGTGCCGATGTTCGCGCCCAGCGTGATCGGGTAGGCGTTCTCGAGGCGCAGCACGCCCGCCGCGCACAGCGGGACGAGCAGCGACGTCGTGATCGACGACGACTGCACGGCCACGGTGATCGCGATGCCGACCGCGATCGCGAGCAGCCCCGAGCGTCCCAGCACCTCGTTCATCGCCGCCTCGATGCGCGCCACGAGCAGCACCCGCATGTTCTTCGTGATGAGCATCAGGCAGGCGAAGATGAGCGCGATCGCGAGCACGAGCAGGGCGGCCGCCAGGTAGCCGCCCTCGAGACCGAGGCCGCCGAGCACGCCCGTGATCGCCTTGCTGCCGGCCTTGACCGCGACCTTGATCGGGCTGTTGAACGTGCCGCCGCCCGAGCCGAGGTGGTGCAGGTGGTCGGCCAGCCAGACCGCGGTGTGACGCAGGTAGCCCGTGGCCAGCTCGAGCGGCAGGAGCACGGCCACCGAGCAGAAGTTGAACACGTCGTGCACCGTGGCGCAGGCGAACGCGCGCCGGAACTCGACCGAGCGCCGCACGCTGCCCACGCTCACCAGCGTGTTCGTGACCGTGGTGCCGATGTTCGCGCCCATGATCATCGGCACGGCCAGCTCGAGCTGGAGCTGTCCCGAGCCGCAGAGGGCGACGATCGTCGAGGTCGTGACCGACGACGACTGCACGAGCACGGTCGCCAGGATGCCCACCGCCAGGCCGGCGAAGGGGTTCGTGACCCCCTGGAAGAGCCCCCCGGCGTGCTCCTCGCCGAGCAGCTTGAAGGCCCCGTCCATGAGGCCGATGGCCACCAGGAAGCCGTAGAGCAGGACGAGCAGCAGCGTCAGCCGCACGCCGGGGTGCACCGTGCGGCCCGTGCCGGGCGACCCCGCGGCGCTCACCGATCCCTCTCCCGCCGGGCGCTGGTCTCGTTCACGGCATCCTCACGCGGCCTTCACGACTGGCCCCGGGACTATCGGGGCCCGACGGTCCCCGATCAAGCACGGGACGCCGCCGCGGCGCGCGCCCGCGGCCGGGGCGCCGGCTGGCAGCGGCGACAGAAGTGCGTCCCGCGCTGGCCCACGACGATCTTGACGATGGGCGCGCCGCACGCGCGGCACGGGCGTCCGTCGCGACCGTAGACGAGGAACTCGTCCTGGAAGGCGCCCGGCTGGCCCTCGGGGGTCCGGTAGAAGACGTCGAAGCTGCTGCCCTCGGCCTCGATCGCCGCGACGAGCACCGTCCGGATCGCGTCGAGCAGCGCCCCCGCGCGCGTCGCCGCCCGATCGGAGCGCCGCAGCGGATGGAGTCCGGCCCGGTGCAGCGACTCGTCGACGTAGATGTTGCCGAGGCCCGCCAGGAACGACTGGTCGAGCAGCAGCGGCTTGAGCGCGCGCTTGCGGCGGCGCAGCTCGCGCGCCATCCACGCCGCGTCGAGCGACGGGTCGAGGGGCTCGGGACCCAGCGCGGGCATGCCCTCCTCGGGACGCGCCACGAGCGCGAGGCGCCCGAACTTGCGCACGTCGGAGAACGCCAGCGTGCGTCCGTCGTCGAGGTCGAGGGCCACGCGCGTGTAAGGCGGCTCGCGCTCGGCGCCGAGGTAGAGGCGTCCGCTCATGCGCAGGTGGCCCACGAGGAACGACTCGGCGTCGTCGGCGTCGCGCAGGCGGGCCACGAAGTACTTCCCGCGCCGGAACAGCTCGACCACGCGCCGTCCCACGAGGCCGGACGAGAAGCGCGCGGCCGAGGGACGGGCCACGCTGCGCGCCCAGAGCACGCGCGCGCCGACGACGGTGCGTCCCACCAGTCCGGGCCGGATCTGGCGCACGATGGTCTCGACCTCGGGCAGCTCGGGCATGGGACGCCGGGGGGACGGGGAGCAGGGAGCGGCGCGATCGGTCGGACGCCGGGCGCGGCAGCCGGCCCGACGGTAGCGCGCCGGCCGTCCGGGCATCCATGGGCCGCCGCCGCGGCGACGATCCGGGGCGCCGGACGGTCGTGCGTCGCCGCCCCCCGGCCCGGCGCGGGTTGCTAGACTCCGGGTTTGCACCCCGGCCGTCCGATGAGGACCCGGCAGGAGCCTCCCCCGCGGCCGACACCCCGTGAAGATCCTCGTCACGAGCCCCATCTTCCCGCCCGATCTCGGCGGGCCGGCGACCTACGTCCCCAGCCTCGCGACCTGGCTCGCGAAGCGCGGGCACGACGTCACGGTGGTCGCGTTCTGCAGCGACCCCGAGCCGCAGGGCTGGCCGTTCCGCGTGATCTCCATCCCCCGCTGCTGGATGCCGCTGCGGTACTGGAAGGACTTCGTCGCGGTCTGGCGGCAGGCGAAGGACTGCGACGTGATGTACATCAACGAGCACCTCGCGCTGCACGTCGCGCTGGCCGGCCGCCTGCGCGGCAAGCCGATGGTGATCCGCGTCTGCGTCGACGGCACGTGGGAGATCACGCACCGCCTCGGCTGGCACGACGACACGATCACCGACTACCAGCACCGCCTCTACGACTGGCGCGTGGCCTTCGCGCGCAAGCTGCAGCGCCTGTGGTGGGGCTGGATGAAGCGCATCGTCGCGCCGTCGCAGTTCCTCAAGAGCATCGTCGAGGGCTACGGCGTCCCGCCCGCGCGCACCGAACTGATCTACAACGCCTACCACGGCCCCGAGGACTTCACCCGCACGCGCGCCGAGTGCCGCGACGAGCTCGGGCTGCCGCACGACCGCGTCGTGCTGCTCTCGATCTGCCGGCTCATGATCTGGAAGGGCGTCGACGGACTCGTCCGGGCGCTCACCAAGCTGCCCGACGACCACCACCTCTACGTGGCCGGCGACGGCGACGAGCTCGACTCGTGGACGAAGCTGGCCGAAGACCTGGGCGTCGCCGAGCGCGTGCACTTCCTGGGCAACGTCCCGCACAAGACGCTCATGGGCTGGATCCGCGCGGCCGACGTCTTCCTGCTCAACAGCACCTACGAGGGCCTCTCGCACACCCTGCTCGAGGTCATGTGGCTGGGACTGCCGGCCGCCGTCTCGAACGTGTGCGGCAACCCCGAGCTCATCGAGGACAGGGTCACCGGCCGCAGCTTCGACCCGCAGGACGTCGACGCCATCGTCGCCGCCGTGCGCGACCTGCTCGACGACCCCGAGACGACCGCGACCTACGTCGCGCGCAGCAAGCAGAAGGTGTCCGGATTCGCCCGCGACGGCCTGTTCGCGCGCAAGGAGCACCTGTTCCTGTCGGTGGCGGGGAAAGAGCACTAGCGCGCGGCGCTCTCGCGCGCCGCGCGACTCCCGCGCCCGCTCGCGCGATCCTCATCGGATATTGGCGTTTCCCGGCGTGGGTCGCCGCGATATGACCACTGTCGGCGGCGCGCCGCGACAGTCTCGCGGCCGCCGCGACGAAGACGATCTGCAGCCCGTGCTTGCACTCGCCTCCGTCCGTGCGATGTACGCGACGCCTTGCTCCTCCCCTCCCGATCTGCACCTCGTGCCCACGTGACCTCGCCCGACGGCGACGCCCGCCCGACCGGAGTCGACCGATGAACGCCATCCAGCCCGCAGCACCCCCGGCCCCCGAAACCAGACCCCTGCTCGTCGAGACCCGGCTGCTGCCGCTGCTCGAGCTGCGCGAGGGCCTCGAGCAGGCGCTCGAGAAGCACGTCGACGAGATGCGCGAGTTCGCGCCCGAGCTGCGCGTGCGGCGTGCCTTCATGGGCGGACGCTGGGTCATCGGCTTGCACGCCGGCGGACGCGTGGGCGGCACCGGACTCTTCTCGCGCCTCGACTTCGAGATCGCCGTCGACGTCCCCGGTCGCGAGCTCACGGTCACCTCGTACAGCACCGTGCGCATGGCCGACGGCGCGCGGCGCGAGGTCTCGGTCTCGCTCGACGACGAGGCTCCGGCGGCGACGCTGTCGGCCTTCGTCGAGTCGTCGCTGCTCGAGTTCGCGGCGCGCTACTTCGAGCGCTGAGCGCCCGTCCGTCGACGAGAGGCACATCGATGCGCGTGCTCCTCGCCGGCGGGACGGGATTCGTCGGCCGTCCGCTGACCGAAGCCCTGCTCGCGCGCGGCGACCGCGTCACGGTCGTCACGCGCGACCCGACCGGCGCCCGGCGGCGCGGACTGCCCGGGGTCGAGTACCGCGGCTGGCTGCCCGACCTCGCGTTGCACGACGCGGTGGTGAACCTGTCCGGCGAGGGCGTGCTCGAGCACCGCTGGACGCCGGCCGTCCGGCAGACGCTCGTCGACAGCCGGCTCGAGACGACCGCGCAGCTCGTGCGCGCCCTCGCCGACGCGCCCGCCTCGGGCCCGCGCGTGCTCGTGAACGCCTCGGCCGTCGGGTACTACGGCGACCGCGGCATGGAGCGCCTGCCCGAGACCGCCGCCAGGGGACGCGGCTTCCTCGCCGCGCTCTGCGAGCACTGGGAACACGCCGCGCGCCAGGCGTCGGTGCGCAGCGTCCAGCTCCGCATCGGCGTCGTGCTCGGACGCGGCGGCGGCGCGCTCGCGTCGATGCTGCCGGTCTTCCGGCGCGGCCTGGGCGGCCCGTTCGGCGCCGGCGGCCAGCAGATGCCGTGGGTGCACGTGGCCGACGTGTGCGGACTCGTGCTGCGCGCGCTCGACGACGCGCGCGCGTGCGGTCCGATCAACGTCACGGCGCCAGGCGTGGTGAGCAGCCGCGCGTTCGCCGCCACCCTGGGCGCGGCGCTCCGACGTCCGGCGCTGTTCCCCGTGCCGAAGCCGGTGCTGCGGGCGATGCTCGGCGAGGGCGCGTCGGTGCTGCTCGCCAGCCAGCGCTGCGTGCCCGAGGCCGCCGATCGGCTGGGATACACGTTCCGCTTCCCCGAGCTGCGTCCCGCGCTCGACGATCTGCTGGGCGCCCGCGCGTCTGGCAAGATCGCCCGGTGAACGCGTCATCCGCCGAGGCCGCCCGGGCGAACGGGAGGACTCGTCGTCCGCCTCCGGGAAGCCGCCCATGAACCCGCCGTCCGTCGCCGCCGCCTGCCGCCTCGTGCGCAAGGTCTACGGACGGGGCGAGACCGCCGCCGTGGCCCTCGACGGCGTCGACGTCGCGCTGCGCTCGGGCGAGATGGTCGCGCTCACCGGTCCCAGCGGCTCGGGCAAGTCGACCCTGCTGCACCTGCTCGGCGCGATGGACGTCCCGGACGCCGGCGAGGTCGAGGTGGCGGGACGCATCCTGGGCGCGCTCGACGACGAGGACGCGTCGGCCTTCAGGAACCGGCACGTGGGCTTCGTGTTCCAGTTCTTCCACCTCATCGAGTCGCTCACGGCGGTCGAGAACGTGGCGCTGCCGGCGCGCCTGCTCGGACTCGCCGAGCCCGACGCGAACGCGCGCGCGCTCGACCTGCTGCGCCGCGTCGGCGTCGCGCAGCTCTCCGAACGCTTCCCCGACCAGCTCTCGGGGGGACAGCGCCAACGCGTGGCCGTGGCGCGCGCGCTCGTGAACGATCCCGTGCTCGTGCTCGCCGACGAGCCCACCGGCAACCTCGACCACGCGGCCGGCGGCGAGGTGCTCGAGCTGCTCGCGACCCTCGGCAAGGAGCGCGACGTGGCGATCCTCGTGGCGACGCACGACCCGCTCGTGACGCGGCGCGCCGACCGCGAGATCCGGCTGCTCGACGGCAAGGTCGTCGCGCCGTCGTGAGCGACGCGCGCGCAGACGCCTCGCCCGCGGGACGCCGTCGCGCCGGGCGCGCGCGCACGCGACTCGTCCTGGGCGTGCTGCTCGCCGACGCGCGGCGGCACCGGCTCGTGTTCCTGACCACGCTGCTGGGCGTGGCGGTGGGCATCGCGGTGGTGGTCGCCATCCGGCTCTCGAGCCAGGCCGCGCTCGAATCGTTCCGCGGGACGTTCGTCTCGCTCACCGGACGCGCCACGCACCAGCTCACCGCGATCGAGCCGATGGATCCGGCCCGGCTGCTCGAGCTGCGTCGCGCACCCGGCGTGCTCGCGGTCGATCCGGTGGTCGCGGCCACGCTCGTGGTGCCGGCCGCCTCTCCGGAGGCCGAACGCGAGGCGGCGCACCGCATCCGTCCCGTGCTCTCGGACGCACGCGGACCGCGCGCGCTGCGCCTCGTCGGCATCGACCCGTTCCAGGCCGGGCCGTTCCTCGAGCTCGACGCCGAGGCCCTCGGCGAGGCCGCCGACGGACGCCTCTTCGAGCGCATGATGTGCGAGCCGGGACTCGTGGCCGCCGACCGCTCGACGCTCGCGTCGCTCGGCCTGCCCGACGGCGGCGACCTGCACGTCGAGGGACCGCACGGCCCGCTCGTGCTGCACGCGGTGGCGATCGACGAGCCGCGCCTGGCCGCGGGCAACCCGCCGTTCCTGCTGGCCGACATCGCCACCGCGCAGGACGCCCTCGGCCTCGGCGACCGCGTGCTGCGCTACGACCTCGTGCTCGACGGCGACGGGAGCGACCTGCCGCTGCGCAAGGGCGAGCGCCTCGACCGTCCCGAACGCCGCGGCGAGCGCGCCGACACGATGACCGAGGCGTTCCGCACGAACCTGCAGTGCCTCGGCTTCCTCGCGGTGCTCGTGGGCGCCTTCCTGGCCTTCAACATGGCGCAGTTCGCGGTGACGCGGCGGCGCACGCTGCTCGGGCGGCTGCGCTGCCTCGGCTGCCCGGGACGAGACCTCGTACGCGGCGTGCTGGCCGAGGCGGCCCTGCTGGGCGTGGCCGGCGGCGTGCTCGGCGTGGCCGGCGGCGCGCTCCTCGCGCGCGGCATGGTGGCCGACGTGGCGCTCACCGTGAGCACGCTCTACGGACCGACGGACGGCGTGCCCGTCCCGCACCTCGACGCGGTCACGGCGGCGGCGGCGATCGGCGTGGGCGTGCTCGCCACGGTGGCCGCGAGCGTGCTGCCGGCCCGCGCCGCGGGACGCGTGGCGCCCATCGCGGTGGCCCAGGGCGCGTCGCGCGACGGTCCGGCGCCGGCGTGGCTGCCGCTGCTGCTGCTCGCGCTCGGCGTCCTTTCGCTCGTGCCGAGCGGCAGCGCGGCGATCCTGCCGGCGATCTCGGTGCTGTGCGTGCTGCTCGCCACCGCGACCGCCATGCCGCGCCTGCTGGGCTTCGTCGTGCGGCACCTGCCGCGCGGTCCCGTCACGTCCCTCGCCGCCGGACGCATCGAACGCACCCTCGGACGCACCGGCGCCGCCGCCGGCGCGCTCGTCATGCCGCTCGCCATGACCGTCGCGATCGTCGTCATGGTCGACTCGTTCCGCGCCGAGGTCTCCACCTGGACGGACGCGGTGCTGGGCGCCGACGTCTACGCCAAGCCGCTGCACCTCGAGCTCGCGCCCGAGACCGCCGCGCTGTCGCCCGAGCTCGTGGCCGAGTTCGAGGCGTTGCCCGAGGTGCTCGCCGTCGACCGCCTGCGCCTCTGGGAAGACCCGCGGCGCGCACCGTTCCTCGTGGCGGGCGCGCGGCTCGAGATGATCAAGCGGCGCGGCTCGCTGCGCGTGCTCGAGGGTCCGCCGCTGGACGTGATCGTGCCGCGCCTGCTGGACGGCGAGGCGCTGGTCAGCGAGCCGCTCGCGAACCGGCGCGGCCTGCATCCCGGCGACACGCTCGTGCTCCCGGGGCGCGACGGCGACGCGCCCGTGACCGTCGCCGCCGTGTTCCAGGACTTCTCGTTCGACCGCGGCTACGTGCTGCTCTCGGAGGACGAGTTCGTGCGCCGGCTGGGCGAGATCCCCGTGCGCTCGGCGGCGCTGCTGCTGCGCGAGGGCGAAGACCCGGCTGCGCTGGCCGACGCGCTCGCCGCGCGCCATCCCGACGTCGAGTTCACCACGGTGGCGCGCCTGCGCGACGAGGTCATGGCGGCCTTCCACGACACCTTCGCGATCACGTGGGTGCTGGCGGGCATCTCGACCGCGCTCGCGCTCGTGGGCATCGTGACCGCGCTGCTCTGCCTGCACCTCGAGCGGCGGCACGAGCTGGGCGTCCTGCGCGCGCTCGGCGCGCGGCTCTCCGTCGTGTTGCGCATGCTCGCGGTCGAGGCAGCGGTCATCATGGGGACGGCCGCGCTCGCCGCCCTGCCCGCGGGCCTCGCCCTGGCGTGGATCCTCGTCGCGGTGGTGAACACGCGCTCGTTCGGCTGGAGCTTCCCGATGGCCGTCGACCCGCAGGCCCTGCTGCTGCTCTCGGCGATGGCGCTCGGCGCGTCGCTCGTCGCGGTGGCCGTCCCCTGGACGCTCGTGCGGCGCACGCCGCCCGCGCGCCTGCTCGAGACGCGGCGATGACGCACGCGACGGACACCGTTCGCCCGTCGCGTCCCGCGCGGGCCGCGCTCCCAGCGCGGCGCCGCGCGTGTGCATTCGCGTGCCTCGTGTTCGCGGTGTCGTTCGCGGTGTCGTCCGCGCACGCGCAGGACGGCGACGCGGCGCGCGCGACAGACCTCCCCGTGGGCGCGGCGACGGACGACGCGTCGAGTCCCGCGCCGCTCGTCGACGCGGACGGCTTCCTGCGCGCGGGTCCGGGACGTCCGATCGTGCTGCCGCGCGACCACGGCAGCCATCCCGCGACGCGCACCGAGTGGTGGTACCTCACGGGGCCGCTCACCACCGACGACGGCGCGCTGTTCGGCTTCCAGGCCACGTGGTTCCGGCGCGCGCTCGTGGCCGAGCCGCCGGTCTCGAGCTCGCCGCTCGCGGTGCGCGACGTGCTCCTGTTCCACGGCGCGGTGATCGACACGTCCAGCGGCGAGCAGTTCGTGAGCGAGGTCGCGGGACGCGCGAACCCGCCGTGGGGCGCGGCCGCCGCCGAGCGGCTCGACGTGCGCCTGTTCGACGACGTGCTCGTCGACGACATCGGTGACGGACGTGCCGCGCGACTCGCCTTCGCGGCCGGCGACGCGCGCGTCGAGCTGCAGCTCGATCTCGCGTCCTCGCCCGTCCTGCGGCACGGCGAGGAGCCCGGCCTCTCGATCAAGGGACGCGAGCCCGGCCAGGCCTCGTGGTACTACACGCTGCCGCGCATCGAGGTGCACGGCACGCTCGCGCGCCACGGCGACGCGCCCGTCGCGGTGCACGGACACGCGTGGCTCGACCACGAGTTCGGCTCGGGCCAGCTCGGCGCCGAGCAGGTGGGCTGGGACTGGTTCAGCGTGGCGCTCGACGACGACACCGACCTCATGCTCTACCAGTTGCGCACGCACGACGGGCGCGCCGACACGAGCTCTGGCACGCTGCACGAACCCGGCGGCACGACACGCCACCTGCCCGCCGAACGCTTCGTGATCGCGGCGACCGGCACCTGGACGAGCGACGAGAGCGGCATCACGTACCCCTCCGGCTGGACGCTCGAGCTGCCCGACGACGGATTGTCGCTCGTCGTCGAACCCCTCGTGCGCGCGCAAGAACTCCGCATGCAGGCCGCCACCGGCGTCACGTACTGGGAAGGACTGTGCCGCTTCACGGGCACGCGCCACGGCGATCCGGTCACGGGACTGGGCTACGTCGAGCTCGTCGGCTACGGCGCGCCCATCGCCGATCGCTTCGAGACGCGACCCGCGCACTGAGCACGCGCCACGCATAGGGTCTACGCGCCCTGCGCGATGCGCCGCACGCACTCAAACGACTCATCGCTCCGCAGCGATGCACGCGCTCATGCGCCCCCGGACACGGTGCAAAACGTGATATGTTCTAGGGCGCGCCCGTCCGACCTCCGATACGGAGGGACGCGCACCGCGCCGTGTCGCACGCCGCGCGGACTCCGACACCGAAGCCCCCCCCCCCCAGACGCACAGCGATGAGAGTCCTCTTCCTTTCGCCATACCTCGCCCAGGAACCCCTGGGCGTGATGTACCTCTCCGGCGCGCTCAAGAAGGCCGGGCACGAGACGAAGATGATCTTCGTCCCCGACAAGGATCTCGACGAGAAGTTCCGCGCGTTCGATCCCGACGTCGTGGCGTACTCGTTCACGACCGGCATCCACACCGCGGCGCTCGGGCTCAACGCGCGCATCAAGGCGCTCAAGCCGAGCGTGGTGAGCATCTGCGGCGGCCCGCACGTGACCGTGGTGCCCGAGTTCATCCACGAAGAGGGCATCGACGCGATCTGCCGTGGAGACGGCGAGTACGCGATCACGGCCTTCGTGAACACGCTCGAGCAGGGCGGCGACCTGACCAAGATCCCCAGCATCTGGTTCAAGGACGCGACGGGCTTCGTGCACAAGAACGAACCCGGTCCGCTCGAGTCGGACCTCGAGGCCTTCGGCTTCTGCGACCGCTCGCTCGTGTACGACGCGGCCGACTTCTACCGCAGCAGCGAGCGCAAGGTCATCAAGACCGACCGCGGCTGCCCGATGAACTGCAGCTTCTGCTTCCACCACGCGTGGAAGAAGAAGGTCTACAAGGTCACGAACAACGAGTACGTGCGCCGCCGCAGCGTGAGCCACGTGATCGAAGAGGCTCTGCAGATCAAGGCCGAGTACCCGCTCAGCTTCGTGCACTTCCTCGACGACATCTTCAACATCAACAACAAGTGGCTCGAGGAGTTCGCCGAGCGCTGGCCGGTCGAGGTGGGCATCCCCTTCGACGCCATCTTGATGGCGAACATGGTCACCGAGAAGCACATCCAGCTGCTCAAGAAGGCCGGGTGCATCTACGCGCGCATCGCGTTCGAGGCCGCGAACGACCACATGCGCAACGCGATCATGAAGAAGAACACCACGCGCCAGCAGCTCGTGCGCGCGGCGGGCTTCATCAAGAAGTACGGCATCCGCCTGGGCAGCCTGAACATGCTCGGCGGCCCCGGCACGTCGATCGAGGACGACATCGAGACGATCGAGCTCAACATCGAGTGCGGGGTCGACCACCCTCTCGCGTCGCTGCTGCAGCCGTACCCGATGACCGACATCAACGACATGACGAAGGAGATGGGCCTCGCGACCGACACGTGGGAGGAGTTCCCCACGCTGTTCAACCGCACGACGTCGATCAGCCTGCCCAACCGGCACTACTTCGAGAACCTGCACAAGTGGTTCCCGGTCGTGGTGCGCTTCCCGTCGCTGCTGCCGGTCGCGCGCCGCGCGATCAAGTCGAAGCTCATGTCGAAGCCGTACCTGATCATGTACATGCTGTGGAGCGAGTGGCTCGTGACCGAGCAGAACATGCTCTACAACAAGGCGCAGAACAAGCACGGCTTCAAGACGCTGCCGCCGGTCGACTTCACCCAACGCGTGATCGTGAAGGGCTTCATCCGACTGTTCACGGCGATCTTCGGCAAGCGCTCGACCAAGATCGGTCTCAAGATGGCGCTCAACGACGAGCGCGTCATGAACCACATGGACGAGTAGTCGTCTGCGCGCGAACGCGTGCGTCGGTTCACGCGAGCCCGTCGTCACCCGCGCGGTGGCGGCGGGCTCGCTGCGTTCGGGGGCCGGGTGACCGTCGTCGCTCTCCGCGCGGCGGCAGGCGGTGCGCGATGCGGGGGGCGTCAGTCGCCCGGACGCACGCCGTCGTGCCAGCACAGCAGCCGTCCGTCGGACGCGCGCAGCACGAGCCGATGCCCGTCGGCGCTCCATCCCCACGCCTCGACGTCCGTCGGCGCGTCGATCAGCGCGAAGAGCGGCTCGCCGTCCGAGGCGCGCACGAGCCAGGGGACCGACGCGGCGCTCGCCCTCGCGTCGGCGTCCGCCCGCGTGTCCTTGGCGTGCGCGCCGCGTGACGCGTCGACTTCGGGCCCCTCCGCACGCAGCACCAGCGCCACGTCGTCGAACGGATGCCTCAGCGGCGTCTTCCCCACGACCTCGAGCGCGACGTCGGTGCTCGCGGGCGACAGCGGCTGGCCCGCCTCGACGTCCACCACCACGACGCCCGAGCCGTCGAGGCGGATGAGACGGCGACCGTCGCGCGTGAGGCCGCAGAAGCCCATCGACCAGTAGATGTCCGGCCGGCTGAAGCGGGCCACGACCGCGCCGGCGCCACGATCGAACACGACGTCCGCATCTCGGCTCGCGAGGACGTAGCGCGATCCGTCGGCCGAGCCCGACATCGTCCCCATCAGGGCCGATCCGAAGCCCCCGACCACCCGCCGTGGTCGCAGGTCGGAGGCCGAGAACTCGTGGAGTTCGCCTCCGGTGGTGAGCACGAGCAGCGCGTCCCCGTCGGGCGTCTCCGTGGCGAGACCCAGGAGGTCGCCGGGCACCCACGCCTCGGGCGGCAAGCGCTCGCCCGTGCGCGCGTCGAGGTACGAGAGCCGCACCCGCTGGTCGACCTCCTGCACGAGGACGCGCTCGCCGTCGGACGTGAAGCAACCCCACCCCTGACCGGCGTTCGCGAACGGGTGACTCCAGCGCAGACCGTCGGCGTCGCGGCAGGTGAGCCCTTGGCTCGGCGCGATGTCGAGGATCGCCGGCTCGGTGGGCGAGACCTCGAGGTACGTCCCGACGTAGGGTGCCTGCCACGCGATGCGCCGGCTGGCGGCTTCGTAGACCACCCACCGCTGCTCGCCGGGCGGACCCAGCACGATCGCGATGAAGCCACCGCGGGCGGCGACGCGGGCGACGAACGGCAACGGCAGTTCGAGCGCCGTGCGCGCGCCGCTCGTCGCGTCGGTGAGGCACACCTCGCTCCGCGTTGCGTGGACGAAGGAGTCGCGCCCGCCCGTGTCGACCACGCCGCAACCGATCGCGTCGCGCTCCGACCACAGCGGGCCGCGGGCGGCGAGGTGCCGCCAGGCCCAGTCCCGGTCGGCCGGCGCGACCTGCGACAGGCGATCGTCGACGCCGGCTGTGCGATGCCCGGCGAGGACCCGGGCCACCTCGGACAACCAGGCCTCGGGCGGACGCGGGTCGGCGGTCAGCGTCGATGCAGGCTCGTCCGCGGGCCAGCCCTGCTCGACGAGCAGGCGCAGCAGGTCGGCCCGCTCGTCGGGCCCGAGAGCGGGATCGGAGCGCACGGACCGGGCCAGCTCCGCCCGCTGGGAAGACTCGTCGTCTCCGGCCGTCGCCGCGCGTCGCCGGGCGAGC
>JACKHP010000007.1 GCA_020638905.1 Planctomycetota bacterium | reverse complement strand
CCGGCGCGCGGTCCTTCGTCGGGGCGAGGACCGGAGCCGCGCGGGGGTGCGACGCGAGTCAGTAGCGTCCGGCGCTGACCACCCGGCCGAACTCGTCGAGGCGCACGAACCAACGGCCCGGCTCCCAGCCCTGGGTGTGCCCGCCCGGCGGACCCTGCTGATAGACCCGGGTCGGATGCGACTCGAAGATGTAGATCAGGTACTCGGCGCTCATGCCGGTCTCGACGCGCCGCTCACGCACGGCCGCGGCCAGCTCGGGATCGGTCGCGTCGAGCTTCGCCAGCGCGAGCTCGCGCTGGGCCTTCTCGTAGGGACGCGAGAGACGCGCGACCGCGCTTTCGGGTACCTGCAGCACCACCTGGTGCGGCGCGATGTTCGGCGGCGGATCGACCGGCGGCAGCGCGGGAGACAGCACGAAGCAGCCCGGCAGCGCGGCGAGCGCGGGCAGCAGCACGGCGACGACGGACGGCAAGGCGCGGGAGCGGATGGGCTTCACGGCGAGGATCATAGCCAAGTCGGTCGGCGACGTGGGAGGTCGCACCCGCGCCACACGAGAGGAGTATCGTGGGGAACCCGCCGGTTCCGGAGGAGGCAGCCCCCGTGAAGAAGATCCCGCTCGTGCTCGGCCTGGTCGGAGCCGCGATCGTCCTGGCCCTGGCCTGGGTGTTGCTCTCCGACGACGCGGCCACCGACGACGTGGTGCTCGAAGCCCCTCCGGCCTCGACCGCCGCGGCGGCCCCGAAGACCACGCTCGCCCCGCTCGCCGCGGCCGGCGAGCGCACCGTGCTCGAGGTGTCGTCGCCTGTCGTGCCACCGGTCGCGGCGGCGGTCGACGAGGTCCCCGCGTCGTACCTGCGCGCGCTGGGCGCCCTCGTGGGACGCGTCGTCGAGCCGTCCGGTGAACCGGTGCCCGACATCGAGGTGGCCATCGTGGGCGGCGGACCGTCGACCTTCCTCGTGCCGAGCGACGGCCTCCTCTCGCCCGATCTGCACGTGCCCGACCTGCTGCTGGGCAAGGCCCGCACCGACGCCGAGGGACGCTTCCGCATCGCGGGCCTCGAGACGCGCGTGCTGGGCGCGGTGCTCGTCGACCCGGGCGGGCCGCGCGCGTTCTTCACGGTCCTCGAGCAGGTGCCCGAGAGCGGCGTCGACCGCGACCTGGGAGACATCGTGCTGCCGGCCAGCGTGACCTTCGCGGGCACCGTGGTCGACGAACGCGACGAGCCGATCCCGGGCGTGCGCGTGCGCGCGATCGAACTGCCGAGCATCGCGCTCGAGTCGGGCGTGGCCGACTTCCACGCCGGCTGCACCTTCCTGGTCGAGGACGACAACCTCGCCGCGCCGTTCGTGTTCGTCCCGCCGAGCGAGGTCGAGCGCTACGAGAAGCTGCTGCCGATCCCCACCACGCGCACCGACGCCGACGGACGCTTCGAGCTGACCGGCGTGCGTCCCGGGCTGCCGTCGCTCGTGCTCGACGACGGCGTGCACGAGGCGCGCGTGAACGGACCGATCCCGAGCGGGCCGGCGGGCCGTGTGAAAGACCTGGGACGCGTGCCGATGGGCGACGGCGAGACCGTCGTCGTGCGCGTCGTCGACGAGCAGCAGGAGCCGGTGCCGGGTGCCAGCGTGATGGTCGGCAACCGCATGAGCGTCGGACCGGTGGCGATCCTGAAGGGTCCCTACACCACCGGCGACGACGGACGCGTCTCGGTCGGCGGCCTGCGCGCGTCGCTCGCGTCGGGCGTGGCGCGCACCGAAGCGGGCATCGCGTGGACCGCCTCGGCCGCGCCCGTGAGCGCCGGCGGCGGACAGGAGCTGTCGATCGTGCTCGGCGGCGAGCGCTCGGTCACGGTCGAGGTGGTCGACCCGTCCGGCGCGCGCATCGACGACGTGCGCCTGCTGGGCCGCGCCATGCCCGACGACGACGCCGAGGACGTGCCCGACTTCCTGCTGCGTCCCGCGCCGCTCGACGATCGGGTCACGAAGGACGACCAGGGCCGACCGGTCGTGAGTCCGCTCGCCCCCGGCCTGTGGGAGATCGTCGCGGTGGCCGACGGCTGGTCGATCGGACGCGACTTCGTCGACCTCACCTGGCACGACGACGTGCTGCGGCTCGAGCTGCAACCCGTGCGCGGCCAGCCGATCCGCGTGGTGCGGGCGTCCGATGCGAGTCCCGTCGAGCACGCGCTGGTCACCGTCTACGACAGCGAGCGCTTCGGTCGACAGGTCACCACCGCGCGCACCAAGGCCGACGGCGGCGCGCAGCTCCAGGGCCTGGCCGACGGCGACTACTCGATCGAGGTCATGTACCCGGGACTGGCGGTGACCCAACGCGACATCAAGGTGCCCTCCGACGAGCCGATCGTGGTCGAGCTCACGGTGGGCGGCACGATCTCGGGCATCGTCATCGACCGCGGCGCGCCGCCGGCGGAGCCGCTGCTCGTGATGCTCGAGGCCCGCGGCGGCGGCATGCGCGCCGGCGGCCCGCGCGGGGGTGGGATGCCGCGCATGACGGTCTGCGACCTCGACGGAGAGTTCTCGTTCGCCGACGTCGACCCGGGCAACGTCGAGATCTCGGCGCGCGAGCGCTTCGACCTCTCCGGCAGCCTCACGTCGTGGTGGGAGCCGTTCGCGATGACGGCCCTTGCCGAGACCGAGGTCGAGGTCGTCTCGGCCCAGGAGAGCGAGGCCATCCTTCAGGTGGGCAGCACGCTCGAGGGCATCGAGACCGGCAGGGTGCGCGGCCGGCTGCTCGTGAACGGCCGCCCCGCCGAGGGCTGGAAGATCCGCACCTGGGGCCGCATCCGCCGCTCGGCGACCACCGCCGCCGACGGCTCGTTCGACATGGGCAGCCTCGAGGCCGGAGACGTCTCGCTCATGATCGGCTCGGGCAACGAGAGCTTCCCCGGTGCGTCGGTCGAGGTGCACGAGTTCGAGCTGCAACCGAACGCCGACGAGTTCCTCGAGCTGTCGCTGCGCACCGGCACGGTCGGCGGTCGCGTCGTCGACGCGCTCACGAACCAGCCGATCGAGGGCGCACGCGTCACCGTGCGATCCACCGAGTCGAAGGGCCGCTGGTGGGGCGGACGCTCCTCGTTCGACGTGACCGGCCCCGACGGGCGCTTCGAGATGGAGCCGGTCGGCGAAGGCTCGTATCTGGCCGAGATCGAGATGGACGGCTTCGCGCGCCAGACGTCCGAGGCATTCGACGTGCCCGCGCAGGGCACGGCCCGCGTCCCCGACGTGCGGCTCACGCGCGGGCTGAAGGTCTCGGGCAAGCTGACCCTGGTCGACGCCGCCGAGGCCCCCGACTGGATCTGGCTCAACGCCACCACGTCCACCGGCTCGCGCGCCACGGCCCGTCCCGACAAGAACGACATGACCTACACGTTCGACGACATGGCGCCCGGCACGTGGGAGGTCTCGATCTACACCAGCAACGGCGTCGAGTACGAGCCGATCTCGATCGTCGTCACGGGCAGCACCGAGCAGCAGGCGCTCACGTTCCGTCCCGCACCGCCGCCCGACCCGCAGGTCACCGAGCAGCTCGAGGCGCTCGGCTACCTCGGCGACACGACCGACGAGGCCGTCCAGTCGTCCGACGGCTGACGCGCGCGCGTCGCGCATCACGCGACGGGTGCAGTCGACGCGCGACGCGGGACGTGCGATCGTCCCGCGCCGCGCGCGTCACGCGTCAGGGGATCAGTCCGCTGACCGCGTTCGAGAGCGAGACGCCCGCCGGCGCCGCCGCGTCCTGGATGGCCCACTGCACCCACAGCTCGCCGCCGCTCGGCAGTCCCGCCGGCACGACGAAGGGCACGTCGATCGCGCCGTCGGGCGTGGTCGCCACGAGCACGGGCGGCAGGAACGGTCCGGGGAGGAGCATGCCGCCCTTGAACGGCAGCGGCATGGTTCCGGCCGCGAGGAAGATCGCCGCGAGCGCCGACGGCGCGCCGTGGTCGAGGAACACGCCGCTCGTGCCGCCGGCCGAGAGGTCGCCGGCACCCACGAGACGCGGCTCGCCGTCGACTCCGGCCAGCGCGCTGCCCTCGTCGGTCCAGGCCGAGGGCGCGAGGGCGATGTCGATCTGCTCGAAGATCATGCCCATGGCGTCGAACGGACCGTCGTCGAGGGTCCAGTGGAAGACCTGCAGGCCGGTGTAGTCGTACGTCCCCAGCGCGTCGAGCAGGTCGAGGGACGGCACCGCGTCGCCGCCGTACGTGACCGACGTGTTGTCGAGGAAGTGGCCGAACGAGCCCGAGTACGTGAGCGGCACGCCGAGCGGGAAGTCGACGTCCGTCGAGACGAAGAAGCCGTCGACCGCAGGGTCGTTGTTCCGGATCACGAAGTACGGCGTGCCGGGGAACGGGCTCTGCAGCGCGACGTTGTTGCCGTTGAACTTCAGCATCCACGTCGAGGGATCGATCACGAAGCCGCGCGTGGGGAAGCTCGCGCTGTCGACGAAGTCGGAGCTGTCGAGCTCGAACGAGAGCTCGACCGCGGCGCCGGCCGCGACCGTCGAGAGCGGGAAGGCCGCGATCTGGTTGAACTCGACGCTGCCGGTGAACGTGACCGTGACGGGCACGCCCGCGACGAGCGAGGGAGAGGCGAAGGCCGCGGCGGCGAGCGCGGATGCAAGGGCGATGGGACGCATGGAGGATCTCGTTTCGAGGTGGTCGGGAGTGTTGCGGTGCGACGTCGGACGTCGCGCGAGGATCAGGGCGTGGTACCCGAGACGGCGTTCGTCGCGCTGAAGCCGAACGGGCCGGTCGCGTCCTGGAGCCAGTACTGGTAGTAGAGCGTCGTGTCGCTCGGGATGCCCGACGGCCACGGGAACGAGATGACCGCGGAGCCGTTCGCGGCCGTCGAGAAGCCCGAGACGAGCAGGTCGACGTTCGGGACCATCGTCCCGCCCTTGAACGGCGCACCGAGCTGCGTGACGCCGATGACGAGGTTCGAGGGCGTGGCGGGGGCGCCGCCGCCGAGCGCGATCCGGGTCAGTGTACCCGGCTGCATCGGACCCACCGGGGTGAGGTGCGGGGTGCCACCGCCACCGGCGAGGGCCTGACCGAGGTCGGTCCACGTGCCGGCGTAGCCGTCGTCGAGCACGGCCACCCAGGCGCTCGTGTTGAGCGGGACGCCGCTCCAGCCGAAGCCGGTGAGGACGTGCCCGTCGTCGGAGACTCCCGTGGCACCCGCGATGCGGTAGCCGGCCGGAAGCGTGGCGCCCTGTTCGGCGAGCACGTCGGACACCTTGCGCATGCCGGCGGACGCGGTCCAGATCGTGGCGTGGTTCGTGCCGTCGAAGGCGCTGCCGGTCTGCCCGACGACGACCGAGCCGTCGGCGTTCGTGGCCACGTTCGCCGCCTGGCCGCCGCTCAGGACGCCGGTCGATACGACGCCGCCGCCCGAGGTCCAGATGAAGCCGGCCTGGTCGAGGGTGCCGACCGCGACGCCGCCGTCGGCGTTCACGCCCAGCACCTCCCCCACGTGACCGGGCATCGAGAGGATCTGCTCGCTGCCGTCGTCGAACCACAGCGCGGGACGACGCGAGCCGTCGGTGGCCTCGTCGAAGCCGCCGACCACGAGACCGTCGCGCGAGACCACGCTGGCACGCGCGCTGAACGGGCCGTCCTTCGGGAGCAACTGCATGCCGTTCGTGGAGTCCCAGCGGAAGGCGAGGGCCTTGCAGCCGTTCCACCCGAGTCCCACGAGCACCGAGCCGTCGCCCGAGACGGCGTAGCCGCTGCTCAGGTCGGCGCCGCAGCCGATCGAGCCGGGAGGACCGCCGGCCAGGTCGAGTCCGAGACCGTTCGTCCAGCGCGCCGCCTCGTTCTGCGACGTGCCGGGCGCGGTGCCCGCGAGCGAGCTGCCGTCGGCCGAGAGGCCGAGCACGCTGCTGAGGCCGGGCACCTGCACGACGCCGGTCGACGACGTCCACAGGAAGCCGCCGCCCGCGGCGTGCGCGCCGCCGACGATGGTGCCGTCGGACGAGATCCCCGAGCCGCCGAGGGTGTTCGGCAGGACCTGGAAGGTGGCCTGGGCACTCAGGGCCGGAGCCCCGAGCAAGACGAGGAAAGCTGCGAGCGACGATGCGCGCATGACGCTGGACTCCGGAGTGGAAGGTCGCCGGCCAGGCGCTTCCGAGCGTGCGGGGGAGACCCGGATCGCGTGATCCGGTGTCATTGGAGCAGCATCCTATGCCAGTGAATGTATCCCTGCAAGTTTCCCCAGGGAAGTTTTTCGTGGCGTTCGTGGCGAGGCTCCCGGTGGTACCTTTGGACTCGCCCCGTCCCCCTGGATCGCCTCGAAAGCCGTCCCCCATGCCCCAGACCGAGACAGCCGCCGACCCCGACGTGCCCGCCTTCGCCGACGAGCTGAGGGTCGTGATGGCGTGGCTGCGCGCCGCGCTGCTCCAACTCCACGCCGGCTCGGGCCTGCCGTCCACGCGTCCCCAGGAGGTCTCGCGACGGCTCGGGCTGAACAAGAACCTGACCTGGAAGGTCTCGCGCATCATCGGCGCGTCCGATCCCTTCGAGGCCGTGAGCCACGTGCCCGGGACGGCCGGCATGCAGATCCTGCTCGACGCCTTCGTCGCCGGCGGAGCCCGTCCCGAGGACGTCGGCGCCGTGCGCGACGCGATGAAGAGCTTCGACGCGCTCATCGCGCTGCACGCCGGTGACCGCGCCACGCTCGATCTGCTCGTCGCCTCGCACGGTCCGCGCGGCGGACGGGCCGAGCTCCTGCTCTCCGCGCGCCAGAAGGCGTTCTTGGGCAACAGCAGCACCTTCGGCGTGCAGGCTCGACTGCAGTTCTCGACGGCGATCCTCGCGCCCGCCGACGACGGGCGCCGCGCCGACTACATCCAGTTCAGCGGACTGCTCGGGCTGCGCCGACTGCGTCCCGACGTGCGCTGGATGGTCACGCGACACTTCGTGTTCCACGACGACGGCAGTCCGCTGCCGGGCAGCTTCGGCGAGCCGCTCGACCCGCGCGGTCCGCTCGACGGCGTCCCGCTGCTGCGCGACTTCTGCTCGCGCCCGCTCCCCAAGCTCGAGATCGTGCAGGACGGCGTCGAGCGCCAGGTCGAGCTGCCCGGCGGACCGGTGGGCAACACCGCCGCGCTCGACGTCGTGTACGGCATCATGGCGCGCTCCGCGGTCTCGGCGTACCGCACGCCCGAGGACACCATCGCGCAGATCGGCTGCACGCTCGTCACGCCGGTCGAAGCGCTGCAGTTCGACCTGCTCGTGCACGAGGACATGCCGTGGGACGCGCCGGAACCGGCGCTCTTCAGCCGGCTCGACGGCAGCCGCCTCGTGAACCTCGCCTCGAGCCTCGATCGCAACCGGCTCGAACTCGTCGAGGACGTGACCGACCTCGGTCCCGGGCTGGCCGCGCTCGCCACGCCCGAGATGCCCCGCTACACCGAGCTCGTCGCGCTGGCGCTGCAGCGCGGTGGCTGGGACGCCGCGCGCTTCCGCGGGTACCGCATCACGATGCGCGTGCCTCCGATCCCCACGTCGCTGTTCTACTACTGGGACCTGGCCGAGGACGCGCCCGCGGGCTGACCGCGCGCCCCGCCCCCGTCAGTCCGGCGCGTCGGCGGCGAACAGATGCGCGACGGCGGCGGCGCCCACGCTGCGCGCGACGCGTCCTGCTCCGCGCGCGGTCGACACGAAGCCGCGCCGCAGGCGTCCGGAGTCGGCGCGTGCGAGCCACACGCCGCACAACGCGCCGCCGAACAGCCCGCCGGCGACGATCGCCCACGGCGAGCGCGCGGCCTCGACGATCTCCGGCGCGGCGCACGAGGCCCGTCGCAGCAGGCGCGCACGATCGCGGGCCACCGCCCGCGCGACGACGCGACGCCGGGCGCGCACGGCGTCCAGCGCCCTCACGATGCGACCTCGGGCTCGATGTCGAGATCGGACTCGGCGTCGCGGCGACGCTGGAGCCGCCTCAGCACCTTGGCCTCGAGACGACGACCACGCAGGTGGAAGCCGAACGCCAACAGCGCGAGTGTGGTCAACCCCGCCAGCACGTCGCCCATCCACGGGACGCCTGTGGCCTGTGCCAGGCCACCGGCGAGTCCGCGCACGCACGCGTCCACCGCGAGCAGCAGCGCCGCGAGACTGGCGGTCGTCACCAGGCAAAGGACCGCCAACCGGCGCGCCTTGAAGCGCAGCAGCAGGCGGACCTCCTCGACCTGCAGCGCCGCGAGCTCGCGCAGATCGTGGACGAGGTCCGCCAGGTCGTCCACCATGCTGCGCGAGCCGGGTGTCCGGATGCGCGCCGACGCGCCGGCGTCGCGCGCCGGCCGTCGCGTCGCGTCGCGCTCGTCGCGAGCATCCTGCGCGGGGTCGCCGACGCCGTGGAGGCGCGAACCGTTGCGGTGCGCACCGTCGTGCTGCGTCGGGTCCTCGACATCACCGGGGTTCGGGAAGCCGGCTGCGGGTGTCATGCGATGCGTCATGGCGGAAACTCCTCGCTCGAGGCATTGCAAGCCGCGTGCCGTAAGGGCGCACGAGGTTCGGGACGCCCGATCGGGCGCGCAACGCGCGCGTGCGGCGCGCGGGCGGCGCGGTCCGCTCCCGTCGAAGCAGGTGGGCCACGTCTCGCCGGGAGCGCATTTCTACAACGGTGCGTCGAATCGACCCCTGCGCAGCCCGGACACCTCGCTGCAGGGACCCGGACGCCGTGATCGGAGGTCTTCGCGGCTCTGGCACGCGAGGTGCTCATGATCCCTGCGAACGACGCGCTTCCCGCGTCGAGAAAGGACGAACGATGACCACGCTGGAGCACACTCGCAAGCCACAGGACGAACCGGACGCACGACACGAGCTGCGCGAGCAGGCAGGCCGCGTCAAGGACGACGTGGGCGAGCTCGCACGCGTCGCACGCCGCGCCGTGCGCGAGGAGTTCGCGCGCCTCGGCCACGCCGCGTCCGAGGGCGCCACGTCGGTCGGAGAACGTGCCGCCAAGGTGCGTGACGGACTCGAGGAGCGCGTCGCCGAACGCCCGAAGGCGTCGCTCGCGCTGGCCGCCGGCGCCGGACTGCTGTTCGGCTTCCTGTTCGCACGTCGCCGCTGAATGCGCCGACGCGCCGCACGACGCGGCGCGGGCGGCACCCATCCCGATCCGGAGGACACACCATGCTGTCCTGGACCTTGACGTTCTTCATCATCGCGATCCTCGCGGGCCTGCTCGGCTTCACGGGCATCGCCGGCGCAGCCGCCGGCATCGCGAAGATCCTGTTCTTCGTCTTCCTCGTGGTCTTCGTGATCTCGCTCATCGCGGGACGTCGCGTCGTGACGTGACGCCCGCTCCGGGGTCGCGCGGATGCGTCCATCGACGCATCCGCGTCCGAGCACGACGGGCGCGCAGGCAGAACGATGAGTCCGCAATGGAATCCGCGGTCGCGTCGCGGCCTCCTCGCGCGCGCGATCGCGAGGCCCTGCGTGGACACGGGCGTCGCTGCGCCGATCTCGGCTCTTCGCGTGCGCGACACGCTCGATCCGCGATGTCCCCACTCCGTGAGAAATCGCTCTTGGTCTTCCGTACCCGGTGAGCGTCGCGACGGTCATCGAGTGCGTCGTCTCGTCATTCGCAGACCACGTCACACGGAGAGATCCATCGATGAGCACCCGTACATCCCGCCGATTCCTCGCGCACGCGCGTCGCGCGCTCGCCGCGTCGCTGATCATGGTTCCGCTCGCCGCGTCCGCCGTCGCCCAGGCCCCCACACAGCAGCCCGTTCCACTGCCCCTCAAGGACGTCTTCACCTCGGTGAGCGTGTACGACGACTTCGACGTCGAGCCGCTCGCCGGCGTCGCCGTCATGCTGAAACCCACCGGGCATCGTCCGATCCTCGGCACAACGGGCGCACGCGGGAACACCGAGTTCTACGCGCTGCCGAACGGGACGCACGTCGAGTGCACGCTCCACGAGTCGCCGATCGACGGCGGCGTCGTGCTCGGCATGAAGACCGACTTCGACGTCTTCACCACGGGGCACGGCTACCTGTCGTACTCCAAGGCCTTCACGCAGCCGAAGGTGCACTCGATGGTCATCGACGACAACGGAGTGTCCGAGCAGCACTTCTATCCCGCAGACCGTGACTACCCCTTCTGGGAGGTCAACGTCCCCGCGCAGTCGGGCATCCAGTTCTGCGCAGACATCGGCATGCTCGTGAACGCCGACGTCGTGGCCCAGACGCTGGCCTACTACGGCTATCCGGGGGACGCGTCGCAGTACGAGCGCGGGCTGGTCATGCGCGTCAACACGCCCGGGGGCGCACCGCTCGGCGACGACGGCCTGGGCCTCGTGATGCACAACTTCGGGCCCGACGACTACGCCACCCAGCAGCTCGACGTGGTGCACTTCGTGCCGCAGGGCGACACCGACGCAATCGACGCCGTCCGCGAGGCGGCCGCGAGCTCGTTCGTCGTGTCGTACAAGGCGCTCGACATCGACTCGCAGGCGCTGTACTACCTCGGCGGCGACATGCCCGAGGGCTACCTGTTCTTCCTCTGGCGCGACGGCAAGGTGGACGACCACACCGTGATCGAGAGCTACCCGCTCGACACCCCCGTCTTCGACGGCGACAAGGGACAGGGCATCGACAAGGTCGACCTGACCGGGGCCGTTCCGATCTACCTCGCCGACAACTGCACCGACTGCGACCCCGGCCTGCCCAACTTCGACCCGAGCTGGACCTGCGACCCCGGCCAGCCCAGCGGCTGGACGAAGTTCTGGTCGTTCGGCTGCCCCGGCGACGGCACCCCGGTCGGTGGCGTCGTCTGCCAGCAGTGGGCGCTCCCCGTGTCACCGATCTTCTGCGTCAAGAGCGGTTCGATCGAGTTGTGTGTCAAGTCGTCCCAGTCGTTCTCGGTCAAGGCGAAGCTCACGGGCGGCGAGGTCGGCGGCTCGGTGACCGTCGAGGAGTCGCTCTGCACCACCGCGAACATCGACCCGGGCCCCAACGGCTGCGGCGAGTGCGTGCGCCTCTACGGAGTCGGACTCATCTGCGGCCAGGAGTTCAGCAACTGGGACGACGTGGTCTGCAACGAGGGCGGTTACTGCTTCGGCACCACATGGACCAAGCCCTGCCACGAGTACGACCCGGTCTTCACGCACTGCGTCGACGTGAAGATCACCGTGACGAGCTGCCCGCGCACCTGACACCGCGCGGTTCGCCTAGCATCGACGGCCGCGCGTCTCCGTCCGGGGACGCGCGGCCGTGCTCGTCCCGGGGGAGAACGGCCCCCGACGCGCCTCAGCTCGCGCCGCCGCCGCCCAGGCTGCCCACCGGACGCAGGCCGTCGAACACGGTGCGCAGCGACTCGCGCAGCCACAGGTCGTTCGACTCGCCCGACTCGGGCGGTCCGTCGTCGTCGTCGTCGTCGCGGCGGTCCTTGCCGATGATCATGATGCGCGCGCGCGAGATCGCGTTGCGCGTCACGTGCGCGTCGACGCCCGCGATGCCTTCGCCCTCGGGGTCGACGTCGTGCAGCACGACGCGCACGCCCGTCACGCCCACGAACTCGTGCTCGGCCACCTCGGCCGGCTCGGTGCGCGCGATGTGACGCTCGAAGAGCAGCTCGAGCACCTCGCCCACCTGCTCCGGCGTGACCGCGTCCTCGACGTAGAAGACGTCGACGCCGCTGCGGGCCATGACCTCGTACAGGAAGCGCCGCAGGCGCGTGCCGAGCACCGCCTGGAACGACTGTCCGAACGTGAGCGCCGGCGGACGATCGAGCCCGCCGCGGTCGTCGTCGCGCGTGAGTCCCACCACGAGCCAGCAGTGCGGGACGAGGAACGTGCCCTCGCCGCGGTCGCCCAGCCGCGGACGCGCCGAGACGAGCAGCCGCTCGAGCGCCAGCGTGGCCCGCTCGGCCTTGTCGCGCTCCTCGGCCTCGTCGAGCAGCGCGCCCGGGTCGTCGGAGACCAGGAACGCCGCCGGAGGGATGCGCGAGAGCGGCACCGTGCTCGGCGGCACGAGCCCGCGCGGCAGTCCCACGAGCAAGTCGGCGTCGTCTCCGTCGGGCATGCGGTCGTCGATCACGAGCCGCCAGCCCGCGCCGGCGATGGCCGCGCGCTCGAGGTCGAGCGCCGACGCTTCCGGTCCGGGGATGGCCCACAGCACGCGGCTGCGTTCGAAGGCCGGGTCGTAGAGCCGCCGCCGCCGGTTGAACTCGGCGATGGCCAGCAGCGCGCCGCCGGTGAAGAGCCACGCGGCCAGCCAGCCGAAGACGCGCAGCAGCACGTCGGTCACCGGGAACAGCGCGTCGGACACGCGCTCGGACGGCGCGAGCACGCACACGATCGCGAACGCGCCCAACGCGAGCAGGCGATGCACGTCGCGCACGACCTCGCCCAGGCGGGCGGTGCGCGGACGTCCCGTGCGGCCGACGGCGATGTTGAGCCAGGGACCGCGCGGCGGATCGACGGGATGCACGAGCGACGGCAGCACGCACGCGAAGGCGAGCACGCCCAGGCATCCCGTGAGGCCGAGCGCGGCGTCGAGCGAGACGAGCAGCACCGTGACCAGCGCGAGGATCGAGACCACCGCCGCGACACGTGACGCTCCCTCGAGCGCCGCGCGCCGCTTGAGCACCTCGAGCACGCCCAGGATCACGGCCGGCGCCGCGATCACGATGCCGGCCGCGAGCAAGGACCACACGACGCCGAGCAGCAGCACGTGGAAGGTGTACAGGCCGCGCACGCGCGTGACCGCCAGCACCTCGCGCAGCACGCCCTGCGCCGGCGCGAGCACGAACGCCGCCAGCACCAGCAGCACGAGCAGCCGGCGCAGCCCGGTGAACGGCGGCAGGCGCGGCGAGCGCTCGGGATGGAAGTCGAGCCCGAGGCTGAGCACGAGCCGTCCGCGCAGGCGGTGGAAGACCGACACCGCGAAGTCGAGGATCGCCGTGGTCATCGGCAGGCTGCGGTAGCGCGCCATCGAGCAGCCGAACATGAGCAGCATCGGCAGCAGCAGCACCCACGGGATGTCGTCGACGTCGTCGAGCGACGACGGACCGACCATCTCGACCAGCGCCACGACCATCGCCACCATGAGCGACTCGGGTCCGGCGACGATCCGGCGCAGGGTGGCGAGGAGCTGGGTCGGGACGAGGCGCACCGGCTCATCCTACCCCGAGGTCCCGGGCGGGACGCGAGGCCCGGGGCGGCCGGGCGTTCCAGAACGGGCGCCCGGCGTCACCTGCCGCGGCACGAGGAGACCGCGCGGGCAGGTGTCGCGTGCCGCGGACGCGATGCGCGGCGCGGGGCACGGAGCCGCGCGCGACGCGAGGGACGGGCCGGCGCGCGGCCGGTCCGTCCCCCACCGGGTCACGGCAGGTCGAAGAGCAGCACCTCGCTCGGCTCGAGCGCGGTCAGCGCCAGGGTGCCCGGATCGGTGACGCCCGCGGCGTCGCCGGCCGACAGCTCTTGCCCGTCGAGCGCGACCCGTCCCCGGACGACCTGCAGCCAGGCCGAGCGACCGGACGCGAACGACTGCTCGACCACGGCGCCCGCCGCCAGGCGCGCCGCGGAGACCGTGGCGTCCTGGCCGATCACGAGCGAACCGTCGCGTCCGTCGGGCGACGCGAGCAGCGTGAAGCCTCCGTCGAGGACGCCCGGCTCGAGCCGGCGCTCCTGGTACGTCGGACGCGTGCCGCGCGCCCGCGGCAGGATCCAGATCTGCAGCAGGTGCACCGGCGTCTCGGGGTCGCCGTTCCACTCGGAGTGCGTGACGCCGCTGCCGGCCGACATGAGCTGCACGTCGCCCGGACGGATCGTGGACGCGTTGCCCATCGAGTCGCGATGCGTGAGCGCGCCGTCGACGATCCAGGTCAGGATCTCCATGTCGCGGTGGCCGTGGGTACCGAAGCCCGTCGACGGCGCGACGATGTCCTCGTTCACGACGCGCAGCGCCGAGAAGCCCATGTGCCGGGGATCGTGGTACTCGCCGAACGAGAAGCCGTGCCACGAGTCGAGCCAGTCGAGCTCGGTGCGTCCGCGGTCGGCGGCCTTGCGTACGGTGATCATGGATCTGCCTCCTGGTCTGCGACGCGGCCCTGCGCCGCGCACGAGGCGCTCGGATGCGGGCGGCGCGGCTTCCGTCACACGGCGCGGCGTGTATGCTCGTCGCCCCCGCGCGCCGAGGAGCAACAACCCTGGACGTCCTGCTGCTGGATCTCGACGGCACCCTGGTCGACGCCAGCGATGCCATCGTCGACGGCGTGATCGAGCTCGCGCGCGAGGCCGGGCTGCCCGTCCCCGAGCGGGCCTTCGCGAAGGGCTTCATCGGCCAGCCGCCCGACGCCGTCTGGACGGCGCTCGGCGCGCCCGATCCGCTCGCGATGGTGGCGGCCTTCGGCGCGCGCGTCGGTCCCGGCCTGCCGGCGCGCACGCTCGCGCTGCCGGGCGTCGCCGACGCCCTCGCCGAACTCGCGGCACGCGGCCTGCGCATGGCCGTCGCCACGACGCGCGTCACCGCGAGCGCACGGCGCGCGCTCGAGGCCACCGGCCTGCAGCGCTACTTCGCCCACGTCGTGGGACGCGACCTCGTCCGCGCCGCGAAGCCGGCACCCGACGTCGCGCTCGCCGCGCTCGCCGCGCTCGGCGCCGGGCCGACGCACGCGCTGTTCGTCGGCGATTCCGAGGCCGACATCGGCTGCGCCCACGCCGCCGGCATGCCGTGCTGGGCCGTCCTGGGCGGCACGGGCGACGAGCGGACGTTGCGCGCCGCGGGAGCCGACCGCATCCTTTCGGGAGGGCTCGGCGACCTGCCGCACGCCCTCCAGCACACGGGGGACCCAGGACCATGAACTTCTTCAAGAAGAAGCCCAAGCTGCTGAAGCCCGGCACGCCCGCGCCCGACTTCAAGCTGAAGGACCACACCGGCGCCACCGTCGAACTGGCCGGCCTGCGCGGCAAGCGCATCCTGCTGTGGTTCTACCCGAAGGCCGACACGCCCGGCTGCACGCTCGAGGGCAAGTCGTTCCGCGACCGCGCCGCGCAACTGCCCGACGACCAGATCATCCTGGGCATCTCCTTCGACGACGTGCAGGACAACTGCGCGTTCGCCGAGAAGTTCGGCTTCCCGTACCGTCTGCTGTGCGACACGACGAAGGCCGTCGGCGTGGCCTACGGCGCGTGCACCGGCACCGACGCGAAGTACCCCGAGCGCGTCACGTACGTGATCGACAAGGACGGCACGGTCGAGTGGGCCGAGAAGGTGACCGACATCGAGGCCCACGTGCACGCCGCACTCGCGCACCTGTCCGACGCCTGAGCGACCGCGTCGCTCGGCGCACCGCGCAGGTCCGACACCGCCGGGCGCGCCGCGCCCCGTCGCCACGCGCACGACCGCTCCCACGCATCCGCAACTCTGCACCGAGGAGACCGACATGCCCGCCACCCGCGAAGACCTGCTGGCCCTGCTCGACGAGCCGATGAAGGCCGCCGCCGGACTCGACCTGCACGACGCCGCAGCCGCACGGGCCGAGCTCGAGCGTCGCTATCCCTCCGACGGACCGGCGGCGCGCGCGCTGCGCGAGGCCCTCGTGCAGGCCGTCGAGGACGGCGTGATCTGCGACCGCGTGAACGGCGACGTGCGCTTCTCGCGCCTGGCCAAGCCGTCCGACACGCCGCACGACCTGTCGGTCGACTTCGTCTGGATGACCGGCCCCGGCATCCACCACCGCCACCCGAACGGCGAGGTGAACCTGTGCTTCGCGGTCGAAGGCGACCCGCGCTTCGACGGCATGCCCGAAGGCTGGATCGTGTTCGCCAACGACACGCGACACGTCCCCACGGTCACCGACGGCCGCATGCTGATCGTGTACTTCCTGCCGCAGGGCGCCGTGGAATGGGTGAGGTAGGGACGCAAGGTCGGCCGATTGCGCGACGCGGCGGACGACGTGGGACTGCGGCCAGGTGGGGGAACACCTGGCCTCCGTCCCACATCGCCCGCCGCTGCCCGCGCGGCGCTCCCTTCGCGAGATGAAAGGATGAACGGCTTGGCGGACGCGAGCAAAGTGACGACGTCACGCGGCGCCCACGTCGCACGCGCGGCGTTTCGGGCCGCTACGTGCGCGCCCACTGACCATCGTCACGCAGCATCGCGCAGCTTCGGACAGTCCTCGCCGCCTGCGGCGGCTGCGGAACTTGCAGCGCGCTGGGCATGAACCTCGGGGCGCGCATTCCAGAGCGGGGGGAAGCTCAGCGCGCTGGGGCGCGGCTTCGCGGCGATTCGGAGAGGGCGTCGAGCCAAGGGATCTCTCGAAGCAGGTGGTGCGCGCCGCCGGGGTGAGCCTCGTGCGTGAGCATGATCGCGAAGGCTGACGGCTTCGAACTGCGTGCCGGTTCGGGACGGCGCGCCGTCGCGCGTGAATCGCCGACGGCGCTGCGCCCGATACGCTGCGAGTCGGCGGGGCATGCAGGCGCTCGATCCTCGCGACTCGTGTCGAGCGTGCGGACCGGAGGAGCGCAGGGGGCGATCGCCCAGCGAGTTCCGCAGGCGCCGCAGGCGCCGAGGACTGCTCGAGCGGGGCGGTCGCCCCCGAGCACCCGGAGTGTCCGCACACACGGCGCTCCAGCAAGCGAGCACTCGCGTGGAGTCATCCCCCGCCGACCCGCCTACCCGAAGAACCCGACCTTCCAGGCCGCCAGCAGCGAGATGAGCACGACGCCCGACAGCACGCCGCGTTCGCGGCGGACGACCTTCGACCAGGGGTAGGGTTCGGCGTCGGTGGGCTGCGGTCTGCGCTTGGGGATCGGCAGCAGGCGACGCGTGCTGGCCATGAACTGCGGGTACTCGTCGGGGTAGAGCTCGGCCAGGTTGCCCTCCTCCCAGCTCGCGACACCCGAGTACCAGACGAGCGAGGCGATCAGGCCGAGCGCGCCGAACCAGGCGGGCGCGAGCATGAAGCAGGTGCCGGCGATGCCGAGCGAGTTCGCGACGTAGAGCGGGTTGCGGCAGAAGCGGAACGGACCCTCGGTGAGCAGGGTGCGCTTCTTGCGCGCCTTGCGCTCGTGGACGTGCGCCGCACCGCCCATGAAGCGCGTCGTCCAGGCGCGGATCGCGGCGAACGCGAGCACGCAGCCGAGCCCGACGAAGTACCAGGAGCCGTCGCCCGCCGGCATGAACGCGGCCGCGAGACCGAACACGAGACCGATGGAGGCACGGTACTCGAAGTGCCTGTTGCTGCCGTAGAAACCACGCGAACCGCTCGCGTCGGCGGCGGCGGACGGGTCGGGGGCTTCCATGCTCGGCTCCGGGGTCGCGGGCCGAGTATCGACAGGCCGCGTGCGCGGTGCAACGCCCGTCCCGCGCGTGGTCGGGTCCGACGGCCGAGCGCGGTGCGACGCGACGCGCCGACGTCCTCCGACCGGCGGGATCGTCAGTCGCCGGACGCCAGCGCGGCGCGCAGGTCGGCGGCCACGCGGTGCTTGCTGAAGCGCTTCTGTGCGCGACTGCGCAGTCGGCGCTCGAGACCGCGGGCCGCACGCAACACCGGGCTCGGGTTCGCGAACACGTGTTGCCACGCGGCGTCGAGCAGCCCCCGGTCGGGATGCACCGCCACGAGGTCGGCCAGCAGGCGCGCGTAGAGACGCTCGCCGAGGTGACGACCGAGCGAGGCGAGGTGCGCGAGGACCTCTCGCCCGGCCAGGTCACGCACATGCCGGGAGCGGAAGCCGATCTCGAGGTCGAAGGTCAGGAAGCCCCCGTCGGGGTGCAGCATCACGTGCTTGCAGTCGCCGTTCTCGTGGATCAGCCGGGGTTCGTCGCGGCCGACCGCGAGCGCGTGGCGCGCGGCCTGCTCGAGCACGAAGCGGCGCCAGGTGTCGAGACGCGCCTCCAGCGGCAGCTCCTCGTCGCGCAGGTGGTCGCGCAGCAGCGTCCCCGGGACGTACTCGAAGAGCATGTAGCCGTCCTCGGGCAGGTCGGCGAAGCGCACCTCGGGACGCATGCGGAAGCTGCGGAAGCCGCACGCCTCCCACAGCCGCGTGCACTCCATCTCGCGATCGCGCCGGGCGCGCGGCATGTGCGAGGTGCGTCCCGAGACGAGCCAGTGGTTGACCGTCTTGCGCAGGTGGACGATGGGCGAACGCGTCCCGTGGTAGATCTTGAGCACCGCGCGCCCGCCCCGGAACGGGATCAGGTACAGCCAGTTGCCCTCGCCCGCGAGGTGCTGCTTCTCGGGGAAGTCGGCGAGGCGCAGCGTGACGAGGGGCTCGTCGCGCGTCGGTTGCTGCGCCGCGTCGGGACTCATCGGGCCGGGGTGTCTCGGGAGGTGCCGGGTCGTGTCGGAGGCGCCGATCATAGGTCGGCCCGGGACGGAAGCGGAGTCGCCGGCCGCCCGCCCTCGACATCGGACGCCGCGCCGCGTGAGACGACGGTGAGCCCGGCGAGCACGCAGAGGACGATCAGGCCCACCAGGTGCACGCCGAGCGCACGCGCGGTCTCGGACAGCAGAGCGGCGGCCAGCACCACGCCGAAGACGAGCTGCAGCCGCGGACGATCGACCAGCACGACGAGCGCCGGGAGCATCCACGCGACGTAGTGCGTCCAGACCACGGGCGAGAGCGCGAGCATCAGGGCCACGGCCACGGCGAGCAGGGCCAGCCAGGCGCGCCCCTCCGCGGGATCGGCCGGGGCGAGCGAGCGCGCCCGCCGGGCGACGACCGACGCCAGCGCCGCGAGCCCGGCCGCCACGAGACCCCAGACCGTCCAGATCGCCGGCAGCGGGAACGTCGCGAGGCGCAGCGCACCGCGCGCGGCGTCCTCCTGCTCGGGGGACAGCTCGCCGAACGTGCGCGCGAGGGTGACCGCGAGGCCCTGGTTGTTGAAGCGCAGGCTGCGACCCGACTCGACGAGCGCCCAGGGCGACTGGCCCTCGCCGGCCTCCTCGCTCCAGCGCTGCGTCTCACGCACGGCGCGTTCGGGACCGAGCGCGAGCACGGTCGTCCACGCACCGAGCCAGAGGGCGACGAGCACGCCGAGCACGAACGCCCCGGCGCGCGCGCGACGTCCGAGCAGCAGCGGCACGACGACCAGCGTCGCGGGCAGGATCTTGAGCAGCGCCGCGAGGCCCAGCCGCGCACCGCCCGACGCGGCCCGTCCGGCGCGGACGCGGGCGAGCGCGCTCACCGCGAGCCAGATCAGGATCGGCGCGCTCTGTCCCAGGATCAGGTTGTCGGCCAGCAGCGGCGCGGCGACCCAGAACGCCGCGAGCTGTCGGGCGGGCGCGATGCCGGTGAGCGCGGCGAACGCGCGCGGCAGGGCGGCCAGCGCCGCCAGGTCGAGCGCCGTCCAGAGCAGCGACGCGAGCACGAGCGGCATCGCGCCGAACGGCAGCAGCAGCACCTGGAAGGTGGGCAGGTAGCGGCGCACGTCTTTCGCGGTGGAGACCTCGCCGTGCGTCCAGAGGTAGGCCGCCGCGCGCTGGAACCCGTCGAAGTCGGACTCGCCGCGCACCGTGCGCAGCACGCCCGCCACGCCGGCCGCGAGCAGCAGCGCGCACAGCACGGCCGTCGCGGGTCGCATCCTCGGCAGGACGGGTCTCATGGACGCGCAGCGTAGCAGCCGGCGCGGTATCTTCGATCGCCATGGACACGCTCATCCTGCGCGACGACCTGTTCCTCGAGCACGACCCCGGGCCGGGTCATCCCGAGAACGCGGGGCGGCTGCGTCCGCTGCTCGCGAGCCTCGACGCCGACCCGATCGCCGGGACGCGCAGCGCCGCGCCGACGCGCGCGGCGCGCTCTGACCTCCTGCGCGTGCACGGCGAGGCCTACGTGCGCGCGCTCGAGTCGGTCGCCGGACGACGCGTGCAGCTCGACGCCGACACGTCCACGAGCGAACGCAGCTGGGAGTGCGCGCTGGCGGGCGCGGGCGCCGTGCTCGACGGCGTGCGCGCGGTGCTCGACGGCCACGCGCACGGAGCGTGCGCGCTCGTGCGTCCGCCGGGACACCACGCCGAGCCGTCGCGCGCGATGGGCTTCTGCCTGCTCAACAACGTCGCGATCGCGGCGGCGGCGGCGATCGCCGAGGGCGGCCTGTCGCGCGTGCTCGTGCTCGACCCCGACGTCCACCACGGCAACGGCACGCAGGACGCCTTCCGGCGTCGCGGCGACGTGCTCTACGTCTCGAGCCATCGCTTCCCGTTCTATCCCGGGACGGGCGCGCTGCACGACGTCGGCGAGGGTGACGGCACGGGACGCACGCTCAACCTGCCGCTCGACGCGGGACTCACCGACGCCGAGCTGCTGCACCTCTACGCGACGGCGGTCGAACCCGTGGTGGACGCCTTCCGTCCCGAGCTGATCGTCGTGAGCGCCGGCTTCGATGTCTGGAAGGACGACCCCCTGGGCGGCATGGCGATCACCGCCGACGGCTTCGCCGCGCTCTACGCGCTCTTCGCGCGCTGGGCCGCGCGCCACTGTCCGGGACGCCTCGTGCTCGCGCTCGAGGGCGGCTACGATCCCGCCGGAGTCACCGCCGGCGTGCGTGCGGCGCTCCGCGCGCTCACCGGCGCCGACGCCGGGCCGCGCGGCTTCGACGCGCCCATCTCGCGTTCGGTGCAGGACGTCGTCGCGCGCAGCCGGCGCGTGATGTCCGCGTCGTGGCCGGGGCTGCGCGCGTGACGCGCGGGGCGCGTGCGGCGGCTGCTACGATCTGCGACGTCGTCGTCCGTCCCCAGCGCGAGGAAACCCCGATGCGTTCACACGAGATCGATCACGTCGTCCACGGCGACGACATGCAGTTCGTCGAGATCACGCTCGACCCGAACGAGACCGTCGTCGCCGAGGCCGGCGCGATGATGTTCAAGGATCCGACGATCGAGATGGAGACGAAGATGGGCGACGGCAGCAATCCGTCGTCGGGCTTCCTCGACTCGCTCTTCAGCATGGGCAAGCGCGTGATCACCGGCGAGAGCCTGTTCATGACGCACTTCACCGCGCGCGGTTCGCAACGCGCGACGGTGGCCTTCGGCGCGCCGTACCCGGGCAAGATCGTCCCGATCGACCTGGCCGCGCACGGCGGCACCTTCCTGTGCCAGAAGCAGGCCTTCCTGTGCGCGGCGATGGGCACCTCGGTCTCGGTCGCGTTCACCAAGCGCTTCGGCGCGGGTCTCTTCGGCGGTGAGGGATTCATCCTGCAGAAGCTGACCGGCGACGGGATGGGCTTCGTGCACGCGGGCGGCACCGTGATCCGGCGCGAACTCGCGGCGAGCGAACGGCTGCAGGTCGACACGGGCTGCATCGTGGGCTTCGACGCCGGCGTCGACTACGACATCGAACGCGTGCGCGGCGTCGGGTCGATGCTGTTCGGCGGCGAGGGGCTGTTCCTGGCCTGCCTCACCGGGCCGGGCACGATCTACCTCCAGTCGCTGCCGTTCAGCCGCCTGGCCGACCGCATCATCGCCTCGGCCCCACGACACGGCGGCCGGAGCTCCGGCGAGGGTTCGGTGCTGGGTGGACTCGGACGCCTGCTCGGCGGCGACAACGGCTGAGTTCAGCCGCCGAGCCCGAGCTGACGGCGCAGTTGGACCACCGCGCGCTGGTAGAGCATGCGCACGGCGTCGATCGAGCCGCGCTGCATGCGGTCGCGGATCTCGGGCCAGCCGAGCTGTTCGAGGTCACGCAGCCGGATCACCTCTCGGTGGTCGGGCGTCAGCTTCGAGATCCCGGCCAGGATGTGGCGGTGCTGCTCGGCGCGCGAAACCACCGAGGAAGGCGTGCCGCAGGGCGCCATGAGCTCGCCCGCTGCGTGCCCGTCGCCGCGCGGGACGTCGAGCGGGACGCGCCTGCCCGCGTCGCGCCGGGCGCGCCTGTGGAAGCGGGCGCTGTCGATCACGCGCCGGGCCGCGATCCTGCGCAGGAAACCGGCCAGCCTGCGCACATCGTCCACCGCGTCGAGGTGCGAGACCGCCTCGAGGACGACCTCCTGCACGATGTCCTCGACGTCGACCTGGGCCGCGAGCTCGTGCGACATCGAGCGTCGGACGAAGCCGAGCACCGCCGGCCTGTGCTTGCGCAGCAGCTCGCCGAGTGCGCGTTCGTCGCCGCCTTGCGCGCGCAGCAGGAGCTGCTGTTCGTCAGATGTGTTCTCGGGCACATGGGTGGTGATGGGCACGGACATCGGATCGTCCTCCGGAGGAGCAACGCGAGGGACGGCGCCGACCGACCCCGCGCAAGGAGTGGGCGTCGAAACGCCCCCGAGTACCCTTAAAAATTCGTGTCGGTCGGGAGCGATGTGGGACGCACCGATACGCGTCATCGCCGCGACGACAGACGTCGAGCCGTATGCATGCGACGACACGGAGAGCGAACCGCATGTCCGCCGCGGGCCCGGCGCGCGACGCGCTGACTCAGCGCGCGATCGGAGCGCCGCGCAGCGCGCGCACCGCGGCGCGCTCGACGAATGCGCCCGCGTCGACGACGCGTCCGACGACGCGCAGCGTGCGCGAGCGCGGACGCGCCGGCTCGCGCGGCAGGCGCAGCTCGCGGCCCAGTTGCGCGGCCCAGCGGTCGAGCCGCTCGTCGGTGAGCGCCGACTGGTTGTCCTCGTCGAGGGCCAGGCCGCAGAAGCGTCCGTCGGGCAGCAGCGCACGACTGGCGCCGAAGTCGTAGCGACGGTCGTCGGAGACTCCGAAGCGCACGTCGGCACCGCGCCCGGCGACGCGCTCGCGCAGGCGTCCCATGGCGTCGACGAAGGTGACCGGGAAGCCGTCCTGGTCGCCGGTGCCGAAGAAGGCCACCGGCACGCCGCGCAGGTCGGCGCGCTCGAGCTGGCCCAGGAAGCGCTCCCAGTCGTCCTGCAGCGCACCCAGGTACCAGGTCGAGGTGCCGAGCACGAGCGCGTCGTAGCCCTCGAGGTCGCCGGCCGTCAGCCCGGCCACGCTCGCCGTGCGCGCCACCGCCGGACCCAACCGCGCGGCGAGCCTGCAGGCCACGCCGGCCGTGTGTCCGAGGGTGCTGCCGTAGAACAGGCCGAGGCGCATGGGACGGGTCGGGATCGGAAGAGTCGGGGCCGGGAGCACGGGCCGCGCCTCGCCCAGTATTGAGACGCAGTTGCAGCACAGTCTAGCCGCGGAGCGCCCGGGGTCAAGCGCGCGGAGGCGCAGCCCGAGCCGAACCATGCCGGTCCGGGCCCCCGACGAAGGACCGCCGACGGGCCACGTGACGCGCCTCCTCTCGGCCGACGAGGAGGCGGTGCTCGCCGGGTTGGTCGGCTTGCGCGTGTCCACCCTCTCGACCGATCACATGGTCGTGCCGCCCAGCGAGATCGAGCTGAGCGACTGGTGGAACGCCCCGATCACCTCGATCCTCGTCCTCGATCACCGCGAGACACGGGGCGAGGAGAGCGTGCACGACGACACGGGAATCTTTTTCGAGCGCGAGGACGGCCGGCGCTTCGCGCTCTGGGCGCCGGACAGCATCGCCGGCGGGCTCCAGTTCGGCGAGTCGGACGAGTGCGTGGACGCGCTGCTCGCGCGCGCCTCGGTCCGGCGGCGCTTCCCCTGAGACGCACGCACCGTCGCCGGACTGCTAGAATCGATCGCGAGTCCGAGTGCGGGCACGACGCCGAGCCCGCGGGCGGGTGTCTCCGTCGAAGGGGAATGCGAGACCATGAGCCGGGACGACGACGTCGGGCACGAGGCCGAGCGCCTCAAGAACGAATGGGAAGACCGCGCGCGCTCGGAGGCGCGTGACTTCTTCGTCGCCTCCCACGAGGGCTGGGACGACGAGCGCCGCTGGGCCGCCCAGGCGACGCAGGACGTCGCCTTCATCACGACCGGCCTCTCGCCCGGGTTCCTCGCCGAGGCCGACGTGCTCGCGCTGGGTTGCGGCGTGGGACGGCTCGTCCCCGAGCTGCTCGCGCGCACGCGCAGCTACACCGGCCTCGACGTGGCGCCGTCGATGGTCGCCGAGGCGCGCCGGCGCCTCGCCGGCGAACCGCGCGCGCGCTTCTTCGAGTCCGATGGACTGGGCGTGCCCGCCGGCGCGTGCGACCGCCACTACGCGCTCGTGATCTCGGTCGCCGTGCTGATCCACTGCCCGCGTGACGTGGCCCGCGCGCTCGTCCACGCGGGCTGGGAGCGCCTCGCGCCCGGCGGCGTGCTGCGCTTCCAGTTGCTCGGCCTGCCGGCGGACGACGAGCAGCCGAGCCGCGTGCCGAGCGATCGCGAGGCGAGCGGGCCCGGGCCGATCGTGGCGACGCCGACCGCGACGACGCCGGCCACCGAGAGCCATGCCGACCCGCCGGCCGGGGACGCGACCGCGCCGCCGAGGTCCGGCGCGCCCGTCGACGATGCCGATCGCTCGCGGGCCGACCCGTCGCGGCCCGTCGGCCCCGACGACGTCGCCGCGCCCGATCCGTCCCTCGCAGGCGAGCGCTACATGGGCCACTGGTTCACCGAGCAGGAGGCACGCGACCTGCTGGCCGGCCTCGACGCGCGGGACGTGCTCGTGGTGCACGTCCCGCCGTGCCACATCTACGTGAGCGCGACGCGGGGCTGAAGCGTTCTCCGGCGCGGACGGACGCGCTACGCTCGGCGGTCCCGTGTCCGCCCCCCTGCATGGCCTGCGTGTGCTCGACCTGTCCCGCGTGCTCGCGGGACCGTGGTGCACGCAGTTGCTGGCCGACCTCGGCGCCGACGTGATCAAGGTCGAGCGCCCGACGACGGGCGACGACACGCGCGGCTGGGGGCCGCCGTTCCTGCCGTCCGACGCGCGCGGGCCCGACGCGCCCCGCCGCGCGGACGACCCGGCACGCGGCGCCGCGGAGGATGCCGCGGCGCTCCCCCACGGCGACGCGGCGTACTTCACGTCGTGCAACCGTGGCAAGCGCTCGGTCACGATCGACTTCACCACGGACGCGGGCGCCGAGCTCGTGCGTCGCCTCGCCGACGCGTGCGACGTGTTCGTCGAGAACTTCCGTCCCGGCGACCTCGCGCGGCACGGGATCGACCCCGACTCGCTGCGCGCGCGCAATCCGCGCCTCGTGACGTGCAGCATCACCGGCTTCGGCGACGACGGACCGTGGGCCGCGCGCGCGGGCTACGACGCCGCCATCCAGGCCGCGTCGGGGCTCATGTCGGTCACGGGCCCGGCCGGCGGCGAGCCGACCAAGATCGGCGTCGCGCTCGTCGACGTGATCACGGGACTCTACGCCGCCAACGGCATCCAGGCCGCGCTGCTCGAGCGGCAGCGCACGGAACGCGGCCGGCACGTCGACCTCGCGCTGCTCGACGCGGCCGTGGCGTCCCTCGCGAACCAGGCCGGCGCGCACCTCGTCTCGGGACGCGTGCCCGTGCGCATGGGCAACGCGCACCCGCAGATCGTCCCGTACCAGACGTTCGCCACGTCGGACGGACACCTCGTGGTCGCGGTCGGCAACGACACCCAGTTCCGCGCGCTGTGCGCGGTGCTCGGCGATCCGGCGCTCGCGGACGACGCGCGCTTCGCCACGAACGCCGCCCGCGTCGTGCACCGCGACTCGCTCGTCCCGCGGTTGGCGGCCGTGCTCGTCACGCGCTCCTCGACCGCGTGGGACGAGCGGCTGGCCGCGGCCGGCGTGCCGTGCGGTCCGGTGCTCGCGCTGGACGAGGTCTTCGCGCACCCGCAGGTCGTCGCGCGCGGCCTGCGCGTCGACCTCGCGCGCGACGCCGAGGTGACCGTCCCCGGGGTCGCGTGCCCGGTGCGCCTCGACGGGGAGTCGAGCACGTCGCGTCGCGCACCGCCCGCGCTGGGCGCGCACACCGACGAGGTGCTCGGCGAACTGCTCGACATGTCGCACGCCGAGTGCGCGGCGCTGCGCGAAGGAGGCGTGCTGTGACCCCGGCCGAGCTCCTCGCGCGTCCCTTCTGGATCTTCGACATGGACGGCACGCTCACCGTGCCGATGCACGACTTCGACGCGATCCGCGCCGAGCTGGGACTCGCACCCGGGCCGATCCTCGAGCAGCTCGCGACGCTGCCGCCCGAGCGCGCACCCGCGATCCGTGCGCACCTGCAGCGCGTCGAGGAGGAGATCGCCGACCGCTCGATCGCCCAGGACGGCGCACGCGCGCTGCTCGACACGCTCGCCGCGCGCGGCGCGCGCAAGGGCATCCTCACGCGCAACTCGCTCGACAACGCGTGGCGCACGCTGCGCGCCTGCGGACTGCACGACCACTTCGAGCCGCCGCACGTGCTCGGCCGCGACGAGGCCGTCCCGAAGCCCAGCGCCGACGGCATCCTGCGCCTGCTCGCTGCCTGGGGTGGACGTCCCGAGGACGCCGTCATGGTGGGCGACTTCGAGTACGACCTCATGGCGGGACGCGCCGCCGGCACCGCGACGGTCTACGTCGACGTGACCGGCGCCTTCCCGTACCGCGCGCTGGCCGACGTGGCCGTCGCGCGGCTCGACGCGTTGCTGCGCGGGATGTGACGCGCGACGCGCGCGCGTGACCACGCGTCACGCGTGCGGCACGACCCGCTCACCGCGCGACGCCTCGTTCAGCCCTCGTCCACGCGTGCGCGGGCGCGCTCGACGATCTCGGCCGGGAAGCCCAGGTGCGCGAGCAACCGGATCGCGTTGCGCGTGCCGGCCGTCCCCGGACGCAGCAGGTAGTCGAAGGCCAGCGCGTCGTCGGCGTGGGCGTCGGTGAAGTGGTAGGCGTCGTACCTCTCGGCCAGGACGCCGATGAGTTCGAGGTCGTGCGTCGTGACGAGCACGAGCGCGCCGTGGTCGGCGATCCAGCGCAGGATCTCCTCGCTCGCGGCCAGGCGCTCGGCGGAGTTCGTGCCGCGCAGCAGCTCGTCGACGAGGCACAGCGCGGGCGTGCCCTCGCCCGCCAGCCGCACCATGCCGAGGATGCGCTCGGCCTCGGCGTAGTAGAAGCTCAGGCCGTGCCCGAGGTCGTCGGAGATGGACATCGACGACACGATGCGGAAGCGGCTCGACGTCCAGCGCTCGGCGGCGCAGGCGCACAGCGTCTGGGCCAGCAGCGCGTTCAGGCCCACCGCGCGCAGGAAGGTCGACTTGCCGGACATGTTCGAGCCCGAGATGACGACGCAGCGTCCCTCGAGGAGCAGGTCGTTCGGCACGGCGTCGTCGATGAGCGGGTGCACGAGGCCCAGCGCCTCGAGCCGCGCGGGGTCGTCGACGAACACCGGCGTGCAGCGCTTCGGCATGGCCTGCCGGAAGAGCGCGCCCGCCTGGAGCGCGTCGATGAGTCCCACCTCGTCGAAGAGTCCCGCGAGCGCGTCGCGGTGCTTGCGCATCTCGCGCAGCACCTTCGCGTAGGCGCGCGTCTCGACCAGGAACGCGATCGAGACGTACTCGGCGATGCCGACCAGCGCGTCGGTGGTGCCGCCGCGCGTCGGCAGCAGCGTGGCGGTCAGCCGCGCGAGACGCGCGAGCGTCGCGGCCCGTCCGTGCAACGACGCGAACAGGTCTTCGGCGCCGGGCATCGGCTTCTGCGAGAGACGCCGGCCGCACGCGACCAGGCGTCCCAGCTCGCGCAGCGTGTCGATGTAGAGCTCGATGCCGCGCCGCGTCTGGTAGTGCAGCGCCATGTTGCCCAGCAGCAGCAGCATCACGAGTCCCCACGCGCCGTTGCCGCGCAGCACGCCGTTCACGATCGACGCCACCATGAGCAGCGCGAGCACGCTGTGCAGCCACATGCCGGCCGGCGCGTCGGGCAGCGGTTCGCGCACCCAGTGCACGAGGCCTTCGGGATATGCCGAACGTCCGAGCTTGGCCAGCGTGGCGCGGATCGCGGTGCGTTCGCCGCCGCGCTCCTCGAACGCGTCGAGCTGCGCGGCGCGCACGCGCAGCGCCTCGGCGTCGACGAGCGGCGTGCCCAGCATCTCGGCGAAGACCACCGCACCCGGCGTGGTGAGCGTCTCGTCCGCGCGCTCGACGAGGCGCGCGAGTTCGAGGTCGGCCGCGGTCGACGCGTCCAGCGCGGTGGACGGCGGGTTCGTCGGGTCCGTGGCGGTCGTCGGCGCCTCGGGGTTCGCGTCGGGGCCGCGCGCCACGTCCGCCTGGATCGTCGGCTCCTGCGCTGCGTCGGAGTTCACGTCGAGATTCCCTTGGGGTTCGGGAGAGGACGCGTCGACGACGGAGGTCCAGCCCGGCAAGGTACCGCGCCAGGGCCGCGGGATGCGACGCCCGGAGTCGTCTACCAGTCGGCGAGGGCCCCGAGCAGCCACGGCAGGTCCGCCGCAACCGTCGTCCCGCCGTCGACCACGTCGGGACTGCGCGACACGAGCACGCGTCGCTGCGCACCGATCAGCTCGGAGACGTGCTCGAGCCGCGTGAGGTCGTCGGAGCGGACCTGCGTCGAGAGCTTGACCTCGATCGCCCAGCGCTCGTCCCCTCGTTCGACGACCAGGTCGATCTCCTCGCCCCTGGCCGTGCGCAGGTGGTGCACCGTCGCCGCGGGATGATTCAGCGCGAGCACTCCCAGGACCTGTTCGATCACGAAGCCCTCGAAGCTGGCGCCAACCCACGGGGCATCGATCAGTCGCTCGACGTCGGGCGCGCCGAGCAGCGCGTGCAGCAGACCCGAGTCGCGCACGTAGAGCTTCGGCGACTTCACGAGACGCTTGCGCACGTTCGCGTGGTACGCGGGCAGGCGCCGGATCAGGTACGCGCCCTCGAGGTGGTCGAGGTAGCTCGTCACCGTCGCGGTGGCGAGCCCGAGACTCTGCGCGAGGCGCGAGACGTTCTGGGTCTGTCCGTGCACCGCCGCGATCATGCGCAAGAGTCGCTCGGTCACCCTCGGCCGCGCGGCAAGCCCCCAGTCCGGCAGGTCACGCCGCGTGAGGAGCTGAAGGTAGTCGAGTTGCCACGCCGGATAGGCGGACGGATCGAGCACACCCCCGTCGGGGAAGCCGCCGTATGCCCAGAGCGCGTCGAGCGCCGGCACGCCGACCTCCGGCAACAGCAGCGGAGTCAACGCCACGAGACCGAGTCGGCCGGCGAGCGACTGCGAGACCTCCGTCATGAGCGACGGCGAGACCGAGCCCAGCACGAGGAAGCGCCCGTTGCGCTTGCGGTCGGCGTCGATGGCACCGCGCAAGCGCGGGAAGATCTCGGGCCATGCCTGTGCCTCGTCCAGCACGACGAGCGAGTCGCCCGCTGCGAGCGCATCGAACGAGAGGTCGAACCTGACGCGAGCCGGTTCCTGCTCGAGATCGAGGTAGGTGCCGCCGAGGCTTCGAGCCAGCGTCGTCTTGCCGCACTGACGCGGGCCGAGCAACGCCACGGCCGGCATGCCGGCCAAGCGATCACGGACGGGCTGCAGCGCGAGACGTTCGAGCATTCGTGCAGATTATCATTGCGTTGACAATTTGCACAGATGCCGGATATCGGACGCCAATCGTCGCTTTCGTGGCCTCGCGGTGCGAGTCATCGTGCGTCGCGACCTCACTCGAGCCAGCGCAACCACGCTCCGTCGGCGGGCCGATCCGCGGGACAGACGACGCCGATCGTGCCGTCGGGACGCACACACAGGTCGGCCGACACGCGCTCCGAGGACACCGCGAAGCCTCCGTGGTCGGCGACGACGCCCGTGCCGGGACGGATGCGCAGCACGCGCCGGCTGTCGAAGGCCATCAGCGCGTCGCCCTCGACGAGCGCGAGCACATCGTCGCTCCCGGGTGCGGCCGGGTGCGCGCCCTCGGCGTCGAGCCGCGGACCGCGTACGTCCCAGCCGAGGCCGCGCGCGAACTCGCCGGACACGGTGTGGTGCCAGCGCAGCCCGCCGTCGAGCGTGAGCACGAGCAGCAGGCCCCGGTGCGGACGCCACGTGGTGCAGACGCCGACGAGCACGTCGTCGCCCGCGCTTCCATCCCACGCGGGACAGCGCGCAACGCGCGTCGCGGCGGCATGACGGACGAGATTGCCGAGCAGCCCGGTCGCGTCGGCGGCGTCGCTCCCCCCGACGACGAACTCGGGCGGCGGGACGTCGACCACGCGGCCCGAGGCGCTCAGGCGCACGCTCAGCAGGGCGCGCGTGTCGACCCGTGCGTACGACACGACGAGTTCGGGCAGGCCGTCGCCGTCGCGGTCGCGCAGCGCGCAGAGTCCGTGGCCGAGACCACCGCGTCCCTCGACGCCGTGCCACGTCTCGAGCACGTGCCCGTCGGCGCCGGACGCGAGCGTCACGATGCCGCGCTCATCGTCGGATGCGGGCGACGCCACCGCGAAGTCGTCGACGCCGTCGCCGTCACGATCGCCGACGAGCGCGAGGCGCGCGCCGAAACCGGCGTCGTCCCCCGCGAGGACGAAGCGCGTCTCGCCCGAGCGCACGTCGAACGCGAGCACCGAGCCGTGCCCGCGGCCGCCCGTCGCGCCCACGAGCAGCCTGCGCTCGCCCCTCGCGCGATACGGCAGCAGCGCCTCGGCGAATCCCGTCTCGCGGGGACCGACCGCCACGACGCGCGAGGACTGCGACGCGATGTCGACCTGCACCACGCGCACGAGCGCCGGCGTGGTCCACGCGTCGACCACGACGAACGCGGTCCCGTCGTCGCCGCAGAGCAGGTCGACCGGGGAGATCGATGGCGGGACGGCCGGCACAGCCTCGGCGTCCACGCCCTCGTCGCCGTCGTCGACGACCTCCGCCCCGCCGCACGCCGCCGACGACACGAGCAACGCGAGCATGCCGGCGACGCAGGCGATCGAACGGGGACGCACTCTCGAAGACCTCACGGAGAAGCCCACCGCAACCCGAGGTGCCCGCGGGAGTTGCGCGGAAGCGCGGCGGTCAGCGCTGCTCCCGCAACGTGAGCAGCAGCTCGTCGAGGCTCTCGACGAGCTCGACGCGTGCGGCGAGGGCGTCGCGCAGGGCCTGGTCGAGTTCGGCCACGAGGGCCTCGCGCAGCGCGCGACCGTCGCGTTCGCGCACCGGAAGGCGCTCGGCCAGCGCGCGTGCGGTGGCCACGCCGCGGGGCTCGGCCGTCCAGCCGAGGGGCTCGCGGAAGACGGCGATCAGCGCGCCGTAGTCGGCGAGATCGAGCGGACGCGCGCGCGCGAGCTCGTCGAGCGCCGCGAGCACGCCGGCGTCGGGTGCCACGTCGCGCGGCGCGACGCGACGCAGCGCCTCGGCATCGGCGTGCCACGGGTCGAAGTCCGACTCGCGCTCGATGCGGACCGCGAGTGCGAGCACGCGGCCCCACAGGACCGCGGCCGGATCGGGACGCGCCGCCGTCCACGCCGGGACGCCGGACGTCCCGTGCATCGTGCCGCGCGTCGCGGCACCGTCCGCCCGGCGCGAGAGGATCGCCGCGTCGTCGGCGCCCGCCGCATCGGTCGCACGCGCATCGGTCGCACGCGCATGCGCCGCATCGCGAGGATCGTCGAACCGCCCTAGGCTCCCGGACGCCGCATCGCCGGACGGCGGCACCACGACCTGCAGCGCGTCGCTCGCGAGCCATCCCACGAAGCCGTCGTCGTCGGGCAGCCAGGCCTGGACGAAGAACGACGCGTACGACGGCAGGTCGGCCGGCCACGCGACGTGCTGCGCGAAGACACCGTCGGCGTCGAGCATCACGAGCCCGAGCGCGTCGGTCGACGGCACGAGCACGCCATCCTTGAACGGGACGTCGACGCGGTCGAGGCCGAACACGAGCACCGCCGCGCCGAGCGGGTCGCCGCGGTCGAGGCGCAGCACCGCGTCGCCGCCGGGCGCGACCTCGCCCAGCACGACGAGCCGCGGCGCGACATGGTCGGCGAGACGTCCCGAGACGATCTCGACCTTCTTGGCCACGAGCAACGGACTCACGAGCACGTCGTCGTCGCCGTCCCCGTCGGTGTCGGGCACGAGCGCCGCGGCCAGTCCGAGGTACTTCAGCGGCGGACGTCCCACGTGCTCGGCGAGCAGCGCGCCGTCGTCGCCGCTCAGGATGGACAGCGCGCCGAGCGACCCGTGCGAGAACGGGCTGCCCACGAGCAGGTCGGGCACGCCGTCGCCGTCGCGGTCGCCGGCGCGGGCCAGCGCGTCGAGTCCGAACTCCTCGCCGGGCGCGCCCGTCGCCGTCCAGCGCACCTCGCCGTCGGACCCGGCGTGCAGCTCGACGAGGCCCTGCCCGTCGTCGCCCACGAGCGCACCCAGCACGAAGTCGTCGAGCCCGTCGCCGTCGACGTCGCCCGCGGTGACGAGCTGGGCGGTGAACGTGGCCGTCGTCTCGGGCCCGTCGAGCTCGAGCAACGTCGTCCCCTGCGCGGTCGAGACGACCTTCACCGTGCGCGCGTCGGGCACCGGCGGCCCGTCGGGGACGAACGCGCCGAGCACGAGGTCGGGCACGCCGTCGCCGTCGCGATCGGCCAGCACGTCGAAGGTGAAGCCCGTGTGCGACTTCGCCGGCCCCGCGTACGCGTGCAGGATCGAGCCGTCGCGGCCCGAGCGCAGCGTGATGCGCCCGGCCTCGTCGCCGAAGCGCGGCTCGCCCACGAAGACGTCGCCCGCGCCGTCGCCGTCGACGTCGCCCGCCGCGCGCAGCACGCTGCCGAACTCGTCGAAGCTGCCTTCGCCGCGCAGCGTCCAGAGCTCGGCGCCGGTCTTGCCCGAGTAGAGCGTCACGCGCCCCTGGTTGTTCGAGAGCGGACCGTTCTCGAGCGGCGCGCCCACGACGAGGTCTCCCACGCCGTCGTCGTCGCAGTCGCCGACGCTCGCGAGCGCGTGTCCGAACCAGCCGAAGAAGTCGACGCCCGGCAGGACGTAGAGCGGCGTGTGCGTCGCGCCCGAGAGCACCGCGACCATGCCGACCTCGGACGCCGGACCCACGTCGGCCGTCCGGTCGGAGACGGCGAAGTCGGACACGCCGTCGCCGTCGACGTCGGGCAGCGACGCGAGCGCCGTCCCGAACTCGCTCGCGGACACGCCGGACGGTGCGTCGATCAGCCCCAGCCGCGAGCCGTCGAGCGCGCCGCCCACCGGCCCGGCGCCGAGGTCGGCGCGGAACGCGATGCCGACGACGTCGACGCTCATCCCGCCGGCGAAGCACTCGCCCTCGGTGTTGTCGAGCCGGAACGTCACGAGCGAGCCGGCACCGACGTGGAACTGGAGATCCTCGAGCACCTGCTGGCAGTCCGATCCGCACCAATCGAAGGTGTACAGCACGAGCTTGCCGTCGACGCTCACGCGGAACTCGGTGATGCCGAAGACCCTGTCGACGCGCGCCGCGAGGTCGAAGACGTACGTCCCCTGGTGCGGTGCGACGAACGAGGCCGACGCGAGGTCGCCCGCGCCGTCGAGGCAGACCGTGAGCGTGAGCGCGTCCCCGTCGACGACCGCACCGGTCCCGGGGACCCAGTCGACGAGGTCACCGGCGAGGGTCGGAGCGGCGACGAGGCACAGCGCGAGTGCGGCGCGCGAGTACGATGCGATGCGTCGTGCACGGGAACGACACGGGCGAGGTGGGGTCATGGGTGCTCGCAGGATCGGGTGGAGAGTGCCTGCCCGGCGGATCCCCCTCAGCGTGGGACACGTCGCGCGATCCGGCAAGGGGCGTGCAGCGGATGCCACGGGCCGCGCTCAGCGATCGAGCAGCGCCTGCCAGCCGGCCGCGTCCTCTGGACGTCCCCAGGCCGTGTACAGGCTCACGAGGCTGGCCACGGCCTCGTGCAGCTCGGCGGGATCGGTGAGCCGACCCGCGGCGTCGAGCAGCACCGGCTCGGCCTCTGCGAAACGGCCGAGGCGCATGAGCGCGACGCCGAACTCGTGGTCGACCACTGCGAGGAACGGTTCGTCGGCAGGCAGCACCTCGTGCGCGCGCTCACGCTCGCGCACGAGCTCGTCGAACACCGAGGAGAGTCCGTCGCGCGCGGCGAGCAGCTGCAACCGGCGCACGCGCGCGCCGGACGCCTCCGCCGAGTCGGGGCCGTCGAGCGCCGTGCGCATGGCCACGTACTGCCCGCCGAGGCGGCACGCGAGGTCGAGCAGGAGCGCGTCGGACGCGGCCTGGCCCTGGTCGCGCAGCCGCATGGCGAGGTTGTCGAGGTAGAAGCAGGCCTGCTCGCTCTCCACGCGCGCCGGGACGTCGTCGGCACACAGCGCGTCGACGAGCGCCGAGAGCCCGTCGCGATCGCCGACCTGCAGGAGTCCCAGCGCGAGGTTGCTGGCCAGCAGCAGCGTGTCGGGATGGGGAAGCGGCGCGCGCGTCCGCGTGGCCTCGTAGGCCTCGCGCAGCAGCGACACGCCCTCGGTGGTGCGGCCCTGGGCGAGACGCAGGGCGGCCAGGTTCGAGGCGCTGCCCAGCAGGTGCGGATGATCGGGCGGCAGCACGCGTCGACGCGCCTCGTAGACGCGCTCGGTCAGGTCGGCGCAGTCGTCGAGGCGTCCCTGCAGGTAGCGCAGCGAGGCGAGGTTGCTGAGCACGGTGAGCGTGATCGGCGCGTCGTCGCCCTCGTGTGCGGACATGCCGGCGACGGCCGTCTCGAGCAGCGGCTCGGCCTCGTCCAGCCGGTGCTGGACGAGCAGCAGGCTGCCCAGGCTGCTGCGCAGGCCGTAGCCCGTCGGCGACGGCTCGCCGCGCCGGTCGTCGAGCGCGATGGCGCGACGGTAGGTCGCCTCCGCGTCGTCGAGCCGCACTTGGCGCTGGCGCAGGCGTCCCAGCAGGTCGAGCGCGGGGACGAGCGTGGCGTCGGCCGACGGATCGGTCTCGGCGCGCGCGAGGACGTCTCCGAGCACGTCCTCGGCCTCGCCGAAGCGTCCGTCCTCGAGCAGCACGTCGGCCAGCAGCAGGCGCAGCGCGTCGCGCTCGGCCTCGTCGGCCAGCTCGCCCCGGGACGCCAGCTCGAGCGCGGCGCGCGCCTGGCTCTCGGCGTCGGCGTAGAGGCCGAGGTTCCGGTGCAGACGCGCGAGCGCGTCGTGCAGCGCGAGCGCGACGCCCGGCTGGTCGACGAACGCGCGCTCGATGCGCGCCGCGGCCCGGTCGAGGGCGTCGACGACCTTGACCTCGCGCCCGTCGACGGACGGATCGGGCGCGCGGAACACGTCGACCAGGAAGTCGGTCACGGCGCTCGCGCGCGCGGCCGCGTCCTCGGCCACCTCGCGCGCGGCGTCGGCCTCGGCGGCGGACGTCACCGCGCGGTCGCGCTGCTCGCGCGCGTCCTCCTCGGCGTGCTGCGCGGCGAGCATGCCGCGCGTCGTGCCGAGGATGCCGCCCACGAGCGAGAGCAGCACGAGCGCGCCCGCGCCCACGCCCACCCGGTGCCGGCGGACGAAGCGCCGCGCCCGGTACGCCGCGCCCGGCGCCCCCGCGTGCACCGGCTCGTCGCGCAACAGGCGCCGCACGTCGTCGGCCAGCTCGGCCACCGACGCGTAGCGCCGCTCGGGTTCGCGCTCGAGCGCCTGGCCCGCGATCCAGTCGAGTTCGCGGGGGACGCCCGGGACGCGCGCGCCGGGTGGCACCGGCGTCTCTTCGCGCAGCACGCGCAGCGCCTCGGCGAACGGCAGCTCGCCGAGCGAGTGGGGCAACGTGCCGGTGAGCAGCTCGTAGAGCACGACTCCCAGCGAGTACACGTCGGCGCGCACATCGACGCGTCCGTCGAGCTGCTCGGGCGCCATGAAGGCCAGCGTGCCGACCAGGTCTCCGGCGCGGGTGAGCGGCGCGTCCAGCAGCTCGCGCTCGATCGGACGCGCCACGCCGAAGTCGATCACCTTGGGCCGCCCGTCCTTCCCGACCAGGATGTTGCCCGGCTTGAGGTCGCGGTGGATCACGCCGTTCTGGTGGCCGTGCTGGACCGCGTCGCAGACCTCGGCGAAGAGCATCAGCTTGCCGCGCAGGTCGAGGCCGGCGCGCCGCGCGTGCTGGGGCAGCGGCGCCGCTTCGGGGACGAGCTCGAGCGCGTACCAGGGAGTGCCGCGACCTTCGGCATCCTCGTGCACGCCGGCCTCGAGGATCGAGGCGATGGACGGATGACGCAGGCGCGCCAGCACCTCGGCCTCGAAGCGGAAGCGCGCGCGCGCCTCGTCGCCGGCGAGTCCCGCGCGCACGGTCTTCAGCGCGACGCAGCGTCGGGGATGCTCCTGCTCGGCCTCCCACACCTCGCCCATGCCTCCGGACGCCAGCAGGCGCGTGAGCGTGTAGCGTCCGATGCGCTCGCCGACCGCGACGCGCGGCGCGCCGCCGAGCGCGCCGGCCAGCGCGCGCGCTTCCGGCGGACGCGGCGTCGTCGCCGTCGTGTCGGACGCGCGCGCCGCGAGCAGCCGCTCGACCTCGGCACGCAGTCCGGGGTCGTCGGCGCCGGCGCGCTCGAGGCGCGTCGCGCGCTCGTCCGGCGGAAGGTCGAGCACGTCCTCGAAGAGCCGCCGGACCTCCGACCAGCGCTCGGGCTTCACCGCTCGAGGACGTCCTTGAGCCAGGCCCGCGCGGTGGCCCAGCCGCGCTCGGCCGAGCGCAGCGAGAGTCCCAGCACCTGCGCGGCCTCGGCGTTCGTGAGTCCGCCGAAGAAGCGCAGCTCGACGAGCTTCGCGAGCTCCTCGTCCATCTGCGCCAGCTTCTGGAGCGCCTCGTCGAGCGCCGGCACGTCGACCGCGTGCTGCTCGTAGAGCTGGAGCGCGTCGTCGAGCGGCAGGCGCGTGCGGTCGCCGCCGCGCTTGTCGGTCAGGCGCGCCCGGGCGTGGTCGACGAGCACGCGCCGCATGACGCGCGCCGCGATCGAGAGGAAGTGCTGGCGGTCGCCGGCCAGCGCGTCGGGCAGGTCGAACAGCCGCATCCACGCCTCGTGCACCAGCGCGGTGGGCTGCAGCGTGTGGCCCGCGCGCTCGGCCGCCATGTGCGCGCGCGCGATGCGGTGCAGCTCGTCGTACAGCAGCGGGACGAGCTCGTCGCGGGCCGTGCCGTCGCCTTCGCCGAGGCGACGCAGGAGCAGGGTGGCGTGGCGACGGTCCATGGCGGCTGCGGCGAGGGGATCGGGACGGCGACGGCGCGTCGGCGCGCCCTCCGAGTCTATCCCGCTCCGGGCGCGATCGCTCCCGGTGGTCACCGGCCGACGCGGCGCGCGACGTGCGGACGGAGCGGGTCCCGCTCGCGTCAGCGACCCACGTCGACGAGGTAGGCCGCGCCGGCGTAGGTCGCCGCCTGGCCGTCCTCGTTGTCGCCCACCGCGAGGACGCCGCCCTCGAGGTCGAGGCTGATGCCGAAACGACTGCTCGTCGCCGCGGGACGTCCGACGAGCACGTCGAGCAACGCGCCGTCGTGGGCGTCGTACACGCGCACCACGCCGGTGCCCGCGTCGTGCGTCTCCCATTGCGCACCGACGACGAGGCGTTCGTCGTCGAGCGCGACGTGCGTCCCGAAGCCGCCGATCACGTCGGCGTCGGGGACGACGCTGTAGAGATACACGCCGCTCGCCGCATCGTAGACGTGCACGGCGCCGCGCCCGTCGCCGGTCTGCGGGTCGCCCACGGCGGCCCGTCCACCGCCGAGGGCCACACCCGCGCCGAGGTAGCGCGGGGCGAAGCCGGGCGGCGGCTCGAGTTCGAAGGCGAGCTGCGCGCTGGACGCGTCGTACATCCACGCGCGTCCCTCGTTGGCCGTGCCGGGGGCGCCGACGAGCAGGCGTCCTGCGTCGAGCGCGACCGCGCTGCCGAACGCGTTGCCGCCCAACGGCGTCCTGCCCGGCAGCGGCGACGGGATGTCGTGCAGCGGCGCGCCCGTGTCGCGTGCGAAGAGCACGACCCGCCCGTCGTTCGCGGGGAAGACCAGGTTGCCCGGCGCTCCCACCGCCGCACGCAGCCCGTCGACGTCGAGCGCGGCACCGAAGCGTTCGCCGAGGAAGGGGCTCGGCTGCACCAGCGCGAGCGGCCCCGTCCCGGTGGACGCGTCGAAGAGCCCGGCCCACCCCACGTCGTCCCGCTCGGGCGCGCCTGCCGCGAGCACGCCGTCGTGCAGCGCCACGGCCTGTCCGAAGTACTCGTGTCGCGCGCCGTCGGGCAGCGCCACCGAGTGCAGCAGCGCGCGGGTCGCGCGGTCGAAGACGAAGACCGCGCCGCTCAGCCCGCGCACGCCGGGCGCTCCCACCGCGAGGTGCACGTCGTCGAGCGCGACCTCGCCCAGGTACGCGAACGGCGGAGCGGGCTCGAGCATCACCTTCGCCATGCGCGGTGCCGACGACGGGACGAACACCAGCGCGGCGGCCAGTGCAGTGCGCGACACGACACGCGAGATGGGCATGGCGACTCTCCGGACGCACGGGCCGTCGACCCGCGGCGTCCAGCGTAGCAGCCGTGCGCTCGACCGGGGGCGTGCCTCGACGCGAAGCGGCCCCGGCCGTCGCGTCCGCGGTAGACTCGCGGCTCCTGGAGGAGCACGTCCATGCCGTTCCTCGTGCCGCTGGCCATCTCGCTCGTCCTCGCGCTCGTCGCGCCCGCCACCCCCGCGCAGGCCGCCTCGCCCGCCGTCGATGCCGGCACGCTCGTCGTGCTGCTCAAGTCGTCGCACGAGGCGGCGCTCGTCGACGCGTCCAGCCTCGAGACCGTCGCGACGCTGCCCACGGGGCGCGGTCCGCACGAGGCCGCGATCTCGCCCGACGGACGCCTCGCGGTGGTGGCCGACTACGGCGACCAGACGCCGGGACACACGCTCACGGTGCTCGATCTCGAGCGCGCGCGCGTGACGCGGACGATCGACCTGGGCGAGTTGTCCCGTCCGCACGGTCTCGCGTTCCTGCCCGACGGGAAGCGCCTGCTCGTCACGAGCGAGGTGGCGGGACGGCTCGCGATCGTCGAGCTCTCCAGCGGACGCGTCCTGGCCGGCGTGCCCACCGAGGGCCAGGTGTCGCACATGGTCGCGCTGGACGCCGACGGCGCCCGCGCGTACGTGGCGAACATCGGCTCGGGCTCGGTGAGCGTGATCGACACGTCCGACGCGACGCTCGTGCGGGTCGTCCCCACCGGCGCCGGGTGCGAAGGCATCGCGGTGCGTCCTGGTGGACGCGAGGTGTGGACGGCGAACCGCGCGGCCGACACGCTCTCGGTGCTCGACACCGAGACGCTCGAGGTGGTCGCCGAGCTGCCGTGCGCCGGCTTCCCGATCCGCGTCGCGTTCACCCCCGACGGACGGCGCGCGCTCGTGACGTCCGCCCAGGCCGACGCGCTGACCGTGTTCGACGCCACGACGCGCGAGCCGCTGGAGCGGCTCGTCCTGCAGGCCGACCTCGCCGACGACGCGGGCAGCCGCCTGTTCGGCGAGGCCTTCGCGGGCAGCGCCGCGCCCGTCGGCGTGCTCGTGACCCCCGACGGACGGCGCGCGTTCGTGGCCTGCACGAACGCCGACCGCGTGTTCGTGCTCGACCTCGAGCGGCTCGTCTTCACCGGTGCGATCGCCCTCGGTCCCCAGCCCGACGGCATGGGGTTCTCACCGCGCAGGACGACTCCCCCCGGTTCGGCCGAGCGATGATAAAGTGACCGGCTGCGCGCCTCGGAGGCGCGTGGACCGGGCGCAGGGCGGCGTGCCGGTCGATCCCCTTCCGTGCCCCGTCGGAAACATCACGCCATGCGTCCCCTGATCGTCACCTCGGCCCTGCTCGCCGGACTGCTCCTCAACGCCGCGCACGCCGGCACCGTCATCGAGGTCAAGAACGACTCCCTCGCGGGAGGCGGCGGCGGCGCGGTGCAGCTCGGCTTCGCCATCGGCGAGGTCGGCGGCGCCAAGCTCACGCCGCCCGCCGGCAGCTACACCATCCAGGAGCTGCAGGTCTACATCGACAAGTCGCCGCTCGTCCCCGACACGTCGATGATCGGTCGCTTCATCGTGTGGGACAACGCGAACCTGCCCAGCGGGCTCGGCTCGCCGATCTACACCAGCGCCGACCTGCAGATGGGCGCCGGCTTCCTGAACACGCAGGACGTGTCCTTCCTGAACCTCACCGTGAACGGACCGTTCACCGTGGGCGTCGAGATCGTCGACAGCGGCCAGCAGTTCGGTCTCACCTCGCCGACGCTCGTGACCGACACGAACGGCTGCCAGAACGGGAAGAACTGGGTGCGCCAGACGAACGGCGTGTGGGCCAACCTGTGCGCGTTCGGCGTCTCGGGCGACCTCGTCATCCGCGCGCTCGTGATGGAGGACGCGCCCACGTGCGGCGACGTGGTCGACCTCGGACACAAGCTCGCCGGCAACTTCTCGCCGAACCTGGCCGGCAGCGGCTGCCTCGACGGCACCGACGACCTCGTGCTCGACTTCACCGGCATGCCGCCCAGCACGTCCGCCTTCCTCTTCATCGGCCTGACGCAGATCAACGCCTCGTTCAAGCAGGGCGTGCTCGTGCCGTCACCCGACCTGAACGTGCTCCTGCCGACGGTCTTCGGCTCGCTCTCGATCAACCTGCCGTACCCGGTCTTCCCGTCGGGCACGAACCTCTACTGGCAGGCCTGGATGCCCGATGCCGGCGCGCCCGCCGGGGCGTGCGCCACCCAGGGCATCGCGACGGTGTCGCCGTAGTCGTCCGACGCGCCGCGCGCGACACACGACGCGTCGCGCGCACGTGACCATCCGCCGCCGGACGCACGCCGGGACGCGTGCGCCCGGCGGCGGTGTTTCGGAGATCGGACGGAATCACTCGCGCCCGAGGCGCTCGACGAACGTCTTCGACGGCAGGAACCGGCGCGGAGCGCGTCCGGTCGAGACGATCTCGTGCCGCCGGATCTTCGTGCCCTGCTGGTTCACGAGGTCGTGACCCTCGGCCAGGAAGTGCCGGATCCATGCGCGCTCGAGGACGGCGAGCACCCTCTCGAGTCGCTGTCCGGGCCTGGTGCGCGGATGACCGCAGAACACCACCCGTGCGCCGCTGCGCGCGCCGTCGAGGTGCCGCATGAGCCGCAGATTGTTGAGATGGCCCCGCACCCGGCTGCGGACGTTCTTCGAACGACCGACGTAGAGCGCCTCGAAGGACGAGCCCCAACGCCGCGCGAAGACGTAGATGCCCGGAAGCGGCTCGATGTGCTCGAGGTCGAGGGTGTAGATCAGGCCGTCCTTGCGTCCGTCCCGCAACGGGATGGGACTCTCCCATTCGATCTCGAGTTGCATCTCCACTCTCCACGAGAGCCTCGGCTCCGACCCGATCCTGCACGCCCGAGTGCAGCCGATCCAGCACGCCCGGGGCGACCGCGGAGATCGCCAGGACCGGGTCGGCATCGCGCCTCGCCGTGGCCGAGCACGACGAGGGCCAGGCAAGCCATCGTCCGTTCCATCCCACGCACCGGCCGCCCATGGATAGGATGCACTGCGTCCGCATCCTCGGAAGGAGAGATCCCGTGGCCCATGTGTGCCATCGCCCCCGCGCTCGCCGCGTCTCACGCTCCGGTCCACGCGCACTCGCCGCGCTGGTCGTCGCGACGCTCGCAACGCCCGCCTCCGGCGCCGACGTCGGCGACATCACGTTCCAGCAGAAGGGCGCGTGGCTCGTGCTCACCGCCGGCGCCGACAGCACGTTCCAGGTCGACGGGCTCTCGCTCGATCCGGGCGGCGTGCGCGTCACGCCCGGCGAGGGGACGACCCTCGACGGCGACACCGAAGAGGGCGTCTTCCTCGGCGTCGCGAACCTGCGCATCGTCCTCGAGGGCGGCGACAACGCGCTCACGATCGCGTTCCTCGACCTGAAGAAGGGCCTCTCGGTGGAAGCCGGCGACGGCGCCGACGGCGTCACGCTGCAGGGCGGACTCTACGGCAAGCGCGTCGACCTGATGCTCGGCGGCGGCGACGACGTCCTGCTCTTCTCGGCCGGGACGAACATCTCCGGACGCCTCGACGTCGACACCGGCGCGGGGGACGACACGGTCACGCTCTCCCAGTCGTTCGAGATCACGAAAGACGTGCGCCTCGACCTCGGCGCGGGCGACGACACCCTCGAGGTCGTCGACGGCGCGGTCCTCGGCAGGCGGCTCATGGTCGACGCCGGCGACGGGGACGACTCGCTCACGCTCACCGACGGAGCCAAGGTGGGCAGGTCCTCGCGCTTCGACCTGGGCGCGGGCGACGACGGCGTCGCCCTGGCGGCGGGCGCCACGATCGACGGCACGCTCCGGGTGCAGGGTGGCGACGGCACCGACGACTTCGCCATGAGCCAGGGCGCGACCGTCGACGGCACGCTGCGTCTCGACTGCGGAGAGGGCGCGCACTCGTCGCTCTTCGACAGCGGAGCGCGCGTCGAACGCTCGATGGACGTGCGCTGCGTCGGCGCGATCGGCATGCGCCTGGTCTTCTTCACCCAGGGATCGTCGGTGGGCCGCGGCCTGCGCTGCCGCCTCGGCGACGGGGCGAACCGGCTCGCACTGACACTCGCCTCCGAGATCGGCAAGCGCGTGGTCTACCAGGGCGGCGCGGGCGAGGACAGCGTCGAGGTCGTGGACGGCGCGTTGCTCGACGGCGGTCTCGTCGCCGTCCTCGGTGACGGTGAGAACGGTTTCACGCTCGCCGACTCGACCATCGCCCGGTCGCTGCGCGTCACGGGCGGCGCCGACGCCGACACGTTCAGGTTCACCGGCGAGACCGACGAGTCGCTCGTCGGACCCGGCTCGACGCGCCTGCGGCTCGGCGACGGCTCGAACGTCGCGACCGCGTCCAACACGACCTTCATGGGATCGGTGCGCATCGACGGCGGCGCCGACGACGATACGATCGACTTCGCCGACGCCGTGGTCGAGGGCAAGTTCAAGGTCGCCGGCAAGGGCGGCAAGGACGCGATCGACCCGCCCGCACCCTGAGCGGACCGACCGCACGGGCGATGCAACGGAGCGTCCCCGGACGGTCCGGATTCCCGGGATCCGCGTCCCGGGCCGATCGGTAGGATGCCGCTCCCCGCCCTCGCGAAGGAGCGCTGCCCGTGGTCCACTGCGTCCGTCGTCTCCTCGTCGCGGCGCGCGGTGGCGCGCGCGGCCGTCAAGGGCGCGCGCGTCGCGCGGCCTGCCTGCTCGTCGTGGCGTCGTTCGTCGCACCGCCGGCGCGCGCCGGCGACCTCGTGAGCGCACAGAAGGGTTCCTCGCTCGTGCTCTCCGGCGGGTCGGAAGGCGCCCTGTTCGTGGTCGACGGCGTCGGCCTCGATCCCGGCGGCGTGCGCATCACGCCCGGCTCGGGCGTCACGCTCGACGGCGACGAGGGCCCCGGCGTGTTCGCCGGCGTCTCGCACCTGTCGATCGTGCTGGTCGGCGGCGACAACACGTTCACGCTGACGAACCTCGACCTCTCCAAGGGCGTCTCGGTCCAGACCGGCGACGGCGTCGACGACGTCACGTTCGACGGCGGACTCTACGGCAAGCGCGTCGACGTCGCGCTCGGCGGCGGCGACGACGCCCTGCTCGTGCACGCCGGCACGAACGTCACGGGACGCGTCACCGTCGACGCCGACGAGGGCGACGACACGCTCGAACTCTCGGACTCGGTGGTCGTCACGAAGGACGTGCGCCTCGATCTCGGCGACGGCTCCGACGCGGTCGAGATCTCCGGCGGTGTCACGATCCTGAAGCGCCTCACGCTCGACGGCGGCGCGGGCAACGATTCGCTCCTGCTCACCGGCGACAGCAGGGCCCTGAAGTCCTCGCGCTTCGACCTCGGCCCGGGCGACGACGGCGTCGTGATCTCGTCGGACGCCTCGATCGGCGGCAGCCTCCGGATGCTCTTCGGCGACGGCGACGACCTCTTCACCCTCGCCTCCGGCGGATCGATCGACTCCTCGCTGCGTCTCGACGGCGCGGATGGAGCGCTCACGGCAACCTTCGCCAGCGGCTCCCGCGTCGAGCGCACGATCGACGTGCGTTGCACCGGCGAGACCGGCATGCGCGAGGTGACCGTCGCCGCGGGTGCCTCGGTCGGAGGCGGCCTGCGCTGCCGCCTGGGTGACGGGACGAACCGTCTCACCGTCGCCACCGAGATCGCCCAGCGCACGCTCTACCAGGGCGGTGCGGGCGCCGACAGCGTCGAGATCCTGGACGGCGGGTTCCTCGACACGAGCCTGACCGCGCTCCTCGGCGACGGCGAGAACGACTTCACCCTCGCCGACGCGACGATCTTCAAGGCGCTGCGCGTGCGCGGCGGCGCCGACGCCGACACGTTCACGTTCAGCGGCGAGACCGACCCGTCGCGCGTGGGACCCGGCTCGACGCGCCTGCAGCTCGGCGACGGCTCGAACGTCGCGATCGCGACCGACACGACCTTCATGGGACCGGTGCGCATCGTCGGCGGTGTCGACGACGACACGATCGACTTCAGCGGGGCCGTGGTCCAGGGCAAGTTCAAGGCCACCGGCAAGGGCGGCAAGGACTCGATCACACCGCCGTGGCCCTGAGCGACGCGGCGCGCGTTGCCGCGAGTGCGGCGCGCGCGCTCGGCCCGCGTCACTCGTGCCGCACGCGTCCGTCGCCGTCGAGCGGGACGCGATACGGATCGAGGCCGCCGAACGGGAAGCCCTCGTCCTCCCAGTTGTCGATCAGCCGCGCGCGACCGTCGTGCGGGCCGAGCAGCGCCTCGACGGCCGACGCATCCAGCCCGCTCAAGACCTCGGACTCCTCGAGGTCGAGCGCCATCGCGTAGCGCGACGCCTCGTCTCCGCAGCGGAAGGCCGCGGCGTCGAACGCGAGGGGCGCGACGCCCTCGTGCTTGCGCTGGAGGCGCGTCCAGACCACGCGCTCGTGGGCGTCATAGCGCAGCAGGAGTTCGCTGCGTCCGCGATCGCCGAGCAGGTAGAGGTTGTGCTCCTCGACGATCGTCCCCACGGGCGCGAGGTCGTACCAGCGTGCGTCGATCAGGCGCGCCCGTCCGCCCATGAGCCACGCGGCGGTCTCGCCGTCGAGCCCGTCGAAGAACGCGCTGCGCGACAGGTGGATGCGAAACGCGCGCGTGCCAGGGACGAACCCCAGGACGTACGCCGCGGCGATCAGCGCGAGCCCCGCGAGGGCCCGCCGTGTGCGCGGTCCGACGATGCCGACGACGACCAGGATCGCGCCGACCAGGCACAGCACGGCCGCCAGACCGGCGACCGCATCCAGGAAGAGCACCCCCATCCCTTGCGTGAGTTCCATGTGCGCCTGGAGGACCGCGTCTCCGATCACGCCCGCACCGCCGAACGTGAGCACGATGCGCACGCCCATCGCGAGCGGCGACGGCCCTGCAGAAGGCGCGCCCTCGTCCGGCGGCGACGGGTCGCCGATCTCGTCGCTCATCGCGCGTGCCTCACGCGGACGCGCGCCTCACTCCCCGCCCGACTCCTGGCCGAACTGGACCAGGTACCCATTCGGGTCGAGCAGCGCGAACTCGCGCATGCCGTACGCGAAGGTCTCGAGCGGGTAGGCGACGGACGCGACATCCTTCAGCCGGCTCCAGAGGGCGTCGACGTCGTCGACGCGGATGGACAGCGAACCCGTGAACCCGGGCGAGGTGTCGCCCATGACCCCGAGACCGTCGCGCTCGAGCGAGACCCAGTCCTACTCCCCGTCTTCGTCGTCGCCGTCCGGGCGCTCGGGCAGCGCGTCGGGATCCTTCATCTTCCGGCGCACGATGCGGCCCAGGCGGATGCGCGCGCGGCGGTGGAGCTGGCGCGTGGCGTCGGGGTTCTGGCGTCCCATCTCGCGCGTGACGAACTCCCAGCTGCCGCCGTAGTAGGTGCGCAGCATGATCACCTCGCGGTAGTCGTCGGGCAGCTCGGCCACGGCCTCGTCGACGATCTTGGCCAGCTCGGCGCGCGCGGCGGCCTCGGCCGGCGAGTCGCCCTTGCCCGCCACGACCACGCCGGGGATGCGATCTTCGCGCGACCCGCGGCTGCCCTCGGCGATGTGCACCTCGCGCCGCTTGTCGCGCTTCTGGCCGTAGTACAGCCGGTGCGTGTCGTGCATCTTGTTCTCGGCGATGCGCGAGAGCCACTGGATGATGCTGGCCGTGCTGCGCAGCTCGAGCGTGTGGATGTTCGCGGCCGCGTTCGAGAACACGTCCTGCACGATGTCGACCGACTCGACGCAGCGCCGCAGCCGCGCCGAGAGCCGGATGCTCACGATGCGCCGCACCCGCTCCTGGTAGCGCAGGATGAGCTCGTTCATCGCCCGGTCGTCGCCGTGCTGCGCGGCGGTCACGAGGCGCATCGACTCGGTCACGTCGGGCAGCTCGCCCGGACTCACCGAGGCCAGCAGCGCGTCGGCGGTCTCGCCGGAGTCGCTCGCCTGCTCGTCGGACGTCGGGGATTCGTCGCTCATCGGCTCTCGGCTTCGGGGCTCGGGCCCGGCTTCTCGTCTCGGTGGGCCGCCCGGCGCGTGGCCGACGGCATCCGTCCAGACTAACAGCCGGGGGACGCCGCCGGACCGCGGCACCCGCAGCAGGTAGCGCCCGCCCGGCGTCGAGTATCCTCCACCCGGACGGCCGCCGCGCGCCGCCCCACCGCCCCGGAGTCAGAATGGCCGACCGCGATCCCGGCTCGCTGCCGCTCGACGTCGAGGCCCTCTTCGACGACTTCCTGGCGCGCCTCGAGGAAGGCGAGTCGATCGACTTCGAGGGCTTCGTGGCGAGCCATCCCGAGCACGCGGCCACCCTGCGCGAGCTGTACGCCGACTGGGAGACGCTCGACGCGCAGCTCGAGACGGCCTTCCCCGCACCGCTGGCCGAGGGCTCGCTCGTGCTCGAGACCTTCGACGCCACGCCGGGCTCGGGCAGCGGGACGACGCCGGGCTCCGGCTCGGGGACGTCGACCAGCGCGTCCTCCGAGCGTGGCCCGGGCGTCGACGTGCGCGCCGGACAGGTGCTCGCCGACTACCGCCTCGTGCGCCGCATCGGCCAGGGCGGCATGGGCCAGGTCTGGGAAGCCGAGCAGCTCTCGCTGCGCCGGCGCGTGGCGCTCAAGCTCATCCGGCCCGATCGCGCGGGCGACTCGGTGGTGCTGCGCTTCGGCCGCGAGGCGCGCGCCGGCGGGCGCGTCGACCACGCCGGCATCGTCTCGGTCTTCGCCGCGGGCGAGGTCGACGGCATCCACTTCATCGCGATGCAGTTCGTCGACGGCGAAGACCTGAGCGACCTCATCGCGCGCATGCGCGACGAGCCGCGCGTGCACGGCGCCGACTACCGGCGCATCGCGGCGCTCTTCGCCGACGTGGCCGACGCGGTGAACTCGGCGCACCGCGCCGGCATCCTGCACCGCGACATCAAGCCGCAGAACATCCTGCTCGGACCGGACGGCTCGCCCAAGGTGACCGACTTCGGGCTCGCGTACCTCGCCGACGAGGCCGCGCGCCAGGCGCTGCCGGGACTCGTCGGCACCTATCCCTACATGAGCCCCGAGCAGGCGGCCGGCAAGGACGTCGTGATCGACGGCCGCAGCGACGTGTTCTCGCTGGGCGCCGTGCTCTACGAGGTGCTCACGCTGCGGCGCGCGTTCGAGGGCGACTCGGGCGACCAGATCCTGCAGCGCGTGCTCGAGCACGAGCCGCCCGACCCGCGCACGGTGCGCAGCCGCGTCCCCGGCGACCTGGCCGTGATCTGCATGAAGGCGCTGGCCAAGAACCGCAACACCCGCTACGCGTCGATGGGCGCGTTCGCGGACGACCTGCGCCGCTTCCTGCGCAACGAGCCGATCCTGGCACGTCCGCCGGGGGTCGTCTCGCGCGCCACGAAGTGGGTCGCGCGGCATCCCGCGTGGGGCACCGGCCTCGGCCTGGGGACGCTGCTGCTGGCCGTCGTGTCGGTGCTGCTCCTGCGCGAGTTCGAGCTGCGGCGCACGGCGGAGGTCCAGCGCGACCGCGCCGACACGAACGCGCGCACCGCCGACGAGAACGCGCGCCTCGCCGAAGACCGCGCCGAGCAGTACCGCAGCGAGGCCTACCGCTCGGCGGTGCGCGCCGCCGCGATGCACCTCGACCGCGGACACCACGCCGAGGCGCGCGAGCTGCTCGCCACGTGCGCGCCCGAGCGCCGCGGCTGGGAGTGGTACCACGACGCGCTGCAGGCCGACCTGTCGCTCTTCGCCCTCGACTCGGGACAGGATCCGGTCGACGCGGTGGCGGCCTCGCCCGACGGGTCGCTGCTCGCGTCGGGCCTCGACGGCGGCGCGGTGCTCGTCTGGGACGGTGTGTCCGGCGTCGAGCGCACGCGCTGGATCGCCCACGCCGGCCGCGTCAGCGCGCTCGCCTGGCTGCCCGGCGACCTGCTCGCCAGCGCGGGCGACGACGGACGCGTCGTGCTGCGCGACGTGCGCCGCGACGTCCAGCTCGCGGTCTTCGACGGGATGCCGCCGATCACCGCGCTGGCCGCGGCCGGCGACGGATCGCTGCTCGCCGCCGGCGCGGACACCGGCGTCGTCGTGCTGCTCGATCCGCGCGCGCCGGACGCCGCGCCGCGGCGCGTCCCCGTCGACCCGGGCACGTCGTCGCTGGCGCTCGACGGCGCCGGCACGCTGCTCGCGAGCGCGTCGCACTACGGCACGGTCTCGCTCTGGAAGACCGAGGACGGCAGCCAGGTCGTGCTGCCGCTGCTGCCCTGGTACCGCGGCCACACGCGCGTGGCGATCTCGTCCGACGGCACGCGCCTCGTGACCGGCGCCGACGACGGACGCATCACCGTCTGGGACGTGCCGAGCGGCCTGCGCGTGGCCGAGCTCTTCGGCCACGACTACCCGGTCAGCGCCCTCGCGCTCTCGTCCGACGGCTCACGGCTCTCGTCGCTCTCGGCCGACGACGGCGCGCTGCTGCTCTGGCGCCGTCTCGACGACCTGGACGCGCTCTGGTCTCCGACGCACGACGCCTGGGAACTCGAGTACGACGCCTGGGAGGCCTCGCTCGCCCCCGCCGGGAGCGCCACGTCGGGCGACGCGACGCCGTCCGGCACGGACGACGACACGACGTCGGACGACGGGACGGCGTCCGACGTCGCGGGCGACGCGAGCCGGTCCGGCGCGACGACCGGCGACGTCCCCGCGCCGCCGGACGAGCCGCCGATCGTGGTCTGGGACGCACGCAGCGGACGCCGCGTGCTGACTCCCGCCGCGCAGGTGCAGGACGACGGCGAGCGACTCAACGCGCCGTTCCCCGGCTCGCGCGCCACGACCACCGCGACCGGACGCGTCCCCGCCACCAGCCTCACGGGCCAGGACGGACGCGTGCTCGCCCTGGCGCTCTCGGCCGACGGCTCGCGCGTGGCGGCCGGCTCGAGCGGCGGCCGCACCCTCGTCTGGGACGGCGAGACGCGCGGCGCGGCGGTCACGCTGCCCGGCCCCTCGGGGCTCGTCACGTCGCTCGCGATCTCGTCCGACGGCACGCGCATGGTGACCGCGTCGCCGCACGAGCTCGTGCTGCGCGTCTGGGACGGCGCCACCGGCGCCCTCGTGAACGTGCTCGAGGGACACACCATCGGCGTGACCGACGTCGACGTCTCGCACGACGGCGCGCGCATCGTCTCCACCTCGTACGACGACACGTTGCGCGTCTGGGACGGGACGAGCGGCGAGATGCTGCTGCGGCTCGAGATGTCCGGCGAGAAGCTGGGCACCGTGGCGCTCGACCCCTCGGGCGCGCTCGTGTACCTCGGCATGTCCGACGGTTCGATCCGCGTGCTCGACACGACGAGCGGCGAGCAGCGCGCGTCGTTCAACGGACACCGCAGCCCGGTCGACGCGCTCGCGGTGAGCGACGACGGCAGCGTGGTCGCGTCGGCCTCCTCCGACGGCGCGCTGCGCGTCTGGAACGGCGTCACCGGCGAGGGACGCTGGCTGCGCGCCGGCGGCCACGAGGACGACGGCCTGCTCGCGCTCTCGGCCGACGGACGCCGCGTGGCGTGGGGCAGCACGACGCGTCCCACGGTGCGCGTCTGGGACACCCGGACGGGGCAGCCGCTCTCGGTGCTCACCGGCGGCTTCACCGGCACCGCCGCCGTGGCGCTCTCGCCCGACGGACGTCGCGTCGTGTCGGCGAGCTGGAGCAATCCCACCCTGCGCGTGTGGGACGCCGACACGGGCGACGTGCTCGCGCTGCTCACCGGACACGCCGACACGATCACCGCGCTGGCCGCCACGTCCGACGGCGGACGCATCGTCTCGGCCGGCCGCGACGGCGCGCTCGTCGTGTGGGAGAGCCGGCTGAGCCAGGCGCGCACGCTGTGGCACGGCGTCGCCCGCGACGAGCGCTGACGGCCTCCGGTCCGCGCGCCGCCTCTCTCTCCGCCCGACCGCGTGTGGCATCCTGGCGCGCATGGACGACATCGCGCGACACGTGCTCGTGAGCGGACGGGTGCAGGGCGTGGCCTACCGGCACTCGACGGCGGTCGCGGCGCGCGCACACGGCGTGCGCGGCTGGGTGCGCAACCTGCGCGACGGCCGCGTCGAGGCGCGCCTCGAGGGTCGTCCCGAGGCCGTCGCCGCCATGCTGGCGTGGATGGGACGCGGCCCGCCCGCCGCGCGCGTCGACGGCACGCAGGTCGGCGACGCCGAGCCCGAGGGACTGGCGGCGTTCGAGGTGCGCCCCACGGCCTGAGCGGCGCGCGCGGCGCGCGCGATCAGCCGTCGCGCGCGCGCAGCCAGGCCTCGAGCGAGTCGGCCACCACGTGCGCGATCGCGGTGGCGCCGCCCGGCGTCGGGTGCACGTGGTCCTCCCACAGGCCCGGCTCGCCCGAGAGCGGCGTGCAGTCGATCACGCGCTCGGGGCGGATCTCGGCGTCGATCACGTCGTACAGTCCGCGGTACGCGCGCAGGTGCGCCTGCTCGTCGAAACCGTGGAAGTCGAAGCGGCAGCGCGCGCGGTCGACGTCGTCGAGCCCTTCGTGGATGAGCGTGGCCTGCTTGGCCACGAAGCACTCGGCGCCGATGAGCGCGCAGCAGTCGCGGATCAGGTCGAGGTTCGTGCGGAAGATCTCGAGGCCGCGCGGGTCGAAGTCGGACAGGAGCACCTTCGGCGCGCCGCCGAGCTCGCCCGATCTCTCGCTCGTGAGCGCGAGCCGCACCTTGGTCAGGAACTGCGACCAGCGCAGCAGGTGGTCGACGAGCAGCGGCTCGAAGCGCGCCACGGGATGGTCGGTGCGCTTGAGCGTCCAGTCGCCGTCGGCGAGCGTGTTCTTGCGCGTGATCGAATCGACCCGCCGCGGCGTGAAGTAGTACATCTCGTTCCAGCCGTGGTACACGACGACCACGTCGGGACGGAAGAAGCGCAGCCGGCTCCACAGGCGCCCGTACGACTCGAAGGTCGAGTAGCCCGAGAGCGCGCCGTTGATGAAGTCGAACGCGCGGTCGGGGAAGCGCGCGCGCAGCAGGTCGACCACCTGCCACGGCCACGTCTCCACGTCGGGCAGGATCGTGCCCGTCCCGGCGGTCGACGAGCCGCCCAGGAAGAGGATGCGCAGCGTGCCCGCGGGCTTCTCCAGGCTGACCTCGGGCGTCGAGATGAAGCCGTGCGACTCGACGGTCTTGCCCGCGACGAAGTCGCCGGGGCGCGCCGTCCAGGCCGAGAAGGCGTCGGCGAAGGCCCAGCTGTCGTACTCGCTGGGCGCGTCGGCGGCACGTCCCGTGAGCGCCCACAGGTCGAGCGGCAGCCGCGTCTCGCGCACCCACAGCTCGACCGCACCGAACGGCAGCAGCAGCAGCAGCGCGAGCAGCAGCCGGCTGCGCCTCCTGCGTCGGCGCGGGACGGCGGCGGCGTCGGGGTCGGGGGTCAAGGCGGGCTCGTCGCAGGCGTCATCGGCGCGGTCGCAGGCCTGCGGTCCGTCGACGTAGGATGGGCAAGGGAGCCCCGGCGCGCCGCGCCGGAGCGGTCCCGAAGGGTATCCGGGCGGGCTCGCGTCGGCCAGCCGGGCCGCGCCGCGGGCCTCGTCCGCACGAGGAGGCGCGGCATGCCGGCTTCGCTCCACGAACGTCTCGCGGTGCGGCGCGCGGACATCACGACGCTGCACGTCGATGCCATCGTGAACGCGGCGAACCCGTCGCTGCTCGGCGGTGGCGGGGTCGACGGCGCCATCCACGCCGCCGCGGGACCGGAGCTGCTCGCCCACTGCCGTACGCTCGGCGGCTGCCCCACGGGCGAGGCGCGCATCACTCCCGGATTCGCGCTGCCCGCGCGCTTCGTGATCCACACCGTGGGCCCGGTCTGGCACGGCGGACACGACGACGAGGACACCATGCTCGGGCGTTGCTACCGCAGCAGCCTCGCGCTGGCCGACGCGCACGGCCTGCGTCGCGTGGCGATCCCGGCGATCAGCACCGGCGTGTACGGCTTCCCGGTCGAGCGCGCCGCGCGCATCGCGGTGACGACGGTGGCCGACGAGCTCGCGGCGCGTCCGGCGCTCGCGCACGTGCTGCTCGTGACGTTCGGAGACGAGGCCACGCGCGTCACCGAGGCCGCGCTCGCGCTTCGCCTCGCAGAAGCCTGAGTGCCTCGGTGAGACGACCCCTCGCCGCGTGCCGACGTGAGTCTGGTCCGTTTTCATCTCGCCGACTCGATGAGCGGACTCCACGTTCTGCGTGAGAATGCGCGTTCTGCATGAGATTCTCACCACAGCGTGTCGACACGCTGATAGAGTCCAGTGCGCACCCACAATCGCAGCGCATGATCCTGGCCGGCAGCAAGTTGAAGAACTGCGGAAGCCAGTCGACACAAAGTGGCATCAGTCTCTTCTGGGGACTCATCACGTTCGGGGCCCAGACCACCACCCAGCAGGACCTGAAACAGTGGTGCTGCAGCTACGTCCCTTCCGACGACGGTCCCACGGGCTCGACCAATGTCCCCGAATGCCAGTGAACGCCGGCTGCGCGCGACGACCCGCATCGCTGCGCTGGCGTCCGTCGGGGCCTGCCTCTCGCTCTCGTTCCTCGCCCTCGGCGACGACGCCTCTCCCACCGTTCCGCCTGCCTGGAGCGCGCTGGAGTCCGAGCTCCTCGACCCCGGGCAGGTGAGCTGGTCGGTGACCCGACGGACGCGGTCGTTCGGGACGACATCCACCGACGTGGCCCGCGCGGACGCCTATGTCCGGCGACTCGTCACCGACCGGACGGGAGTCGCACCCGCCGACGACTACCGATCCGCCGCCCTCGTCGAAGTCTCCGACGTCGATCGCGAGCACACCTACGACGAGACCCTGTCCCGCGGACCGGACGACTGGCACTCGGTCATGCACAACACGAGCGAGCAGGGTGACCCCGTCGACATCGAGCAGTGGATCGGTCACGACGAGGTCACGACGACCACCACCGTCTCCGGCAGTCCGCAGCCCACGGTCCGGACCCCATTCGTGTCGCTCGCACGATCGTGTCGAGGCTCGCTCTGCGATCTCGGACGATTCATCGAACAGGTCGACGCCTTGTTCGAACTCAGTCCGCGGGCCTCGGCCGAGTTCGTCGAGAGAGGCACGACGGGTCCGATCCCGATCCCCGACGGTCTGTGGACCGTCCTGCGGGGCTCCCTCCCGCGGCACGGGGTGATCAACACCGCGACGACGTTCGAGATCACCTCGCTCCGCGATGCGGCGTCCCAGCAGGTCGGCCTGGTCTGGTCCGACCCGGGCCGACTGCCCATCCTGAGCGTGACGCTGGCGCTCTCCGCCGCACCCGAGGGCCGGCGCGAGATCGCCGAGCTGCATCGGGTTCACCACCTCCCCGGTTCCGATGCGGTCGTGCAGGACACGCGGCTGACGTTCCGCCGCGTCCCCGCCGACGTGCAGGCCTCGGGCACGTGGTCCCCGGTCGGTGAAGAGGAGATCTTCGACTGGCGCTTCGACGGTCTCCCGCTGCACTACCGCGCCAGCGACGCCGACGTCCTTCCCGACGACGACGACCTGCGCTCTCGTGCGCTCGCGGAGGCCGCCCTGTACTCGGCGGCGCTGCTCGACGACTCACGCGCCGACGCGGAGTCTCCGCAACTCGAGCCGTCGCGGGACGTCGCGATTGCGCTCGACGGCGGAGGCGAGGGGAGCTTCACGATCCAGCCGGGGACCATCCTCGCGGGCACCCATCCCATCGGGTCGATGCTGCCACTCACGTTCGTGCTCTCGAACTCCGGTTCGAGTCCCGTGAGGCTCGGAGAGCCCCGGCCCGAATGCGGTTGCACGAGGGTGCACCTCTCGCGCCACGACGTCCCGCCGCAGGGCACGGCCGTCGTCCAGGCCGTGATGGAGGTCCAGCATCTCGGCAGTGCGACGCGCAGCATCAAGGTGCCGGTCGACGGCGGCGGCGAAATCGAGCTCGACGTGCACTACGCGGGCGAGCGGAGCGCCGTCCTCAGACCTCGCTTCGTCGACCTCGGCGTGGTCGAACCGAACGAGTGGCCGACCACCCTCGACTTCGAGGTCGAGCGTCCGATCGACGGCCGGGCCGTCGGTCCCCTCGCCTTCGACGCGGGAGACGGGTTGCGGGTCGTGCGCGTGACCCCGTCGAGTACCGAGCCCACGAGCCGGGCGTCGGTCACGTTGGCGCGTACCGACGACGTCTACGGATCCCACCTCTGCGACGTCTCCGTGAGCACGGGGATCGATCGCGTCGGGCTCGCGACGTCGAGGACCGCGGTGCACTTCGAGACGCGCCATCCCGACGCGCTCGAGTGGCCGCCGTGCCACGTCGCGGTCGACGAACAGCGCCCGGCCAGCCTGGCGTTCCCCGGTCTGCGGTTCGTCTCGGCGACCGTCGCGTCACGCGATGCGGGCTGCCCCCTGACAGCGGAGATCGACGGGGCCCGACGGGATCGCGTGGTGATCTCGATGCCGTCCGGCGGTTTCCCAATCTCGCAGGCGTTCTGCCGGGTGCTGCTCCGTACCTCGACCGACGACGTGGTGCAGATCTCGGTCTTCCCGGCCTCCGAGATCGACGCTGCAGCCGATGCCCACGTCGACCCGCCGCAGCAGCGTTGAGGTCGGTGTGAACGAGCGCGGGGCGCCGGAGGACGAGCCTCCGGCGCCCCGCGTCCCGATCGGATCGATCGGTGCCGGACGTCAGGTCAGGGGGTGACGCCCTTGACCGCGTTCGACAGGGACACACCCTGCACGGCCGCGCCGTCGGCGATGGCCGCCTGGGCCCACAGCTCCGAGCCGGACGCCGCCGTCGGCGCGCGGAACTTGAACGCCCAGCCGCCGGCCGGGCTCGTGGTGAGCGCCACCGAGACGATGGCCGGACCCGGCAGGAACGTGCCGCCCATGAAGGGCGCGGGCGAACTGCCACCCGCGATCACGAGCACGCTCATGGCCGAGCCCGCCGCGTTCGACAGGGTCAGCGTGGCCGCCGTGCCCCCCGCGAGGCTGCCCGCGCCGGCGAGCGCCGGATCACCGGCGACGCCGCCCAGAGCCGAACCTTCGTCGGTCCAGTTGCTGGGGCCCGCGAGACCGCAGGTGCAGGCGTGGCCGACCGCGATGCCCCACTGTCCGAGCGCGCCGAGCGCCGCCGCGCCCGCGCCGTTGCTGTACACGACGTCGGCGCCACCGGTGCCGCGGTACGCGTGGCAGATCTCACCGTCGGCGTAGGCTCCGTCGGCCACTCCGGTGCCCTGGAGGGACAGGATGTCGCGGAAGCCGCACGTCAGGTTCGTGACGCCGTCGTAGATGCAGCTCGTGCCGCCGCTCGTGTAGCTCGACGTGGTGAAGTGGTTGCTGCCACCGACGACGGGGCAGTAGCCGGCCGTCATGATCGTGCCCGACAGGCTGTTGCCCGAGGTGTACGTGCAGAACACGCCCAGCACCACGGTGCCGCCCGCGTCGTTGTAGGTCGCGAGGTTGTTGCCGAAGCCGGTCGGATCGGCGTACGCGAAGTTGGCCCAGGTGTAGACCGCGTCGTACTGCGAGAGCGTCGCCACGCTGGGCGTCGCCGCGCGCGTGTCGAAGTAGTCGACCACGGCGCCACCGGCGTTGGCCGAGATGGCAGCGCGGTAGGCCGGGTCGTCGGCCTCGGACGGCGCGTACAGGATCTTGGTCGCGACGCCCTCGTAGCCGGGCACCGTGATCACGTGACCTTCGAAGACGAAGCTGCCGGCCCCGGTCGTGTTCACGGGCACGAGCCCGTCGGACGCGGGAACCGTCACCTCTTCTTGGAAGGCCTGCGGAGCCAGGACGGCCCGCACGGACTGCAACGAGTCACTCGACGACAGGTCGAGCGGCGGGAGGGCCTGAGCCGAGAGGCTCGACCCGATGGCCACTCCGGCCACGATCACCGCGATGACATTCTTCACCGAAGACTTGGACGACATGGACTACCCCCGTGAATCTGGATCACGCGCCAGCCGCGTGGAGCTCCTCCTCAACCACCAGGACGGGCACCACCCGGCGACTGGGACTCCGAACCCGAACGTCGGAGTCTCGATGGGCGCCACAGCGCCCCCCGTCCGGCATGCACCGTAGGCGGGGACCGGGAAATCGTCAATCCCCCCAATGGGCGAACGTCGATCCCGGGCCGTGATCGGGCTCGGAACGACAGATCCTCGGCGCGAGCAGGTTCAGCGGTCCGGGCTCGCCGGTGACCCCCGACGGCGACTTGCGCGGTGCCGTCGCTGCGGCCGCCGCGTCGACCCGCGTGGCTCAACCCTTCGACTCGCCGAGACGATCGAGGAGCGCGCGCGCCTTGGCGATCCACTCGAGCTGCGCGCGACGCACGGCCAGGATGCCGTCGTTCGCCAGGGAACTGTGCAGCCAGCCCTGCGCGAGGTACGCGTCCCGATCGGCCTCGAGCGCCGGCAGTTGGGCCGACAGCCCCTGCTCCATCGCGTCGAGGAACTGCCCCTGCTGCTCCGCCGGCAGCAGCCCCAGGAAGTACAGCCGGATGCGGATCGGGTCGTACTGCACCGTGAACAGTTCGTCGGGGAACGGCGGGCGCAGCCACGCGCGCAGGGCCGAGCGTCCCGCCGGGGTGATGCGGAGCACCCGCCGATCCTGACGGCCGCGCCGCTCGTCGGCGCCCGCGATCAGCCCCGCCTGCTCGAGTCGGCGCACGAGGGGATAGATCGCGCCGGCGCTCCCGCTCCAGTGCGAGCTCTTGCTGTGGGTGAACTCCATCCGCACGGCGTGGGCCGTGAGCGGACCCTGCTTCCAGACGATGCCCAGGACGAGGAGTTCGAGCTCGCTACGGCTCTCCATGGTCGGGCTCCCGCGGGTGGACGAACGGCGGCCACCAACACACACTAGTACGAATCGTACTAGCGTCGCCGAGGACCGCCAACGGCGATCCGCGCCACCATCCACACCTCCCGGAGAGCCGTCCATGCCGCCTTGCGCCGTCGCCGTCGCCTGCCTCCTCGCCTCCCTCGCGACACCGCCGACGGGAGCGATCTCCGCGCCCCCTCGCGTCGCGCCCGCGTCGGTGGCGAACGCATCCGTTCCCCCCGCTGAGCCGGCGGCGCCGACGACCGGGCCCGTCCTGCGCATCGACCCGCTGCTGCTGGCCGAGGCGGCCGAGGTCTGGGGAGTGATCTCCGACGCCGACGACCCGCTCTGGCCCGGGTGGTCGGCGGCCTCCACCCCGCTGCTCGTCTACCTGCCCGGCGTGCAAGACGTGCTGATCGATCATCCCGCCCCGCCGCAGGGCTTCGTGCGCTACCGCGGCGAGCCGAGCTTCCCCGGCTGGGCGGTCTTCGTGCGCGACGGCGAGACGACGATCGACCTCGACGGACAGAACACCTCGCGCGACATCGAGGGCGTGCGCTGCCTCGTCGTCGCGGACACCCTCTCGAACCGCCGCACCTGGGCCGAGAGCCGCATCGCGGCCGGCGCGTCCGGCGAGCCGATCGGCTTCGACGAGCTCGTCACGAGTCCCTACGACCAGATGGCGCTCGTCGCGCACGAGGCCTTCCACGTGCACCAGGACGCGGTCGCGCCGGACAAGGGCGCCAACGAGTTCCTGCTCATGTCCTACCCCGTGCTCTCGGTCGACAACAACGCCGGCTTCGCGCTCGAGGGCGACGCGCTGGCCGACGCGTTGTCCGCCGGCACGCGCAGCGCGGTGCGCGCCGCCGCCCTGCGCTGGCTCGGCGTGCGCGCCTGGCGCCGCAGCCTGCTCCAGCCGCAGTGCGTCCAGTACGAGGACGGCGTCGAGTTCAGCGAAGGGCTCGCGAAGTACGTCGAGTACCGATTGCTCGAGACGCTCGAGGGACGCACACCCGGCGCAGCCATGACGTGGGCCCAGGGCTTCCACGGCTACGACGATCTCTCGGGCGAGCTCGACCGGCTGCGCGACACGATGACGCGTCATATGCGAGGCGAGGTCAACGTGAACAACGCGCCCTACGGCACGGCTCCCCTGCGCATGCGCCTCTACTACTCGGGCATGGCCGTCGGCGTGCTGCTCGACCTGCTCGACGCCGACTGGAAGCACGCCATCATGCAGGACGGCACGAGCCTGACCGACCTGGTCGTGAAGGCCCTCGACCCGACTCCCGAAGAACTCCGCTCGGCGATGGACGCGACCCTCGCCAGCCCCGAGCTGGCCCACTGGCGCGAGGTGAAGGCGCAGCTCGCCGAGGACGGCGCCGCCGATCTCGCGCGACTCGTCGACTCGATCGAGCACGGTCCGGCCAGTGCGCTCGTGCTCGAGTTCGCGCCGCTCAAGATGGGCGGCCTGCCGATGTCCTTCACGCCCTTCGGCATCCGCGTCGTCGACGAGGAGCGCACCGTCTTCGGACAGATCCCGATCCGCATCCTGCCCGGCGACGGCTTCGTGATCAGCCAGACGCGTGCGAGCCCGTTGCTCCAGGACAGCGGCGCGCAACGGGCGACGTTCCAGTTGCAGGAGCGCGTCGAGCGGAGCGCCTTGTGCGAGGCGCTCGGACGCAGCAGCGTCCCGACCGACGAGTTGCGCGACCTCGCACTGAGCCTGCCGGGCGTCGATCTGCAGCTCGCGCGCTGCAAGCTGCGCTGGGAGCCCGAGCGCATCGTGATCACCCTGCTGCCGGCGAGCTGACCCCGCGCGGGACGGATCCCGCTCGCGCATCACGTCGTCAGACGAGCAGGCGCTTGGTCCGGAAGTGCGTGCCGCCGTTCACGAAGGTGACCGCCGAGACGACCTCGCCGTTGACCCACGCGAAGCACGGCTCGTCGGCGGGGAAGCCGGGCGGCGTGCGCAGCGTCTGTCCGCGCGCGAGCAGGTGGCGTTGCTCGAGCGGCACGTTGAGCCGCGGGAAGGCCTTGAGCGCCGACTCGATGCCGACCAGGTGCGAGATGTCGACCTGCTCGGGATCGTGCGCCTGCTCGAGGTCGAGCGCGCCGACGCGCTCGCGCACGAGGCGCGACATGTAGCCGCCGATGCCGAGCGCCTCGCCCAGGTCGCGCGCGATCGAACGCGCGTAGGTGCCCGACGAGCAGCGCAGCGTGAGGTCGACCTCGGGCCACGCGTAGCGCGTGAGGGTCAGCTCGTGGACGGTGATCGTGCGCGGCGGCGCCTGGACCGGGTTGCCGCGCCGCGCCTCGCGGTGCAGCCGCTTGCCCTCGACCTTGACCGCGCTGTAGATCGGCGGGATCTGCTCGATCTCGCCCCGGAAACGCTCGAGGAGCTCCTCGATGCGCTCCTGGCTGGGCGGCTCGGGCTGCGGGTCGAGCACCTCGATCGCGCCCTCGGCGTCGTCGGTCTCGCTGCGTGCGCCGAGCACCACGGTCATGTCGTAGACCTTCTCGGTGTGCACGACGAGATCCTGGATCTTGCGCGCCTTGCCGACCACGAGCACGAGCACGCCGGTGGCGAGCGGATCGAGGCTGCCGCAGTGCCCCAGCGCGCCCACGTCGAGGCGCCGCTCGACGATGTCGAGCGCCCTGCGGGACGTGATCCCCCGGGGCTTGTCGATCACCAGCAACCCGCGCGGCTGGTCGTCGTGCTCGTCGTCTTGCTTGCCCACCGGTGCTCCGTGGCCGTCAGAGGTCGCCCGACACCTCGAGGGTGCCGGCCTTCCAGGAGTCGTAGCGGACGGTGAATCGGCCCGTCCCGCGAACCAGCCAGCGTATCCTTTCGGTGCCGTGCCCGGGAATGCCCCGGTCGAGCCGCAGCCGCTCGGGCTCGTGCTCGACGGCAAGGAAGCGCGTCGGGTCGAAGCGGTCGGCGCCGGGTCCTCCGGCCACCACGGTGACGTCGTCGCCCGTCAGCGTGAGCAGGTCGGGACGTCCGATGCCCTTGTCGGCCGAGACCGCCGTGCGCGACGGGATCCAGCGGTCGTTGCGCAGCACGAGCGTCACGTACCGCAGCCCCCCTGGACCCGGCGCGACCTCGAGCGACTCGACCGAGACCTTCGGCATCTGCCGCGCGTGGAAGAGCGTGAAGGCCGCGTTGCGGTGCAGCATCTCCTCGATCATGAAGGTCGGCGGCGTGCGTCCGGTCATCTTCTTGAAGCCGCCCACCTCGATCGTGCCGTACTGCGGGTGCTCGACCTCGTGCCACGGCACGAAGGTCTCGCCGAACATGAGGTCGTCGTCGAACTGCAGGCGCTTGGCCTCGCCCTCGCCGCGGCGCGGGATGTCCTCGTCGAAGTACTGGCTGTCGGCCCACAGCTCGTTCGTGAACGAGATGATGCCGAGACCCTCGGCCGTCCAGTCGACGAAGCCGCCGTGCACCTCGTAGAGGTCCTTGTAGATGACCATCGAGCGGTAGTGCGGCAGGATCGCCTCGCCCTCCTTGCCGATCGCGTCGTACACCTGCGCGTCGGCCGAGGGATAGAAGTCGTTGCGCGCGGCCGTGCCCGGTCCGCGCAGGATCATGCCGCCCGAGTTGTGGAACGACTGCACCGCCGCGATGTTCGGGTGCGCGAGGATGAAGCGTCCGATGGCCTCGGTCTCGGGCCAGCTGAACGGGTGGTCGCCCGCCCCGTACTGGATGTACTTCGGCATCCATCCCGCGGGCCAGTTGCGGTTCATGTCGTAGCCGCCGGGACCGTCCTCGTTGACCTCGCCGTCGCCGTCGTTGTCGTAGCCCTCGGTGCCCAGCAGCAGCCAGTCGGCTCCCAGCTCGACGCGCTTCTCGCGCGGCACCATCTCCATGATGCGCGGGTCGTCGGGCGAGATCCGGTGCGTGCCCGTGCCCGGCGCGACGTGCTTGCGCATGCGCAGCAGCTCGCCGTCGCCGTCGAGGTCGTCGGGGCCGTCCTCGTCGTAGAGGCCGTCTCCGTCCTCGTCGGTGGGCTCCTTGCCGCTGCGCGAGCTGTGGGGCGTGTTGGGCGCCTCGAACCAGTACTGGCGTCCGTCGGGGTTCACCATCGGCAGCACGTAGAACACGCGCTCGTCGACGAGCTCGGTGATCGACGGCAGGTCGCCGTAGCGTTCGAGCAGCGTCCACACGAGGTACAGGCAGGCCTCGCCGCCCTGCACCTCGTTGCCGTGCACGTTGCCGTCGATCCACATGGCCGACTTGGTGCTCTCGTCGCCCGTGGCCGGGTTCATGATCGTGAGCAGCGGCATGGCGCGTCCTTCGACGCTGTGCCCGAGCACCGAGACCTTGCACAGGTCGGGATGCGCCTCGGCCAGACGGTTGCAGAGCTCGACCACGCCGTCGTAGTCGTACAGCCGGTTCCAGGCGATCGACACGCCGGGCTCGCGGTCGGACTGCGCTGCGACCGACGACGCGCACAACAGCGCGGCCAGCGCCACGCGGAGTCTGGTGGCGGTGCTCATGGGAGGATGATCTCCAGCGACGTGTCGGCGACCGAGTCCGCGTCGGCCGTGAGGACGACGCGCGCACCCGAGCGCGCGCCGGCGAGGACCCAGCGCAGCTCCTTGCGTCCGCCGCCGCCGTCGAGGCGGTCGACGAGCACCTGCGCAGGACCCGAGACGCGCTCGACGCCCGGCGGCAGCACGAGCCGCACGCGTATCGGGCGCACCGTGCCCGTGTCCGCCGCGAAGCGCGGCGCCGTGGGGAACGTACCCGTGTTCACGAGCGCGGCCTCGAACGTGTAGAGCCCGTCGCCGTGCATCGTCATCTCGACGTCCTCGAACTCGATCGACGGCAGCGCGGGCAGCAGGTCGAGCAGGAAGTCGGCCAGCGGGATCGCCAGCTCGGACACCTCGGAGTACGGCGGATCGACGAGCGCGCGCGGCGGCAGTCCGCCGATCTCGACCGAGCCGAGTTCGTCGTGCTCGAACTCCGTCCAGGGGACGAAGCCCGCGCCGCCGTGCTCGGCGTCGAGCCACGCCAGCACCGCCGCCGGCACAGGACTCTCGGCATCGGACGTCGGCTCGTCGTCCGCCGACTTCTGCGCGCCGTGGGACGCGTCCGCGTCCGGCTCGGTCGCGGCGTCCGTCGCGGCTTCCGCTTCGGCTTCGGCTCCCGCTTCGGCTTCGGCTCCGGCTTCGGCTCCGGCTCCGGCTCCGGCTTCGGCTCCGGCTTCGGCTTCGGCTCCGGCTTCGGCTCCGGCTTCGGCTTCGGCTCCGGCTTCGGCTCCGGCTTCGGCTCCGGCTCCGGTCTCGGTTCCGGTCTCGGCTCCGGCTTCGGCCTCGGCCTCGGCCTCGGCCTCGGTCGCGGACTCGGCGTCGGCTCCGTCGCCGGACGTCGCGCCATCCTTCTTCTTGTCGCCCTTCGGCTTCGGCAGCTTCGTCGGGACGGTCCACGCGGTCACGCCCAGCGGCCAGCGGCCGGCGTCCTGGTAGGCCCAGGCGAGCAGGCCGCCGTCGCGCGGATCGGCCCCGTCGGCCGCGTGCTCCTTGGCGCCCGCCTGCTCGAAGCGACGCGCGAACTCGCCCAGCGTGTCGACGTCGGCGCCGAGCACGCCGTCGAGCGGCGCCTGGACGCGACGTCCCGGGTCCTTCGCCTTCTTCGGCGTCGACGCGAGCGTGTCCTCGTCGCCCAGCGCGACGACGCCCACCAGCCCGGGATGCTCGAGCACGTAGCGCGCGAGCGCGTACGACTCGGGCTCGCTGAGCGGGAACTCGCCCGCGTCGGCCGAGTGCTCGGGCCAGCCCGTCGGGAAGTTGCGATCGATGCGCACGCCGCCGTCGTCGTCCTCGTCCCACGCGCCGTCGCCGTCGTCGTCGTCGCCCTCGAGATGCACGACGTACATCCCGCGCTCGCCACGCGCGCTGCGCGCCTTGCGCAGCGCGCGCGGGTCGTGCTCGTCGGCGACCCACTCGCCGGCCGCGTCCTCGACGCGCATGAGCAGGATGCGTCCGTCGCCGTCGAGATCGCTCGGACCGTCCTCGTCGACGCGCCCGTCGCGATCGGCGTCGTCGGGACGCCGGTTGCCCGCCGTCGCACGCGCGGGACCATCGTGGCCGAGCGAGGCCTCGGCTCCGTCGAGGTCGACGCGCGGCACGATCACGAGCGCACGGCCGGCCAGACGCTCGGCGAGATCGTCGCGCGCCGCGAGCGACTCGAGCGCCGCGAGCAGCACGCGCGCGTCGGACAGCTTGCGTCCGTCGAGGCCGGCCACGACGAGCAGGCCCTGGCGTCCGCCGAGCGGCGCGTCGCCGGAGCGGATCTCGACGGCGTCGAGGTTGCGTCCCGCGAGCGTCGTGCCGAGCGAGACGAGGTGCAGCGTGTCGTTCGCCTCGCACAGCTCGGCGAGACGCGCCGACAGCGTGTCGGCGTCGAGGAGCGCGTCGTCGTCGGGAGACGCGGCGGCTGCGCTCGCGGCGCAGAGCGCCGCGGCGAGCAGGATGCGGGCGATGGACATGCGGTCGTCTCGGCGTCGGATCGGCGCGGACTGGCACTCGCCCGCGAGGGCGGGCATTCTACTCCGCTCAGCGACGCTGCCCACCCTGATGCGGATGGCCCGAGACCTCCATGAACGTGCACATCCCGACCCGCCCGCCCGATCACCTCGACGTGCCGGCCTCGCTCGGACGCCTCGTCGACCTCTCGTACAACCTCTGGTGGACCTGGAACCGCCCCGCGCGACAGCTCTTCGAGCGCATCGACGCCGACCTCTGGACGCGCTACCGCAACCCCGTGCGCCTGCTGCTCCACAGCCGCACGCGCCATCTCCTGCAGCTCGCCGACGACGCCTCGTTCATGTCCCAGCTCGGCGACGTCGTGGCCGAATTCGACGAGCACCTGGCCCGTCCGCCCATCGACGACGGCGCGCCGGTCGCCTACGTCTCGGCCGAATACGGCCTGGCCGAATCGCTGCCGATCTACTCGGGCGGCCTGGGCGTGCTCTCCGCCGACCACCTCAAGGAAGCCTCCGACATGGCCATGCCGATGGTCGGCATCGGCCTGTTCTACCGGCGCGGCTACTTCCGCCAGATGCTCGACGCCGACGGACGCCAGCAGGTGCACTACGCCGAGCTCGACGCGTTGCGCCTGCCGCTGCTGCGCGTGCGCGACCCCGAGGGCCACACGCTGCGCGTGCCCATCGAGCTGCCGGGACGCACCGTGTTCCTGCGCGTGTGGGTCACCTTCGTCGGACGCGTCCCGCTGCTGCTGCTCGACTCGTACACGTCGCGCAACGCCCCCGAAGACCGCTACATCACGTCGCAGCTCTACGTGAGCGGACGCGAGATGCGCCTCGAGCAGGAGGTCGTCTTCGGACGGGGCGCGGTCGCGGTGCTCGACGCGCTCGGCATCCGCCCGCGGGTGTTCCACATGAACGAGGGACACTCGGCGTTCCTGGCGCTCGAGAACGCGCGTCGCGGCGGGCAGGGCGACCTCGCGTCGGCCCTCGAGGCGGTCCGTCCGCGGCACGTCTTCACCACGCACACGCCGGTGCCGGCGGGCAACGAGGTCTTCGCCGAGCACGCCGTGCGTCCGTTCCTCGAGGACACCGCGCGCGACCTGCACGCGTCGGTCGACGACCTGCTCGCCCTGGGACGCGCCGACGAGAACTCGGGTTTCGAGCCGGGCTTCAACCTCACGGCGCTCGCGCTGCGCCTGTCCCGCAAGGCGAACGGCGTCTCTGCGCTGCACGCCGAGGTCTCACGCGAGATGTGGCCGGGCTTCGACATCGACGCGGTGACGAACGGCGTCCACGCGGCCAGCTGGCTGGGACGCGAGATGGCGCTCGTGCTCGGACAGCACGAGGGCTGCGACCCGCACCAGCTCGCGGCGGGCGCGGCACGCCTGTCCGACGAGACGTTGTGGGCCGCGCACACCGCGCAGAAGCACCGGCTGATGCGCTTCGTGCGCGTGCGCGCGCTGCGCCAGGCGGCGCGTCACGGCCACTCGACGGCCGAGATGCGGCGCATCCACGGGCTGCTCAACCCGAACGCGCTGACGCTCGGGTTCGCGCGGCGCTTCGCGCCGTACAAGCGCGCCGACATGCTCTTCCAGGACGCGGCGCGCCTCGAGCGCCTGCTGTGCAACGACGAACGTCCGGTGCAGATCATCATGGCCGGCAAGGCGCATCCCGCCGACAAGGCCGGGCAGGAGATCATCGAACGCGTCTGGAGGCTCGCGAACTCCGAGCGCCTCGCGGGCAGGGTGGTCTTCGTCGAGGACTACGACACCGCCGTGGCGCGGCTCATGGTGCGCGGCGTCGACGTCTGGCTGAACACCCCCGAGTACCCGCGCGAGGCCAGCGGGACGAGCGGCATGAAGGCCGCCATGAACGGCGTCCTGCACGCGTCGGTGCCCGATGGCTGGTGGGCCGAGGCCGACCGCGACATGGTGGGCTTCACCATCGGCGAGGCCGTGCTGCCCGATCGGGAGCGCGACAGCCACCTTCTCTACGCGCTGCTCGAAGAGCGCATCGTGCCGCTCTTCTTCGAGCGCGTCGACGGCCTCCCCCGCGGCTGGATCGCGATCATGCGCCGGTCGATCGAACGCTGCCTGGGCCACTTCTCGACCCGCCGCATGCTGACCGACTACGCCGAGCGCCTGTACGACATGGCGCCCGCGCGGGTCGGCTGAGGGCGCCCGCCGCCCGGCCGGGCCGGGCGGCGTTGCACGGGTTCGTCGCGTCCGTCGCGCAGCTACGTGTGCCTGCGTAGCGTAGAATGCGATTCTGCCGACATGATCCATCGACGCGGGTTAGTCTGCAGGGTCGGACTCGTCACCGGTGCAACAGGACCTGGACGGTGCCGGGGGGCGCCGCTCCCCAGGTCCGCGAGCTTCGGAAACGGGCAATGATCCGGCTGGACGAACGATATCTGCGCCACTGGGACGAACGCCTGCCGCCTTGGCAGGACTTCGATCCGTCCGATCGGGCCCACGTCGAGGCCGCGTCGGGAGTGTTGCTGGAGCAGTTCGCCGGCGGGGACATCGAGGCCTTCGCGCTGCTCTCCGAACTCGCGGGACCGGTCCTGCACGACACCGCGCGCGAACTCGTGGACGCCACCGGCGCCGCGACGTCCGCCGTCCGGCTCGTCGAAGCCTTCCGGCGCCAGCTCTTCCTCGAGCGCGGCCGGGACGGGGCCCCAGCGGCCCAGGAGCACTTCTTGTCCTTCGCCCGAGACAGCCTCGGACGACTTGCCCGACACGCGACCGGCCTGGCGGCGGAACGTGTCCAGACTCCCTCGGACGATCGGGTCCGAGGCGCCGCGGGCGGGCGGCGACACCCCGGGGAGGGCCTCCAAGCGTACAAATAATCCAAAGTGTACAAAAAATCGGAGTCATCAGTTACTGTGCGCAGCGCGCCTCGTCGGTCGAGGCGCGTGCAGGCGCTCCCGCTCGGGGTGTCTCCACCGCAACCGGTCCCGGGAGAGAGAGCTTGGACAGCGGCGCCCTGATCGAGCGGCTCAAGGGCGTCCCGGACTTCCCGGATCCCGAGGCCTTCGACCCCAGCAACGACCTGCACGTCGACGAGGCGGCGCGGGTGCTGCTCGATCGCTTCCGGCAGGTGCAGGACACAGAAGCCTTCACCCTGCTGTTCGAGCTCACGCACGACCGGCTGACTCGCATCGCGTCCCGCATCACCAGCCGCATCGCGCCGAACGTCGAGCCGGACGACCTCGCCGCGGGATTCATGGCGCGCCTGTTCGCCGACCTGAACGAGCGCCGCGACTCGGTGCGCCGCTTCCTGGCGCTGGCCTACACCTCGATGAAGAACGAGGTCTTCGACCAGCTCCGCCAGCAGAAGCGCGCGGTCACCGGCGGGCTCCGCTACCAGGACGCGCTCGACGATCCCCGTGATCCGGCCCAGGTCGCCCAGGACGACGAGGAGCACGACCTGCTCGCGCGCTACGGCCGGCAGATCGTCGAGCTGACCGCCGAGTGCTTCTCCGACCTGGAGACGCGCGACCAGCGCGTGCTCGTGGCGCGCGAGATCGTCGGCTTCAGCTACGACCGCGTGGCCAGCATGCTCGAACTCGACGGCGACCAGGTCGGCATGATCATCCGCCGCGCACGGCAGCACCTGGCCGACCGCCTGCTCGAACGCCTGGCCGGCACCGAGCGCCTGCCGCGCGAGACGCTGGCCTCGATCCAGGAGGTGGTCGTCCGCCGCCTGGGCGGACGCGACCGCGTCAAGGACATGCGCGCGCTCATCCGCCGCATGCTCGACCTCTCGGCCAGCGAGGGACGCAGGCGCCTGGCCGACCTCGTCTACGAGCTGGCCAAGGCCTGCCTGCTGTCGGTCAAGCGCGTCTCCGAGCGCACGCTGGTCCAGGCTCCGCCGCGCCGCCGCGACGTGGTGCTCGACGACGTCCGGCACCTGGCACGCCGGCTGACCAGCGTCGGACACGACGACGTCGACGTCTCGCCCCTGGCCGAGCCGCCCCGATCGGGCGACGGCGCCCTCGACGACACGCGCGCCTGCCTCGCGGTGCTCGCGCACCTCGAGAGCACCTCCGGACGCCAGCAGGTCGCGCTCGCGCTGTGCCACATCCACGCGGGCGAGCACGCCGACGCCGAGGGCATCCTGCGCCGGCTGCTCGAGGTCGACCTGCCCACGATCACGCGGCAGAACGTGTTCCGCAACCTGATGCTCGCGCTCCTGCGCCAGGACCGCTTCGAGGAGGCGCTCGCCGTGGCCGACGACTGCGCCGACGAGTGGCCCGACGATCCGGTGCGCATCATGAACGTGTGCTTCGCGACGGCGCGCCTGCAGCGTGCCGAGCGCTTCGTCGCGGCCGCCCGTCGCCTGCTCGAGGTGCAGCGCGAGCATCCCGCGCCGGTGGTGGGTTCGTGGATCGACCACGAGCTGCCGCACCTCGCGCGGCACATGGGGATCGGTCTCGCGCAGTTCGGGACGTCCGACGCGCGGGACGACGAGGAAGGAACGCCGCGATGAGGACGCAGCTCCACCGACTCGTACACCACGCCGGCGGCGCCCTGCTGCTCGGATGCGTCCTGGCCGGATCGCTCGACGCCCAGACGGGAACGATCGTTCAGGTCGACCCGACGCGCGCGGGCGGCAGCGACGGCGTGGGCGGCATCGAGCACACCCATCCCGGCATCAAGCCCGGACCCGCCGGCGGCGCGAACGCCCCCGGTGGCAAGCTGCCGCCGCCGAAGGTGGGTTCGGCCGCGCCCCAGTCGCCGCCCGCGACGGTCGAGTTCGCGGACCACGCGTTGCGCGACCTCGGCCACGCGTTGGACGGCGCACGTGGCGCGCCGCGGCTCGGTCCCGCGACGACCGCTTCGGCACCGTCCGCTGCGGACGCGACGACGGGCGTGCCCGCCGACGCGAGCTCCGAGACGTCTGCGGCCGAGCCGTCTCCCGCGTTGCGGCTCGACGGCGCTCTGCCCGACGCCCCGGCCCTGCTCGTCCTGGGACTCGACACCCGCAGCGTCCCGTTCCGCGGCGGGGTGCTGGTGCCGTCGCCCGACCTGCTGCTGTCCGCGCGCACCGACGCCGACGGCTCCCTCGAGCTGCCGCTGCCCGTGCTGCCCGACGATCTCGCCTTCTGCGTGCAGATCTGGATCGCCGACGCCGCGGGTCCGCGCGGAGCCAGCGCCAGCAACGCGCTGCTCGTCGTCCCCGCCGCACCCTGACGCGTCGCCCGACGACGGCCTTCGGCCTCCGCGCCGGAGAATCGCCGTTACCATGGCGTCTCGACGGACACATCCCTGGCGGGCCGTGACGCGGCCCGCGACTCGTCCGCCGTCCCGGCGTCGACCGAAGGGGAGAGTGCCCGTGGCCGATCGAAGCCTGCCCGACTGCCTGGCGCGCAGTCCCCTGACCGCCGAGCTCGAGCTGCCGTGTCCGTTCGATGCGCGCGACGACGAGCAGATCGACCTCGTGGCCGCGCAACTCCTGTGGCGCTTCCGCGCACGCGACGACGGGGCCGCCTTCGAGCTGCTGGTCGAGTTCAGTCTCGGACGCCTGCTCGACCTGGCCCAGTCGATCGCGCGCCGCTTCGGCCAGGCGGTCGAGGCCGACGACCTCGTGGCGCGCTTCCTCGAGCGGCTGTTCGTCGAACCCCGCCCCGACGAGCCCGAGGTGCGGCACTTCCTCGGCATGGCCTTCCAGACCATGCGCTACGACGCGCTCAACCAGTTGCGGCTCACCTCGCGCATGCGGCGTCGCAACGCCAGGTTCGAGCGCAACCAGGCCCAGCGCCGCACGCTGCCCGACCCGGCGTCGGTGGTGAGCGAGCGCGATCACGCCGAGTCGCTGCTGGGCCCCGCCTGCGTGCTGCTCGCCGTGAGCGCCCACGCGTTCTCCGCGCTGCGGCCGCACGACCGCACGATCCTGTTCCACCGCGAGCTCGAGGGCCTGAGCTACGACGACCTGGCCGAGGTCATGGACATCCCGCGCAAACAGGTCGGCATGATCCTCAAGCGCGCGCGCGAGCGCTTCGTCGACCAGCTCGAGAAGGTGCTGCGCCGGGCCAGCGCCCATGCCTTCGACCCACCCAGCGATCCGAGCGTGACCGGCCCCTCGCAGCTCCGACCCACCGCCCGCGCTCCCGCCGAGGCTCCCAGATGAAGACCCTGCACCCCGTCGCCGACCGCGCCCGCCTCCTGGCCTGGCTCGACGGATCGCTCGACGCCTGCGCGCGCGATGCCTTCGACCTCCACCTGTGCGCCTGCCGCCGCTGCCGCTGGCAGCTGCGCTTCGACCTGGGCACCGCCGAGCGGCCCCCCAAGTCCGGGCGCGGGGCAGCCACGACCGCGCGCGTGCTGGGACACGTGCGCGACGCAGCCCGCCGCGAGCTGGTGCGTTGTCTGCGCGAACTCGTCCAGTGCTGCCTTCTCGCGCGACGGACGGCGTCGGACGATCTCCTGGCACACGGACGCGCGGGCGACTTCGACGCGGTGCTCGGGCACGCCCAGACCCTCGCGCGCCGGCTGCGCGGCGTGGGCGCTCCGGTCGATCTGTCCGGGCTGCCCACCCGACGTCCCTCCGACGGCGAGGCGCTGGGAGAGACGCAGCAGGTGCTCGACGTGCTCGACGTCGTGGCGGGCTCGTCCGACTGGTCCGACATCGCGCGCGCGCTCGTCCTGCGCCTCGACGGTCGGTCGGCCGAGGCGTTGGCGCTCACGCGACGCACGCTGTCCGCGTGCCGTCACCCGCGTCTGGTCGCCTGTGCCTTTGCGAACCTCTGCTCTCTGCTGCTCGACGAGGGCCTGGTCGAGCAGGCGCTGTCCACGGCCGACGAGGCCCTGTCCCGCGATCGAGACGATCTGCTGGCCCTGGCGGTCTCGCTCTCGTGCCTCGAGACGCTCGGTCGGCGGCAGGCCGCTCGTCGGGCGCGCGAACGCTTCGGGCGGCTCGAGCGCGAGCGTCCGAGTCTCGTGGCCCGGCGCTTCCTGGGCGCGACGCGTGCGCAAGGCGAAGGGGTCGGAGCGGGGCTGCTCGCGCCGTCACCCGACGACGACCTGCGTACGAGCCGCTCGGCCTGACCGACGACGTCGCCTCGATCGCGGCTCCGGCGACGCATCCCGGGCGATGTCGGCGCACGCGGCACGCCGCGCCCCGGTCACCCGCGAGACGAGCCCGTCGGACGACTACCAGCCGAGGGCGCAGCCGTCCTTGCGTGACTCGCTCGCGCCGCGATAGACGCGGCGTCCCTGCGACTCGTCGACGGCGATGGCCTGGTATCCCCCGTAGCCGCCGGGCTCGATCACGATGCGATGGCCACGCTCGGCCAGGCCGCGCGCGACCTCGGCCGGCCAGCCGCTCTCGAGGTGCACGACGCCGCCGTCGGCGATGCGCTCGCCGGTGGGCTCCGACGAACCCTCGTGACGCCAGCGCGGGGCGTCGCCCGCCTCCTGCACGCCGAGACCGCGGTCGAGCAGGCCGGTCACGATCTGCACGTGTCCCTGGGGCTGCATCGCGCCGCCCATGACGCCGAAGGCGAGCACGGGACGTCCCGCGCGGGTGAGCATGGCCGGGATGATCGTGTGGAACGGGCGCTTGCCGGGGGCGTAGACGTTGGCGTGTGCCGGGTCGAGCGAGAACAGCGCGCCGCGGTTCTGCAGCGAGAAGCCGCAGCCGGCCGGGACGAGGCCCGTCCCGAAGCCCATGTAGTTCGACTGGATCCACGAGACGAGGTTCCCGTCGGCGTCGGCGGTGGCGAGGTAGACCGTGTCGCCATGCTCGAGCCGCGGGTCGCCGGGCGCCGGCGCGCGCGAGGCGCGCCGATCGTCGATGAGCGCGCGCCGGCGCTCGGTGTAGTCGTCGGAGAGCAGCTCGTCGACCGGCGTCGCGGCGAAGTCGGGATCGGCGTAGAAGCGCGCCCGGTCTTCGTAGGCGAGCTTCTTCGCCTCGAGCATGCGGTGCGTGGTGAGCGCATCGGCGCGCGAGAGGTCATGGCCCTCGAGCAGCCGCAGCATCTGCAGCGCGGCCAGTCCCTGTCCGTTGGGCGGGAGCTCCCACAGCTCGTGCCCGCGGTAGTCGCCGAGAGCGGACGCACCCACTCGCCGCGGTGCGACGCCAGGTCGTCGAGCCCCAGCGCCCCGCCGTGCTCGGCCACGCGCGCGACGAGCGCGCGCGCGACCTCGCCCGCATGGAGCGCGTCGCGTCCCCGCTCGGCGATCAGGCGATAGGTGGCCGCGAGGTCGCGATTGCGGAAGAGTTCGCCTTCGCGCGGCGCGCGTCCGTCGGGGAGGAACGTGCGCGCGAAGTCGGGCAGCCCACCGTGGATGTGCTCGCCGCGCGCCCACTCGTGGGCGATGACCTGGCTGACCGGGAAGCCGTCCTCGGCGTAGGCGATGGACGGCTCGAGCAGCCGCGCGAGCGGCAGGCGCCCGTAGCGCGCGTGGAGCTGCGTCCAGCCGTCGACGCATCCGGGGACGGAGACCGAGAGCGCCGAGCGCGGAGGCAGCGTGCGGCTCGCGCCGGGCGGGAGCCGACCGAGCAGGCCGTCGAGGTCGAGGCCGCGCGGCGAACGTCCGCTGCCGTTGAAGCCGACGAGCTCCGCGCGCGACGCGTCCCACAGCAGCACGAACAGGTCGCCGCCGACGCCGCAGGACGTGGGCTCCATGAGTCCCAGCGCGGCGTTCGTCGCGAGCGCGGCATCGACCGCGCTGCCGCCGTCCTCGAGCACGCGCAGGCCGACGCGCGCGGCCAGCGGCTGGCTCGCGCAGACCATGCCGCGCGTCGCGCAGACCGCCGAACGCGTCGCGAACGGACGCCCCGACACGCGGTCGCCGTGGCGCACGATCTCGGGAGCGCTCACGCGCGCGACCCGCCGCGCAACGTCGCGCGGCGCGCGTCGACCCGCGTGCGCGCCGGATCAGCGCGGCGCATCGGACACGCGTTCCGTCGCGGGGAAGAACGCGTCGTGCAGCGCCACGAGCGCGGGACGCCGCACATCCTCGGGCACGACGCACGAGAGTCCCACGTCGCCGGGACCGTGCGAGACGAGCTCGACCGGGCGGCCCTGTCCCGCGAGGCAGGCCAGCACGCGCGCCAGCAGCGAAGGGTCGGACGCCACGCCGTCGCCGACGACGCCCAGCAACGCCATGCCGCGCGAGACGTCGACGCGTTCGACGCCCGCGATCGACTGCTCCTGGAGCAGGCGCAGCGTGCGCCGCACGAGGGCCGTGTCGCGGTCGTCGATGGTGAACGACACCGACGTCATCGACGCGGCCAGCGTGTCGACGTTCACGCCCGCCTCGCCGACGGCGGTGAGGATGCGTCCCGCGACGCCGGGCTGGTTGACCATCGCCGCGCCGCCGACGCGCACGACCGCGACGCCGGGACGGTGCACGAGCGCCGCCACCGACGCGCCGCGCGCGTCGCGCTCGACGATGCGCGTGCCGGCCCGCTCGACGTCGAAGATCGAGCGCAGCTCGATGCGTACCGACCGTCCCCGCAGCGGCTCGAGGCAGCGCGGATGGAGGATGCGCGCGCCGTAGTAGCCGAGCTCGCAGGCCTCGGCGAACGACAGCTCGGGCACCAGACGCGCGCCCTCGACGAGGGTCGGGTCGGCGCTCATGAACCCGGGGACGTCCTTCCAGAGCTCGACCGCCTCGGCGTCGAGGCACGCGGCCGCGATGCCTGCCGAGTAGTCGGTGCCGCCGCGTCCGAAGAGCGTCACCTCGCCGTCGGCGTTCACGCCGTAGAAGCCGGTCAGGACGAGCACGCGGTCGTTGAGCTCGTGCGCGAGCGAGCGCAGGCCGGCGCGCGTGCGCTCGAGGTCGCACGTCCCCACGCGGAACGAGCCGGTCGCCACGACGCGCGCCTCCTCGGACGTCACCGAGCGCGCGTCGACACCGCGCGAGCGCAGCGCCTGGGCCAGCACCGGCGCGGCCATGCGCTCGCCGTGGGCGAGCAGCAGGTCGTGCGTGCGGTCGGTCAGCTCGCCCGTGAGCCGCACGCCGGTGAGCAGGCGCAGGACGCCGTCGAGCGTGCGCCGCACGCCGGTCAGCATCGCGTCGCGCATCGGCTCGCCGGCCACCACCGCGGCGTGCCGCCGCTCGAGCCGCGTGACCACGTCGCGCACGATCTCGTCGCCGGACCGCGGGTCGAGCCACACGCCCGAGCCGCGCTCGAGTTCGTCGGTCACGCCCTTGAACGCCGACACGACCACGAGCAGCCGTTCGCCGCCGCGTCGACGCGCCGCCACCGCGCGCGCCACGCGATCGAGTCCGTCACCGTCGGCCAGCAGCGAACCGCCGACCTTGATCACCGTGAGCGGAGCCGACAGGGGACTCGTCATGGTCGCCGAGCTTACCAGCCGTCAGGCGGCGCCGATCTCCTCGCGCGCCTCGCCCAGCCGACGGCGCACGTCGACGCCGAACGCGAGCTCGAGCGGGGACAGCAGCTCGGGTGCACGCGCCACCGCGTCGAGCACCGCGCGCTGCGCATGGCGTCGTCCCGCGGGGCCCATCGGGGCGAGCGGCGCGCGGCACAGCTCGGCCAGCACGCCGAGTCGCTGCAGCACCTCTTTCAAGGGGACGGGGTTGCGCACGCGCTGCGGCACCGAGTGCTCGCGTCCCCCCACGGTCACCGTCTCGTCGGCGGTGATGCCCACGAGCCGGAAGAGCGGCAGGAGCTCGTCGTGCAGCCGGCGCGCGCCGGCCGCGTCGCCCGCGCGGCAGGACGCCACGAGCCGCGCCACCGCGCCGGGAGCCAGGTTCGAGACCACGCTGAAGCCGCCCTGCGCACGGATGTCCGGATCGATCATCGCGTCGCGCAGGTGCGCGTCGTCGCCGCACATGAGCAGGAAGTCGTCGCCCAGCAGTTCGCGCACGCGCTCCATGCGCGCGAGGCGACCGGTGGCGTCCTTGCAGCCGACCACGTTGGGGTGGTTCTCGACCAGCTTGGCCAGGTCGTCGGGCAGCAGTTCGGTGCCTGTGCGCCCGGGGACGGCGTACGGGAACAGACGCGCCTCGGGCAGCGCGGCCGCGATCGGGCCGTGCCAGGCCTGGCGCAGGCTGGCCGAGGACGGTCCCGCGTACGGGTGGTCGACCAGCAGCATGTCCCGCACCCCCCGCCGCAGGGCGCGCCGCCCGCGCTCGATCACGCTGGCCAGGGGACCGAAGCCGAGCCCGACCATGAGCGCCTCGGGCGGCGCCACCGAGAGCGCCGCGTCGAACATCGCGTCGCGCTCGTCGTCGGTCAGGGACGCTCCCTCGCCGGTCGTCCCGAACAGGAGCACGACGTCGACCCCCTGATCGCGCTGGAAGGCCACGAGGCGCTCCAGCGCGCGGAGATCGACTCTTCGCCCTTCGTCGACGAAGGGCGTGACCAGGGCCGTGACGAGCATGTGCATCGCCTCCCGCAACCGCGCGATCCCACTCTAACAGCCCGCGGGAGCCGTTCCAGCGCGGGACGTGTGGCCATCCGCGCGCGCCGAGCCGAGGCCGTACGGATCGCCGTCGACCGCGGGTCCGAACCGGCGGTCGACACCCACGAGCGGCGGATGCCCCGTCGCGCTACCATGCGCGGTCCGGCGCGCCGGACGAGCCGCGCACGCCACCATCCCGCGAGGACATCATGGGTCGCCATCCCCACTTCGACGACAAGGGCACGCTCGACTGGCACACGAGCTATCGCGACGCGCTGGCCGCCGCGCGCTCCGAGGGCAAGCGCGTGTTCATCGAGATGGGACGCGAACAGTGCGGCAACTGCCGCACGCTCGTGTCGGCCATCGTCCCCCAGCCCGCTCCCTCCCGGATGCTCAAGGAGCACTTCGTGGCGCTGGCGAGCGACGCCGACGATCCCGAGCCCGAGATCATCGAGCTCGTGAGCGAGCACCTGGCCGACGGCATGATGCTGCCGTTCGTGCTGTTCGTCGACGCCGACGGACGCTTCCTCGGCGGTTCGCACGGCGCGCTGCGTCCCGACGTGTTCCTGAGCATGCTCGAGAGCGCGGCCGGCTGACGCATCGCCGACGTGCGCTTCGCCGCTGCGCGGCACCGGACGACCCGCGCCGCAGCGCGCGCCGAACCTGCTCGCCGTGACGCGCCGCGCGCACGCCCGACGCGCTTCCCATCGAGCCCCGGCGCGTGAATCCGTACGCCTCCGACACATCCCAGAAAACCTTCGGATCCGTCCCCCCGCCGTCCGACAACAGAGGTAGACTCCGGTCATCAGGAGCACCCCCTCGGGGGTGCGACCATGAGGGGCGGAGGCCCCCCACTGGGCTCGGGATGTCGCGGATCCCGAGCCCATTTTTCATCTCGAGCGCACCCACGATGTCTCTCCCCCCACGCATCGTCCGGGCGCGAGCCGTTGCGGCGCGCGCCGTCCTCCCCGCAGCCGTGCTCGCGGCCTGCGTCGCTCTCGGCGGCGCGCCGTTGCACGCGCAGGTCGCGGTGCCCGCATCGCGCGCGACGACGCACGCGACGCTCGATCCCTCGCTGCGCGCGGCGCTCGACCACAGCCAGCCCGGCGAGAGGCTCGACGTGTACGCGGTCTTCGCCGACGCGCTGCCCGCGTCCGAGCTCGAGCGCCTGGCCGACGGACGTTCGCCGCGCGCGCGCCGTCCGGTGGTCGTCTCCGCGCTGCGCGCCCACGCCGACGTGACGCAGCGTGAGGCGCGCGCGCTGCTCGCCGCGGCGGCCGCCGCCGGCCACGCCGACGCGCCGATCGTCCTGTGGATCGGCAACGCGCTGCGCGTGCGTGCCGAGGCGCCGGTGATCGAGGCGCTCGCCGCGCTGCCCGGCGTCGACCGCGTGCGACGCGTCGTCCCGCTGGCCGCCGAACGCACGCAGGACGCACCGCCCTCGCCGCCGCTCGTGCCGGGCGTGGGAAACGTGCCGTTCTCCGACGACTTCGAGTCGGGCCAGCTCCTCCCCCACTGGACGGTCGAGACCACCGGCAACGGCTACGCCGCGGTCACGAACACCGACGGCCCGCTGGGCGCCTACCACCTCGAGATGGCCTCGTCGGTCGACGGCGTCGACAGCACCGCGAGCGTCACCGTCCAGCTCGACCTGGCCGGACTGAGCGACATCGGCATCCGCTTCAAGCAGAAGGAGTTCGGCGACGAGGACCACCCCGAGGACGGTGTCTTCGTGAGCCCGGACGGCGTGAACTACACGCTCGTCGAGTCGCTCAACGGCGGTCCGTCGACCTACGCCACGCGCGTGATCGACCTCGACGCGGTGACGTCCGGGCTCGGCATCGCGTACACGTCGACGTTCCACGTGCGCTTCCAGTGGCGCGACAACTTCGACATCCCCACCGACGGCATGGCCTTCGACGAGATCGAGATCGGACCGGGCGTGGCGCAGCCCACGGTCGAGCCGAATCTCGTCGCGCAACAGGCGCCGCAGCTCTGGGAGAAGGGCTTCCGCGGCGAGGACATCCTGCTCGGCCTGATCGACTCGGGCACGTGGTGGATGCATCCCGACCTCGTGAATCGCACCTGGACGAACCCGGGCGAGATCGCCGGCAACGGACTCGACGACGACGGCGACGGCTACGTCGACGACGTCCACGGCTGGGACTTCGAGCACGGAGACAACGACCCGTCGTCGCTCGACGCGCACGGCACGAACACCGCCGGCCTGGCCGTCGGCGACGGCAGCTCGGGACAGGTCACGGGCATGGCTCCCGGCGCGACGATGGTCGTGACCGAGATCGGCTCGGAGGCCGCGTACTGGGAGGCGCAGCAGTATCTCGTGGCGCTCGGCGTCGACGTGATCACGTCGAGCCACTCGTTCAAGTGGATCGACGTGCCGGACTACGCCATGCACCGCGCGGTGTGCGACGTCGAGCTGGCGGCCGGCATCATCCACAGCAACTCGATCGGCAACCAGGGCGGGCAGCTCCTGACGCACCCGATCCCGTTCAACATCGCGGTGCCGGGCTCGGTGCCGTCGCCCTTCGCGCACCCCGACGAGGTCGACGGCGGACGTTCGTCGGTGCTGGCCTGCGGCGGCGTGATGCTGGCGGGCGACGCGCTCTACGGCCCGACCGGCCGCGGTCCCGCCGCGTGGGAGAACGTGCTGCTGTACGATCCCACGTATCCGCACGCGCAGGATCCCGACCAGTGGGACTACCCGTACGGCGGCTTCGGCGGCGGCCTGCCAGGCCTCGTGAAGCCCGACCTGGTGGCCTACACCGGCGGCGTGACGACCACCGCGCTGCCCAGCGGATACATCTCGTTCACCGGCACGTCGGCCTCGACGCCGCAGCTCGGCGGCGCGCTCTGCCTGCTGCGCCAGGTGCAGCCCGAGGCGCTCCCGCGTCACCTCGCCGCCGCGCTCGAGCTCTCGGCCGTCGACCTCGGCGCCCCCGGAAAAGACGACATCTACGGCGCCGGACGCCTCGCGGTCTACGCCGCCGCGCGCCGGCTGCTCGTGCTGTGTCGCGCGTCGCCCGACGTGGCGCCCATCGGTTCGCAGTTCGACCTCGAGCTGTTCGGCAAGCCGAACCAGACGCTCTACGGCTTCCTCGGCCTCTCGATCCTCGACGACGGCAGCGCGTTCCACCTCGCGCAGCCGTACATCCCGATCTCGCCGCTGCCGCTCGACGCCAGCGGCCATCTCGTCGTGACGATCCCCACGCCGAGCGACCCGGGCCTCGCGGGGCTCTCGGTCTGGTTCCAGTTCGGCGCGCCGATCAAGAACCTCGACTGGGGACTCGGGCCGCTGCTGTCCGTCCCCGAACGGGTCACCTTCTCGCTCTGACGGACGCGATGCGCGCCGGCGACGCGGCGCGCGTCACGCCGGGCGACGCACGACGTCGTGGTCGCATGCACCGCGCTTCGCGCGACCAGGCGTCGCGCGCCGCGACGTCACGCGACGGCCCGTCGCCGTCGCGCGCCCTCCGGAACGCGACGACGGACGGACGCGCCGCCCGCAGGCGACGACGCCCGTCCGTCGACGGATGTCGCGAGACGACCTCGGGACGCGTCAGCGCGCCGCGGCCGCCGTCGACATGCGCTTCTCGGCCGCCGTCCAGTCGACGAGCTGCCAGAAGGCTTCGACGTAGGCCTTGCGGTCGTTGCGCCGGTCGACGTAGTAGGCGTGCTCCCACACGTCGCAGACGAGCAGCGGGTTCAGTCCCTCGCGCAGCGGACAGGCGGCGTCGTGGGTGTCGACCACGGCGAGCCGTCCGTCGTCGTTCTGCACGAGCCAGACCCAGCCCGAACCGAAGTGCGAGAGCGCGAGACGCGTGAAGCGCTCCTTGAAGTCCTTCACGGAGCCGAACGACTCGGCGAGTGCGTCGGCCAGCGGACCCTTCTTCGGGTCACCGCCGCCCTTGGGCGACAGCGACGTCCAGTAGAGGGCGTGGTTCCAGGCCTGGGCGGCGTTGTTGAACAACGCGCCGTCGGCGCTGCGCACGAGCTCGGCCAGGTCGTCGCAGCTCTCGCCGCGCTCCTTCAACATGTCGTTGACCTTGTTGACGTATGCGGCGTGGTGCTTGCCGTGGTGGTAGCGCAGCGTCTCGGCCGAGATGTGGGGCTGCAGGGCCTCGAGAGCGTACGGGAGGTCGGGAAGCTTGAAGGTCATGGGAGTCTCCTCGCACGGGGGAATGGAAAGCTCCCATCGTACGCGATCGAGGTCGCGTGTGTGGAGCCCGTCATGCGATCGCCACCTCGCACACGAGGCACGCGGCGACGACCCGCGTCGATGGGATCGCACGCACGTGCGGTGCGCGCACGACCACACGGTCAGTGCGTCGCGGCGCGAGGCGCACGACATCCGCGCACGGCGCACGACCGACCCGTCGACGTCGAACGCACGCTGCGGTGCGCTGCGCGCGACGCCTCCCGGCGCGGGATGGTAGCGTGCGCGCTGTCCGTCCCGTCCCGCCGCGAGAGCCGAACCATGGCCACCCGCCGTCCCCGCAAGACCGCCCGCGTGACCCGCGCCGCGACCCCCGCCCGACGCAGCGCGCGCTCGCCGCGCGGGACGCGTCGCACGTCCGCGTCGGCCCCCGTGCGCCGCCTCGTCACCGCCGACGACGTCCTGCGCCTGCGCACCGTGGGCGACCCGCGCGTCTCGCCCGACGGCGCGCACGTCGTGTTCGTCGTCAAGCACGTCGGCGACCGCTTCGACTACCGCACGAACCTGTGGATGGCCGACGCCGACGGCGGCGAGCCGCGCCAGCTCACGAGCGGCGACAGCGATCGCGCGCCGCGCTGGTCGCCCGACGGGCGCACGCTGGCGTTCCTGCGCACGAAGGACAAGGGACGCCCGCAGGTCTGGTTGCTGCCCGTCGACGGCGGCGAGGCGACGAAGCTGACCGACTTCCCCGAGGGCACCATCGCCGGACTGCGCTGGTCGCCCGACGGCTCGCGGCTCGGCGTGGTGTTCCGTCCCCAGGCCGACGAGTGGACGCTCGACGCGGCCAAGGAGCGCGAGAAGCAAGGGCGCAGCGATCCGCCGCGCGTGATCGACGACCCGTGGTACCGCTTCGACGGCGACGGCTACTTCGGCGCCCAGCGCTTCGCGTTGTACGTCGCCGACGCGACGTCCGGCGCGCACCGGCTCGTCTACGACGGCGACCGCCTGGGCCAGTTCCACTGGGACTGGGCGCCCGACGGCAAGCGCATCGCGCTGGCGACGAACCGCGACGCCTACGCCTTCGCCAAGGAGTGGACGGCCGAACTGCTCGTGCTCGACGTCGACCGGGGCACGCTCAAGAGGCTGCCCGGACTCCCGAAGGGTCCCAAGGCCGGCGTGGCGTGGTCACCCGACGGCCGGTCGATCGCGTGGGCCGGCATCCTCGACGACGACGGGACGCGGCAGTCGGACAACGTGCAGCTCTTCGTGAGCGACCCGGTCAAGGGCGGCGCGCGCAACCTGCTCGCCAAGACCGACTGGTGCCTCGTGGCGCCGGTGCTGTCCGACGCGTCCGAGGTCGAGTTCGCGGCGCGCTTCTGCTGGACGCCCGACAGCAAGCGCCTGTGGATGCAGATCGGCTGGCACGGAGAGACGCAGCTCGCCACGGTGCCCGCGCGCGGCGGCGAGGTCGTGTTCCACACGAGCGGCAAGCGCCAGCACCAGCTCGGCAACCTCTCGTCCGACGGCTCGCGCCTCGCGCTCGTGGTCGACGCGCCCGACCGTCCGGTCGACGTGTACGTGGCCGAGGTGCCGCCCGCCGCCGAGCTCCAGCGCGGTGGACGCCTCGCGCTGCGCCAGGTCTCGCACGTGAACCGCGAGCTGCTGGCCGAGCTCGACCTGGCCGACGTGACCGACCGCTGGGTGACGTCCGCCGACGGCACCGCCGTGCAGATGTGGATCATGCTCCCGCCCGGTGCCGACGCGCGCAAGAAGCGGCCGACGATCCTCGAGGTGCACGGCGGCCCGCAGGCCCAGTACGGCTGGAACTTCTTCCACGAGTTCCAGCTCCTCGCCGCGCAGGGCTACGCGGTCGTGTTCAGCAACCCGCGCGGCAGCAAGGGCTACGGCCAGGAGTTCACGCGCGGCATCCACTGGTCGTGGGGCAAGCGCGACTGGGAGGACGTGCAGGCCGTGCTGGCCGAGGTCGAGGCGCAGCCGTTCTGCGACAGGAAGCGCCTGGGCATCATGGGCGGCAGCTACGGCGGCTTCATGACCCTGTGGGCCATCGGACACGACACGCGCTTCCGCGCGGCGATCTCCGACCGCTGCGTGTCGAACATGATCGCCATGTGGGGCAGCAGCGACGTCTACATGTGGCCGAACAGCTACTTCCCCGGCAACGCCTGGGACGACGTCGAAGCCAGCTGGGAGATGTCGCCGCTCAAGCACATCGGCAACGTCGTCACGCCGACGCTGCTGATCCACAGCGAGGGCGACCTGCGCTGCAACGTCGCCGAGTCGGAGCAGGTGCACTCGGCGCTCGCGCTGCGCGGCGTGCCGGTGCGCTTCGTGCGCTACCCGAAGAACACGTCCCACGGCATGAGCCGCGGCGGACCGCCCGACATGCGCATCCACCGCCTCGGCCAGATCGTGGCCTGGTGGAAGCAGTGGATGGGACGCTGAACGACGCGCGCGCCGGCCGGCGTCTCGACGACGACCGGCCGGCGCGCGCGGGTTCCCAAGTCACTCGAGCGTGTGCTGTCCCAGCTTGACGGTGAGCACCGGGCACGGGCAGCGCCGCACGACGCGCTCGGTGGTGCTGCCGAGCAGCATGTGCTTGAGGCCCGTCAGGCCGTGGGTGGCCATGACGACCATGCCGGCCTCGAGCTGTTCGGCGACCTGCACGATCTTCAGCGACGCGGTGCCGGTGTCGACGATCGAACGCGCCTCGACGCCGCGCTTGCCGATGCCCTCGATGATCGGCGCCAAGTGCTTCTCGGCGCCGAGTCGCGCCTGTTCCTCGACGTTCAGCAGCGGCGAGCTGGCGGGCAGCCCGTAGGCGACGGGATAGAGCACCGGCTCGATCACGTGCAGCACCACGAGTTCGGCCTTCAGCGTGCGAGCGAGACTCTCGGCGTACTCGAGCGCGGTGTTGCTCGGCTCCGAGAAGTCGACGGGGCAGAGGATGCGCTTGCACTCGGTCATGACGAGGTCTCCTTCTTCGCGGGGGACGTCTTCCGCTCCGGATGCTCGAAGCAATGGTCGGGATGACGCACGGTGAGGACGGGGATCGACGCGAGCTGCACGACGCGCTCGGCCGTGCTGCCCAGGAACACGTGGGCCAGGCCCCGGCGTCCGTGCGTGCCGAGCACGATCAGGTCGGCCTCGACCTCGCGCGCCGCCTGCAGGATGCCGAGTTCGGCGGTGAGCGCACGCTCGAGCCGCCGCTCCTCGACGAGGTCGGCGAACTCGGCCGGGACCCAGCCGGGCATCTTCTCCTCGGCCTCGACCGGGTCGCCGCCGTGCAGGGTGAGCACGTGGGCCACGAAGAGCCGGCCTCCCGCCGCTCGGGCGAGTTGGGCCGCGAGCCGCAGGGCGACCTTGGATCCTTCGGAGAAGTCGGTCGCGACGAGGATCCGCCGCGGGGTGAATGTGTCCACCATGGCTGATCTCCTGACTTGGCGCTCATTGTAACATACTTCCGCCCGAGTGACCACGGGCGCCCCCCACACGGACCCCGGACGCGCACCGTGGGATCGTGCGCGATCCAGCGCCACGGTACCCGCGGCGGGCGCGCCCGCGACACCCGGGTTGCTAGGATGCGCGGCTGCCCCGTGGACGCGGAGATCGATGCATCGGAACCGGAACGACCGCGCGCCGCGGCATCCCCGCGCCCGTCCCGAGCGCCTCGCGATGCACGCCCGGCGTACCCTCGCGGCTCTCGTCTGCGTGCTCGTCGCCGCCTGCGGACCGGAGCCGCGTCCCGAGTACCGGCCGTACGCGACGCCGATCGAGCTCGACGCCGCGCCCGGCTCGCCGCTCACCGGTCCCACGGCCGGACCGCTGCCCTCCGACGACCCCGACGCCGCGCTGCGCCTGCACGTGGGCGTGCTGGGACTCGCCGACGCCGACACGACGTCGACGTCGCCGCTCGACGCCAAGGTGGTGCTCGTCGTCGCGCGTCCCGACGCGACTCCGCTGCGTCCCACGACGTCGGGCGATCAGGGCCTGCGCCTCGCGGCGGGTGACGAGCGCGACGCGCTGGCGTCCGCGATCGAGCTGGGCGAGCTGGGACGCGTCGACCTGCTCGCCGAGGCCACGGCCGCCGTGCCGCTGGGCGCGATGGTGCTGCTCACGCTGGGCGATCCCGACGATCCGCGCACGGCGCTCACGTTCGCGGTCTGGCGCGAGGACGCGCCGCGCCTCGCGGTGCTCGCGCGGCGTCCTTCGTTGCCGACCGATCCGCTCGGCGCGGCCGACGACGCGCTCGACGCCATGCGCGACGACGCGCCGCGCAAGCCGAGGCCCACGCGCGCACCGTCGCCGTCCGAGTGGCCGCTGCAGGTCGCGGTGCTCTCGCCGACGGTGCTGCCCACCGGCGGACGCTGCTCGATCGTCGTCCCGCGTCCGCAGCCCGGCTGGCCGAACGCGTCGCTCGTGGTGCAGCTCGAGCTGACCGCGGCGCCGCGGCGCGGCGACGAAGAACGCGCCGATCACGAGGCCGCGCTGCAGCTCTGCCGCGACCTGTGCGCGCGCGCCGTCGAGCACGTCGCCACGCGCAGCCGCGTCCCGGCCACGGGACTCTCGGGCGCACTCTCGGCGCTCTCGAGTCCGGCGCGGCGCGGTCCCGCGCTGGTCTACCTCGCCTCGTCCACCGGCGCGCGCCTGGCCGAGGACGTGGCGCTCGCCGGCGACTCGCTGCTCGTCTCCGACGTGGCGCACGACGTGCTCGCCGAACCGGTGACCGACGCCGAGCTGGGCTTCCGGCTCGAGCGCTCCGCGCTCCTGCGACTGGCCGATCGCGCCGAGAATGGCGAGATGCCGCCCGCGCAGGACGCGTTGCTGACCCTCGGCGCCGGACAGCTCGCGCGCGATCCGGCGGTGCTGACCGAGCTCGTCGCGCAGGCCGTCGACCTCGCCGACCTGCGCGCGCTGCTCGTCGACGAGAACCTGGCCTTCCTCGAGGACGCCGAGCCGTCGGCGCGCGTGCGCGCCTACGACTGGCTCGACGCACGCGACCTCGCGCCCGCCGGCTACGATCCGCTGGGCCCGCGCGACGAGCGCCGCGCCGCGCTCGACGCGTGGCTCGAGCAAGAGGACGCGGCGAGCACCGCCACGTCCGACGACGCCGCACGGCCGGCGACCTCGCCCGCGGATGCGGGCACGCCGACGACGACCACGCCCGCGACACCGTCGCCCGCGCCGACCGACACGAATCCCGCGGCACCCGCGACGGACACGGCGCGCGCGGCGCGCGTCCCCTGGACGGCGGAGGCCTGCGCATGAGCGCGAACGAGCCCGCGTCGGGACGTCCCGCGACCGGGTCCGACACGCCCGCGGACGGCGCCCCCGCGGCGCCGAAGGACGTCTCGCCGCGCGCCGCGCGTCGCGCCGCCGAGGCGGCGGCCAGGCGCGCCCGTCCGCGCAAGCCCGGACGCTGGAAGCGCGTGCTCGTGCTGGTGCTGCTCGTCTTCGTGGCGCTGCGCTACACCGTCCTGGCCCTGCTGCCGTCGATCGTCGCCGGGCTCGCGGCTTCGCAGGGCCTCCAGTGCACCTACGAACGTCTCGACCTCTCGCTGCTCGGCATGGACGTCGAGCTCGCGCACCTCGACCTGGCCGTGGCCGACGGCACCGATCCCTTCCTGCACGTCGAGTACCTGCGCGCCGACGTGGCGGTGCTCGCGCTGCTGACCGGCGACGTGATCGTGCGGCGCGTCGAGATCGACGGCCTCGACGTCGACCTGCAGCGCGACAGCGCGGGACGCTTCGCGGTCCTCGACGGCATGGCCGCCATGCGTCCGCAAAACGACGAGCAGGCTGCCGACGAGACGTCGGCCAGCGACCCCGCGCCCGCGCCGACGGGCGACTCGACGCCGTGGGCACCGCCGCCGCTCTCGTCGCCCGTGCAGCTCGACGCGGTGCGCGTCCAGCACCTGCACGTGGCCCTGCGCGACCTGTCGGTCGACCCGCCGGTGCAGACGCGCCTCGACGGCAACCTGCGCCTGTCCGATCTGGGCAGCGACTCGCGCCCCCTGCGCGTGGGACTCACGCTCTCGGCGGTCGACGTGCTCGACCAGCTCTCGCTCGAGATCGACGCGTCGATGCCGGGCGAGCTGCTCGGCGCGCGACTCGAGATCCACGGGCGCGGCCTGCATCCCGGTCCCCTGGCGGGATACCTCGAACCGCTGGGCGTGCATCCCGTGGCCGAGGCGATCGACCTCGACCTGACCGCACGCGCCGACCTGGCGCGCCGCGAGGGAGACGACCCGCAGCTCTCGGGCGGCGTGCAGCTCACCTCGCTGCGCGTGGCCGCCGACGGACGCGACGCGCTCTCGTCGGGCCCGCTCTCGATCGAGGCCAAGCGCATCACCGATCGCGAGATCGTGCTCTCGCAGGTCACGTGGGCCGGCCTGCTGGCACGCGCCGAGAAGCGTCCCGAGGGACACCTGCGCGTGGCCGGACTCGACCTTCTCGGCGGTCCGTCGAGCCCGCCGGAGGAGACGCCGCCGTCCGAGGGAGAGGCTCCCGCGCTGCGCCTCGGCACGCTGACCCTCGCGGCGGTCTCGCTCGAGTTCCTCGACGGCAGCGTGACGCCGGCCGTCCCGCTCGCGCTGCGGCTCGACGCGCTCGCGGTGCACGACCTCGACACGGCGCCGGCCGATCCCGAGCAGCCCGTCACCGTCGACGCGCGGCTGCTGCTGCCGGGAGTGCTCTCGGCGCTCACGCTCGGCGTGCGCGCCACACCGTTCTCCGACCACGCCCGGGCCGCGGTGCAGCTCGACGCGTCGGGCATCGCGCCGAACGTGCTGCGTCCATACCTCGACGCCGCCGGCATCGAGTCGGAGTTCGTCGACGGGCGGCTCGCGCTCGCGCTCGACGCCGGCTGGGACGTCGCCGCCGACGGCGCGCTCTCGGCCGACGCACACCTGCACGACGTGGCCCTGAGCGACGGCGACACGACCCTGCTCGCGCTCGGCGGAGTCACGCTCGACCGGCTCGACCTGTCCGCCGACGGCACGCAGATCGACGCCGGCACGCTCGAGGTCTCGGGCCTGCGCGCGTCCGCGGTGAACGACGCCAGCGGCGCCCTGAGCATCGCCGGCCTGCGGCTGCTGCCCACGCGTCCCGGCGCAGCAGCATCAGGCGCGTCCGTGGCGCAGCCCGATGCCACGGCGGCGAACGCCTCGGCGGCGCAGGCGCCGGCCGTGCCGGCCGCCGCGTCCCCCTCGCCCGCGGCACCGGCGTCCGACGCGCCGCCGCCGCGCGTGCATGTCGAAGCGCTGCGTTGGACCGACAACCAGCTCGCCTTCCGCGACGAGAGCTTCATCCCGCCGGTCGAGTTGAACGTGAGCGACGTGGGCCTCGAGCTCACGCAGCTCGCGCTCGACACCGATCCCGCGGCGACGTTCCCGCTCTCGACCGACCTGCGCGCGTGGATCCGTGCACCGGGCGTGCTCGAGCAACTCGAGCTGTCGGGCGCCGTGCGCCCCGTCGAGACCGGCGCGCGCATCGACCTCGCGCTGCGCGCCGAGGGCCTGCGTCCCGACGCGGCCAAGCCCGTGCTCGACGCGGCCGGCATCGTCTCCGAGCTGCACGACGGACGCCTCGCCCTCGACGTCGGCGTCGACCTCGCGCAACACGACGACGCACTCGAGCTCGACGTCGCGCTGCGCGACCTGCTCCTGAGCGACGGCCGGCGCGAACTGTTCGGCCTCGACGCCGTGACCGTCGACGGACTGCGCAGCTCGCCGGGACGGCTCGCGCTGGGCACCATCGCGATCGAGCGTCCACGCCTCTCGGCCGCGCGCGATGCACGAGGCGACCTGCACGTGCTCGGACTGCGCGTGCTCGCGCTCCCGGAGCCCGCGCCGGTGGCGCAGGTCGACGCCTCCGGCGGACAGCCCGCGGCGCACGAGACCCGGGCACCCGCGCCGCGTCGCACGCTCCTCGCACGGCGTGCCACCTCGCGTCCCGCGCAGGACGCGACGCCCGCGCCGGACGCCGCGCCGGCGACACCCGCCGCACCCGCGTCGGTCACGACGCTCGACGGCCTCGCGCTGCACGAGCTCACCCTCGGCTGGAGCGACGCGTCCGTCGCGCCGTCCGCCGACCTCTCGCTGCTCGTCGACGCCGACGTGCACGGCATGGTGCTCGGCGAGGCCGCGCCGCCGCTCTCGCTCGCGCTGCACGCGCGCGTGCCCGAGGTGCTCGACGACCTGTCGCTGACCGGCACCGTCCAGCCCGACCCCGACGACCTCGTGGCCGATCTCGCGTTCGTGCTCGACGGTCTGCGCAAGGGGCCGCTGGCCTCGTACCTGCCGCCCGACCTCGACCTGCTCACCTCGTCGGGACGCCTCACGTTCGACCTCGACGCCCGCGTCTCGCCCGCCGACGGCGGCGGACAGGCCGTGCACGCCGCACTGACCGACCTCGCGTACGGCGACGGCGAGCGCAGCTTCGCGAAGCTCGCGCAGCTCTCGGCCGACGCGCCGCGCCTCGACGCCGCTGCCGGACGCTTCGAGATCGACTCGCTGCGCCTGCTGGGCCTCGAGGCCGACGTCGAGAGGGACGTCGACGGGCGCCTGCAACTGCTCGGCCTGGCGCTCGGTCCCGCGCCGTCGGCGGTGGCCGCGGCGACGGGCGGCGAAGAGCCCGGCGCGAAGGACGAGGGCGCGCGCGGCCCGGGCGGAGCCGACCGCGTGGGCGGCGCCGGTGACGCGACGGCGACGCCGGGCTCGGGCGCGGATCCGTCCGGGACGGGGACCGCGGCGGGCGCGGCGACGTCCACGCCGACGGACGGCGCGAAGGGCCCGAGCACACCCCCGGCGAACGCACCCGCGACGTCGTCCGACCTCGCGGGCCTCGAGCCGCTGCTGCCGGACGTGCGACTGGGTGCCCTCGAGGTCCAGGTCGCGCGCGTCACGGTCACCGACCGCAACACGCCGGACGCGACACCGCTCGAGGTGCGCGACCTGTCCCTCGCGCTGTCCGAACCGTTCACGCTCGACGGGGCCGAGCCCGAGCAGAGCTCGCCGCTGGCGTTCACGCTGGGCGGCTCGGCCGCGCCGCTGCTCGGCGCTCTGCGGCTCGACGCACGGGCCCAGCCATTCGCCGCCGACCCGAGCGTCGAACTCACGTTCGACCTCGAGGGCCTGCGCGGCGCCGGCATCACCGAGGCCTTCCCCGCGCTGGCCGAGACGCTCGACGGCAGCCAGCTCGAGGACGGACGCTTCCACGCCGCGCTCGAGCTGCACCTGGGCGGCAACCGCCGCAACGCGCTCGACTTCGTCCCCGCGTCGGGACTGTCGGCCGAGCTGCGCCTGTCCGACGTGGCGTTCCGCGACGGGCCCGACGGCGAGGTGCTGCTCGGACTCGACGAGCTGCGCGTCGAGGCCGACCGCATCCTCCCGCGCAGGAACCTCGTGCAGCTCGGACGCGTCGAGGTGCTGCGGCCCGTGGCGCGCATCGAGAAGAGTCCCGAGGCCACGACCGTGCTCGACCTGCGGCTGCTCCCCGCACGTCCCCCGGTGCATGGCGGGAGCGCGTCGACGCTCGACGGCGAGATGCCCGCGCACGTCGGCGCGGCGGCGGGCGCTCCCACCGCCGCGGGAACCGGCGTCAGCGCGGCGCCCGCGGACGCGGAGACGGCGGCGGCCGGCGGCGCCGGCGTTCCCGCCGAGACGCCGCTCGACCTGCGCGTCGACGAGCTCTCGATGAGCGGCCTCGACGTGCGCTACACCGACACGTCCACGTACCCGCCGCTCGACCTGCCGCTCAACGACCTCGAGCTGCTCGTGCGCGGCTTCTCGACGGCGGCCCTGAGCGACGGCTCGCCGATCAAGTTCCACCTGTTCCTCGGCTTCGGGACGGTCGACGACTGGCGCACCGGGAAGCCCGGCAAGGCCGAGCTGCGTCCGGTGGGCGAGTTCCTGGTCGACGGACGGCTGGGCCTCGGCGCCCATCCCACCGGCTGGACGAAGGTGCGCCTCGACGGCGTTTCGCTGCCGGCCTTCGCCGGGCCGGCGCGCGCCTCGGGCGTCGAGCTCCAGGACGGCGTGCTCGACGCGCGCGCCGAGGTGCGCTTCCTCGACGACGGCAGCGTCGACACGCGCAGCGAGTTCGTGTTCACCGACCTCGACATGTCGGAGCCCGACGACGGACCGATCACGAAGTGGCTGCTGCTGCCCGCGCCGCTCGACACGGTCATCTTCCTGCTGCGCGACGAGACCGGCGCGATCCACATCCCGCTCAACCTGGCGCTCGAGCGGGGACAGCTCTCGCTGACCGAGATCACCAGCGTGGCCACCGCCACCCTGGGCCGGCTCATCGCCAACGCGGTGGCCTCGTCGCCGTTCCGCGTGGTGAGCACGGTGGGCGACGTCGGCATGGGCATCGGCGGCCTGCTCGGCCTGGTCGACGAGGACGAGGCCGCGACGCCCGAGCCTCCCCAGCAGATCGCCTATCCCGGAGCGTCGCTCGTGCTGTCCGAGGCCGGCGAGGCCACGCTCGACACGCTCGTCGAGCGCCTGCGGGACGAGGACGACCTGACCGTCGTGCTGCACCACGAGATGGGCCGCGCCGACCTCGACGAGGCCGCGCTGCGCGCGAACCCGCCCACGTCCGACGCGCAGGCCATCGCCACCGGGCTGCGGCAGCGCAAGCTCGAGCTGCTCGAGGAGCGCGCGCAGACGGCGGCCCGGGCGCGCACCGCGTCGCTGGCCCGCATGGACTCCGAGCAGCGCGGCCTCGGACGCGCGCTGGTCGAGATCGACCGCGAGCTGGGCCTGCTCGAGCTGTCCCTCGACCACGTGCTCGACCTGCTGCGTCCCGGAGCCGAGCGGCGGGCGGCGCGCCGCACGCGCGAGGCCGCGCTCGCGGTGGCCGCGCTGAGGCTGGCCGAGGTGCGCGCGCGCCTGCTCGAGGCGGCCGACGGCGACGACCCCGAGGAGCTGCAGGCCATGGGCGAACGCGTGCGCGTCCAGCGGCCGCGCTTCGTCGACGACCCCGAGATGCCCCAGCGCGGGCAGGTCGTGCTCGAGTTCGCGCGGCGTCGGCTCGAGTAGCGGGACTCGCAAGGGGCGCGGCCGGGGTCTATCCTCGTGGTCCATGCAGGTCGTCGCCCTGTGCGGACTCCCCGGAACCGGCAAGAGCGCGGTCGCCACGCCGTTGGCGCGCATGCTCGATGCCGCGCTGCTCGACAAGGACGCGGTGCGCCAGGCGCTCTTCGTCCCGCGCGACATCGTCTTCAGCGAGCGGCAGGACGACCTCGTGTGCGACGTCATGCTGCGCGCGACCGCCTTCCTGGCCGAGACGCGCCGGCGCGAGGTCGTCATCCTCGACGGACGCACCTGGCGCAAACGCAGCCAGCGCGACGCCCTGACCGCCGCCGTGCGCGCGATGGAGCGCGCCACGCTGCACCTCGTCGAGTGCGTCTGCACCCCCGAGATCGCCCGCTGGCGCCTGGGCCGCGACCTCGCCCGCGGCGGGCACCCCGCCAGCAACCGCAGCGCCGCGCTCTACGACAAGCTCACCCTCGACTCCGAACCGATCCTCCGCCCGCACCTCACGCTCGACACGACGAGCGAACCGCCCGAGGTGCTCGCGCGGAAGGCCGCCGAGTGGCTACGGGGGTGACGGGGCTGCAAGGTCGGCGGTAGGGGCTGCAAGGTCGGCCCTTTGCGCGACGCGTCGGACGACGTGGGACTGCGGCCAGGTGGGGGAACACCTGGCCTCCGTCCCACGTCGCCCGCCGCTGCTCGCGCGGCGCTCCCTTCGCGAGATTGAAGGATGAACTGCTTGGCGGACACGAGCAGAGTGGCGGCGTGACGCGGCGCCCACGTCGCACGCGCGGCGTTTCGGAGCGCTTCGTGCGCGCCCGCTGACGCTTGTCACGCAGCAGCGCACAGCTTCGGACAGTCCTCGCCGCCTGCGGCGGCTGCGGAACTTGCAGCGCGCTGGGCATGTGCCTCGGGGCGCGCATTCCAGAGCGGGAGGAAGCTCAGCGCGCTGGCGCGCGGCTTCGCGGCGAATCGGAGCGCGCATCGAGCGAAGGGATCTTTCGAAGCAGGTGGTGCGCGCCGCCGGGGTGAGCCTCGTGCGTGAGCATGATCGCGAAGGCTGACGGCTTCGAGCTGCGTGCTGGTTCTGGACGGCGCGCCGGCGCGCGTGAATCGCCGACGTCGCTGCGGCTGATACGCTGCGAGTCGGCGGGGCATGCCGGCGCGTCGTTCACGCGCCCGGCATCGAGTGTGCGGACCGGAGGAGCGCAGGGGGCGATCGCCCAGCGAGTTCCGCAGGCGCCGCAGGCGCCGAGGACTGCTCGAGCGGGGCGGTCGCCCCCGAGCACCCGGAGTGTCCGCACACACGGATCTCCAGCCCGCGAGCACTCGCGTGGAGTCGTCCCCCGCCACCCGCCGCCGACGAAGCCGCCGCCGTCAGGCCAACGCGACGACGTAAGCCATCCACCCCGGCTGGTTCGCCATGCGCGCGCGCTTGCGGAAGATGCCGTCGGACTCGTCGGCGTCGTCGTCCCAGCCCTCGGCGTAGACGTGGACGTCGGCGAAGCCCGCCTCGAGCAGCAGGTCGCGCAGCTCGGGCAGCGTCCACATGCGCCAGTCGTAGCGGAAGGCGTTGCGCAGGCGCGTGCCGTCGGGCAGCTCGAAGTGGATGCGGCACACGAGGCCGTGGTCGATCACGTCGAACTCGCCCTGCTCCCACTCGTAGGTGAAGCGCGGGACGCGGCTGCCGTCGGGTGCGCGCTGGCCCGAGACGACGCGCGGCTCGATCGTCGGCTCCATCGACTCGCTGCCGCCGAACGCGTCGAGCAGCAGGATGCCCTCGCGTCCCAGCCGCTTGCGGACGACGCGGAAGTACGCCAGCAGCTCGGCGCGCTGCTTGAAGATCCAGTACGAGAAGTTGCACGCACAGAGCAGGTCGACCTTCGGCGTGCGCGCCGTGCGGACGTCGCCCATGAGCAGGTGGACGTCGGCCGCCCGCTCGCCCAACCGCGCGCGGTGCTCGCGATCGCCCCACTCGAGCGTGGGCGCGTCGAGGTCGATCGCCCAGGCCACGTTGCCCGGACGGACCTTCACGAACTCGCACGAGACCGCGGCCGTCCCGCAGAAGTCCTCGCGCAGCGAGACCGGCTCGCGCCCGCGCTCCTTGCGGAAGATGCGCCGGAAGAACGCCACGTCGACGTCGGGACTCTGCACGGCCGCTTCGTAGAGCACGTGCTTGTCGCGCACGATCTTCTTCGGCCGGCCCCCGCGCTCGGCACGGCGCCCTCCCGTCGGCTTGCGCTGCGGGCGCTCGGCGCGCGCCGGGACGACTTCGCCGGTGCGCTGCGAGATGCGGGTTCGACGGGCCATCGCGGACTCCGAGGGATCGGACGCGCGAGGATAGGCGACGAGGGCGAGCGATCGAAGGGCGGAGGCTGCGCGCCGCCGTCCACGCGGGGCACCTCGATCTGCCCGCGTCGGATTCTCGCGGCGGGCGTCGTCTCTCTGCGCCCAACCGCTCGGCAGGGCGGTGCACCCCGGGGAGTCCCCGCATGACGTCCGCCCGCACCTCGTTGCTCCTGGCGCTGCTGGCGCTCGTCCCCGCGTCGCCTCGGCGAGCGCACGGCTCCGTTGCGCCGCGCGGCTGCGAGCCGTCCGGGCCCGTGTCCATCGCGCTGAGCGGTCACGACACGCCCGACGGCCAGTTCGCGCTCGACTACACGCTCACGCCGCGCCTCGACGGATCTTGGCTGGGCCTGGAGCTCGAGCTGCCCCACGGGGGACGCATCCGCGTCCACGAGCCGCCGGCCGCCTCGCCCTGGGTCCGCGGCGAATCGCGCAGCGGACACGCGCTCGTCGAACTCCCGGACGACGCTCGTCGTGGCGAGCACGCGGCGGAGCTGCACGTCGTCGCGTACCTCGGTCTGCCGCAGCCCGACGGCGCCGTCGAACGCATCGGATCCGAGGCCGCCACGCTGCTCGGCAGTGGACGCCTGCCGGTGACGGGCCGCGAGGTGCGCGCCGGAGCGCTCGCCACGCTCGACGTGGCAGCCCGGCACGAAGGCGGTGCGCGATGAACGACCTCGAGCATCGGGCCGCCCCGCACACGCCCGCGCACCCCGCGCTCTCCCACACCGGATGCGTCCGCAGGCTGCTCCCGTGCGCGCTGGCGCTGGCCGCCGCGGCGACGTCCGCGCGCGCCGACATGCTGATCAGCGGAGAGTTCCGCTACGTCGACCGCGCGTTCACCTACGACCAGGGCTGGACGGGCGAGGAGCCCGAGCTGCCGGTGCGCCTGGCGCACGTGCTCGTGCTCGACGCCTCCACCGAGGACGTGCTCGCCGAAGGCTCCACCGACCTCGAGGGACACTTCGCGATCGCGGTGCCCGGCCGCGGCTCCGTCGACCTGCTCGTGCGCTGCCTCTCGACGAGCGACGTGCTCGCCCCCGAGGCGATCACGGTCGGCCAGACCGACGGCACCCTCTACTCGGTCAGCACGCAGGTCTTCGCCGGACACGACCTGTCGACCGATCTCGACACCGGACTCACCGTGGCCCAGAAGGTCTTCTCGGGACTGATGCAGGGCAATCCGTTCAACCTGCTCGACATGGCCGTCGAGGCCTTCCGCTACGTCGACGCGCTGGGCCTGCCCCCGACGACCGAGCCCTTCGAGATCCACTGGCCGAACGGTCCCGACTCGAGCAGCAACGGCGTCTCGCTGGTGAAGATCGCGACCAAGGCGGCCTACAGCGACACGCTCGTCCTGCACGAGATCGGGCACACGATGGACGCGCGCTACTCGGAGCCCGACTCCCCCGGCGACGTGCACTCGTTCGGCGACAGCGACCAGGATCCGTCGCTCTCGCTCAGCGAGGGCTTCGCGAGCTGGTTCTCCGGGGCCACGCGGAGCTTCGCCGGCGTCGACGACCCGGGCTTCTACTTCAGCGGCAGCGGCACCGCCGTCACCGGCCCGGCGTCGATCCTGCTGCGCCTCGACTACGAGACGCGCAAGCCGTTCGCCGGCACCACGGGCGGAGAGGCCGACGAGGCCGCGGTCTGCGCCGCGCTGTGGGACGTGAGCGACACGGCGGCCACCGCCGACGGGGACGAGATCGACGACGACCTCGCCGACGGCGGCTTCGCCTTCGGCGGACGCTACGCCGGGGACGCGCTCGTGTTCGCCGGCATGACGGCGCCGACGGTCCTCGAAGCCCAGTCCGTGAACGTGATCGACCTCTGGGACGCGTTCTTCGTCGACGTCCACACCGATCACTTCGACGCGCTGGCCGATGCGTTCGAGCGCAACCGCATCGCCGTGCTGCCCGACGCGTTCGAGCCCGACGACGCCCCGTCCCAGGCCGTGGGCGTGGTGCCCGGCAGCGGCTGGAGCGAGACGCGCTCGCTCGTGGCCTCGCGCGAGTGGCCGCCCGTGCCGGGTGCGGGCGACCGCGACTCGATCGCCTTCACGCTGCCCGCGAACACCTTGTTCGAGGTCGAGACCCGCTACCCGGACGGCAAGTCCGACGCGCAGACGTACGCCGACACCTTCCTGATCGTGCGCGACCCGCACGGCGTGCAGATCGGCGGCAGCGACGTCGGCGGCCAGGGCCGCAACGCGAAGGTCACGCAGGCCACCGCGGAGGCGGGCACCTACACGGCGACGATCCGCACGCTCAGCCCGTCCCGGCGCACCGGTCGCTACGAGGTGCGCGTGGTCGACCTCGGGCCGGTCCAGGCACCGGTCGTGACGAGCCTCGCACCGCAGTCGCTGCCGAGCGTCCCCGACGGCTACCTGCAGGGACTCACGCTGCACGGCGAGCACTTCATCGGCACGCAGTCGGTGACGGTCGGCGGCGTCCCGGCGAACTTCTCCGCGTTCGCCGACGACACGCTCGCGGTGAGCCTGCCCGTGGTCGCGCAGCTCGGCGCCCAGGACGTGGTGGTGCGCAACGCCGTGGGCGAGACCTCCGTGCAGGTCACCGTGCTGGAGCCACAGCCGCCCGCGCTCAACGTGAACGCCGGCTCGCTCTACTGGAGCCACGACCCGATCGGAGTGCTCGTGGGCGCCGGGCCCGACGACGTCGTGCACCTGTTCGTCGCCTTCGAGAACGGGCCGACGGTGATCCCCGGGGTGCTCGACCTCGACATCGGGGCCGCGGGCAGCAGCCTGTTCCTGATCGCCAGCGTGCCCCTCGGCCCGTCGGGTGTGCAGAAGCTCGAACTGCGCCAGCCGGCGGCGCTGGAGGGCAGCGTCTCGCTCTTCATGCAGGGCGCGGTGCAGAAGGCCGGCGGCGGCCTCGGGCCGCTCGTGTCCACGAACGTCGAGCCGGGGATCGTGCTGCCCTAGTCGAGCGCGCCCGCCTCCGCGCGATCGGTGGAAGCACCCGCGGCCCCGCGAGCTACACTCGCCGGCTGCCGCGGCGTCCGACCCCACGGCGCCGCTCGAGGAGCGCGCGATGTGTCGCTGGCTGGCGTACCACGGATCGCCCCTGCCGCTCAGCGCGCTGCTCACGCGGCCCGACCACTCGCTCATCGACCAGAGCCGCGAGGCGCTGCAGAACGTCGTGACCACGAACGGCGACGGCTTCGGCGTGGGCTGGTACCTGCACGGCGATCGTCATCCGGGGACGTTCCGTGACACGCACCCCGCGTGGAACAACCAGAACCTGCGGCACCTCGCGCGGCACATCCGCTCGCCGCTGTTCCTCGCCCACGTGCGCGCGGCCACGGGCACGCCGGTGCAGGAGACGAACTGCCACCCGTTCCGCTTCGAGCGCTGGCTGTTCCAGCACAACGGCTCGGTGCCGCACTTCGCGCGCGTGAAGCGCCGCCTGCTGTTCGACGTCGCGCCCGAGCTGTTCCCGCACGTCGCCGGGTCGACCGACTCGGAGCTGCTGTTCTTCCTCGCGCTCACCTTCGGCCTGCGCGACGACCCGCAGCTCGCGCTCGAACGCACGATCGGACACGTCGCCTCGGTGCTGCGCGACGCCGGCATCGGGCAGCCGCTCACCTTCAGCGCGGCCACCACCGACGGCGAGCGCCTGTTCGCGGTGCGCTGGTCGGGAGCCGGCGACCCGCCGACCCTCTTCCACAGCTGCCACGTGCACGCGCTGCGCGCGATCGACGGGACGTACGACGCGCTGCCCGACGACGCCGTGGTGCTGCTCTCGGAGCCGCTCGACGAGCTCGCCGAGCACTGGGAATCCGTCCCGCCGTCGAGCTTCGTCGCGGTCGAGGACGGCCAGGTGACGATCGAGCCGTTCGTCCCGCGCAAGGTGAAGTAGGCGCGATCGGCCGGACCGGCCGCGAGGCCGATCCCGATGCCGGTCCCGGTCTCCCGAATTTCCTGGCGGGCCCCGGACGCCGTCCCGGCGGGTCTGCGTGAGGCCGGCACGCGTCGGCCCGCACGAGATCCAGAGGGCCCGCGGGCCCCGGGCGCGCCCCCGAGGGGTGCGACGCCAGACCGGACGACGGACGATGACCAGCACGATCGTGATCGGAGGAGGAGCCTCGGGAATCGGGGCGGCGCACACCCTGCGGCGAGCCGGCGTCGACGTCACCCTGGTCGAGAGCAGCCCGCGGCTCGGCGGCAACTGCGTCGGACTGCCGGTGGTCGCCGCCGACGGCACGCGGCACACGGTCGACGTGGGCGTGTCGGACTTCAATCGCACGACCTTCACCGAGCTGTCGCGGCTGATCGACGAGCTCGGTCTGCCCACCAGGCCGATCTGCGGCGACGCGCACTTCGTGTCGCCCGACGGCGAGACGCTGGCTGCCTGCAAGGCCGGCGCGTGGACGTTCCGGCGCGACGTCGGCGACCGCGCGGCGCTGCTGGCCGAGATGGACGCCTTCCGTACGCGCGCCCTCGAGGTGCTGCGCGACGAACGCTTCGCGACGATGAGCGTCGGCGAGTACCTCGACCACATCGGAGCGTCGCGCGCCTTCCGCGAGCTGTACCTGCTGCCGCGCGCCATGGGCTGCTTCCCGATGCCCGACCGCGCCCCCGAGCAGGCCGAGATCGTGAGCCTCGTGCGATTCTGGAACGTGCACGGCCTGGTGTCCGACCTCCCCGCGGATCGGCACACCGTGGTCGGCGGCATGCACCGCTGGGTGCGCGCGTGGCAGGACCGCTTCCTCGCCGAGGGCGGGCGCGTGCTGTGCGCGACACGCGTGACCGGCGTGCGCCGCGGGCCGGACGGCGTCGAGGTGCGCACGTCCGACGTGCACGGGATGCACCGCACGCTGCGCGCCGACCACGTCGTGTTCGCGAACCACGCCAGCCAGGCGCTGCCGCTGCTCGACGGCGCCACCGAGCGCGAGCGCGAGGCGCTCTCGTCATTCGTCGTGCAGCGCGCGGACGTGGTCGTCCACCAGGATGCGAGCCTGATGGGCGACGAGCCTGCGCTGCGGGGCGGCTACCACTACGTCGTGCCGCAGGGACCTCGGCCGCTCGTGCGCCCCACGATCACGTTCTTCCCCAACCGCATCGGCTCGCTGCCGTCCGAGGTGCCGGACGTGTTCGTGAGCATGAACCCGCACGTCGCGCCGCGTCCCGAGACGGTGCTCGCCGCGCGCACCTTCCTGCATCCCGTGGGATGCGCGGCGAACGACCGCGCGGCGGAGCGCGTCGAGGCGATCCAGGGCGAGCGGCGCACGTGGTACGCCGGCGCGCACCTGCGCGCGCCGTACGTGCACGAGTCGGCGCTACGCAGCGGCATGGCGGTCGCGCGCGCGATCGTGCGGCGCGAGGCGAGTGCGCGGGTCGCGACGGCGGCGTGACGGGTCGATGGGCGCTACCGCGAGCGCGCGACCCACGCGGCCGCCTCGTCGTGCGCCGCGAGCCACGGGGCGGCCGACGCGTCGGACGGCGCGCGCCAGTCGCCGCGCGGCGAGAGCGAGCCGCCCGAGCCGACCTTCGGGCCGTTCGGGACGCAACTGCGCTTGAACTGCGACGTGCGGAAGAAGCGATCGAGGAACACTCGCTGCCAGCGCAGCACCTCATCGGCCGTGTACGGCGCGTCGGACGTTCCGCCCGGGACGTCGTTCGCCCACGCGTGCAGCGCGAGGAAGGCGACCTTCGCCGGCGCGTAGCCCCGGCGCGTCACGTGGTAGAGCGTGAAGTCGTGCAGCTCGTACGGTCCGACGGCGGCCTCGGTGCTCTGCGCGGGACGGCCGTCGTCGTCGCCGGGCACGAGCTCGGGCGAGATCTCGGTCTCGAGGATCGCGCGCAACACGTCGGCCGCCTCGGCGGACGTCTCCTGCTGCTCGGCCACCCATCCGATGAGGTGCCGCACGAGGGTCTTCGGCACCGACGCGTTCACGTTGTAGTGCGACATGTGGTCGCCCACGCCGTACGTGCACCATCCCAGCGCGAGCTCGGAGAGGTCGCCGGTGCCGACGACGAGCGCAGAGTGCCGGTTCGCGAGCCGGAAGAGCAGGCTCGTGCGCTGTCCCGCCTGGACGTTCTCGAACGTGACGTCGTAGAGCGGCTCGCCGCGCGCGAACGGGTGGCCCACGTCCTCGAACATGCGCTGGCACGAGGGACGGATGTCGATCTCCTCGGCGCTCGTGCCGAGCGCGGCCATGAGCCGGCGCGCGCTGCTCAGCGTCGCCGCCGACGTCGCGTAGCCCGGCAGCGTGTAGGCCAGGACGTTCGTGCGCGGCAGCCCGAGGTGGTCCATCGCGCGGGCCGAGACGATCAGCGCCTGGGTCGAGTCGAGCCCGCCCGAGACGCCGATCACGACCTTCTTCACGCCCGACGAGCGCAGCCGCTGGACGAGTCCCGCGACCTGCACGTTGTAGGCCTCGAAGCAGCGCTCGTCGCGCAGTGCGGGATCGCCCGGCACGTACGGCAGCCGCTCGACCCGCCGCTCGAGGAGCGTCACGTCCTTGCGCACCGGCAGCCCGAACTCGACCGTGCGCAGCGCCGCGAGGCGCGCGCGGTGGTCGGTGGCGCAGTCGACGAAGCTCGTCATGCGCGCGCGCTCCTGCACGAGCCGGTCGAGGTCGACGTCGGCGTACACGACCTGCGCCTCGTCGGCGAAGCGCTCGCTCTCGGCCAGACACTGCCCGTTCTCGTAGATCAGGGCGTGCCCGTCCCACGCCAGGTCGGTGGTCGACTCGCCGCTGCCCGCGCCCGAGTAGAGGTAGGCCGCGAGCAGCTTGGCCGACTGTCCCGCGGCGAGCTGGTGCCGGTACGACGCCTTGCCGACGGTGATGTTGCTGGCCGAGAGGTTGGCCAGGATCGTCGCGCCGCGCAGCGCGGCCCAGGTCGACGGCGGCACCGGCACCCAGACGTCCTCGCAGATCTCGGCGTGCACGCACAGGTCGGCGCGCGTCGCCTCGCGGAACAGCAGGTCGGCGCCGAACGGGACGCGCACGCCGAGCAGCTCGACCTCGCCCTCGAGCGCGTCGCGCGCCGCGGCGAACTGCCGCTTCTCGTAGAACTCGCGGTACGTCGGCAGGTAGCTCTTGGGGACGACGCCCAGCACGCGTCCGTCGGCGACGGCCACCGCGCAGTTGAACAGCCGCGCGCCGAAACGCAGCGGCGCGCCCACGAGCAGCAGCGCCGGACGTCCGCGGGTCGCGTCGACCACGCGCGCGAGCGCCGCCCGCACCGCGTCGAGCAGCGCGTCTTGTTGGTGCAGGTCGTCGAGCGCGTAGCCCGAGAGCGAGAGCTCGGGGAAGAGCACGAGCGACGCGCCGCGCGCGACCGCCTGCTCGAAGAGTCCGATCACGCGCGCGCCGTTGCTGCCGGGGTCGGCCAGAGCCATCGCCGGCACGGCCACCGCGACGCGCACGAAGCCGTGCGCGTTCAGGTCGAAGAAGCTCGATGCGGCGGACGGCACGGCGCGGGACCCTCGGCGGACGGGGGACGTCCCCCATCATTCCACGGAACGGGTTCTCGTCGCCATCGGGGGGCCCGCGGCTTGAGGCCGGCTGCGCGGGGCCGGCGGAGCCGAGTGCGGGATGCGCCCGGGCCCTGCCGATCCGGCGGAGAAGGATCCGACGCACACCGGCTTGCGGCGCCGTCGGACGTCCGTCAGTCGCCCAGCCGCGTGTCCTGCTCGAGCTTGAAGGACGCGACCAGGCCCGCCGCGTCGACCTGCAGCGTGGCGTACAAGGGCAGCGCGTCGAAGACGACGCGGTAGCGCGCGAGGCGCATGCCGTCGTCGTCCGACCCGCCGACGTACTCGCAGCGGGTCACGGGGCCGAGCGGCGCGAGTCCCGCCTTCTGCGCGGGGAGCGTGGGAGTGATCGCGCGCGCGAAGGCCTCGGTGTACTTGTCCTCGTCCATCGTCCCCTCGGCCATGTGCGCGAGTTCGGCCACGACGGTCTCGCCGAGCGCGGGGTCGGGGTCGTCGAGCGCCGGGAGATCCGACCAGGAGAGTCCGTCGATCCAGGCCTGGGCGACGGTGCGTGCGAGCAGCGTCGCGTTGCCGCCCGAGATCTGCTCGAGGTTCGTGAGCACGATCACGGTCAATCCGTCGTCGGGGAGCTTCAGGTACTCGGTGCCCGTCGAGCCGCCGTGGTGCACGATGCGGTGTCCGTTGATCGCGTCGAGGAACCAGCCGAGGCCGTACGTCCCGAACGTCGACGTGGGACGTCCCTCTCCCGCCGTCGTCGCGGGCTTCCACATCGTCGCGAGCGTCTGCGGCTGCACGAGTTCGCCCGACATGAGCGCGCGGTCGAACGCGGCCAGCTCTTCGGCGGTGGACAGGATGCCGAAGTGCGACACGACGCCGTAGTCGGTGCGGCGGTGGTTCTTGATCCAGTGCCGGTTCGCGATGGCGTAGCCCTGGGCGAGGTTCTCGATCACGTCGGTCTGGCTCGTGAGCCGGCTGCGCGGCATGTCCGCCGGATCGAAGACGCGCGCGCGCAGGAAGTCGCCGTACGAGCGTCCCGAGACGCGCTCGACGATCATCCCGAGCAGGAAGAAGCCCTGGTCGCTGTACTGCCACGTGCTGCCGGGCTCGTGCTCGAGCGGCGTGGCCTTCGCGGCCTCGTAGAGGTCGGACGTCGGGTAGGCCAGGCGCCACTTGGAGCGATCCTGCTCCTCCCAGCGGTCGGAGAGCCCGGCGGTGTGCTGCAGCAGCATGCGCACGGTGATCGGATGCCAGGCGTCGGGCGCGTCGTCGAGGTACGTCGCGATCGAGGCGTCGAGGTCGAGCTTGCCGTCCTCGACGAGCATGAGCACGCACGTCGCGGTGAAGACCTTGGTGATCGAGGCCAGCAGGAAGAGCGTGTCCGTCGTCGTCGCGACGTCGTACTCGACGTTCGCCACGCCGTACGCCGCGCTCTTGACGAGCTCGCCGTCCTTCACCACCGCCAGCGTGAGCCCGGGGATGTACATCTGCGACATGGCCGACTCGAGGAAGCGGTCGACGCGGTCCTTCGCCTCGGCGGACACCTGGCCGACCGCGAACACGGGGCACATCGCGAGCGCCATCAGGCACAGCATCTTCATGGCTCGGTGGAATCCTCGGTCTCGGGGATGAAGGCCACGGACAGCATGCGCATGCGGCGACCGGCCTCGGGTCGCGACCCGAAGCGCTTGACGAGCGCGAGCAGCTCGACACGGAACTCCTGCGCCTCGGCGTCGTCGAGCATGAGTCCCGCGCGGAAGTAGGTCATGCCCTCGCGCGTCGTGTCGTAGGACGGCTGGGTGAAGTAGTCCTGCGCCTCGACGAGCTGCGCGCCCGCGAACATCCCGAAGCAGCGCAGGTGGTCTGCGGGAGGCAGCGCCGCGAACGCCTCGCGATCGAGCCGCGCCGCACCGGGGACGAGCCGGTACGTCGACTCGACGATGCCGTTCACCGTGCGCTGCTCGCTCACCTCGAGCAGGCCGTTCTCGGCGAGTGTGCGCACGTGCCGGTAGAGCGTGGCCTGGGGCACCTCGCGCAGCACCCGGGCGAGCTTGCGCGTGGTCATCTCGCGGCCGCTCAGGGCGCCCAGGATGCGCAGCCGGATCGGGTGGACGAGCAGTTCGCTCAACGTTCTCATATTTGCGAACGTTACTGCGCATGATCACGACCGGCAAGCGCGAAACGGCGGTTGCGGCCAGGATTCGTTGGGGAGGCGTCCGACGGACATCCGGGCGGGCGGCGGGCCGGGTCGCGACCTCTACACTCCGTCTCGCGGCCGGCGCCGCCCGACTCGTCCGCGACCACCTCCCGCCGGACCCCGCCCATGAGCGCCTCGCACGACCCGTCGAACCCGGCCCCCCGGGACGCCCCCGACCCGAGCTGGGGCGACGCCACCCGCGCCGTGCACGCCGGCGCATCCGCCGCCGAGGGACGCTCGGTGTCGCCGCCGATCTTCCAGACGTCGACCTTCCGCTTCGAGTCGGTCGAGCAGGGCGCGCAACTCTCGGCGAGCAAGGCGCCGGCGCACCTCTACACGCGCTGGGGCAATCCGACCACGCGGCAGCTCGAGCGCGCGTGCGCCGAGCTCGAGGGCGGCGAGGCGGCGCTGTGCTTCGCGTCGGGCATGGCGGCGGGATCGTCGGCGGTGCTGTCGCTGCTGCAGGCGGGCGACCACGTCGTCGCGGCCGACTGCCTGTACGCCGGCATGACCGAGCTCTTCGAGCGCGTGCTGGGACGCTTCGGCGTCGCGACCACCTTCGTCGAGCCGTCGGACGCGCACGCGTTCGAGCGCGCGCTGCGTCCCGAGACGAAGCTGATCTTCGTCGAGACGCCGGCGAACCCGACCCTCGCGATCACCGACCTGGCCGAGGTGGCGCGCATCGGCAAGGCGCACGGCGCGTTCACGCTGGCGGACAACACGTGGGCCTCGCCGGTGAACACGCGTCCGCTCGAGCTCGGCATCGACGGCGTGTTCCACTCGTCGACGAAGTACCTCAACGGACACACCGACGTGATCGCCGGCTGCGTCGTGGGACGCGCCGAATGGATCGAACGCGTCTGGTCGGTGCTCAAGGTCTTCGGCGGCTGCCCGGGTCCGCACGACAGCTGGCTCGTGCTGCGCGGACTGCGCACGCTGCCGCTGCGCGTGGCGCGCCAGAACGAGACGGCGCTGACCCTCGCCCGCGCGCTCGCCGCACATCCCGCGGTGGAGGTCGTGCACTACCCGGGGCTCGAGCAGCACCCGGGACACGAGATCGCGCGGCGCCAGATGCGCGGCTTCGGCGGCATGCTGTCGTTCGAGGTGCAAGGCGGACTCCGCGCGGGACGGCGCGTGCTCGAGGCGCTGCGCGTGGCGACGCACGCCGTGAGCCTGGGCGGCATCGAGACGCTGGCCGTGCATCCCGCGTCGACGACGCACGCGCCGCTCACGCCCGAGGAGCGCGCCCGCGGCGGCATCGGCGAGGGACTGATCCGCGTCTCGGTCGGACTGGAGGACGCGGCCGACCTGATCGCCGACTTCCGGCAGGCGCTCGACCGGGCGAGCTGACGACGGCGCGATCCACCCGGACGACCCGGCACCACGCCGACGTCGTGCCCCGCAGCGCCGCGCGCCGGCGTAGCGTCGCCGGCGCTCGTCGGCGTCAGCGTCGCGCGCCGTCCTCACCGGCGCCCGTCCCCTCGTCGTCCGCACTCGCCTTCGCGTCGCGCGCCATCACGCGATCGTTGTACGCGAGCCACGCGAAGCGCACCGCGTCGCGTCCCGTGCCCCACTTGGGGTCGACGTCGTCGAGCGGACCGCTGCCCAGCCAGGTGTCGAAGTCGAGGTCGTCGGCCACGGCAAGGGCCGCGCGCTCGAGGACGCGCGCCACGACCTCGCGCTCGGCGCGCACCGTCTTCCGATCGGAGACCGGTCCGTGCCCGGGGACGATGCGCGTCGCGTCGTCGGACATCTCCGCGATCGTGTCGAGCGCCGCGAGCAATCCGTCGAAGCTGCCGCCGTGCCACAGGTCGACGAACGGGAAGGCGCCCAGCTCGAACACGTCGCCGACGTGCAGCACGTTCGCGTCGGCGAGCTGCACGAGCACGTCGCCGCCGGTGTGCGCCGCGGGCAGGTGCACGAGCCGCACCACGTGCTCGCCCACATGCAGGGTCAGCCCGTCGGCGAAGGTCAGCGTGGGCAGCGCGGCTTCGGGTGCGGGCGTGATCGTCCAGCCCATCTCGGGCAGCTCGTCGGCGAGCGTCATGAGGCGTCGCGTCTCGTCGTGCGCCACGAGCAGCGCGCCCGCGGCGGCCAGCTCGTCGTTCGCGCCCACGTGGTCCTCGTGGTAGTGCGTGTCGACCACGAAACGGACGTCGCCGGGTTCGATCCCGAGCGACCCCAGCGTGGCCAGCAGCTCGGGCTCGCGGCCCGGCGTCAGGCTGTCCACGAGCAGCGCGCCGTCGGCGTCGCCCAGCACGAGCACGTTCCCGTCGCGTCCGCCGCGCAGGACGTGCAGATCGGGCGCCAGGGCCTCGACCGGCATCGGACGCGGCTCGTCGAGCGCGGCCAGCGTGAGCGGCAACACGAGCAGGACGCAGACCAGCGAGGCGGGCTTCGACGACGGGACGAGCATGGGGACCGATCCGAAGGGGACGCGCCGGACACCCGATCATAGGTGCCGGCCGGCCACCCGCCGCCCGGGCGCGGACGTGACGTCCCACGCGCTCGGCGCCCGGCGCGCACCCCGTGCGCGGTCCCGCTCGTTCGCTTTCCGGACTGCAATCGTCATTTCTGACTTTGCGGTCGACTTTGCGACACTCACCTCTTCATGGATGCCTCTCCCGACCTCCCTCCGATCATCCAGGGCGGCATGGGCGTGGGCGTCTCCGGCTGGCGCCTCGCGCGCAGCGTCTCGCGCGCGGGACAGCTCGGCGTCGTCTCCGGCACCGCGCTCGACACGACCCTCGTGCGCCGGCTCGAGGACGGCGACGAAGGTGGACACCTGCGCCGCGCGCTCGAGCACTTCCCGATCCCCGGGGTCGTCGAGCAGGTGCTACGGCGCTTCTTCCGCCCCGACGGACGGCCGCCTGCGACGCCGTACAGGTTGCTCTCGATGCACGCGCACGACGCGCCGCCCGAACGCCAGGCGATCACGACGCTGGGCGCGTTCGTCGAGGTCTGGCTGGCGAAGCACGGGCACGCGCGTCCGGTCGGCATGAACCTGCTCACCAAGCTCCAGCTCCCGAACCTCGCCACGCTCTACGGCGCGATGCTGGCTGGCGTCGACGTCGTGCTCATGGGCGCAGGCATCCCGCGCGAGATCCCCGGCGCGCTCGATCGGCTCGCGTCGCACGAGCCCGCGTCGCTCACGCTCGAGGTGGCCGGCGCACGGGACGGCGACGAGTTGCGCACGACGTTCGATCCGCGCGCGCTGTGGTCCGTCCCCGGAGCCGCGCTCGGACGCCCGCGTTTCTACGCCATCGTCGGCGGCGCGTCGCTCGCGTCGATGCTCGTGCGCAAGGCCAGCGGACGCGTCGACGGCTTCGTCGTCGAGAGTCCGCTCGCCGGCGGACACAACGCGCCGCCGCGCGGCGCGCCGCGCTTCGACGCACTCGGCGAACCGATCTACGGTGCGCGCGACGTCGTCGACCCGACCGAGATGGCCGCGCTCGGCCTGCCCTTCTGGATCGCGGGCGGCGAGTCCCATCCCGAGCGGCTCGTCGCGGCGCGCGCGGCGGGGGCCGCGGGCATCCAGGTCGGGACGCTCTTCGCGTACTGCGACGAGTCGGGCATGAGTCCCGAGCTGCGACGCCAACTCCTCGCGGCGGCCGCGGCCGGCGAGGTCGCGGTGCGCACCGACGCCCGCGCGTCCCCCACCGGCTACCCGTTCAAGCTCGTGCGCTGGCCGGACGACCCCGACCCGACGGCCGCGCGGCCGCGCGTGTGCGACCTGGGCGGACTGCGCAGCCTCTCGCGCACCCCCGACAGACGCCTCGTCCAGCGCTGCCCGAGCGAGCCGCTCGACGCCTGGGTGGCCAAGGGCGGCCTGCCCGAGGACGCCCTCGGCCGGCGCTGCCTGTGCAACGGCCTCACCGCCACCGTGGGCCTGGGCCAGGTCCGCCGGGACGGACGCGTCGAACCCCCGCTCGTGACGAGCGGCGACGCCCTGCTCTCGATCGGCGATTTCCTGCGCGGACGGCTGCGCTACGGCGCCCGCGACGTGATCGACTGGCTGCTCGGTCGCCAGGACGTCCACGCAAAGGACGCATGACGAGTCGGCAGCGCGTGGCGCCGGAGCGTTCGGACGCGTAGAGTCGCTGCCAGGGCGAGGACGCGCCCGCCCATCTCCGCCGGAGCCTGGCCATGAACGGACATGCCTTCCATCCGGGCCACGACGAGTGGCACGGGCAGACCGTCGTCGTGCACACCAAGGGCGCGCTCACCGTGGCGGGCCGCTGGGACTCCGTGGCCGGCGGTCAGGTGCGCATGATGGACGTCTCGGTGCACGACACGAGCACCGCCGGCGAGCCGCGCGAGGCCTGGATCGGTCGCATGAAGACCTACGGCATCCCGGTCGCGCATCGCACCTTCACGGTGCCGTTCGCCGAGGTCGACAGCGTGGTGCGCCTGCGCGACGCCTGACGCGGCGCCCGCGCGGCCTGCGCCGCGCGCGGACGACCACCGGCCGCACGCAGCGGACGAAGCGGGTCCTTCGTGTCGGGAGCGCGTGCGCCGTGCGCCGCGATCCCCTTCGGCGCGTCCCGCGCGGGAAACGGGCGCTAAGACGGCCCCGGCCCGCGCGTCGTCCCGGACCCGAGGAGGCCCCGCCATGACGTCCGCCCGTCCCCGTCCGTCGCTGCTCGTCGTGCTCGCGCTCGCGATCTCGTGCGCGCTCTTCGCCTGCCGCTCCGACAGCACCGACTCGGCACCGGCCGACGGACGTGCCACGCCGTCGGCCGCGCCCGCGCTGATGCAGCTCGGCTACCTCGGCGGCGGGGGATCGATGTCGCTCGCCCCCCACGACGCGAACACCGAGTCGTACGCGGCCATCGACGAAAACGGCTTCCAGTCGGCCGCGCGGCGTCCGCTCTCGACCTTCTCGATCGACGTCGACACCGCGTCGTACGCGAACGTGCGGCGCTTCCTGCGCGAGGGACGCCTGCCGCCGAAGGACGCGGTGCGCATCGAGGAGCTGGTGAACGCCTTCGACTACGACGACGCCGGCCCGGCCGACGGGCAGCCGTTCGGCGTGACGACCGAGGTCGGCGTCGCGCCCTGGTCTCCCGGCCACCTGCTCGTGCGCATCGGACTCGCCGCCCAGCGCGTCGACGTGTCCGAGTTGCCGCCGAGCAACTTCGTCTTCCTGCTCGACGTCTCGGGCTCGATGAACTCGCCCGACAAGCTGCCGCTGCTGAAGCGCTCGCTGGCGTTGCTGGTCGACTCGCTCGACCGCGACGATCGCGTCGCGATCGTGGTCTACGCCGGCGCGGCGGGACTCGTCCTGCCGTCGACGGCCTGCGACGAGGAGCACAAGCCGCAGGTGCTCGACGCGCTCGAGCGGCTCTCGGCCGGCGGTTCGACCGCCGGCGGCGCGGGACTGCGGCTGGCCTACGACCAGGTGCGCGAGCACTTCGTCGAGGGCGGCATCAACCGCGTCATCCTGGCCACCGACGGCGACTTCAACGTCGGACCGTCGAGCGACGCCGAGATGGTGCGCCTGATCGAGGACGAGCGCGGGCACGGCGCCTTCCTGACCGTGCTCGGCTTCGGCACGGGCAACCTGAAGGACTCGAAGATGGAGCAGCTCGCCGACCGCGGCAACGGCCAGTACTGCTACGTCGACAGCTTCCTCGAGGCGCGCCGCGTGCTCGTCGAGCAGCTCGGCGGGACGCTGCTGACCGTGGCCAAGGACGTCAAGATCCAGGTCGAGTTCAACCCGGCGCGCGTGGCCGCCTACCGGCTCGTCGGGTACGAGAACCGCCTGCTGGCCGACGAGGACTTCGCCGACGACTCCAAGGACGCCGGCGAGCTCGGCGCGGGGCACCACGTCACCGCGCTCTACGAGGTCGTCCCCGTGGGCGCCGACGACGCGGTCGACGTGGGCACGGTCGACCCGCTGCGCTACGGCGAGGTCACGCGCACGGAGAACGAAGCGCACGGCGACGAGCTGCTCTTCGTGAAGCTGCGCTGGAAGGCGCCGGACGGCGACACGAGCGAGCTGCTCACGCGTCCGGTCGCGGCCGGGCTCGACGGCGGGACGTCCGACGACTTCCGCTTCGCGGCGGCGGTGGCGGGCTTCGGCATGCTGCTGCGCGACAGCGAGCACACGGGCACGCTCACGTACGACGACGTGCTCGAGCTGGCGCGCGGCGCACGCGGCGACGACCCGCGCGGCCGGCGCGCCGAGCTGCTCGGGCTCGTGGAGACCGCCGCGAGCCTGTGACGTCCCACGCGCGGCGAGCGCAACGGGGCACACGCACGAGGCCGTCGCGCACGCCGCGCGACGGCCTCGCTCATTCGAGGCGCGCGCCCTTGGCCGTGTAGTAGTCGTGCAGGCCGGGACGCATCGGGCGCGTGAACTTGCGCCACAGTCCGCCCGTCCAGGTGCGGCCCTCGAGGCCGCGCTCGGCGTAGTGCGCGGCGGCCTCGGCGTCGAAGGCGTCGATCTGCGCGAGCATCTCCGCGTCGTCGAGGTAGCGCCCGCGCATCAGGATCGCGTCGACCGGCAGGCGCGGGCGCGTCGCGGTCTCGACCGCCGGGTCGGGTCGTCCCACGCACAGGCCGAAGAGCGGGAAGACGTCGGCGGGGATTGCGAGCAGCGCGTCGACCTCGGGCAGGCGGTTGCGCAGGCCGCCGATGCAGCACGTCCCGTAGCCCATCGACTCGAAGGCCAGCACGAGGTTCTGGGCGAACAGCGTGGCGTCGCTCACGGCCAGCAGGAAGGTCTCGAGGTTCGCGACGAACGGCTGGCCCAGGCGCTCGGCCACGAGCCGGTGCCGGCGCGCGTCACCGCAGACCACGAGGAACGCGCCGGCCTGCGCGACCTGCGGTTGTCCGCCGGTGAGCTCGGCGAGCCGCCCGCGCTCGCCCGGGTCGGTCACATTCAGCAGCGAGTAGGCCTGGATCCAGCTCGAGGTGGGTGCGCAGCGCGCGGCCTCGACGGCGGCGCGCAGGTGCTCGTCGGGCACGGGATCGGGCAGGTACGCGCGCACCGTGCGGTGCGCGGCCATGGTGCGCAGGACGTCGTTCATCGGCTCGATGATCCGCGCGAGGTCGCATGGCGCAAGGCCGTCCGGCGCGTGCCCGGCCGACGGCTCTCGCCGCGTGCGCCCGCTTGTGGGCCCCGAGGCGCGCGGCGTACCCTCGTCGGCGCGCACGGAGGCCGCAGGCACCGCATGGTCCAGCTCAGCATCGATTCTCGCAACGGACGCACGTCCGCGCGGGACGCCGAGGCGCTGCTCGCGCGGCGCGATCCCCACGACGATCTGCGCGCGCTCGGTTCCCGGACCCACGGCTTGCGCGGCTTCCCGCACGCGAAGACGGTTCGGGTGGCGTCGTGAGCGCCGGCGGCGGAGGGCGCGGGGGCGGCGGACGCCCGGGCGGTCGGCACGCCGGCGGCGGCAGTCCGGCGCGGGCGGCGGACGCGCGCAGCGCCAGCGGCACGCGCGCAACCCGTCCGACCGCGCCGAGCACACCGCGGGACGCCGCGCGCACGCCGAACGCGAGGCGCGCGACGGCGACGCGTCCGGCGAGTCCGGCGCCCGCGACGCTTCCGACGCGCCCGCGTCGCGCTCCGGATCGCCGCTGCGCACCAAGCACGTGCGCGCCAAGAAGGCGCTCTCGCGCGTGCTCTCGCGCGCCGGACTGTGCTCGCGCAAGGACGCCGAACGGCTCGTGGCCGCGCACCGCGTGACCGTGAACGGACGCCTGGCGCGCGATCCCGAGCAGCGCATCGACGAGCAACGCGACGACGTGTGCGTCGACGGACGGCGCGTGGCGCGCGCGGCGACGATCGTCGTCCTGCTGCACAAGCCGGCGGGCCACGTCACGACGCTGCGCGACGAACGCGGGCGCGCCACGGTCTACGACCTGCTGCGCGACGTGCCGGCCTTCGTCGTCCCCGTGGGACGGCTCGACCGCGACACGACGGGGCTGCTGCTGCTCACGAACGACACGCGCCTGGCCGACAAGCTCACCGACCCGGTGAGCCACGTCCCGAAGGTCTACCGCGCGCTCGTGCGCGGGGCCCTCGACGACGGCGCGCTGGCCGGACTGCGGCGCGGCATCGAGCTCGACGACGGCCCGACCCGTCCGGCCGAGGTGCGCCGGCTGCGCGAGGGACGCCGCGGCACGCTGCTCGAGATCGTGCTCACCGAGGGACGCAACCGCCAGGTGCGCCGCATGGTCGAGGCCGTCGGCAGCAAGGTGCGCTTCCTGAAGCGCGTGCGGCTGGGTTCGCTGACCCTGCACGGCGTGCCGCGCGGCGAGTGGCGCGCGCTCGATCCCGACGAGGTGGCCGCGCTGCGCGGACGCAAGCGCGACAAGCGCGAGCAGGGCGACGACTAGCCGCCGGCCTCGACCTCGAGCAGGAACGTCCGCAGCGCCTCGACGAACGCACGGGGGCGTTCTTCCTGCGGATAGTGCCCGCAGTCGGCGAGCTGCACCAGCCGCACGTCGGGGAGCAGCACCTCGAAGCGCCGGGCGAAGCGCTCGACGGTGTACGCCACGTCGTCGGCGCCCCACAGCAGCAGCACGGGGACGCGCAGCGAGGGCAGCTCGGGCTCTCGTGTGCCGTTCTCGTCGCGCGCGAGGTCGACCATCACGCCCCAGTTGTCGGCGTTCTCGCAGCAGAGGAACATCTCCTCCACGCGGTCGGCATCGACCGTCTCGCGGAAGTGCGGCTGCAGCGCCGACGCGACGCGATCACGCGCGTTGAGCAGGTACCCGAGGCGCGCGCCGGGCAGCTCGCGCATGGCCTCCTCTTCGGGCAGCCACTCGTCGTCGGCGCGGGCCAGGCCGGCCGAGTCGACCAGCGTGACGCTGGCCACGAACTCGGGATGGTCGAGGGCCGCGCGCCACACGAACTCGCCGCCGTACGACTGTCCCACGAGGTGCACGGGACCGAGGTCGAGCGCACGCAGCGTCGAGGCCAGCATGTCGGCGCAGCGCTGGAACGATCCCTGGCCCAGCTCGGTGCGCGTCGTGCCGTGCCCGATGACGTCGAAGGCCTCGACGTCGAAGTCGCGCGCGATGCCCTCGAACGCGCCCTCGTCGTCGCGGCCGCCGAAGACGGCCGCCGTCCAGGTGAAGAGCGTGCCGGGCGTCCCGTGCACGAACACCACCGGACGCCGCACGCCCTCGCCCGGCGCGGGCGCGCCGACGCGCGAGACCGAGAGCCGCGTGACCTCGACGTCCCGAGGCCGGCCGCCGATCTCGAGCGGCAACACCTCGTGGACGAGGCCGTGCGCCGCGACGGGCGCGTTCTTGGGCAGCGCGAGCAGGCGCGCCTCGAGCGCGTCCTTGTCGAGCGACGCACAGCTCGCGACGCACAGCAGGCCCGCGCCGAGCAGCAGCGCGAGGACGACGACCCGACGCACGCCGCTCATCGCGGAGACCTCAGCACGAAGTCCGGCAGCGCATCGCCGGGCCCGGGCGCGCGCTCGGCGAGCACGCTCTCGTCGATGTCGCCCAGGTCCCCCGCCGCCGCACCGGGCTCGGGGGCGACGCCCGCGGCTCCGCTCCCGGACGAGCTCCGAGCCCACGCGCGGGTGGCCTCGTCGCGGGCCGCCGCGTGCGCCGCGGCGAAGCGCTCGTCGATGCGCCGCTCGGCGTCGCGCTTCAGGCAGCCCAGCGCGGTGCGCATCGCGGTGCGCCGGTCGGAGTCGCCGTCGGGCACGCCGTCGAGGTCGAAGCCCAGCTCGCGCACGACGAGCGTGGCCACCAGCGCGCCGTCGGCGTTCGTCACCGGCACGTACGTGTCCCGTCCCGCGAGCCACAGGAAGTCGTCGCTGGACGACCAGACGTGCGTCACGAGCCGACCCTCGGCGTCGCGCTCGAGCAGCGTCGCGACGTCGGCCGTGTAGTCGGAGAACGGCCACGGCAGGTCGGAGCGCGAGCGCAGCACGTACAGGTTCCACGGACCGCGCGCGTCCCGTCCCGTGACCCACGAGTCGCGCACGACGCCGATCTCCTCGAGCGTCGTGTGGGGACGCGCCTTGTACGTCGTGTAGTCGCTCTCGGCCTGCTTGAGCGCGGCCTCGTCGGCCCACACGAGCAACGCCACCTGCTGCACGTCGCCGTCGCCGGACAGCTCGCGCCAGGGCGCGCGTCGCCGATCGAGCGCGTAGGCGTCCCCGGCGAGGAAGCCGTCGTCGGCGGCTTCGGTCTCGGGATCCCAGTCGGCGCGGTACAGGCCGGCGGTGCGCACGAGCGGCGCGAGCAGCTCGCCCACGGCGTCATATGCCCGGGGACGCTCGGCGCGCAGGCGCGCCAGGAGCGCGTCGGTGCGCCGCGCGTCGCGGCGCACGGCGCCGAAGGCCTGCACGAGGTCGCCGAACGAGCGCGTCCAGGCCGACTCGCCGGCCTCGGTGCCGGTGGCGGCGCGCGCGCCGTCCTCGGGCTCGGCCCCGCGCGCCGGGGCGTCGAAGCGCGACGCGAGTGCGCGCTCCAGCCGCGCGAGCAGGGTGTCGTCCGGCCGCGGCAGCCGGTGCGCCGCCGGGAAGCGCAGGTCGCGTTCGGAGCGTCCCAGGTCGACCACCGGCACCGCGAAACGGTCGGAGGACTGATCGTCCGCGACGCACCCCGTGACCGGCGCGAAGGCAGCGCACAACGCGAAGAGCGACGCGGCGGCGCTCACCGCTTGCCGAACAGGTAGTGCGTGACGAACCACTCGCGTCCGTCGCGGAAGCCCCACAGCTCGGCGCAGGCCATGAAGAACACGCGCCAGTAGACGCCCATGCGCTTCGCGTCGGCGCCGTACGTGTCGCGCAGCACCGCGTCGACCTCGTCGCGACGCGCGTCGAAGTTCCGCAGCCAGGCCTCGGCGGTGCGGCTGTAGTGCCGTCCGTCGACGCGCCAGCGGGTCTCGAGCCGCAGGTCGTCCTGGAAGCGCAGCAGCAGGTCCTCGCTGGGCATCTGGCCGCCGGTGAAGAAGTGGCGGCCCATCCAGTTGTGCTCGCCCTCGGTCTCGAAGGGGTAGCTGAAGCGCTCGTGGGTGAAGATGTGCACGAAGAGCCGTCCGTCGTCACGCAGCAGGCCCGCGATGCGGCGCATGAGGCGCTCGTAGTTGCGCACGTGCTCGAACATCTCGACCGAGAAGACGCGGTCGAAGCGGCGCTCGGTGTCGAAGCGGTTCGCGTCGGCCGTGACGACGTCGACGTTGGAGAAGCCGCGTTCACGGCAGCGCGCCTCGATGAACGCGCGCTGACTGCCCGAGTTGCTGACCGCCAGCACGCGGCAATCCGGGAAGCGCTCGGCGATCCAGAGCGAGAGCGAGCCCCAGCCGCAGCCCAGGTCGAGCACGTGCATGCCGTCGACGAGGCCGCCGCGCTCGGTGGTCAGCGCCAGCATGCGTTCCTCGGCGGCGTCGAGGTCGTCGCCGTCCTCCCACAGGCCCGAGCTGTACTTGAGGCGCTTGCCGAGCACGAGCCGGTACAGCTCGGCCGGGACCTCGTAGTGCTGCGCGTTGGCGGCCTCCGTCTCGAGCGCGATGTCGCTCGTCCGCAGCGCGTCGGCCCAGGCGCGTTCCTTGCGCTCGCGCGCGGCGTCGTCGGGCACGTCCTCGTCCCGCAGGCGCCGGCGCAGCAGCCGGCGGATGCCGAAACGCACGAGCGGGTCGGGCAGAAGGTCGCGGTCGAGCAGCCAGGTCGCGGTCATCGGACGTCTCCCAGGGGACGGTCGGAGGGGGCGGCGGCGTCGCGCGACGCGGCTCGCGGCCAGGGGAAGAAGGCGTTCGTCTCGCGCTGGTAGCGGCGGTAGTCGTCCCCGCGCGAGCGTAGCGCCTGGGCCTCGGTGTACGGGATGCCCGAGACGCGCGTGATCATCAGGTACATCGCGAGCGGCGCGAGCAGTGCCCACGCCCCGCCCGGCGCGGGCCAGGCGACGAGCGCGAAGCCCCACCACAGGATCCACTCGCCGAAGTAGTTGGGATGGCGCGAGAGGCGCCACAGCCCGACGCGGCACGTGTGCCCGCGGTTCGAGGGCTCGGCGCGGAAGCGCGCGAGCTGGCGGTCGGCGACGATCTCGAAGGTCTTGCCCGCCGCGAACACGAGCAGTCCCGCGACGTGCCAGCCCGTCAGCGCGTCGGACGGCGCGCGCACCGCCACGAGGAACGGGATCGAGAGCACCGCGGCCACGAACGCCTGGAGCTGGAAGAAGCCGAAGAACTTGCGCTGCGCCGCGGCGCCCCAGTGCTCGCGCAGATAGCGGTAGCGCCCGTCTTCCGAGTGCCCGAGGACGCGGTCGAACACCAGGTGCAGGCCGAGCCGCAGGCCCCAGACGCCGCCCAGGACGCCGACGAGCACGCGCGGTCCGAGTCCGCCGTCACCGAGCAGCGCCGCAGCGATCGCCATGCCCGCCAGCGAGAGCGCCCAGCCCACGTCGGAGATGCCCGCGTCGAGGGTGCGCCGCTGGACGATCCACATCGCCAGCAGGAAGACGACCGAGGCCGCCCAGCCGAGCAGCAGGAGTTGGACGTCGAGGACGGGCATGGCGGCTCGCGGGGCGGGAAGACGGGTCTTCGTCGCTCGGGGCGCCCGCGGATGCAGCGCGCGCAACGTGCGTCGAGGCCGCGTCGACCGCGATTCGTCATGCATCCGCGGGCCGCGTCGCTGCGAAATCGGGACGCATCTCCCGCCTCCCGGACGAGGGTCCCTTGGCCGCCTCCGACGCCCAGCCCAGTCGGCTCACCGCGCTCCTGCGCTCGTGGTTCGCGGGCGGCACCGACCGTCCGTACGGCGAGGACGGCGCCGGCGACGAGCGCATCGAGTGGCTGCGCATCACGCCCTTCCTCCTGCTGCACGCCGCCTGCCTGCTCGTGCCCTGGGTGGGATGGAGCCCGGTCGCCGTCTGGACCGCGGTGGCGCTCTACCTCGTGCGCATGTTCGGCATCACCGCCGGCTACCACCGCTACTTCTCGCACCGCGCCTTCCGCACCTCCCGCGCCGGACAGTTCGCGCTCGCCGTGCTGGCCAACGCGAGCGCCCAGCGCGGCCCGCTGTGGTGGGCCGCGCACCACCGCCGCCACCACCGCGACTCGGACTCGCCCGCCGACCCGCACTCGCCCGGCCGCCGCGGACTCTTCTGGAGCCACGTGGGCTGGTTCGGCACGCGCGGCAACTTCCGCACGGCCACCGAGCTCGTGCCCGACCTCGCGCGCCACCGCGAACTCGTGCTGCTCGACCGTTACGACGGGCTCGTGCCCGTGCTGCTCGGCGCGCTGCTCTACGCCTCGGGCGCGCTGCTCGCCGCCTACGCCCCCGACCTCGGCACGTCCGGCGCGCAGATGCTCGTCTGGGGCTGCCTCTCGACCGTCGTGCTCTACCACGCGACGTTCACCATCAACAGCCTTGCCCACCGCTGGGGGACGCGCCGCTGGGCGACGCCCGACGACAGCCGCAACAACGCGCTGCTCGCGCTGCTGACCCTCGGCGAGGGCTGGCACAACAACCACCATCACCATCCGCACTCGGTGCGCCAGGGCTTCCGCTGGTGGGAGCTCGACGTGACCTGGCTCGTGCTGCGCGGCCTGGCCGCGTTCGGTCTCGTCTGGGACCTGCGTCCCGTCCCGCGCGCGCTGCTGCGCGGCCGTCGCGAGGGAGACGACGCATGAAGATCGCCGTCGTGGGCACGGGCGTCTCGGGACTCGTGGCGGCGCACCGCCTGCATCCCGAGCACGACCTCACCGTCTTCGAGGCCGATGACCGCATCGGCGGCCACGTGAACACGCTCGACCTGCGCACCGGCGGACGCAGCCACGCGGTCGACACCGGCTTCATCGTGTTCAACGAGCGCACCTACCCCGGATTCTGCGCGCTGCTCGACGAGCTGGGCGTGGCCAGCCGGCCGAGCACGATGAGCTTCAGCGTGCGCGACGAACGCACCGGCCTCGAGTACAACGGCCACTCGCTCGACACGCTCTTCGCCCAGCGCCGCAACCTGCTGCGTCCGACGTTCCTGCGCATGATCGCCGACATCCTGCGCTTCAACCGGCAGGCGCGCGAGCTGCTCGAGGGCGAGGACGACGGGCTCACGCTGGGCGAATACCTCGACCGCGGACGCTGGTCGCGCGCCTTCCTCGAGCAGTACATCCTGCCGATGGGCGCCGCGATCTGGTCGTCCGGCACGGTCGGCATGCGCGCCTTCCCGGCCCGGGCGTTCGTGCGCTTCTTCGAGAACCACGGCATGCTCTCGGTCGACGAGCGCCCGCAATGGCGCGTCGTCGAGGGCGGTTCGCGGAGCTACGTCGAGGCGCTCGTGCGGCCGTTCCGCGAGCGCATCCGCAGCTCGTCGCCGGTGGACGCCGTGCGGCGGCTCGCCGACGGCGTCGAGGTCACGGTGCGCGGCGACGCGCCCGAGCGCTTCGACGCGGTGGTGATCGCCGTCCACAGCGACCAGGCGCTCGCGATGCTGGCCGACCCGAGCGCGTCCGAGCGCGCGGTGCTGGGCGCCATCGGCTACCAGCGCAACGAGGCCGTGGTGCACACCGACGAGCGCATGCTCCCCCGCGCACGCAAGGCCTGGGCCGCCTGGAACTACCACGTCACGTCGCGCGACGACGAGCGCGTGGCCGTGACGTACGACATGAACGCGCTGCAGGGCCTCGACGCCGAGGTGCGCTTCCTAGTCACGCTCAACCACGTCGAGGACATCGACCCGACGCGCGTGCTGCGACGCATCACGTACCACCATCCCGTGTTCACGCCCGCGGCGCTCGCCGCCCAGCGCCGGCACGCCGAGATCAGCGGCGTGCGGCGCACGTTCTACTGCGGCGCGTACTGGGGCTACGGCTTCCACGAGGACGGCCATCGCAGCGCCGTGACCGCGCTCGCGCAGCTCGAGCGCCTCGCGCGCGGGGCCGACGCCGTCCGCCGCGACGACGCGCTGGCGGTGCACTGATGGAGAGCGCGCTGTACCGGGGCTGGGTGCGCCATCGGCGGCGTTCGCCGCGTCCGCACGCATTCCGCAGGCGGCTCACGCTGCTCTACCTCGACCTCGACGAGCTCGAGCACGTGTTCGCGGGACGCCTGCTGTGGTCGGTCGAGCGCCGCAACGTGGTCTCGTTCCGGCGCGCCGACTTCCTCGGCGATCCGTCGCGTCCGCTGGCCGACGAGGTGCGCGCGGTCGTGGCCGCCGAGACCGGACGCGCCCCGTCGGGTCCGGTGCGCCTGCTCACGCACCTGCGCACGCTCGGCGTCTCGTTCCATCCCGTGTCGTTCTACTACTGCTTCGAGCCCGACGGACGCACGCTGGCCGCGGTGGTGGCCGAGATCACGAACACGCCCTGGGGAGAGCGCCACCGCTACGTGCTCGCGCGCACCCCCGGCGAACGCACCTCGGCGCTGCACCGCCGCTTCGCGAAGGCCTTCCACGTCTCGCCCTTCATGCCGATGCAGCAGGACTACGACTGGACCGTCGGCACGCCCGGCGACGAGCTCTTCGTGCACATGGAGAACCTCGAGGCCGACGAGAGCGTCTTCGACGCCACGCTGCGCCTGGAGCGCGAGCCGCTGACCGGACGCAGCCTGGCCGGCTGCCTGCTGCGCCATCCGTGGGCCGCGGCCGAGGTGCTGCTCGCCATCTACGTGCACGCCGCGCTGCTCTGGATCAAGCGCACGCCGTTCTTCACGCACCCTTCGAAGGCCGCACGCGTCGACGACGAGTCGCCCGCCGTGCGCGCACCGTCCCGCGACGCAGGAGCTCCGCGATGACCCCGTCGACCACCCTCGCCGCGCGCACGGTCGCGGCGGCACGCGCGCCGAGCGCCGTCGAACGCGTCGCGCGCACGCTCGTGCTGGCGCGTCTCGCGACCCTCGCCGTGGGCTCGCTCGAGATCCACGAGGCGTGGAGCGGCGAGAAGATCGTGCTGCGCGGCCGCCTCGGCCCCACCGAGGACGGACTCGGCGACGCCTCGCGTCTGCCGCCAGCGCCCGACGCCGCGCTGCGCGTCGTCGATCCCGCGTTCTACGCCGACATGCTGGCCGGCGGCTCGCTGGGCGCCGCCGAGTCGTACCTCGACGCGTCCTGGACGTCCGACGACCTCGTCGCGCTGGTACGCCTCTTCGTGCGCAACCGCTCGGTGCTCGACGCCGTCGAGGGCGGCCTGGCCCGGCTCGCCTCGCCGCTGCGCGCGCTCTGGGCGCGCATGCGCCGCAACACGAAGCAGGGCAGCCGGCGCAACATCGCCGCGCACTACGATCTCGGCAACGACTTCTTCGAGCTGTTCCTCGACGAGACGCTGACCTACAGCGCCGGCGTGTTCGAGCACGCGGGCGCCACGATGCGCGAGGCCTCGCTGGCCAAGCTCGACCGGCTGTGCCGCAAGCTCGACCTGCGTCCGCAGCACCACCTGCTCGAGATCGGGACGGGCTGGGGCAGCATGGCGATCCACGCGGCGGCGACGTACGGCTGCCGCGTCACGACGACCACGATCTCGCAGGAGCAGCACGCGCTGGCCGTCGAGCGCGTGGCGCGCGCCGGCCTGTCCGACCGCGTCACGGTGCTGCTCGAGGACTACCGCGACCTGCGCGGCCGCTACGACCGCCTGGTCTCTGTCGAGATGATCGAAGCCGTCGGCAGGGAATTCCTGCCCACCTGGATGGAGACCTGCTCGCGCCTGCTGGCCGCCGACGGCCTCTTCGCACTGCAGGCGATCCACATCCTCGACCGCGAGTTCGAGCGCGCGGCGCGCGAGGTCGACTTCATCAAGCGCCACGTCTTCCCGGGCAGCTTCATCCCGTCGGTGACGGCGATCTGCGACGCGATGGCCCAGCGCACCGACATGCGCCTCGTGCACCTCGAGGACATGACGCCGCACTACGCGCGCACGCTCGGCGCGTGGCGCGAGACGCTTCACGACAACCGCGAGCGCGTGCTGTCCACCGGGCGCGACGAACGCTTCCTGCGGCTCTGGGACTACTACCTCGCGTACTGCGAGGGGGGCTTCGCCGAGCGCTTCATCGGCGTCTCGCAGCTCGTGCTCGCCAAGCCGTTGAACCGCCGCGACCCGATCCTGCCTGCGCGCGAGGCCCTGGGCGGACGCCCGTCCGGTGAGGGCGCGCGGTGACGGCGGTGGACGTCGCCCCTCCGTCACGGACGTCGACGCCGACGCTGCTGCTCGAGGCGGCGCTGTTCCAGGGCGCGTGGTTCGCGTGCGTGCTGGGCGCGGCGCACGACGTGCCGCTCGCGGCGCCGCTGGCCGCGCTCGAGTTCCTGGCGCTGCACCTGGTGCTCGTGCGTCCCGCAGGGGCCACGCTCGGGCGCGTGCTCGTCGTGGCCGCGGTGGGCTGCCTGGGCGACGCCTTGCTGACGCGCGTCGGTGCGCTGCACCTGCGCGGCGCGGCGTCACCCTGGCTCGGCCTGCCGCTCTGGATGCTCGCGCTGTGGGTCGCGTTCGGCGCGACCTTCGACCTCGTCCTGCGACGTCTGCGCACGCGGCTGAGGCTGGCCGCGCTGCTCGGACTGGTCGGCTCGCCGCTCTCGTACCTGTCGGCCGCGTCGCTCGGCGCGCTCTCGTTCGGGACGCCGCGCGCGCTCGCGCTCGCGTCGACCGGACTCGTCTGGTGCGTGAGCCTGCCGCTCACGCTCGCGCTATCGCGCAGGCTCGATCCCTCGTCCGACGGCGACGCCACCGACACCCGCGACGGGACGCCGCATGTCCGCTGAACGAGACGCCGCCTCCGCCTCGCCCTCGGCCGCGTTGCGCCTGCGCCGCGTGAACGACGCGCCCGTGCGCAAGGACGGCGCGTACGTCGTCCACTGGATGATCGCCGCGCGCCGTCCGACCTGGAACTTCGCGCTGCAACGCGCGGTGCGCCTGGCCGAGGAGCTCGACCGTCCGCTCGTGGTGCTCGAGCCGCTGCGCTGCGGATACCGCTGGGCCAGCGAGCGCATCCACCGCTTCGTGCTGGAGGGCATGCGCGACCACGTCGAGGCCTTCGCCGGGGCGCCGGTGACCTACGTCCCGTACGTCGAGCCCGAGCCCGGCGCCGGCCGGGGACTGCTCGAAGCGCTCGCCGCGGACGCGTGCGCGGTGGTGACCGACGACTTCCCCGGGTTCTTCCTGCCGCGCATGGTCGCTGCGGCGGGCGCCCGCCTCCCCGTGCGGCTCGAGGCCGTCGACGGCAACGGACTGCTGCCGATGCGCGCCACCGAGCGCGTGTTTCCCACGGCGCACGCGCTGCGGCGCGTGTTGCAGGCCGAGCTGCCGGCGCACCTCGCCGTCCAGCCGCTGCCCGACCCGCTCGCGGAACGCACGCTGCCCGCGCCGATCGAGGTGCCGCGCGCGATCGCGTCGCGCTGGCCGTCCGCCGACCTCGACGCGCTGCTCGCCGACGACGGACTCGCGGCGTTGCCGATCGACCACGCCGTGCGCGCCGTCGACGGCGTGCGCGGCGGCTTCCGCGCGGCCGACGAGGTGCTGGGACGGTTCCTGTCGGAGCGCCTGTCGCGCTACGGCACCGAACGCAACCAACCCGAGGCCGACGCGACGTCGGGCCTCTCGCCGTACCTGCACTTCGGCCACGTCTCGGTGCACGCCGTGCTCGACGCCGTCGCCCGCCGCGAAGACTGGACACCCGCCGCACTCACTCCCGGCGGCAACGGCGCCCGCGCCGGCTGGTGGAAGATGTCGACCGAGGCCGAGGGCTTCCTCGACGAGCTCGTGACCTGGCGCGAACTCGGCTTCAACATGGCGCGCCTCGTGCCCGACTGCGAGCGCTACGAGACGCTGCCGCCCTGGGCGCGCGCCACGCTCGAGCTCCACGCGAACGACCCGCGCGAGCACGTCTACGACCTCGACACGTTCGACCGCGGCACCACCCACGACCCGCTCTGGAACGCCGCCCAGGCGCAACTGCGAGAGACCGGCGTGATCCACAACTACCTGCGCATGCTGTGGGGCAAGAAGGTGCTCGAGTGGACGGAGCACCCGCGCGCCGCGCTGGAGATCCTGTTCGAGCTCAACAACCGCTACGCCCTCGACGGCCGCGACCCGAACAGCGTGACCGGCATCATGTGGTGCCTCGGACGCTACGACCGCGCGTGGGGCCCCGAGCGTCCGGTGTACGGCACGATCCGCTACATGAGCTCCGAGAACACCGCGCGCAAGGTGCGCGTCAGAGAGTACGTGAAGCGCTGGACTGAGGGCGCCGGGTTGTTCGGCGGGTAGACGCTGGAGCGCGGGCAGCGAAGATCGGCCATCCGACGTCTCCGCTCTTGCGACCCCGCCGCGCACCCGTCAAGCTCTCTTCCCGGTGACTTGCACCTCCGCGCGCACGCCCGGACGTCCCGAGGCGAACGTTCGGCGCGGACCACCGGGGCAGAGGCTCCGATGAAGCGCGTCCTCGTCGCGTTCCCCACGGCTTGGGACGAGCGCCAGCTCGCCGCGTGCAAGCGGCTCGGCGAACGGTACGAGATCGTGTACGCCTCGCCGCGCGCCGAGGACAGTCCCTGGGACCTCGACGTGCTCGGCTGGGTCGAGCGCACCGCGCGCGAGCACGAAGGACGCGTCGACGGCGTGTTCACGTCGAGCGACGACCCGGGCGCGCTCGTGGCCGCGGTGCTCGCTCGGCGGCTCGGCCTGCCCGGTCCGTCGCCCGACGCCGTGGCGCGCGCGCAGCACAAGCTCGTCTCGCGGACGCTGCAGCGCGCCGTGGCGCCCGAGGCCGTGCCGCGCTTCGAGCGCGTCGATCCGACGCGTCCCGGCGGCGGCCTGCCTCCCGAACGCTTCCCGTGCTTCGTCAAGCCGATCCGCGCGGCGTTCTCACTGCTGGCGCGCCGCGTCGAAGACGCGCATGCCCTCGACGCGCACCTCGCGCGCCCCGCCGCGCACAACTGCCTGCGCCACTTCGTCGAGGTCTTCGAGGCCCTGCGCCGCGCCCACACCGCGCTCGACGCCGACGCACGCGGATTCCTGGCCGAGGACGTGCTGGGCGGGGTGCAGGTCACCGCCGAAGGCTTCGCCACGGGCGACGAGATCGTGGTGCTGGGCGTGGTCGACTCGACGTTGCATCCCAGCGGCAGCTTCCTCCGCTTCGACGCGCCGTCGTGCCTGCCCGCGCCGCTCTTGCGCCGCGTCGAGGACGTCACCGCGCGCGTGGTGCGCGCCCACGGCCTGTCCGACACGATGTTCAACGTCGAGCTCATGGTCGACGTCGCGTCCAGCGCGGTGCACGTGATCGAGCTCAACCCGCGCATGTGCGGCCAGTTCGCCGACCTGCACGAGAAGCTCGGCGGCACGAACGGCTACGAGTGCGCCTTGTCGCTCGCCGTGGGTGAGCGCCCCCCGCGACTGGGAGGCGCGGGACGCTGGGCGTGCGCCGTGAGCCGTCCGCTGCGCACGTTCCGGCCGGTGCGCGTGCTCGCGGCGCCGTCCCCCGCCGACCTGCGCGCGGCCGAAGCGCTGGCCGAGGGCGTCCTCTGCTGGAGCGAGTGCTCCGCCGGCGAGGTGCTGTCCGACTTCGAGACGCTCGAGGACGGTCACTCGGCGCGCTACGGCATCGTGAACCTGGGCGGGCGCGACGCCGCCGAGGTCGAAGCGCGGCTCGCCGCGGTGGAGGCCCGCCTCGGCTTCCGCTTCGTTGAACTCGCACGCGACACGCATGGGCAGCGCGACGCCCGCGAAGCTCACGACGGTTGCGACGCCGCCTGCGGCGGGACCTAGCCGCCCACGCCCCTCGACTCGACGAGTTCGAAGGACGTGACGACGAAACGTCCCTCGGAGAGCCTGCCCGAGACGACCGCGTAGCGCACGGCGTTGCACATGCCGTCGGCAGCGTGCGCGTCGCCGTAGCCGTCGAGGTCCGCGCCGTCGACGTACCACGCGTTGCCTCCCGTGCGGATCGCCAGGGCGCAGTCGTCGCCGGGCAGTCCGAACTGGCACTTGCCGCAGGCCGCCTCCACCCGCAGCCGGGTGCACGCGAACCCGTCGGCGTTCGTGACGCGCATCGACTCGCCCCCGTCGCCTCCGGTCTCGTACACGAAGGGTCGCGAAGGCTGGGCATCGGTCCCGCACGCGGCGAGCACGAGCCACAGGACGAGCAGCGCGCAAGCCGGCATCGATCGGATCGTCATCGTCGGTCTCCCGGGGTCCACAGCGCGGGCCGTCCCCCGCGCCACATCTCGCACGATCGTCTTCGCGGAACCTCGGCCACGCAAGCCGGGCGGGCACGGCCGCGTCACAGGCGCCCCGCGAGGGCGTCCGCCAGCAGCGTCCTGGCCGTGGAACGCGCGTCGAACTCGGTGTTGCCGAGCACGCCGACCGCCAGGCCGTGCGCGGGCAGGACGGCCATCTCGGTGGTGAAGCCCGGACCGCGTCCCCCGTGCAGCAGCAGGACGCCGCGCGCGCCGGCGACGCGCGGGCGCTCGTCGACGAACCAGCCCAGTCCGGTGCCGGACGGCGTCGCGCGACGACGCGGGTCGCGCAGGGTCAGCGTCGCCATCGCGTCGAGGGACGCCCGCCCGAGCACGCGCACACCGTTCGATTGGCCGCCCTCGACGAACAGGCGCAGGAAGCGCGCGAGGTCGTCGATCGATCCCAGCAGGCCACCGTGCGGCGAGAAGACGAGGTCGCGCCAGCGCAGCCGGCGAAGGCCGCCGCTGCGCGCGGCGAGGAACCCGCGCCGGTCGAGCAGGCGCACGGCGAGTCCCAGCCGGCTGAAGCGCCGCACGTAGCCGCACGCGAGGCGCGACCCGTCGCCGTGCGCCAACCGGGCGGCCTCGAAACCGGTGGACGTCATCCCCAGCGGATCGAGCACCTGCTCGCGCACGAGCCCGCGGAAGTCGCGCGCACCGGCGTCGGCGAGCAGCTCGCCGAGCGTCGCGTAGCCGAGGTTGCTGTAGTGCAGACGCGCCCCGGGCGACGCGCGCAGCGGTCCGTGCCGGTGCAGCTGTTCGGCCAGGAACGCGCGCGGCCCGGGAAAGGGCGCGTCCGGCGCGCAGAACCAGCGCGCCACGTGACGTTGCGCGTCGACGAATCCGGCGCCGTGTCCGAGCAGGTCGCGCGCGCTGGGCTCACGCGCACCGCGCGCGATCCCGCCGCGGTCGCGCGCTCGGGGCCGGCGTCCTGCGCGCGGCCCGGCCACGAGGTCGAGCTCCGGGACGCGCTCGCGCGCCGGTGCGTCGAGGTCGAGGCGTCCCCGTTCGGCGAGGCGCAGAGCCAGCGTCGCGGTGACGATCTTGGTCAGCGACCACCACGCGAACACCGTGTCGGTCGTCACGGGGCGGCGCGCGTCGCGATCGGCATGTCCCGTGACGAGCAGGCGCGCGGGCTCGCCGCGCCGCACGAGCGTCGCAGCCAGCCCGGGGACGTGCCGGGCGTGGCGGCCGAACGTCGCGCGGCGCGGCGCATCCTCGTCGCCACCCGCGTGGGCGTCGACGCTGTGCACGGTGTCGTCCTCGCCGCCCGTGCCGCTCAATGGCTGGAGCTCCGCGCAAGCGGAGCGTCGACGCGCACGCGATGCCAGATGCGCCCCACGACGAGGGGCAGCAGCGCGGCGCAGGCCACGAGCACCCCGTCGTCGAGGTGCAGCGACGGCACGCCCAGCACGCGTCCGAGGCCAGGCGCCGCCACCGACCCCAGCATGAGGACCGCACCGATCGCCGTCGCGCCCCACATCCAGCGCGTGCCGGACAGCACCGAGCGCAGCGGAGCCCGCCCACGGCTCCGGGCGTTGAACGCGTGTGCGATCTGGCCCAGGCCCAGCACCAGGAAGGCCAGCGCGCGCGCCCGTGCCTCGTCGCCGTCACGCCGCAGCGCGATCAGGAACACGCCCAGCGCGGGCAGCGCGAGCAGCAGCCCGTAGAGCGTGGCCGACACGGCGAAGCGCCGCGAGAGCACCGCCGTCCCGCGCACGGGCGGTCGCCGCATCACGTCGGGCTCGCCCGGTTCCATCGCGAGCGCCAGGGCGGGGAAGACGTCGGACACGAGGTTGATCCACAGGATCTGCAGCGGGAGCAACGGCAGCGGCAGGCCGCACACGCCGGCCACGAGCAGCACGAGCACCTCGGACAGGTTGCCCGAGAAGAGATAGAAGACCACCTTGCGGATGTCGTCGTCGATGACGCGTCCGCCCTCGACGGCCGCGGCGACGGTGGCCAGGCGGTCGTCGAGCAGCACGAGGTCGGCGGTCTCCTTGGCCACGTCGGTCCCGCGACGTCCCATCGCGACACCCACGTCGGCGCCCTTGAGCGCGGCCGCATCGTTCACGCCGTCGCCGAGCATGCCGACCACCTCGCCGTCGGCCTGCAGCGCGCGCACGATGCGCAGCTTGTCCCGGGGCGAGACGCGGCTGAAGGCCGACACGTGGCGCACGCGCTCGGCCAGCGCGGCGTCGTCGAGGCGCAGCAGTTCGGCGCCGTCGAGCACGCGGTCCAGGTCGTCGACGGTGGCGAGCAGCCCGAGCGCGCGCGCCACGCCCCGCGCCGTGGCGGCCTGGTCGCCCGTGATCATGATCACGCGGATTCCGGCGGTGCGCAGCGTCGCGAGCGTCCCGGCCACGTCGGCCGCGGGCGGGTCGAGCAGGCCCACGAGGCCGAGCAGGCGCAGCTGCGCCAGCGCCGACTCGTCGCGCGGCGCGTCGGACGCGATCTCGCCGCAGGCCAGCGCGAGCACGCGCAGGCCGTCCTGCGCGAGGGCGCCGTTCTCGCGCAGGACGTCGGCGCGCGCCACGTCGTCGAGGGCGCAGCACGCGAGCACGCGTTCGGGCGCGCCCTTGACCGCCACGAAGACGCGTCCGTCGGGCCGGAGATGGAAGGTCGCCATGAGCATGCGTTCGCTGCGGAACGGCAGCTCGCCGACCTCGGGCAGGCTGGCCCGCAGGGCGTCGCGTTCGATCCCCGCCTTGCGGGCCAGCACGAGCAGCGCCGCCTCGGTGGGATCGCCGCCCGCGCGCCAGGTGCCCGCGGGGTCTCGGCCAGCGCGTGTATCGTCGGACGCGGGGCGCGTCCGCGGCGCGCCGCCGTCGGTGCTCGGCGCCACCCGTTCGACGTGCGCTCGGTTGCAGAGCGCGGCGACCTCCAGCGCCCGGCGCAACGCCGCGTCGGACGGCATCCGGGCGGCGTCGATCGTCACGCCGTCCCGCAGGAGCTCGCCCTCGGAACCGTAGCCGGCTCCGGTCACGTCGACGCGCCCGTCCGCGAGGGACAGCACCACGGCGGTCATCTCGCCGGCCGTGAGCGTTCCGGTCTTGTCGGTGCACACGACGGTCACCGAGCCGAGCGCTTCGACCGCCGGCAGCCTGCGCACGAGCGCCGCGCGACGCGCCATGCGGCGCATGCCCACCGCGAGGGTGATCGTGGCGACCACCGGCAGTCCCTCGGGGACGGCGGCCACCGCGAGCGCGATGCCGGTCTGCAGCATGAGCCACACCTCGCCGCCGCGCAGCCAGCCGAGCAGCGCGACGAGCGCACCGACGCCCAGCGACAGGCCCACGAGCCTGCGTCCCAGTGCGGCGAGGCGGCGCTCGAGCGGGGTCGCGTCGTCCTCGGTCGACGCCACGAGCTCGGTGACGCGTCCGATCTCGGTGGACAGGCCCGTGGCGAAGACCACGGCGCGAGCGCTGCCCGTGGCGACGAGCGTGCCCTTGTGCAGGACGCAGGCGCGATCGGCCACGAGCGCGTCGACGTCCACCGCGTCGGGCGTCTTGGGGACGGGCAGCGACTCGCCCGTGAGCGGCGCCTCGTTCGCCGCCAGCTCGGCGCCCGACAGGACGCGCATGTCGGCCGGCACCGCGTCGCCTTCCTCGAGCAGCACCACGTCGCCGGGGACGAGCGCGTGCGCGTCGCACGTCGTCGGCGCGCCGTCGCGCAGCACGCGCGCGCGCCCCGGGTCGAGCGATCGCAACGCGTCCATCGAGCGCCTCGCGCGCAGCTCGATCACGAAGCCGAGACCGACGTCGAGCAGCAGCACGACGCCGATGGCGAGGGCATCGGCCACGTCGGACACCACGAGCGAGAGCGCCGCGGCCCCTGCGAGCAGCGCCACCGTCAGGCTGGCCGTCTGGTCGAGCAGGATCCGCCACGCCGGACGCGGCGGCGCGACGAGCAGGGCGTTGGGTCCGTGTTCGCGCAGCCGACGCGCGGCTTCCTTCGACGCGAGCCCGGCGGGCGTGGCGTCCAGCCGCGCGAGGGCGTCGTCGAGCGGCAGCGCGTGGAACGGGAGCGGGGTTCCCATGGCGAGAAGACGCAGGGAGGGGCCGTCCACCGTAGCGGAAGGAAGGGGACCGGCGCGATGCGCCGTCGTCCCGCCGCGAGCTACGCGATCGACGGTGGACGTGGAGCGTCCTGCGCGCGAGCATCGTGACGGAGTTCCGCGCCGCCGGCGCGGCGACCCCGCCCGCCCCTTCCGAGGACGAACCATGAGCCGCCTCCAGGAGCTGATCGACGCCGCCTACGAGGGCGTCTCCGCGGTCGACCGGGCCTACACGCCGTTGCCGCTCTCGATCGCGAACGCGTGCGGCGTCGACGAGGTGCGAGAGCTCGTCGATCGCCTGGATGCTCTCTCCGTCGAGCGCGAGGAGCTGCCGACCGACGACGGCGACGCGCGCGACGACGTGTGGCGCGCGCAGGAGCGCCTCACGCCGCTGCTCGCGGAGCTCGTCGAGCGCTTCCCCGAGGAGTGCGCGGCGACGCTCCACAGTCCGCACTCGGCCACGCGCTTCTGGGGGGCGCGCGCGATGCACGACAGCCACAGCCGGCACGTCGTCGACGCCCTCGACGCGGCGCTCGCCCGCGAGACCGACGAGCCCGTGCGCGAGATGCTCACCCAGGCCCTCGAGGCATGCGGACACAAGCGCGGCTGGCTGTCGCGCTGGTTCGGCTGACGCGCCCGATCGCCCGCGGCTACTTCGCGCCGAGCAGCGCGACGATGCCCGGGTGCTCGGGTCCGTAGCGCGTGGCGCGGAACACGGCCAGCGGCGGGACGCCTCCGGTGCCCTTCGGCGCGGGGACGTCACCCGTGACCGGGTTGCGGTAGTCCCACACGACCTTGCCGGCCCGGTTCACCTCGAACAGGCGACCCGAGATGCCCTCGCAGACGAGCGTGTCGCCGTTGGGCAGTCGCTGCGCGCCGCTGATGAACGGCGAGAGGAACGTGCCCTTGTCGGAGTACGTCCACACCGGCTGCTCGGGGCCGAACGGCTTGCCCGGTTCGCGCACGAAGCCGCGCACCGGATCGAACGGCAGCACGAGCTCGTCGATCGAGCTCCAGTCGCCGTCGGGACGCTGGCCGCCGTTGTTGAAGACCGTGATGCGCAGGTCGTCGACGCGCGCGGCGCCCGGGTCGGGTCCGGCGAAGGCGTTGCTGCCGTCGAGCCACTCGGGGTCGTGCTGGTAGAAGAAGCGCTGGTCGGCGTCGGTGCCCGCGCCGTAGCGCCGCGGGTCTCCCCAGCGCCAGAGGATGTCTCCGCCGTGCCCTCGCCGGCCGCCGCTCGTGCCGCGCGCCTGCTCGGTGGTCGTCGAGTGGTCGATGACCCAGACCTCGCACAGGTGCGGCGAGCTGAGCAGGATCAGGTCGAGGTCGGCGTGGTAGTCGACCGCGTTGACGTGCATGAAGTCGGGACGCTTGCGCGGGTCGTCCTCCTTCGGCGCGTCGGCGTCGTCGCTGCCGCCCACGTAGCCGAGGGCGCGCATCTGCTCTTCGAGTTCGGCGGCACGCGCGAGGTCGTCGGCGGTCGGCGGCGGCGCGTCACGGTGCTCGCCGTTCACGTCGAAACGTCCGGGATGCTCGGCGATCTGCCCGTAATCGGGCATGTGCTCGCTCACGTCCTGCACGAGGTGGTCCCAGACGTGCCACTCCCAGACGATCTCACCGCCCGACGGCAGCGTGGGACGGATCTCGATCAGCCCGTCGGCGAACAGCCCGTCCTGCCCGAGCGCGCGCGGGTCGCGTCCGTGGGCGAGCGCGTCCTTCGGCGAGACGTACTCCCACACGATGGCCAGGATGTTGCCGTTCGGCAGCACCTCGAAGTCGTGGTGCAGCACCTGCTGCTCGTTCGCGAGCTCGTAGAACCACAGCACCGTCCCGTCGGGCGCCAGGCGCTCGATGCGACCGTAGATGCCGCCGCCGTGGAAGCGCGGCGGGTCGACGAGACGCGCGCAGCGCAAGAGCGTTCCGTCGTCGAGCAGGTACTCGGAACCGGGACCGTACGCGCTCGGCCACTCGTGCACGACCTCGCCCGCGTTGTCGAGCAGGAACGTCGACGTGCTGAGCAGCGGCGCGTAGAGCACGTAGCCCGGCGCGACCTCGTCGGTCGAGAGCACGAGTCCGAGCGGCTGCTCGGCGGCCGCCTCGGGCGGCGCACCGCGGCCGGGCTGGTCGGGCGGCGGCGCCGGCTGCGCCGCCGACGACGCGGCGAGCAGGGCGACGAACGGGACGGCGACGACGGCGTGCAAGATGGTTCGCATGGCGCAGAGACTCGCAGAAAGTCCGCGATTCCGCCAGCGGCGCGCACGCCCGAGGCACGTGGGCGACGAGAGGCTTCGTGGCGGCGCGGCTTTCGTTCGTCGTTGCCGTCGCGGCGCCAGGCGGCACACGCGCTCCACGGCCTGGCCCGCGCCTCAGTGGCCGTGCGCGGCCACGGGACGTCCGTCGAGTTCGGCCAGCACGAGTCCGTGCTCCTTGCGCGCCGCCACCAGGATCGGGTCGCCGCCCTTGCGGAAGGCCACGTCGAGCGGCAACGTCGTCGTCCCGTACGGGACCGGCGCGGGATGCAGCGCGCCCTCGGTGTCGAGCACCGACCAGCGTCCCTCGGGGTCGGCCAGCAACGCGCAGACCCTTCCCTCGACGCTCACGCGCACGCGTGCCCGCTCGACCGGCACGGCGTACGGCCAGTCGACGACGTCGCGCGCGACCTCGGCCCACGCGCCCTGCGCGTCGAGCGTCCAGCGCAGCAGGTGCACGGCGTGTTCGTCGGGCGGACGGGTCTGGACCAGCGTCGCGCCGTGCAGCACGTCGTCGGACGCCAGCGCGCAGCCGCCGCCGAGGAACGTGACCGGCCACTCTCCGAGCGTCTTCGGCGCCTCGGCGCGGCTCTTCGGCCAGCTCGTCGCGCGCAGCGCGAGCCCCGCGTCGGTCACCTGCGCGAAGGTCATGCGTCGCGCGCTGGTCGAGAGCACCTGGCTCTCCATCCACACCGGACGTCGCCCGGGCAGCGGCGCGTGGGGACCCGCGCCGACCTTGCCCCGGCCGTCGACGTCGAGCACGAGCAGGCGTCCGCCGCTCTCGCGCGGATCGTCGAGCCACACCAGGCACGCGCACGCCGGACGATCGAGGCTCTCGGACACCGGACCCGTCAACAACGGCGCGACGAGCACGCACTCGACAGGCGGCAGCGCGAAACGCCGTGTCTCGAGCGGTCCGTGGGTCGGATCGAAGCTCACGCCGCACAGCTCGCCGCCGTCGATCCAGGCCGCCCAGCTCGCGTGGGACATGGCGCCGTTCGCCGGCCGCGAAGGGACGACCCGCGCGCGCAGCGGCACCGCCGCGCCGACGCGCGCCTCGAGCACTCCCCCGCCGGGCAGCACCGAGAGCGTGTGCCGCACGAGGTGCGGCGGCTCGCCGTCGACGTTCACGACGTACGCGTGCTGGACGGCCGACCACGCGCCGGCGACGGGCAGCACATCGAGCCCGCGCGCCGTGACCGGCAGCACCGTGACGCGCACCGGCTCGGACTCACGCTCGGCCTTGCCGTCGTCCCAGCGCAGCACGGCCGAGACCTCGTACTCGCCGGGCTCGTGCAACGCGCACTTCGAGAGCAGCGGGAACTCGCACTCGAGCTTCTGTCCCGGCGGGAGCGTCTGGTAGCGGTCGCCGGCGAAGTTGCCGGGGCGCTTCGCCACCGTCTCGGTGCCGCGCCGCAGGTCGAGCACGCGCATCATCGGCATGCTCGGGTTCGTCATCGGGTGCAGCACGCGGATCGGCGCGCGTCCCTTGTTCTCGAGCACCACCCGGCACTGGGGGTTCTCCTGCACCAGGATGCGCGTGGACTGGACGGCGAAATGGACGGCGAGCGTCATGGACGCCTCCCTCGCGGCGCGCGGCGGGGACCGGTCGCGGCGGCGTGCATCAGATCGACCTCTCGTCCCAGCCGCGGAACGCGAACAGGCAGTGCGCGCAGAACTGTCCCTCGCTGCTCTGGTACGACATCACGCACAGGCTCTGGTTCGCCGTCTGGACGTCGTGACGCGCGGCCTTCGCACCGCCCGGCGCACCGCTGCCCGGGTCGAAGCCCGGTCCGTGCTCGCGGTAGCAGACGTGCCCCATCTCGTGGCACGTGTTGCTGCTGAAGTCGTAGGGCATCCACGGCGGCTGCGGCTGCGGCGGCGCGGGCGGACCGGGCGGCGCCGGGAGCGGCGGCACAGGAATGACGTTCGGGTACGCCGCGTTGCCGGCCCACACGAAGCAGCCGCGGTAGTTGAGCGCCAGTCCCGAGTAGTTGCTGTCGAGGCCGAGCAGCTGCCACGTGTAGCCGTAGCCGCCCGTGATCACCGTGAGGCCCGGCGCGAAGCCGAGGTGGCTGAACGCGCGCAGGAAGCCGGGGAGCGCGAAGTTCATCATCATCGAGTTGATGTTCGCGATGGTGTTGCCGACCGCACCGCCCACGATGCGCTGCGCGGCCGTCACCGACGGGTGCGCGTTGTACGCCTCCCACGAACGCATGGGGATGTTCGTGACCGCGTTCGCCATCGTGACCGTGGTGCCCGTCTCCATGTGGAACAGCACGGGCAGGTTGAGGTTGAGGCCCAGCGTCGCCTGTCCGGCCTGGCAGTCGGCCAGCGCGGTGTTGCGCGCGGCCTGCCAGTCGGCCTGGGTCATCGTGGCCGGCAGCGAGGCGGCGGCTGCGCGGTCGATCTCGACCTCGACGAAGGCGCGCGCCCACTGTCGCCGCACGCCGTCGAAGACCGCGCTGGCGTTGCCCGTCCCCGAGAAGTCGGCTGTGGGAAGGCCGACGTTCGTGCCCACGCTGTCGCACACGAAGGCCGTCTGCAGGTAGGCCGCGTTCGTCGCGATGGAGTAGTTGGGCGTGTTCGCCTCGGCCAGCAGCGCCGGCGCCGGGTTGCCGACCGGCTGCTGGACGTAGCGCGAGACCCGCATGTTGCGCCAGACGACGAACGTGCCGGTGTCGACGCGCGCCGCCCCCGGTCCGTTGCCGTCGCTGCCAGGTCCGAGCAGGTTCGGCGGACCGACGTACGCACGCAGCCGATAGCGGTCGCCGCCGCAGCGCGAGGGGACGAAGATCACGCCCGCGAAACCGTCGGCGTTCGACTTCGCCTTGACCGCATGCTTGTGCGAGTCGCCCACCGGAGCCGCCTGCTCGGCCACCGGCAGCGCGGTGAACGGGAGCGCGCGTGCGCCGTGCGCCGCGTTGAAGCCCGCGCGGCTGGCGACCTCGAACAGGTGCCCGGCCACGTCGGACCCGTCGGCCAGGCTGCCGTGTCCCTGCAGGCCGCCACGGTCGAAGCGCGCGTTGCCCTTCTGCGGGTCCTTGTCGTCCTGCTTGCGGGCACCGGTGGGCGTCTCCTGTGCCGTGGTGAGCGCCGCGGGGCCGCGCAACGGCGCCGGACCGCCGGCCGGCGGTCCGACCGTGGTGGGACGCACCTGCGGACGGTCGAGCTGCTCGTGCGCGTTCGCCGCCGCGTCGAAGCCCGGCAGGTCGTACGGCGCCTGCAGCTGGAAGTACACCTCGACGTCGGGCGCCGGATGCCAGTTCCCCGAGAAGTCCTGCTTCTCGACGAAGGCCACGAGCGGCACCTTGCACAGCACCGGGTTGTCGTCGTGGAACTTCGTCTCGGCCGCGTACGAGTCGGCGCCGAAGGCGAAGGGATAGGCCGCGTCGAGGTTCAGGTCGAGCCCGGTGTTGTCGTTCACGAAGGTGTAGCCGCCGGGGATGCGGATCTTCGCGAAGTTGTCCTTCGTCGGAGCCGCACCGTCGGCCGCGGGCGCCGGCAGCTTGCCCCCGTCGATGATGCGCTTCGCGAGCATCGACTTGATCTCGGCGTCGGCCGCCGCGTCGTCGGCACCGTTCAACACGTTCGTCTTGAAGTGCTGCCACGCCCCGACCATCGCCGGGACGGCCGGCGGTCCCGCCTGGGCCGGCACGCCGTCGAAGGCCGTGCGCGCCCGCGCGTGCTTGAGCGGGAAGTAGAACAGCCCCAGCGCCTGGAGCCGCTCCATGCGGCCCTCGGGCGTGTTCGGCTCGTGCGGGAAGAGCGCGTCGACGTCACCCAGCTTGAGCGAGACGCGGTACGACGGGCGGATCACGAGCGAGTTCACGAACTTCGCGGCGGCGTCGAGGAAGTCGAGCGCCACGTGTCCGATGTCCTCGATCGCGGTCTCGAGCTGCTTGTCGGCCGGCACCGGGTGCTTGATCTCGAGCGTGCCCGGCGGCGGGCCGACGAGCGTGCCCTTGTCGAACAGCTCGAGCAGCTTGGGCTGCGTCTCGCCCTGTCCCGCGATGCCGTCGACCTCGAGCTGGAACAGCGACTGGAAGGCCTCGATCGCGGCGCGCGTGTTCGCGCCCATGAGACCGTCGACCGGACCCGCGTTGAGGCGCAGGTTGTTGAGCCGCTGCTGGACGCCCGCCGTACAGCGGTCGGTGGGCGCCTTCTCCATGATCGGGTCGAGCCGTCCGAGCTTGAGCTCGAACGAGACGGGCGTCGGACCGGCGAGACCGCCGTCGTCCGCGCCACCCGACGGCTTCTTCGGCTCGACGCCGATCGAGAGCCGCGCCGTCGTCGCCGTGGGCGGCACCTCGGGATCGACCTGCGCGCCGTCCTTCGCCACGAGCACGCGTCCGTCGGCGTCGGTCTTGCCCGTGTGCGTCTCGCCGCCCTCGATCACCAGCTCGAAGGGCGCGTCCTTCACCGGCGTGAAGTCCTCTCCCAGGACGCGCAGGCGCAGGCACAGCTTCGGCATCGGAACCACGAACTTGACGTGGTCGTCGGTCGCCTGCTTGACGGGCTCGGCGGCCTTCGACGGCAACGTGAGCTCGTCGGCCGCCCACGACTTGTCGCCGTGGAAGAGCACGAGCGGGTTCTTGCGTCCCTTCGCGCTCTCGAGCGACTTGTTCGCCTTCCAGATCGTCTCCCACGACTTGAAGCCGTGCTCGACGGCGATGCGGACGATGTGGTCGCCCTCCTTGCGTACCTTGTGCTTCGCCATCGTTCGGTCGCCTCAGGCCTTCTGCCACTCGCTCTTGTCGATCAGCGGGAAGCTGATGTCGCAACTGCCGGGATCGAGTCCCTCGAGGCGCACCTTGCCGTCGGCGTCGGTGCGTCCCTCGACGAAGGTGCCGTCGGGCAGCGTGACCTTGTACGGCTCGTGCGCCACCGGGTTGTCGGCCGCGTCGCGCAGCTCGAACGAGAGGAACGACTTCTTCTCGTCCTCGACGACGTCGTCGGCCGCAGACGCCGCCATGTCGGTGCCCTCGACGCCCGAGTGCGAGATCGTCGAGCGCGCGGCGGGGTTCGCCTGGCCCTGCGCCTGCCCGACCTCGTTGGACTCGTCGGCCTCGAGCGCCTCGTCGGGCACGTCGGGCAGGGTCGCGCTCCCGAGCTGCGCCGAACCGGCCGAGCCGCCGGGCCCCGACGCGATCTTGACCGCCGCGCTGCCGTCGAGCGTGACCGTGGGACCCTTGAGCGTCACGCCCGACGAGTCGACCACGACCTCGCTGCCGCCGCACTTGAGCGTGATGCCCGAGTCGGCCTGCACGACGACCATGCTGCCCTTGATCGTGATCTGGCCGGAGGCCTTCATGCTGCTCTTGCCGTCGGTCACCACGACATGGTCGCCCTTCACGGTGAGCGAGGCCTGCCCGGTGATCTCGATCGCCTGCTCGCCCTGCACCGCGAGGTGCAGGTCGCCGCCCACCCGCTCGACGAGCTTGTTGTCGACGACCACGTGACGGTCGTTCTTCACGTGGCTGAACGCATCGTTCTCGACCACGTCGTGCCGGTCGTTCCCGACCCACTGCCGGGCGTCGTTCTTGACGCGCACGTCGAGGTTCTTCTCGGCCTGCAGATAGACCTGCTCCTCGCCGGCCTTGTCCTCGAACCTGAGCTGGTTGAAGGTCGTCGCGTCGCCGCCGGGCGTGCTGCGCGAGGTGTAGCCGCCGCGGGTCTTGTTGGCGGGCAGCTCGATGTTCGGCATGGCCTCGGCGTTGTAGACGCAGCCGGTCACGATCGGGTGGTCGGGATGACCGTCCTCGAACTCGACGACCACCTCCCAGCCGACGCGCGGCAGGGAGAGCTGGCCCGAACCCTTGCCGGCGGTGCTCTGCGCGACGCGCACCCAGGCCACGTTCTGGCCGTCGGCCTTGCCCTCGCGATCCCAGCGGAACTGCACCTGCACGCGGGCGTACTGGTCGGTGTGGATCTCCTCGCCCTGGGGGCCCACCACGAGCGCCGTCTGCGCGCCGCGCACCACCGGTCGCGGCACCGTGCGCTCGGGTCGGAACGCCGTCGCCTTGGGGATCAGCTCGAACGCGTTGCCGTAGCTCTCCTCGGCCGCCTGGCCGCCCGCGTCGGTGCCGTACGACCCCGCGACGCTGGCCTGGTGCAGCACCGCGGTGATCAGGTACGACGCGTCGAGCGCCTCGTCGGGGTGGGACGTGAGATCGAACGTGACGCCCGGCGTGAAGTGGCGCGCGTTGCCCTCTCCCTGCACCACCGCCTCGCGGCAGATCTGCTCCTCGAGCCGGATCGCGGCGTAGCGACTGCCCTCGGACGCCTGGCTGTAGTACCCGGGGAAGTCGAAGATCTCGCGTCCCACCGCCTCGTGTTCCTTCTCGACCGTCAGGTCGAAGGCCGGGTTCTCGAAGTCGTAGTCGCGCAGCACGACCTTGGCGGGCGTGATCTGGACCTCCTTCGTGACGCCCACCACGACCTCGTCGGGCTGCGTCCCGCCGGGCTGCGACAGGAACCTGATCTGCGAGCTCTTGCCGCCCACCGGCGGCGCCGACTTGCTGTCGTCACCCAGCACGAGCACGTGTCGCGTCTTCTCGTGCACGAACCGGTAGTGGATGCCCTCCTCTTCCATCAGGCGCGAGACGAAGTCGAAGTCGGACTCGCCGTACTGCACACGGTAGGCGCACTTCGGGTAGCTGGCGTGCAGCTCGAGCGTGTACTCGGAGCCCTGGTGCTCGCCGAAGATCGTCTCCAGGATCTCGGGCACCGACTTGTCGGTGAACACACGGCTGTTGCGGGTCTGGGTGAGCAGCCACAGCCACGGCACGATCTCGGCCTCGTACGCGTACAACCCCGACTGCGGCGCCTTCTGCCGGAAGCGGCGCACGATGCCGTGGAAGTACCGCGGCGCCTTCGGTGCGGCCACCATGATCGCCACCGGGTGCCCGACGACCTTCGCGAAGTCGATCGAGGACGACTCGGAGAGCAGCTCCGCGTGGATCGTGTAGGGCGCCGACAGGCGCTCCTCGGCCGTGAACGCGTCGAGCAGCAGGGCATCGGCGCCGAGCGGCGTCGTGATCTGGATCGCCCGGCCTTCCTGGGTGTAAGCCATTGATGCCTCCCTGCGGCTGGTGGCCGCCGACGGTGCCTAGAGCGTGCTGTAGGCGAACGAACCGTCATCTCCGACCGAGACCGCGAGGGCCGCGACGGCGCGTCCTTCGGCCATGGCCTCCAGGACGAGCCTCGACAACTCGGGCAGGACCGTGCCCGAGAGGATGTGGTCGACGTTGCGGGCGCCCGTGTCGGCCTCGCTGCAGCGGTCGAGCACGGCCTGCACGACGTCGTCCCCGAGCCGCAGCTCGGCCTTGTGGTGCCGCAGGAGCCGCCGCCTGATCTTGTCGACCTTGAGGCCGATGATGGTGCGCATCACGTCGGCCCTGAGCGGGAAGAACGGCACGACCTTCATGCGCCCCACGAGCGCCGGCTTGAAGTGCTTCGTGAGGTCGGCGTGGATGGCCGCGGCCAGCCCCTCGGCGTCCGGCATGGTGTCCTCGTCGTCGCACAACGCCACGATCTTGTCTGTGGCCAGGTTCGACGTGAGCAGGATGACGCAGTTCTTGAAGTCGATCATGCGCCCGGTGCCGTCCTCGAGCTGTCCCTTGTCGAAGACCTGGTAGAACAGCTCCATCACGTCGGGGTGCGCCTTCTCGCACTCGTCGAGCAGCACGACGCTGTACGGCTTGCGGCGCACGGCCTCGGTCAGCACGCCTCCCTCGCCGTAGCCCACGTAGCCCGGCGGCGAGCCCTTGAGCGCCGAGACGGTGTGTGCCTCCTGGAACTCGCTCATGTTGATCGTGATCAGGTTGCGCTCACCGCCGTAGAGGTGCTCGGCGAGGGTCAGCGCCGTCTCGGTCTTGCCGACGCCGCTCGGGCCCACCAGCAGGAAGGTGCCGATCGGCTGGCTCGGGTCGCCGAGGCCGGCGCGCGAGGTCTGGATGCGCTGCGCGATCGCACCGAGCGCCTGGTCCTGGCCGACGACGCGCGCCTTCATGAGGCGCTCGAGTTCGAGCACCGTCGTGATCTGGTCGGCCATCATGCGACCGACGGGGATGCCCGTCCAACTGCCGATGACCTCGGCCACGGCCTGCTCGTCGACGCACGGAAGCATGAGCGGCTCTTCGCCCTGCAGCTCGCCCAGCTCGCGCGCGGCGGACTCGAGGTCGGCCAGGGCCGCGGCGCGCTCGGCCTCGGTGGGCGGTGCCTCGGCAGGCTCGCCCGCGGACGGGCCCGGCTTCGCGGAGGCCTGCGCGGCGCCCGCCTTCGCGCCCGCCGCCTTCGCGCCGGACGCGGCCTCGACCGCGCGTTGCAGCGTCACGCGCGCGGCCAGGATGCGTCCCACGAGGGCCTTCTCGCCTTCCCAGCGCTTGCCGAGTTCTTCGAGGCGCGCGCGACAGACGGCCAGTTCGGTCTCGATCTCGGCCAGGCGCGCGGCGTGGTCGCCGCCCACGGCGGTCTCGCGCACGAGAAGGTCTCGCTCGCGTTCGAGGTCGGCCACGGTGCGCGAACAGTCCTCGAGTGCTGGCGGGACGGAATCGTGTCCGACGGCCACGCGGGCCGCCGCGGTGTCGAGCACCGAGACGGCCTTGTCGGGAAGCTGACGGTCGGGCAGGTAGCGGCTCGACAGGCTCACGGCGGCCTCGATCGCCGACGGCAGCACCTTCACGCGATGGTGCTTCTCCATCACGGCGCCGATGCCACGCAGCATGTTCATCGCGACGGCCTCGGACGGCTCCTCGACCTTGACTACCTGGAAGCGTCGCGCCAGGGCGGCGTCCTTCTCGAAGTACTTCTTGTACTCGGCCCAGGTCGTGGCCGCGATCGTGCGCAGCTCGCCGCGCGCGAGCGCGGGCTTCAGCAGGTTCGCCGCGTCGGAACCGCCCTCGTTGCCGCCGGCCCCGATCATCGTGTGCGCCTCGTCGATGAAGAGGATGATCTGGCTCGGCGAGGACTTGACCTCCTCGATGACGCCCTTGAGGCGGTTCTCGAACTCGCCGCGCACGCCGGCGCCGGCCTGCAGCAGTCCCAGGTCGAGGGTGCGCACCGTCACGTTCTTCAGCGCGGGCGGGACGTCGCCGGCCGCGATGCGCAGAGCGAAGCCCTCGACCACCGCCGTCTTGCCCACGCCGGGCTCGCCCGTCAGGATCGGGTTGTTCTGCCGGCGCCGCATGAGGATGTCGACCATCAGACGGATCTCGGGATCGCGCCCGAGCACCGGGTCGATCTCGCCCGCGCGGGCACGCGCGGTGAGATCGACGGTGTACTGGTCGAGCGCCTTGCCGCCGCCCTTGCCCGTCGGCGTCCCGTGCCCGCCCGCGGCGGGCGCGGCGCCGCCGGCACCCGCGGGCGAGGACTTGTCCTCGCGCGAACCGGCCACGATCTTCTCGTAGGCGTCGTCGAGCGCCTCGGTGTCGATGCGCCGGAACTCGCGCGAGATTCCCTCGGCGATGCGCGTCAGCTCGTGGTGCGAGAGCAGGGCGAAGAGCACGTTGCCCGAGCGGATGCGCTGCAGCTCGTGCGACAGGCTGGCGTGCAGCCAGGCCGCCTCGAACAGGTCGGGCAGACGTGGCGAGATTCCGGGTGTGTCGCGCGTGTTGCCGCGTTTCAGCGACTCGAGCGAGGCGGTCAGGTCGGTCGCGAGCCGCGAGCCGTCGACGTCGAAGTGCCGCAGGATGCGCTGCAGGTCGGTGTCGTCCTCCTCGAGCAGCTTGAGCAGCAGGTGCTCGATCTCGACGTCGTAGTGCGTCATCGAGCGGCACAACCATGCGGCCTGCTCGAGCGCGGCGTGCACCACCGGGTCGAGCTTCTGCACGAGCGAGTTCAGGCTGACTGCGACCATCGTCCGGCTCCGGGGTCGGTGTGTGCTTGCACGGGGAGGAACGGTCCGGACTCGACACGACCCCGACGCGCACCGTCGTCGTCGGAGAAGAGCCAGAACGTCTGCCCCAGGCGCTGGGGCGCGTCGTCGTCGCAGGTCAGGCGGGCCTGCGGCACCTCGTCGTTCACGAGCTCGAGCACCCAGTCGAAGGGCTCGTCGGGACCCACCGCATACGGCAGGAAACCGCACAGCCGCTCGGCACCGGGCGTCCCCGGGAGCAACGACTGAAGACGCCCGAGCGACATCGGTCCGAGCCGGACGCGGTAGCCGCGCGCGGCGTCGAACCACCGGTCGCCCAGGTACAGCGAGCGCCCGAGTTCGGCCAGCCCCTCGCGTCCGAGGGTGCTGCACTCGTCGGGCGGGATGGGCGTCCACTCGCCCAGGAACGGTTCGATGCGGGTGTCGGTGTCGAACACGTCCGCCAGCACCCCGGCCACCGCGATCGCGCTGCGCGGACGCCGAGCCAGCACGCCCGCGTAGTGCAGGATGCCGAGCGGGAGCAATCCCGCCCGCTCCCGCATCGCGGGCGAGCCGAGGCCGAGCAGTCCGTAGAGCACCTCTTCGAACGGATGGCGTCGGCCCGCGCGCGCCGCGAGCGCGGGGCCGTCGACCGCGGCCGGGAGCGTCCAGGCGAAGTCGAGCCAGAAGCGCTGCTTGCGGTGCGCCAGCAGGAACAACCGGCCGAGCCGGTCGACGAACACGTCGAGGAAGCGCTGCAGCGTCGCGTCGCCGGCCCGCAGCCGGCGCTGGACGAGCTCGCTGTAGTGCGCCGGCAGCACGCCCATCGTGCCTGTGAGGCCGAGGAACGAGAGCGACATGCGGGCCCGTCCGCCGTCGTCGACGTCGTGGAGCACGAACTCGTCGGACGGGAAGCCCAGTCCGTGGTCGCCGACGAAGCGCACGTCCTCGCCGCGACGACGACGCGCCTCGTCGGCGCCCTGCACCACGCGACGCAGCAGGACGGCCGCCTCGGCGAACCCGAGGCGTCCGGAGAGCCGGTCGACCGGCACGTTCACAGGATCGACTGCTCCCCCGTGCGAGGGCTCCATGTGTGCACCACTCCCTGGTCCTGGGTCGTCTCGAGCGCGAGCTGCGAGAACGCGTTCACGGCGCAGTACTGCGCCAGGAAGCGCTCGAGCACCGCCGCGAACAGCATCGGACAGCCCCCGACGAACTCGGCCCGGTCGAGCACGAGCGTGGTGAGCGTGCCGCGTCCGAAGCCGCCGCCCGTGTGCGCGCGCAACCTGCGTACGACGATCTCGCTGCGCACGTCGGCGATGCCCTCGATCTGACGACGCGAGGCCTGGCTGTCGGCGAAGTCGTGCAGCCGCAGCAGTTCGCGCAGGTTGTCGCGTCCCTCGGCGACGAGCGAGAGCTGGTTGAGCGCCAGCGCGCTCACGAGCCTCCACTGCGCCGACCCGTGCAGGTCGATGCGCTGCGACTTCGTCGGACGGTTCAGGCAGCGCACGCTCTTGATGCCCGTCACGCCCTCGATCGAGAAGTCGCGCGGGCTGCCCCACGAGGCCATGGTCGAGGGCATGTCGCGGTTCGTGCACAGCAGATCGACGTGCAACGTCTGGTCGGCCACGTCGGCACGCGTCATGTCGAGCTGCACGAGTGCCAGCGAGACCTCGGTCCCGAGGTCGCCCACGCGCATGCTGCGCCGACGACGCATGTGCCAGAAGGCCTGCGGGCCGTCGGCCGTGCCGTCGTGCCGGAGCGAGTAGAACGGACGGTACTCGAGCCGCTCTCCGGTGCGGTTCGAGACGCCGGTCACGCCCTCGACGGTGTGCACCTCCATCTCGGCCGGCCGCATCGAGTCGGGCACGACGTCGTACTCGCCCTGGTACGAGGTGACCAGGATCGGATCGGCCGTCGCCGCGAAGAGGTTCACCAGCGGGACGCATCCGAGCCCGAAGTTCCCGGCCTCGATGTCGGCCGTCTCGATCTCGAACTCGCGCGTGAGCACCAGCCTCAGCTCGAGCTCGCGCAGCTTGCGTCCCTTGAGCACGTCGAGCCCCGCGACCCGGAAGACGTGGAACTTCTCGGGGAACGCGAAGTACTCCTGCAGCAGGCGGTAGCCGGCGAACGAGCGCCGGGGATACGGCAGCGACGCCTCGTCGGAGTCGAGTCCGGCGGGTTGCACGGACGAGGCCGGCAGGCGCGCCACGACCTCGCCGCCGGAGCGCAGCTCGACGCCCGCCACGCTCGTGGTGAGCATCTCGTACAACGCGTGCACGAGGCGCTGGTCGCCCTTGAGCTGGACGCGCAGCGCGTCGATCGCCATGACGCCGAACGGGTGCTCGCCGGCGCAGCCCAGCCGCCAGCGCAGCACCGAACGCGAACGCGGGAACCGCTCGAGACAGCGCGCGTCGGGCATCTCGACCCGCGCCTCGAGCATGCGGATCGGGTGCAGGACCACGTCGGCGGTGCTGCGGAAGCGCAACGGCTCGCCGCGCACCGGTGGCGTGAGGAAGGTCGTCCCGCGCGGGATGCGCTTGCCCGCGGCGGGCACGCTCTGCTCGACGTCGAGTTCGACCTCGGCCAGCGCCATCGACGGCACGGGCTGAACGAGGTGCGGATGCAGCACCCCGAGCAGCGAGGCCGAGAGCTCGGCGTGGTCGTCGTCGAGCTTGCGCTGTACGCGCGCGGTCAGGAACGCGAAGCCCTCGAGCAGGCGCTCGACGTGCGGGTCCTGGCTCTGGTTGTCCTCGAGCCGCAGCCGGTTGGCGACCTTGGGATGGTCGTTCGCGAACTCGCGACCCTCGCGTCGCAGGGCCTCGAGCTCTCGCAGGTACTCGCCGGCGAAGTCGTCGTGCGCGCCGGCCATCGCCTCAGACCACCTCGACCTTGCGGTTGCGCCACATGACCGTCGCGTCGAAACCGATGGCCTGGGGCTCGGGATCGCAGTGCAGGCGCGCCTCGACGTGGAAACGCGTGCGCCCTTCGTCACCGGCGGCCGACTGGATCGTGACCGACACGTTCACCAGGCGCGGCTCGAACGCGGCCAGCGCGAACAGGATGCGCCGACGCAGAGCCTCGCGCTGGGTGTCGTTGCGCAGGTCGAGCGTGCTGAAGTCGCGCAGGCCGAAGCGCAGCACGCTCTGCATGAGCACGCGCTCGGGGCCGTCCTTCGGGAGGCGGTCGCGATCCTCCTCGCCGAAGATCTCGCCGGCGCGCGCGTTGAGCACCCACTGGACGTCGCGCAGCACGTTGCGCCGCAGCGCGTCGAGCCCCGCACGGAAGTCACGGGGCGGCTCGTTGTGGCGCAACTCGGGCTCGTCGTCGAGCAACCGGTCGAGCACCGACTGCTCGGGCGCGGGAGTCGCGTCGTGCAGCCGCGCCATGCCACCCTCCGGGGCGGGAGCCCTCCGGCGCAAGGGGCGGCACCGGAGGGGTCACCGACGATCGGACGTCGGACGGACGTCAGACCTTCTTGTTGGACTTGAGGTCCCAGCCCGCGGCCACCTTGCCGCCGCCGGTGCCGTCCGCCAGCTTCTGCTGCGTGTACGTCCACTCGACCTTGCCGTAGGTGAACGCCACCTCCTCGACGGGGAGGCTGCTGCTGCCTCCGGCCGAGCCGCCCGGCTGGTACGACGTGATCAGCACGTCGGTGAGCTTGTACTCCATGTACTGGACCTTGTCGCCGCCGGCCCGGTTGAGGCTCACCGTCACGTTCTTGATGTGCTCGCCCGAGCAGCACTTCAACGCGATGAGCGGCGAGGCCTTGTCGAGCTGCTTGACGATGGTGAACGGCGAGTGGTCGCAGCGCTCTGCGCCCGCGCCACCGCCGCTGCTCATCGAGCCGGAGGACTGCTGGAACAGTCCGTGGCTGAACGACAGGATCTCGATCCAGTCCTTGTGGGACGAATCGGTCGACTCTCCGGGAACGCCATCGATCTTCAGGAAGGCATCGAACGCCATGGCCGTGTTTCCTTTGCTCTCGCAGGTGAAGAGGAATGCTCGATGGCCGGTTGCGAACCGTTCCGCCCCCCGGTGCCACGATGATTCGATCGTCGTTGCGATCGCCCGTCCGCGGGACCGTTCCATCGGTGATGGCTGCCAGTCAGAAGGCGCAGGCTACCACACACGACCCAGAAGCGTAACGGGGGCGGAGAGCCCGTCAGCGCGTTCCGAAGCCGTGGATCAGCCGTCCGAGAGGCCGCTCGTGAGCGCATCGACGGCGCCCGCGACGAGGCCTTCGACATCGTCGGCCACCGGGCATGTCACGGACGGCAACGACGTGCCCAGACCGGTGACCTCGGTCATCAGCGCCCTCACGCGTCCCACGAAGGCCGCTCCGTCGGACGCGTCGGTCGCCGCTCTGCGGACCTCGGCCAACAGCACCTCCTGCGCGGCGGCCCGCAACGCCACTGCGCCCAGGACGGCGAACGCATCGCAGGCCGCCTGCGGCACGCCCGCGCGCGCCGCGGCCTGTGGACGGCGCTCCTGCGCCACCCGCGCTTCGTGCAACAGGCCGGCGGCATCGGCCTCGCCCGTGCGCGTCGCGGCCAGGAGGCCGTCGGACGCGTCGAACAATTCGCCGACGAGATCCGCCAACGTGCGTATCGACTCGGAGCACCGGGCGGCGGGCCGACCGGCGAGCGAGAGATCGTCGACGAGCTCTCCCATGCGCAGGCGCAGCGTGCGTCCCGCGCCGTCACCCGGGCGCGCGAGCGTCAACGAGTCGATCGCGGTGCGCAACGCGCGCACGGCCGACGCCGTGGCGGCCTCGCCGAGGTCGGCGTCGAATGCGTCGCGTAGCGGCTCGCGCCACGACTCGACGAAGACGCGCCGGTCGGCGGCCAGCATCGGGACGCCGGACGCGACCGCGCGCTCGAGGCGCGCACGGGTCGGCGCGTCGGGCGGCGAGGTGGCGTCGGCCAGGCGGGCGAGATCGTCGCGCAGCGACATCCAGCGCGCGATGAACGGCGCGCGGGCGACGTACGCCCCTCGATCTCCGTCGTGTCCGGCCATCCAGTCGTGGACGAGCTCGCTCAGCGCCGGATCGTGGACGAACTCGTCGAGCGTCGTCTCGACGGTGCGCTGACCGCCGGCCTTCGCGCTCGAACTGCCCCAGATGTACCCGCCCCACGTGGCGCCGACGACCGCCAGCAGCGTGGGCACGAGGATGCCCGCGAGTCGCACGGTGCGCAGCAGCCGACGCGAACGGGCCGCCGCGGCGCGCGCCTTCTCGACGGTCTCGCCCGCCAACCGGAGCTCCTCGGTCGTGACCGGAGGACAGCATCCGTCGAGCGATCCGAGCAGTGCCGACGCGCGCGGCGCGCAGGCCTCGACCTCGCGGCGCTCGGTGCCCTCGACCGCGTCGGCCACGCGACGTGCCAGGCCCAGCGCGGGATGGCTCGATCCCGCCGGGGCCACCACGGCCGCCAGCAGCGGACGCACCGACGTCATCGTGGCGCCGAGCGCCTCGGCGCGCGTCAGGGTCGTGGTCACGTCGTCGCCAGGGAGCACGCGACGCATGGCCGTCTCGAACAGCGAACAGATCGCGCGGCACAGCTCGGGAGAGATCGAGCACAGGGCCTGCCAGCGCGCCTCGGGCAACGAGCGCGCCACCGGCACGAAGGTGTCGCGCAGGAAGGACACCACTCCCACGTCGTCGACCTCGCCGGGGCCCTGCAGGAAGTCACGCTGCGAGGTGACGAGCTTCACCGCCACGCCGCCGATCTCGGCCAGCTGCGTCCGGCGGGTGACGCCGTCGCTCAACGCGTGCAGCTTCTCGGCGTGGCGCAGCGCCGCCGTGGCCGTGTCGAGGTTGAAGCGCCCGCGCTCGATCTCGGCGAACTCCTTGGCGAGCTGCTCCTTCAGCGCGGCGACCTCGCCGCGCAGGCGGTCGACGTCGGCCCGCAGTCCAGCCATGTCGCGGTAGTCGCCGGGCACCATCGTCGCCAGCTCGGCCAGCGCGGCGTGGGCACGCGCGTACTCGTTGTTGCGCAGCGCGGCCTCGGCGTCGGTGTAGAGCGCCTCGACCTTGCGCGACTGGCTGCGCAGCGTGCGGCAGCGCGCCTCGATCTCGTCGCGCTCGCGGGCCTCGAACAGGTCGGTGCGTCCCATGATGCGCTGGGCCTCGCCGAGCTGCTCGACCTCGTGCATGAGGACGCCCTCCTGCCGGGCGCGGTCGGCCGCCTCGAGCCGCGTGCGCACCGCCAGCCGCACGGCCTCGGCCGCCTGGCCGGCGAGAAGCTCGATGCGGCGGATGCGCTCGAACGACGGGTACGTGTCGATCGGGAACGCCGCCAGCAGCGCGCGGCATCCCTCGGCGGCCGCGGCGAGCCGCGCCGGCTCGCCCTCGGAGAGCAGCCGCGCCGGGTCCTCGACGATCGCCTGGAGCTCGGACTCGGGGACGCCCGTGGCCGCCTCGTGGTGCTGCGCGGCCTCCCGCAACGCCGCGAGCATGCGCACGTTGTGCTCGGACGGGAACTCGGTCTCGAGCCGCGTGTACTCCCGCTGCGCCTTGGCGAAGTCGAAGGCCTCGATCTTCTCGCGCGCGCGCGTCGAGTAGCTGTTGAACGCCAGCTCCTTCTTCTCGACCTCCTGGTACAGCCACTGGAAGTCGGTCGGCTTGTCGCCAGCGACGTGCGCCAGCTCGGAGCGGGCGAACGGGTCGCCCATGATGTGGTCCATGCGCGTCAGCACGTCGCGCGCGGCGCGGAAGTCCTGGCGCCGGACGCTCTGCATGACGAGCTGCTCCGTGCCGCGGAACAGCCCGTGGATGCGCTCGCGCACCTCGACCCGCACCTGGCGCAGGGCCGGCGAACGCGAGAAGCGCACCCGCGCCGCGTGGATGCGACGCACGCAGTCGATGTCGCGCTCCTTCGCGAACAGGTCGCGCACCTCGGCCAGCAACGCGTCGTGCTCGGCGCGCAGGCCGTCGACCGCCTCGGCGAGCTTGGCCAGGCGCGGCGCTCCCTCTTCGTCGCCGGAGGCCTTCGCCACCGCCGCGGCCGACGTGAAGCCCCGCTTCGCGTCGTCGAAGGAACACTCGGCGAGGGCCGTCTCGGCCGTGCGCCGGAGCGCGAGCACCTCGACCGCCGCGGCGATGCGCGTGCCGTGACACGACGGCTCGGGGCACATGCCGGCCACCGACTCGAGACGGAAGGCCGCGCCGCAGTCGGGGCACGTCACCGAGCGTCCGCAGGCGTCGAGGTCGTCGCGCACCTGACGCATCGTCGTGTAGCGGACACCCGAAGGGTCGTCGCGCAGCATGCGCCGCAGGATGGCCCAGAACTCGGGCGACACGTTGCGGTGGGTACGCGTCAGGTCGCGCGGCGGCTTCTTGACCGCCTCGGCGGGCGACGTGTCCCCGAACGGGAACGGGTAGATCCCCGACGCGAGGAAGTACAGCGTCACGCCGAGCGACCAGATGTCCGACTCGGGCGTGCCGCGTCCGTCGGGGGAGTGCAACTCGGGCGCCATGAAGTACGGCGTGCCGCCGCGTCCCGCCTTCTTGCTGCCGTCGTCGCCGGTGCGCAGCGCGGCCGAGACGCCGAAGTCGGTCACGACGACGCTGCGCCCGTCCTTGCGCAGGATGAGGTTGCCGGGCTTCAGGTCGTGATGGACGATCTCGCGCTCGTGCGTGGCCGCCAGCGCGTCGGCGACCTGCACCGCGATCGGCACCAGGCGCTCGACCGGCAGCGCGCCCTCGTCGTCGACGACACGGCCCAGGTCGCGTCCCTCGACGTACTCCATGCGCAGCACCGGGACGTCGCCGACCTTCTCGATGCCGAACACCTTGACGATGTTCGGATGCACGACGCGACGCGTGTGCAGCGCCTCGCGGAAGACCTCCTTCTCGCGTCCGCGTCCGACGCGCAGCACCTTGTGCGCCTCGAGCTGTCCGAGGTGCTCGACGAGCAGCACGTCGGCCTGTCCGCCCGAGCCCAGCTTGCGCACCGGGACCGTCGTGACGCTCATCATGCCGGCCAGGTCGCCCGCCTCGACGTCCCCGCCCGTGTTGCTGCCGGTCGAGGCCTGCGACGACCAGGGCTTGGCTTCCTCGCCGAGCAGCTCGCCGGTCGACGGCGTGTGCGGACGCTTCGGATCGGGTCCGCCCTTCGCTCCGGGCTTGCGCGGGGCCTCGTTGCCGTTCACGGCCGCTCCTCGCGCGGGGCGCTCTCGGCCAGCGTGACCATGTCGCACGTGACCAGCACGTCGCGCGCCTCGGACTCGCCCGACAGGAAGGTGCTCGTCAGCAGCTCGCCGCCACGGGCGAACGCGTCGGGCTCGAGGCCGCGCAGCAGAGCGAGAACGTCGGGCGCCTCGGGCCCCGGCAGGCGCAGCAGCTCGAGGTACTGGTAGCCGCCGGCGCGGATGGCGCGCAGCGACGCGCCCAGGTCGGCGTCGATGCGGAGCGTCTCGCCGGCCGCGGGATCGGACGCGAAGGTGGCGAGCGCCTCGGCGCGGGTCGCCGGTTCGGCGCAGGCGCTGCGCTGCTCGGGCGTGGCCGCGCCGTAACGCACCGTCGCGAACGCGTCGACCCCCGGCCCGCCGACGCGCGCGTCGGGCAGCTCGTGCCCGAGGAACCTCAGCCACTCGAGGCGCGTCCACGGCCGCGCACGCACCACGCGCAGCTCGCCGCGGTCGCGCAGCAGGTGCATCAGCACCGCGTCGCCCGGGACCTCGGTCGGGACGAACGTGGAGAGCGGGCCACCCGACTCGGTCTCCACCAGCAGGCGGACGTCCCGCGTGCCGTGCAGCGTGAGCACGTACCGCAGTCCCGGGAGCACCCACGGCGTGCTCAGGCCGAGCGCCGCCGGCGAGGGCAACGCGAGCGGCGATCCGTCGGCGTCGAGCACCGCCAGTCCCACGTCGGGACCGGGCGGCGAGAGCGTCACGCGCCCGTCGTCGCGCACCGCGGTCCACTCGTCGAGCAGTTCGGGCCACGGCAGGCTGCCGCGCGCGAGCGCCTGGTCGGACAGCACGCGCACCTCGAGCGGCTTCAGGACGCCCTGCAACTGCTGCTCGAGCGACACACCCGCGTCGGGAGCCAATCCGCGCACGGCCAGCGCCGTCTGCAGCGCGTCGACCAGCGCGTGCGCGTCCGGCGTCCGGCCCGCGAGGTCGGCGAGGCCTGTCGCCACCGACTCGAGCTCGTGTCCGACGAGCATCGAAGAGGCCTCGGCGAGCTCGGCCCGGGCGTCGTCGTCGAGCGACGCGGCCAGCGTGCGTGCGCTCTCGAGGCGCGCGGCGAGGTCACGCGGATCGCGCGTCTCGGAGCGGTAGGCGACGCGCACGGCGCGCGCCGTCCACGAGACGATGGCCGCGGCCAGCTCGGGGTCGGGATCGGCGTAGCGCGCGCCGAGACCCAGGCAGAAGGCGGTCACCGCGGCCTGGTCGGCGGGCCGACGCTCGCCCATGCGGTCGACGAGCCGTCCGGCGGCGACGAGCGTGCGTCGCGCCACCTCGGGACGCACCTCGGCGGGATCGGGCGCCTCGGCGAACGGACGGCAGGCCTCGTCGAGCAGCCCGTCGGAACCGCCGCCCGACTCGAGCACGGCGGTGGTCACGAGCGCCAGCGCGGCCAGCTCGTCGCAGCGCGACTCGGACGGCGTGCGCTCGCTCGCGCCGCGCGCGGGTGACGCGCACAGCACGAGCAGCAGCAGCGCGACGCCCCGTCCGCGCATCACGGCGAGCCTCCCCCGTCGCTCGTGGACGGCGCGTCGGATGCGTCGCCGGAGCTCACGTCGGTCTCGTCGCCGCCGCCCTCGGACGACGTGCCCGGATCGGGCGCGTCGACGGCGTCGCCGTCGGCTCCCGTGACTTCCTCCGCGGCGGGTGCGCCGTCGGGCGCCTCGGAGGTGTCGGGGGTCTCGGACGTGTCCGCCTCGACGGGGGCGACCACGTCGCGCATGAAGAGCAGCGACGACTCGACGTCGCCGACGGTGCGTCCGCCGCCGGGCAGCGCCTCGATGTGGCCGACCCAGCCCACGACGTCCTTGAGGCGCGCCTGCCCGTCGCCGAACACGTCGGGGCCGGACGCGGCGTCCTGCCAGGCCAGCACGTGGGTGTCCGACGCGAGGCGCGTGTAGAGTTGACGGAAGCCCGCCAGCAGCGGCCGCGAGTGGGAGCGTCCGGCCGCGTAGGGCAGGCCCTCGATCGGGACGTAGTCCTCGAACACGAGACCGTAGCGGTTCCAGGGCAGCGGCGTGAGCGCGTGGTACTCGCGGTACGCGATGTCGAGCAGCCTGAGCGTGAGCGTGGGAGCCCCGTCGTCGAGCGCGGGACGCAGGTCGACGAGCACGAGTCCGCGCGCGTCGAGGTCGAGCGGCAGCCCGGCCACCCGCTCCTCGAGCAGCCGCTCGCGCACGTCGCGCACCTGACGCACGTCGGCGTCGTCGTGCACGAGGTACGCCGCGCCGAACGCGACCCGCGCGGTCTCGAGCGCGAGGTGTTCGAGGCTGGCGCGCACGGCCTCGTCGTCGGCCGACAGCACGCCGCCCCACGCGGGCACCGCCACGAGCACCGGCACGCCGAGATCGTGTCCGAGCCCGAGCTCGGCGGCCATGAGCGGACGCACCGGCACGCGCTCGACGCCGTACGCGACCGGTCCGGCGCGCAGCGCCTTCTGCCCGGCGCCGGCGTCGGTCACCACGAGGTTGAACTCCCAGTCGCCGAAGGCCAGCGTGTCGAGCACGCGCGCGTGGACGTCGGCACCCGAGAGCGAGACGCGCTCGACGACCTGCCGGTCGTCGCCGCGGCGCACCTCGAGGTCGAGCTTGCGACCGGGCGCGTCGGGGACGTTCCACTTCACGAGCACGCCTTCGGCCACGGGCTCGGCCGAGAGCTTCCAGGCCTCGGGCGGCGGGCCTCCCAGACCGGCGCAGCCCACGAGGAGGAGCGGGAGCAGCAGTGCGGACGGGCGCATCAGCGGACCTCCGCCACGTCGTGCAGCGACGGACCGAGGGGACCCGAGCGCGTCCCGAACCAGTCGGCTTCGAGCATGCGCGGGTTCACGAACAGGTTCAGGCCGGGACCGTTGCGCAACGCGTCGATGACCGCGACGCCGAACGCGTCGCGCACGAGGTTGCGCCACGTGTCCTGGTCGGACTTGCCCCACTTGGAACGATCGCGCGGCGTGCCGGTCGGCATCTTGCCCAGCGTCGCCCGTCCCGACCCGCGGTCGGACCACAGCAGCTCGAGCCGTTCGACGCGGGGCGGTCCGGCGGACGCGTCGAGCTCGCGCCTGTGGTCGACCTCGACGCGGAACAGGCGCAGCGTGAGCAGCACCTCGAACGCGTCGGCCTGTCCCTCGACCCCGGACACCTGCACGTCGACCGCCAGCACGACGAAGTTCGGACGCGGCCGGCCGTCGCGGTCGTACTGGATGCAGGCCTCGAGCGAGTCGAGCCGTTCGGCCTCGTGATAGAGCACGCTCGGCAGCCCCAGGAACGGGTCGACGAGCTGACCGAGCTTGGTGTACAGCGTCGACGCGCTGCCCCCCGGCGGCGGCTCGCCCAGCGCGCGCGCCACGTCCTCGTCGAGCGGCGGGGCGTCGGGACGCACGAACGCCGAAGGAGCGAGCACGCCCGTGCCGCTGCCGCGCAGCGCGGGGTTGAGCAGCACCTCGAGCTTCTGACCGTCGCGCAGCACGAGCCCGGCCAGGTTCGATCGCCCGTGCGCCTGGCGCACGCCGTCGAGCCAGCCGATGGCCTGGGACGAGAAGACGTCGCCTTCCACGTCGATGTGCGCGGCCTTGCCGTCGTTCTGGGCGGCGCACGGCCAGGCGGTCAGCAGCGCGAGCACGAGCGCCAGCGGAGTTCTCATCGGAGGTCCTCGTCCCACGGTCGGGGCGGTGTGCGTCATGCGGGCATCATCCCGTCGAGGAGGCGCGGGAGTCGAGCGAGACTCGCGGACCCCTCGGCCACCTCGCGACGCACGCGGTCGGAGAAGGCGACGAACCCGTCGAGTTCGGCCGGCTCGCGCGCCGATCCGAGGTCGACCAGCCCGCGGATGCCGCGCCCGTCGAAGAGCGCTGCGTCGTGCGGCGAGAGCGGACGGAAGAAGACCGCCAGGCCGGGCTCGCCGTCGTGCGGCATGGGTCCCAGGACGAAGTTCGGCTCGCACGAGAGGCGCGCGCCGTCGCCGGCCAGCAGTCCGAGCCAGGCGTCGGCCTGCAGCGCGACGTCGACGTCGTGCGCGAGCGGCAGCCTCATCCCGGGGCAATCGGGAGCGAGGCGTGCCAGGTCGCCGTGTGCCGCGAGCAGCACGTTGCGCAGGCGCCACAGCACCATCGCGCCGGCGCCGATGCCGTCGCCTCCGTCGGAGCCGAAGACCGCGGCGAACCAGCCCGCCAGCGGCACGCGCGCGGCGCCCTCGGCGAAGCGCTGCGTGGCCTCGTCGTCACCGAGCGGCGCGGGCACGGGACGCGACGCGCTGCCGAAGCGCCGGTCGAAGCCCGTGGTCTCGGAGAGCGCGCGCGCCTCGCCGAAGAGCGCGTCGTGGTCGTCGTGCAACGTCGCCAGCGAGCCGAAGAAGCCCGGGTGCCGCGCGGGACGCGCCGACGGTCCGAGCAGCGTGAAGAAGCTGAACGGGAAGCTGCGCCGTCCGCCCTCGTCGCTCGAGGGCCAGACCGAGGCCACCACGAGCGGTGCCGCGCGCGGGTTTCCGTCGGGCACGGGCGCCACGAAGCGCAGGCAGGGCGCGGCCTCGCCCGAGGCCAGCGCGAAGTGCACCGCCGCCCGGTCGAGGAAGTCGCGGAACCAGCGCGCGGCACCGCGGTCGCTCTCGAGGCGCACGTACTCGCGCGAGCCCGGCAGCTTGCCGTAGCCCGCGCGCAGGGGCTCGGAGTCGACCGGCGCCGTCATCGCTGCGTCCAGACCGAGCGCAGGTCGGGGAGCTCGTCCGGCATGCCGTCCATGCGCACGCCGAAGATCTTGGTCACCGAGCTGCCGGGCGTGTTGACCGACGTGCCGTTGCCGCGCTTGAACGTGACGCGGATCCAGCGGATGTCCTGGCGCTTCTGGGGACCGTCCTGCGGGTTGTCGACCTCGCTCGGGGTGGCCCGCGGGTTCGCGTAGACGAACAGCAGCAGGTCGGTCCAGTGGCCCCCGGCGTCGGTCGAGGTGAACGGCGGCACGAAGACCCAGGGCACCGTGCCCGACGTCGCCTCGGGCCGCGCGTCCTTGATCTGCACGCGGCCGGGACGCGACGGCGTCCACAGCGGGGCCTTGTCGCCCACGCGCGGGGAGGGCCAGAACGGGAGCGCGAGCGAGACGTTGTCGCGCGGCATCTTCTGCGAGAGATCGAACGTCCACCTGGTCGTCCAATCGGTCGGCATCTTGTTGTCCTGGGTGTCGCGGCTGTCGTAGAGCTCGACCGGCACGCGCAACTCGTCGCCCTGACCGCCGGGACCGAAGCCGCACAGGTCGCGCAACTCGACACAGCGACGGAAGACGTCGCGGTGCGTGGTCGCCGGCTCGGGGAAGTCGATCGTGTACAGGCTCGGCGACCCCGGGCCCACCGGCTGCAGGTGCGGCGCGACGGTCTCGGCGAGCTCGCGGAAGCGCTCGTGGTCGAAGAAGCGCGCGGCCTCGGGACGATCGACGAGCGTGTCCTGCGTCCACGAGGTGCCGGGCGTGCGGCTCGTGAACGGGAAGCGATCGAGCAGCGCGGCGCCGGGACCGGCCTGGGCGGGTCCGAGCGCGGCCCAGTCGTCGGCGAACAGTTTCGACGCGAGATGTCCCAGCGCGCGTCGCACGGGCGCGGCGGTGTCGACCAGCAGCCCCACGATCGGGTCGGACGCGGCGCCGCCCTGCCGCAGCGCGTCCTGCACCTGCGAGGGCTCGATGAGAGCCTTGTAGAGCGGCGTCCCCGGACGGCAGTCGGCGAGGACGTCGTACGGAGCCACCTCTTCGGGACGATTCGCGAGGTCGGCCAGGCCGCCCGCCAGCGCCGACGCCATGCGCCGCACGCGCTCGACGTCCTCGTCGTCGGTGCGTCCCGCCGCGGGGCGGTAGCGTTCCCACAGGGCCAGCGCCGGTGCGAGGCTCTCGCGCGCCTTGGGGATGGTGCCCACCGCGGCGTCGAGGTCACCGCTCTGGGCCCCGGCGAAGGTCGCCAGCACCGCCGCGGCCTCGAGGTCGGCGGCCGCCTTCGGCAACGCCGCGCGCCAGGCGCGCAGGGCCGCGAAGTCGTCGGGCGGCGCATCGGGCGCGCGTCCGAGACCACGCATCACGTCGACCAGTCCGCCCCGCCAGAACGGGACGAACACCTCGGCCAGGTACTGCAGGTAGAGGCTGTCGACGAGGTCTCGGGTGGCCGTGTCGGCGCTGGCGCGCAAGGTGCTGCAGACATCGGCCAGCGCGCGCGCCACGTCGGAGTTCGCGCGGTGGCCGTACAGCTCGGGCGCGAACGACCCGGTGAGCGTGCGTCCCAGGCGCGTCACGTCGATCTTCTCGAGCAGCGCGTGTCGCCGGGCGTCGTCGATGGCGAGCACGGCGAAGCCCCCGAAGAGCCCCGTGCGACGCTGGCGTCGCAGCTCGGAGACGACCTTGGCGTCGTTCGCCGCGTCGACCAGCTCGCGCAGCACGCCGCCGAGCTCGGGGACGGACAACGCCTCGGGGCCCTCGAGCCAGGCCGTGAGCGCCTTCGGATCGCGCAGCGTCCAGAACTCGCTCTTGCCGGGGTCGAGGATCGGGTCGTGCTGCGTGTCGTGCGCGACGAGGTCGTCGACCTGCCGCAGCCGGCGCCAGGTCGTGCCCGAGAGCGGGTTCGTGAACGTCCAGCCCACGGGATCGGCGTCGAGCGCGTCGCCCACGGCGTCCGCGGCCGATGCGATCGCGTTCGCACCGCGCGGCTGCTTCGCGAAGGTCACCACCCGCTCGGCGGACGACTGTCGGTTCGACCAGGCGTCGAGCTCGGCGCCCTCGGACTGCAAGCGCGTGCCCACGGCACGGATCGCGTCGGCCAGGGCGATCTCGCCCTGGGTCGGATCGCCCTGGCGCGCGACGGCGAGCAGCGGCTCGAAGACCTGCTCGAGCGCGTCGAACGCGTGGCCGGGAGTCACCTTCGGCGGCGTCGACCCGGAGAGGTGCGCCTCGAGCGCGGCCTGCAGGCTCGACAGCCGTCCGAACGCCGCCGTCCACGGGACGACGCACTCGCGCGCGAACGTCGAGCCGTCACGCGCACCGACCGAGACCTCGCGCAGCACGCGCGTGAGGCCCTCGAGCTCCTGCGCGGAGGCCGTGTCGAGGCCGCGCAGACGCAGCCACCACCAGGCGGCGTCGACACCCTCGACCTGGGGTGCCCGTCCGGCGAGCGGGTCGAGCGGGTCGCGCAGCGCGTCGAGCCAGCTCGTCCAGAAGGCCACGACCCGCGAGTTCAGCAGGTCGAGGACCTCGGGCTGCCGGCTGCGGACCACGTCGCGCAGGTCGTCGAGGGGCGCCCTCGCGTCGGCCTCGCCGAGCGACCCCGCGAGCGAGATGACCTCGTCGTACGCCACGTGGTCGGACGATTCTCCCGCCACCGCCAGCTGCAGGTTGCGGATGCTCGGGAGCAGGCGCGTGCGCAGCACGTCGACCGTGACCTCGTCGTCGTCGCGGGCCAGGTCGCGCAGCGTGACGAGCACCTCCGACAGCGCTGCGCAGCGAGCCCAGTCGTCGACGGAATGGCTGCTCTGCTCGGCCAGGAAGTCGCCGAGCAGCGTGGCGAAGACCTTCTCGGCGTAGAGCTTGCGGTACGCCGCGAGCAGCGAGGCCGACGTCTCGTCGATCGAGCTGCTGGCGAGCACCGACGCGTCGCGGAACTCCTTGCTCTCGAGGCGTCCGAGGTAGCGCGCGACGCCCTGCATGCCCTCGGGACCGAACAGCGCCGGGGCACCCACCTCGATGTCGGCGCGTGTGAACGGGCGCTCGCCCAGCCGCGTCAGCGCCCCGGCGTCGAAGTCGAGCGTCGGGAAGCGGCTGATCTCGTTCGCGACCCACAGCCCGGCCGCGACCGCCAGCACCGCGGCCACCCCGAGGTAGGCGCGCTTCTTGAGACGCTGCGCGAACGAGGCGCGCTTCGTCATGCGCACCAGCCCGGCCTCGTGGAAGACCTTGTCCTCGTAGAGGTCGGCGATGAAGAAGGCCTTGTTGCCGCCGCCCGACGAGACGGCCACGTCTTCCTCCTCGAGGACGCCGGCGCCGTCGCCCAGCAGCGACTGGCAGGCGTTCATCACCGGACGGCCCTCCTGGCGGCCGCTCGTGAAGTACACCCCGCGGAAGAAGTGCTGCTCGTTGTACGAGCTCTTCTTGAAGAGCTGCTCGAGCAGCGCCGTGAGCGGTGCGCCCAGCCCGCGGAACTCGTCGGGGAAGGCCAGCATGCGATCGAGCCGCGCGCTGTCCTCGCGCACGTCGCCGCGGCCCGCGCGGGCCTCGAGGAACTCGAGCAGCAGCTCGTCGAGCCGGTCGGCGAGCTTGCCGAACGCGGGCTCGAACTCCTTGGGCTCGAAGGGCTTGTCGAACGCACCGCCGCGCGACCAGCCGAAGAGCGAGCGGTCGGACAGGCCGGGCAGGTTCGAGAAGAAGTCGACGAAGCCGACGAGCAGGTCCATCATCGTCACGAGGACGTAGACCGGCACGCGGATCTCGAGCTGCTCCTCGATGTGGATCAGCGCCTTGCGCAGCGCGTCCTGGATCTTCTTCTGGCGACGCGGGTCCTGTTCGAGCAGGTCCTCGAGCTTGACGGTGACGATCACGCCGTTGACCGGACTGCGCCCGCGCTCCTCCTTCAGCAGCTTGAGGAAGGTCTCCCATTCCTCCTGGTCGCGCTTGAGCATCGTGTCCCAGTCGGCGTCGTCCTCACCGAGGTGCTCGACGTAGCGACCGGCCGTGTCGATCAGGATGGCCTTGTTCGTGAAGAACCAGTTGCAGCCCTTGGTGCCGCCGTAGTCGATCACCGGCTCGGCGCCGATGGGGAACTCCTGGTTCGACTGCTGGATCGTGGTCGTCTTGCCCGACTGCGCGGCTCCGAGGATCAGGTACCACGGGAAGCTGTAGTAGTCGTAGCGGCGCTCCTTGAGCGTGTCGTGCACGTCCTTCCAGCGCCGCTGCATCTCCTGCCGGACGCTGAGCTCCTCGGACGTGGCGTCGAGCCCGCCGCCACCGCCGGACGACATGCGCGACCAGAGACGCGCCGAGAGTCCTTGTCCGCGCCGGCGCTCGAGCGACATCACGAGCCAGCGCACGAGCAGGAAGAGCACGATCGCCCCGAGCAGGATGCCCGTGACGATGGCGCCGGACATGAGGTCGACGCCGAACCCGACGCCGGCGAAGATCACGCCGAGCAGGAGCAGGGTGACCACCGAGCGCCCCGCCACGGGCATCCCGTTCCACCAGCGCACGAGTCCCTTCATGACGGGTCAGCCCTCGCCCGGGGTGGGAGTCGTGGGGTCGACGTAGTGGTCGGCCGCCTCGCGCAGTCCGCGGAACTTCTCGTGGAACTGCATGCTCGCCACGGTGTAGATCGCCACGAGCACCGCCACGAGCGCGATCAGGATGCGCGCGGTGGCGACCGCGGGCAGCTTCACGAAGTCGCGGTCGTCGATCGACTCGTACGCCTCGGGACAGAAGCGCGCGCCCTCGACGGGCTGCGTCTTGAGACGCCTGAACAGGTTGCGCCGGATCTCGCCCAGCACGGCGGGCTGCTTCACGAGCCGCCCGCGGAAGCCCATGCAGATCGCCTTGTGGTAGATCTCGAGCAGCTCGACGTCATCCTGGTTCATGGCGCGGTCGAGGCGGTCGAAGAAGTCCTGCCCGGCGTGCTGCGTGCCGAACACGCGCGTCTCGAGCAGGTCGCGTTCCCAGGCGGCCTCGCCGTCCCAGCCGCAGTCGAGCAGGATCTCGTCGGCCAGGTAGACGAGCGGCGGACGCGCGTCGCGCAGGCGCGCCTCGAGCCGCGGGTCCGACGCCGCGCGCCGCTCCATCGACTTCAGCATGTCCTCGAGCCGCGAGCGCACCCACTCGACGTCGGCGGGCATCGAGCGCACCTGACGCCGGAAGGTCGCCAGGAACAGGAACCAGTCGCGGGTCAGCTCGCGCAGCGCGTGCTTCCCGCCCTCGTTCGTCGGACCACCGGCCATCGATCCCTCCGTCAGTTGCCCGCGCCGCCCACGCAGTAGACGTAGAAGCGCGTCGACCCGTCGACGGCCTCGCCCGCCAGCGAGAGGCGTCCCGACGGACCGACCGCGGGCCAGAAGTCGCCCTCGGGACGGATGCGCAGGAACACGATGCCCGGGCGGTCTTTCAGCGACGGATGCAGCGCGGGGTCGGGCCGGCACGGGACGCCGTCGATGCGCGCGCGCCGCACCATGCTGATCTCCTCGGGCGCCGAGAGCACGGTGCGTCCGTTGGTGAACATCGGCGCCACCTCGTCGAGGCTGCGCTTGGTCTCGAGACCCAGCAGCAGCGTCGCGCCCTTCTTCAGGAACGCCGGCGGCAGCTCGGCCTCGAGGATGCCCAGCTCGGCGTCCTTCACGGCGAACTCGCGCCGCTCGATGCCGGTCTGCACCGCGGCCTCGAGCAGGTCGAGCACCACCGCGCGCAGGTCGGCGAACGCGGTGGCGGGTTCGGTGTGCTTGTAGACCGAGAGCTTCGGCGGCTCCCACGTGTCGCCGAAGATGGCCAGGTCGCCCACCAGCCGGCAGAGCACCATGAACACGTCGAACGGGTGCATCTCGTCCTGCGCCGCGAGCTGGCGCAGCACGGGCAGGATGGCGTTCGTCGCCTGCAGCTTGAGCAGCGTCTCGGGGCGCTCGGCCGACTCGCCCGTGAGCAGGTCGCGGCGCCCGCGCAGGTGGCCGAGCAGCTCGGCGTTCTTCTCCTCGACGCGGTCGCGCACGTCCTTCACGACGCGGTGCAGCACGGGCGAGGCCTCGATGCGCAGGCACGCCGGGACGAAGGCCTTGGAGAGCGTGTAGGTGCGTCCCTCGGTGCCTTCGCTCACGCGCTTCTCGAGCTCGGCGATCTTGAGCGTCACGTGCCCCTGCGGCGGACGCTGCCCGACGAACAGCCGCACGTTGAGCCGCTTGACGCCCACCGACTGGGCGCGTCCGCCGGTGTTCTCGTCGGGGACGTCGACGGCGTCGAGCACGAAGCGGCGCCCGGCCGATCCCTCGCTGCCGCCGTCGGGCTGCTCGACGTTGGGCGCGTTCGGCACGAGCAGCGGGATGGCCAGCCACACGTCGAGGCGCGGCGCGTCGGACTCGAGGTGACGGAACTCGAGCGGCGGCAGCGTCGCGGTCTCTCCCGCCACGACGAGCGAGCCGTCGGGCATCACGATCTCGCACGCGGCCACCTCGAACACGAAGTTGCCGATGCTGTCCTCGCGGATCTCGAGCCGTCGCACGCCGAAGCCGAACGGACGCGCCAGCGTGAGCTGCGAGACGAGGCCCTGGCAGTGGCGTTGGAAGGCCTGCAGGTGCTGCGGCCTGAGCAGCAGTCCGTCGTCCCAGTGGATCTCGGGGAACAAACCGGGCATCGAGCGCTCTCCCCGGGTCAGTCCCGGACGACTTCGTGGGTGACGTCCTCGATCGTGCCGTCGGCGTTCAGCCGCACCGCGACGTGACACGCGTCCGAGAGCCCGATCGCCAGACGCTGGCCGTCGAGTTCGCCGGTGGCGAAGTTGGCCACCACGATCACCTGGCAGCCGTCGAGTTCGAGGTCGCCGCGCGACAGGCGCACCACCTGCTGCAGACCCGACGTGCGACCGATCGGCAGCTCGAGGTCGACGGCCCGCCCCTGGGCCCGCAGGCTGCGCAGCTCGGGTGTGTTGCGATCGGTGAACCAGTCGACGAGCGCGGCCTTGTCCTCGAACTCGGGCACCGAGTTGACCACCGGTTCGTCCTTGCCGAGCAGGATCACCGAGACCGAGAGGACGGACGACTTCCAGACCTCGACCGGGGAGGCGTCGAGGTGCAGCTCGACGCGCACGTCCCAGCAGAACCAATCGGCCATCAGGGTGCAGCCGCCGAGCAGCAGCGGGAGCACGAGCAGCAGCGGGAGCGTCCGCAGGGGAAGGGCACGCGTGCGCATCTGGGCTCGTTCTCCGGCGTGGGGAGGCACACGGCGCCTCAGGTTCGACGGCTGGGATTGTCTGCGAGCTGGCGCACGCCCGCGGCGTCGAGGCTGCGGAACTGGCGACAGAACTCGCGCCAGTAGGCGCCCTCGTGCAGGCCGAACATGCGCAGCAACGCGCTGGGCTTGACGCGGTCTTCGATGTGCGAAGGGCGCAGCGCCTCGGCGAGCTGGGTGGCGAAGCGGTCCATCGCCTTCTCGACGCCGGCGTGCGTCTTCATGAAGAACACGAGCGAGTCGAGGAAGTAGTTCGCCAGACGCGGACGCGCGGTCTCGCGCGCCTCGCCCGACAGCACCTGCTCGACGTACGCACGCAGCGAGACGGCGTGACCGGGCATGGTGCCCGACGTCCCGGCGGCCTCGGCCAGCACCTTCTCGACGGCGCAGGCGTAGGCCAGCAGCTGCGTCAGGATCTCTTCGAGGTCTTTCGGATCGGCGTGCGCGACCGCCTTCTGCATCTCGGGGCGCACGAGCGAGACGAGGTTCGCCAGCGTCATCGCGCCCGAGGGCGGGCTCAGCATGGTGTCCATGCTGGTGTCATCGAGGTTCATGTCGCTCACGACACGCCAGTCCTCACGGGAACGACCGGGACCGCGCGCCGCACGGCGGGCACGCGAACCCATGGCGGAAAGCACTCACCGGGACCGGCAGGATCGCCCCGTCGCATCGAGCCGTGGAGCGCCGTGCGATCGGCGGACGATGCGATTCCAGAGCTTATCCACGCCCCCGGAGCGACACCACGAAAAACGAGGTCGGACGGCCGGCGCCGGGCCGGACACGGCATCGACCGCAACGCGTCGCGTCACGTCCCGCGCAGGACGGGCGGCGCGTGCGCGGCGCCGCTGCGACGCGCGAGCTCGTCGAGGCAGTGCGCGCCCAGCGTGCCCAGGTCGGTGGTGTGCTCGTTCACGTAGAGTTCGACGTGACGCCAGAGCACCTCGTCGTCGAGCTCCTGCGCGTGGCGGCGCATGACGGGCAGCGCGCGCTCGGGCTCGGCGCGCGCGGCGGCGAGAGAGCGCGAGAGCACGTCGACCAAGGCGCCGAGCACGTCGTCCGGAAGATCGCGTCGCGCGAGCAGTCCGCCGAGCGGCACGGGACTGCCGGTCACGCGCTCCCACGTGGCGCCGAGATCTTCGAGCAGCGGGAGGCCGGCAGCCTCGTAGGTGAAGCGCCCCTCGTGGATGCACACCCCGGCATCGGCCTCGCCCCGGGACAGGGCCGGCATGATCGCGTCGAATCGCACCTGCTCGATGTGTTCGAGCTCGGGGTGCAGGCAGCGCAGCAGCAGGGTGGCCGTCGTGCCCTCGCCCGGACACAGCACGCGCGCCGCGCGCGGCAGGGACCCCAGTCCGGGACGGCCGAGCAGCACCGGACCCACCCCGAAGCCGAGGGCCGCTCCCACGGGGAGCACTCCGAAGCGGTCGGAGAGGGCCAGCGCGGTGGCGAAGCTCGCCTTCGACACGTCGAGCCGGCCTTCGGCCAGGGCCTCGTTCAACTCCTGGACGTCGGCCAGGTGCAACCGCAGCTCGAGCGCCCCCGTGTCGAGCCGCCCGTCGAGCAGCGGCGCGAACAAGAAGGTGTCGTTGGGACACGTGGAGAGCCCCACGTCGAGCGTGGTCGGGTTCATCGCGGGTGTTTCACGGGTAAGTTCAAGGAACTTCGAGGGCATCCAGGGCTGCGGCCAGCGCCGCCAGGGCACCCGCCACGTCCCAGGCGGCCTTGTCGCGCACACCGGCCTCGTTGCTGACGGCGCGCAGCATCGCGCAGGCCACGCCGGCGCGTCGGCAGGCCAGGGCCACCGCGTACCCCTCCATCTCTTCGATCAGGGCCTCGCACGGCAGCGTCGCCGCCTGGGCTCGGTCGGACGAGGCAGTCGCCACCGTGGCCGAGACTCCGTGGTGCTGGGCCGATCCGGCCGGCCAGGGACCCTCGAGATGCAGGAGCTCGAGCCGATCGGGCGGCAAGTCCTCGTCGGCCGGCAGGCCCAGGGCCCCGAGCGGGACGAAGCCGGCGCCCGCGCCGGCGCCGACCGCGGCGTTCAACACGGAGTCGACGGCCAGCAGCGTGCCCACGGGCAGGCGGCGGACGTCGCGCGTCCCGGCCAGGCCGACCAGCAGCAGCGCGGTCGGGCGCCGACGGGCCAGCAGTTCGGCCGCTCCCAGGGCCGAGGCGACGAGCCCCACCCCGCAGCGCGCCGCGTCGGGCCGCCCCAGGCCGCGGGCCTCGAGCGCGGTCGGCACCACGAGCAGCGTCCCGGGCGGCAGGCTCACCAGGCCAACTCCAGCAGGTCGGCCAGGACGGGACGCGCGCGACCTCCCCAGCGTCCCAGGTCGAGACGCAGCACGGGACGCACCTCGCCGCGGCCCCGTCCCAGCACCACGAGGCTGCTGCGCCGGTAGTCGGGCAGGCGCTCGAGGGCCTCGATCAGCGGCTCGAGATCGGGCACGTCGCGCGAGCGCGGGTCGAGCACGAGCGCGCCCAGGAAGGCGCGCGTCCCCGATTGGCTGCGGACGAACTCGGCGCCGGCCGCCACGAGGCGCTCGAGCGGAAGCTCGCCTCCCAGGGCGGGGAAGCTGTCGAGCACCGCCTGCCAGCCTCCGAGGCGCGCGGCCTCGGGGCGTCCGAAGGCGGGATCGAGGGTGAACAGGGCCGTCACGTCGCCACGGCTCATCACCCGACGCACGAATCGGCTTTCGAACGGAGCCAGCGGGACGCCGGGCTGTGCCACCACGAGCTCGCGCCGCGCCGCGCCCCGCCCGCTCCACTGGGAGGCGAGTTCGTCGAGGGCCGCCTGGTCGAAGACCGGCGCGTCGACGAGCACGAGACCGGGTACGGCGGCCCCACCCGAACGGGCCTCGAGGTACCCGACGCTGGCCACTCCCGCCAGGAGCAGCAGCAGCATGAGTGCCAGCACGTGGGACAGTCGGAAGGTCACGTCGAGCGGGGTCCGGAGCGAGCCGTCAAGGTACAGCGGGAGTTCACGCGAACCTCATGGCATTGACGTACCGTCCCGCGCGTGCTGAAATCACCAGCTTTTCCAGGTGATCCGAAGACCGCTCCGCCCGGCGATCGAGCCGACGCTGCAGGTACTCCCATGTCCAACGCCACAGCTTCCACCCAGCGCAAGTCCAAGTCTCCCGCGCTGAGCCTCCTCCGCAACATCGGCATCATCGCCCACATCGACGCGGGCAAGACGACCGTCACCGAGCGCATCCTGTTCTACACGGGACGCAACCGGAAGATCGGCGAGGTGCACGACGGCGCCGCCACGATGGACCACCTCGAGGAGGAGCGCGAGCGCGGCATCACCATCCAGTCGGCCGCGACGACGTGCCGCTGGGGTGATCACACGATCAACATCATCGACACCCCCGGCCACGTCGACTTCACGGCCGAGGTCGAGCGCTCGCTGCGCGTGCTCGACGGTGCCTTGGGCGTGTTCGACGGAGTCGCCGGCGTCGAGGCCCAGTCCGAGACGGTCTGGCGCCAGGCCGACAAGTACGGCGTGCCGCGCATCGCGCTGGTGAACAAGCTCGACCGCGTCGGCGCGAACTTCGACTACTGCCTCGAGTCGATGGTGACGCGCCTCGGCGTGCATCCCGTGCCCATCACCCTGCCGATCGGCGCCGAGGCCGAGTACGTCGGCAACATCGACCTGATCCACATGAAGGCGCGCATCTTCGGCGACGGCGCCGACGACACGGCCTTCGTCGAGAAGGAGATCCCGGCCGAGCTGCTCGAGAAGGCGCAGAAGGCTCGCCACGAGATGATCGAGGCGGCCTGCATGATGGACGACAACCTCCTCGAGCGTTTCTTCGAGGACGAGACGTCGATCACCCCCGACGAGATCATCGCCGCGTTGCGCAAGGGCACCATCGAGCGCAAGCTGCTCGTCGTGCTGTGCGGCGCCGCGCTGCGCAACAAGGGCGTGCAGGCGTCGCTCGATGCGATCTGCAGCTTCCTGCCGTCGCCGCTCGACATGCCGGTGGTCAAGGGCCACGACGAACGCGGCAACGAGGTCGAGCGCGCGCCGGACATCGAGGCGCCGTTCTCGGCGCTGGCGTTCAAGACCGTCTTCGACCCGAACGGCGACCTGACCTTCATGCGCGTCTACTCCGGACGCGCGCTGGCCGGCGACCAGTTCCTGAACATGCGCACCGGCAAGCGCGAGCGCCTGGGCCGCCTCTACCGCATGCACGCCGCGACGCGCGAGGCGATCGAGTCGTGCGAGGCCGGCGACATCGTCGCCGCGGTGGGACTCAAGAACACGCACACCGGCGACACGATCTGCTCCGAGAACGAGCCGGTCACGCTCGAGGCGCTCGAGTTCCCCGACACCGTCATCTCGATGTCGATCGAGCCCTCCAGCAAGGGCGACCGCGACAAGCTGTCGCACACGCTCTCGGTGCTCACGAAGGAAGACCCGACCTTCAAGTGCTGGACCGACGAGGAGACCGGCGAGACGATCATCGCCGGCATGGGCGAGTTGCACCTCGAGGTGCTGCGTCACCGCATCACGCGCGAGTTCAAGGTGCAGGCCGTGTGCGGCAAGCCGCGCGTCGCCTACCACCAGACGATCGAGAAGCCGCGCCAGAACGTCGAGGGCAAGCACGTGAAGCAGTCGGGCGGTCACGGCCAGTTCGCCGTGGCGCGCATGCACTTCGAGTCGAACGGCGGCCACGACAACGAGTTCGTCGACGCGGTCAAGGGCGGCACGGTGCCGCGCGAGTACATCCCGTCGGTCGAGAAGGGCTTCCTCGCGGCGTGCGCCCGCGGCGGACGCTTCCCGTTCCCGTTCGTGGGCATCACGGGCACGCTGTACGACGGCAAGTCGCACGAGGTCGACTCGTCCGACATGGCCTTCCAGGTGGCCGGACGCCTCGCGTTCCAGCTCGCGGTCGAGAACAACGAGCAGTTCCTCGAGCCGATGATGAAGTTCGAGGTGCTCGTCCCCGAGGACAACCTCGGCGACGTGATCGGCGACCTCAACAGCCGCCGCGCGAACATCAACGACATCTCGAACCGCGCCAACCTCAAGGTCATCACGGGCGCGGTGCCGATCGCCGAGATGTTCAACTACACCTCGCGCCTGCGCGGCATGACGGCCGGCCGCGGCACGTTCTCGATGCAGCCCGAGGGCTACGCGCCGGTGCCCGCGTCGGTGCGCGAGCAGATCATCAAGGAAGTCGAGGAGATGCGGAAGGCCAAGGGCAAGTAGCCCGCGGGCCGTCCTCGTCCCCGACGTGACGCGGGCCCCGGGATCGCGAGATCCCGGGGCCCGCTGCGTTCACGGCCGACCTGACGGGACACGATGCGACGGGAGCACGGCGCACGGCCGAGCGATCAGCGACCGTCCGTCCGCGGGATCCCCAGGACGAAGCCCGGCGGCGGAGCGAGCACGCGTCGCGGGACTCCCGCGCCCTCGCCCGTCGGAGCCATCGGCAAGACCTCGGACGCCCCGCCGGGATCGAGCACCGGCGTCGCCACGGGCGCGTGCTCGGGCGCCCGGCGCGTGCTCAACACCCGCTCGCGCAACTGCCACGGGATCGAGAGCAGCCACTCCACCTCGACGGGATCGAGCATCGCGGCCGCGGCCGGTTCCCGCGGGACGTCGGAGTCGCCGGACGGCGGAGCCGCCAGCCGGACCGCGCCGCGCTCGTCGCCCGCCGCGGGGTCGAGCACGTCGAGCGGATCGACCCCGTCGATGGCTCGCACGCCGTCGGTCTGTCCGAGCTTGTTCAGGTCCCACTCTCGCGAGGCGTTCTGCAGCGCGTCGAACCAGGCGCTCACGTCGGCGGCCAGGCGCGTCGACGGCGCATCCGGCTCGGGCTCGGGGGCGGGCGCCGTGTCGGGTTCTTCGTTCTCGCCCGAGGGCAGGATCTGCGACAGCGCTCCCGTGAGGAGCCGCGTCTGCAGCGAGGTCTGCACGTCCTGGAGGGCCTGGCTGTCGGTGATCGACGAGACGTACTCGTCGAGCAGCTCGCGTCCCTCGTCGAACAGGCCGCTCAACTGCCGCCGAGCCTCGCGCAGACGCTGGGCCTTCTCGACGTCGTTCTCCTGGAGCGCCACGTCGATCTGCTCTTCGAGCTGCGCGGTGAGCTGCTCCTCCTCGCGCTTGACCGCGTCGGTCGCGGCCTTGCTGGTCTCGATCTGCGCGCGCATCTGCTTGTTCTCCTGCTCCGCCAGCTTGCGGTCTGCGGTGGTGCGCATGTTCCAGAACGCGAGCGAGACGAGCGCGCCGCCGAGCACCACGAGCCCGACCGTCTGGCGATGACGTCGCGCCTGGCGCCAGACCCGGCTGACCGTGCTGAGCGGCACCGCGTCGATGGGCTCGCCGTCGAGGAAGGCGCGCAGGTCCTTCGCGAAGGCCTCGGCGGTCTGGTACCGCCGCGAACGGGCCTTCTCGATCGCCTTGAGGCAGATCGTCTCGAGGTCGGGCGGCACGCGCGGTTCGATCTTGCTCGGACGCCGCGGTTCTTCGCCCAGGATCTTGCGGATGATCTCGTGCGCCGAGGTCCCCTGGAAGGGCGCCTCGAGCGTGAGCATCTCGTACAAGGTCACGCCCAGCGAGTAGATGTCGGAGCGGTGGTCGATCTCGCCGCGCTTGCCGTCGGCCTGCTCGGGCGACATGTAGTACGGCGAACCGGCGAAGTCGCCGGTGCGCGAGAGCTCGAGGCCGTCCTCGACCTTGGCCAGGCCGAAGTCGCCCAGGAACGGGTCGCCCTTCTCGTCGAGCAGGATGTTCCCGGGCTTGATGTCGCGATGGATGATGCCGCGATCGTGCGCGTGCTGCAGTCCGGCGGCCGCCGCCGCGAGCACCTTGGCCGCCGTGCGGAACCAGCCCTTGGGCGGCTCGCCGGCAGCCTTCATCTCCTGGATGCGGTCGGCCAGCGTCGTGCCGCATCCGACGAGCTTCTGGGCGATGAAGAAGTTGCCGTCGTCCTCGCCCCACGAATAGACGGAGACCACGGAGGGGTGGTCGAGACGAGCGGCCGCATGCGCCTCGCGTTCGAAGCGCGCGATCTCGTCCTTCGTGTGGACGCGGTGCGGATAGAGCACCTTCAGCGCCACGGGACGGCCGAGACTGACCTGCTCCGCCCGATAGACGACGCCGAACCCGCCGCGTCCGATCTCCTCGACGATCCGGAAATCGCCCAGGCGATCGGGAACCGTCATGGACCTATCTCCGCACTTCGAAGCTCTTCAGGAAAGCCTCGTTGTCCCTCGTCTCCCTGACTTTCGCCATCAGCACTTGCATGGCTTCGACCGGGTGCATCTGGGATAGGACGCGCCGCAGCATGACGACCTTCCTGTAGACCTCCGGCGGGAGGAGCAGCTCCTCCTTGCGGGTGCCCGACTTGTTGATGTCGACCGCGGGCCAGACCCGTCGTTCCGCCAGCTCGCGCGACAGGACGAGCTCCATGTTGCCGGTGCCCTTGAACTCCTCGAAGATGACCTCGTCCATGCGACTGCCCGTCTCGATCAGCGCCGTGGCGAGGATGGTCAGCGAACCGCCGCCCTCGACGTTGCGGGCGGCACCGAAGAAGGCCTTCGGCTTCTCGAGCGTGCGCGAATCGACGCCGCCCGACAGGGTACGGCCCGAGTTCCGGACGGTGACGTTGTAGGCGCGGCCGAGGCGGGTCAGCGAGTCCATCACGATGACCACGTCGTCGCCCCGCTCGACGAGGCGCCGGGCGCGCTCGACGGTCAGCTCGGTGACGCGGCAGTGCCGTTCGGCCGGCTCGTCGTTCGTGGACGCGATGACCTCGCCCTGGACCGTGCGCCGGAAGTGGGTCGCCTCTTCGGGGCGCTCGTCGACGAGCAGCACGATGAGGTGCGCATCCGAGTAAGTCCTGGAGATCTTGTTCGCGATCTGTTGCAGGAGGATCGTCTTGCCCGAGCGCGGCGGAGCGGTGATCAGACCGCGCTGTCCACGCCCCACCGGGGTGATCAGGTCGAGCACCCGCATGCTCTGGGCGGCCCCGTTGTCGGCGTCGTCGTTCTCGTCCCCCTCGAGGATGAACCGCTCGCGGGGATCGATCGACGTGAGCTGCTTGAAGATCGGGAGCGCCGCGGCCTCTTCGGCCGTCATGCCGCAGACCGTGGTGATCTCGACCACCGTGGTGCGGCCCTTGATGCGCTCGGCCCAGCCCTTGATCTCGACGCCCGGCCGCAGGTTCTCGGCCCGCGAGAGGGCCGCCGGGACGAAGGCGTCGTTCTCGTCGGGGACGTAGCTGGTCTCGATCGAGCGCAGCCAGCCCTGACCGTCGGGGCTCATCTCGAGCACTCCGGCGACTTCGACGCGAGGTTGCGGGCCGAACGGGACGTCTTCGGCGGGCCGGCTCTGCTGGTGTGTGTTGTGGTTCTGCTGCTGGCTCCCGCGATCGTGCCACGGCTTGCGGCCACGACCTCGACGCCGGCGGGAACGACGCGACCGGGACTTGGTCTGTTCCTGGGTCATCCGGTGATCTCTCCGGTAGGGTCCCTGTGCGGGACCCGGGTGCTCCGGCGAGCCTCGCGTGTCGGACATCGACCGGTTGCCGATGACCCCGCGACTCGCCCGTGGGAAGGCTTCGTGCAGGTCACGACGCCATGGGGCCCGAACTGTGGCTCACCAGGACGTCGAGGATGGGTCGCGGTGACACCCGCGACTCCGCGGAGGCCGCTCTGCAGGGCCTCCGACCTTACTTTCCACTTCGGTATTCTCTCTCGACCAGTTCAGGATGCCAAGGAGAATCCAAACGGCCGCGCGAAAACTCCGAGTCCCCTCCGACGCCCGCCGGGGTGGCCGTCCGACAGGTCGATCCCGGGCGCCCAGGCGTCGGGACGCCCGCTGCGCGTGGGCGGGCGCCGTGCTCGCACTCGCGACGATCACAGTCGGATGCGTATCCGATCATCCCAAGACGCCTGACTGGCATCGCACGGCGGCGCTCTGCGCCCAAGCCGAGGAGCGGCTCGACCGGGGGGATGACGACGGCGCCGCAGCGTCGGCGGGCGAGGCCCTCTCGCGGGCGCGGGCCCTCGACGCCACGGAGCTCGAGGGTCGCGCCCGGCGCGTCCTCGGGCTGGTCGACGACTCGATCGAGGAACTCGACGAGGCCGATGCGCTCCTCGCGGAGTCGGCCGATCCCGAGGACGCCGCTCGCCGCGCCTGGACGAAGATCGCCGCGGCACGCCTGGCCCTGGCCGCCGGCAGGGGCTCCGAGGTCGAGGCCCGGGTCGAGCCGGCCCTCGACACCGCCCGGTCCTGGGACGACCCGGCCGGCGCCGGCCGGATCGAGGCCTGGGCCAGGCACCTGATGGCCGAGGGGCGCCGAGCCGACGGCGACCTCGAAGGTGCGAACGAGTCCGAGCGCCAGGCGACCCTGGCGCTCACGCTCCTGCCCGAGACCGAGGAGCGTCCGCTGCGGCTGTCGGTGGCGCTGCGCCTGGGCGACGACCTGGCCGCGGTCGGTTCGTTCGACAAGGCCTTCGCCGCCCACGCCCAGGCGGCTGGATTGGCGCGCGCGCTGGACGATGCCCGTGCCGAGGCGAGCGCGCTCGGCGCCCAGGCCCGCGACCTGGTCGGCCTGGGCCGCTTCGAGGACGCCGTCAGCCACGCCGAACGAGCCGTCGGGCGCGCGCTCGAGGCCGGCGCCGACGATCTGGCCTCCGAACTCGCGCGCGAGGCCCTGCCCTGGATGGATCGGCTCGGGCTTCCCGCGGACGGCGCGCGCCGACGTCCCTTCGAGCGTCTCGCGGGCGACGTGCGCTGACGGTGAGGTCGCCGACGCAGCGTGTCCGCGCACGACTTTGACTTCGGGCGACCCGGGGCGGATCGGTAACCTGCACGCCGCATCCGTTGACGCTGGAGGATCTCCCGATGGTCACCCTGTGCGCCTCCGCCGACGCGGCGGTGGCCGACATCCCCGACGGCGCCGTGATCCTGGCCGGCGGCTTCGGGCTGTGCGGCATCCCCGAGACCCTGATCGCGGCGCTCGTGCGCCGCGGCACGAAGGACCTGACCTTCGTCTCGAACAATGCCGGCGTCGACGACTTCGGGCTCGGGCTGCTGCTCCAGACGCGGCAGGTGCGCAAGATGATCTCGACCTACGTGGGCGAGAACGAGACCTTCGAGCGCCAGTTCCTGACCGGCGAGCTCGAGGTCGAGCTCGTGCCCCAGGGCACCTTCGCCGAGCGCATCCGCGCGGGCGGCGCGGGCATCCCCGCGTTCTTCACGCCGACCGGCTACGGCACGCAGATCGCCGAGGGCGGCCTGCCCATGCTGCACGACGCGCAGGGCAAGGTCGTCAAGACGTCGCCGCCCAAGGAGACGCGCGAGTTCGACGGTCAGATGTACGTGCTCGAGCCCGCCATCCGCGGCGACTTCGCGCTCGTCAAGGCCTGGAAGGCCGACGAGACGGGCAACCTCGTCTACCGCAAGACCGCGCGCAACTTCAATCCGATGATGGCCACGGCGGCGCGCACGACGATCGCCGAGGTCGAGGAGATCGTGCCGACGGGTTCGCTGGATCCCGACGACATCCACACGCCGGGCATCTTCGTGCAGAGGCTCGTGCTCGGCACGTCGTACGAGAAGCGCATCGAACAGCGCACGGTGCGCGCGCGGGAGGCCTGACGAGATGCTCGATCGCATGGGAATCGTCCGTCGCGCGGCGCAGGAGCTGCGCGACGGCCAGTACGTGAACCTCGGCATCGGCCTGCCGACGCTCATCGCGAACGAGGTGCCGTCCGGCATGACGATCACGCTGCAGAGCGAGAACGGCATGCTCGGCATCGGCCCCTTCCCGTACGAGGGAGAAGAAGACGCCGACCTGATCAACGCCGGCAAGCAGACGATCAGCGAGATCCCCGGATGCAGCTACTTCAGCAGCTCCGACAGCTTCGCGATGATCCGGGGCGGACACATCGACCAGTGCTTCCTGGGCGCGATGCAGGTCAGCCGCGACGGCGACCTCGCGAACTGGATGATCCCCGGCAAGATGGTCAAGGGCATGGGCGGCGCGATGGACCTCGTCGCCGGCGCGCGGCGCGTGATCGTCGTCATGGAGCACTGCAGCAAGAAGGGTGACAGCAAGGTGCTCGAGCGCTGCACGCTGCCGCTCACCGGCGTGAAGGTCGTCCAGCGCGTGATCACCGACCTGTGCGTCTTCGACGTGAAGCCCGAGGGAGGGCTCGTGCTCGTCGAGGTGGCGCCCGGCGAGTCGGTCGAGAGCGTCTGCGCGCGCACCGGATGCGACGTCGAGGTCGCGTCCGGCGTGAAGGAGATGGCCCTCTAGCCGCGGAGGTACGTCGCGTTGCGCGCCGGGTCAACGCCCGTCGTCGTCGGCGGCACCCAGGTCGCCTGACGCGACGTGGACGGCGGCGCGCACGAGGTTGCGCGCCGCGCCCGGATCGGACGGCGGGCCTGCCGCTACGGCAGCGTGCTGCGCCGGACGTTCGAGATGCGCACGTCGTCGAGCGCGCAGTCGGCACAGGCGCGCTGGTTGTCGTAGTCGGTGCCCAGCCGGAAGATCGCGTTCACGCTCGTGACGACGATGGGCTTCGGCTCCTGCAGCGTCGCGCTGGCGGTGCCGCCGGGCGCAGGCGTGACGGACAGCGTGAGCAGTCCGCTGAGCGTCGACCACTCGGCCTGCACGTGGCGCCATCCGTCGAGGCTGGGCGCGTCCTCGGGGAAGGGCACCGACACGGTGTGGTGCCGGTCGTTGCGGTCGGAGACCGAGAACGTGAGCGTCTCGCCCTCGAGGTAGAGCTGGAAGCCGTTGCGGTCGTCGAGCACCGTCGCGTAGGGCGAGGTCCCGCCGGTGATGCTCGTGTAGACGCCGATGCCGGGACCGGCCGTGCCGGGCGTGGTGGGCAGCGTCGGCAGCGAGAACGTGCCGCGCGTCGCGCCGTCGACGTCCAGCAGGTACGCGGGCGAGGACGTCGCCGTGCTGCTGCGCCAGAACACGTCGAGCAGCCCGTCGGCGTCGAGGTCGCCGAGCGTGAAGCTGACCGCGTCGGTCACGTCGAACTTCAGCGACTCGGAGAAGTCGGGTCCGAGGAAGATGCTCGAGCGCGGCGACTTCTGGGGCCCGTTCTTCCAGCTCGCCACGGCGAGGTCGAGGTAGCCGTCGTTGTCGACGTCCTTCGTGGCCGTGATCGTGAAGGGACGCGTCACCGGCACGGTCATGTCGGGGAACGCGTCGAACGTGCCGTCGCCGTGGTTCAGGTGGATCGCGACCTCGTTCGAGTACGTGCGCGCCAGCAGCACGTCGGGCCATCCGTCGGCGTCGACGTCGGCGATCGCGGCGCCCAGCGAACCGTTCGACCTGATCGAGTAGAACGCCGGGTCGAGCACGCTGATCGAGTAGTGCCCGGCCACGATCTGTCCCAGGAAGACCACGCTGGGCAGGGTCGTGTCGAGGCTGCCGAACAGCACGTCGAGCACGCCGTCGCGGTTCACGTCGCCCACGGACATGCCCTCGGCGAAGCCCGTGATGCCGAAGAAGTCGAACTGGAGCGGCGTGAACTTGCCGTGTCCGTCGTTCTCGAAGCCGTAGATCGGCTGGGACGTCGACGCGTACGACGAGACGAGCAGGTCGAGGTCGCCGTCGCCGTCGATGTCGGCCAGCGCGTGCCCCTGCGGGATCGGCACCGGGATGACGCGATCGCGGTCGGTGGGCGTCTCGTAGTCGATGCCCGGACGCAGCGGTCCGAGGAAGACGTGGATCGCGCTGGCCTGGTTCTGCGACACGACCAGGTCGGGCTTGCCGTCCCCGTCGACGTCGCCGCACGAGAGCCCGCGCGGCATGAAGGTGCGCACGCGCGCCTTCGACCCGGGAGAGAGCCCGTTCGCCGTGCCGAACCAGACCTCCGACCAGGTCGGGTCGCCGTTGTTCGCCTGCCCGAGCACGAGGTCGTCGAAGCGGTCGCCGTCGAGCGAGTACGTGCCCTGCAGGCTGAAGAGCGTGCGTCGGAAGTCGCTCGCGTCGCCGCTGCGGATCCACATCTCGACGGTGCCCTGGCGCACGTCGAAGCCCTTGCTCGAGTGCATCGAGACCACGCCGTCGGGCGGCAACTGCAGCGCCTTCGTGCCGTACACGCCGTCGGAATGGGACGCGCAGGTCGACTTGACCAGGTTCGGCCCCAGCGGGCCGACGAGCTCGACCCCGTCCTCGAACTGCCCCAGCGCCACCGTGAACTGGTCGATGCCGTCGATCAGCTTCGGCAGCGTGGAGCCCCCGCCGCCCACCGGCACGGCGGACGTCCCGCGCGCGGGCGGGACCGGCGAGGCGGTCTGGGCCACGACGGGGGCGAGGGTCGCGAGACAGACTGCGGCGACCAGCGAGACCTGTCGGACGGCGGACATGGGAGATCGGCTCGAGGTGCGGCGTCGGGGCGAGGTGCGCCCGGGCGGAGCGCCCCGTGGGCGGGGCGGGTCGTCCGGACGATCGGGGAGATCATCGTCCACCCTGGATGTGAGGGTGGAATGGCGAGTCAGGAATCTTATCCGCTCGGGGCCGATCCGTGGGACGCGAGCGACCCGCGAACGTCACCTCGCGGGGCCGTCGTCGGCGTCCGCGCGGGGGGCGCGACCACGAGAGAAGCCTCGATCACATGCCCGGCGAGGCGAGGACGAGGCCCATCCGCGGCCGGATCAGGCAGCCCGGCCTCGAACGGTCAGACCGCGTCGGCGGGCCGACGCTTGAAACCCTTGCTGATCTTGCCCGACTTGATGCAGCGGGCGCAGATCTTGACGCGCTGCATCTGCCCGCCCACGAGAGCCCGGACGCGTTGCACGTTCGGCTTGAACTTGCGGCGGTTGATGCCGGTCGTCTTCAGACCGATGCCGCCCTTGGGCTTGGCCAGGCCGCGGCGGGCGATCGTGTTGCCCACGTGGACGCGCTTTCCACAGTACTGGCAGACGCGGCTCATGGTGGTTCTCGGGGGACGGTGGGGAGACTGGCCGAAAGGCTCGCCAACTATACGGATCGCGTCGATCCGGGCAAGGCCCCGCCGGGAGCGAGTGCTCCGGAGCCGGCCGCCGTGGCCAGCGATCCGCGGACGGGGCCCGTCCCGACCCCCACGAGGCCTCCCTCCGGCCAGGACCGGGCCGGCCGGGGCCCGATCCTCGGCCCCGGCCGTCCCCAGGGGTCACTCGAGGCCGTCGAACAGGACGACCACCAGGCTGCCGCACAGGATCACCGGCAGCCACGCGGCGATCACCGGCTGCACCGTGCCGTCGCGCCCGAGCTGCTGCAGTCCGAGCCCGAGCACGAAGTACCCCAGCACGCACAGGATCGCGATGCCGAGGCCCTTGAGGCGTCCGGCCGGCGACGGGTCGATCACGAACGGCAGCACCAGCAGCACGACCGCGAGCACGCCCAGCGGGAACGTGAAGTGGTAATGCCGCAGCCAGCGGTACGAGCGGTTCTTCGGGTAACGCTCGCTGCGCTCGAGGATGCGTCCGTACGAGAGGTCGAACGGCGACGCGACCTGGGCCTGCAGGTCTTCGGGACGCACGTCGGTGCGCAGGAACGGTGCCTCGCCCACGATGCGGCTGTCGGCCGTGACGACCGTGCTCGTGCCCTGTTCGAGCAGCCAGCCGCCGGCGCCCTCGGCCCAGCGCGCGTTCGATCCGCTGATGACCACGTCGCGGCCGTCGTCGTCGGTGTACGAGGACTGCATGCGCGCCACCACGCCGGTCAGGACGTCGTAGCCGTGCGCCACCACGAGCTGGCCCTCGGCGTCGATCAGCTGCACGAGGTCGATCCTGCTCTCGTCGTCGTCGCCCATGAGCTGGGCACGCAGGTCCTGGCGTGCGCGCGCCACGGACGGCGAGACGCCCTCCTGGACCCAGACGAGCAGCGCGACGAAGACGACCGTGAGCAGCACGATGGCGCGCAGGACGCGACGCGGCGAGCGTCCCACGAGCACCATCGCGGAGAACTCGTTGTGCCGCTGGAGCTGCATGAGCGTCACGAGCGCCGCCGAGACCATGATGAACGGCGCCACCTGCAGCATGATCGCCGGTGTCTGCAGCACGTACAGCCACAGCACGTCGCCCACGCCGAAGACCTTGCCGGTGCCGACCTGGTCGACGAGCTCGTCGACGTTGCTGAAGAAGTCGTAGACGCTGAACAGTCCGAGGAAGAAGACGACGCTCGCGAACCAGGCGCCCACGAAGTAGCGCGCGACGTACCGGTCGAGGCGGTCGATCATCGCCGGAAGATCCGCCACGAGAGCGCGAGGCCCAGCAGGAGCAGGGCGGCCTGGCCCGTCCAGGCGGCGATCTCGGGCGGCAGCGCCTTGCTGCTGGCCAGCGTGCGCGCCACCTTGACCGTGGGGAAGTACACGAACAGCGCCAGCAGGAACGCCACCAGGAACGCCCCCACGCGGTCGCTGCGCCGGAAGCGCAGCGCGACCGGGAACCCGAGCAGCACGAACAGCAGGCAGCTCGCCGAGCCCGACAGCCGCATGGCGATCTCGGTCGCGATCACGAGCGGACGGTACTGGCCGCGCCTGCGTCCGTCGCGTTCGTTGCGCTTCTCCCAGCCGATGAGCTGCGCGGTGGTGAACGTGCGCATGGGCAGGTCGGCCGCCACGCTCAGGATCGGACGCCGGATCGTCATCGATCCCGACGAGCGCCCCTCGCCGATCACGGTGTGGAAGTCGTGCAGCTCGACCACCAGCTCACCGCGCGTCTCGTCGACGTAGATGCGACCCGTCGCCGACCGGATCATGCGCACGAGGTTCCAGTGCTCGTCCCAGATCTGGATCAGGATGCCGCGCGCGTTGCCGTGCTCGTCGATCGAACCGATCGTGAGCGTGGTCTCGCTGTCGATCGAGACCGGCTCGCCCGATCCGAGCTGCGCGGCGACCAGGGCGCTCTTGTCCTCTTCGGTGGTGAGACGGCGCTTGGCGCGCTCGGCCAGCGGCGTGCCCTCGTCGGACGCCCACAGCAGCGCGAGCATCATGAGCGCGCCGAACACGAGCCCCGGCACGAGCAGGTGGAACGGGTGCACGCCGCTGGCGCGCAGCGTGTCGACCTCGTTGTCGGCCGCCGCCCGTCCGTAGGTGAGCACCACCGCGACGAGGGTCGCGACGGGCAGCACGAGGTCGAGTGCCGACGCCGCGAAGATCGGCACCGACTTGAGGAACGTGAGCGCCGAGAGTCCCTGCACCTGCTGCAGGACCTGGAGCGACGACGCGAGCACGAGCACGAACAGCAGCAGGAACACCGCGGTCACCGCGTTGCCCACGAGCTCGAAGAACAGCCGCCGCTGGAAGAGCATCATCGCGCACGCCCTCCCCGCGAGGGACGCGTGCCCGGTCTCGGCTTCGACGCGCGGCCGGACCGCGACGCGCCGCCCGACGGCCGGGCGCCGCCCTCGGCGGCGGCGAGGCCGGCACCCGCGAGGATCTCGCCGGCGCGGGCGTTCATCGCGCGACGACGGGCGGGCGTGTCGTCGTCCCAGCCGAGCAGGTGCAGGACGCCGTGCGCCACGTACAGCAGCAGCTCGCCGCGGGCATCGAGCCCGCGCGCGGCGGCCTCGCGGGCGGCGGTCTCGGCCGACACGACGACCTCGCCGCGCACGTCGTCCGGGGACGGATCGTCGCCATAGTCGAAGGCGATCGCGTCGGTGGCCCAGTCGTGTCCCAGCCACTCACGGTTCAGCTCGCGGATCGTCGCGTCGTCGACGATCGCCACCGAGATCCCCGGCGCGCCCGCGCCCTCGGCCGCGTGGACGGCGCGTACCACCGCCCGCACGTCGGCGACCTTCAGCGGCACGGCTCGCTGGCGGTTGGTGACCGCGATCACCTGCCATCGGAACGATCGTCGTCGTTCCGTTCCATCTGCTCGTAGGCGGAGACGATCTTCTGCACGAGCGGGTGGCGCACGATGTCCTTTCGATCGAGGCGCACCACGCCGATGCCCGACACGTTGCGCAGCAGGCGCACGGCCTGCGCCAGCCCCGACGACTGGTTGCGCGGCAGGTCGACCTGCGTCTCGTCGCCGGTCACCACGACCTTGCTGTGCATGCCCATGCGGGTCAGGAACATCTTCATCTGCCCGCCGGTCGTGTTCTGCGCCTCGTCGAGGATGATGAACGCGTTGTCGAGCGTGCGTCCGCGCATGTACGCCAGCGGCGCGATCTCGATCACGTCGCTCTCGAGGAAGTGCTGCAGCTTGCCCGGCTCGAGGTGTCCCGAGAGCGCGTCGTAGAGCGGACGCAGGTACGGGTTGATCTTGGCCACGAAGTCGCCCGGCAGGAAGCCCAGGTGCTCGCCGGCCTCGACCGCCGGACGTACGAGCACGAGCTTGCGGAACGTGCCCGCCTTGAGCGCGCCGATGGCCACCGCCGCCGCGAGGTACGTCTTGCCCGTGCCCGCCGGACCGATCGCGAACGTGATCGTCTCGCGCTGCATCGTGCGGATGTACTGGTCCTGCCCGCGGGTCTTGGCCACCACGCCGGCCGGCAGCAGCTGGCCGCGTCCTCCGCCCTGGAGCTGCCCGTCGTCGACCGGCGCCACCGGAGTCGTCGCGCGCCCCTCGTCGAGCATGCGCTCGAAGACGAGGTCGTCGATCTCGCCATGGGTGCGGATGTGGTCGAGCACGCGCTTGATCACGACCATCGCGTCGGCCGTGTCGGCCTCGTCGCCGTCGACCACGACGCGTCCCTTGCGGACGGTGAGCACGACGCCGAAGCGGTTGCGGATGGCGCGCGCGTGGCTGTCGCGCTCACCGAGCAGGGTCCGTTCCTCGTCGTGGGAGTGCAGGGGAACGGTCAGGCTCATGGGCGCGCGCGCAGAAGGGGCCGTCCGTCAGGGAGCGTGGTAACCGCCGAGGAGCGCAGTATAGGCCAGCGTCACGGGGCCCACCAACAGCAGCGAATCGACCAGGTCGAGGAAGCCACCCGACTCGCCGAAGGTCTTCCCGCTGTCCTTCACGCCGCGCGAGCGCTTGAGCAGCGACTCGGCCAGGTCGGACAACACCGCCAGCGCGCCGAGGACCGCGCCGGCCAGCGCACCACCCCACGGGCCTCCGGACAGGTGCACGTCGGCTCCGCCGGCGTCGGCGCGCAACAGGACGCCACTCAGCAGCCACGCGCCCGCCGCGGCCGACAGCAGCACGCCGCCCACCGCGCCCTCGATCGTCTTGCCCGGACTCACGCGCGGCGAGAGCTTGTGGCGCCCGACGGACTTGCCGGTGAAGTACGCGCCCACGTCGGACGCCTTCGAGACGAGCACCGCCGCGAGCACGAGTTCGATGTTGCCCGCGGCGAGCAGCGCACAGAAGCCGCCCAGCCCCGCGACGTAGGGCACGCCGAACCAGAGGCTCTCGGTGAGCCTCCCGGTGGACGCCTGCGGCCCGTGCCGCAGCTGCAGCGCGAGATACGCGCCGGCAGCCAGGGACGCGGCGGCGAGCAGGTCGCCGACCTCGACCGGCACCCACGTCGGACGCAGGCCCGCGGCGACCACGAGCGCCATCCAGGCGACGCCGGCGAGCAACCCGACGTTGCGGCGCGGCGCGCTCGCACCGCCCATCGCGAGCAGCTCGGCCAGCGCGGCCAGCGCGACGAGCACGCCCAACGAGAGCAGCGCCCACGCCGGCTCGCCTGGACGGGACGCGTCGAGGTGGTGTGCGCCGAGGACGATGGCGAGGATCGTCAGCCCGCGGACGATGCGTCCGAGCACGCCGCCGTCACCTCCGCTGCAACGAGGCCGGCGCCGGGTCGACCAGGCCGCCGTACTTGCGCGTGCGACCCGCGTAGGCCGCGAACGCCTTGTGCAGCTCGACCAGGTCGAACTCGGGCCAGCACGCGTCGGTCACGTAGATCTCGGCGTAGCTCACCTGCCACAGGAGGAAGTTGCTCACGCGCATCTCGCCCGCGGTGCGCACGAGCAGGTCGGGGTCGGGCCCCGGCTGGTAGAGGCGCTGGGCGATCGACTCCTCGTCGATGTCGTCGGGACGCATGCGTCCTGCGGCCACCTCGCGCGCGAGCGCCCGCGCCGCGTCGACGATCTCGGCGCGCCCGCCGTACGAGAGCGCGAGGCACAGGTTCAGGCCGCCGTTGCCCGCGGTGAGCTGCATCGAGCGGTCGAGCTCGGCGCGCGCCGGTCCGGGCAGGTCGTCGAGACGCCCGATGGCCGTCAGGCGCACGTCGTTCTCCATGAGCGTGGGACGCTCGCGGATCAGGAACTTCTTGAGCAGCCGCATCAGGAACTGGATCTCGGCCCGCGGGCGCTTCCAGTTCTCGGCGCTGAAGGCGTACAGCGTGAGCTGCTCGAGCCCCCGCTTGGCGCACTCGGTCGTGATCAGCCGGATCGTGTCGGCCCCGCGCTCGTGTCCCGACGTGCGCACCAGGCCCTGGCGCTGGGCCCAGCGCCCGTTGCCGTCCATGATGATCGCCAGGTGGCGCGGCAGCTTCGCCGGATCGAGATCGGTCATGACGGCTCCCGGAACATGGTGGACTCGCGACCGGGACCGACCGAGAGGATCTCCCACGGCACGCCGACGCGCGCGCAGATCTCCTCGACGAACGATCGGGCCGCGGGGGGCAGATCGGCGAACGAGCGCACCGACCTCACGTCCTCGCTCCACCCGGGGAACATCTTGACGATCGGACGCGCGCGTTCAATGAGCGGCGTGTCGACCGGGTATTCGTCGACGGTCCGGCCGTCGATCTCGTAGGCGGTCACGAGGCCCACCTCGTCGAAGCCCGAGAGCACGTCGAGCTTCGTGATCGCGAGGCCGTCGAAGGCGCACAGGGCCGCCGCGTAGCGCGCCGCGGGCACGTCGAACCAGCCGCATCGCCTGGGACGCCCCGTCGTGGCGCCGAATTCGCTGCCGCCCTCGCGCAACTGCTCGCCGCGCTCGTCGTGCAGTTCCGACGGGAAGGGACCCGCGCCGACCCGGGTGCAGTAGGCCTTCGTGACGCCGATCTGGTGTCCGATCTCGCGCGGCGAGATGCCCGCGCCGGCGGCGATGCCGAGCGAGTCGGCGTTGCTCGACGTGACGAACGGGTACGTGCCGTGGTCGATGTCGAGCATGACGCCCTGGGCGCCCTCGAAGAAGACGTGCTGGCCCTCGCGCAACGCGCGCCGCAGGACCGCGCCCGTGTCCTTCACCAGGGATCGCAACCGCCGACCCTGGTCGCGGGCCAGGTCGAAGATCTCGTCGAAGTCGAGCGGCGGGGCGCCGTAGAGGCGCGTGATGACCTTGTTCTTGTCGTCGACGTTGGCCGCCAGGCGCGCGCGCAGCCGTCCCTCGTCGACCAGGTCCCAGGCCCGGATGCCGCAGCGGTTGGCCTTGTCGGCGTACGCCGGACCGATGCCGCGCCCGGTGGTGCCGATGGCCACACCGGCCTTCTCGCCCTCGCGCAGCTGGTCGAGCACGCGGTGGTACGGCAGCACGCAGTGCGCCGCGCCCGAGACCACGAGCCGTCCCTCGAGGGAGATGCCGCGCGACTCGAACTGGCCCACCTCGTCGAGCAGCACGGCCGGGTCGACGACCACGCCGTTGCCCAGCACGTTGAGCTTGCCGGGGTGCAGCACGCCCGACGGCAACAGGTGGAAGACGAACTTCACCCCCTCGACGATCACGGTGTGACCGGCGTTCGCGCCGCCCTGGAAGCGCACGACCACGTCGGCCCGATCGGCGATCAGGTCGATGACCTTGCCCTTCCCTTCGTCGCCCCACTGGGCTCCGATCACGCTGGTGGCCGGCATCTCGGCTTGGACATCCTGGGGGGAGGGAACGGGGCACCTTAAGTCGGCCGGGCCCTCCGGGCAAGGCGGGCGGAGTCCCCAGGCTCGTGGCGTCGGCGCGGCGCCGGGGCACGTCCCCCGCGGGTGCCCGCGGCACGTCGGCGGGGCGGGCGGGCCCGCCCGACGTCCGCAGAGGCGGCGAGCCGACGGACGGCGCGCCCGTGCGCCTCAGTTCTCGGAGCAGTCGGGCGTCGAACCCGTGCTTCCGGCCTCGCCCACGTAGCCGAGGGCCTTCAGGGCGTCGAGGCGCTCGGAGTCGCCCCCCGCCGACGGCGCCCGCACCCGGTGCTGCTCGCAGAACCCGATGCGCCGCTTCAGCTCGTCGACCAGCGCCCGGGCCCGGTCGCCTTCGGGACGCAGCGGGACGTGGGCTCCCGGGTCGTCGCGCAGGTCGTACAGGCAGACCTGCGTGGCCTCGTCGTCGCTCAGCGCCAGCCGCTCGACGAGCAGGAAGTCGTCGCTGCGCAGGGCCCGCAGCGGACGCCGCAGGATGTCGCCGCCGAGACCCCGGGCGAGTCCCTTGTCGGTCTCGGTGAAGGCCGTCCCCAGCGCGCGACTCGTGGCCGTGACGAGCGGCGGCGCGCCGTCTTCGCCGCGCACCGGCACGTCGAGCAGCTCGAGGATCTCGGACGCCAGACCGGCGGTGCTCGCCACGCGCTCGACGACCTGCGCGTCGTCCGTGGGCGCCTCGGGACGGCCCCGCGCCCAGCCCACGAGCGCGCCCGGCGGCGCGACGAGCAGCGGCACGCGCACGGTCTCGTCGAAGAGCTGGCTGCCGTGTCCCAGCAGGCCGTGCTCCAGGAACTCCTCGCCGTGGTCGGCGGTCAGGATCACCGCGAGGTGCTCCGTCAGCCCGTGGGCGTCGAGGAAGGTGAACAGCTCGCCCAGTCGGTGATCGAGGTACGCCACGTCGCCCAGGTAGCGTCCGTGCAGGAAGCGCACGTCGTCCTCGTCGGGCGCGATCGGGTCGGCGGCCAGGAGCCGCGCGGTGACGCGCTGGGTCGCGGCGAGCACGTCGAGCGACCGCAGCCCCGGTTCGACGAAGCGGTCGCGCCACTCGCCGGGTGCGTTGTACTCCGCGTGCGGATCCCAGAGGTGCAGGACGGTGAGCGTCTGGCGTCCGCGGTTCTCGAGCAGGAGCGCCTCGGCCAGGTGCGCCACCTGGCGCGCGTTCGCGTACGGCACGTAGGCGTAGGTGTCGAAGCCGCGCGCGTACCCCGCGTCGGGACGCAGCAGGTCGTTCGTCACGACGGCGTTCGTGGTCACGCCCGCGGCGCGCGCGCGCTCCGCGAGGGTCGTGAGCGCGTCGGGCAGCACCGCGCGGTCGTGGTCGAGCACGCCGTGCGACGACGGCATCAGTCCGGTGAGCAGCGTGGCCGTGCTGGGCAGCGTCCACGAGCTGGGGGCGATGGCGTGGACGTAGCGCGTCGACACGTTCGCGAGCGCCGTGAGGTTGGGCGCCACCGCCGGATCGCCGCCGTACGCCGCGAGCACGTCGGCGCGCAGCGTCTCGCAGTGCAGCACGAGCACCGAAGGACGCGACGCCGAGTCCGCGCGTCGCTCGAGCGCGCGCGGGACGTCGACGCGCGCGGCCGCGAAGCCCGCGCGCAGCACGCCGACCTTCCATCGCACGGGCACCTCGACGCCGAGGGTCAGGTCGGGCTCGCGGCGATCGACGAACGCCGGCTCGAACGGCTCGGCGACGAGCGCCAGGCGCAGCGCGTGGCGTCCCGTGCCGGGCAGCGGGAGCGCGACGGGCGTCCAGACCTTCGACGTCACGGGCAGCGTGGCGAGCGGCACGCCGTCGAGCGAGACCGCGAGCGCGCCGCGCACGCCGTCGGGCAGGCGCGCGTCGAGCGCGAGCGCGCCGCGCAGCTCGGCGCCCGCGGCGAGCGCGACCTCGCACTCGAACGACGCGTCGCCGACGAACGCCAGCGCGTGGCGTCCGGTCTCGCCCGTGAACGCACCCGCGTCCTCGAGCGCCGGGACGGACACGGCTTCGACGTCGGGCGCGTCGGCCGAACCGGTCAGCCGCTCGCCGAACGGCACCGGGTCGCCCGGCGCGGCGAGCTGCGCCGTGAGCCATTGGCTCGCGTCGTAGCCCTCGGGACGCAGCGGCGACTCGAGCAGCGGCGCGTCGCGCTCGACCCACGGGGAGAGCAGCGAGACGTACGCGCCCTCGGGCACGCCGTCCGGCGAGCTCGTGGCGATCTCGAGCGTCCACTCGCCTTCGGAGAGGGGCAGCGTCACGTGGCTCGGCGGACCCTCGCGCTCGGTCGTCGCGTCCGCGTCGGGCGCCGGGGCGAGGGCGTCGAGCGAGAACTCCGTGCGATTCAACGCGTCGCCGCAGCGCACGACGACCGACGCGTGCGCGGCCGAGGCGTCGCCCGCGGGACCGAGCTGCCAACGCGCGAGTGCGACGTGCAGCGTGCCGCCTCCCGCCACCGTCCAGCGCAGGCGCCCGCTGCGCGGGACGATCAGCGCGAGCTCGTCGCGATCGGGGTTGCGTCCGGTGTGGTCCTGCCACAGGCGCAGCTCGGGATGGCCCGAGAAGCCCTCGAGCAGTTCGACGCGTCCCGGCTCGAGCAGCATCACGCTGCGCCCGCCGGGCGGGCCGGGAGGTTCACGCAGCAGCCAGGCCGCCGCGAGTCCGACGAGGAAGAACAGCGCCAGGACCGACGCGCGTCTCATCGGGGCGCCCCGGTGCGTCCGTCGAGCTGGGCCTGGAGCACGGCCTGGTAGACCTTCTCCTCGAAGTACACGTCCATCTTGGGATCGCCCCAGCCGACCATGCCGGTGTCTGCGCGCCCCATCGACTCGACGAGCGCGAGCATCTCGAGGTCGGTGCCCGCGCCGCGCGGCGTGAACGTCACGTAGAGCGTGAGGCGCTTCTGTCCCTCTTCGACGGGACCGGCCACGAGGTTGCCGAGCTCTCCGTCGACGCTCATGCCGAAGCCGCCACCGAAGCGTGCGGTGAACACGTCGTGCACCACGCCGCGCACGAGCTCGCGCGCCTCGCTCGGCGGCACGTCGTCGAGCGGGTAGATCCGGAAGTCGATCGGCGCCGGCGGGACGAGCCCGCAGCCGACGGCCAGCAGCAGACACGCGGCGATCAGCGTGCGCATCATCGGACCTGCTCCACGGGGGAGGTTGCGGGCGGCGCGTCGGCCGGCGGCGCGACCGGTGGGCGCAGGGCCAGCTCGGCGCGTCCCAGCCAGTCGAAGGCGGTCTCGAGGTCGCCCGCCGACCAGAACGCCAGGCCGCTCACCCAGGCCTCGAGCGCCGAGTACGCCCGGTCGAGGTCGGCGCGCGCGCCGCGTGCGACGAGTCGTCCCAGGTCGTCGAGCACCTTCTGTTCGAGACCCAGCAGGCTCGAGGACTGGGCGTCGAGGCGTTCGAGCGCCGCGCGCAGGACGGCGCGCCCGTCGTCGGGACGTCCTTCGATCCACGCGACGAGGGCCGCCTGCTGCGCGTCGAGGGCGGCGCGCGCCTCGGGCGGCAGGTCGTAGCGCTCCTGCCGCGCGCCGGCCACGATGCTCTCGCGCTCGGCCACGTCGACCACGCGTCCCAGCTCGAAGATCGTGCGGTCGAGCGCGGCCTCGTCGAGCGCGGAGAGCCGCGGACGCACGAACGCCGCGCGCGCCGCGTCGACCGGGACGACCTCGCGCGCCCGCGCCGCGCCGTCGAGCACGAGCTGCAGCAGCGCGCCGTCGCGTCGCGCGTCGTGTGCGGAGAGCACCGGATCGAGCAGCGGCACGCCCACGAACACGATGCGTCCCGCGCCGTAGGGGACGGCGGCGACGGGCACGCCCAGCCGATCGCCCGCGTGTCCGAGGGCCAGCATCGCCGGACGCGTGCCGTCGGGCAGCGGCTCGACGAGCATGGCCCGCGGCGTGAGCGTGCCGTCGAATCGGTCGAGCAGGCGCGTCGCCCAGCCCGTGAGCGGCGGACGCCCCGCGGGCACCTCCTCGGGGCGCGGTCCGCCCGCGTCACCGCCGGCGTCGAACAGCCAGCGGTCGTCGCGCAGCGCACCGTCGGCGGGCGTGCCCTCGAGCACCGGATAGATGCGTCCCATGAAGTTGCCGGCGGCCGACGCCACGTGCAGCGGCAGCGGGAGACCGTCGAGGGTCTGCACGCCGCGCGCACCGCCGAAGAGCCGCGCCACCGCGCCACGCGGGCCGTCGACGAGCGCGATCACCGTGCCGCCCGCGCGCACCTTGCTCCACAGCGCGACACGCTCGCCGAACGCGAGCTCGGCCAGCAGCTCGTGCGGGTGCGAGAGCAGCACCACGCTGGACGGATCGGCGAACGCGTCGGCATCGACGTCCTCGACGAAGCGCAATCCCACGCGCCGAGCGAACGCGCGCGCGGCCGGGTCGTCCTCGAGCAGCGCCAGCGTCACCGACGCGCTCTCGGCGCCGGACGCCCGCGCCGCGAGCACCGGCAGCAGCGCGGGACGGCTCACGACGACCTCCGCGCGCGGACGCACGAGCCGCGCCGTGAGGCCGAGGGCTCCCCCCTCGTCGACGCGCACCCGCGCGGAGACGCTCGTCACGCCGGTCGGCAAAGGGCCCGCGAGCAGCATCCCGGGGCGCGCGGGATCGCGCACGCGTCCCGTGCGCTCGCCGCCTTCGACGCGCAGCTCGAGCGCCGCGTCGAAGCCCTCGCCGGTGTCGTTCACCACGACCACGTCGACACCGATCTCCTCGCCGGGGCGCGCGGACGCGTGGTCGGCGAAGACCTCCACCCGCAACGGCGCGAGCGCGTCGCGCAGCGCGGCGAGCGCCGGACGCGGGCGTCCGCCGGGCGAGAGCAGCCCGGACGACGACTCGTGCGAGACCGCCTGCCACTGCGTCCAGCACAGCAGGTCGAGCCGCGGATTGGCACGCAACGCCTCGGTCATGTCGACGGCGGCGTCGGCCTGCAGACGCTGCGCCTCGGCGACCCAGCCCTTGCCCCCCGACCAGTCGGCGCCCGAGGCGCGTACCCGCCGCGCGGTCTCGACGAAGGCCTCGAGCAGCTTGCGCTCGGGGTCGAAGACGGGGACGTCCTCGAAGTCGGGTCCGATCGTGTCGACGTCGAGCAGCGTCCCGTAGCCGTACTCGCTCACGAACGTGGGACCCGCGTCGCCGTCGCCCAGCGTGCGCATGTGCTCGCGCTCGTCCAGCGGCAGCGGATAGGGCGGGTAGACGTGCTCGTCGTGCATCACGCGCAGTTCGCGCTCGCGCGCCGGCAGGTAGCGTCCGTCGCCGAAGAATGCGCCCGAGTCCTCGAGGATCGGCCGCGACGCGTCGCCGTCGGCGGCGTGCTGCACGAGTGCGTCGGCGTAGCGGTAGGCCTTGCCCGACAGCTCGTTGAGCATGCCCCACATCACGATCGACGGATGCCGCTGGTCGCGCGCGATCATCGTGTCGACCGCGGCCGCCATGCGCTCGAGCAGGCGCGGGTCGTCGTCCACCCAGCCGATGGGAGGCTCCTCGAGCACCATCAGCCCGAGCCGGTCGCAGGCGTCGAGGAACGCGGCGGGCGCCGGGCGCACGTGGGCACGCACGAGGTCGAAGCCGGCATCCTTGATGGCGGCCACCTCGGCCTCGAGCTCGGAGGCGCCGGGGTCCCGTCCGCCGAGGCCGGGGAACCAGGGCTGCAGCAGCACGCCCGCGAGCGGACGTGACGCGGTCCCGAGCGAGAGTCCCTGGGCGTCGAGCCGCAGCGGACGGAAGCCGAACGCGACCTCCTCGACGCGCGTGCCGACCGTGACGCGCGCCACGTAGCGGAAGGGCCGCTCCGGGCTCCACGCGCGCGGCTGCGGGACGAACGCCGAGAGCGTGAGTTCGGCCCGTCCGTCGACGAACGTCGCGCGTCGTTCGGCGCGCACCGCGAGCGGACGGGCCGCGTCGGCGCGCGCGCCCAGCGGCAGCTCGAACAGCTCGAGCGCGGTCGTGGCACCGCTCGGTCCGTCCTCGGGCGCGTCGAGGCGCACGTCGACGCGCACCTCGCCCGAGCTCGCGTCGGCGATCAGGCGCAGCACCCGCGGCTCGGCACCCGTGTGCTGCACGAGCTCGACCGATCCGAGGATGCCGCCGGTGTTGTGGTACCAGGTCTCCTTCGCGTGCGGGATCGTACGCACGGTGATGCCGTCGGTCTCGACGTCGCCGGCATCGAGCACGCGCACGACCACCGAGTGCCGACCCGGATCGTGCAACGCCGCGGTCACGTCGATCTCGAACGGTCCCCAGCCTTCGTGCGAGCCGACCTCGCTCTCGTCGATCCAGACGCGGCAGGCGGCGTTGACCTCGCCGAAGCGCAGCACCGAGCGCACCGGACGTCCCCGCGAGTCGCGTCGGCCGAGGGGCGCATCGAAGCGCCGCGAGAACCACGCCAGGCCGTCGTAGCGCGCCACCGAGGGGTGCACCTCGAGCGGTCCGGGGACGGGCACGTCGAACGACGGCGCCGGCGGCGAGGGCGGCGTGCGTCCTGCCGCGAGGTGCCACTCCCAGCCGTCGCGCAGGCCCTGGTCGCCGGGGTCGATCAGCATCGACCACGTGCCGTCGAGCGGGAGCTTGGCGCGGGTCTCGTCGGCCGCGGACGCCGGCACCTCCAGCGGCCCGACCAGCAGCAGGGCGAACACGAATGCCCTCGCCCCACGATGGACCTCACGTGTCCGTGCGCGGAGGATGGCGATCATGGATCGGCGGCTCAACGAAGGGTACGCGAGGCGGACTCCCGCGCGCGGCGTCGCGATGGACGGGCGTCGAGCGTACCAACCGCGACGCGTCGCCGCCGTCGCGCTGCTCGTCGTGCTGGCCGTCCTGGGTACGGGATGCGGGGCGTCGCCTCCGGTCGAGCGGCACGAGCCGCCGCCCCGGCTGGTGCGGCTCGACGCCGAGAGCCGCGCCGGCGACGGGCGCGCGACCTCGCCGGCCGCGTCCCGAGCGATCGCGACGAGCACGACGTCGCCGTCCGGCGCGTCGGACGCCGCGGGAGCCGCGCCGGTGAGCGCGCTTCACGACGATCCCGCGGTGCCGCTCGTGGTCGCGCCGCCGCCGCCCGCGATCTCGCCCGTCCCCGCGGGACGCGAGGCGCTGGCGCACGTCACGCTGCGCGAGCTCTCGGGCGAGACGCGCGTCGACGAGCCGCTGCGCATCGGTGTCCCGTTCGTCGCCGGCGCGCTCGTCGACGTCGCGACGCTGCGCGCGTGGGACGCGTCCGACGGCGGCCAGGTCGTGTGCCAGACGCGCGCGCTCTCGCGCTGGCCGGACGGCTCGGCGCGCTGGGTGCTCGTCGACGTGCGCGGCGACCTGGCTCCGCGGCGCACGCGCACGCTCGCGATCGGACCGGCCGACGACCTGCCCGCCGCGCCCGATCCCTGGACGCTGGAGACCGGCGCCGACGGCGTCGTGCGCGCGAGCGACGGCGTGCGCTCGTGGACGGTGCTCGCGCCGGCGCCCGACGGCGACCGCGTGCTGGGCCTGCGCGCCGAGCTGCTCGACCGCTTCGGCTACAGGTACCACGGCTTCGCGACGTCCGAGGTCTCCGTGCTCGAACGCGGACCGTTGCGCATGACGCTCGTGCTGCACGGCGAGCACACGAGCGACGACCCGCTGGCGCTCGACGTCCCGTTCCACACGTTCACCGCGTGGCTGCACCTGCACGCCGGCACGCCGCTGGCCGAGGTCGAGTGGAGCCTCGAGAACGGACCGCTCGTCGACCCGCCCGGACCGCTCGCCTTCCGCTCGTACGTGCTCGAGACCGACGCGCCCGACGACGTGCGCACGCTGCGCGTGTGTGGACGCAGCCTGGCGCCCGACGAACCGCTGGCCGCGATCTGCACCGCCGCCGGCACGCGCGTCTACGAGGGCGCGCGTCCGCAACCGCTCTCGCCCGGCGACCTCTGGGCCGGACTCGCGGGCGGCACGCACGACCTCTGGGTGCACCGCATGGACAGCGCCGGGAACCATCCCGACGCGCTGCGCTGGCGCCCGCACACGCCGTTGCAGATCCAGCTCCTGGCGCCAGGCAACGGCAACGAGTTCTTCCTCGACGACGCCTCGCGCAAGACGTTCCGCCTCACGCTCGCGCGCGACGCGGGGGCCGAGGGCGAGGCGCGCATGCGGGCGGCGGCCGAGCCGTCCGGCGTGACGCTCTCGCCGCTCGAGGTGGCGATCTCCGGCGCCTGGGGTGACGCGGGACACGTGCACCTGCTCGCGCGCGGCGAGAAGCGCCTCGACATCGGACCGCCGAAGGACCCTCCCACGGGCTGGGCCGACTACGGCGAGGCGGTCACGAAGAACACGCACACCTCGGGCTCGCCGCGCAACAAGCTCTCGGTCTTCCTCGAGGCCATGCAGAGCGAGCGCACCGACCTGTTCCGCTGGGACCGCACGCGCGCCTTCCACGCGATGGACATGCGTCCCTACCACATCATCGGCTTCGACGCCGACGCGATGCCGTGGGCCAACCTGTACGAGGGCGTGCCGCACCCGAACAACAAGCCGAGCGAGAGCCTGGGACGCGCCGGCATGGCCACGCGGCACACGCGCTACAAGGACGGCCTGCCGCCGAACGGGCACGGCTACGACGGCTTCGATCCCGAGCACATGACGCTCGACGACGTCTACGAGTGCTACCTGCTCACGGGCAGCTGGCCCGCGCTCGACGCGCTGCACTCGGCGGGCGAGGCGATGCTCACCTGGCAGGAGCTGCGTCCCGACGGCTGGATCCACAGCTCGCGCACCTTCGGCTGGACGCTGCGCGCGCTGGTGCAGGTCTTCCGCGCCACGGGCGAGCGGCGCTACCTCGACGCCGCGCGGCGCTACGTCGCGCGCGCCGACGCCGAGCGCGGACACGGCGACGTGAAGTACCTGCGCGAGATGAAGCCCGATCCGCGCCACCTCGAGGAGCCGCACGACACGCTCTTCATGGTGGCGGTGGCGCTGCACGGCCTGTCGGCGTACTTCGACGAGACGCGCGACCCGATCGTGCCGCCCATGTGCGTCGACCTGACCGCGTTCTGCATGTCGGGGTACCGCGGCGCGTCGGGCTTCATCCCCGACCTGCCGACGCGGCGCGTGCAGACCGCGGGCGTGGCCCAGGCCGACGGCGTCTCGACCTGGATCCCCGGGGCAATCGCCGCGGCGTCGTTCGTGACCGGCGACCGCGAGCCCGTCGACCGGCTGCGTCCGTACGTCGACGCGCTCACCGAGAAGGACGGCGGCCCGCTCGTCTTCGGCCACAAGGACTGGCACTGGTGGCAGCCGCACCTGGCCGCGGTGCGCCTGCGCGAGCGCGGCGCGAAGAAGACGCTGCGCGAGCGCGACCCCGGGCCGCCCGACACGAGCTGGGTCAACGTCCCCGAGTGGACCGAGGGCCTGGTCGAGGAGCCGCCCCTCGAACCCGACTGGCCCCCGCCCGAGGACGACGGCGGCGGCTGACGGACGGCGCGCGGCGACACGCCGCCCGGTCGCGCGCCCTCGGGCGGCCGCGCCGTGCCGTCCCCCTCGTGCCTGCGCAGCGTCCCCTCGTGCGGCAGGACGTTTCCGCCGCGCCCGCGAGGCCCCGCGTCCGGACCCCACGGGCTGGCGGCCGCCGCGCGAGACCGCTACCGTGCGCCCATGAAGAAGCTCTTCATCGGATGTCTCGTGCTCGTGGCGCTGCTCGTGGGCGGCGGTGCGTGGGTCGTCTACCAGGTCATGCCTTCGGTGCAGGAGGCCTTCGATCGCGGGCAGAAGGTGAACGCCGAGCTGGTGCAGCTCGAGACCGAACACCCGTTCGAGCAGCCCGAGGCCCTCGACCCGGCGCGCTTCGCGGCCTTCCTCGACCTGCGCGTGGCGCTGGGCACCGACATCGAGGACGTCTCGCGTCGCATGAAAGACCTGCACGACAGCGAGGACACCGGCTGGCTCGACATGTTCAAGGGCTTCCCGCTGCTCATGGTCGAGGTCTACGAGGCCGTGCCCGCGCGGCTCGCCGCCGCGCAGATGGGCCCGACCGAGTTCTCGTGGGACTCGCGCCTGCTCTACGCGGCGCTCGAGGTGCCCGGCACGGGACCCGAGGCGCGCGACTTCTCCGAGAAGTACGGCGAGTTCAAGGCCGCCTACAAGGACATCGCCAAGGACAACGACCAGATCCCGCAGGACCCGCGCGACCTGATCGGCACCTTCGATCCCAAGATCGTGACGGCGGCCCGCGAGGTCATGGCGGCCGACGCGTCCCGCACGCTCGCGGCGCTGGCCGATCCCGGCCTCGAGATCATGCTGATGGACATGCCGAGCCGCTTCGCACAGGGCCAGCCGGCCGCCGACGAGCTGTCCACGCCGTCGATGCCGGCGCCGGCCCAGCCCGACGCCGAGCCCGTCCCGGGCGAGACACCCGCCGACGCGCCCGCGGGCGGTTGAGCGGAGCGGGCGCGCGATGAAGAAGCTCCTCGTCGGCTGCGGTTGCCTGGTGCTCGTCGGACTCGGCGGGCTCGGCTTCCTCGCGTACGAGGTCGGCCCCGTGCTGACCGCCTCGATCGACAGCACCGAGGCGGCGAACGCCCGCTTCGCCGAGCTCGACCAGCGCTTCCCGTTCCGCGCCACGACCGCCGAGGGCCTGGCGGTCGACCGCTTCGAGGCCGTGCTCGACGCGCGCGTGTCCCTCGCGGCCGGGCTCGAACGCTTCGGCGAGCGGGTCGAGACCGCCGCGCGCGAGGGCGTGCTCGACGTGTTCACGACGCTCTTCGACTTCGCGCCGCTGTTCGAGGACATCCCCGACCAGCTCGAGCAGCGCGGCATGGGGCCGACCGAGTTCAACGCCCACGTGCGCCTGATGTGGGTCGCCCTGGCGAGCCTCGACAGCGGCGTCCCGGGGGCCGAGTTCGACGCCCTGCGCGGACGCTGGTCGGAGATGCGCGGCGAGTACCAGCAGATGCAGCGGCGCATCGAGGGCCTGCAGCGCCTCGAAGACCTGGTCGGCAGCTTCCCGCCCGAGGTCGTCGAGCAGGCGCGCGACGCGATGGCGCGCGACAGCCAGCGCGTGCTCGACGGCATGGCGGGCACCGTGTCCGAGGTGGCGTACATGAGCATCCCGCCGATGAGCGAGGAGCTGGCGCTCATGCTCAGCGTCGAGCTCATGAACCGCCACGCGCAGCAGCAGGCCTACGAGGTGCGATGAGCGCGACGCGCGTCATCGCCGTGCGCGGCATGACGTGCGGAGGATGCGCGGCCACGATCGAGACCGCGCTGTCCCGCACGCCGGGGGTCGAGCGCGCCTCGGTGAGCTACGCCACGCGCACCGCCGCGGTGACCGGCGACGTCGACGAGGACGTGCTGCTGGCCGCCATCGCCAAGGCGGGATACGAGGGCGTGCCGTCCGACGCGCAGGTCGACGACGACGAGGCGTCCGACCCGGGACGTCCGGCGCGGCGGCGCGCGTTCGTCGCGGCCGTGCTGTGCGTGGTGGTCATCGCGGCCGACGCGTCCGCGCCGCTGCTCTCGGCGCTCGCGGCGCTGCTGCTGCTCGCGCTGCCCGGACGCGCGATCTTCGTCCAGGCGGCGCGCCTGCTGCGCGCGCGGCACGCCACGATGGACACGCTCGTGGCGCTCGGCGCCGGCACCGCGTGGCTGCACGGGGCCTACACGCTGCTCGCCGCGTACGACGCCGCCGAGGCCGCGGGCGCCGACGCGCCGGCGCACGCACACGCCGCGCTCCCGCACGCGGCGTTCCACGCGCCGGCGATGATCGTGACCTTCGTGCTGATCGGCCGCGCGCTCGAGGAATCGGCGCGCACGCGCGCCGGCGAGGCGCTCGCGGCGCTCCAGCGCGGCGCGCCCGACCGCGCGCGCGTGCTGCGCGACGGCGTCGAGCACGAGCTGCCGGCGAGCGAGCTCGTCGTCGACGACGTGTGCCTCGTGGGTGCGGGCGACGCCGTCCCCGCCGACGGCGAGGTGCTGGACGGCGCGTCGGGCTTCGACGAGGCGCTGCTCACCGGCGAGGCGCTGCCCGTCTGGCACGCGGCCGGCGACGCGCTCGTGGGCGGCAGCACGAACGTGGGCAGCGGACTCGTGCGCATGCGCTGCACCGCGGTCGGCGCGGCGTCCACCGCTGCCCGCCTCGTGCGGCTGCTGAACGAGGCGCAGGCCAGCAAGCCGCCGGTGCAGCGTCTCGCCGACCGCGTGGCCGGCGTGTTCGTGCCGGCAGTGATCGCGCTCGCGCTGGTCGTCGGCGTGTTCGGCGACGTCCAGTCGGCGGTGGCGGTGCTCGTCGTCGCGTGCCCGTGCGCGCTCGGCCTCGCCACGCCGACCGCCGTGCAGGTCGCCACGGGACGCGCCGCGCAGCTCGGCATCCTCGTGCGCGACGCGGGCGCGCTCGAGAAGGCCGGCGCGCTCGACGTCCTGCTGGTGGACAAGACCGGCACGCTCACGCGCGGCGAACCCGTCGTCGAGGACCTCGTCGCGGCGGGCGCGCCGCGTGCGTCCGCCGGCGCTGCGGGTTCGACGCCGGACGGCGGCATGCACGCGACGCACGCGTCCGACGCGAGCGCGGCACC
>JACKHP010000006.1 GCA_020638905.1 Planctomycetota bacterium | reverse complement strand
CGCAGCACGAGCGGCGCGGGACGCAGTCCGTCGCACTCGGGATCGCGCCGCGGCGTGAGCACGAGCGCGTCGCGCGTCAGGGTCGCCTCGATCGCCCCCTGGCGTGCGAAGAACAGGACCTCGTCGTCCCACTGGCCCCGGTTGGCGACGAAGCCCGAGAGCGTCGCGACGGGGAGCGCCTTGTCCGGCGCGCGTCCCGCGGCAGCGAACGGTGAGCCGCCCGCGAGGTCCGTCTGGCTCGACGCGGGATGGCCCAGCGCGCCGACCAGGACGACGAGGGCGCCGAAGCGGACTGCACGACACGACGTGTCCATCTCTCTCCCCTTCTTGGTGGCTGCGACGGCGTGCGCCGGTCGAAGCGCGGTCCCGTACCTGCAGTTCCCCGACCTCTGCTTGTGAAGGGTCAGCCGAGATCCGCCGACGGTCAAGGACCGTTCTCGGGGGACGGGCGGCCGGGACGGGCGATCGCAGCCGCCCGCGGGTCCTTCGGCCGTGTTCCGGAATGACCGTTCGCGAGCGCCCGATCGCCCCCGACGGTCAGCGGTCGCGGACGCGCTCTCCCATGAGCAGCGCGGTGGACGTCTCGACGTCGGCGCGCACCTCGACCTCGGACCTGGCCTCGTATTTCAGCGCCGAGAACAGCTCGGGCGGCGTAGACACGATCGTGTAGTTGCCGGGCGGCACCGCGTCGAAGCGGAAGCCGCCGTCGGGATCGCTCGAGAGACGTTCGTGGTAGCTGTCGCCGGTGATCGTGACCGGCGCGCCGGCCAGCGGACGTCCGTCGGTGCCGGTCACCGTGCCGACCACGCTGCCGCCGTGGAACAGGTGCAGCGCGCCCACGTCGGTCGAGCCGCCCTCGACCACCGCGACGTCGCGCACGTGCAGCGCCGGCAGTCCCTCGGCGCGCAGCGAGAGGACGTACGCGCCCTCGGGCACGTGCGCGATGCGGAACGTGCCGTCGTTCGCGACCTTGGCGACGAGCCCCGGCAGCGGCGCGGTGGGGAAGGCGTGCTCGAGCGGCAGCGACGGATCCCAGCTCGCCTCGCGCAACTCGACGCGCGCCGACGACTCGGGCGGCGGATCGACGCGACCGACGACGAAGCCGCCGGCCAGCAGCGGGATCACGACCTCGACCTCGGGCACGGCCGTGCCGAGCTCGACGTCCTGGCTCGTGGTCACCGCGAAGCCCGGCGCGGCCACGGTGAACTGGTACGTGCCGGGGCGCAGTCCGTCGAAGCGGAACGTGCCCGGCGGGTCGGCGTTCTCGATCTGGCGCACGCGCGTCGCGGCGTCGAGCAGCGCGGCGCCGGTGCGTCCGTCGGGGCGCGCGGTGACCTCGAAGCGGCGCGGCAAGGGCGTCGCCGTCTCGGTGATCATGCGTCCGAGCACGGTGAGCGCGGGATGCACGCGCACGCGATGGTCGGTGAAGCCGGCCTCGAGCTTCTCGGGCGTGGCGAGGTAGTAGAGCGGCGAGCGCAGCTCGAGCTCGTAGCGTCCGGCCGAGACGCTGGGGAACAGGAACGTGCCGTCGTCGCCGGTGACCGTCGTGGCGGTGAAGTAGCTGGCGCCGGTGGGGCGGCGGCGCAACACGCGCAGCTCGAGTCCGGCCACGGGCATGTCGTCGGACGAGAGCACGACGCCTCCGAGCACGGAGTCGGCGGTCTCCATCTCGACGTCCTGCACCCAGACGTCGCTGCGGCCGAGGACGAACGAGAGCACGAGGTCGACCTCGGAGTAGCCCTCGTGCGTCACCGCGAGCCCGTACTGGCGCGTGGCCAGGCCCTCGACCTCGTAGCGTCCCTCGGCGTCGGTCACGGCCGAGGCCACGGGCAGCGGATCGCCGGCGGCGTCGGTGCGGCCCATCTCGTCGACGCGCACGACGGCGCCTTCGAGCGGCGCCTTGGCCATGTCGGTCACGCGGCCGGTGAGCTTCGTCCCGGGGTCGAGCACGAGCCGTCCGAGGTCGCGGTTGCCGGCCGGCGGCACGCGGAAGGGCGCGCTCGTCGCGGGTGCGAAGCCCGGCGCACGCGCCTCGGCCACGACGAGCGTGTCGGCCGGCACGCCGACCAGGTCGAAGCGTCCGTCGGGCTCGCAGTCCGCGCGCAGGTCGGTGGCGACGTAGCTCTTGGCCAGTCCCATGTCGTCGACGCCGAGGAGTGCGACGGCCGCGCCCTCGATGCCGTGTCCGCTGCGGTCGACGACCTCGCCCCGGATGCGTGCCGGCAGTTGGCTGTCCTGCAGCATCGGACGTGCCTCGCCCTCGCGCGGCGACGTGTCGAGGTCCATGCCGCGTTCGCGGGTCGTGGGGACGAGCTCCATCGCCTGGCCGTCGGCGGCCTCGTCGGCCGTGCGCTCGACGCCGGGCCGCTCGCCGCCGTCGGCCGGTTCGCGCAGCAGGAGCAGCGCCGCGCCCACGGCGCCGAGCACGGCGAGCAGCGCGATCACGAGGAGGCCGTTGCGGGTCACCGCGGGAGTCTACCAACGCGGCCCGTCCGGCGTGCGCGGGGACGCACGAGGCCGCCGGCGATTCGGGTTGCGGGCTCCCGCCGCGCCGGGCCGAAAGGGGACGGGCCCGCATCCCGGCCGGAGGATCCCGTCTTGGCTCCCACCGTGCTCACGACCCTCGTGCTGCCGCTGCTGCTGGCGTGCTCGGCGCCCGGCGATCCGACCGCACCCCCGCGGCCGGCCACGGACGCGGCGGTCGGCGAGGCCTCCGTCGTGCTGCTCCCCGGCGAGGACCGGCCCGCGGACGACGACGCGGCGCTGACCGCCCTCGCGCGCGACTCCGCGCCGCCGCGCGCGGCGGCGTCCGTGCGCTCGCCCACGCGCGCCGACAGCGAGCGCCTCACGCTGCTCACCGACTCGGCGCACGCGCTCTCGTCCGAGGACCCGCAGACCGCCTACGATCTCGCCACGCGGGCGCTCGAACTCGACGACGCGAGCACGCTGGGCCTGTTCCTGCAGGGCGTGGCGCTGCTCGACCTGGGTCGGCTGGACGAGTCGGCCGCGTCGCTCGCGCGCGCCGCCGAACTCGATCCCGGCGACCCCTCGACGCTCTCGGTGCTGGCGCGCGTGCAGTACGAGCGCGGCGCGCTGGGGCCGGCGGTCGAGATCCTCGGGCGCGTGGTCGAGCTGGAGCCCGACCAGGCCCGCCACTGGACCAGCCTGGGCCTCATGGAGCTCGAGGCCGGCCACTGGGACCGCTCGTACGACGCCTTCCTGCAGGCGGTCACGCTCGATCCGTCCGACGCCGAGGCGCACCACGGGCTGGGACGGCTGTACTCGGCGGCCGGTGAGTACGACATGGCAGAGCGCGCGTTCCGCACGGCGCTCGAGGCGCGTCCCGGCGACCCCGGCCTCGAGGTGGCGCTGGGACACGTGCTGCGCGACCTCGACCGCGGCGACGAGGCGGTCGAGTGCTATCGGCGCGCCCAGCACGCCGATCCGAAGAACCCCTGGATCGCCGCGAACCTCGGCTCGGCGCTGCTCGAGCTGCACCGGCTGCCCGAGGCCCGGCGCCAGTTCGAGCGCGCGCTGTCGGTCATGGACGGCCCCGCGTGGGACCACGCGCTCGTGCTGCAGAACTACGGCGAGGCGCTCGACGGCCTGGGCGACCTCGACGGCGCGCGCCTGGCCTACGAGGAGGCGATCGAGACCGAGCCGACCCTCGGGCGGGCGCACGCGCTGCTCGGCCTGCTCGACCTCGACGCCGGACGGGACGACGACGCGCGCGCCGAGCTCGACGCGGCATTCGCGCTGGCGGCCCTCGATCCCCAGGCGGTGGTGCGCCTCGTGCTGCTGCACGAGCAGCACGGCGCGTGGGATCTGGCGCGCGACCGCGCCCAGTCGGTGCTCGACGGCGACGCCTCCGATCCCAAGGTCGCGCTGGCCCAGGCGCAGATCCTGCTGCGCGCAAGAGGTCCCGCGCTGCACGACACCGAGCGCGGGGTCGCGCTGCTCACCGGCCTGCTCGCGGGACGTCTGCGGGCCGACGCCGCGGGCTGGCTGCTGATGGCCGAGACGCACGAGCAGGAGGGCCACCTCGACGCGGCGCTGGACGTCCTCGACGAGGCCCTGGCGGCCGTGGCGTCGGAGGGTCCCGCGACCCAGGAGCTCGCGCGCGAACGCGCCCGCGTGGCCGCGCGCCTGGGACGCTGACGCGGGGCTGCGTGTGACGCGCGCGGCGCGCGCCGCTCGCGGCGACGCCTGCGTGCGCGCGCGTGCCGGCGTGTCGCGGGCGCTTCCGTCGCGCACCTCGCGCCGACTACACTCGCGGGATGTCTCCCGGACGTCTCCTGCAGGCCATCGGACTCGCCGTCGTCACGGTGGTCTTCATCCGCTCGCTCGTCGTGTCCGACATGACCTTCGAGTTCGGCGGCCTGGCCGTGGGCGCGATGGTCTTCGTGCTCGGCCGCTACCTCGACGGTCCGCAGGAGAAGGCCTGAGCGGGCCTCAGGCCGTCGCGGGCCGCGCCGTCGCCGGCGCGCGCTTCGCCGCGCGACTGCGCTGGATGATGAGCGCGATCGGTCCCACGCTGAAGAGCGCGTAGAAGGCGGGCGCGGGGGCGAACGGCTGGGCCCAGGCCCAGTGCATGTCGATCGACATGCGCAGCAGGCACTCGACCACGCCGATCAGCACGGCGACCAGCAGGCGTCCCTTGAAGCTGGGCAGCGTGGTGGGCGGGTCGGTGATCATGAAGAACACGAAGAGCTGGTACATCGGCCCGGTGATCGGCGCCACCTCGGTCATGTACGGGACGCCCGCGAGCAGCGCGCGCGGCCAGGCCAGCGCGAAGAACGTGAGCACGTACGCCGCGGTCACGTGCAGCAGGCGCGCGCGCCGCACGACGACCAGTCCGATGGCCCAGATGACGAGGTTCACGCGCAGGTCGTTGCCCCACTCGTGTCCCAGGATGGCCGTCTTGGGGGCCGCGATGAGCAGCATCATGGCCACGCCGAAGTTGGTCGGGTTCCAGAGGTGGCGGCCCTTGAAGCGCAGCACGTACTTGCCCGCGATCGAGAGCACCGCGCAGGCGGCGAAGGGCCACAGCAGGCCCTCCTGCGGCTTGAGCAGCAGGGCGATGCTGTTGCCGCTGATGAAGGGCGAGAGCAGCGACACCGGACGCTTGCCCAGGATCCAGAGCGAGAGCACGAACTCGGTCAGCATGCACGTGCCGAGCGCGATGGCGAGGCGCTCGTAGCCGCCCAGCACGCCGTACTGCCACTCGCCGATGACCAGGATCAGCGCGATGAGTCCCGCGATGAGGTGCTTCGGCGTGGTGAACGCGGCCAGCCCGGTGGGACGGGTCGCGGGGGCGGCGGCGGTGCTCAAGGCTGCGGCTCCACGAGGTGCTGGATGCTGTCGACGTCGAGGTCGGTGAGCGTCTCTTCGCGTCCCGACGGCCAGCGGATGTCGACGCGCGAGACCTTCGTCGCGTCGCCCAGGCCCACGTGGATGCGCTTGCCGTTCTGCGCGCAGAAGCCGCGCGCCGCCGTGACGAAGTGTCTCTGGACGTTGTCGCCGAAGTGCACGTCGAGGCGCGCGCCGAGGGCGTCGCGGTTGCTCGTCGTGCCCTGCAGCTCGAACTCGATCCAGTGCCGTCCGGGGACCTTTGTGTTGCGGTAGAGCAGGAGCGGGCCCTTCTGGTTCGCCACGACCACGGCCAGGGTGCCGTCGTCGAACAGGTCGCCCATGGCCACGGCGCGTCCGTCGAGCCGGTCGTCGACGCCGACCTGCTCGGCCACGTCGACGAAGCGCGCGTCGCCCAGGTTGTGCAGGACGCGCGAGCGCTCGAAGCCCGAGAGGCTGGCGCCCTTCATCGGCGGCCACAGCGCTGCGTCGGTGAACACGTCGCCGTTGCCGCCGGAGATCTTCATCATGTCGTACCAGTACTCGCGCTCGGGATCGGCCGACACGAAGCCGTTCGAGACGAACAGGTCCTGCCAGCCGTCGAGGTCGAGGTCGCCGAAGCTCGCGCCCCAGGCCCAGCCGCAGTCGGCCACCTGGCCCTTGGCGACCTCGGCCATCGTCCCCGCGTCGGACAGGTAGTCGAGGCGCAGGTTGTTGCCCTGGAAGAGGAAGCCGCGCTTGCTGATGTTCGTGACGAAGATCGCGGTGCGGCACTCGTTGCCGACGTCGCCGAGGGCCACGCACATGCCGCTCTTGCTGTCCTCCTCGAGGCCGGCGCCGAGGCGCCGCTCGAAGTGCTCGCCGCCGCGGTTCAGGTACAGCTCCTCGGCGCCGTAGTCGTTGGCCACGTAGAGGTCGGGCCAGCCGTCGTCGTCGAAGTCGGCCGAGGCGACCGCGTAGGCCCAGCGCTTGCTGTCGAGCCCGAGCTTCGGCGCGACCTCCTCGAAGCGTCCGTCGCCCAGGTTGTGGAACATGCGGTTCGTGCCGCCGTCGACCGCGAACTCGAAGCTGTCCTGCATGATCCTCGTGTCGGTCAGGTGCCAGATGTCGGTGCCGTCGCGGAAGTAGCCGCAGACGTACAGGTCGAGCCGTCCGTCGCGGTCGTAGTCGAGCCACGTGGCGGCGTGGGCGTTCATCCAGCGGCCGATGCCGGCGTCGGTGACGTCGGTGAAGCGCGGGACGCCGTCGCGGTTGCCGTCGTTGCGGAACAGCCGGCAGGTGCCGAAGGCGTAGACGAAGCAGTCCTGGTCGCCGTCGTTCTCCATGTCGGCCCAGACCGAGCCCATGCAGGCGCTGCGTCCGGCTTCGTTCAGGTCGGCCAGCCCGGCCGCCGCGGCCACGTCGGTGAACGTGCCGTCGCCGCGGTTCAGGTAGAGCGCGCAGGGCGAGCCGTCGCCCGAGCTCGTGGCGAACAGGTCGAGGCGTCCGTCGCCGTCGGCGTCGACGATCGAGACGCCGGCGCCCGTGCCCGCGATCTGCGGCGCGATGTGCGCGAGGCGCGCGTCGGGCTCGAACGGCACGTGGTGAAAGTCGAGGCCCGCTTCGTGCGAGACCTCGCGCAGCCGGAAGGGCGCGACCCCGTCGGACGGGTGCGCGGGCGCGTCGACGCGATGGCCTTCCCACCAGACGGCCGCGATCAGCGCCACGAAGCCGATGCGCAGCAGTTGCAGTCGGACGTTCATCGGGGGACCCGTTCGGGGGACGGCGGGGGACGATTGCCTCTCAGGGTATCGCATCCGTACGCGGCCTGTCGTCGCGCTGACGGCCCGTTTCCCGTGCGCGCGACCCGTGATCTGCACGCGATCCGCGGAAACGATATGTCCGTCGCGCCGTGCGCGCGGCGCCCGTCCCTGGACAACGTCGGGTGCCGCGCGGCTCAGCCCGGTGCGCGGAAGACGTACAGCGCGAAGCCCATCGTCACGCGGCCCCAGCGCAGGTAGGCGTCGCGCCAGCGGCGCACGTGCTCGGCGCGCGCGCGCGCCGCGGGATCGTCGGGCGCGCGCGCCAGGGCGGTCTCGGCCTCGGTCCAGAAGGCGCTCTCGAACAGGTCGAAGGCCTGTTCGCTGCTCGTCACGGCCGCGAGCGGGACGAGCCCGGCCGCCTCGCCCACGGCCACGTTCTCGGCATGCGCGCGCAGCTCGTCGGCGTGCATCCCCGTCGCGGCCAGGTACTCGGGGTCGGGCGTGCGGCGCCAGAAGCCCTCGCCCAGCAGCAACAGTCCGCCGGGACGCAGCAGCGCGCCCAGCGCGGCGCAGGCCGCCGGCAGCGCGTCGCGTCCGTCGGCGAAGGCGTGGCTGGCGCCGACGCACACGGCCGCGTCGAGCGAGCCGGCCGCCGGACGTGGCGCGAGCTCGTCCCAGCGCGCGGCGTGCAGGGTGACGCGCGTCCCGAAGCGCAGCAGCCGCTCGCGCGCGCGGCGCAGCTCGTCGTCGCGCGGGTCGACGCCGATCGCGCGGCAGGGCAGCCGCGCCAGGATGCGTTCGAGCATGGCGCCGCGTCCGCAGCCCACGTCGAGCACGCAGCCCTGCGCGTCGGCCTCGACGAGCCCCAGCAGACGCTCGAGCACGTGCTCGTCGAGCGGGTCGTTGAGCGTGCGCCCGTCGGCGTCGGGCGGCAGGACGCCCATGGGCCGCGTCATCCGTGCTCGGCCACGAGGGCGCGGCGATAGGTGCGCAGCACGGAGCTGCGGCGCAGCGAGCCGACCAGGCGTCCGTCCTGCACCACCGGGATCTCGTAGGTGTAGTGGTGGTCGAAGAACTCCATCGCCTCGAGCAGCGTCGTGCGCGGCGTGACCGTCTCGACCGGGTGGGCGCAGTCGCGGGCCAGCAGCAGCATGTCGAGCTGGTCCTCGCGCAGGAACTCGCGCACGTCGTCGAGCGAGATGGCGCCGGTCAGGCGTCCCTCGGCGTCGACCACCGGGAAGTCGTGCTGGTCGGACTGCAGCAGCCGCCGCACGATGCGGTTGAACGTGGCCGTCTCGGGGATGGCGTCCATCGGCGGCTGCATCGCGTCGGCCACGCGCAACCGACGCAGCAGGGCGGTGTCCTCGCGGTCGCGCAGCACGACGCCCTTGCGCGAGAGCGGCAGCGTGTAGATCGACTCGGGGAACATGCGCGCCGCGACCACGTACGCGAGCACCGAGCTCGTCATGAGCGGCAGGATGAGCAGGTAGTTGTCGCTCATCTCGAACAGCAGCAGGATGCCGGTCATCGGCGCGTGGGCCGTCCCCGCCAGGATGGCCGCCATGCCCGCCAGCGCGTAGGCGCCCGAGCTGCCGACGCTGCCGGGGAAGAGCAGCTCGAGCGCCTGCCCGAAGGCCGCGCCGAGCACCGCGCCCACGAACAGCGACGGCGCGAAGACGCCGCCCGAGCCGCCGCCGCCGATGGTCAGCACGGTGGCCAGCGTCTTGAGCAGACCGAGGGCGAGCAGCAGCTTCCAGGGCAGCAGCGAGCTGTCGGCGAGCAGCGCCTCGGTCATCGTGTGGTGACCTTCCCCCAGGATGCGCGGCAGGAGCAGTCCCAGGCCGCCCACGGCGAGACCGGTCAGCGCGGCCTTGACGAAGATCGACGCCTTCCAGCGATGGATGGTCGACTCGGTGAAGGCCATGAAGCGCGTGAAGCCCACCGAGATCACGCCGATCAGCAGGCCCAGCAGCGCGTAGGCGGCGAACTCCCAGGGCGTCGCGATCGTGAGTCCCTGGCGCAGCGAGGCCGGGATGGCGAAGGCCGACTCGGCGCCCAGGAACTCGCGCGACGTGACCGCGCCCGCCACCGACGCGATGAGCACGGGCGCGAACGAGGTCAGGTTGTAGCTGCCGATGATGATCTCGAGCGCGAACAGCACCCCGGCGATGGGCGCGTTGAAGACCGCCGCGATGCCCGCCGCCGCGCCGCAGCCGACGAGGGTGCGCATCGGCCGTCCGTGCATGCCGAAGAAGCGGCCGATGACCGACCCGAAGGCGGCGCCCACCTGCACGATCGGCCCCTCCTTGCCGACCGAGCCGCCCATGCCGATGTTCACCGACGAGGCGACCAGCTTGACCCAGCCCACGCGGCCCTTCATGAGGCCGCTGCGCTGAGCCACCGCTCCCATGACCTCGGGCACGCCGTGACCGCCGGCCTCGGGGGAGAAGCGGCGCACGAACCAGACCACGGCCATCATGCCCACCGGCACCACGGCCAGCGGGTACCACGGCGGCAGGTCGACCAGCAGGTGGGGGGCGACCTCGTGGGCCAGTCCCCCGGTGTGCTCGACCAGGGCGTCGGCCGGGGTGATGTCCTCCCAGCCGAGCTGCCAGGCCCAGACCAGGGTGTTCACCCCGCGCACGAGCATCACGAACAGCACCGCCGCCAGGCCGGCCACCACGCCGGTCAGCACGCCGAGCCCGATGAGCGTGGTCGATTCGCCGCCCACGAGCCGCGAGAAGCGCGCCAGACCGTGCAGCATCGTGCGGTGGAGGCGGTGGAGGACGCGCGGTGTTCGGCTCATGGGGGAGTGGACGATAGGCCTCCGGGCCGCCGACATCCAAGAGATGCGTCCGAGAAAGGCGCGCCCGGCCGTCCCGGGGACGTCCTCGCACGGCCGCCGGACGCGCCGCTCGCAGCCTCGGGGGCGCCCTCGCCAGGTCCCTCGGGGACGTCGCGCCGAGGGCGGCCGACCGGTTCGGTGTCCAGTGCGGGTGGCGTGCCGGCCGATGGATGTCCCGAGTGACCCGGAGCCCCGCCGGGACGTCACCTCCCTGCCTGCCTCAAGATCCGCATGTCCGTGACCTCCCTCCGACGGCGACTCGGCTGGACCATCACCGCGGCGACGGTGCTGAGCATCCTCGCCATCGAGGCGGTGATCTTCGTCCCCAGCTACTCGCGCTACCGCGAGCAGCTGGTCGCGACGCACGGCGTGCGCCTCGAGGGCGCGGCCGGCGAGGCCGACGGCGCGCTGGCCCGGGGCGAGGGACTCGACGCCGCGCTCGACGCGTTGCGCACGCGCTTCGCCACCGACGTCCTGCTGCTCGACGCGAAGGATCACGAGCTGGCCCGTGCCGGGGAGGGACGCCTCCGCGCCTCGACGCCGACGGGCTACGCCGACGACGTGCTCGTGAGCGACCTCCCGCTGGCCGAAGGGCGGCACGCGCTGCTGCGCGAGGAGCACGTGGGCATCGCGCGCGAGCTGCTGGCCTTCACGCTGCGCATCGCGGGACTGGTGCTGATCATCGCGGCCGTCGTCTCGGTGGTCGTGCTGACGATCTTCCGCCGGCGCGTGCTGCGTCCTCTCGCGCGGCTCACCGAACTGGCCACCGACGAGGGCACGTCGCCCGAGGACTACCGCGCGCTGGCCGAGCGTCCCGACGAGATCGGCGTGCTGGCCGACCGCCTGGCGACCTTCGGACAGCGCCTCGTGCAGTCGGCCGCGGCGGACGCCCAGCGCGCCGCCCTCGAGCAGCTCGTCGAGGAGCGCTCGCGCGCCGCCGAGCTGATGCGCAGCGCGCGCGACCAGGCCGTCGAGGCGGCCCGGCTCAAGTCGGAGTTCCTGGCCAACATGAGCCACGAGATCCGCACGCCGATCCACGGCGTGCTGGGCATGCTCACGCTGCTGGGCGACACGACGCTCGACGAGGAGCAGGTCGAGTTCTCGGAGACCGCGCGCAACTCGGCCGAGTCGCTGCTCGCGATCGTGAACGACATCCTCGACTTCAGCAAGATCGAGGCCGGACGGCTGGAGGTCGAGTCGATCCCGGTCGACGTGCAGTCGATGGTCGAGGAGATCACCGTGCTCATGGCCGGACGCATCGCGGCCAAGGACCTCGAGATCTCCGGCTACACCGAGATCGACGTGCCGCCGCTGGTGCTCACCGATCCGATGCGCCTGCGCCAGGTGCTCACGAACCTGCTCGGCAACGCGATCAAGTTCACCGCCGCGGGCGAGGTCGCGGTGATGGTCGAGCGCGATCGCGGCGATCCCCGCGGCGACGTGCTGCGCTTCACCGTGCGCGACACCGGCACGGGCATCCCGAAGGACCGCATCGACCGGCTCTTCCAGCCCTTCAGCCAGGTCGACGGCTCGACCACGCGCCGTTTCGGCGGCACCGGCCTGGGGCTCGCGATCAGCAAGCGGCTGGTCGAGCTCATGGGCGGCGAGATCGGCGTGGACAGCCGCGAGGGAAGCGGCAGCGCCTTCTGGTTCACCGTGCGCGCGCCCGTCGCCCCGTCCGGCGTCGACCTGCCCGGGCGACGCGTCCCGCGCGAGGACCTGCGCGGCGCGCGCTGCCTCGTGGTCGACGACCTGGAGACGAACCGTTCGATCCTGCTGCGCTACGCCGAGGCGTGGGGCATGACGGCCACCGCGGTGGTCTGCGGCCAGGACGCGCTCGACGAGCTGCGTCGGGCGCACGAACGCGGCGAGCCGTACGACCTCGCCTGCGTCGACATGCAGATGCCCGGGATGAACGGGCTCGAACTCGTCGAGCGCGTGCGCGGCCAGTCCGGCCTGGGTGACCTGCGCGTGGTGCTGCTCACGTCGCTCGGCCAGCTCCTGCCGAGCGAGCGCGCGCGCGCCGCGGGCCTCGACGGACAGCTCAGCAAGCCCGTGCGCCGCGACCAGCTGCGCGACATGTTCGCGGTGGCGCTGGGGGTCGACGGCGAGCGTCCGGCGCCCGCGCGGCGCTCCGAGCTGTCCGTCCTGCTCTCGCCCGAGACGCTCGACTCGGTGGCGGGGCTGCGCGTGCTGGTGGTCGAGGACAACCCCGTGAACCAGCAGGTCGCGCTGCGCACGCTGCAGAAGCTGGGCGTCGAGGTCGACGTGGCCGGCGACGGGCAGCAGGCGCTCGACCGCATCGCCGAGACGTCCTACGCCGTGGTCCTGATGGACTGCCACATGCCGGTGCTCGACGGCTTCTGTGCCACCGAACGCATCCGCGCCGACGAGCGCGGGACCGACCGTCACCTGCCGGTGATCGCCATGACCGCCAGCGCGATGGAGGAGGACCGCCGTCGCTGCGTCGAGTCGGGCATGGACGCCTTCCTGGGCAAGCCCGTGCAGCCGGCGCAACTGCTCGCGACCGTGCGCGACTGGTGCCTGCGCGGCCGGACGCACGACACCGCGTCGAGCTGACGCCCCCGGCGGCGCGCCTCAGGCGCGCGGGTGCGTGCGCCGGTGCACGTCGACCAGCCGGTGGATCGAGACGTGGGTGTAGACCTGCGTCGAGCTGAGGCTGGCGTGGCCCAGCATCTCCTGCACCACGCGCAGGTCGGCGCCGCCGTCGAGCATGTGCGTCGCGAAGCTGTGCCGCAGGACGTGCGGCGAGACGTCGGACGGAAGCTCGGCCTGTCGCGCGCGGGCCGAGACGACGCGCTCGATGCTGCGCGTGGTGAGACGCCCGCCGTCGCGGAAGTTCACGAACAGCGCGGGCTCGCCGGTCTTGCGCTTCTCGGCCAGCACGGCGGCGCGTTCGCGCAGCCACGCGAGCAGCGCGTCGCGGCACGGGCCGCCCAGGAAGGTCACGCGCTCCTTGCGTCCCTTGCCGAGCACGCGCACGGAGCCGTCGGCCAGGTCGAGGTCGTCGACGTCGAGCGCCGCGCACTCGGCCACGCGCATGCCCGACGAGTAGAGCGTCTCGAGCAGCGCGCGGTCGCGCAGCTCGGCGCGTCCGTCGCCCTGGGGCGCGGCCAGCAGGCGCTCGACCTTCGGACGGTCGAGGGCGCGCGGCAGGGGACGTCCCTTGCGCGGGGTGCGCAGCGCCGCGGCGGGGTTGCGCTCGACGTCGCCACGCCGCCGCAGCCATCCGAAGAAGCCGCGCAGCGCCGCCTGCTTGCGCGCCAGCGTGGTGCGTTCGGGCGCGTCGAGTTCGGCCAGCCACTCGCGCAGCAGCAGCGTGTCCACCTGCCGCGGGTCGTGGACGTCCTGCGTCGCGGCGAAGGCCAGCATGGTGCCCACGTCGCCGCGGTAGGCGCGGATCGTGTGCGGGCTGTACTGCCGCCCGTGCTCGAGCTCGGCCAGCCATTCGTCGAGAAGGGTCGTCGTCGCGCGCGTCATCGCGTCCCGATGCTGACCCCCCGACGGGTCGGATGGAAGGGCGGGGATCGGCGCCGCGCGCGTCGCTACGATGGACGCCATGTCCGCGCCCCCGATCGTCCTGCCGCTGCAGCCCGGACCGCCGCTGGCGGCGCTCGCGGCGACGCTGCCCGACGGGCGGCGTCCGCTGCTGCTCGAGAGCGGCGGCGCCGACTCGCCCTTCGCCCGCTGGGACGTGCTGGCGTTCGATCCCGACGAGGTGCTCGAGCTCGAGACGGGCGACGATCCCGAGCCGGACTTCACGCGCCGTGCGCTCGGCCGCGTCGAGGCGCTGCTCGACCGGCACTTCCCGGGACGCGCGCGAGGCGAGGCGCGCGACTCCGCCGGAGCCGACGCCGACGCGCTCCCGCCCTTCCGCGGCGGCGTGCTGACGCTGCTCGGCTACGACCTCGGACGCCAGCTCGAACGCCTGCCGGCGCGCGTGCCGCGCGACGCGTCCGTGCCCGATCTGCTGGCCCAGGTGCAGCGCTTCGTGCTCGCAGAGCGACGCGCCGACGGCCGCCGTCTCGTCGTGGGACGCGGCACGCGCGCCGAGGCCGACGACTTCGCGCGGCGCGTCGGGCAGCTCGCCCGCGACGTTCGCGCGCCCGACGCGTCCCCCGCGCGCTGCGGACGGGTCGCGTCGTCGTTCGACCGCGACGGCTACGTGGACGCGGTGCGCGCGGCGCGCGAGCGCATCCTCGACGGCGACGTCTACCAGGTGAACCTCAGCCAGCGCTTCGCGATCGACGGCGGGCCGACGCCGGACGTCCTCGCCGCGGCGCTGCGCTCGCGGCACCCCGTGCCGTTCGCGGCGCTGCTGCGCGCGCCGTCGTTCGCGCTCGTGTCGAACTCGCCCGAGCTCTTCCTGCGTCGGCGCGGCGAGCGGCTGCTGAGTCGTCCGATCAAGGGCACCCGTCCGCGCGGACGCGACGCGGCCGACGATGCGCGCCTGCGCGCCGAGCTCGAGGCCTCGCCGAAGGAGACCGCCGAGCTGGCGATGATCGTCGACCTCGTGCGCAACGACCTCGGGCGCTCGGCCGTGATCGGCAGCGTGCAGGTCGACCTCCCGTTCGAGACCGACGTGTGGCCCACGGTGTTCCACCGCGTGGCGGGCGTGCGCGCGCGCGTCGCGCCCGACGCCTCGTCGGCGCGCATCGTCGAGGCGGCCTTCCCGCCGGCCAGCGTCACGGGCACGCCCAAGATCTCGGCCCTCGCGCTGATCGAGTCGCTCGAGCCGGTGCGTCGCCACGCCTACACCGGTGCGCTGGGATGGTTCGACGCCGACGGCGACCTCGACCTCTCGGTGCTGATCCGCATCGCGACGCGCGTCGCCGGACGCTGGCTCGTGCCGGTCGGCGGCGGCATCACGCTGCAGAGCGACCCCGCGGCCGAGTACGAGGAGACGCTCCACAAGGCGCGCGGGATGTTCGCCGCGCTGGGCCTGCCCGCGCCGTCCGACGTCGTCGCGTCGGGCCGCTTCGGAGCGCACGCGTGACCGCCTCCGCGACCCTCCGCGTCGGAGCCCCGGCATGAGTCCGCCCGGGATGCCGTCGCCGGTCGGCGGTCGCTTCGCCTGGTGCGACGGACGGATCGTGCCCGCGGCCGAGGTGCGCGTCTCGGCCTTCGACCGCACGCTCGTGTACGGCCTGGGCGCGTTCGAGACCTTCCGCGTCGAGCGCGGCGTGGCCTTCCTGCTCGAGCGCCACATGGCGCGCCTCGTGCGCTCGCTGGCGGCCGTCGGGTTGTCCGCGCCGCCGGGACTCGACGGCCTGGCGGCGGGCGTGCACGCGCTGTGCGAGGCCGAGCAGGTGCGGGCCGCGCTCTGCCGGCTGACCGTCACCGCCGGACCCCCGCCCGGCGACGTGCTGCCCGACGGCCCGCGTCTGATCGCCCGTCTGCGCGCGCTGCCCGTCCCGCCGCCGGTGGTGCGCGTGGGAACGCTCGACTTCGCCCACGACAGCCGCTCGCCGCTGGCCGGGGTCAAGTCGACCGCCTACCTCGTGCACTACCTGCTGCGCGAGCAGGCCGAGGCCGAGGGTCGCGTCGACGATCTCATGGTCGACGCCGACGGGTGCGTGACCGAGGGTACCGTCTCCTCGTTCTTCGCCGTGCTCGACGGACGGCTCGTCACGCCGCCCGAGAGCGCCGGGATCCTGCCGGGCGTGACCCGCGCACTCGTGCTCGAGCTGGCGCGCGGGGCCGGGTTGCCGGCCGAGGAGCGGGCGCTGCCGCGCTCCGAGCTGAGGGCCGCGAGCGAGGCCATCCTGACCGGGTCGGGCAAGGGCGTGCTGCCGATCGACGTGCTCGACGGCCGCGCGCTGCCCGCCGAGCGTCCGTGGTCCCGGAGACTGGCCGGACTCGTGCGCCAGCGCATCGACGCCGTCTGCGGCGCCGGCGACGGCTGAGCGTCCGCGGACCAGGGTGCCGAAGGCGGCTCGCGCAGCGCGAGGGCGCCGCGCGGCCGCCGTTTGCGGCGTCCTGGGAGAGCCCCTACGATGGTCGTCCGTCCGGTCCGCGGTGCGACGCGGCCGGGACGATCCCATCGGGAGCGAGACCATGTCGAGAGCGCTGCGCGCCGGTGCCGTCCGTCGACTGCTGACGCCTCTCGCGCTGCTGCTCGTGCTCCTGGGCGCAGGACGCGCGCTGGCGTCCGTCGCGGTGCGCGGCGACGGTCCCGAGGAGCTGGCCGACTCGGCCATGGACCAGCTCGACGACGCGCTCGACCACTACGACTACGCCGCTATGCAGGAGGCGCTGGTCGACATCGACGCGGTCTACGTCAAGGTCTCCGACAAGACGCGCAAGAAGCTCGACAAGTCGCTGGCGGCGGTCTTCTCCACCCGTCCGGCGCGCGAGATCGACTGGGAGGACCGCACCCTCGACAGCGCGAGCAAGCTCCTGCCCGCCTACCAGCTCGCCGTCGGCCTGCTGTTCGACAAGGACTCGGGCGCCAAGCTGTTCACCGACGCGCTCAAGCAGAAGCACGTGAAGGACTGGTCGGACGCGCGCGCGCTGCTGGTCGAGGCGCTCGGCCAGCGCAAGGACGACGGCCTCGTGTCGCTCATCGGCGGCTACCTCACCGACGAGAGCCCCGATGTCGTCGCGTCGGCCGCGCGCGCGCTGGGCCACTACTCCGAGGCCTCGCAGGACGTCCGCCGCAGCTGCACCAAGCTGCTCATCGACGCCTGGATGGAGCACCACGAGGCCGCCGAGAAAGAAGAGAAGCGCAGCCGCGGCAAGGAGGAGGCCAAGGCCGACTTCCTGGTGCGCGTCGAGGGCGCCTTCTCGGCCTCGCTGACCTCGATCGCCCGGCAGACGTTCATCCACCCGACCGAGTGGCGCGACTGGTTCGCCGAGCACGGCTCCGAGGACACCTTTTGAGGCTGGGGGCCCTGCTCCGCACCAAGCTCGTCGACCCGATCCTCAAGGCCCAGGGCAGCCCCGAGTCGATCGCGCGGGGCGGGGCGATGGGGATGTGGGTCGCGCTGACCCCTACGGTGGGCGTGCAGATGGCCGCCGTGGTGGGGCTCGCGGTGCCGCTGCGCGCGAACGTCCCGGTGGCGATCGCGATGGTCTGGATCAGCAACCCGATCACGGTCGTCCCGCTCTACTTCGCCTTCTACTGGCTGGGCTCGCTGCTGCTCGGCACGCCCGGCCAGAGCTACCTGGCGGTCGCCGGCTCGATGCGCGACGCCTTCGAGATGGTGCCCACCGAGGGACTCCTCGCGGCGCTCTCGAAGCTGGGCAGCGAGGTGCTCTGGCCGATGACGGTCGGCTCGCTCGTGATCGCCTCGGCGGCGGCCGTCCCGACCTACCACATCCTGCTGCGGCTGGCCCGGCGGCGGCTCGAGCGCAAACTCCTGGCGGGCCTGGAAGCCGGCGAGCTGGAGATCGTCGAAGAGGGCCTCGAGCGACGTCCGAAGGACGCGCCTCGAGGACGTGACGGCCTGCCGTTGCCGCAGCCCGGGACGCATCCCGAACCCGAACAGGAGCGACAGCCGTGAGCGATCCGAGCGACGTTCCGCAGCCCGGCGGTCCCGCCGGATCCTCGCCCGCCGAGGGCGGAGAGGCGCTGCTGGCCCACGCCCGCGCCCTCGACGGCCTGCGCGACGCGCAGCTCGAGCTGGGTCGGCGTCTCGAGGGAGGACGCATCCTGGGCGAGCGCGTCGAGCGGCTCTCGGGCGAGCTCGAGCGCCTGCGCGAGAAGCAGGTCGCGCTCGAGAGCGCGCTGCGGGCGGCGCGCCGACGGGGGCGCGTCCTGCTCGCGCTCGTGGTGCTCGCGGCGCTGGGCTCGCCGTTCCTGGTCCGGCACCTGCCCGACGCGTGGCTGGCCGTCCTCGACGGTCGCGGCGAAGCGCGCGCCGGCGGGGACGTGGCGCGGGCCGGCGACGACGGGCGGGCCTCCGGCGCGGCGGCCGACGATGCCGTGGCGTCGATCGCCGACGGCGATGCCGCGGTGCCGCCCGAGATGCTCACCAAGCTCGACACCGCGGTGCGCGAACGCAACGAGCAGTTCGCCGAGCTCGTCCGCCTGCGCACCGAGCTGTTCGAGACGCGCTCGCGCCTGGCCGACGTGATGGGCACGATCGACGAGGTGTCCGCGACGAAGACGGTCGAGGCGCCGCGCGTCTCGCGCAGCGCCGAGCGCACGCCGGATCCGCTGGTGGTCGACACGAACGCGGCGCTCGAGGGCGCCGGCGTGCGCACCGTGCGCGTGCTCGAGGCGCACCTCTCGGGCGGCGCGCTGGTCGACGTCCTGCTGGCCGACGTCGACCTCATGGGCAACGTGCAGGACGCGCGCGTCTTCGAGCGCGTGTCACTCGAGGTCGACAAGGGGGCGGTGCGGCTGCGCATGCGACGCGCGTCGACGGAGCAGCGTCCCGGGGGCGACGAGCTGGTGACCCTCGCGCGTTGGGACGCGGCGGCCTGGAAGGCCGTCGGCCTGGCGGTGCCGAAGGGATTCGTCCCGCTCGACCAGGTCGAGGACGCGATGACGCTCGTGCTGGTCGGGCAGCCCTACGCGCTGCGCGAGCTGGGCGGCTTCGAGGGCGGGATGCTGCTCGACGTCGTGGTCGACGAGTACGACGTGCAGGGCCAGCCGCTGCGCACGCTGCGCGCGGCCCGGGCGCACCTCGACGCCGACGGCCCCGCGCTGGTGCTCGAGGACGGCAGCGTGCTCGAGAACGGCGACGAGCGACCGTTCTACAAGGGACACGTGCGCCTGCCGCTGCCGGGCGCCGTGCTCGATGCCGTCCCGCTGCTGCTGGGAGACCTGCCGTGACCGACGCGATCGCCGACCTCGACACCTTCCTGGGCGAGTCGTCGGCGCGCGTCGACGCGGCGCTGGACGCGTGGCTGCCGCCGGCCGAGGGCGACGATCCGATCGCCGTGCTGGGACGGGCCATGCGCCACATCGCGCTCTCGGGCGGCAAGCGCCTGCGTCCGGCGCTCGTCTTCGCGGGCTGCCTCGACGTCGACGGCGAGAGCGACGACGCCCTGGGCGCGGCGGTGGCGATCGAGATGGTGCACGCGTACTCGCTCGTCCACGACGACCTGCCCTGCATGGACGACGCGACGTTGCGCCGAGGCAAGCCGTGCGTGCACGTGCTGCACGGCGAGGCCATGGGCGTGCTGGCCGGCGACGCGCTGCTGACCCAGGCCTTCGAGGTGCTGGCCGAGCACACTCCGGACGCGTGCCCGGTGGGAGAGATGGTGGTCTGCCTGGCGCGCGCCTCGGGCTGGGCCGGCATGGTGGGCGGCCAGGTGCTCGACCTCGACGGCGAAGCGGCGCGGCCGGACGTCGAGCGCGTGCGACGCATCCACCTGGGCAAGACCGCGGCGCTGCTGGCCGGGGCCCTGCGCCTCGGCGTGCTCGCGGGACGCGGCGAGCGCGCCCGGGCCGAGCGGCTCGAGGCCGCCGGACGCGAGCTGGGCCTGGCGTTCCAGATCGTCGACGACCTGCTCGACCTCGAGGTCGACGCGCAGCAGCTCGGCAAGGATGCCGGCGACGTCGAGGCCGGCAAGATGACCTGGCCCGCGGCGGTGGGGCGCGAGCAGGCCTGGGACGACGCCCGGGCCTGCGTCGCGCGCGCCCGTCCGCTGGTGGCCGGCGGCGCGGCCGAGGGCCTGCTCGTCCAGCTCGGCGAGCGCATCCTCTCGCGCCGGAACTGAGCGCGCGCCCGCGTGACGACGCCGGACCGCGGCACGCACTGGACACCGGCGGCCCAGCCGCGGGTGGGACAGGCCGTCGCGCGCTGGCTGGCCGGCGACCCCGAGCTGGGACTGTCGCTGGTCGCCACGCGCTGACCTGCGCGGCGCCCGGCCCTGCTCCGGACGGTGCCGGCCCGGGCCGATCGTGGCCCCTCGCCTCCGGCCGCGCCGCTCCGTCGCCGGGCGACAGTCGCGGGTCGCGAGCCGCTCCTGTTATCGTGGCGGCTCCGTACCCGGCCCGCCCCCTCGAGGCCAGCCCGCCATGGCGCTGTTCGAGAAGATCGACTCTCCCGACGACCTGCGTCGCCTGCCGCTCGAAGACCTCGAGACGCTGGCGGGTGAGATGCGCGGCGACCTGATCGAGACGATCAGCCGCACCGGCGGCCACCTCGGGTCGGGCCTGGGAGTCGTCGAGCTCACCGTCGCCCTGCACTACGTCTTCGACTTCCGCAAAGACCGGCTCGTGTTCGACGTCGGGCACCAGTGCTACCCGCACAAGATGCTCACCGGACGCAAGGCGCGCATGGGCACCATGCGCCAGGACGACGGCCTGTGCGGCTTCCCGCACCCGAACGAGAGCGAGTACGACCTCTTTCACACCGGGCACGCGGGCACGGCCATCTCGCTCGCGCTGGGCCTGGCGCGCGCCGACAAGCTGGCGGGCAACGGACGCCGCACGGTGGCCGTGGTGGGCGACGCGAGCTACGGCGCCGGCGTGGCCTTCGAGGCCATGAACGCCGCCAAGGAGCTGGGCGTCGACCTGGTCGTGGTGCTCAACGACAACGAGATGTCCATCAGCCCGACGGTGGGATCGCTGGCGCGTTACTTCACGCGCGTGCGCACCGGACCGCTGTACACCGGCGCCAAGCGCGAGATGCACGAGCTCATCCGGCACATCCCGTTCATCGGCGACAAGGTCGACCGCTCGCTGCAGGAATCGGTCTCGATGGTGCGCTCGCTGCTCACCCCGGGCCACGTCTTCGAGGAGTACGGCTTCGACTACTTCGGTCCGCACGACGGACACGACATCCCGCGGCTCGTGCACACCCTGCGCGACCTGATCGACCGCGGCGGGCTGGCGTTGCTGCACGTGCTCACGAAGAAGGGTGCCGGCTGCGAGCTGGCCGCCAGCGATCCGCAGAAGCTGCACGGCATGAAGCCGGCGCCGGCGCCCAAGGCCGACGGCGAGGCCGATCCGCCGGTGGGCGCGCCCAAGGCGAAGCGTCCGCCGTACACGCAGGTGTTCGCCGAGAAGCTCGTCGAGCTGGCGCGCTCCGACGCGCGCGTGGTGGGCATCACCGCGGCCATGCCCGACGGCACGGGGCTGCACATGCTGGCCGAGGCGCTGCCCGATCGCTTCCACGACGTGGGCATCTGCGAGCAGCACGCGGTGGCGCTGGCCGGCGGCATGGCCAAGGGCGGCCTGCATCCGGTGCTCGCGATCTACTCGACCTTCCTGCAGCGCGCGTACGACCAGGTCTTCCAGGAGCTGCTCATCCAGGACGCCTCGTGCGTGCTCGCCATGGACCGCGCCGGCCTGGTCGACGACGGCTGCACCCACCACGGCCTGTTCGACATCGCGTACCTGCGCACCATGCCGAACACGGTGCTCATGGCTCCGTCCGACGCCGACGAGCTGCGTGCGATGCTGGCCTACGCGGTCGAGCTGCCGGGCACCGTCGCCATCCGCTACCCGCGTGACGCGGCGCCGCCCGCCGAGGGCCCCGTGCCGCCGATCGAACTCGGTCGCGCGGTGACGCTGCGCGAGGGGCACGACGTGTCGCTCGTGGCCTACGGCACGATGGTCCCGTTGGCCGAGGCCGCGGCCGACCTGCTGTCCGAAGAGGGCGTCTCGGCCTCGGTGATCAACGCGCGCTTCGCCAAGCCCGTCGACACGGGCACGATCCGTGCGTCGCTCGAGGGCGTGCGGCTGCTCGTGACCCTCGAGGAGCACGCGCTGTCGGGCGGCTTCGGCTCGGCCGTGCTCGAGGCGCTGGCGGTCGAGGGCGTGGCCCTGCCGCCGGTGCTGCCGATCGGCATCCCCGATCGCTGGGTCGAGCACGGCACTCGGGCGCGCCTGTTCGAGAAGCTGGGACTGACTCCGGCGGCCCTGGCCGAGCGCATCCTGCGCTCCCTGGGCGTCGAGGCGACCCACGCGGTCGGCGCCGGCTGACGTCGACCCCCCCGCGGCCGCGCGGGACGGGGCGCGAACAGGGACGGAGCGCCGGTATACTGGGCCACGGTCCCCTGTCAGGTGCCCGGGGGGTACGACGTCCCGCGACGTCCGCCCCTCGCCGTCGTCTCCCCGACCCGTCGGCCGTCGCGCTCCCCGAACCCGGCGCGACGCCCCCCGACGCGCGGAGCCCATGATCCAGCGCATGAGACACCTCGCCCTCGTCGGACTCCTGTCCGGACTCATCGCCGTCGCCGCGTCCGCCCAGTCGCCGGGCGACTTCCCGCGACTGTTCCTCGACGACGGGCACGGCAACCAGGCGCCCGAGACGTCGGGCCCCTTCGACAACAGCGCGGTCTTCGAAGCCGCCTCGGGCCTGGCCTTCGAGGCGCGTCTCGAGTACCTGTCGGAGGGCGCCTCGAACCAGGTGCCGTGGGGACTGCTCGTCTCCCTCGCGAAGACGCCCTTCGCGCCGGCCGAGCCGCCGCCGCTGTTCACGCTGCCGCCCTTCGTCTTCGTGGCGCCGACGCCGCTGCTGCTCGACGCCTCGGGCCAGGGGACGATCCCGCTCAGCGTGCCCGCGGGCATGCTCGACGGCACGCTCTACTTCCAGGCCATCGTGCGCGACGTCGATTCGGCGCCGTCGCTCAAGCTCTCCGACGGCGTGACGCTGCAGATCGTCCCGCCCGAGTTCAACGTGCGCTTCAGCGCGGCGGCCAAGACGCCGGGAGCCGTCCCGTCGGGTTTCGCCGGCCTCGCGACGGCCGACCTCGACGGGTCGACGCTGGCGGGTGTCGCGCCGCTGGGCACGGGCAACGCGCCCGAGCTCGAGTTCGACGACACGCTCGGGCTGCCGGCGGGCTTCCGCTTCCTGCCGATCCTGCCCAACACGGGCGACGCGCCGATCAACCCGCTCTCGCGTCCGGCCACACGCCTGACTGCCGATCTGACGGCTGCTCTGAGCATCACCGAGTTCCCCGTGGTCGACACGACGGGATTCCCGTCCGAGGGCACGATCTACGTGGCCCGCAGCACGTCGTCGACGGCGTTGACCAACCTCTACGGCGACCGCAACAGCGCGACGAGCGGTCCCAAGGTCGAAGCCGTGCGCTACACCGGCAAGACGCGCACATCCTTCACGGGCTGCTCGCGCAAGCAGCTCGGCAGCACGGGCAATCCCAGCTACCCGCACGTCGCGAACGACGTCGTGCTGGGCGCGTTCTCGATGGTGACCACCTCGGGCGCGCTCTCGCGCTCGCGGGTCGGCCTCGACGCGCGCAACGTCGACATGCCGCACGTGGTCGTCCCGCCGGTGACGTTCGACGGCGGCGAGGGCGTGGGCACGGTCACCCGCGACCACGATCTCTACCGCTACCAGGACGACGCGAACGGCATGCAGGGCTTCCTGCTGCTCGACCGCGTCACGCACACGTGGCGGCTGATCCCCGGCACTGAGATCTCGACCTCCGACGGCACCACGTGGGACCCGATGGTGCACGTGACGCCCGACCGGCGCGCGTTCCTGGCGGTCAAGCGCACCTTCGCGGGCAGCGAGTTCCCGTCCTCGCAGGACGAGCTGTGGGCCATCCGGCTCGACGGGCTCGACTGGCCCGCGAGCGGCGCCGAGACGTGGAACGTCCAGTGGCAGAAGACGGCCGACCCGGCGCCGGGCGCGCTGTTCGTCCCCTCGCGGCGGCTGTCCATGCCGTTCGTGCGCGTGGTGGGTCCGGACCCCGACAACTACGTCGCGTTCGTCGGCGTCGCCTACAAGTGGGCCCAGTCGGCGAGCGGCGACTCGACCGTGGCCAACAAGGGCTTCGAGGGCTTCTGGGTGCGCGAGGAGGTGCTCGTCTCCGACGTGTTCACCGTGCCGCTCGTGCCGCCCGGCTCGAGCAAGTCGCCGCCGGCCGAGCCGCGCCCGTTCATCTCGTCGAGCTTCCCGACCACCGGCAACGGCTCGACCGTGATCCGCTTCGACCCGTTCCCGCTGGTGTCCGCCAACGGCAAGGTGCTCGTCATCGTGGCGGGCGCGACCGAGACGAACGAGGACGTCTACACGGTGCGCAACGTGACGATCACGAGCGCCGGCGCGGCCAGCTACCAGCTGCTCAACATCTCGGGCCTGGGGTTCAGCGGCGGCAGCAGCCCGCCCACGGGCCAGATCCGCGGCTTCTATCCGGGCGGCGACGGCTTCTCGCAGCGCGGCTCGATCTCGCCCGACGGCTCGCGCGTGATCTGGTGCTACGCGATCAACGTCGCGCGCGACTTCCTGATGACCGCGCGCACGAACGGCTCCGACTACGCGCTGGTGACGAAGATCTACGAGGACCCGAACACGCTCAAGTTCAAGATCCCCGGGGAGTACACGCAGGACACCGCGATCCGCGGCCTGAGGCTGGTCGACGCGGACACGGCGTACTTCTGCATGGGCCTGCAGAAGTACAACGACCCGTTCGGCTTCGACTCGCCGAACAACGCGAACAAGATGGACGTGATGCGCTACCGCATCTCCACCGGCACGATGAGCGTGATCGCGAACACCAGCGTCTCGACGACCCCGTTCGCGAACCTGGGCACGATGGCGGTCCTGGGCACCTTCCTGTCGAACGACTCGAAGTTCTACTACGTCGTGCGCGGAGGCCAGCGCTGCCTCTCCGACTGCACGGGGGCCTTCCCGGTGAAGATCTCGGTGGTGAACGTGCTCGGCATCTCCACCGTGAACGGCACCGTGTACGACGTGACGGGCGACGAGTTCGGCCTGGGCTCGGGCCTGATCGACGACACGTTCGTGCCGTCCACCGAGATCCTGGGAGCGCCCGAGGGCGTCGGGCCGATGCAGTTCGTCGAGGGATCGGGCGTGCAGGCGGGCATGATGTACTTCCGGGCGCGGCTGCAGGCCGACGCGGGTTCGACCGACGAGGTCTTCGGCTTCAACACGACGTCGCCCACGATCGCGTTCCCGGTGACCTCCGGCTCGACGGCGGGCTCGCGCGTCTCGAACCCGACACCGAACCCCTACGGGGGACACGTGGTCTACGCACGCACCCAGGGCAGCGACCCGCTGGGCGACGACCAGCACGCCTACGCGGTCGACCTCGAGAGCTTCCTGTTCGAGCGCGACATCACGTCGGCCTACACGATCGGCGGCACGCACTTCGGGCGCATCATGGACGACAGCTTCCAGTTCGTCCCGTACGACCCGGTCAGCGGAGCGGGGACGGCGCTCGTGTTCTCGTTCGGCTTCGACTCCGAGGCCGAGACGGGCATCGCGATCTCGAGCGTGCCGGTGTACTACCCGCTCGCGAACGTCTCCGACGTGCTGGCCGAGCCCGATCCGCTGCTCGTGCCGCTGGTGGCCGTGACCCCGCTGGGTCCGCTGTTCCGCACGTACGTCCCGAGCGCGGGACTCTCGCAGTCGCCGTGAAGAGCCTCGACCCCGGCGCGGCGAGCGGCCGCGACGTCCTGCTCCTGGCGCCGCACCCCGACGACGAGGCCCTCGGCTGCGGCGGCACGCTGGCCCTCATGGCGCGCGCCGGCGCGCGCGTCTCGGTCGTCGTCTGCGCGCGCGGCGACGGCGGCATCGCGGCCGACGCGTCGGCAGGCGACGAGCTGGTGGCCGAGCGTCGGCGTGAGTCCGAGGCGGCCTGCGCGGCGCTGGGTGTCTCGCGCGTGCTCTTCCTGGGACGGTCGTCGGCCGAGCTGCGCGCCGATCCCGAGGCCGTCGCGCAGGCGCTCGGCGAGCTCGCGGGACGACGGACGTACGACGTGCTGCTCCTGCCGTGGCCGCTCGAGCGACACGACACGCACCGCGCGGTGACGCTGGCCGGGCTGCTGGCCGACCTGGTGCGTGCCGACGGACGCGTGCTGGGCTTCGGAGTGTGGGACGCGCTGCCCGCCGACGACGACGTGTTCGAGGTCGACGTGACCGAGGCGCGCACGCAGAAGGCACGCGCCATCGGCGCCCACAAGAGCCAGGACGGCACGCGCCCGTTGACCGCCGGCATGGCGGCGCGCGACCTGTCCCAGGCGGTCTTCTCGCGCATCACGGGCGACGAGACACGCAAGGCCGTCGAGCGGCTCCTCGACCTCGGCGTGCTGCACGACCTCGTGCGGGGCACGCGGGTGGCCGGCTCGGACGCGTCCGCGGCACGCGCCTCCGTGGCGATGTGGCAGGCCGGACGGGCCGTGTCGAGCGCCGGCGCGCTGTGGGGCGACGGGTCGCCGGCCGACGCGCAGGTCTAGGCGCCCGCGGCGAAGGTCATCCGCGCCGGGAGCGGGTCTCGGGCGTCAGCGACCCGAACCGGCCCGATCGCCGACCTCCGTGGGATCAGTCGGCGCGGCTCGGCTTGGCCAGCGAGAGCGCCACGAGCGTGGCCACGATCACCGCTCCGGCCACGTACGGGGGACTCAGCGCGGCGCCGGCGCCGAACAGTCCGTACTCGGGGCCGGAGTAGTCGCTCAGGCTCGAGACGCGCTCGATGAGCAGGGCGATGCGGCCCAGGACGGTGAAGCCGAACATGCTGCCGAAGGTGATCATGAGCGTGATCACGCCCACGCGTGCCATGCCGTGCACGACCTTGTTGCGCTGGAACGTGAACAGGAAGTACGTCAGCGCGCAGACCAGGCCCACCAGGAAGACGACGTTGCCGACCTGCACGTCCCACGCGAGCGGCGTGCCGTCGACCGGCGACGTGAACGGGCTCTTCATCGTCTCGGCGACCTGCAGCACGAGCTTGCTCTGCACCTCGCCGGTCATCTTGAGCGCGGCGTAGACGCCGACCATGATCGCCAGCGGCCAGCGCGGCATCCACGAGTCGTTCTTGAACAGCCGCACCAGCAGGAAGATCGAGAGCACGATCGCGCCGGCCCGGATGCCGATCGCCCAGGACGGGTCGATGGGGTAGCCGCCGAGCTTCGTCTGCAGCTCGCGCACCGCCTCGGGCGAGGCGTTCGGGCCCAGCGCGGCGATGCGCACGGCCTGCTCACGCGCCGCGTCGACGTACTCGACGAGGGGCTTGCGGATGCCCTCGTTGTAGTACTCCATCGTGAACCACGCGGTGCCGACGCCGACGAACACGTGCTCGGCCAGCTTGTAGAAGGGATTGTCCTTGTACAGGAAGCTGAACACGGCCAGCGTGAAGAAGCAGATCAGCCAGCCGCCGAGCACGTCGGGCGCGTTCGGCGTGTAGGTGAAGAACGGGGGGGCGGACGCGGCGGCGTCCTGCAGGGCGAGGAGACTCATGCGCGTGCCCCCTGGCGGGTGCCGAAGAAGTAGATCAGGTTGCCGATCAGGATCAGCGCGATGATGAGCATGTGTCCCCAGAACTGCACGAGCATGCGCTTCTGGTTCTCTTGCTTGGGTGCCGTGAGCTCGCTCTTGCCGCCGACGACGGTGGCCAGCTTCTCGTCGACGAGCTGCAGGTACTGCGTCGCGCCGGTGGCCGCGCCCAGGAATCCCTTGACCTGGTTCGGGTAGAAGGCGAACAGGTCGGGCGTCTGGACGGCCGTGGTGCCGGTCACGATCGGGACCTCGTAGCGGCCGCCCACCTGGGCGATCCACTCGAGGATGCCGGGGTAGCCGGCCGAGAGCGTGACGAGCAGCTTGATGCCGCGCATCGCGTCGCCGACGTCGTTCATGATCTCGAGCGAGTCGATCGGGTTGCCGCGCGCGTCGGCGGGGTACGTCGAGCGCAGCGACTGCCCGATGTTGCCCATCGCCACGTCGTCACCGGGCTTGAAGCCCAGCTCGACCCAGTCCTTGCCGTAGACCTTGCCGTACACGTCGGGGATGACCGAGAACTGCGTGCGCGTGAAGGGCGGTGCCGCGGGCCACGTCGCGACGTTGATGATGCGCACGTCCTTCGACATGAGGTGGTGGATCGTGGCGATGTACATCGGCTCGATCTCGGCCGCGCTCGCCGGGTCGAAGTCGGCCGAGAGCAGCACGATGTCGCCGGGCTGCAGGGCCTCGATCGTGTCGAAGTACGACTGGGCGTACTGGTTGACCTTCATCTCGGCGGCGGGGCCGAAGGCGTAGAGCCCGACCACGATCACGCCCATGGCCAGGAAGATCCAGCGCCGGTCGAAGTCTTGCAGGGACATCGGCCTACTCCGAGAGGTAGCTGCGCTCGATGCCGAGCACGATGCGCAGGCCGGTGGCGAGCACGCCCAGGGTCGCGCCGATGATGATGGCGCGCTGTCCGGCGCCGTTCACGAAAGCCATCAGCCAGCCCTGCCAGGCGAGGGTGAGGTCGCCCAGCACGCCCGGCAACGGCACCTGGCCGAGCATCACGATCGCTCCGGCGAGCAGCAGCAGCGTGGCCTCGGTCGAACGCGCGCGGAACGCGCGGAAGGCGGCCGACGCGATGTAGAAGGCCAGCAGGCTGAACATCGTGGCCTGCAGCGGGATGAAGATGCGGTCGTAGACCCACAGCTTGAGCGAGCGGTCGACCGTGGCCGTCACGTCGGACGCAGGCACCTTCATCTCTTGCCGGTCGGGGGAGGTGAGGATCGTGAGCTCGTCGGTGGACTTGTCGCGCGAGCGCACCCAGCCGTCGAACTCGCGCCCGTCGGACAGCGTGATGTGGTTGGGCGGCACGAGGCTGTGCTCGCCCAGCAGGAACGCGGGCGTCGACACGCGGATGCCGCCGTCGAACAGCTCGTCCGTGAACGGGAGCTGCATCTCGGTCTCGTGGATCTCGGCCATGCCGATGGCCAGGAAGCCGAAGAGCGAGACGAGCAGCACCGCCTTGTAGGGCGCGTCGGGGTGCCGGTTGCTGATCTGCTTGAGGCTGATGCGCACCAGGTTCGCGATGCCCAGCAGGAAGGCCACCGAGAAGAACACCTGGGCCCACTCGAGCAGCTCGGTGTTCACGGCCTTCGTCCACAGGAGCGGCGAGTCTTCGGCGCTCGAGGTGAAGAAGGCCAGGGTGATGAGGAGTCCGCTCAGCACCGTGAGCAGGATCGGGATCTCGCGCTTCATGGACGCCTACTTCCCGAAGAGCCGCTGGAAGACGGAGAAGAACGTGGCCCCCGCGTCCTTGGCGAGCGTGTGGGGGTCGGGTGCGCACACGGCCGCGGCCACGACGCCCACCACGAGCGCGGCGATGGCCACGAGCTTGACCATGTCGGCCGCGCGGATGGTGCCCAGCAGGCCCGGCTCGCGCGTCAGGTACGCCGTCACGGCGAAGTACTCCTCGCCGATGATCGTGTAGTCGCAGGCCGCCACGAAGAACGGGAGCTGGTGCTGCTTGGCCGATCCGGCCACCTGGATCGCGCCGGTCGCGAAGCCGGTCTCGGCCAGGATCAGCGACTCGGCGAAGAACATGCCGAGCATGATGTTCGCGGCCGGCTTCTCGCGGTTCATGATGCCCGCCACGCCCGCGCAGTACGCGAACTGCTCGTTCGAGAGGTAGCGCACGTTGTCGGCGATGAACGCGTCGGGACGACCCGCGTCGAGGCAGCCCTGCTTGACCGACTCCTCGGCGAAGGTGAGCACGACCGAGTCTTTCACGGGCACGATCAGCTCGGTGCCGTACTCGGCGGTCTTGCGGGCCACGTGCCGCAGGATCATCATCGAGTAGATCGTCTGGATCTCCTTGATCTCGTCGATGCCCGGCACGTACAGCACGGGACGTCCCATCTCGGTCGCGCGGCCGATGGCCTCGTCGAGGGCGTCGAGGCCCGCGATGCGCCGGATCGGCACCTCCTTGCCGCGCTTGGCATTGGCCTGGGCGCGGAACATGATCACCGCGAAGACCAGGATCGCGACGAACGTGGGCAGCTTCTCGGTGTCGGTCCAGTGCGAGAGGCCGTGGCTGCCGGGTTCGACGACGACGGTGCCCGGTGCGGGCTTGCCGGCGATGCCGTCGAGCCAGTCGTTGACGTCCTGCCAGAGGGAGTGCTCGGCGGTCTGCATCAGAGACGCTCGTCCACGAGTTCGACGTTCGCGCGTGGGAGCGTCACGTGCTCTCCCGACCGCAGGGCGACGGTGAGGATACGGACCTTGGCCTCGGTGTCCAGGCGCGCGGGCTCGGGCGGCAGGTCGACGACCTTGCCCAGCTCGCCGAAGTGCGGGTCGCGGATGATGCGCACCACGCTGCCGCCGTGCATGTAGCCGGAGTCGGTCTCGGTCTTCTCGATCACCTCGATCTCGTGCGGCACGAGCACCTCGGGACGCATCACGCCGGCGCGGATCTGCGTCGCGCCGCTCACCGAGGCCTTGCGTCCGGCGACGTCCGAGAGGAGGCGGTGCGTGCGTCCCGACATGGCCAGCTCGCCGAAGCCCTCGGTCACGACGACCGTCAGGCCGACCGCCTCGCTGCCCGTGATCGCGACCCCGATGTCGTAGCCGAGCAGCTCCTTGAGGTCGGCCGCGTCGATGCCGCCGACGACCAGCGCCGCGACGCCGGCCTGGACGCAGGCGCGCAGCGCGTCGAGCCGAGCCACCGAACCGCCCACGAGCACCTTGCCCCGGTGCGTGGGCTTCACGTCGGCGGGCAGCAGCGGACGCGCCGGGTCGTCGGACGCGATCACGATCTCGCCCGAGACCTCGGGCCCGATGCCGAAGATGCCCTGCACCATCGTGCCGCGCGCGTCGACGTGCGCCCCGAAGCCGGGGACGATCTCGCTCACGGTGCCGCCCACGTACGCCTTCACGTCGACGGGGATCGGGGCCTCGCGGAAGATCGCCTGGCCCGAGACCTTGCTGACCGACTCGAGCACGCCGGTCGTGGGCGCGTTCGCGGACTGCTTGAACATGCCGAAGATGCCCTTGCTCTGGGCGATCGGCTGGTCCTTCGTGACCGCGTCACCTTCCTTCACGAGCAGCAGCGCGGGGATGTCGGTCGCGGCGACGCCGAGCAGGCGCGCCAGGTTCGCGGTGACCACGTTGCCGGGCAGCAGCGCGCGCGCCACGACCGACTCGGGCTCGACGTCCTCGCCCTGCTTCACGAGCACGTCGCCGGGGATCGGCAGCAGCCGCACGCGCAGGAACTCGGCGGCCTCGGAGACCTTCAGGCCGGGGGTGTAGGCGTGGCTCATCGGGACTCCCGCGGATAGAGGTCGAGGTTGCGGATCCACTGTTCGATGGCGGCGACGCGTTCCTTGGCCACCGACGGGATTCGGATCGGACGTCCGCGGCCGTCGAGCAGGATGCCGGCCTCGCCGCCCTCGACCTCGGTCTCGAACGCGACGCCCGGACCGTGGCCGACGTCGACTCCCTTCGACGGTTCGATGCGGCAGCGGACCGATTGCCCGGTGGGGAGGCGCACGAGCTCGAGGTCGCCGGCGCCGATCGTGATCTCGCGCCGCCCGTCGGGCAGCTCGAGCGTGACCGTCGCCAGCGGACGTCCGCCCTTCGTCGTGCCCACGGGCGCGATGCAGGTGCCGAGCGGGACGAGGCAGTCGCGCTCGAAGACCTGAGTGGCTGCCTCCTCGTGGATCGACGCGAGCACGCCGAGCTGCGGCATCATGAAGATGCTGTCGACCGCGAGCTTCGTGACGCCCATGGGCTCGAAGCTGTCGACCAGCATGAGCGCCGCCTGCACGCGCCGCGGTGCGTGGGACAGCACGCCGCCCGAGCCGACCACGAGGTCGAGCGCCATCATGTCCACGATCGTGTCGCCCGAGCCCGACTGCGCGAAGGCCTCGGAGATGTCGCGCGCGCGGCGCTTGCCCTTGAGCTCGGTGGCGAAGTCCTTGTGCTGGATCAGCGAGAGGCGCAGCGCCTCGCGCGCCAGCGCCTGCTCGACCTGCAGGTCGCGGATCAGCGACGGGATCGTCGTGGGCCGCACCATCTTGTTCTTGATGCGGTTGCGCAGCTCGCTCTCGTCGATGTCGAACGGCACCCAGCGCAGCACGTTCTCGATGCCCGCCGAGGCCATCACGTTGCTGATCGAGTACGACATGCCCAGGTTCGCCGACACGGTGCGGTTGAACACCGGCTCGCCCGTCTCGGCGCTGGGGAAGACGCTGAACACGTCGGTCGTCGCACCGCCGATGTCGACGCCGATGACCGAGATGTCGCGCTGCTTCGCGACGGTCTGGATGATCGCGCCGACCGCGCCCGGCGTGGGCATGACCGGAGCCGACGTCCACGACTTGAGCTTGTCGTAGCCGGGCGCCTGGGCCATGACGTGTTCCATGAACAGGTCGTGGATCTGGTCGCGCGCCGGGTCGAGGTGCTCGTGGTCGAGGGTGGGACGCAGGTTGTCGACGATCGAGAGCGCGGTCTTGTCCTGCAGCGCCTCGCGCACGGCACCGCGCGCGTCGACGTTGCCCGCGAAGACCACCGGGAGCTCGTAGCCGGATCCGAGCCGCGGCTTGGGGTCGGCCGCGCCGATGAGCTCGGCCAGCTCGGCCACGTGGCTGGTCGTCCCGCCGTCGACGCCGCCGCTGAGCAGGATCATGTCGGGGCGCAGGTGCCGGATGCGCGCGATCTGCTCGTGCGGCTGGCGCTTGTCGTTGCTGCAGATGACGTCCATCACGATGGCGCCGGCGCCGAGCGCGGCGCGTTCGGCCGACTCGGCCGTCATCGTGCGCACCACGCCGGCCACGAGCATCTGCAGGCCGCCGCCCGCGCTCGACGTCGAGAGGTAGAGGTCGACGCCCGCGTCGCCCTGCTGCGGGACGATGATGCGGCCGTCTTCTCCGACGAGCGGACGTCCGGCCAGCTCGGAGACCTCGGTGACCGCGTTGATCACGCCCACCGTGACGTCGTCGAAGGGCTTCTCGACGGTGGTCGGGGCCTCGCCGCGCACCTTGAGCCGGTAGCCCTCGTCGGTGAGCTCGATCAGGATGGCCTTGGTCGTCGTGCTCCCGCAGTCGGTGGCCAGGATGGAACGGATCGGCTGGGTCACGCTTCGCTTCCGTCGGGTGGATCGGACGTCTCGCCGCGGGGCGGCGTGCGTGCAGGGGTCGGCTCGGCACGCGTCGCGTCGCGTCGGCGCCAGGGCGGCCCGCGCCGCGGCGGACGCCCGGTGCGTTCGTCGCGCCTGCGCGCGTCTTCTGCCGCGTCGATGGCGCGCACCAGCTCGGGCAGCGCCGAGCGCCGCTCGAGCAGCGTGGCCACCTGCCGGATGCGCGCGGACGGCAGCACGATCGAGAGCATCGGCGTGAGCACGTGCAGCATCGAGGCCGAGACGAAGTTCATCGGCGCCATGACCTCGAGCGCCATCATCGCCGGCACGGCCATGCGCCGCCGGACGAGGGCCGCCGCCGTCTCCTCGAGCAGCGCGCGCTCGTCGGGGGTGAAGCCCTCGCCTCCGGTCACGAGCCGGCCCCGGCCACGTGCTCGCGGACGAACGCGGACACCTGCTCGCGCTCGACCCCCGCCAACCGCAGGAACAGGCCCTTGTCGGGCAGCACCCGCGAGTCGACGTGCCGCGGCGAGAGGTGGATGCCGAAGCGGCTGCTGCTCACCCGACGCACCTCGCTCCAGCTCAGCCGGCGCTCGGCGGCCAGGACCCCGGTCTCGCGCGCCCCGTCGGCGTCGAGCTCGTAGCGGCGCGGGAGGAACCAGGCCCGCAGTCCGATCGCCAGGGCGCAGGCGGCGAAGAGGCCCACGGCCCAGGTGCCGGAGGCGACGGCCGCCGCAGGGCCCGCCAGCAGCACGAACAGCGCGAGCAGCCCGGTGCGCACGGGAGCCCGTGCGGCCGGGTGCACCGTCCAGCGCAGGACGGCGTCCGGCTCGGCGAACTCTCTCGGGCCGCTCATGGATCCTTGCTCCGCATCCGGATGCACCCTCGGGGGCGCCCATGGTACCGGCCACCCCTGGCGGGGGCCACGACCCGTCGGTCGCGCGACGGCGGCCCGGGGACGGCGTCGTATCGCCCGCAGCGAGCCTTTACCATGCCTCTCCATGGACGCCTCGCCGGATCCGCGCCTGCTGCGCGCGCAGCGCGCGCTGCTCGCCGTCTCGATCGTCGCGATCGGCGCCCTCGTGGCCGTCGTCCTGCTCGCGCTGCGCCCGGCGCGCGGCGTGCCGTTCCGCGCCGCCCCGTTGCCCCCGAACCTGGCCGAACGCATCGCCGCGCTCCCCGGGGTGATGGACAGCCATCCCGACCCGGACGTGGGGCGCGTGCTCCTGCCGCTCGTCGACGGCCAGACGATCCTCGGGCATCCGCTGCACACGAACGCCCAGGGCATGCGCGACGCGCAGCTCGTGAGTCCCAAGCCGCGCGGGACGGTGCGCATCGTCTTCCTGGGCGACAGCTTCGTCTTCGGCTGGGGCGTCGACGAGGACGAGCGCGTGGGCGCCGTGCTGCAACGCGAGCTCAGCGCGCGCTCCGACGGACGGCACGCGTTCGACGTGCGCCACGTGGCCGTCCCCTCGTGGAACACGCTCAACGAGGTGGCCTACATGCGCCGGCGGCTCTCGCTCTACGAGCCCGATCTCGTCGTGCTCGTGCTGTGCTCGAACGACCTCGACGACGGCGCGGGCGTGCGCGGCTTCGGCGAGCTGGCGACGTTCGATCCGGCGCGGCCGCGACGGGCCGACGGACGGCTCTCGCTGACGCATGGGGCCCTCGCCCTGGGCAGCACGCACCTCGGCCTGCTCGACGCGGCCCTCGACGACGAGAGCCGCGCGCGCTGGGCGGCCACGGCCTCGGCGCTGGGCGAGCTCGATCGCGCGGTCACGGCGGTGGGCGCGAAGCTGCGCGTCCTCGTGCAGTGCGGGACGCTCAACATGCTCGCGGCGCGCGCCTTCGCCGACCTCGACCCGCGCCTCTTCCTGTGGCTGCCGATGACGTTCTCCGACGACCCGGCGCGGCGCGTCTCCGCCGACGACTGGCACTGGAGCGCGCTCGCGCACGGCGAGGTCGCGCAGCTCGTGTACGGCGTGATCCGCAGCCAGCAGCTGCTGCCCTACGACGTCGACGTGGGGCCCTGGGCCGAGTCGGGACGCGCGCTCGAGGAGCTGCACCGCAAGGGCGCGGCCGAGGTCGAGCGGCCGGTCGAGCCCGAGCGCCTGCTCGCCGGTGCCGAGCTCGAGCCGGCGCTCGACTTCGACCGGGGACTCACCGACCAGGAGACGACCCAGGTGCACGGCGGCGTCGACGCCCTCGGTCGGCTCGGTCCGTTCGCGGCGCTCGTGCTGCGCAACCCCGGTGCGAGCACGCTGCACGTCGAGCTCTCCGGGCTGGGACGGCGCGAGATGGCCGAGGTCGGCCTGCGCATCGACCTCGACGAGGTCACCGTGCACGAAGGGCGGCTGGGCGCCGACGCGCGCTGGACGCTCGAGCTGCCCGTCCCCGAGGCGCTGCGCGGGCGCGCGCATCTGGGCGTGCGCTTCGTGGCCGACGACTGGCTGGCTTCGCCCGAGGACGACCGGCACGCCGTGGTGGCCACGCTGCACGGCGTCGCGTTGCGTCCGTGACCCGGGGGAGCGCGTCGCGCGGTTGCGCGACGCCGCACCGCACGGCGTGCGTCAGGGCACCGGTGGCGGCGGCAGGACGAAGATCGTGAGCAGGAAGAGCAGCGCGACCAGCAGTCCCGCGCGCTCGGCGCGGTGTCCCTCGTCGGCCGGCGCGTCGGGTTCGTGCCGCCACGCGGCCAGCAGGCGGTCGAGCGCGAGTCCCGCGAACGGCACGAACAGCGGCACCAGGATCAACCGGTAGCGGCTCTCGGACCACGTGAGCATGAAGGCCAGCGTGAGCAGGCCGGGCAGCCACAGCGCCAGCGTGCGGTGCACGCCGGGCCGCGCGAGCGCGAGCCCCGCGGCGGCGAGCCCGAAGAGCACGATCGTCCCCAGGCCGCAGGCGATCTGGACGATGCGGCCCCAGGTGTCGGCCGGCAGGCGCCAGCTCCCGATCATGAGCCGGTAGCTCTCGGGCGCGTCGACCGGCAGGCCCTCGAGGAAGTGCGCGATCCAAGTCGGCGTGATGATCTCGGGACCGAGCAGCACGCGCAGCCGCGTCCAGGCGCGCTCGGCCGTGAGCTCGGGGTAGTCGGTGAACGCGTTCGCGAACACGCGCCGCGCCGTGTGGACCTTCTCGCGCAGCGTGGGGATCTCGCTCCAGCGCTGCATGCCGTCGGTCTGGGTCGAGCGTCCTTCGAGGCTGGGCGGCATGTTGCCGTGCATGAGCACGAGGTCGGTAGCCGTGCTGGAGACGACGGGCAGGCCGTGCAGGCGCAGGTTGCGGACGATCCACGGCGTGGTCACGGCCAGGGCCACGAGCAGCACGCCGGCGGCGAGTCCCGCGCGCCGCGGTCCGAAGCGCAGCACGAGGGCCAGCGCGACCACGGCCGTCACCGGCAGGAAGACCTCCTTGGTGAGGATGCCCACGCCCAGCAGCAGGCCCAGCAGCAGCGCGGGACGGCGCGGGCCGCCGCCTCGCCCGTCGAGCGCCCGCTCGAAGTGCGCGAGCTGCAGCAGCGCGGCGGCGAGCAGCGCGAAGGCCGCCGACTCGGCCATGATCATGATCGACGCGTAGAGCGCCACGGTGGGGAAGAGCGCGTAGATCCAGGCCGCGCAGCGTCCGGCGCGGGGCGAGAAGAGCGCGCGTGCGAGCCGCAGCACGAGCCAGCAGGCGAGCACGTCGCACGCGATCTGCAGCAGGAAGCTGCCCGGCCACGGGTCGTACGGGTGCTTCGAGCCGTCGAGTCCCAGCGCGACGAGCACCCGGAACAGCGGGGGACGCACGCCCACCGCGAGGTCGACGAAGGAGCCGTTGCGCAGGAACTCGCGCGCCATGCCGACGTAGGCCACCGAGTCGCCGGCGTCGGGGATCGAGCGCGCGAGGGGCAGCAGCAGCAGCCGCAGCAGCAGGGCCGCGAGCACCGGCAGCAGGTCGAGCACGAGCGCTCGGCGCGCGCCCGCCGGGGGCGGGTTCCCTGAGGGACGGTCGGACACGGGGCGGATCGGCGCCTCCCGGGGCGCGGCGTGGGGGACGCGCGTCATCCTAGCAAGCGCGCGGCTCGCGCCACGGGCTCCCGTGGGCGGCCGCGCTGCGATCGGGCGGGGCCGACGCGCGTCGGTCGGCGTCGCGGTTGCGCGGCGGCCGCGGCGCAGCGGATCATGCGTCCCCGTGAGCCTGTCCGTCGCCATCATCACCCTCGACGAGGAGCTCGACCTCCCGCGCTGCCTGGCGTCGGTGGCCGGGCTGGCCGACGAGATCGTGGTGGTCGACTCGCTCTCGTCCGATCGCACGGTCGAGGTGGCGCGGCAGGCCGGCGCGCGCGTCGTCGAGCAGGCCTTCCTGGGACACGTGCGCCAGAAGCAGCTCGCGCTCGAGACGTGCACCGGCGACTGGGTGCTGTGCCTCGACGCCGACGAATGGCTCGACGACACGCTGCGCGCCGCCGTGCGGCGGGTGCTCGACGAACACGCGGGCGCCGACTCCGGTCCCGTCGGCTACCGGCTCAACCGGCGCACCTCGTACCTCGGCGCGTGGATCGACCACTGCGGGTGGTCGCCCGAGTGGCGCCTGCGCCTCGTGCGCCGCGGCCGGGCGCGCTGGGCCGGTACCGATCCGCACGACAGGCTCGAGGCCGACGGGGTGCCGGCCGACCTGCCGGGACGACTGTGCCACCGTCCGTACGTGAGCCTGTCCGACCACCTGGCCACCGTGAACCGCTACACGGACATCATGGTGGCCCGTCGTCGCGAGGCCGGCGAGCGCGGCTCGCTCACGAAGCTCGTGCTGCGTCCGCCCGCGCGCTTCCTGCGCATGTACGTCCTGCGGGCCGGCTTCCTCGACGGATGGCGCGGCCTGCTGGTCTCGAGCATCGGCGCGTTCTACGTCTTCGCCAAGTACGCCAAGCTGCTCGCCGTCGAGCGCGGGGGCGACCCCACGCCCGACTGACGGCTCGCGCGCGCCCTCGCGCGCCCGTCGCGATCGGTATGCTGGGACGGGACCCGTCGCCCCGAGCCGTCTCCCATGCCGCGCCCCCGAACGTCCTCCCTCGCCACCGCGCCGGTCGTACGCTCGCTCGTGCGGGCGGCGGCGCTGGCCGCGGCGCTGTGCGCCTGCGGAGACGGTGATGCCGCGTCGCGTGATGCCGCCTCCGTCCTGCCGATGCCGTCCTTCTCGGTGGCTCTCGACGACCCGTTCGCCGGAGCCCGGACGCTCGACGCGCCGGCCGCGCGCAACGTGGTGCTGATCTCGATCGACACACTGCGCGCCGACCACCTCGGCTGCTACGGCTACGCGCGCGAGACGTCTCCGCGGCTCGACGCCTTCGCTGCGGCGAACCTGCGATTCGCGCAGTGCACCTCCGCCGCCAGCCGCACCACGCCCTCGCACATGTCGATGCTGTCGGGCTTCCTGCCGCCGGTCCACGGACAGTGGAACTACCACCGCGCCGAGGGCGGCAAGATCGCCGCGCGCGAGCAGCTCCCGCACAGCCTGCCGTTGCTGGCCGAGCGGCTGCGGGCGGCGGCGTTCACCACGGCCGCGTTCGCCGACGGGGGCTACGTCACCGCGCAGGCCGGCTTCGATCGCGGCTTCGCGGTCTTCGACAGCCGCTCCGAATCGGTCGGCGACAAGGTCGATCGGGCTCTCGCCTGGTGGGACGCGCAGCCCGCCGACGGTCCGCGTCGCTTCCTGTTCGTGCACACCTACGAGGTGCACGCGCCGTACATCCCGCCGGCCGAGCACGACCTGTTCACCGACCCGGCGTACGACGGGAAGTGGCGCCGACGCGTCGACACGCTGCGCGCCTCCGGCGAGCACGCCGGCGTCGACCTGGCGGCCGGCTTCCTGCCCGGTCCGGGCAACGTGGGCGAGGCCGACAGGGAGTTCCTGATCGGGCTCTACGACGGCTGCATCCGCGCCACCGACGCCGAGATCGGACGCCTGCTCGACGCGCTCCTGGCCGGTCCCGAGGGCGCGCGCACGGCGATCCTGGTCACCGCCGACCACGGCGAGGCGTTCGGCGAGCACGGCGACTTCGGCCATGCGTCGCTCTTCGAGGACGTGATCCACGTGCCCTTCCTGCTGCACGTGCCGGGACTCGCGGCGGGCGTCGCCGACACGCCCATCTCGGGCGTCGACACCACGCCCACGCTGCTCGACGCGCTCGGCCTGCCGTCGCCGGGCCCCTGCGAGGGACGTTCGGCGCTGCGTGCACCCGATCCCGGGCGCACGCTCTACGCCTTCCACGCCGAGCAGACGCTGCTGAACTCGAAGCAGGCCTGGCGACGCGGCGACCTCAAGGTGCACATGCCCTTCCGGCGCGAGGGCTGGAAGCTGTTCGACGTCCGCGACGACCCCGGCGAGCGCACGCCGATCGAGGGACGCGAGGCGTTCGTCGAGGCGGCGCGCGGCGACCTCGAGGCACTCGCCGCGCGTCATGCGATCCTCTTCGAGGAACTGCGTGCCGGGCAGTCGCGCGAGAAGGTCGCACCGTCCGACGACGAACTCGACGACCTGCGCGCGCTCGGCTACCTTGGCGACGCGCCGGGCGGCGACGACGAGGACGGCGGGGGGCGCTGAGCGCGTCGGTCGTACGTCGGGGCGCGGCGAGCGCGTCGCCGCCGCGGGTGTCCGCGCGTGGGCGACGACGGCGCATGGGCATCCGAGAGTCCGCCGCATGACCGGCGGCCGAGGAGTGGAGCGGATGGTGCACGGGTGCCGGGACAAGCGGGTCGGATGGCGCGGGGTCGTCGCCTCGGTGTGCCTCGCGCTCGCGCTGTCGGACTGCGCGGCGCCGCGTCCGACGGCGGTTCCCGACCGTCAGGCGGCGTCTCCGGACGACGCCGCGGGGGCTGCCGAGGTCGCACGGGACGCCTCGGAGTCGCCGCCGCCCGAGGGCGCGCCCGAACTCCCCGACGCGCTGCGGGAGATGCTCGAGCGCGGCAGGGATCCGACTCCCATCGAGATCGTCCGCGATTGGATCGTGCTGGGGCGACAGATCCAGCGCGACCCGCCCGCTCCCACCAGCGAGGGGCGGCGTCCCGCGGCGGTGGTGCTCGACCGGACCTTCAGCTTCGCCGAGCTCGGCGCACCGGACGGCCTGAGCGACGCGAACGCGCGGCGCGTCTGCGTCTGGACCCTCGTCGGTCGCGCCGAGCGCATCCTCGGCGAGCGCTGGCTCGCCGAGCGCGGCCGACTGCCGAGCGACGCCTTCCTGTGCGCCTTCGCGCGTCTCGCCATGGCCCTCGACTGCCACGTGCCCGCCGAGCGCGAGGATGCCTCCGCGCGCCTCTTGGCCTGGGTCCTCGCGCGCGAACTGCTCGCGCTGCACGGTGGAGGGACGCGCTGGGCCAGGTTCGACGTGATCGTGCCCGCGTATCCGGAGGCGGCCTTCCGGCGCTTCTTCGACGACGAGATCGCGGCGGGACGACTGCGGTTCCTCGACGCATCGCTGCGCGAGGCGTTCCTGTCCCGTGAACTCGGCGGCTTCTCGTCCGACGACGCCACCGTCGCGGACTTCGACAGGGTCTCCGCGTGGACGCCGGCCGTGTTCGCGGCGCTCGGCGACGAGCCGATCTACCGCTGACCGTCGCGGCCGCCGCGGCCGCCGCGGCGGCGCGGGCGTCTTCCGGGATCGGCGGGTGCCCGACCCCGCGCGCCGCGCGTCGTGTCGCGTCCCATGGCCTCGTCCTCGTGGACGAAGCGCTCGAGCTCGGCGCCGCGCTTCTTGGCCCGGGCCTCGAGCGCCTCCTTCGGCGGCTCGGGACGGATGAGGCACTGGGCTCCGTGTCCGATGAGGTCTTCGCGCTTGGCGGCGACGAGTGCGTCGCGCACCTCGAACCAGTTCTCGGGCTTGAAGAACTGCATCAGCGCGCGCTGCCACTTGCGCTCCTTGAGGCGCCGCGCGACGGGCGTGGGCTGCAGCGTGTGCGGGTCGAGGCCCGTGTGCCAGATCGAGGTGGCGAGGTCCATCGGCGCGGGGATGAAGTCCTGCACCTGGCGCGGACGGTAGCCGGCGCCCTTGAGGAACAGCGCCAGCTCGATCATGTCGGACAGCTCGCTGCCCGGGTGTCCCGCGATGAAGTAGGGGACGAGGTACTGCTCCTTGCCGACGGCCTTGCTGGCTTCGTCGAAGGCCTCGGCGAAGCGCTCGAAGCTCTCCTGCGGCGGCTTCTTCATCGCGGACAGCACGCGTTCGCTCACGTGTTCGGGCGCCACCTTGAGGTGTCCGCTCACGTGGTGCGCGGCCAGGTCGCGCAGGTACTCGGGACTGCGCGCGGCGAGGTCCATGCGCACGCCCGAGGCGACGTGCACGCGGCGCACGCCGGGACGCTCGCGCGCCTGGCGCATGAGGTCGACGAGCGGCGCGTGGTCGGTGCCGAGGTGCCGGCAGATCGACGGGAACACGCAGCTCAGCCGGTGGCACTTCGCCTCGGTCTCCGGCGACGTGCAGCGCATCGTGTACATGTTCGCCGTCGGACCGCCCAGGTCGGAGACCACGCCCTTGCTGCGCGGGTCGGCCGCCACGCGGTCGACCTCGGCCAGCACCGACGCGGGGCTGCGCGACTGGATCACGCGGCCCTGGTGCGTGGTGATCGAGCAGAACGAGCAGCCGCCGAAGCAGCCGCGCATGATCGTGACGCTCTGGGCGATCATGCGCTCGGCCGGGATCTCGTCGGCACCGTACGACGGATGCCGCGCGCGCGTGTACGGACGGTCGTACAGCGCGTCCATCTCGGCTTCGGAGAGCGGCAGCGCGGGCGGGTTCTGCACCACCAGCCGGTCGCCGTGGGCCTGCACGAGCCGGCGGGCGTTGAACGGGTTCGTCTCGCGGTGGATCAGGCGCGTGGCGATCGAGAACGCGCGCACGTCGCAGCTGACGTCCTCGAACGACGGCAGGTGCACGCTCGCGCCGTCGGGGCCGTCGGCAGCGGGCGCGTCGGGCGACGGCGTCCCGCTGGACAGCATCGACGCGGCGAACGGCGGCAGCGTGGCGCGCTTGCCGAGCAGGTAGGCCGTGCCACGCACGTCGGTGAGCGCCGAGACGGACTCTCCCGCGTCGAGGCGCCTCGCGATCTCGACCACCTGCCGCTCGCCCATCCCGAACACGACCAGGTCGGCCTTGCTCGAGACGAGCACCGAGGGACGCACCGTGTCGGACCAGTAGTCGTAGTGCGCGAGCCGGCGCAGCGAGGCCTCGACGCCGCCGGCGACGACCGGGACGCCGGGAAACGCCTCGCGGCAACGCTGCGCGTACACGTTCGTCGCGCGGTCGGGACGTCGTCCGGCGCGGCCGCCGGGAGAGTACGCGTCGTCACTGCGCGGCAGCCGGTTGGCCGTGTAGTGGTTCAGCATCGAGTCCATGTTGCCGGCCGTGACCCCGAAGAAGAGCCGGGGACGGCCGAGCGACCGGAACGCCTGCGCGTCCTTCCAGTCGGGTTGGGCCAGGATCGCGACCTTGAACCCGGCGGCCTGCAGCGTGCGACCGATGATCGCCGCCGCGAACGACGGATGGTCGACGTAGGCGTCGCCGGAGACGAGCACCACGTCCGGTGCGTCCCAGCCGAGACGCGCCAACTCGGCCGCGCTCATCGGCAGCGGCTCGGGGGCGTCGGGATGCGGACGGCGGGTGATCATGCTCCCGATGGAGCTCCCACGCCGAACGGCGGCGTCGTGGCCGGGACGGCCGAGCCGTCCCGCGAGACCTCGGTCAGCCGAGGCTGCGCCCGCGCGCACGCCGGCGCCGGATGATGTTGCGCCCGCCCACGGTCTTCATGCGCGTGCGGAAGCCCACGCGACGGGCCCGCTTGGTGTTGCTCTTGCGCAGCTTGACCTTGGTCATGACGAACTCCGGGGACGGCTCCGAGACAGTCGTTCTCGGGGGACTCGGGCGAGCGGCGCATTGTAGGGGGCGCCGCGGGACGATGTCCAGCGCCCGACCGGGCGGTGGGGCGTGGTCGGCGTCTCGCGTCGGCCGTGTGCGATCGGCGGCGGCACGGGCCCCGGGCTCCGGCGCAGACTCCCGAGTCGGCCGTCGTCAGTCGTCGTCGCCGGAGGGCTCGCCGCCCAGCCCACGCAGGCGGCGGAGCTGCGCCAGCAGCACCGTCATGTCGTCGGGCAGGGGGGCCTCGACGCGCAGGTCGTCGAGCACGAAGGCCTGGGCGTGCAGCGCCGGGTGCTCGAGCAGCGGCCGCTCGGGGCGTCCACGCTTGCGGCGGTAGCCGATCTTGAGCTGGCTCATGAGCAGCCGGTCGTCCTCGCCGTAGTCACGGTCGCACAGGATCGGGTACCCGATCGAGGCCATGTGGGCGCGTACCTGGTGGCTGCGTCCGCCCTGACGAGGCTGCAGCCGCAGGATCGCGAAGCCCGAGAGGCGCTCGAGCACGCGCCAGGCGGTGGCGCAGGGCGTGCCGTGGTGCGGGTCGGGGCGCAGCACCGCGTCGCTCTTCTTGCGCTTGCCGAGGGGCAGGTCGATCACTCCCTCGTCGTCGGGGAAGCGTCCGCGCACCACGGCCAGGTACTCGACGTGGGCACGCTCGTCGCGCAAGGCGTCGAGCAGGGCCCGTTCGGTCTCGTTGTCGAGCGCCGCCACGATCACGCCCGAGGTGGGCTTGTCGAGCCGGTGGACGGCGCGCGGTCGGGCCTCCGTGTCGAGGCTGGCGCGCAGGGCCTCGAGCGCGTTGCGGCCGCCGCCGTGGCGCCCGGCGTCGAAGGCAAGGCCGGAGGGCTTCGAGCCCACCACGAGGGCGCCGTCCCGGTACAGCACCGCGATGCGGGTCTTGTCGCGCCGGCGCAGCGACTCGAGCGGCACCGCGACGCGCAACTCGTCGCCCTGGCGCAGGGTGACGCCCACGCCCACGGGCTCGCCGTTGAGCAGCAGGTGTCCGTCCCGCGCGGCGGCCTGCACGGCGCGCCGGTCGACCGGCCCGCTCAGGACGTCGAGGAAGTCGAGCAGCGAGAGCCGCTGATGCTCGCGGTCGACCTCGAAGACGCCTTCGACGAGGCCGGACTCCTCGGGGGAATCATCGGCCTCGTCGTCGTCGAGCTCGTCGTCACTGGACGCGGAGGGCCCAGTGGTTCGAGACGCTCTCGAAGACGCCTCCGGCCCCGATCGTGACGGCCTGGGTGGGGACACGGATGCCCTCCAGCAGCGGGTCGACGGGGATGTTGAGGCCGAACGTGATGTCGCCGTTCCCGTCGAGAGGCAGCGGCACCAGGATCGCGGGCGTGCCGGGGAACGCGGTCATCGTGACGCCCTTGACCGGCGTCAGGATCTCGTACACGGCGATGACCCACAAGGCCTGAGTGCTGCTGCGCGGTCCGTCGATGGTCACCGTGGCCATCGAGCCCTGCGGCGCCGGGTTGGGAGTCGAGGTGTAGACGGTCGTCCACTTCGGGTCGTGGACGACGTCGAGGTCGAGCGTCGTGTTCGGCCCGACCTGCACGACGAGCGAGCCGGTGGACGGATCGGAGTCGAAGCTCACGAGCGTGTTCGTGCCGTGCTGCACGACGTAGCAGGGCGTCTGTCCGAAGCCGGTCATGCGCAGCTGGAAGCCGCCGGCATCGGCCGAGGTCGCCGTGACGCGCACCGGCAGCGTGCCCGTGATGCCGGCCAGGCCGACGTCGGCGGACACCTGGCTCGCGTTCTGCACGTTCGAGAGCGTGAGGTGCTTGCCGACCGGATCGCTCTGGCCGTCGACGTAGGTGAAGACGCCGGCCGTGCGCTGCGTGGTCTCGACCCACGAGACGGCGCCCCCCAGGTCGAGCTGGGCTCCGAAGTCCTCGGGATGCCGGTCGACGACCTTGCCGTCGAAGAAGTCGAACAGCTCGGTCTCGTCGAGCACGGCCCACGAGTGCGGCGCGGGCAGGCCGCTGTCGGGATCGAGCGTGCCGCTCTGGACGCGCTTCATCGTCGCCACGCCCAGGCCGCTCAGGAACGTCTCGTGCTCGTCGTTGAGCACCGGGACGTAGGTGATCGAGTCGTCGACGTCGTACGTGATGTACGTCGGTACGGCGAGCAGGTTCTGCGTCATCGACAGCTCGGGGACGAGCGTGCCCGGCATCGGCGGGTAGCTGTGCAGCACGTGGTACAGCGCACTGGCCTGCTGATAGGCGAACAGCTGCGTCGTCGGACTTCCGCCGAAGTTGTAGTTGTTCTGCATCCACGACTGGATGGTCGCGTTGCCCAGGCTGTACTCCTGCGCCCAGTCGAGCGTGGCGGAGACGGTTCCCACGGCCGCGATCATGATGCCGTCGGGATCGCGGTGGCGCGCGGCGAAGTTGCTCACGATGCCGCCGCCCATCGAGAAGCCGACCATGTAGATGCGGTCGGCGTCGACGTGGTAGTGATCGAGCATCCACTGGATCGCGGCCTGCGTGTTCTTCTGGCAGAGCGGAGACCCGAAGAGCTGGTCATCCATGCCGGTGACCGACAGGTACAGCATGCCGCGCGCGTTGCACTCGTCGTCGATGGTCGACTGCGTCGCGACGCTGGCGGCCGAGGAGCCGAAGCCGTGGTACGCCACGACGAGCGGATACGGCGCGCCGCCCGCGTCGTAGTCGTAGGGCAGCATCGCCTTGGCGATCTCGAAGATGCCGGTGCCGGTGGTCGTCTTCGGCACGAAGATGTCGACGTACGTTCCGCCGGGGATCGAGTCGTAGCTCGTGGTGTCCTGGCCGACGGGACGACGGTCGGCGAACAGGATCGTGTCGTTCGGGCTGTCGGCGCGCACGGGCGGCAGCGGCGCAAAGCCGAGATCACCGGTGAGCGCGATGCGAGCCTGCCGCTGCGCCTCGTCGGCGGCGTTCAGGATCTCGCCGGGCGAGAGGGGACCGGACTGGAGCTGGCTCGGGGCCGAGGGGGCCAGCAGCAGGACGGCGGAAAGGAGATAAGGGTGTCGCATCGGGAGCACGCCCTTTGACGATCGGGAGGAGTGTGCGTCGGGGCCAGGGGTGCGGGCAGTAGCGCAAAGCGTATCCCGTATCCATCATGACGCATAGAAGCAGTTTGTGCGGGATCAGCCCATCCTGGCTCGAATCAGGCGACTTCCGAGTCGCAAGATGGGCCGGGCGGCGAGACCCGGAGAGGGTCCGTCGGGGAGGCCCCCTCGGATGCAGGGACTTCACTGCACGTCGAGGGCCACCGGGTTCGTGAGGTCGGTGAGGCCCTGCCCGCTCGTGACCACGGCGCCCTGGAAGAGCAGGCGCAGGCCCTCGAGTTCGGGCATGTCGGGCATGGTCGCACTGAACGAGACCGTCCCCTCGCCGTCCAGCGGGAGTGGCAGGAGCAGCGACGGGGGCCAGGGCTGGACGAAGACCGTGCCCACGCCGAGGGGCACGACCACCTCCGACAGACCCAGGATCAGCCACAGGGCCGAGGCTCCGGGCCGGGCGGCGGCCGACATGCTGAAGTCCTGGCCGCGGTCGACGGGGTCCGGCGTCACCGTGAGCGTCGCGCCCCAGTGGGTCACCGGCACTTCGACGTCGATCGCGCCCCAGGCAGGGACGGGCACGAACAGCGTGCGCGTGGCGGCGTCCCATTCGAGGCCGTCGAGCGGGTCGCCGGTGCCGGTGTCGAGGGCGTAGCCGGGCCAGTGCGCGAGGCCGGTGAGTCCGATGCGGGTGCCGAGGCCGTCGGTCGAGGCGGCCTGGAGGTGCAGCGGTGAGGCGCCGTCGAGCCCGGCCGCGACCAGGTCGACGGTGGCCGACGCGAGGTTCGAGGACTGGTTCACCCACAGCGTGCCGGTGTCCGGGAAGGCGCTGCCGTCGAACTCGCTGAAGGCCCCTGGCGTCTCCTGCACGAGGTCGATCCACGACACCGCGCGGTCCTCTTCGGCCAGCACCGAGAACGAGGCCGGACGGCGCTCGACGGACTTGCCGTCGAAGAAGCCGAACAACTCGTCGGGGTCCATCACCGCCCACGAGTGGGTGGCCGGCCCGCCGCTGGACGGATCCTCGGTGTCCGAGACCGTGCGGCTCGCGACCGACCCGAGCGCACCGAGCCAGGCGACGAGCTCGGCGTTCTGCGAGGGCAGGTACGTGATCGTGTCGGCCGTGTCCCACGTCGCGTAGACGGGCGTGTCGACGAGGTTGCGTGCCATCGCGTAGAGCGGGTCGTGCGTCCCGGGAACGGGTGGGTACGTGCTCGGGTCGAAGTACAGCGCGCTCGAGAACTGGTACGCGAACGGATCGCTCGCGGGCGACGCGCCGAAGTTCCACGGGTTGAGCAGCCACGACTGCACCGTGGGATCCATCGTCCAGCACATGGTCCAGTCGAACGAGCCCGAGACGGTGGCGACCGCGGCGATCATGACGCCGTCGGGATCGCGATGCCGCGCCGCGAAGTTCGTGACGACGCCGGCGCCCATCGAGAAGCCCACCATGTAGATGCGGTCGGGATCGGCATCCGAGTGCGCGAGCATCCACTCGATGGCCGCCTCGGTGTTCTGCTGGCTGACGGGCGAACCGAAGAGCTTGTCGTCGATGCCCGTCACCGCGAGGAACGCCCAGCCGTAGAGCTCGCAGTACTCGTCGATCACGGTCTGTGCCGCGGTGGTCGAGACCGAGTTGCCGAAGCCGTGGTACGCCACGATGAGCGGGTAGGGCGACTCGCTCGGAGAGCTCGGCAGCTGGTACTGGATCGGCTCCTGCTTGCCGGTTCCCGTCTCGCTCGACGGGATCGTCGTGCTCACCAGCAGCGCGGCGGAGGCCTGCTCGATGGGCAGCGCGCCCGTCCGTTCGCCGACCGGGGCGCGGTCGGCGAACACGATCGTCGTGCGCGGGCTGGACGCGGTGAACTTCGGCAGGGCGGGCAGCGTCTCGAGCGGCACCGCGGGGACGACTCCGCGCCGGACCATCTGCACCGGGGTGACCTGGGCGTCGAGCGACGTCGCGAACGGGAGCAGCACCGCCGTGGCGGTGAGCAGGCGGAGAAAGACGCGCATGGTGTGGGTCCGGAGGCTGCGGGCGGACGGCCTCGCACCTCTTCGTCGTCCCACGCCTCCCGGCTTGAACCTCAGCCCGAGACCTGGGCGCGGAGCTGCGCGACGTGGTCGAGCACGTCCTGGGGCGCGCCGGGGCGCAGGGTCAGCGCCGCCTCGAAGTGCTCCAGCGCCTCGGCCAGCCGGCCCTGCTGCTCGAGCAGCGTGGCCAGCTCGAGATGCGCCTGGCTGCGTTCGTCGTCGTCGTCGGCCCCGTCGAGGGCCTCGCGGAAGCGCCCCTCGGCCGCCGACTGGGCGCCGTTCCGGAGCGCCAGTCGTCCCAGGTTGAGCAGGCTGCCCGAGTGGCCGGGATCGATGGCGATCACGCGCTCCCAGTCGTGCTCGGCCTCCTCGAAGCGGCCCTCGATCGAGCGCAGGAAGCCCAGGTTGAAGAGCGCCTTGACGTTCTGCGGGTCGCGCCCGAGCACGGCCCGGAAGGCGGCCGCGGCCTGCTTGCTCATCTGGGCCTCGCCGCCCATGTTCACGAACAGGTCGAGGTAGATCATGCCCACGCCGAGGGTCGCGTCGACGTCGGCCGGATCGGCCTCGAGCCGCTCGCGGTACAGGTTCAGGAACTGCGCCACCTGCTCGAGGTGCTCGCTCGTGCGCCGGTGCGACGCGGCGCTGTCCTGGTCGCCTTCGCGCTCGGCGATCTGGGCCAGCGCGTGGTGCGCCTCGGCCGCGCGCGCGCTGTAGCGGTCGCCCTGCAGGAAGTCGCGGAAGGCGCGCTTGGCCGTCTCGTCGTCGTCGGTGTCCAGCGCCAGGCGTCCGCGCAGCAGCGCGAGGTAGACCGGATCGGCGCCGTGCGCACCGGCCTGCTCGAGGTGCGCGCGCGCTTCGTCGAGGCGTCCGGCCACGATGAGCTGCTCGGCCAGCAGCATGTGCGCCTGTCCGTTGCCGGGACGCGCGTCGAGCTCGCGCGCGAGCGCCGCCTCGGCCTCGGCCGGACGTCCCGCGTCGATGAGCGCCATGCCCTCGAACAGGTCGAGTCCCTCGGGCGGATCGGGCTGCCGTCGGCGCGCGGCGATGAGCTCGAGCGCCTGGTCGGGACGTCCGTCGGCGAGGGCCGAGACGACCTCGGGGATGGCGGCCTCGACGGGCCCGGGATCGAACGTCTCGACGGGACGCTCGTCGCCGCACGCGCACAGCGCGAGCGCGAGCAGCAGGGCGATCGGGGACGACGGACGGACGGACATCAGGGCGACTTCCGGAGATCGTCCGATTGGACCACACCGGCGCCGCGCTCCACGACCACGCGCCGCCCGAAGGCCAGCGTCGCCGGATCGAGAGTCAGGACCTCGCCTCCCGGCCACAGCACCGAGGCCTCGAGGATCGGTCCTGTGCCGGTCACGAACAGTCGCGCATCACCCTGGGCCTGGAAGCTGGACGACGAGCGGCACGGCACGGCGTCGACGCCCGCGGCGGTGCGCACGCGCAGCGTGGCGCCGTAGCCCTCGCGTCCGCCGGGACCGTGCCCGCGCAGCGTGACGACGAGGCGGCGCTCGGGACGACCGGTCATGTTGCGGTAGGCCAGCGGCGCGCCGTCGAGCACGAGCACGAGCAGGTCGGGATCGCCGTCGTCGTCGAGGTCTCCGCGCGCCACGGCGCGTCCCTTGCGAGGGGTGGGATCGTCGAACACGTTGCCGCCGAAGCGGCCCTGGGCGTCGCGCTCGAGCAGCACGATCGGCTGCGCGTACGACGTGCCCGTGCCGGGCAGGTCGGCCTCGGGATAGACGTGACCGTTCGCGAACAGCAGGTCGTCACGTCCGTCGGCGTCGAAGTCGGTCGTGACCACGCCCCAGCCCAGCAGCGGACGGCTCATGCCGCCCAGGCCCGCCGCGGTGGTCATGTCGCGGAACAGCAGCCCGCCGTCGTGCCGGTAGAACGCGTTCGTCTCGTCGGAGAAGTTGGTCACCACGAGATCGAGGTCGCCGTCGCGGTCGACGTCGCCGAGGTCGACACCCATGCCGGCCTGCGCGCGTCCCGCCATGTCGCTGGCCGCGCCCGAGATCGAGCCGCGCTCCTCGAACGTGCCGTCGCCGCGGTTCACCCACAGGTGGTTGTCGACCGAGTCGTTCGCCACGTACAGGTCGAGGTCGCCGTCCTGGTCGAGGTCCGCGAAGACCACGCCCAGGCCGTAGGCCGCGGGACGGCTGCGCAGTCCGCACGCCTCGCTCGCGTCGACGAACAGCTCGGGGGCATCGACGCCGCGCAGCAGCACGTCGGGTTGCGGGGTCATGCCGTGCGGACCGCACATCACGGGGTGTCCCTTGAACGTGCACGGGACGCCGCCGATCTCGCCCATCGGCGGGTCGGCCGGGTCGATCGAGAGGTAGCGCACGAGCAGCAGGTCGAGGCGTCCGTCGAGGTCGGCGTCGCCGAACGCGACCGAGGTCGTCCAGTCGAGCGGCGACGTGCGGCCGGGCAGGGCGTGCTTCTCGAAGCGCGGCGCACCGGGTGCGCCGCGATTGAGGAACAGCGCGTCCTCGCCGAGACCGCCCACGGCCACGTCGGGACGTCCGTCGAGGTCGACGTCGCCGACCGAGACGCCGCTGGGCCAGCCGTCCATCACGAGGCCGCAGTCGGCGACCTCGGCGAAGCGCGGCTCGCCGGACGGATCGGGCGCCGTCTGCAGCATGAGGTGCAGCCGCACCGGATCGTGCGCGAGCCAGCGTGCGCGCGTGCTGCCGTCGGTGAGCAGCACGTCGAGGCGTCCGTCGCCGTCGGCGTCGAAGAGCGCCACGCCGTTGCCGTTCACGCCCAGGATCGTGTCCTTGACCGGGCCGTCGCAGGTGAGCGGGACGTCCAGCCCCGCGCGCCCGGCGAACTCGACGAAGCGCGGTCCGTCGGACGGCGAGGGCCCGGCGTCGCCGCAGGCGACGAGCAGCAGCGCGAGCGCGAGCGCCCCGCGCGCGGCGCGCCGATCGCCGTGTCGTGCCGGCGCGGAGCGCGCGATTCGCAGGAGGCGTCGGTTCACGGCTGGCATCGCGGCGCGCGGTTCGGGCGGGAGGAGATCGCGCAGCATACCGACGCGCCCCCGCGGGCGTCGCGGTGGACGGCGCACCTCGTCGTGCGGACCATGGGTCACCCGATCCCGACGGGCACGAGCGCCCGGCCGTTGGAGCCTCCCCGATGCACGACCTGCGCAGCGACACCGTGACCCGTCCCACGCCCGAGATGCGCGCGGCCATGGCCGCGGCCGAGGTGGGCGACGACGTGCTCGGCGAAGACCCCACCGTGCGCGCGCTCGAGGAGCAAGGCGCCGAGCGGCTGGGCAAGCAGGCCGCGCTGTTCGTCCCGTCGGGGACGATGGGCAACCAGATCTGCCTGGGCGCGCTCACGCGTCCCGGCGACGAGATCGTGGCCGAGGCCGAGTCGCACGCGCTCTACAACGAGGTCGGCTCGGCCGCACGCCTGTGGGGTTGCCAGATCCGTCCGGTGCCCGGCGTGCGCGGGGCGATGCCGGTCGAGGCGGTCGAGCGCGCGCTGCGCGGGGACGACATCCACTACCCGCGCACGGGATTGATCTCGATCGAGCAGACGCACAACTACTCGGGCGGCAGCGTCGTGCCGCTCGAGACCGTGGACGCGCTCACCGCCCTCGCGCGCCGGCGCGGCCTGCCCGTGCACGTCGACGGCGCGCGGCTGTTCCACGCCGAGGTGGCCAGCGGCGTCCCGGCCGCGCGCTGGGTGCGCGACGTCGAGCTGACCTCGATCTGCCTCAGCAAGGGACTCGGCGCGCCGGTGGGATCGCTCGTGGTGGGTTCGGCCGAGCGCATCGCGGTCTGCCGAAAGCTGCGCAAGGCCCTCGGCGGCGGCATGCGTCAGGCCGGCGTGATCGCCGCCGCCGGCCTGCTGGCCCTGCGCGACGGGACGGCGCGCCTCGCCGACGACCACGCCCGGGCCCGGGCCCTGGCGCTCGAGCTCGCCGACCTTCCGGGCGCGCGCATCGACCCGGCCGCGGTGCAGACGAACATCGTGGTGCTGCACGTCGAGCGCGAGGCGCACGAGCTGCAGGACGCCTTCGCGCGCCGCGGCGTGCTGTGCCTGGCGCTCGACGCGGGGCGCCTGCGCTTCGTCCTCCACCGCGACGTGGGGGACGAGGCGGTCCACGCGGTGGCGGCCGCGGCGCGGTCCGAGCTGTCCTGAGCACCGCGCGGGGCGGACGTCCCGAGCCCGCGGCGGAGATCCGCCGGCGCGCGCTCCTCCTTTGCGTCACGCTTCGGGCGTTGCGCCACGCCCGCGGACTTTCGTGCGATGGGACGGTCGCGGTGCGGCGCCGAGCCGCGCGCGACGCCGTCTCTCCCTCGCGGACGACCCGATCCTCCCCGGGTCGCCGCAGCCCCGGAGTCCTCGCATGAGGTCGTCGCCCTTCGCCGTCCCGGTGCGTCGCGCCGCGCTCGCGCTGCTCGTCGCGCTGGTCGCCTGCTCGGCGCCCACGTCCTCGTCCTCGTCCGCGACCGGCGACGCGTCGACCGCGCCGTCGGCCGCCGTCGCCGGCTACGCCGACGCCGTCGCGGCGCGCGCGCCGGTGGCGCCGCGTCCGTGGCCCTACGAGGCGTCCGACATCCCGGTCGATCCGCGCATGCACTTCGGCGCGCTCGAGAACGGCCTGCGCTGGGTCTGGATGGAGAACGGCGAGCCCGAGCACAGGAGCTACCTGCGCCTGCACGTCGACGTGGGCAGCGAGGCCGAGCGCGACGACGAGCAGGGCATGGCGCACTTCCTCGAGCACATGGCCTTCAACGGCAGCGAGCACTTCGCCTCCGGCGACCTCGTGCGCTGGTTCCAGGAGCACGGCATGAGCTTCGGGGCGCACGTCAACGCCTCGACGTGGTTCGACGAGACGATCTACAAGATCGACCTGCCCGAGAGCGACGAGCAGTCGCTCGTCGAGGGGCTCGCGGTGCTGCGCGACTTCGCCGGCGGCCTCCTTTTGCAGGAAGAGGAGGTGCGCAAGGAGGTCGGCGTGATCGACGGCGAGGAGCGTGAGCGCGACTCGCCCCAGCTGCGCCTGCAGTTCGACCTCATCGAGCGGCTGCTCGACGGGACGCGCTTCGCCGACCGCCTGCCGATCGGCAAGGCCGACGTGCGCGCGAAGTTCACCGCGGAGAGCGTGCGCGCGTTCTACGAGCGTTGGTACCGTCCCGACCTGATGACGGTGGTGCTCGTGGGCGATCTCGGCGGACTCGATCCCGAGCCGCTCGTGCGCGACGCGTTCGCCGACCTGACGCGGCCCGAGCGTGTGCCGCTGCCCGACCCGGGACGCCCGACGTTCGCGCACGACGCCTTCGCGCTCTACCACGACGAGGTCCCGTCGGTGAACGTCGTCGTGGCCCGCCTGCGGCCGTGGGAGCCCGAGCCGCGCACCGTCGAGCAGCTGCGCGAGGACGTCCCGCTGCGGCTGGCGCGGCGCATGCTCAACACGCGTTTCAGCGAGGCCGCGCGCAAGCCCGACAGTCCGTTCCTGGGTGCGTTCGTGGGCAGCGCCGAGCAGATGGAGGTGATCGACGGCGAGACGCTCGGCATCAGCTGCGAGCCCGCACGCTGGAAGGAGGCCCTGGCCGCCGGCGAGCAGGGCCTGCGCGCCGCGCTCGAGCACGGCTTCCAGCAGTCCGAGCTCGACGAGGAGATCGCCGACTGGACGCGCTCGCTCGACGACGCCGTGCTGCGCGAGCCGACCCGTGCCAGCGGAAGCTACGTGAACGGCATCCTGGCGGCCGCCGGCAGCAGCGACACGGTGCCGCGCGACGCGTCCACGAACCGCGACATCCTGCGTCCGGCGCTCGACGCGGCCACGCCCGAGGCCTGCCACGCGGCCCTCGTCGAGGCCTGGGCCGAGGGACACGACGCGATCTACGCCATGGGTGGCCTCGACCTGGGCGACGACGCGGGCGCGCAGCTCGAGGCGGCCCTGGAAGAGAGCCGCGCCGTGGACGTCGCCGCTCCCGAGGAGAAGGCGCAGGACGCCTTCGCGTACGCGTCGTCGCCCGACGTGCGCGGCGAGATCACCGCGCGCGACCACGTCGACGACCTCGACCTCGAGCGCGTCACGTTCGCGAACGGCGTGCGGCTCACGGTGAAGTCCACCGACTTCCAGCAGCAGCAGGTGCTCGTGGGTTGCAGCCTGGGCGAGGGCCTGCTCGCGCTCGATCCCGAGGACGCGGCGGGCGTGGGCTTCATGACCGCGCTCGCGCCCCTGGCGATGATCGGCACCGGCGCGCACGACGTCGACGCGCTGCGGCGCCTGACCGCCGGCCGGCAGGCCGGCGCGCCCGCGATCGGGGCCGACGAGGACCGCATCGCGCTGCAGGCCTCGACCACGCCCGACGACCTGCTGTTCCAGCTCGAGATCCTGTGCGCGTACCTGACCGACCCGGGCTGGCGTACCGACGCGCTCGAGCAGGCGCGCACCAAGATCCTGCCGCTGGTCTACCAGCAGCTCGAGCACCAGCCGCAGGGACCCATCGCGCGCGAGTTCATGCCGGCGCTGCACGGCGGCGACCCGCGCTTCGGCCTGCCGTCGCAGGAGGACGCCCTGACGATCACGATGGACGTGATCCGCGCCTGGCTCGGGCCGCAACTCGCGAACGGTCCGCTCGAGGTGGTGATCGTGGGCGACGTCGACGTCGACGCCGTGGTCGACGCGGCCGCGCGCACGCTGGGCGTGCTGCCCGAGCGCCGCGCGCTGCGTCCGTATGACAACAACCGCGTGGTGGCGCTGGTCGACGGCGTGCGCCAGGAGCACGCCATCACCACGGCCATCCCCGACGCGACGCTGCAGATCTTCTGCCGCGCCACCGACGGACGCGACGCGCGCACGCGGCGCCTGTTGCGCATGCTGGGCATCGTGCTGGCCGACCGCGTGCGCGAGATCGTGCGCGAGGAGCTGGGCGAGGCGTATTCGCCGTCGGCGCAGGCCGTCCCGAGCCAGGTCTACCCGGGCGTGGGCTTCGTGGTGATCGGCTCGAGCGCGGCGCCCGAGCGGCGCGAGGCGGTGCTCGACGCCTGCCTGAAGGTGGCCGAAGACCTGGGACGCGACGGGGTCACGTCCGAGGAACTCGAACGCCTGCGGCAGCCCGAGCTCAAGGGCCTGCGCGACGCGATGCGCCAGAACGGTTTCTGGATGTCGAACCTGGGCGACGCCCAGGCGCGTCCCGAGACGCTCGACGACCTGCGCGACCTGGTCGACACCTACGAGAGCATGTCCACCGAAGAGCTCTCGGCGCTGGCGGCGGAGGTGCTCGTGCACGATCGCGCGAGCTGGGTCGTCGTCACGCCGGCCCAGGCCGGGCCCTGAACGGCGGCCGATCGTCCAGGATGCTGGTCGGCGCGCCCGTGGGCGCTATCCTGGGGCGCTCGTCCCGCGAGCACCCCGAGGATTCCATGGGCGGCATCAACCCGTACATCGAGCAGGTCCGCGCCGATCTCCCCAAGCAGCCGTACACGCTCACGTTCGTGCACGGAGACACCGAGACGATCGTCGAGGTCGATCCGGCCGCGTTGCCGTACAGCCACGAGGGGTTGCCCGGCAGCGTCCTCGACATCGCCTGCGGACACGGCATCGCGCTCGATCACGCCTGCGGCGGCGTGTGCGCCTGCTCGACCTGCCACGTGCACGTCGACAGCGGTGCCGAGTCGTGCAACGAGGCTGGCGAGGCCGAGGAGGACATGCTCGACCTGGCGCCCGACCTGTCGTCCGACTCGCGGCTGGGGTGCCAGTGCATCCCCGACGGCAGTGCCGCCGTGCGCGTGGTGATCCCCGGCTGGAACCGCAACGCGGTGAGCGAGGGACACTAGCAACGGTCGGTGGGGCGCGCGTGGGGTTCCGTTCCCGATGCGTGCGGAACGGTGCGGAACGGGAGCCGATCCCGGCCGCATCGCGAAGAGAGGCCGCACGCGGAAGGGTCCCGGGCGCTGCCGGGCGGGCCGAGGCCTTCAAGTCGCCCGGTTCGAACGTCGATGCGGGGACTCCTCTTCTCCATCCGCACCCGGAGCCCCGCGATGCCCGACCCAGACACCGCCCGCATCGCCGAGGCGCGCAGTCCGATCTCGTTCGCAGGCCTGCCACTCTCGACGGTGAGCTACGTGCTGCTCTTCCTGGCCACGCTCGACGCGTGGATCACGGATCACCTGCTGAGGACCGACTTCGGTCGGGAGGTCAACCCGCTCATGAACTGGCTGCACGAATCGGGCGGCCGGCTCACGTTCGTGTTCGCCAAGTTCGCGCTCACCGCGCTGTGCCTGCTGTGGATGAACCGCCGCGCGCCGCCGCGCTACGCGCGCATGGCCGTGATCGCCGCGTTCGCGATCTACGTCCCGGTCACGCTGCTCAACCTGTTCGCGACCTCGACGCTGCCGACCTGACGCCGGTCGACAGCGACGCGTGACTCCGCCACGTCCGGGAGACCGGGCGTGGCGGTCGCGTTTTCGGGGTCCGGGGAGGATCGGGCCGGATCTGGCCCGACGTCCGCGGACGGGCGTGAGGCCCAGAACTCTCGGCGCGCCGTGCGCGCGTGGTGCGAGGAGGGGGACTCGAACCCCCACGGATTGCTCCACTGGATCCTAAACCAGCCGCGGTTCGTTTGTAAGTCGCGTGCGGTGCGATGCTTACGAGCGGCCAATATGACGCGGATGGACCAACGGATAGATATGTCGTGAATGCGTCTGCCATCCTGGCGGGACAGCTGTTCGAGCCGGGGAGGCACGCTGGATGGGTTGTGGTTGTGGTGGTACAAAACGTCTGTACTTTTTCAGAAAGACAGACGATTTGTCCCATCCTGTGTCGACCTCCGCCGAGAGCGTCCTGGCCCTGCTGCGCCGACAGGGCGTCGTCCGTCCACGCGACCTGGTGGAGCGGGGGATCTCCCGGAAGATCCTCGAGCGCCTCGTCGAGCGAGGACTCGTCGTCCGCGTCGGCCGTGGGCTCTACAGCCTCGCCGAGGACGAGCCGGACGAGAATCGTCGACTCGCGGAAGCCGCGCGCCGTGTGCCGCAGGGCGTCGTGTGCCTGCTCTCGGCGCTCGCCGCGCACGACCTCACGACGCAGCAGCCGTACGAGGTCTGGATGGCGATCGCCTCGTCCGCGCGGCAGCCCGTCGGCGAGCACCCGCCGCTGCGCATCGTGCGCATGTCGGGCGACGCGCTGTCGACGGGTCTCGAGACGGTGGTCGTCGACGGGACGGACGTGCGCGTCTTCGGCGTCGCGAAGACGGTCGCTGACTGCTTCAAGTTCCGCAGCAAGGTCGGCCTCGACGTCGCCCTGGAAGCCCTGCGCCAAGTGCTCGAGGAGCGGCGTGCGAGCATCGACGAACTCCTCGCCATGGCGGCGGTCTGTCGCGTGACGCGCGTGATGCAGCCGTACGTCGAGGCGCTGGCGTGAGCCGCGAGCGCGTGGACGTCGCTGCGTCCATCCGACAGCGCCTTCTCGACCTGTCGCGCGGACTCGGCGAGGACCACCAGGCCGTCCTGACCCGCTTCGCGCTGGAGCGTCTTCTCGCACGGCTGGCCGCGAGCGAACTGCGCGATCACTTCGTGCTCAAGGGCGCGCTCCTGTTCGCGCTCTGGAGTGACCGGCCGCATCGAGCGACGCGCGACCTCGACCTGCTGGGCCGCGGCAGTCCGTCGATCGACGATGTCGTGGCGTCCTTTCGCACGATCGTCGCGACGTCGGTCGAAGCGGACGGGCTGTGCTTCGATGCCGCCGCGATCACCGGCAAGCCGATCCGGGAAGCGGCACGTTACGAAGGCGTCCGCCTGACGATCCCTGCGAGCCTGGGCAAGACCCGCTTCAGGCTGCAGGTCGACATCGGTTTCGGGGATGCCGTGGAGCCGCGCCCACGCCTCGTCGACTACCCCGCGCTGCTGGGTCACGCGCAGCCGAGGATCAAGGCATACCCGCCGGAGGCGGTGGTTGCGGAGAAGCTCGAAGCGATGGTGCGGCTCGGTCTCGTCAACAGCCGCATGAAGGACATCCACGATCTGTGGACCCTCGCGCGGACGCGGGCCTTCGACGGCCCCGTCCTCGCGAGGTCGATCGAGGTCACCTTCCGGCGCCGCGCAACGCCCCTTCCGCTCGCAGCACCGGTCACGCTCACCGACGTCTTCGCCCAGGATGCGAGCCGCCGCACGCTGTGGGCAGCGTTCCTGGGTCGCGCAGACCTGGACGAGCCGCGCGAGCTGTCCGACGCCATCGTTGGCGTGGCCCGCTTCGCCCAGCCGATCCTCGATGCCATCGCGTCCGGTCGCGAGTGGACGGGCAGTTGGGATCCTGGGGGTCCCTGGACTCTGGCGCGGAGGTGACGGTCCTCCCACGCCGCGACGGCATCCCTCGGGCATGCATCCTTCTGCCCGCGGCAGGAGGTCATGGCACCCTGTTCATGTCGACAGTAGGTCTACGAAGGTGTGTACTGTCTGTCGACGTGCAGCTCTCCCTGGAAGATCGCCTAGTTCGGCAACTGAGCGCAGACCAGCGAGGAGTCTTCTCGCGGCTCATGGTTCCAAGATCGACAATACGGAACGGATGTTCTGAAGACTCTAAGCTGGCGCGCAGAGTGGCGAGTTCTAGAGTTCGCGTGTACGATGCCGCGACTCTCGCCTAAGAGAAGGGGGAATGCCATGCACGAATCTACTAACCAGGTGCCTCTGGAGTCACCGAAGCTGGAGGATGAGGTAACCGTACTGATGGAGTTGGATCTCCTTCGGACGGAGGCTCTCCTAAAGATCAGAAAGGGACAGGATGCACTTACTGATATCCTGCTTCATGATACGAACGCGCCCGGCGGCAAGAGCCTTGATCCGTGGGTCTCCCCAACTGAAGAGCCATGTGACTTCATTCAGCCAAGCCTGGCGCTGCTTGCGCTAAGCAAGAGCCCATCCCCTGTGGACCGCCCGCTCGGCAAGTCTACGGTGAAGCCAGTTGTTCAGAGGCTCCTTGAAGAGCTACACAAGCTCTCAATATCTGATATCGTGGCAGATGTGGATAGGCGAGTCCCAGGTTATCGCCGGCTGAAGGTTCCGGTGCTTCAGGCCACGAGAAGTCTCCAGGCACTGCTTACTATTCCTGGGCAAGCATTCAGCAAGACTGCTGTGCTGTGTTACTACGCCATTGTGCTGGAGCTATACACTATCACGCCCCCTGCTTGGACAGCGGGTAGTTCACGTGCCACGCCGGGTGTTCGTGACACGGCATTCATGACTAGCGAATGTACTAGGGCAATTGCCGGACTTGCGAAGGCGCTGGATCACACAGCCGAGACAATCGAGTCCGTGTGCGATCTGTCCGAGCGACTCGACGACCTTGAAGGCAACGAGGCCCTTCCCCCGGCGTGGCGGGAGGTCGAGATAAGACGGCTGGCGATCCGTCACACCAATACATTACGGGCTCGATGGAACGTCTCCGCGATAGACCTCAGTCGAGCTGATGTAGCTTCGATACTCCCGCCGGCAAAGGGGGTTCGGAGGCATTTGCGGGCGTTCAGCGCCCTTCTGGCGGAGGAAGCGCGCAAAGCGCTGGAGAACATCAAGCTGGCTGAAGGCGAGATCGCACTTCTTAGCCTGGAAGGCTCGCCCTCGACAGGAGATCTGTCATTCGCAAGACGGCGAGCTAGCGAGGCCCTGGCAAAGGCGCTTGAGACCGCGACGGAGATTCTAAGAGATCTTGAGTCGAGCGCTCCCAGCCTCAGGTCTGTAGCAAGTCGATTGCGCGGGCAGGCGGCGGCGACAAGATACCTCATACGTCCAGCTCGCCGGTTTCTTGAATCAGTCCTCAATCGAGAGCTGGCGGCTGAGTCTGCACATGATGGGTCGATCTGGAGCGCAGCAGAGCTTGTATTTGCTGCTGCGGCCTTTGCTAGTTTGGAGAAGCCGAGGCACGATGCCCGCTTGAAGAAGGCGACGCTTCTGCTGACGGCAGCCATATCTCCGCGAGGAGAATTCCCAACGACAACGGCCATCGACCTCGATGAGGCGGGTTATAGCCTTCCGCTCGTGTGGTCAGAGACGTTGCGCGCATTTGCACAGTTGCTGGAGCGGGTACAGATGCCGCTGGCACCAGAACTGGTCCAGCGGATGCTCGCGCGGTTTGCTGCAATCGAAGTGCCGTCGAGAGATGACCCGGGCGTAATTGGCTGGTCTCATGACGAGCCGCGGCACCCGCCCCGCGCCCACCGCTGGACGTCCGCTATCGCGATTCTCGCCTTGGATCGCATCACCCGCCTTCTCGACTCGCATATAAACGCGCGTGTTTTTAGGCATTTCTCGGTTCGGTCGCCTTCGGAGCTCGGGTCACTATCTCTCGATAAGCTGTTCTATCCTGACTATGGAATGGCGGCTGAGGCTTCGCTGAATTTCCGCAGGCCGCCGTACGAAGGCGAGTCTGTAGCGTTTTTCCTTGAGCGAATGCGGTCTCATGTGCTGAGGTTGCCTCCGCCGCATGGCTATAGAGACCATTGCCACTCTATGGTGCTTTATGGGCCCCCAGGCACTGGTAAGTCTACGCTACTTGAAGCCTTGGCGGTTAGCTGCGGATGTCCGCTTGTCGAGGTTACGCCGAGCGATATTGTCTTGGCAGGTCAGAGTAATGTTGAGCGTAGGGCTCGGGCTGTGTTTCGAGCTCTATCACTGCTCACCAACGCGGTGATTAGCTTCGATGAGTTCGACCAAATACTGCGGGCTCGTGCCCACGCTAGGCCGGATAACGCTATTAATGAATTTTACTTTCTTACTCCCTCGATGTTGCCGAAGCTCAAGCGGCTGAATAATCGCGCGGCAGATCAAGGTGTTGCATTCGCGTTGATGACAAACCTTGTATATGATATTGATCAGGCCGCAATTCGATCCGGTCGATTTGACTACAAGGTCGGTATATATCCGGCGGATTGTTTGTCGCGGGCGGGGCGCTTGGCGGACGCGCTGCGAGAGTCAAAGGATCTAGGTGCTCCAGCCAAGGTGCGAGATGAGTTGGTGCGAGAGCCTCCTACAGAAGCGAGTGAGCGCGCCGCTACGGTCGTGAAGCTATCGCGTGATGGTGGAATGACAACGCTAGCGCGGCCAGGCAACTTCACGAGGCCGCTAGGTGGCAATGGCATGCCGCACTACTGCGCCATGGCCTATGTCAACAAGAGTGGCGAGTTTGCCATGGGCGGCGAAGCTGCCGAATGGCACCCAGGTGTGCCTGATGCCGACTGCGAGCTGCTCAAGGAATTGGCGAAGGACAAGAGTGTATTAGGAAACCAGTACGGCCTTCGAATGATAAAGGAGTGGTCTTGGATTCGAGATGCGGACCAGAGGCTTGAAAATGAGAATGCAAGAACTTGGTCGGATGTACTCGGATTGGTTGGGCCATCGACGTAGGGTGCTCAGGTCCGCGCGCTCAGAAAGTTGCTCCAGGACCACTCGACTATTCCCTCGCGAGCGCGAACACATCTACGGACGCCCCATCCGGTGGGGCGCCGTCGCTAAGTGCCCGTCTCTGCGCGGCTTGAGGCGTCCTCGGCCGAGGCCGGGTGCCCTCCCGGATCCACGGGCGGCTGGCCGCCGCGCTCGAGCGCCGCGATCGCGTTGCGCAGCGTCTCCGTCGCCATGTGCCGGCTGTAGCGCATGGTCGTCGTGATCGACTTGTGGCCGCAGAGCTGCGCGATGACCTGGATGGCCACGCCGGCCTCGCGGAGCCGGCAGGCGAACCCGTGCCGCAGGTCGTGGAGATGGAGGCCCGGCAGGCCCGCGCGCTTGGCCACGGTCGTGAACCGACGCGTCGTGGCGTCGCGGTAGACCTCGGAGAACCGCTTCCAGATCGTCCCGCGTCCGTGCAGCGGCATGACGTTGAGCAAGGCCGCCTGCGCGCGGATGGCGTCCGCGCACGCGCTCGTGAGCGGGACCTCGCGGGGCGTTCGGGTCTTGCTCTTGCGCACGACGAGCACGCCGCGTGCGAGGTCGATGTCCTGCCACTCGAGGTCGAGGGCCTCGCCGCGTCGCAGGCCGGTGTCGCTCAGGATGCGGACGAGGTGCGCCATCTCGGGGTGGCGCGCCGCCGCGACGAGCTTCCTGACGTCGGCCTCGGAGATGTACGGCACGGGCCGCATCTCCTCGCGCTCGCGGCGCATGCCCTGGACGGGGTTCTCGCGACAGTAGTCGCGCACGAGCGCGAACTTGAAGATCGCCGAGAGCAGCGTCAAGTAGCGGTTGACCGTGCTCGTCTTGACGCCGTGATCGATCCGCAAGCGCGTCATGAGGTCTTCGACGGTCCCGCGGTCGATGTCGCGGATCGCGGTCTTCCCGAGCATGCGGGACAGGACCCCGAACTGGAGCTTCTCGGACGCGACGTTCGTCGGCGAGTGCCGCGCTTCGAGGTGCGCGAAGAAGGTCTTCTGGATCTCGGGCAGCGTGACGGCGGGGATCGCCTTGCGGCCGAGCAGTTCCTCCTGCTCGATCGTGAAGTGCAGCTTGGCCGCGAACGCTTCGGCCGTCCTCAGGTCGGCGCCGGCGTATCGGACGTACGTCTTGCCGTTGCGCCGAAAGCGCAGGTGCGAGGCGCATCGGTTGATGCGCTCGGACACTTGGCCGCGGTCGTGGTCCAACGATCCGATCCGCATCGTCGACCTGTTCGCCGGGGCGGGTGGCATGACGCTCGGCGCGTTCCTGGCAGCGCATCGCCTCCGGCGCCCGATCGCGATCCCGTTGGCGGTTGAGTTCGACGAGGCGATCGCCGACATCTACCGGCGCAACCTCGGTCGCTTCGTTCCCGCTGAGGCGCCGGGCGTTGTGTCGGCCCCGGTGGAGTCGGTGTTCGACGGGCTGCTGGGAACTCCCTCGACGACGAACGAGCGACTGCACCGGGTCTGGATCGGTGGCATCGACCTTCTCGTCGGCGGCCCTCCTTGCCACGCGAGTTCGGACCTTAACAACCACACCCGCCGCCACGACGGGCGCAACCGGCTCTACGAGCGGATGGCGCGTTCCGCTGAAATCCTCCGACCGCGTGCGGTGTTGGTCGAGAACGTCCCGCCGATTGTCCATGACCGTGGCGGCATCGTCGACCGTGCGGAGAGGGCGTTGCTCGAGCAGGGATACACAGTTGCCCACGCCGTGGCGCAGCTCCAGCGCCTCGGCGCCCCGCAGCGTCGGCGCCGCCACCTGCTGGTCGCAATGAGGGGCATCAGCACGGAGCAGCTCGACGACCTTGTCGAGCAGATCGAGGAAGGCTTCCTGGTCGAACCGCGGACCGTCCGCTGGGCCATCGAGGACCTACTCGGGCTGTCGCAGCCACAGGGCTCGGGCGGCTTCGATGCCGCTGCTGAGCCGAGCCCCGACAATCTGCAGCGCCTGCGCTGGTTCGATCGACATCCGGGTCGCCTTGTGTTGCCCGACAGCCAGCGCCCTCCCTGCCACCGCGATGGCGCACACTCCTACAAGACGGTCTACGGCCGGCTCGCCTGGGACGAGCCCGCTCAGACGATCACGACCGGCTTCGGTTCGATGGGACAGGGTCGCTACGTGCATCCGCAAGAGTCCCGGACCATCACGCCGCACGAGGCTGCGCGCCTGCAGACCTTTCCCGACTTCTTCCGCTTCGACGGAGCCACGCGGCGCACGGTCTGGGCCAAGGCCATCGGAAACGCTGTACCGCCGCTCCCGTTCTGCGAGGTGCTGACCTCGCTGCTGCGTGTTCTCGAGACCGTCGAGGACGAGGCGAGGATCTAGGACCAGCTCCGGCGACCCGCCGTTGGGGTGCCTCCCGTGCGGGTTGGTCCCTGGGCGGCACTACCCCGGATGCCCTCCCGGATACACATCCAACTGGATCCGCCCCGGTGCGTGCCGTTGTCAGCCGTCGTCGCGGCCTCCCAGCGCCGCGGACGCGCGCGCGTCGACCTCGCGCACGTCCGCGCCGGATCGCGCGATCCTGCCGCGAATCGCGCGTCGCGCGCGCGTGGTGCGAGGAGGGGGACTCGAACCCCCACGGATTGCTCCACTGGATCCTAAATCCAGCGCGTCTGCCAGTTCCGCCATCCTCGCGCGGGGCCTCGACCGCGGGGGCATCGTAGCCGGACGTCCGGTATCGTGTCAGCGATCATGAGCGTGCCGCCGCGAATCCCGTCCCGACCGCGAGCGCGCGTGGCGTCGCTGGTGCTGCTCGTCCTGCGGCTCGCGCTGCTGCCCGGGTGCGGCGATCCGCCGATCCCCGATGCGGCGCCGACGCTCACGCGCCTCGAGCTGCTTCCGGCGGACGACGCCGAGGCGTGGCCCGAGGGCCAGGACGTGGGCGCGTTCGATCTGCTCGACGCGCAGGGCGCGGGACCCGCGCCGCGGGTCACCGTCGACGCCCCGACCGTGCGCGTCGCGCCGATGCGCTTGCCGGGCGGACTCTCCGTCGACGCGCTGCTGCTCGAGGACTTCGACGGGGGCGACCCGTTCGTGGTGCGCGTGTCGGGGCGCTTCGCCCCGGGTGACTTCGACGAGTTGCGCGTGCTGGCCACGTCGGCGGCGCCGGGGCTCGTCTCGGCGCGCTTCCTGCGCGGGACGCAGTCGGTCTGGATGGCCGCCGCGCTGCCGCTCGTGGTGGGGGCGGACGCGACCGCGTACGCCTTCCCGCTCAACGTGCTGCCCGAGGGGGCGCCGCCGTTCTCCGTGCTGGAGCTCTCGTTCGAGGCCAGCGCGCGGCGCGTCGGACTGCGACGCGTCGAGTTCGTACGGCGCGCGCTCGTCGGTCGGCTGCCCGATCCGTCCCGCGGGGCCGCGCTGTTCGAGATCGGCGGCGACGCGCGCCTCGCCGTCGGGCTCTCGGCGTTGCGTCCGCTCGAGGCGCGCGTGCTGGTGCCGCCCGACGGCCGGCTCGACTTCGCCTACGCACGTCCGTGGCAGGTCGTCCTGCCGGGACGCGTGCCGGCGCTGCGCGTCGAGGTCACCGCCGACGGCGTCGAACGGCTCGAGGCGAGCTACGACCTCGACGAACCCAGCTGGCGTGCGCGCAGCCTCGACCTCCCGTCCTTCGCCGGAAGGACCGCGCGCGTGCGCGTCTCGGTCGACGACCGCGCCGGGGGCGACGCCGCCTGCGTCCTCGCCGACGCCTGCGTGTGGTCGCCGGGGCGCGGCCCGCCGTCGGTGCTGCTCGTGACGAGCGACACGCACCGCGCCGACCACCTCGGTGTCGCGCGGCTCGGCGTCGACGTGCGCACGCCGGTGCTCGACGCCTTCGCGGCGCGCGGCGTGCTGTTCTCCGACTGCCAGTCGCTCACGAACGTCACGAACCCCTCGCACATCGCGATCATGACCGGCATCCCGCCGCGCGACACGGGCATCGACCGCAACAACCAGCCGCTCGCGCCCGCGGCGTCGACGCTGGCCGAGGCCTTCGCGTCCGCCGGCTACACGACGCTGGCCTTCGTCTCGGCGCGCCACCTGGGCGATCCCTCGAGCGGACTGGGACAGGGCTTCGACCGCATGGCCTGGCCGGTGGGCCGGGCGCCGCGCGCCGCCGACACCGTGGCGCACGCGCTGGACGCGCTCGACGGGCTGGGCGCGCGTCCGGTGTTCGCGTGGGTGCACGTGTTCGACGCGCACACGCCCTACGATCCGCCCGAGGACGACCGCGAGCTGTACTGGCCGGACGACCGCGATCCGTACGACGCGCAACTGCCGGCTCCCGACGTCGAGCCCTCGGTGGTGGCCGAGTACTTCGACGGTCTGCGCGACCTCGCGTATCCGCCGGCGATGTACAAGGGCGAGGTCACGTCGCTGGACGCCGCGCTCGACGAGCTGCTCTCGCTGCCGCGCTTCGTCGGCGGCATCACCGCCGTCACCGCCGACCACGGCGAGTCGCTGGGACAGCACGGCATCTGGTACACGCACGCGGGCCTGTTCCGCGACACGATCCACGTGCCGCTGCTGCTCGCGTGGCCGGGCTGTCCGGCGGGACGGCGCGTCGACGCGCCGGTGAGCCACGCCGACCTGGCGTCCACGCTGCTCGACCTCGCGGGGCTGCCGGCGTCCCTCGGCGGGCGCAGCCTGCGCACCGCCGTCGACGGCGACTGGCGCGAGGAGCCGCGCTTCGCGCTCTCGGCCAACGGCTTCTCGGCCTCGGTCACCGACCACGGACTGCAGCTCCTGCTCTGGCTGCGCCCGCAGAAGCAGCGCCAGATGTCCGAGGGCTACGAGCAGCACGAGGTGCGCCTCTTCGACCTGCGCGTCGACCCGGAGTGCGAGCACGACCTGAGCGTCGCGCGCCACGACGATGCGGCCGCACTGCGGCGCCTGCTGGTCGACTGGATGCTGGCCCGGCAGGACCTGGGCCTCTCGGGGACGACCCTCGACGACCCGTCGCTGCTGGAGAATCTGCGGCAGCTGGGCTACGTTGCGGGCTCCGACGCGCCCGGTCCCACGCTGTGGGTGGAGGATGGATGCGCCCGCTGTCGTGCCTTTCAGTCGCCGCCGCGATGACCGCGCGCAAGGCGTTCCTGCTGCTCGCGTGCGCGTGGACGATCGCGCTGGCCGCTCCCGTGTCGTCCGCGGCTGCGGCGTCGGCCGCGACCGACGGGCAGGGAGCGTCGCGCACCGTGGTGCTGGTGACCGCGAGCTGGCACCGCGCCGACCACCTCAACCTGGCCTTCCGCGGCGTCGACGTGCTCACGCCCACGCTCGACGACCTGGCGCGGCGCGGGGTGCTGTTCGGCGACGCGTCCACCGTGGCTCCTTCGCCACGCGCGGCGGCGGCGGCGCTCATGACCGGACGCCCGCCCCCGGTCACCGGGGTGTACGACGAGGAGACGCGCCTCGGTGACGCGGCGCAGACGCTGGCCGAGCGCTTCGAGGCCGCGGGCTGGTTCACGTGCGCGTCGTTGGGCGAGCGTCCGCTGGGCGAGGCGAGCGGGCTGCTGCAGGGGTTCCAGCGCAGCGACGCGCCGTCCGACGTGCGGCGCCGCGAGGCGCGCGACGTGGTGCAGCGCGCGCTGGCCCTGCTCGACGAGGCGGATGGACGCGACGTCTTCCTGTGGGTGCACCTCGGCGACGCCGCGTGGCCGCACGATCCGCCGCAGGCGCTGCTCGACGACGCGTACGAGCCGCGCGACGACCCGCGCGATCCGCGCCTCAAGCTGCCGATGCCCTTCCTGCGTGCGCTGCCGCTGCCCTACGCCGACATCACCGACCGCAACTGGCCGTGGTGTCGCTACAAGGCCTGCATCCGGGCGCTCGACGCCGCCCTGGCGCCGCTGTTCGAGACGCCGCGCGTGCTGTCCGGGGTGACCGCGTACGTCGGGCTGCAGGGCATGGCGTTGGGGCAGAGCGGACTGTTCTACAAGGCCTTCGGCACCGCGCCCGAGATCGCCGAGGTGCCGCTGCTCGTGTCGGCGCCGGACGCGCCGCGGGGCGTCCGCGATCCGCGCCCGGCCAGCGTGCTCGACGTGGGAGTCACGCTCCTGGCCCGCGCCGGCCTGCCCGTCGACGGCTTCCCGGGACGCGACCTGTTCGCGAAGGGCGAGCGCGACGGCGACCGCTTCATGCTCTCGGAGCACGCGGTCTCGGCCTCGCTGGCCCGCGGCGACCTGCAGCTCGTGATCCCCTTGCAGCCGCGCAAGCTGCCGTTCCTGACCGACAAGCGCAACATGCACCAGGCGATGCTCTTCGACGTGGCCGCCGACCCGCTCCTCGAGCACGACCTGCTCGCCCCGGGTGACGGAGACGTCGTCGCCGAGCCGCGCGAGCTCGGCCAGCGCGGGCTGGCGATGCTGACCGACCTCGTCACGTGGCTGCGCGTCGAGCCGCTCGAGGGCTGGGCCGAGCCGGGTGAGCCCGACCCCGACGAGGAGGCCCTGCGCGCGGAGCTCGGCTACGCCGGTCGCCCGCTTGCCACGCTGAGGCCCCCCTGGCGTCCCGACGGTTGCCCGATCTGCCGGGCCTTGAAGCCCCGATGAGGGGCGGCGCGTCGAAGACCTCCTCGATCGGTCGGGCGTGCGTCTTCGCGTGGGCGTGCGCGCTCGCGGTCGGGTGTGGCGACGAACGTGCGCGCGACGCCGTGACGAAGGGGACGGAAGCGAACGCGCCCGGCGCGCTGCCCGACGCGGACGTCGCAGAGGATCCCGCGCGGCGGGCGATGCGGCTCGAGTTGCACGGCGCCGACGACGCGCTGGCGTGGCCCGAGCCGCGCGTGTTCCGGCGCTTCGACGTCGTGCGCGAGGTCGAGCGCTGGAAGGTCGAGGCGCCCGCGTACGGAGTCGGGCACCACCCCGGCGTGCCCGAGACGCCCGCCACGCGCGCCCTGCTCGCCGGTGCCGCCCGTCCCGCCCCCGTGCAGCTCTCCCGCGCGGGGACGTACGAGCCGCAGCGCTTCGACTCGGTGCGGCTCGCGCTCTCGTTCTCGGGCTCGGGATCCGTGCGCGTGCTGCTGCGGCGCGCGGGAGCGCTCGTGACGGCCAGCGAACTGCTCGAGGTGCCGGTGCGCGATCGTCCCACCGAGGTCGTGCTGCCGCTGCCGCGACCCGACGACGTGCGCCCCTGCGACGAGCTCGTGGTCGACGTCTCGGGGACGTACCGCACGCTGGCCCTCTCCGAGGTGGAGTTCCTCGTGCACCCGCTGGGCAGCGGCGTGCCCGATCCCGACGAGGGCACCGCGCTCGTGTCGTTCGGCGGCGAGGCGCGACGCGGCGTGGGACTGCTCGCGGGGCGCCCGCTGTGGGCCCGGGGACGGGTGCCGACCGACGGGCGCCTCAGCTTCTCGTGGGCCGTCGCGCACGAGGTCGACGCGTCGACCGAGGCGGCGGCCGAGGCACCGTCCGATCCCGAGGCGTACCTCGACGTGCTCGTCGACGAGGACGGCGAGCCCGGCAGGCGCCTGACGACGATGCTGGGCGAGGCCGGCGAGGGTTGGGAGCGCGCGTCCTTCGACGTCTCCGAGTTCGCCGGCCGCGAGGTCGCGTTGAGCTTCGTTCTGCGCGGACCGCGCCAGCTCTCGCTCGTGGTGGGCGAGGCGTGGCTCGTGTCCGCGAGCGCGGGACACCAGCCGACGGTGCTGCTCGTGACGTCCGACACGCACCGCGGCGACCACGTGGGCGTGCTCGGCCAGGTCGACGTCCGCACGCCTGCGCTCGACGCCCTGGCCGCGCGGGGCGTGCTGTTCGACGACGCGTGGTCGACGGTCAACAACACGACGCCGTCCCACGCGGCGCTGTTCACGGGGCTGTCGCCGCGCGACACGGGCGTGCTCGACAACTTCACGCGCCTGGCGTCCGAGGCCGACACGCTGGCCGAGGAGTTCGCGCGCGGCGGCTTCGCGACCTGGGCCGCGGTCAGCTCGGGACACCTCGGCCCCGCCGACAGCGGCCTCGAGCAGGGCTTCGAGCGCGTCTCGTGGACCCCGGATGCGGCTCGTCCCGCGGCGGAGACGGTCGAGGACGCGCTGGAGTGGCTGCCCGAGGCCGAGGGTCGGCCGCTGTTCCTGTGGGTGCACGTGTTCGACGCGCACATCCCGTACGAGCCGCCGCCGGACGTGCTGGCGCGGCTCTGGGATCCGGCGCGCGACCCGCGAGCCGGGACGCTGCCCGACGGCATCCCCGCCACCGCGCTGCCGCCGTCGTTGCGAGACATCACCGACCTCGAGTACCCGAAGGCCGAGTACCGCGCCGAGATCGAGGCCCAGGACGCGGTGCTCGCGCGTCTCTTCGCGGCGCCCCGGCTGGCGGCCGGCGTGCTCGCGCTGGTGGCCGACCACGGCGAGTGCCTCGGCGAGGACGGGATCCTGTTCCGGCACGAGGGCGTGCTGCCGGCCACGCTGCACGTGCCGCTCGTGCTGGCCGGCCCGGGCGTGCCGGTGGGGGTGCGCAGCCCGGCGCGCGTCCAGCACACCGACCTCGGACGCACGCTGCTCGATCTCGCCGGTCTCGATGACGCGCCGTTCCCGGGACGCGATCTGCTCGAGCAGCTCGACCCGGAGCGCGTGCGCGCGCCGCGCTTCGCGCTCGAGGCCTTCGGACGCTCGGCGTCCGTCGAGCTCGACGGCATGCTGTGCGTGCTGCACCTCTTCGCCCGCGACACGAGCTACGTGCTCGTGAAGCACGCGGCGCACGAGGTGCAGCTCTTCGACGTGCGCGCCGATCCGTCCTGCGAGCACGACCTGCTCGAGACGCACTTCGAGCAGGCCCGCCGCCTGCGCGCGCTGCTCATCGACTGGCTGGACGCCGCCGACCCGTCGCAGCTCGCCGATCACGGGCTCGTGCTCGACGACGCCCAGCGCGCGTCGCTCGAGAGCCTGGGCTACGTGCAGTTCGACGACGAGTCGAGCGGGACGTTCTTCGTGCCCGACGACTGCGCCTGGTGCCGACGCTTCGAGCGCTGAGCACGGGGAGCGTCGGGCAGCGCAGGACGTCGCCGGGCGCCCCCGGACCTGCCGCCACGCCGCGCCTCAGACGCCGACCGTCTCGCTCTGCGCACGCAGGTAGTTGAGCGCCGAGCCGGCCTCGAACCAGCGCACCTGCAGCTCGCTCAGCGTGTGGACGGTCTCGAAGCGGTCGGTCGTGCCGTCGCCGTGGTCGACCGTCACGGTGACCTTGCTGCCGGGCGAGAGCTCGTCGACGCCCTGCAGCGTGAAGCGATCGTCCTCGCGGATGCGCGACCAGTCGTTGGCGTTGGCGAAGGTCAGCGCCAGCACGCCCTGCTTCTTGAGGTTCGTCTCGGCGATGCGCGCGAAGCTGCGGGCGATGATCGCCTTGCAGCCCAGGTAGCGCGGCGAGAGGGCGGCGTGCTCGCGCGAGCTGCCCTCGCCGTAGTTGACGTCGCCGACCACGATCCATCCCTTGCCCTCGGCCTTGTAGTGGCGCGCGATGGCGGGCAGCGCGACGCCGGTCTCGCCCGAGAGCTGGTCCTTGCCGGTGCCGATGTCGCCGCCGAAGGCGTTCGTGGCCCCGATGTACATGTTGTCGGAGATGTTCTCGAGGTGGCCGCGGAACTTCAGCCAGCGTCCCGCCGCCGAGATGTGGTCGGTGGTGCACTTGCCCGAGACCTTGAGCAGCAGCGGCAGGTCGACGAACTCCTCGGCGCGCGGCGCGGCGAACGGCTCCAGCAGCTGCAGGCGATCGCTCTTGGGCGAGACCACCAGGTCGGCGCGGGCGCGCTTGTCCTCGGGGAGCGGTGCGACGTAGCCCTTCGCGCTCTTCGCGAAGCCCAGGGCGGGCAGCTCGTCGCCGCTGGGCGGGTCGAGCTTGACCGGCTTGCCGTCGGCGCCCGTGAGCGTGTCCCGGCGCGGGTCGAAGTCGATGCGGCCCGCGAGGGCCATGGCGACCACGACCTCGGGGCTCGAGATGAAGGCCAGCGTCGAGTGGTTGCCGTCGTTGCGTCCGCTGAAGTTGCGGTTGAACGAGGTCACGATCGTGTTCGTCTCGCCGCCCTTGACGTCGTCGCGCTTCCACTGGCCGATGCACGGACCGCAGGCGTTCGCGAGCACCGTGGCGTCGATGTCCGCCAGCGCCTGCATCTGCCCGTCGCGGCGGATGGTCTCGTCGACGCGGTTGCTGCCGGGCGTCACGAGCAGCTTCGTCTTCGTCTTCAGTCCCTTGGCGGACGCCTGGCGCGCCACCGACGCGGCGCGTCCCATGTCCTCGTAGCTGCTGTTCGTGCACGAGCCGATGAGCGCCGAGGTGAGCTCGAGCGGCCAGCCTTCCTTCTTGGCCTCGGCGGCCAGGGCGTCGAGCGCGCGCGCGCGGTCGGGGGTGTGCGGACCGACGACCATCGGCGGCAGCTTCGAGAGGTCGATCTCGACGATCTGGTCGTAGAAGCGCGTGGGCTCCTTCCCGACGTCGGGATCGGCCACGAGTTCGGAGGCGTGCTTGCGCGCGAGCTGCGCCACGTCGGCGCGCCCGGTGGCCTCGAGGTACTTCGCCATGCGCTCGTCGAACGGGAAGATCGACGTCGTCGCGCCGAGCTCGGCCCCCATGTTGCAGATGGTCGCCTTGCCGGTGCACGAGATCGAGCGCGTGCCCGGGCCGAAGTACTCGACGATGGCGCCCGTGCCGCCCTTGACCGTGAGCAGTTCGCAGACCTTGAGGATCACGTCCTTGGGCGAGCTCCAGCCGTCGAGCGCGCCGGTCAGGTGCACGCCGATGAGCTTCGGCCAGCGCACGCCGAACGGCAGGCCGGCCATGACCTCCATCGCGTCGGCGCCGCCCACGCCGATCGCCACCATGCCCAGGCCGCCGGCGTTCGGCGTGTGGCTGTCGGTGCCGATCATCATGCCGCCGGGGAAGGCGTACTGCTCGAGCACGACCTGGTGGATGATGCCCGCCCCCGGCTCCCAGAACCCGAGTCCCCACTTCGCCGCGGCGGACTTGAGGAACGCGTAGACCTCGGCGTTCTCGTCGTTCGCGGTCTTCAGGTCCTCGTCCTTGCCGTGCCAGGCCCTGATGAGGTGGTCGCAGTGGATCGTGGTCGGCACCGCCGACTCGCTGCGCCCCGTCATCGCGAACTGCAGCAGCGCCATCTGGGCCGTGGCGTCCTGCATCGCGACGCGGTCGGGGGACAGGTCGACGTAGCTCTTGCCGCGCTCGGGGAGCTCGCCGTCGCGGTCGTCGAGGTGGCTGTAGAGCACCTTCTCGGCCAGCGTGAGCGGACGGCCGAGCCGCTGGCGGACCTGGGCGTGGATCGCCGAGAGGCCCGAGTAGAGGTTCGCGATGGCGTCGAGCTCGCTCATGGTGGATCCCTGGATCGAGGCGTGCGGGAGAACCCGCCATTGTCGACCCGGGGGGCACGGCGATCAAGCCGGACGGCCGCGGGGGAGTGGCAAGTGAACCACGACCGGCCGCGGCGCGGCTGCGCGCCGACGGCCCCGAAGCTCGCCTTCGGGCGGAAGGGCAAAAGACGGTGAAGTTCGCGGTTCAGCCGCCCGTGGTGACGACCTCGACCTCGGCGATCTCCTCCAGGCTCTCCTTGACCTGGTCGGCGTCGCCCACGACGACCACGATCATGCGCTCGGGGTCGAGCAACTCGGCCGCCGCGGCGGCCACGTCGTCGGACGTGGTCTTCGCGATCTGCGCCAGGTAGGTCGACCACGCGTCGTCGGGCAGGCCGTTCAGGCGCAGCGTCCAGAGGCGCGAGACGACGGCCTGGGGCGTCTCGAGCGACCCGGCGAACGAGCCCGCGAGGTAGCTCGTGGCGTCGGACAGCTCCTCGGCGCTGGGCGGCTCGTCGCGCATGCGCTTCACCTCGTCGATCAGCGCGCGCACGGTCTCGGCCGTCTTGGGCGTCTTGGTGAACGTGCGCACGCGGAACTCGCCGCCGAAGCGACGGCTCGAGAGTCCGCCGCTGGCGCCGTAGGTGAGACCCTTCTGCACGCGCAGCGCGTCGTTCAGGCGGCTGCTGAACGCGCCGCCGAAGACCTGCGTGAGCACCTGTCCCGTGGCGAACAGCGGGTGCTTGCGCAGGATGCCGTCGTGTCCGGCGCGGATCTCGCTCTGCACGGCGTTCTTGCTGTCGACGAGCGTGATCTTGAGCGTGTCGGGAGCCGTCCACGGCGGGATCGGACGCTCGATGCGCTCGCCCTCGGCCTCCCAGTCGCCGAAGCTGCGCTCGGCCAGCTCGCGCGCGCGGGCCGGCGTGATGTCGCCCGCCACGTAGAGCGTGGCCGTCTCGGGACGCACGAACGCGTCCCACCAGTCGCGCAGGCCGTCGGGGTCGAGGTGCTTGAGGTCGCTCGACGTGCCCGACGCCGGACGTCCGTAGGGATGGTCGCCCCACAGCGCGCGCGCGAAGGCGCGGTCGGCGATGGTCGACGGCGTCTTCTCGTCGACCGCCATGCCGGTCGCCATCTGGTCGCGCAGGATGCGGAACTCCTTGGCGTCGAAGGCCGGCACCTGGACGACCTCGGCCAGCAGCTTCATCGCGCGCTCGAACTGTCCCGTGACGCTCGACACGTCGACCGAGGCGCTGTCCGTGTCGGCGTTCGCCGAGAGCGAGATGGCGTTCTTCTCGAGCTCGGCGGCGAGCGCCTCGGCGTCGCGCGCGAAGGTCCCGCGCGTGATGAGGTTCGACGCGAACGACGCCGTGCCCGGTGCGTCGTCGGGATCGGTGAACGCGCCCGCGAGCAGGCGCAGGCTGGCGGTCACGAACGGGACCTCGTGGTTCTCGACCACGGTGAGCGTGAGTCCGTTGTCGAGCGTGACCGAGGTGCTCGGCAGGTCGACCGAGACGGCCAGCGGCGGCGCCACCGGCGGCTTCTCGCCGAATCCCTCGGGACGCACCGCGCTGGCCTTCGGACCGCCGGCCCGGGCCCGGGCGCCGCCCTCGACCTCCTCGTCGGCGGCCTCGTCGTCGCCCATGTCGGAGGTGTTGCCCGCCAGCGCGAGCACGGACCCGAACATGCCCTTGAGGCTGGGCTTGATCAGCACCTCGCTGGCACGCTCACGCACCAGGTACGTCTTCGCCACGCGCTGCAGGTCGTCGACCGTCACGGCGCGCACGCGCTCGAGCGCGGTGTTCGCGAGCTGCGTGTCGCCCTCGATGACCGCGGCCTGTCCCAGCGCGGACGCCTTGCTGGCCACGGTGAGCGACTCGGTCACGCTGTCGCGCTCGGCCGAGTTGCGCACCTTGGCGAGTTCCTCCTCGGTGACGCCGTCGGCGACGACCCTGTCGATCTCGTCCCACAGCGCCGCGACGATCTCCTCGGGATCTCCGCCGAACGGCGAGGCCAGCCCGCCCACGAGGGCGAGGCCCGCCTGCTCGAGCTCCATGGCGCCGCCGCCCGCGATCTCGGCGACCTCCTTCCGGCGCACGAGCGAGAGGTACGTGCGCGACGACTCGCCGCCGCCCAGGATCTGCATCAGCATCTGCAGCGGGAGCGCGTCGGGGTGTCCGGCGGGCACGGTCAGGAAGACGATGCCGCCCACCGGCGCGGGACCGCTCTCCTCGGAGATCTCGAGCCTCCGCAGGCCCTTGTCGACGGGCTCGACGACCGTCACCCGCGGTGGCTCGGGGCAGCGCGGGATCCAGCCGAAGCGCTTCTGCGCGAGCTCGCGCACCTGCGCGTGCGTCACGTCGCCGACCACCACGAGCGTGGCGTTGTTCGGCACGTAGTACGTGTCCCAGAAGTGCTGGATGTCGTCGGCGGTCGACGCGCGCAGGTGCTCGATCTTGCCGATCGGCGACCAGCGGTAGGGATGCTTCGTGAAGACGAAGTCGAGCACGCGCTCGAGCACCATGCCGTACGGACGGTTCAGGCCCAGGCGCCGCTCCTCCTCGACGACCTTGCGCTCGGTGGCGAAGCCGCCCTCGTCGATCTTGAGCGCGGCCATGCGCTCGGCCTCGAGCCACAGGATCATGTCGAGCTGGTTGGACGGCACCTCCTGCACGTACACGGTCTGGTCGAACGCGGTGTAGGCGTTGCAGTCGCCGCCCGTGCGGCGCACGTACTCGAAGTGGTCCTTGGGACCGAGCCGGTCGGTGCCGCGGAACATCATGTGCTCGAACATGTGCGCGAAGCCCTGGCGCTCGGGCTGCTCGTCCTTGCTGCCCACGTGGTACCAGAGCTGGACGGCCACGATCGGCGTGCTGTGGTCCTCGAGCGAGATGACGCGCAGGCCGTTCTCGAGCGTGGTCTCCTCGAAGGCGAAGCGCCCGTTGCCGCGCACGATCTCGGCGTCGGCGGCGAGCAGGGACGGGACAGCCAGGGCGAGCAGCAGCGTGCTCGCCAGCAGACGGATGCGCAGCATGGGACGGATCCCCGAGGAGGCCGGTGGCCCGGGGGACGCAGGGCGTCGGGCGACGCAGCGCGCTGCACGGCGGGGGAGCGACGACCTCCCGTGCGCCGCGCGGGACTTCCCCCGGGCGGGGTGGGCCGATGATACCGGGCGCACCCGCCGCGCGTCCTTGACCGTCCGATGTCGGAAGGCGGCGGCACCGCGTCGCGTGCGACCCGCGAACGCGCGCGGCCGCGCCGTCCGACGAGCGGAGGGCGCGGCCGCGGTGCGACGACGGAGCGGTGGTCGGGTCAGTTGCCCGAGTCGCCTCCGGAGTCGCCGCCCTCGTCACCGGCCTTGTCGCCGGCGTTCTTGAGACGGTCGAGCACCGAGTCGAGCAGCGACGGCGCCGGCTTGAGCGCGTCGAGGTTGCCGCGCGCCACGCGCTGCGTCTCCTCGAGGTGCGCCTTCCAGGCGGCGTCGATCTCGGGGTCCTTCAACTGCTCCTCGCACATCGCGACGGCCTTCTCGTAGAGCGGGATCGTCTCGGACGAGTCGCGGTTGAGGTTCTCCTCGAGGATCTTCGCCTTGTCGTTGTAGGTGCGCGGATCGTCGGGGAAGAGCGCGATCTTCTTGTCGTAGGCCTTGATGGCATCGTCGAACTGGCCGGTGGTCTGGCAGGCCACGGCGTAGTTGTCCCAGATGTCCGGGGCCGCGGGGTCGGCGGCCACGATGGCCTCGAGGATCATGCGCGCCGTGGCGTTGTCGTTGCGGTTCGTGTAGACCGAGGTCGACCAGTGCAGGTTGAGCGCCACGTCGTCGGGGTCGTCCTCGCGCCGGATGCGGCGGCGCAGGTCGCTCGCGTTGAGCTTGACGATCGTCTCGAGCGCCTTGGCCCCGGCGGCGAACTGACGGGCGTAGCTGTACTGCTTGGCGAGCTCGTAGAGCTGCCCGAGGTCGGGGTCGTCCTGGCGCTCGACGATCTGCACCGCGGCGTTCACGGCGTCGAGGGCGCGGTCCTTGGCCTGGTAGAGGTAGATGAGCTGGTTGAGCGCCTCGACGCGTCCCTTGCCGAGCTTGGCGTCGGCCGACTTGAGGTCGTCGACGGCCTGGTTCCAGGCGTCGTCGGCAGCGAGCTCGTCGTCGCCCTGCGCCTTGTAGTACCAGTCGAAGACCAGCGCGTTGCCGCGCAGGAGCAGCAGCTCGGCGTCGTCGGGACGCTTGGCGAGGTAGGTCTCGGCCAGCTCGAGCGCGGCCTTGTAGTCGCCCAGTCCGAAGAGCTGCAGGTAGCCCAGCGCGACCACGGCTTCGGAGTCACCGGGCGGCGCGAGCTCGACCGCGCGCTTGTAGTGCGAGACGCCGTCGAGGCGCGTGAACCTCACGTCGTCGGCCGACGCGTTGTCGTACGCGAGCTGCTCGGCCCAGATCGCGTACGTGCGTCCGAGCAGCAGTTTGGTGCGGTAGCTCTCGGGCAGGGCCTCGAGGATCTCGAGGGCGGCGTCGACGTCGCCGGCGCCGATCTGCGCCTCGGCCAGGTACTGCTCGAGCTCGGTCGCGTCGCCGGCACCTTCGTCGATGAGCTGCTGGAAGGCCTTGGCTGCGTCGTCGAACCAGCCCTTCGCGAGGAAGTCCTTGGCTTCCTCGAGGTCGCCCGCGAGCACGCTCGGGGCGGCCAGGGCGAAGGACAGGAACAGGGAGGTCATGAGCATCGGGATCGTCCTTGCAGCGGAGCGTTCGGAGGTGAGGCGCCGGGCCGGTGAGCGACGCACGGAACGTCTGCGATTCTCGGTCTTGAGCGCGTGATCGGCGGTGTCGCCCGTGTGGCGTCTGCACCGGCGATCCGCCGCCGTCGCGGCCGCAGTGTACCGCGCGAACCGCGCCGGACGAGCGACGCGCGCCCGCGTCGGTGCCGCGTCGACAGGCCCACGGCCCGGAGCGGCGGAAGAAGTTGGTGCCCCCTCAAGGACTCGAACCTTGGACCCGCTGATTAAGAGTCAGCTGCTCTACCAACTGAGCTAAGAGGGCACGGCGAGCCGCATATGGAACCGGTTCGCCCGCCGTGGATCAAGAGGCGGGGGACGAAGAACGTCGGCCGCGGCCGCGCACGGGACTCGAGGCCGTCTGTGCGAACGCGGGCGACGGGCTCCGGGCGCGGCCGGGGAGCGCCGGTCGCGGCGGCCGTCAGCGGCCGCGCGGGAGCGATGCCTCGAGGGCTGCCGGGGACGTCGCGTCGTGCACGGCCGCCGTGCGCTGCTCGGCCCAGCCCTGGCGCAGCGCGTCGCTGCCGTCGCCGGCCACCGGCGTGGCCGTGCCGGGGATCCCGGCGAGACTGAAGAACACCGTCAGGCAGCCGATGACGAGCAGGAACAGGATCTCGGCCGGCAAGCCCGGGACGGACGGCTTCTCGGACGCGATCTCGACGGGTTGGGGCTCGGGCGCGGCCATGGCGGGTCCTCGGGCGATCGGCTTCCAGGAGGCATCGTCCGGCGGGAGCGCGCGACTTGAGGGGCGCCACGGGCTTCCGCGACGCGGGAACCGGGGACGCTTGCGCGACAGGCGACGACGACTCAGCCGTCGCGCCGCGGCTCGTCGGGGAAGACGCGCGGCTCGAGTCGCTCGAGGAAGCGCGCCACGACGTCCTTGCGCTGCTCCTGCGGACCGCCGGCCGGGAGGTCGTCGGCCAGCCGTTCGGCCGTGCGGTCGTCGAGGCGTCGCGCCAGCAGGTGCATGGCTTCGCCCGTGACGGGCATCGGCAGCTCGCGGGACTCGTTCAGCCGGTCCCACAGCCAGCGCTCGACGTGGGGGTCTCCGCCCTGCGGCAGCAGCGCCGCCAGGGTCGTGCCCGTGGACGTCAGGTCGCGCTCGGCGAGCAGCACCGCGAGCAGACGGGCGCGCTGGCCGGCGTCGAACTGCGGACGGCCCGCGCGTCGTCCCGCGGCCCGCGGGTCGCTGGCGGAGGACAGGTCGAGGAGTCCGTCCCAGCGCGTGTCGGGTTCTTCGACGAGTTGCACCAGCCACTCGGTGGTGCGCGCCTCGCGGCGGCTGGCCGCGCGCTCGTCGAGGATGTCGAGGAGTTCGACCAGGCTGTGCTCGAAGACGGCCAGCGTGCGTCCGCTGGCCGGGACCCAGGCATCGAGCACGAGCGGCGCGTCGGACCGTTCTTGCTCGGCCGGCGAGAGGAAGAACACGCCCGATTCGCCGGCCGCGGGGCGCGTCGAACGCTGCGACGTGCGCGCGTTGAGCAGCACCGTCGGGACCTGCCCCCGCAGCACGCGCGAGGGGCGCAGGACCAGGTCGGCGGCGCCGTCGTCGAAGGCCTGCTGCGAGCTGCGTTCGACGTCGGCCAGGAGCACCACGGGGCTGGCCAGCACGAGCTGCCGCAGTGGTTCGCGCGGCGGACGCTCGGGTCGCGCCGCGTCGCGCGGCGGCGGTGGACGCCGGTCGGCTGGCGACGGCCGTCCCCCGGCCACGCCGAGCGGGGCACGCGGACCGTCGTCCGGCGGCGGAGCGCCGTGCGGCGGCGGCACCTGGGCCGCTCCGACGACGGCGAGCGCGAGCAGCAGCATGGCGGTTCGCAGCAAGCCGGACCTCCCCGGGGCGTCGTGGACGGCGGCGCGTCACGCATCGCGCCGGCCATCGCTAGCGCACTCGTGCGCCCGAGGTCACGCGGCAGTCGCGCGGGCGACCCGGCGCGCGAGGATGGGGTGGATGAGGGGATTCGAACCCCCGACCCCCAGGACCACAACCTGGTGCTCTAACCGACTGAGCTACATCCACCATCCGACGCGTCCGTCGGGGGACGCGAAGCGGCTGGGAATCCTAGTCTGTCACCCTGGGGGACACAAGATCGACGCCGCCCGGCCTCAGCGTCGAGGGGGCGCGTCGGGCACGTCATCCGGTGCCGCGTCCGGCGCACCGGGGTCGGTGCCGGGCCCGTCCCGCGGCGCCGGTGTCGGCGCGAGGTCTGCCTCGGCCAGGCCCACGCGCGCGAAGGCGGCGGCCACGCGCGTCCAGGTGCGCACGAGGCGCAGCAGCTCGTGACGATCGGAAGGCGTGGCGGCCGCCAGCGCGGCCCGTGCGTCCGGCGGGCGCTGCTCGAGCACCGCGAGCAGGGTGGCCGAGACCGGGTCGTCCAGCGAGACCCAGGCGTTGCGCGCCAGGCTGCGAGCCGTGGCGATCATCGGATTGCCGGGCTCGCCGAGGAACGCGAGGTGCAGCAGCGCGCGCAGGCTGCGCGCCCGGGCGGTGCTCTCCAGCGAGCGCGGGACGGACAGCGCAGCCAGCCCCTCGTCGAGCGTCGGAACGCGTCCGTCCTTCGCCGGCGTCGCGAGGACGCCCTGCTGCCGCAGGGTCTCGGACACGGAGAGCGCCAGCAGCCGCTGCCCGGCCAGGGTCGGATGGCAGTGATCCATGAAGAGGTTGAAGCCCGGGGGACGCCCGTGCGTCGCCTCGTCGAAGCGCGCCGCGACGTCGACCAGCGGCGGGCCGAGCTGGCGCATCGCATCGACGAGCCGCGCGGGGGCTCGCGCGGGCCAGGCGTCCTCGTCGCGGGCCTGCCGCAGCAGCGGGAAGGCGCCGACGTCGTCGTGGGCCTCGAGGCGCGCGCGTCCGGCGGACCAGGCCGCCTGGGCCGAGCGTCCGAGCACCGGGGGACAGTCGGCCAGGTTGCTCACCGGCAGCGTGAGCAGCAGCGGCACGCCGGCCGCGGCGCACAGTGCGCGTGCGTGCGCGAGCGTGTCCCGGAACGCGCCCGCCACGGCCGCGTGGTCGAAGGGACGGGATTCGGTGGGAGCCTCTTCCCCTGCGCCGAACGAGATCCCGAGGCGCCGGCAGAGCGGATGCAGCAGCGCCGAGCGCTCGAGCCACGAGTCGGCCAGCAGGCGATGCGCGTCGAGGTACTCGTTGTGTCCCGTGGTGAGGATCACCGCGTCGGGCTCGAGCGTCAGCACGTCGGGCAGCCAGGCCACGAGTTCGCGCGCGGTCTTGCCGGGGGCGGCCACGGGCAGCACCTCGACGTCGAGGCCCTGGGCGGCGAGCAGCAGTCCGAGCCATTTCGGAGGCGACGACCACGGGTCGAACGGCACGCCGACCACGGTGCTCGCGCCGATCCACACCAGCCGAGGGCGCACGGGATGCAGGGACACCGAGGGCCAGCGCGTGGGGTCGTCGCCCGCTCGCAGCACGACCCGTCCGCCGCGCGCGCGCTGGAGAAGCGGCGGGATCCAGGCGTCGAGCGGCGAGGGCAGCAGCCACTCGGACACGGCCGCGGCGGCCAGCAGCGCGCCCAGCAGCAGCGCCACGCGACGGGCGCATCCGCCGCGCGTGTGCGTCGAGGGGTGGGCGCTGCGGACGTCGTCGGCGCGGCGCGGCGCGGGGGGAGGCTGCGACGCGCGCTGGCTCACGGCTTGCCGACGAGGGAGCGTCCGATGATCAACCGCTGGATGTGGTTGGTGCCCTCGTAGATGCGCAGGCCCTGGATGTCGCGGTAGTGCCGCTCGACGCTGTGGCCGTCGCCGTAGCCGCGGTTGCCCAGCAGCAGCACGGCCTTCTCGGCGGCGCGCTGGGCGACCTCGGTGGCGAACAGCTTGGCCGCCGACGTGAGCCGCGTGACGTCGGGCGCGTGGGCGTCGGCCGCGCGCGCGGCGCGTTCGACGAGCGCCGAGGCGGCCTCGGTCGAGGCGTAGATCTCGGCCAGGTCGGCCTGCACCATCTGGAAGTCGCCGATGCGCTGTCCGAACTGGCGTCGTTCGCGGGCGTGCGTCACGGCCTCGTCGAGGCAAGCGCGGGCGATGCCCACCGCGCCGGCGGCCACGCCCAGGCGTCCGTGGTCGAGGGCCGACATGGCGATGCGGAAGCCGTCGCCGACCTCGCCGAGCCGCCGCTCGTCGGGCACGCGCACGCCGTCGAACACGAGCCGCGCGTGGTCGGAGGCGCGGTGTCCCAGCGGCTCGACGCCGAGCGGCAGGCGCTGCAGGCCGTCGACGGGCAGCTCGAGCACGAAGCCGGTCAGCGCGCGCTTGCCCTCGCCGGTGCGCGCGAACGCGATGCACAGGTCGGCGATGCCGCCGTTGGTGATCCAGACCTTGCTGCCGTTCAGCACCCAGTCGTCGCCGTCGCGCGTGGCGGTGGTGGCGATCGACTGCACGTCGCTGCCGGCGCCGTCCTCGGTGAGCGCGTAGCAGCCGATGGCCTCGCCGGACGCGAGCTTCGGCAGCCAGCGCGCACGGTCGTCGTCGCGCGCGTGGTCGAAGAGGCACTGCGAGACGAGACCGGTGTGCACCGCGAGGAAGCCGCGCGTGCTGCTGCAGGCCCGTCCGATCTCCTCGTACACGCCGACGAAGATCTCGTTGTTCCAGCCGCTGCCGCCGACCTCGCGCGGCAGCGGGCCGGCCAGGAAGCCCAGCTCGCCCAGGCGCGTGACGACGGAACGCGGCACGCGTCCGGCCTTGTCCCACGCGCCGGCGTGGGGCGCGATCTCGTCGTGGGCGAAGCGGCGCGCGCGCTCGCGCACCTCGGCCGCGGTGCGCGCGGTCTCGCGCGGGTCGACGTCGGACGCGCCGTCGCTCACGCTCCGGCCTTCCGCGGGTGCGCGGGCGCCAGCAGGCGCTCGACGATCTCGCCCGCCACGAGCGTGCGTGCGACGATCTCGTCGACGTCGTCGAGCGTCACGCCGCGGTACCAGACCCCCTCGGGATAGACCACGGCCGAGATGCCGTCCGCGCAGGCGTCCAGGCAGCCGGCCTTGTTGACGCGCACGCGTCCCTTGAGGCCCTGCTCGTACGCGGCGACCTTCAGCGCCTCGGCCACCTCGGCGCCGCCCTTGCTCGCGCAGCATCCCTTGGGATGGCCCGGTTCGCGCGCGTTGATGCAGACGAAGATGTGCCGCTCGAATCGCTGGCTCATGACACGGGGGCTCGGTGCGTCGGGGGTCGGGGGGAGGACGTCAGCTCGCGTCGCCTTCGCCGTGGCGCTTGATCTCGCCCGAGAAGCGCGGGGGACGCTTGGCGACGAAGGCCGCGTGGAAGCGCTTGTGGTCGGGCTGCCGCAGGTGCATGGCCTGGGCCAGGGCCTCGATCTCGATGGCCGTGTCGAGGTCGAGCGACCACTCGGCGTCGATCAGGTGCTTGGTGCTGGCGAGCGCCGCGAGCGGACCCTTCGCGAGGCGTTGTCCGAGCGCCATCGCCGTGGGCAGGCACTCGTCGCGCGGGACGACCTGGTTCGCGAGGCCGTAGCGCTCGGCGGTGGCCGCGTCGATCGCGTTGCCGAGCAGCAGCAGCTCGGACGCCCGTCCCTGTCCCACGACGCGCGGCAGCAGGTAGCCGGCGCCCATGTCGGCGCCCGTGAGCCCGACGTTCGTGAACAGGAACGCGATCTTCGCCGTCTGCGCGAAGACCCGCAGGTCGGACGCGAGCGCGATCACGGCCCCCGCGCCGGCCGCCATGCCGTTCACCGCGGCCAAGATCGGCTTGCGCAGCTTGCGCATGTTCGCGATGAGCTCGCCGGTCATGCGCGTGAACGCGAGGGTCTCCTCCTCGCTCACCTCGAACAGCCGACCGATGATGTCGTGCACGTCGCCGCCGGAACAGAACGCCTTGCCGGCCCCGGTGATCACCACCGCGTGCACCGCGTCGTCGTGCTGCATGGCGGCGAAGCGGTCGGCGAGCTCGCGGTAGACCTCGAAGGTCAGCGCGTTGTACCGCTCGGGACGGTCGAGGGTGACGAGGCTCACGCCGTCGTCGTCGATCTGCTCGTGGAAGCTCTCGGGCATGGTGCGGCGATGGTACCAGCCGGGGGCGTCCGTCCCGAGGGGGCGCACGGGCCCCGCACGGCCCCGCGCATGCCGCGCGGTGGCTTCAGCCGAGGACGAGCGCTTCGCCGTGCCGGGCGCCGGGCTGCTCGAGCACCAGGGCGAGCACCGCGTCGGCCACCTCGTCGGGACGCAGGAGCCGTCCGCCGGGGTTCATCGCCGCCAGCCGGTCGCGTGCCGCGGCCTCGTCGACGCCCGCCACGCGCACGAGGCGCTCGACGGAGCGCGCCACGATGTCGGTGTCCACGAAGCCGGGACACACGGCGTTCAGCGTCAGGTCGGCGTCCTTCCAGCGCTGGGCGGCCTCGACCGAGAGCGCGCGGGTCAGTCCCAGCAGCGCGTGCTTGCTGGCGACGTAGGCCGACGTGTACGCGAAGCCCTCGAGCGCCGCGGTCGAGGCCACGTTCACGACCCGTCCCCAGGCGCGGGAGGCCATCTCGGGCAGGGCGGCGCGACACAGCGCGAAGGGCGCGCGCAGGTTGAGCTCGAGGGTCTCGTCGAACAGGTCGTCGTGGGTCTTCTCGAGCGGCGCGCTGGGCGCCGTCCCGGCGTTGTTCACGAGGACGTCGGCGGACACGGCCACGGTCTCGCACAGTTCGGCGAGGTCGTCGCGGTCGAGCAGGTCGACCGCTTCGCAGCCCACGCTCGACGCGCCGGCGGCACGCGCCTCGTCGGCCACCGCGGCGAGCGCGCGTGCGTTCCGGGCCACGAGGGTGAGCGCCGCACCACGGGCCGCGAGCGCGAGGGCGACGGCGCGACCGATGCCGCGGCCGGCACCGGTCACGAGCGCGTGGCGTCCGGCGAGGGGGAGCGAGGCGTCGGTCATGGGAGGTGCTCCGAGGAGTTGCGGCGCCGCGCGTCGCTCACGTCGGGTCGCGTGCGTGCGCGGCGCGGCGTCGCGAGGGCCTCAGGTGCCGTGGTCGTAGAAGCCCTTGCCGCTCTTCTTGCCCAGCCGTCCCTCGGCCACCATGCGCCTCAGGATCTCGGGCGGACGGAAGGTCTCGCTGCCGAGTTCGCGGTGCAGGTGCTCGGCGATGGCGAGACGCACGTCGAGTCCCACGAGGTCGGTCAGCTCGAGCGGGCCCATCGGATGGCGGTAGCCGAGCTTCATGGCCTTGTCGATGTCGGCCGCCGACGCGACCTCTTCTTCGACCATGCGCATGGCCTCGAGGCCCAGCAGCACGCCCAGCCGCGAGGTGGCGAAGCCCGGGCTGTCGCGGACCAGGATCGGGTCCTTGCCCAGGCGCAACGCGAAGGCCACGGCGGCGTCGACCGAGGCCTGCGCGGTCTGCCTGCCGTGCACGATCTCGATCAGCGCCATGGCCGGCACGGGGTTGAAGAAGTGCAGGCCGATCACGCGCTCGGCCGCGGGGCAGTCCTGCGCGATCGACGCGATCGAGAGCGAGCTCGTGTTGCTGCCCAGCAGCGTGTGCGAGGGACAGGTCTTGCCGAGGCGCGCGAAGAGCGCGCGCTTGATCTCGATCTTCTCGGGCACGGCCTCGACGACCACGTCGGCGTCCTTCGCCGCACCGTCGAGGTCGGTCGACGGACGGATCGCGGCCAGGATGCGCGTGCGCTCGTCGGCGCCCACCTTGCCGCGCGCCACCGCCCTCTCGAGCGAGCTGGCGATGCCGTCGTGCGCGGCCTTCGCGCGCGCCTCGTCGTTGTCGAGCAGCGTGACGTGGCTGCCGGTGGCGGCCGCGACCTGCGCGATGCCGCGTCCCATGGTGCCCGCGCCCAGCACGAGGACGTGGTCGAAGCTGAAGTTCGTCACGAGGATGCTCCCGGTTGGAGGACGATCTTGCCGAAGACGGAGCGCTCTGCGAGCAGCGCGTGCGCCTCGCGCACGGCCTCGAGCGGCAGCACGCGGTCGATCACGGGCCGCAGCAGGCCGCGCGCCACGAGGTCGACGAGGCGCACGAGGTCGCCCCGGCGTCCCATGGTCGAGCCGAGGATCGACAGGTTCTTGAAGAACACGTGGCGCAGGTCGGCGGTCAGCACGGGACCGGTCGTGGCGCCGCAGGTCACGACCCGTCCGCCGCGGCCCAGGCAGCGCAGGCTGCCGGGGAAGGTCGCCTCGCCGACGTGCTCGAAGACCACGTCGATGCCCTTGCGTCCCGCGAAGGCCCGCGCGCGCCGGACGAAGTCGTCGCGCGTGGTGTCGACCACCTCGTCGGCGCCCAGCGCGAGGGCGCGCTCGACCTTCTCGGGCGAGCCGGTGGTCGCGATCACGCGCGCGCCGCGCAGCTTCGCGATCTGGATCGCGGCCGTGCTCACGCCGGCGCCGGCCGCGTGCACGAGCAGCGTCTCGCCCTCGCGCAGCGCGCAGCGGCGCACGAGCATCTGCCACGCCGTCAGGAACGTGAGCGGGAACGCCGCGGCCGTCACGAAGTCGAGCGCGTCGGGGATCGGCAGCGCGTTCACCGCCGGCAGCGTGGCGCGCTCGCGGCAGCCTCCGTCGGACGCCTCGCCGAGCACGCCGTAGCGCGGGCAGAGGTGGTCGTCGCCGTCCTGGCACGCGGGACACAGCCCGCACGAGGTGCCGGGCGCCGCGAGCACGCGCTGTCCGACCGTGAGGCCGCGCACGGCCGAACCGAGCCCGACGATCTCGCCCGCGAAGTCGCAGCCGGGCACGATCGGCAACGGGAACGTGTGTCCGGGGACGCCGCGGCGCACCCACGTGTCGAGGTGGTTCAGGCCGATGGCGCGCACGTCGACGAGCACCTCGTCCGGCGCGGGGACGGGCTCGTCGACGTCGACGAACTGCAGCGCGTCGAGATCGCCGTGCTCGCGGATGACGACCGCCTTCATGCGCCGACCCCCGGACGCGTCCGGGGACGCGTGGGCGTCCCCGTGCCGCCGTGCGACCCGCGAGCGCGCACGCTCAGCGACCCTCGAACGCGGGCTTGCGCTTCTCGTTGAAGGCGGCGAAGCCCTCCTTCGCGTCGCGGCTGCGGAACAGCTGCTGCTGGAGCTCGCGCTCGAGCGCGAGGTGCGAGGCGAAGTCCATCTCGAGGCCGCTCGTCACCGAGCGCTTGATGAGTCCCACGGCGAGCGAGGCCTTCTTCGGCGGACAGTAGTCCTGCGCGCGCGCCACGACCGCGTCGAGGAAGCCCTCGGCCGGCAGCACGTCGTCGACCAGCCCCAGCGAGCGCGCCTCGTCGACGCCGAACGTACGCCCGGAGGTCATCAGGTCGATGGCGCGCGAGCGTCCGACGAGACGCGCGAGGCGCGCGGTGCCGCCCGTGCCGGGCAGCACGCCCAGGGCCACCTCGGGCAGTCCGAACTTCGCCTTGCCGTCCTTGGCCCAGCGCAGGTCGGCGGCCAGGGCCACCTCGAGCCCGCCGCCCACGGTGTGCCCGTTGAGCGCGGCGATCACGAGCTTCGGCGTCTGCTCGAGCCGGCACAGGGTCTCGTTCGCATGCAGGCAGAAGTTGTACTTCCACTCGGGCGTGACGCGCTCGAGCATGGCGATGTCGGCGCCCGCGCAGAAGAACGCGTCGCCCGCGCCTGTGAGCACGATCACGTGCACCGCCTCGTCGAAACGTGCGGCCAGGATCGCCTCGTCGAGCTCGCGGTGCATCTCGTGCGAGTAGGCGTTGGCCGGCGGGTTGTCGAGGGTGAGGACGGTCACGCCGCCGTGGCGGCTCGTCCGGACCAGGCTCATCGGGCGCTCCTCGGGGGACGCGCGGGATCGGCGCGCGAAAAGGCCCGGCATCCTACGCGATGGGGCGCGCCCTCCGCGAGCGCCGCCCCGCGCCGGGCGGGCCGGGGACGCAGGGCCGCGCGAAGCGCGCGTGACATGGGCCGGCGCGCGTCCAAAGATGGCCGGGACGCGAACCCGGCCGACCCGTCCACCCGCCCGCGGAGCCTCCCGTTGACCGACGACACCTTCGCCGACGACCACGGCGGCCCCGCGCCCCGGGTGGGGCTGCCCGGACACCCGCCGCACGCGGTCCCGGAAGTCCCCCAGAGCACCTACGAGCACGGCTACCTCGTGATCGCGTCGCTGTTCATCGCGATGCTCATGCTGACGAACATCATCGGCACCAAGCTCTTCGCGCTGCCGCTCGACCTGCCCGTGCTGGGCGGCGTCCTGCGCGCGGCGCAGCGTGCGATCGAGTGGCTGCTGCCGGGCGAGGGCGTCGGCGACTCGCTCACGCTCACCGCGGGCATCGTGACCTACCCGATCACGTTCCTGTGCACCGACATCGTGTCGGAGGTCTACGGACGGCGCCGGGCCGACCGCATGGTCGTGCTGGGCTTCGCCGCGTCGGTGCTCATGCTGGGCTGCCTGTGGATGGGCAAGTCGCTGCCGCCGTCCGACTTCTGGACCGTGCCCGAGCGCCTGACCGGCGCGTTCCACCCGGACGTCCTGGCGGTGGGGGCCGACGGCACGAGCTACGGCACGGCCCAGGCGGCCCAGGCGGCCTACGCGTTCACCTTCGACGCGCCCGGCGTGCTGCTGTTCGCGTCGATGCTGGCGTACCTCGTCGCGCAGCTCGTCGACAACCGGCTGTTCCACTTCTGGCGCGGGCTGACCAAGGGCCGGCACCTGTGGTTCCGCAACAATGCCTCCACGACGATCTCGCAGCTCGTCGACACGGCCATCGTGAACGGCATCTTCCTGCGCTTCTACTTCGAGATGGAGTGGCCGCGCATCCTGGGCATCATCCTGGCCGTGTACGCGGTGAAGTTCCTGCTCGCGCTGGCCGACACGCCGCTCTGCTACCTGGGCGTGTGGTGGGTCGGACGCTACGCCCGCGCGTCCCGGGTCAGCCCGCGCTGCGCAGGGTGAAGTGCAGGCGCATGATCGAGCGGCGGTCTTCCTCGAGGTCGAGGTTGCGGTAGCTGTTGTCGAAGTCGAGCCATCGGACGTCCGCGAGATCGGACGCCGGGCGCAGGTCCGAGCGCGTCTCGCCCGCGTGGTAGCCCACCGACCAGTCGACCTCCTCGAGGTGCCCGACCTGGATGTGCGTGGCCAGCTCGAGGTCGACCATCTGCCGCGGCGCGTTGAGCCCGATGAGTTCGCCGACGTTGCGCACCGCCGCCTGGAAGATCGACTCCTCGGGGCGCATGAGGCCGGTCACGGGCGTCCAGAACGACTCGATCACCGGCGCGTGCCGGACCACGAGGTACTCGAAGGCCGCGCCCGCGCGTCGGAACACGAACACCCGGACTCGGTGGAACTGGTCGAGCACGACGAGACCTCGGCTGGAGGGACGATCCCCGAACGGATGCCCTCCTATCGGTCGCGGGCCGGGTCGGGGTTGAGGTGCGGGTCGGCGGGGGCCGCGCCCGGCAGGAGGACGCGACGCCCCTCGTAGCGCGGTCCGCGGTCCGGCGCCGAGCCTCGCCCTCGTCGCGACGGGCGCTCAGCCGCCGAAGCCGGTCTCGATGAGCGCCTTGAAGCCTTGGATCGCCGTGCGCTGCGTGTAGAACTCCAGCCCGCGCAGGCCGCCCAGTTCCTCTCCGCCGCCGGCGCGACCGGGGCCGCCGTGCACGAGGGCGGGCAGTACGAGTCCGGGGCCCGTGGTGTGCTCGGCGACCTTCTCGCCGGCGAGGTAGACCCGTCCGGTGTAGGGCGCCAGCTCGAGCGCGAGTTCGACCGGGAAGCGCTTGTCGTCGCTGTACACCGAGCAGACCAGCATGCCGTCGCCGCGTCGCACGATCTCGGCCGCCTGGGCCACTGCTCCGTCGTAGGGCAGCAGAGTCGCGACCGGACCGAACACCTCGTCGGCGTGCACCGGCGCGGCGAGGGGATCGTCGGCCACGAGCAGCGTCGGCGCCACGAAGCAGCCCGGGGCGCGCAGCCGCTCGGCGCCGCCCGTGGCGAGCTCGGCCACCGACGCGAGGCGCGCGATGCCCTCCTGCACCGACGCGAGCTGCGACTCGTTCGTGAGCGGACCCATGCGCGTGCTCGACTCGCGGGGATCGCCCACGACCACCGAGGTGAGCGCCGCCACGAGCGCCTCGCGCACCGCGCCGACCTTCTCGCGCGGGACGAGGATGCGCCGCACCGCGGTGCACTTCTGTCCGGCCTTCTGCGTCATCTCGCGCGCGGCCTCGCGCACGAACAGGTCGAAGGCGTCGTCGCCCTCGCCCACGTCGGCGCCCAGCACGATCGCGTTGAGCGAGTCGGCCTCGACGTTGAGCCGCGCGCCGCGCTCGACGAACGCCGCGTGGCGCCGCAGCACGCGCGCCGTGCCCGACGAGCCGGTGAACGCCACGCAGTCCTGCGAGGCCACGTGGTCGAGCAGGTCGCCCGCACCGCCGGCCAGGAACTGGAAGGCGCCCTCGGGCAGGATCCCCGACTCGACGATCACGCGCGCGATGCGCTCGGCGATCATGGCGGTGGGGGTGCCCGGCTTCTCGAGCACCGGCACGCCGGCCAGCAGCGCGCAGGCGGCCTTCTCGAGCATGCCCCAGGCGGGGAAGTTGAACGCGTTCACGTGCACGGCGACGCCGCGCCGCGGCACGCGCACGTGCTGGCCCACGAAGCGCGGCGAGCGCGAGAGCTGGATCGCCTCGCCGTCGACGAGGTACGCGCGCTCGGGCAGACCCTTCGCGAAGTGCGCGTAGGCCGTGAGCGTGGCCGTCGCGCCGTCGACGTCGAACTTCGCGTCGGAGCGCGTGTTGCCCGCGTTCGCGATGCCCAGCTCGATGAGCGCCTCGCGCTCGGCATGGACCGCACCCGCCAGCGCCTTCAGAGCCTCGGCGCGCGCCGCGAAGCCCATCGCCCGCAGGGCCGGTCCGCCGACCTCGCGACCGTGCGCGAGGGCCGCGCCCAGGTCGAGTCCGTCGCTGCTGGCGTGCGCCAGCACCTCGCCGGTGGTCGGGTCGACGAGGGCCGTGCCCTGCCCCGCGCCCTGCGTCCAGCGTCCGGCGAGGTAGCTCTGCAGGCTCGTCATCGGTGCACTCCGTGCGGATGGGAGGTGTGGGACGCACCCGCCGAGGTCCGGGCGCGAGCCCCGCAGCGTAGCGTCCGCGAGGCGGGGAGTCGACGGGCGCGCGGGCCGGGCGGCGAATCGGCGGAGGGCGTCGGCGGGTGGCGGGGGGCGACTCCACGCGAGTGCTCGCTTGCTGGAGATCCGTGTGTGCGGACACTCCGGGTGCTCGGGGGCGACCGCCCCGCTCGAGCAGTCCTCGGCGCCTGCGGCGCCTGCGGAACTCGCGGGGCGATCGCCCCCTGCGCTCCTCCGGTCCGCACACTCGATGCCGGGCGCGTGAACGACGCGCCGGCATATCCCGCCGACTCGCAGCGTATCAGCCGCAGCGCCGTCGGCGATTCACGCGCGACGGCACGCCGTCCAGAGCCGGCACGCAGCTCGATGTCGTCAGACGTCGCGATCATGCTCGCGCACGAGGCTCACCCCGGCGGCGCGCACCACCTGCTTCGAAAGAGGCATTCGCTCGACGTGCGGAGCGATTCGCCACGCTCCGGAATGCGCGCCCCGAGGCACATGCCCAGCGCGCTGCAAGTTCCGCAGCCGCCGCAGGCGGCGAGGACTGTTCGAAGCTGCGCGCTGCTGCGTGACGATGGTCAGTGGGCGCGCACGCAGCGCGTGAAGTGCCGCGCGTGCGGAGTGGGCGCCGCGTCATGACGTCGGTGCGCTCGCGTAGGCCGAGCAGTTCATCCTTCCATCTCGCGAAGGGAGCGCCGCGCGAGCAGCGGCGGGCGATGTGGGACGGAGGCCAGGTGTTCCCCCACCTGGCCGCAGTCCCACGTCGCCCGACGCGTCGCGCCCCAGGCCGACCTTGCAGCCCCTCACTTCCAGACCCACACGGCAGCGGGTGGGGAGAGCCTCGTCGTGGCGAGATCCCAGGCCTGGACCACGACCCACATGTCGTCGGGGGGCGTGCCGACGGGGATCTCGACGCGCGCTCGTCCGGTGGAGTCGATCGGGACGAGGATGGCGATCCACGGCAGCGGGAGGTAGAGGTCGGGCTGCACCGAGCCCGGCGGTGCGGGGACCGACGCGAGGCCGTCTCCCGGGTCGAGGAAGAACGGGCTCGCGTACAGCCAGGCGGTGCCGCCGGGCGTGAAGTTGCCCAGGAAGTACGTCGGCGGTTCGAGCGACGTCAGGCTCTCGACCTCGCCGTGCAGGACGTCGACCACCGGCGTCGGCTCGCGTTCGGACGAGAGGCAGAGCGCATTCAGGTCGTGCGTCGAGGCCTGGGTCAGCGCGGGCTGCAGGCCGAGCGGGCCGCCGTTGACCACGTGCTCGCCCAGCGGGTGTCCGTCGAGCGTGGCGATGCGCCCGCCATCGCGCGTGGTGAGCACCGTCGCTCCCAGGCGTTGCCCGTTGAAGAGCAGGTGCGGACAGCCTTCGGGTCGCCCCGGGATGGGTTGCACGGGTTCGAAGCTGCCGCCCAGCGGATCGAGTTCGAGCGCCTGCAGGTCGCTCAGCGTGTGGATCGCCGTGCCGCTCGCGAGCGACAGGTCGGCGTGTTCGACGAGCGCGTCGACGCGCGCGCGATCGAGCACGATCACCGCGCTGTCGGGCGCCACCGCGGCCACGTCGCCGGACTCGTCGTAGGTGATCGCCTCGGCCGGGATGCAGACCACGCCGTCGTCGGCGAGCAGCACGCCGTTCACGCTCTCGTCGGCCCGGAACGAGAGGTAGAGCGCGCCGTCGGCATCCTGCACGAAGGCGTCGACGTCGAGGTCGGCGTCGATCTCGACGTACTGTCCGGTGGCCACGATGACCAGGATCTCGGGCAGGAAGATCGCGAACTCGGCATGCTGTCCGTCGGCGCTGCGGCGCAGCCGGAAGACGCTGCCGTCGAGGGCGCCTTCGTGGTCGAGCCCCTGCACCGCGAGCACGTCGCCCACGTCGGTCTCGGTCGAGATCAGGAAGTCGGCGATCGAGAGTGCGCCCTTGGGAGGGTCTCGCCGACTCAGCGCGAGGGAGTCGATGTCGTCGCCCAGGCTCTCCCAGAAGAGGCCGTCGGCGTCGAGGTCGCCGGTCATGGCGGCCAGGCCCGGCGTGCTCTGCACCTTGGCCGCACTCGCGTCGTGGGCGGGCGTGAAGCGCGCGATGTTGGTGTCCCACAGGGTGCCGAGCGGCGAAGGGGACCCGTCGGCCAGCAGCCCCAGGTCGGCGGTGGGAGCCGAGGCGTTCATCACGAACCACAGCGTGTGCGTCTCGAGCGTTCCGCCGGCGCTCGTCTCGGCCCGGGCCCCGAGGGTCTGCGGCAGCAGCGTCGGAGTCGGCCCTTGCACGCCGCCCAGTTGCGCGGAGGCAGGAGCCGCGCAGGCCGGCAGCAGGAGCCGCAAGAGCAGGACGAACCACGTGGGCCACGTCCTCGACGGCCGCGGCGCGGAGGGCACGGCCGTGCGGGGAAATCCGGGCGAGGCGGGGCCGGCGACGGGAGGCGACGGAGCGTGCATGGACGGACACCGGCGATCGGGGTGCGGGACGCGGCCCGCGCGTCGCGGACCCGTCCTGCCGACGGAGGGGGCGACCTTGTGTGACATGCCTCCGGACGCGCACCGGAAAGCGCGCGTCGCGAAACCTAGAATGGTGCTCGCTCTCGAGAGGAGTCCCTGCATGCGCCGTCCGATCGTCTCGCTCACGCTGGTCGTGCTCGCGCTCCCGGGCTGTGGCGGCCCGAGCGGTCGTCGGCTCACCGCGGACGAGTACGTGAAGGAGCAGCAGGACGCGGCGCGCGCCGCCTCCCCGGCGACGTCCGGGACCGCGGCGTTCGACGCGCTGCAGGCGGGCGACGGGACGTCCGGCACGGCGACGTCCGAGGCCGCGCCGGCGACGACCTCGGCGCGCGAAGAGCTCGAGTTCGCGCTCTCGGATCTGCTGGCGCGCAAGGAGCGTCTGGCGCTCGAGCACGCCGTGGCCAGCGACGAGGCCGCGCTGGCGATCGCGTCGAGCGAGCGCGCGCTGCGGCACGCGTCCGAGGACCTCGAGCACTTCCAGTCGGTCGAGGTGCAGCGCATCCTGCTCGAGGACTCGCTCGAACTGGCCGAGGTGCGCGACCAGAAGGCCGCGCTGGCGGCCGAACTCGCCGAGCTCGAGCGGCTCTACGGGGGACCGGGCATCCAGGCCCCCGGCGCGCAGGCGATGCTCGACCGCGCGCGGCGCGACCTCGAGCGCGCCGAGGAGCGGCTCACGCTGCGCGAGGCGCGCTCGACCGACCTGCGCGACCGCGAGCTCCCGCGGCGCATCGAGGACCTCGCGGCGGCGGTGGCGGCGGCGACCACCGCGCACGAGTCGGCCACGCGCCTGGCCCAGGCCGGGACCTTGCAGCGCACGTCCGAACGGGTGCAGCTCGAGCGCGACGAGACGCGACTGCGCGAGCGGCTCTCCGCGCTGCCGCGCGCGCGCAGCGGCGGGTCCGGCGGATCGCCGTGAGGGCGTGCGAGGTCCCGCGCGTCGCGCTGCTGCTCGCGTCGCTGGGTGTGGTCGCCCTGCACGCGCAGGACGCGACGACCGGCGCGGCGCCACGACCCGACGACGGCGCCGCCGCGCAGGACTCCGACGCGCCGGCGGACGACGCGCCGGCGGACGACGCGCCGGCGGACGACGCGCCGGCCGACGACGCGGTCGCGCCGTCCGACGACGCGGTCGCGCCGTCCGACGACGCCCCGACGGCTGCGACGTCCGAGGGCGGGGACCTCGTGGCGGCGCTGCCCGACGACGAGACGATCGCCGAGGCGCGCGGTGACGCCATCCTCTATCTGCTGCGCACGCAGAACGAGGACGGGACCTGGAGCGGCCCGGTCTCGTCGCCGGTGGCGCGCCATCGCGCCTGGACCCAAGCCGCCACGGCGCTGTGCGTCCAGGCGCTGCTCGGGCCGGTGAGCGAGGCGCCGCGCGACTCGCGTGTGCGCGACGGCTGGAACCGCGCGGTCTCCGCGCTGCTCGCGCTGTGCGCCGAGGTGCAGCCCTCGCCCGACGCGGTCTGGGGCGACGCCTACGCGCTCACCACGTTCTGCGCCATCCTCGCCGCGGCGCCGCAACCGGGCGTCGACCGCGGCGCGCTGCGCACCTCGGCGCAGGCGCTCGTCGAGCGACTCTCGCGGGCGCGCGGATCCGACGGGGCGTGGGGCGCGGGCGGCACGCTCGAGCGCGACGAGCGGCGTCCCGACGGGTCTGCGCGCGGACCGTTCGCCTTCCGCACGGGACAGACGCACGTCACGGCCGTGGTCGTGCTGGCCCTCGACGCGGCCCAGTCGGCGGGGCTGAGCGGCACCGAGCCGCCGCTCGAGACCGGACGCGCCGCGCTGCGCCGCTCGCGCCTGCCCTCGGGGACGTTCACGCATCGCGTGGCGCTGCTGCCCGGCCCCGGTCACCGCGACGGGATTGACGAGTACCCGGCGTCGCTCGCGCGCACCCCGGCCGCGGTGCTGGCCCTGCTCGACAGCATCCCCTACGGCACGACGCACGCGGACGTGCTGGCCGCGCTCGACGCGTTCTTCCGCAACCATGCCGCGCTCGACGTGATCCTCGAGCGCAGCCCGTCGGCGATCTCGAGCCAGTCGTCGTACGTGTACCTCTTCGGACACCTGTACGCCGCGTATGCGCTCGACGAGCTCGTGGCGTCCGAGCGCGCGCTCTACGCCCGCCGCCTGGCGCGCGACATCCTCGTGCTGCGCCGCAAGAACGGCGCGATCCTCGACCACCCGCTGATGGGGTTCGGCCCCGCGGTGGGGACCGCCTTCGCGCTGCTCGCGCTGGAACACGTCGGGGGAAGGTGATCGTCAGGGAGGACTGACCTCCGCGCCCTAGCCGTCCTCGCGCGGCGGCTCCGGGTGCGTCTCGACCGGCTCCGTGTCGAGGGGCGGGGCGGCCTCGTGCCCGCTCGGTCGGGCGGCGCGCACCTCGGGCGAGTCTTCGTCATGTTGCTCGGCGCGCACGTCCTCCCAGACGCGTTCGGCTTCGACGGCCTTCTCGGCGAAGCGGCGCATGAGCGAGGTGAAGTTCACGTCGTGCAGGCCGAACGTCTCGGCCACGAAGTCGAAGGCCATCGCGGTGGCGCCGATCACCAGGCCGCCGACGAGCGTGATGCCGAGGAAGAATCCCACGCCGCGCGCCAGGCCGGCGAGCAGGTTGATCGCGAACAGCTTGCGCTTGCGTCCGAGGATCTCGAGCAGGCCGTGGATCTCGGCGCTGCGCTGGATCGCGAGCCGCTCGGTGAGTTCGCGCACGAGCTCCTCGGAGGCCACGTGCCGACCGTGCGGTGCGTCTTCCGCATGCCCGGTCGCGGCCGCTCCGCCGGGCGCCTCGTCGCGCGCGGCCGGGGCGACCTGCTCCGTCGAGGGCGTCGGCTTGCCGCCGTCGTCGTCGCCCGCGGAGGACGTGTTCCCGGTGGGCGCGCCGTCCTGCGCGTGCGGCGGCGCGTCGACGCGCGCGGGCCCTCGGGCCGGACGGCGGGGCTTGCTCATGTCCCGATCATGCCCGCGCCGGGCGGTGCGGGGAAGGACGCGCTCAGCGCGGCGCGTCGTCGAGCAGCGAGCCCAGGGTCTCGCGCAGGCGCCCGAGCGCGGCGTTCAGCTCGGGGTGCTCGGCGATGCGGTCGAGGTCGGCGCGCACGCTGGCCACGGCCCGTTCGAGCCGTTCGCGCGCGGCGGTCGCCGCCTCCTGCAGCGCCGGGTCGTGGACGGCCCGGCGCGCGAGGTCGGCGGCCTCGTCGCGCAGCCGCGCGATCTCGTCACCCAGCGCGTCGATCTTCGGTCGCAGCTGCGCGAGCGTGTCGCTGTCGCGCACGTCGGCCAGCACCGACGAGAGCTCGTCGACGGCCTGCGCGGTCCGGTCGAGCACGCTGTCGAGTTCGGGACGTCCGCAGCCGGCCAGCAGGAGCGCGGCCAGCGCGGCGGACGAGGTGAGACGGATGAGAGGGCGCATGGGGACTCCTCGGTCGCGAGGGACGGGACGAACCGACGACGCGACCTCCATCGTCGCCCATCGGACGGCCACGCGCAAAGTCTCGCGGCGCGGCACGCCTAGGGCGCGTCCTCGAGCAACGCGTCGATCTCGGCGATCAGCTCGAACGGCACCGAGCCGCGGCGGTACTTGGCCTCGAGGATCTCGCGCAACGTGTGCAGGTCGTCGGCGGGGATCGGATCGAGCGTGGTCCAGTCGGGCTCGGACTTGAGCCGCGCGCGCAGCGTCCAGCGCTTGCCGAAGCGCTCGGCGGTGACGAGACGCGTCTCGCCGCCGTCGGTGCGCTCGCGCCATTCGTGTCGGCTCATGCGCTCATCTCCCCAGCAGGGCCACGCGCTGCACGCGTCCGGCGTCGGCCGGCAGGTCGAAGAAGCACGGGACGTGCTCGTTCATGTGCACGCCGACCCGCATGTCCCGCAGCGGCAGTCGCAGCACGATCGCGGGACCGTCGACGACGCGTTCGCCGTCGCGGTTCGAACGCACGCGCAGGCGCCCGTCGTCCGTGGGCTCCACGCGAATCACGTCGCTCCAGCCTCCACCGAAGACGTCGATCAGCGCCGGGCCGTCCAGGGCGTGGATCTCGTCGCGCAGCAGCTTGCCCTCGATCACCACCGCGCGCAGCGGATCGTCGAGCGAGGGATCCCAGCCGATCGTGGCCTCGGGCGTGCTCCAGGCGATGCGCAGCTCGAGCTCGTTGAAGTCGACGCCGGCCGTCCAGTGCGCGGGCAGCACGATCGTCGGCTCGGGGTCGAGCCCGAGTCGCAGGTCGAGCTCGGCGCGCACCTCGACCTCGGGCGGCGCGGCGGGATGTCGCGCGACGACGTCCAGCCGGCGAGCCGGCAGGCCGTGGGCGACGACGCGTCCCTCGGGGTCGCTGAAGACGACGGGCAGGCTGCGCGTGCCGGTGGGCGCCGGGCCGCCGTCGGCGGGGGCGGGCAGCGTGAACGTCTCGACCGGCATGACGCGCCGTCCGTCGTCGTCCTCGAAGGACAGCTCGGCGCCGGCGACCGCGCGGCCGTCGTCGTCGACCACGCGCAGCGTCAGGTCGCGCGGACGCACGAGCCCGATCGCGAGCTCGTGCTCGCCCTCGGTGTACTCGGCGGTCCCCGACGTGTGCGAAACGTAGCCCTCGGCGCGCACCTGCACCTCGATCGGACCGGGCAGCACGCCCGCGACGTCGAAGCGTCCGTCGGTGTGCTCGAAGACGTGGTTGCGGCCCGCGCCGCCGCCGCCGGGGAGCGTGCGCATGGTCGTGAGCGTGAACGCGTCGACCGGCTCGCCGCTCTCGGCGTCGCGCACCGTGCCGAGCAACCTGAGGCCGGGCAGGTGCGAGGGATCGAGCACGAGGCGCAGGTCGTCCCGTCCGGCGGGGAGTCCGAGCGCCACGCGTTGCTCGAAGGCGTGCGCGCCGGACACGTTCGCGACCACGTCGAACGCGCCGCGGTAGAGGTGCTCGAAGCGGAAGCGTCCCTCGGCGTCGGAGGTCTGCGACGACCCTTCGAAGCGCGACTCCCAGGTGGGACGCATTCCGGGGAGCACGAGTGCCGAGTCGAGCAGCCGATCGCCCTCGATGCGCAGCGCCACGTCGGGCGCGGGACGTCCATCGGCCCACACGAGCTGGCCGGCCAGCTCGAGCGCAGGCTCCAGAGCGAGCGTGATCTCGGGGACGGGATCGCGTCCGGGGACGACGTGCTGCACGATCGCCAGCGCCCAGGCGTCGTGCGAGACGAGCAGGTCGCCCTCGGCCTCGGGCAGGCCATCGAGCAGGAAGCGTCCGTCGGGACCGGTCGTCGCGCGATGCCGACCCAGCGGGTGCCCGGTGCGCACGAGCACGCCCGCCACGGGACGTCCGTCGGGATCGAGCGCGACGCCGGTCAGCGCGAGTCCACGCTCGTCGGCGTCGGCTCCGGCATCGGCATCGGCTTCGGCGTCCGATCGTCCGTCGGGCGGATCGCCGGAGACGGCGACGATCCGCGCGAGCCCGACCAGCACGGCGACCAGTGCGAGCATCGGGACGAGACGCTTCACGGGGCCTGCTCCTCGGGACCGCGTGGGCGCGCGCCGTCGACGAGCCGGCGCAGCGCGCGCAGGTGGCGCGCGTCGGTGCCGCAGCAGCCACCGATGAGCGTGGCGCCCAGCTCGATCCAGCGCTCGGCCTGGGCGGCGTAGCGCAGCGGAGGCCAGTCGCTGTCGCCCTCGTAGATCGCGTTCGCGTAGGCGCCCAGCCGCGGCGGACGGTTCGCGCGCGCCGCCACGAGTTCGAGCGCGCGTGTCGTCGCGAGCGGTGCCGAGCAGTTCACGAGGAAGGCCTCGGCGCCGGCTTCGGCGGCGTCCTCGGCGGCGGCGACGAGCGTCTCGTCGTCGAAGAAGTCGCTGCGCGGACCGAGCGTCACCGCGGCCCACACCGGCACGCCGGTGGACGCCGCCGCGCGCGTCGCGGCGGCCAGCTCGCGCCGGGTGGGCATCGTCTCGACGAGCAGCAGGTCGACGCCGTCCTCGACCAGGGCGCGCGCGAGGGCGCCGTGCTCGCGCACGAGCGTCTCGTCGTCCGGCGTCAGGTCGGGACGGTAGCAGTCCTCGAGCGGCGCCATGCTGCCCGCCACGCGCGGGTGTCGCTCGCCGGGCGCAGCGATCCCTGAGGCGTCGGACGATCCCGCGCGCGCCGCGTCCCGGCAGAGCGTCACGGCGCGCGACACGAGCGCCCGCCAGGCGTTGCCGTCCTCGGGGACTCCGGCCTGACGCGCGGCGGAGGCCAGGGCGCGCGCCGTGGTGCGGAAGGTGCCGGTGGTGTGCACGTCCGCGCCGGCGCGGGCGTACGCGGCATGCACCTCGGCCACGCGCTCGGGACGGTCGCGGACCGCGAGGGCCGTCCAGAGCGGGGCGGGCAGGGCCAGTCCGAGGTCCTCGAGCGCGGTGCCGAGCGGGCCGTCGAGCACGAGCACGTCGTGGCGACTCACCGCGTCGGAGCCGGCTCGGCGGTGTACACGACCTTGCCGTCGACGACGGTCAGCTCGACGCGCAGGCCGAGCAGCGCGTCGTCGTCCAGCGTGAGCGGGTCGCCGGAGAGCACGACGAGATCGGCCGCCATCCCGGGACGCAACGCGCCGGTGCGCGCCTCGTCGAAGGCGGCGAAGGCCGGCCAGCGCGTGAGGTGCAGCAGCGCCTGCACGCGCGTCATGCGCTGCTCGGGATGCCATCCCCCCGGCGGCCGGCCCTGGGCGTCGGTGCGCGTGACCGCCGCCCAGAAGGCGCGCAGCGGATCGGGCACCTCGACCGGCGCGTCGCTGCCGCCGGGGATGACCACGCCGCTCGCGAGCAGGTCGGCCCAGGCGTACGCGCCGCGTGCGCGCTGTCGTCCCAGACGCGCCGTGGCCCACGGCATGTCGGACGTGCAGTGCTGCGCCTGCATCGACGGGATCACGCCCAGCGCGGCGAAGCGCGGCAGGTCGGACGGCGCGAGCACCTGGGCGTGCTCGACGCGGAAGCGCGCGTCGCGCGCCGCGTCCGGGTCTTCGGCGAAGGCTGCCGCGTAGGCGTCGAGCACCATGCGGTTGGCGCGGTCGCCGATGGCGTGGGTGCACAGCTGCCATCCCCCGGCGAGCGCGAAGCGCGCGAGTTGCAGCGTCTGCGCGGCGCTCGCGGTGAGCAACCCGCGGTTGCCGGGATCGTCGCTGTAGTCGGACAGCAGCGCGGCGCCGCGCGAGCCGAGCGCGCCGTCCACCGAGAGCTTGATGGCGCGCACCGCGAGGTGTCCGCTGCCGGTCAGGTCGGACGTGGGCAGGCCCGAGCGCGCCGGCGCGAGCTGCAGCACCGGATCGGCCGCGGCGACCATGACGTGGTCGCGCAGCGGGAAGCGTCCCGCGCGGTCGAGCGCGGCGTAGAGCTCGATCGTCGACCACGGCACGCCCGCGTCGTGGATGCCCGTCACGCCGAAGCGGTGCAGCACGCCGATGGCCGCCTGGATGCGCGTCGCGAGTTCCGACGGGTCGGTGGGCGGGACGACGGCGCGCAGCAGGTCCATCGCGTCGTCGACGAACACGCCGGTGGGCTCGCCGTCGGCGTCGTGCAGGATGCGTCCGCCCGACGGAGCCGGCGTGTCGCGCGTCACGCCGGCGCGCTCGAGCGCCGCGGCGTTGCAGAGCAGCGCGTGCCCGTCGATGCGCGTCAGCAGCACGGGGTGCCCGGGCACCGCCGCGCTGAGCGCCGCGTGCTCGGGGAAGTCGTGCGCGGGCCAGTCGTTCTGGTCCCAGCCGCGGCCGAGCAGCCAGGTGCCGGGTGCCGCCGAGGCGGCGGCGTCCGCGACCTTGGCCACGACCTCGTCGTACGAGCGCGTGCCGACCAGGTCGATCTCGGCCAGCATGTCGGCCAGTCCCGCGAGGTGCAGGTGGCTGTCGACGAAGCCGGGCAGCAGCGTGCGGCCCGCGAGGTCGATCACGCGGGTGGACGACCCGGCGAGCGCCTCGGCCTCGGCGTCGGCGCCCACGAACACGATGCGTCCGTCGCGCACGGCGAGGGCCTCGACGGCGCCCAGGGTGTCGTCGAGGGTGCGCACCGTTCCGTGCAGGAAGAGCAGGTCGGCGGGGGGCGCGGACGGCCCGGAGCCGTCGTCGGACTGGGCCGGGGCGGGCGGCGCGCCGAGCAGCAGCAGGGTCGCGGCGGCGAGCAGGACGAGGCGGGGGCGGCGGAGCATCGGCGCATCTTGCCACGCGAGGGCCTGGATTGGCGTGATCCGCCGGGGCCGGGGAGCGTCCGGGCGGCTCGCGCGGCCGGAGCGGGAGGTTCGCGCCCCGGGAGCGGGCCGCTGGCGGCGCCAGGCGGGGTGTCGGTGTCCCGGCGTAGCGCTCGGCGTGCCGGTGACATCTTCCTTTCCGAAGCCCGTCCTCTAGGATCCGGAAGACCATGGACTCTCCCGCACCGCCCCTCGACGGCGACCTGCTGCTCGCGCACGAGCCTTTCGTCCACGCGATCGCCCGCGGCCTGCTGCACGACGAGCACGCCGCGCGGGACGTCGCGCAGGACTCGTTCCTCAAGGCGTTGCAGCGTGGTCCGCGGGCGCTGACCTCGCTGCGGGCGTGGCTGGCACGCACCGCGCGCAACCGCGCGCTCGAGCTGCGACGGTCGGACGTCCGGCGCATGCGGCGCGAGGCGCGGGTCGTCGTGTCGGGCGTGGTGGAGTCGGCCGACGCGACCTGCGAGCGCCTCGAGCTGCAGCGCGACGTGATCGCCGCCGTGCTCGAGCTCGACGAGCCGTATCGCTCGATCGTGATCCTGCGCTACGACCACGGACTCGAGCCGTCGCAGATCGCCGCGCGGCTGGGCGCGAAGCCGGCGACGGTGCGCACGCAGCTCGTCCGGGCGCACGCCCGCCTGCGCTCCCGGCTCGATCGCGACCGGCCGCGCGAGGCCTGGGCCGCGCTGCTGCTGCCGGAGGGACGACCGAGCGTGGCGTCGCGTCCTCACGCACTCCGGCCGGCGCTGCTCGGCGTCGTCGCGTTGGTGGGACTGACGGTCGGCATCGGGCACGATCCGGTCCGGTCGGAGCCGTCGGCGAACGATGCCGGCGACGGCTTCGGTGCGCGCGCGTCGGTCGCGGGCGTCGTGCGGGGTGCGGCGCGGCGCGTCCGTCTCGCGTCGGCGTCGGCGTCGGCGCCGGCCTTCGGGGTGCCGCGTGGTGTGCCTCGCGGGCCGCGCGCTCGTGTGGGCGTGCCGGCGGCGGCCGGCGGCGTCGGCGACGAGACGCCCGCCGTCCCGCTGCCGCTCGAACTCGCCTTCGGACGCGCGCAACTGCGCGACGTCGATCGTCCCGCCGTGTCGGCCGACGGACGCTGGCTCGCGTACGAGGTCTTCACGCCGCCGTCCGAGCCGTCGGCCCGAGAGCCGCGTCCCGGCGAAGGCGTGCGCCTGTTCGTCGTGCCGACGCAGGGCGGCGAGGCGACGCCCGTGGGTCCGGCGGACGCAGACTGCTGGCGTCCGTCGTGGTCGCCGGACGGACGGCAGCTCGCCTTCTTTTGCTTCGCCGACGGCGCGCCCCGGCTGTGGGTCCACGATCTCGCCGCGCAGACCTCGCGCCAGGTCGGTGCGTGGCCGATCAAGGCGCGGCTCTGGCCGATGGATGCGCCGGCCTGGCGTCCCGACGGCCGCGAGGTGTTCGTGCCGCTCGACCCGTCGCCGTCGCGCGACGCGCCGTCGCTCGCACGGCCGGACTCGCCGGCAGCATCCGCGTCGACCGCGTCCACGGTCGTCTCGGCATCGTCGGCGTCGGTCACCGTCTACACGACCGACGCGCCGGACGCGCAGGCCGGCGACCCCGGAGCCGACCTGGCCGAGCTGCAGGAGTTCCTGATCGTCCAGAACCTCGCGACGCTGGCCGGCGTCGACGTCGCGGGCGGCGACGTGCGCGTGCTCGTGCCGTCCGACGCGACGCCGCCGCCGAGCCTGCTGCGCGTCTCGCCGGACGGACACTGGATCTCGTACTCGTCGGTCTTCGCGCTCGACCCTGCCGCCTTCCCGCGGACGACCTACGACCTCGTGCTCGTGCCCATCGACGGCGGACCGGCACAGGTCGCCGCCCGGCGGCTCGACACCACCGAGCGCATCTACCGCGGCGAGCCGTACGTCTGGGCGCCCGACGGCAGGCGCATCGTGTTCACCCGCGCGGGCGCGCTGTGGGAGGTCGAGGTCGATGCCGACGGACCGCGCTCGCCGCGGCGGATCGAGGCGGCGCCGCCGCGGCTCGCCGACGCTCCCTTCGCGCTCACCGCCGATGGACGCGCGATCGTCGTGGGCGCGCTGCCCGACGGCCTGCCGTCCTACGACGGCGCCGCGTCCGGCGACACCGTGCTCGTGCCGTTCGACGGTGGGCCGGCGCGTACGCTGCCCGCGGGGTGGCCGCTCACGGACGGCAGCGCGACGCTGTGGCAGCCGGATCCGACGGCGATCCATCTCATGACGCTCGACGCGCGGACGGCCGAGCGCACGATCCAGCGCTTCGACCTCGAGACCGGCGAGGCGAGGGTCGTCTGGCAGGGACGCGCCCGCATCGTGCCCGCCGGCGCGGGCCGCGACGGGACGCTCGTGGCGCGCATCGAGGACACGCTCACGCCGCCCGACGAATTCACGTTCGACGGCGCGTTCGTCGAGCGACGCCGCATCACGCGCATCGAGCCCGGCCTCGCCGACGTGAGCGTCGGCGAGACGCACACGTTCGAGACCGAGGTGCCCGGTTTCGACGGCGGCGAGATCGAGGTGCGATCGACCGTGTTCCTCCCGCCGGGGGAACAGCCGGGCCGTCGGCTGCCGACCGTGGTGTACGTCTACTCCGGCGCACGCTTGAGCGACCTCGCGCAGGACTATGGCGGCGGTGCGCCGAACACGATCCCGGTGCAGGTGTTCGCGTCGCGCGGCTACGCGGTGCTGCTCGTCGACGTCCCGCTCGGACCGCTGGGCCGAGCCGGCGACCCGGTACGCGAGATGACGGCCGCGATCCTGCCGCAGGTCCGGCACGCGGCCGAACTCGGCTTCACGGACCTCGAGCGCGTGGCGCTGCTCGGCCACTCGTACGGTGCGTACAGCGCGGCCGCCGTCGTGACGCAGACCGACCTGTTCGCCGCGGCCATCGCGATCGACGGCATGTACGACCTGGCCGGCGACTACGGCGTCATGGGGCGCGGCGGCGTGGCCTACAGCGCGCAGTACTTCGAGGCCGGGCAGGCGCGCATGGGCACGCATCCGTGGGCCGACCGGGAGCGCTACCTCGAGAACTCGCCGTACTACCTGGCCGACCGCATCCGCACACCGCTGCTGCTGCTGCACGGCGAGGACGACGAGACCTGTCCGGTGCAGGAGGCCGAGAAGATGTTCAATGCGCTGAAGCGCCTGGGCCGGCCCGCCGAGCTCGCGCTCTACGCCGGCGAGGGGCACGCGCCGAGCGAGTGGAGGCGCGCCGACGCCGTCGACGCCGCGCAGCGCATGCTCGCCTTCCTCGAGCGCCACCTGGCGCCCCCCGAGCGCGCGGAGAAGTAGGCCCCCGTCCCGGCGCACCGCGGACGCCGGTTTGCCGCGCCTGGTCCGGGCGACCGCTTGACCTGCCCTCGGGGACGAACGTATGTTTCAAACGCTCGTTCGGTAGGCCGGAGCGAGGCCGCCTCGGGGGCGGTCCCGGCCGCGAACGGGCGACGTGGATCTCGCAGGGCTGGCGCCGAACACAGGGCCGTCCCCGGGTGGATCCGGACACGCGGGGAGCGCCGCCCCTGGGGCGGCGCTCCCGGCTTTCTGTTGCGAGGACGGCGGGCATGACGGCGACGACCGATACGCGCGAGCGGTTGCTCGACGTGGCCGAGGTCATGTTCGCCGAGCGCGGCGTGCGCGAGACCTCGCTGCGCGGCATCACGCAGAAGGCCGGCACGAACCTGGCCGCCGTGAACTACCACTTCGGCAGCAAGAACGGACTCGTGGGCGCGGTCTTCCAGCGGCGCCTCGGACCGATCAACGCCGAGCGCCTGCGTCGGCTCGACGAGGCCGAGCGTGTCGCCGCCGGCGGCCCCGTGACGCTGGAGGCGATCCTGCGCGCGTTCCTCGAACCCGCGCTGCACGGACGTCGCGACGCCCATGCGTGCTTCGTGCTCGTCGCGCGCGCGCACCTCGCGCCCGATCCCGAGCTGCGCGCGATGCTCATGTCGGCCTTCGACGCGGTGGCCGCGCGTTTCGGCGCGGCGCTGCAGGCGAGCCTGCCCGGCATCCCGCCGACCGAGTTCTTCTGGCGCATGCACTTCCTGATCGGCTCGCTGTGCCACACGGTGGTGAACGGCGCGTTGCTCGAGGACATCTCGGGAGGCCTGTGCCGCGGCGACGACGACGAGGAGATCCTCGCGCGACTCGTCTCGTTCGGCGCGGCCGGTCTGCGCGCAGCGGTCGACGAGGGCGCGCGCGAGGCGTCGTCGTCCGACGTCGCGGCGGCACGCGCGAGCGCACGCAAGAGGCGGACCCGTCGATGAGCGCGCCCGGCGATCGTGTCCTGCTGCGGCGAGCTGCGAGGCGCGCGCGTCCGACGCGCGGGGCGTGCGGGTCGGCGCTCGTCGCCGTGCTGCTGGCCGGCGCGTGCGTCGAGGCACCCGAGCGCGGAGAGCGCGCGCCGCCGGTCGCGCTTCCGGAGCACTTCGCGGCGCCCGCGGACGCGTCCGTCGACTCCGCCGAGCCGCCGTCCGTCGACGCGTGGTGCGCGAGCTTCGCCGGTGAGCGCGGGGCCGATCTCGTGCGCGAGGCGCTCGACGCGAATCCCGACCTGCGTGCCACCGCGGCGCGCCTGGACGCGGCGCGCGCGCGGGCCGCGGTCACCGGCGCCGACGGGCTCCCGCAGGTCGACGCCTCGTTCTCGCGCGACCGCAGCAAGCGCAACCTGATCGGCGTCCCGATCCCCGGCGCGCCCTCGCCGCTCACCGTGCGTTCGACGCAGTACGACCTGGCGCTCGGCGTGAGCTGGGAGCCCGACCTGTGGGGACGTCTCGCGTCCGACGAGCAGGCCGCGCTGGCCGACGTCCAGGCGGCCGCGGACGACCTCGCGGCGGCGCGCCTCTCTCTCGCCGCCGCCGTGCTGCGCGCCTGGGTCGGACTGCTCGAATCGGCGCAGCAGGTCGCGCTCGCCGAGCGCACCGTCGCGAGCTGGCACGATGACGTCGAGCTCGTGCGCAAGCGCTTCGCCGGCGGACGCGGCGACGCCGTGGCCGTCGAACTCGTCGCGTCGAACGCGGCGGCGGCCGAGGCGGCGCTCGCGGCGCGGCAGCGCCTGCACGAGCGCGCCGTACGCGCGCTCGAGATCCTGCTCGGACGCTATCCGTCGGCCGAACTCGCCGCCGACGACGAGCTTCCGGCGCTCGACGACACGCCGCCGCCCGGAATGCCGGCCGCGCTGCTCGCGCGGCGCCCCGACCTGCGGGCGGCGGAGCGCCGCCTGCGCGCGGGAGAGCTGCGGCGCGACGCGCGCGACGCGGCGCTCTATCCCTCGCTGAAGCTGACCGGCAGCGTGGGCACGTCGAGCGAAGACCTCGGCGATCTGCTCGACGGCGACTTCGGCGTGTGGCGGCTGCTCGGTCAGCTCGTCCAGCCGATCTGGGAGGGCGGACGGTTGCGGGCGGCGGTCGACGTGGCCGACGCCGACGCGCGCGTGCTCTCGGAGGCCTTCGCGCGCGCAGTGCTCGCGGCCTGCGCCGAGGTCGAGGACGCGCTGTCCGCCGAGGGCTGGCTGCGCGACGAGGAGCAGGCGCGCGTCGCGGCGCTCGACTCGGCCGCGCGCGCGCGCGGCCAGCTCGCGCAGCGCTGGCGCGCGGGCTCGGGCGACGTGCTCGAGCTGCTCGAGGCCGAGCGTGGCGAGGACTCCGCGCGTTCGGCGCTGCTGGCCGTGCGCCGGGCGCGACTCGACGCGCGCCTCGACCTGCTGCTAGCCCTGGGCGGCGGCTTCGAAGACGCGCCGTCCGACGCGGACGCCGAGCAGGCTGCGCCGCACGTCCGCGTGCATGACGCAGACGAGACCCGAGGAGACGTGCCATGACCCCCCGCATCGTGCTGCCGCTCGTGGTGCTCGCGGCCAGCGTCGCCCTCGCCGCGGCGCTCGTGGCGAGCCGCGAGCCGGTGCGGCCCGAGCCGCCGGCGCCGTTCGTCCCGGCGGTCGAGGTCGTGCATGCCGAGCGGCAGGACGCGCGCCTCGACGTGCTCTCGCACGGCTTCGTCGTCCCGCGCACCGAGTCGACCCTGGTGGCCGAGGTGCCGGGACGGGTCGCCGAGGTGGCGCCGGCCTTCCGCGCCGGCGGGTCCTTCGAGCAGGGCGACGTGCTGCTCGAACTCGACGAGCGCGACCTGCGCGCGAAGGCGGTGGCGGCCGAGGCGGCGCTGGCGCGCGCCGAGTCGGTGCTGGCCCAGGAAGAGGTCGAGGCGCGTCTCGCACGCGACGAGTGGGACGCGCTGGACGCCGAGGGCGAACCCGATCCCGTGCTGCTGCGCGTGCCCCAGCTCGCCGACGCCCGGGCTCAGGTCGCCGCGGCACGCGCCGCGCTCGGGACGGCGCGGCTCGACGTCGAGCGCGCCACGCTGCGCGCGCCCTTCGCCGGACGGGTGCGCACCGCGCTCGTCGACGTCGGGCAGTACGTCGGCGTCGGCACGCCGCTCGGGACGCTCTACGCGATCGACGCGGCCGAGGTGCGGCTGCCCGTGCGGGACGACGAGCTGCGCTTCCTCGACCTGCCTCTGCAGTACCGCGGCGAGGCTCCGCCGGGCGACGGGCCGCGGGTCGAGCTGTCCGCCGAGTTCGCCGGCACGCGCTGGACCTGGGCCGGACGCGTCGCGCGCACCGAGGGCGAGATCGACCCGCGCACGCGCTCGCTGAACCTCGTGGTCGTGGTCGACGATCCCTACGCACGGGACGGCGACAGCGGGCGTCCGCCGCTGGCCGCCGGCATGTTCGTCGAGGCGCTCGTCGTCGGACGCGCGGTGCGCGACGTGGTCGTGCTGCCGCGCGCCGCGGTCCGTCCCGACGACTCGGTCTGGGTCGTCGACGAGCACGACGTGCTGCACGTGCGTCCGGTGACGTGGCTGCGCACGGAGCGCGAGCGCGTCCTGCTCGTGTCGGGCGTCGAGGCGGGCGAGCGCGTGGTCACCTCGGCGCTCGAGGTCGTGTCCGACGGGATGCCCGTGCTGGTCGCGTCGCGCGACGCGGCGGAGGACCGTCCGTGACCCGTCGCGGGCCGATCGCGTTCTTCGCGGGGCACACCGTCGCCGCGAACATGCTCATGTGGATCATCCTCGCGGGCGGCCTGCTGACCTTCGGCGTGGTCGAGCAGGAGGTCTTCCCGGACGTGGGCGGCGACGTGATCTCGGTCTCGGTCGAGCTGCGCGGCGCCTCGCCCGAGGAGGTCGAGGAGGGCATCTGCATCAAGGTCGAAGAGGTCGTCATGGGCCTCGAGGGCGTCGACAAGGTCACGAGCCGCGCGGTGGCCGGGATGGGCACCGTCTCGATCGAGATCGCCGACGACGCCGACCTCGACGAGGTGCTCGACGACGTGAAGAACGCCGTGGACGGCATCGACACCTTCCCCGAGGGGTCGGAGGTGCCGGTGGTGCGCGAGTTCGAGATCACGCACCAGGTGCTCAACGTGGCGGTCAGCGGCGACGTGGGCGAGCGGCCGCTGCGGCGCGCCGCCGAGCGCGTGCGCGACGACCTGCTCGACCTGCCCGGCATCACGCGCGTCCAGCTCAGCGACGCGCGGCCGTACGAGATCTCGATCGACGTCTCCGAGGAGACGCTGCGTCGCCTGCAGCTCACCTTCGACGAGGTCGTGGCGGCCATCCGGCGCTCGTCGCTCGACCTGTCGGGCGGCGTCGTCAAGGCCGACGGCGGCGAGATCAAGCTGCGCACCAAGGCCCAGTCGTACACCGGCGACGACTTCGCGAAGGTCGTGCTGCGCGCCGGGGACGACGGCTCGCGCCTGCTGCTGGGCGACGTGGCGTCCATCGTCGACGCCTTCGAGGACACGGGACAGTCGGCGCGCTTCGACGGTCGTCCGTCGCTCGTGGTGCAGGTCTACCGCGTGGGCGACCAGCGCGCGATCGAGATCGCCGACCGCGTCAAGGCCTACGTCGCCGACGCCTCCGCGCACCTGCCGCCCGGCGTGTCGCTCGAGATCTACCAGGACGAGGTGCGCATCCTCGAGAGCCGCCTCGACCTGCTCGTGCGCAACGGGCGCGCGGGACTGCTGCTCGTGTTCCTGACGCTGGCGCTGTTCCTGCGGCTCTCGCTGGCGTTCTGGGTCACCGTCGGCATCCCCGTGGCCTTCATGGGCACGCTGTGGATGATGCCGGCGCTCGACATCAGCGTGAACATGATCTCGCTGTTCGGCTTCCTGGTCGCGCTCGGCATCGTGGTCGACGACGCGATCGTGGTGGGCGAGAACGTCTACCGGCACCACGAGGAGGGCAAGGACGGCCTCGACGCCGTGCTCGACGGCGTGGGCGAGGTCTGGCTGCCGGTGGTCTTCGCCGTGCTCACGACCATCGCCGCCTTCACGCCGCTGATCGGCATCCCCGGGGTGATCGGCAAGTTCATCCACCAGATGCCGGCGGTGGTGGTGCCGATCCTGTGCTTCTCGATGCTCGAGTCGCTGTTCATCCTGCCGGCGCACCTCTCGCACCTGAAGCACCGCACGGGACCGCGGCTCATGCGCTGGTGGCGCGCGCCGCTGCGCGCCTGGGAGCGCGTGCAGGACGCCGTCGGGCGCGGGCTGGACGTCGTCGTGCGGCGCAGCTACGTCCCCACGCTCGACGCGGCGCTGCGCTGGCGCTACCTCGCGGCGTCCGTCGGATTCTCGGTGCTCGTGTTGACCGGCGCGCTGTTCGCGAGCGGCAAGATCCGCTTCCTGTTCTTCCCGCCGGTCGAGGCCGACAACGTCGTGGCCTACCTCACGCTGCCGCAGGGGACGCCGCCCGAGCACACCGCGCGCGAGGTGGCGCGCATCGAGCGCGCCGCGCTCGACCTCGCGGCCGAGATGGAGCGCGAGCTGGGCGAGCCCGTGGTGCGGCACGTCAAGGCGTCGGTGGGCGACCAGCCCTTCCGCGACGCGCAGAGCCGGGCCTTCGGCAACACGGCCAGCTTCGCCGGGACGCACCTGGGCGAGGTCATGCTCGAACTCGTCCCGGCCGAGGAGCGCAGCGCGAGCTCGCGCGACCTCGTCAGGCGCTGGCGCGAGGCCGTGGGACCGGTGGCGGGCGCGGTCGAGCTCTCGTTCACGAGCAACATGGTCTCGACCGGCTCGCCGGTGCACGTGCGCCTCACGGGCCACCGGGTCGACGACCTGCGCCGGGGCGCGGCGGCGCTCGAGGCCGCGCTGGGCACCGTCGCCGGCGTGTTCGACGTGGCCGACTCGTTCCGCGGCGGACAGCAGGAGCTGCGTTTCGACGTGACGCCCGAGGGCGAGGCGCTGGGCGTGACGCGCGCCGACCTCGCGCGTCAGGTGCGCCAGGCGTTCTACGGCGAGGAGGCGCAGCGCGTCCAGCGCGGGCGCGACGAGGTGCGTGTCATGGTGCGCTACCCCGAGTCGGGACGGCGCTCGCTCGGCGACGTCGACGAGATGCGCATCCGCCTGGCCGGGGGCGTCGAGGCGCCGCTGTCGCGCGTGGCCGACGTCGAGGTGGCGCGTGGCGACGCGGTCATCGAACGCGCCGACCGGCGCCGCTCGATCAACGTGACGGCCGACGTCGACCTCTCGGTGACCGAACCGAACGCGGTCATCGAGCAGCTGCGCGCCACGGTGCTGCCCGAGCTCGAGCGCACGATCCCCGGGCTGGGCTGGACGCTCGAGGGCGAGCAGCGCGAGCAGGCCGACACGGTGGCGGGGCTCGTGCGCGGCTTCGTGATCGCGCTGCTGGTGATCTTCGCGCTGCTGGCGATCCCGTTCCGCAGCTACATCCAGCCCGTGATCGTGATGCTGGCCATCCCGTTCGGCATCGTGGGCGCGGTGCTGGGACACATCGCGCTGGGCATGGACCTGACGGTCATGTCGATGTTCGGCATCGTGGCGCTGACCGGCGTGATCGTGAACGACAGCCTGGTCATGGTCGACTTCGTGAACGCGGCGCGACGCGACGGCATGGGCGTCGACGAGGCGGTGCGCAAGGCGGGACCCGCACGCTTCCGGGCCATCCTGCTCACGTCGCTCACGACCTTCGCCGGCCTGCTGCCGCTGCTGCTCGAGCGCAGCCTGCAGGCCCAGTTCCTGATCCCGATGGCGGTCTCGCTGGGCTTCGGCGTGATGTTCGGGACGTTCGTCACGCTGCTGCTCGTGCCGGTCAGCTACACGATCGTCGAGGACCTGCGGCGGCTCGTCACACCGGGCCCGGGCGAGGCGCCGGTCCCCGGAGGGGTCGACGGCGCGCCCTGACGCGCCGCGAGCCGGCGCGCTCCGCGCGGGACGGGGACGCACGGCGGCACGCGCACCGGGGCACGCGCTCAGCCGCCTCCGTCGCCCTCGATCCAGCGGTGCACGCGCGAGCCGATGCGCCGCAGGCGGTGCGTGACGCGTCCGACCCACAAAGGCTTCTGCTCGACCGGACGCGCGCCGCGCCAGGTCGCCTGCCAGGCGGGGTCGAAGCGTTCCTCGACGAGGGCGCGCAGCGCGTCGGTCTGCCCTTCGTCGCCGGGCAGCTCGACCGTCACGCGCAGCGTGTCCTCGAAGCGGGCCCAGTCGGTCGTCATGCCGAAGCGCTCGTGGGGGACGCGCGCCAGGGCGTCGCGCAGCTCGTCCTCGAGTCCCGGCGTGTACGCGAGGCTCCACTCGAGGCGCACGAACGGACGCGCGCCGAGCGCGCGCCGCGCATCGGCGTCGAGCGTGAGCAGCAGCGCGAACGCGCCGAGCACGAGGGCTCCCACGAGCAGCGTCCAGAGGCAGCCGCCGCTGCGTCGGGAGGTCACGGCCCGTGCCTCTGCGGCGGCGCGTCTCGACCCGCGCCGGGCGTCGTGCGAGTGCCCGGATCGGACACGAACAGCGTCGAGAAGCCGGCCGGCACGAGCGCGATCACGGCCGGCAGAACCGGCACGCCGCGCCGACGTTGCGCAGCACGCGGCGAGGTCACCGGGCGTCGCGGCGTCCGCCGGCGCCCTGGGCGCGGCGACGGAGCTGTCCGCACGCCACGCCCACGTCGCGGCCGCGCGGGCGGCGTACGGTGGTCGTCACGCCGGCCTTGCGCAGGCGCTCGGCGAACGCCTCGACGCGCTCGGGCCGCGGTGCGCGCAGCTCGACGCCGTCGACCGGGTTCCAGGGGATCAGGTTGACCGCCACGGGACGTCCGTGCAGCAGGCGCGCGAGCTCGTCGGCCTGGGCCGGGGCGTCGTTCACGCGGTCGAGCAGCACGACCTCGGCGGTCAGCCGGCGTCCGGTCGCGTCGAAGCGCTTCTGCGCGGCGTCGAGCGTGGCCACGAGGTCGCTGCTGCCGAGGCCCGGCATGAGCGCGCGCCGCGCGTCGTCGCCGGGGACGTGCAGCGAGAGCGCCAGGTTGAAGGCGATCGGTTCGTCGGCCAGCTTCTCGAGCGCCGCGGGATGTCCCACGGTCGAGACGGTGATGCGCCGCGCGCCGATGCCCAGGCCGTCGTCGGCGTTCATGACCCTGATCGCCGCGAGCACGTTCGCGAGGTTGTGCGTCGGCTCGCCCGAGCCCATGAAGACGTAGTTCGTGAGCGGATGGTCGCCGTCGAGGTCGCGCGCCAGGAGCACCTGCTCGACGATCTCGCCCGCCGAGAGGTTGCGCTCGACGCCGTCGAGTCCGGACGCGCAGAAGCGGCACGCCACGGCGCAGCCGACCTGGCTCGAGATGCACAGCGTGCGCCGCCCGCCGTCGGGGATCGAGACCGACTCGATCAGGCGTCCGTCGTCGAGGCGCGTGAGCAGGCCGACGGTGCCGTCGCGGCTCTCGTGCGTGCGCAGCAGCTCGCCGCGGCGGATGCGGAAGCGCCGCGCGAGCTCGCCGCGCAGCGCCTTCGAGAGGTCGGTCATCGCGTCCCACGAGGTGGCGCCGCGCTGCAGCACCCAGCGCCGCAGGTTGCGCGCGTGGAACGGGCGCGCACCCCGGACGTCGGAGAGCGCCGCCTCGTAGCCGTCGACGGGCAGGTCGGTCAGCGCGGGCAGCGGCGCCGCGTCGGGTGTGACGTCGGCGCGGGGCACGTCGGCAGGGGCGCCCGGTGCGTCGTGCGCGGGCGGCGCGTCGTCCTGCGCGTGCGCGTCGTCGTCGCCGGACGCGCCGCGGACACCGGGCGCCGCGCTCATGGGCGTCAGGCCGACTCGCGCCGCGCGTCGCGTCCCGGGACGGGCGACACGTGGATGTCCTCGTCGCCGCGCACGAAGGCTGGCGTGACCGTGTAGCGCAGGTTCGCGCCGCGGTCGGGGAGCTGGTACGCCACGTCGAGCATGAGCGCCTCGATGATCGAGCGCGCGGCGCGCACGCCGGTGCGCAGTTTCAGCGCCTGCTGGGCGATGGCGCGCAGCGCGTCGGGCTCGAACTCGAGCTCGCACGAGTCGAGCTGGAAGAGGGTCTGGTACTGCTTGACCAGGGCGTTCTTCGGCCACGTGAGCGTGTGCACGAGGTCGTCCTCGTCGAGCGAGCGCAGCGGCGCGACGATCGGCAGGCGCCCGACGAACTCGGGGATCATGCCGTGCTCGACCAGGTCTTCGCTGGTCACCTGGGCGATGAGCGCGTTGGCCTCCTCGTGCGCGGCGAGGTGGCTCGCGCCGTGTCCCGTGTCGCGGAAGCCGATCGTGCTGCCGCCCACGCGCTTGGCGACGATGTCCTCGATGCCCGAGAAGGTGCCGCCGGCGATGAACAGGATGTCGCGCGTGTCGACCTGGATGTACTGCTGCTCGGGGTGCTTGCGTCCGCCCTGGGGCGGGACGTTCGCCACGGTGCCCTCGAGGATCTTGAGCAGCGCCTGCTGGACGCCCTCGCCCGAGACGTCGCGCGTGATCGAGACGTTGCCCGTGGTGCGCGCGATCTTGTCGATCTCGTCGATGAAGACGATGCCCTGCTGCGCCCGCGGGATGTTGTAGTTCGCCGCCTGGACGAGCTTGAGGATGATGTTCTCGACGTCCTCGCCGACGTAGCCGGCCTCGGTGAGCGTGGTCGCGTCGGCGATGGCGAACGGCACGTCGAGGATCTTGGCCAGCGTGCGCGCGAGCAGCGTCTTGCCCGAGCCCGTGGGCCCGACGAGCAGGATGTTGCTCTTCTCGATCTCGACACCCTCGGGCACGCGTCCAGGGGACTGGCGCGCGAGCATGCGCCGGTAGTGGCCGTAGACCGCGACCGCGAGCACCTTCTTGGCGTGCTCCTGGGCGATCACGTACTCGTCGAGGCGCTTCACCAGCGACGAGGGCGTCGGCAGCCGGTCGATCGAGAGCTCGCCCGCGGCGTCGAGGGCGCCGCCCGCGGACGTCTGTCCGGGCGACTCCTGGGAGCGGTGCTCGACCAGGATCGTGTTGCACAGCTCGACGCACTCGTTGCAGATGTAGACGTCGGGCGGGCCGGCGATGAGGTTCTTGACCTGCCGCCTTCCCTTGCTGCAGAAGGTGCAGCGCTCCTCGTTGCCGCGGCCGCCGTCTCCGTTCTTCATCGCCACAGTGTACGTCCTCGGCGGCTCGTGCGACCCATGGCTGCTGTCCGCGACCTCGCCGGGGCCGCCGCCGGGGCGGCCCCGGTCGCGCGCGGGACGCGCGACGCGCTCAGCTCTTCCTGGGCATCTCGAGCGGGTTGATGATCTCGTCGACCAGCCCGTACTCGACCGCCTGCTGGGCCGAGAGGTAGTTGTCGCGATCGGTGTCCTTCTCGATCTTCTTGATCGCCTGGCCGGTGTGGTGGGCCAGGATCGCGTTCAGGTCGCCCTTGAGCTTGAGGATCTCGTCGGCCTGGATGCGGATGTCGGCCGCGGTGCCGCCCGCACCGCCCCAGGGCTGGTGGATCATGACCCTGGAGTGGGGCAGGATGTGCCGCTTGCCCTTGGTGCCGGCACACAGCAGCACGGCTCCCATGCTGGCCGCCTGCCCGATGCAGAAGGTCGCGACCTCGCAGCCCACGTGCTGCATCGCGTCGTAGATCGCGAGTCCCGCCGTGACCGAGCCACCCGGCGAGTTGATGTACATGTTCACGTCCTGGCTCCGGTTCTCCTTCTCGAGGAACAGGAGCTGCGCGACCACGGCGTTCGCCACGTGGTCGTCGATGGCCGTGCCGACGAAGATGATGCGGTCTTCGAGCAGGCGGCTGTAGATGTCGTAGGCCCGCTCGCCGCGGCCCGTCTTCTCGATCACGTAGGGGATCGGGTAGTAGGCGCGGGGCGCCCCGTCATGGATGTCGTCGGTCATGGTCCCTCCCTGGACGGGCCGGTCGGCGGCCCTCAGTCGTCGCTCTCGCCGCCGCCGTCGCCTTCGGTGGGGGCCTGCTCTGTGATCTGCGCGCGCTCGCGCAGCCAGGCGCGGGCGTTGTTGTGCGTGAGCTGCTCCTGGACCTCGACCACCCAGCCCTCGCTGCGCGCGTGCTGCACGGACGCCTCGGGATCGTGGTTCTGCTGCTGGGCCAGGATGCGGATCTGCTGCTCGGCCGCCTCGCGGCTGGCCGTGAGGCCCTGCTCCTGGGCGATGCGGTTCAGCACGAACGCCAGTCGCATGCCCTTGGTCGTCAGCTCGGTGATCTCGCCGCGCTTCTCCTCGGCGGCGTGGTGCGCGGCCTCGGACTCTTGATGCGCCTCCTCCATCGCGCGGTGCGCGACCTCGTGGACGCGCCGGTCGATGGCCTTGGAGAGCAGCCGCTCGGGCAGCGGGAACTCGTGCGCCGCGATCATGACCTGGTCGATCTCGCGATCGACGAGCTGGTTGCGGTAGCGCTCGCGCTGCGCCTCGAGGTTCTTCTGGATGCGGTCGCGCAGGTCGGCCTCGTCGGCCACGCCCGCGCGCTCGAAGAACGAGGCGTCGAGCTCGGCCGGCTGGATGCGCCGCAGACGGTCGATCGTGACGCGCGCCGTGGCGCTCGCGCCGGCGTGCTCGGACGGCTCGAAGTGCTCGGGAAGCGTGACCTCGACGTCGACCGTGTCGCCCAGCGACTTGCCGACGAAGTGCGCCGCCAGCCCCTCGACGCGGATGCCGTCGAGCAGGTCGTGGCGCAGGAAGACGGCCTTCTCGGTCTGCGGCTCGAGGCTCTCGTCGCCCACGCCGTAGACGATCGTGCCCTCGAGGATGTCCTCGCCGGCGACGGTCTCGCCCTCGGGCACGTCTTGGAGGGTGCCGCCCTGCTCGCGCAGGCGCTGGATCTCGGTCTCGAGCATGCCGTCGTCGATCGCCGGCAGCGTGACCGTGACCGGGATCGTCTCGGGGATCTGCAGCTCGAACTCGGGCACGATCTCGACCGCGAGCTCGAAGGTGAACGGGCCCGTCCCGTCGTCCTCGAGCTTCTCGAGGTTCATCTCGGGGTCGCCCACGGGCGTGAGCGAGTGCTCCTGGACGGCCTCGGAGAAGGCCTGGCCCATGACCTGCCGGCGCGCCTCCTCGGCGGCCTGGCCTCCGTAGGTCTTCTTGACCAGCGCGATCGGGGCCTTGCCCGGCCGGAAGCCCTTCAGCTTCGCGCCGGACGCCGCCTGGGCGACGCGCTGATCGATGGCGGCCTGCAGGACCGAGCGCTCGATCGAGAAGGTGAGGGTTCGGCGACAGGGCCCATCGGCCGTCACGGTGACGCTCATGAGGGTTTCCGGTGCGGTGGGAGCGATGCGGCATCGTCCGTGCAGAGGCCGGGCCGATCAAGGGGCGGGCTCGCCGGGGTCCGCTCGATGGGCGATGATGGGCGCGAGCGTCGATCCCGCGGGGCCGTCCCGTGACGGGTGGCGCGGGGTCCACCGTGCTCGACGATCCGCTCGTGCACGCCGGGGAGCCGCGGTGTCGGACGAGCAAGACCGAGGTCCTGTCGTGGTCACCTCGCACGCGAAGGCGAGCGGCGGGCGGCGGGGTCGTCCGATGTGGGTCGGGCTGCTCGCGGCCGCGATCCTGCCCGGCGTCGTGGTCATCCCGTGCGCCGTCGCGTGGGACGCCGCCATGTCGGGATCGATCCCGAGCTGGAAGTTGATCGGCGCTTTCGTGCTGTTCACCTGGGTCGTCGGGGCCGGCAGCGCGCTCGTCGGGGCTCCCGGGTTGTTCGTGCTGCGCGCGCGGGGATGGCTGACCGTCGGGCCGGTCTGCGCGTGGGCGACGGCGATCGGGATCGCGGCGTTCTTCGTCGTCCACGGGCCGTACGAGAAGGGTCCGCTGCCGGGCGTGGTCTTCGCCGCCTGCGGGCTCGTCGCCGGGGCGACGTACTGCGGCGTGAGCGGCGTCCCGCGCAAGCGCGTGCGCCGCGTGCCGAGGCGCCGACCCGGCACCCCTGAGTCGAGCGCTTTACCTCCGCGGCCGCTCGTCCCAGACTCGTGGGCCGAGAAACCACCCCGCCCGACGAAGGACCCGCCATGGGACGTTTCGTGATCGCCTGCTACCGCCCGAAGCCCGGACACGCGCAGACGCTGGCCGCGCTCGTCGACAAGCACGCCTCGGTGCTGCGCGGCGAGGGTCTGATCACCGAGCGTCCCGCGCACGTCATGCGCGCGGCGGACGGCACGTTCGTCGAGGTCTTCGAGTGGGTCTCGCCCGTGGCCGTCGAGGACGCGCACCGCAACCCCGTGGTGCAGGAGTTGTGGAGGGAGTTCGGCGAGGTCTGCGACTTCGTCCCGGTGGGCGAGCTCGCCGAGGCGCGCTCGGTCTTCTCGGAGTTCGAGGCCCAGGTGGGGTGAGCGGGCCGTCGTCGTTCGTCGTGCGCCGCCTCGTCCCCGGCGACGAGGACGTCTTCCGCGCCGCGCGCCTCGCGGCGCTGGCCGACGCGCCCGACGCGTTCGAGCGTACGCTCGCCGAGGAACTCGTCCTGCCACCCGACGCGTGGACCGGACGCCTCGCGCGCGCCGCGAACTTCGCGCTCGAGCACGACGGCGCGCTGCGCGGCCTGTGCGCCTGCGTCCCGGACGACGAGCGCGAGGGCTCGGCGTTCCTGATGGCGATGTGGGTCGCGCCCGAGCTGCGCGGGACGGGCGCCGCGGACGCGCTCGTGCACGCCGCCCTCGCGCAGGCTCGCGCCGAAGGACGGCGTGCGCTGCGCCTGCACGTCGGCGCCGACAACCTGCGCGCGCGGCGCTGCTACGAACGCTGCGGCTTCCGGCTCACCGGCGACGGCTTCGTGCGCGCGCGCGACGGCGAGCGCGAGCTCGAGATGGCCTGCCCGCTCGACGCGCCCGCGCCGTCCGGCGACCTGTCGGGCGTGCGCGCGGGATACGACCGCTGGGCGGCGGTCTACGATCACGACGGCAACCCGCTCGTGGCCCTCGAGCAACCGGTGGTCGAGGCGGCGCTGGGCGACGTCTCCGGACGCACGCTGCTCGACCTCGGCTGCGGCACCGGACGCTGGGCGCTGCGCCTCGCCGCGCGCGGTGCGCACGTCACCGCGCTCGACTTCTCGCCGGGGATGCTCGCGGCCGCGCGCGCGAAGTCCGGTGCCCACGCGGTGCGCTTCGTCGAGCACGACCTGCGCCGTCCGTTGCCGTTCGCCGACGCGTCGTTCGAGCGCGTGGTGAGCGGCCTCGTGCTCGAGCACGTGCACGACCTGTCGGCGTTCTTCGCCGAGATCGCGCGCGTGCTCGTCCCCGGCGGACGGGCGGTGGTCTCGGGCATGCACCCGGCCTGCTTCCTGCGCGGGACGTGGGCGCACTTCGACGACCCGACGAGCGGCGAGACGGTGCATCCCGGGAGCGTGGCGCACTCGATCGGCGACTTCGTGATGGCCGCGCTGCGCGCCGGACTGCGGCTCGACGACGTGATCGAACGCGCGCCCGACGAGGCCTTCGCGCGCGAGGTTCCGCGCGCGGCGAAGTCGGTGGGGTTCCCGCTGCTCGTGGTGCTCGTGCTGTGCGAGCCGGATCCGCCGGCCGAGTGATTCGGTCTCGATGCACGGACGGCTCAGGGAGGGGGGCTCGCCGCTGGCAGGGCTGGTCGCGTCGGTGGCGCCGCGGTGCCCCAGGTTCCAGGCGTCGACCCGCGTCGGACCTCGGGCACTGCTGCTTGCGCGACGAGCGCGTGCGCGGGGACTGCGGCCTGTCCGAGCCTGATCGAGCGTTCTGGGGTGGGGCCACGCGAGCCCGCCTGAGAGTCGGTGACGCCTCGGCGTGGCCCGCGTAGACTCGCGCGTCCGGGCGATGCGACACGGGATCGACGAGGGGGGGCGGGGCCGCGCAGGCGTCCCGTCCGGCGTCGCGACCCGCCGAGCCGCCCGGGGGGAATGTCATGCACGTCGACCACGGTCTCGCGATGAAGGTGCTCGAAGCCAACCCGGGTGCGTCCGACCACGCACGAACCGCGGTCGTGTCGTCGTTCCTCGCGTTCCAGCGCGCGCAGGCGGCGGGCGAGCCGCAACTCGCGGTGCAGTCTCTCGCGAACGGTCACGCGATCCTGCGCAGATTCGTCGATGCGGGATATGAACTCGATCCTGAGATGGGTGGGCTCCTCGCTTGGATCGAGTCCACCTTCGGTGGAGGCGCATCGCGATGAAGACGCCCGCAACTTCAGCGCCGCTCGTGGTTCAGGTCGGCTTCGCCGGCTCGCGCGTGCTCTTCGATCCGAGCATGCCCGAGGCTGAACGATCGTCGCTCGAGCACGACCTCGAGGAGTGGCTCGTGCAGTGCCTCGAGCAGCTCCCCGAACGCCTCGGCCTCGGCGCGCAGCAGTTCGTGTGCGGCATCTCGTCGCTGGCCAAGGGCGGCGACACGCTCTTCACGTCGGCCTGCGGACGTCTCGGCATCCCGCAGCGCCTCTTCCTGCCGCAGAGCCGCGAGGAGTTCCTGTCCGCCGCGGAGGACGGTCGACACGACTTCGACGACGACGATCGGCGCGCGGCGGAGGCGCTGTTCGACGCGCCGCACGTGATCCAGGAACGCGTCGCGAGTTCGGCCCTCGACCGGCGCGATCGCTTCGAGGACGTGAACCTCGAGCTCGTGCGCGTGAGCGACGTGCTGATCTGCCTCGTGCGCGCCGGCGCGCAGGGCTCGCGCGGCGGGACGCTCGAGGTCATCGCCCAGGCGCGCAACCGCCATCGCCCGGTGCTCGTCGCGACCGTCGACGTCGTCGAAGGGCGCCTCACGGTGGACGAGCAGTGGCACTGGAATGCACCGGCCGGTGCGCCGCAGCAGTTCGTGGCGCCGAGCCTGCCTGACGAACTCGCGGGGCTCGCCATCCCAGGCGACGCCGGCCACCTGCCGGACATCGACACCTTCCTCGGAGCGCTGAAGACGTTCACCGATGCCCGGGCGATCTCTCGCAAGCTGAACTTCCGGCGCGCTGCCTTGGTCATCGTCGGGACGCACGTGGGAGCCACGCTGCTGGCCACCCTGGCGCTGAAACTCAAGCTGCCGATGCTGCTCGGAATCGAGCTCGTCCTGCTCGCGAGCGGCCTGGGCTACCACACGTACCTGCACCGTGCGCGCGCCGTCGGAGTCTGGGCTCTCACTCGACTCGTGAGCGAAGTGGCGCGCTCCGCGCAGGCGGTGACGTGGCACATGCCGCTCGCACACCTCTTCGCGCCGCTGCAGCCCGTTCGTCTGCGGAGCTTGCTGCACACGATCAACGTGCTGCACCTCGGGAGCCGCCGGGAGCTGGGCCCCGACTGGGACACCGCTCGCCGCGAGTACATCGAGCAGCGGCTGGCGGGCAAGAAGGGGCAGATCCCCTACTACGAAGGCAAGTGCAAGGATGCGACGAGGTCTCTTCGGCTGGCGCACCGGGCTTTCATGGGCTTCTCGTTCCTGGCGATCGTCGCCACCACCGCCAAGCTCGTGCTGATGCATGGCGAGCTCGAGTCGGTCGTGCATTCACTGGGCGTCGCAGCGGTCCTGCTGCCGGTGGCGGCCGTTGCGGGCCTGTCGTTCGCGGCGAGCCTCGACACCGAAGCGAGCGCGCACGTCTACGGCGACATGGCCGCTTACGCCCGCGAACAGGCGCGTCTGCTCGCCGCCGCGGATTCCAAGCGCGAGTTCGAGTCGCTGGTGCTCGAGACCGAGAGCAGTCTGGTCGGCGAGCCCTCGATCTGGTTCTGGCGCCGGTCGTTCACCGGAGTGGCCTGAGGTCCGGCGCGGCGTCGTGTCCGTGGTGCTCGGGCTGCGCGCCCCGGGGTGAGGGCGTTACCATGCGCGCCTCCCCCGAGGACGCCTCCGCATGGCCCACATCCGCTACGTGCCGGACGACGAGCTGCGCCCCGAGCAGCGCGTCGCCGACAAGGACCACATCATCCAGGTCCACGCGGTGCACCCGGACGTCATGCGCGCGCACCTCGACCTGTACCTCGCGACGATGCGGCGTGCCTCGCCGCTGTCGCGCGTGCAGCGCGAGGTCGTCGCGGTGGCGGTCTCCGCCGAGAACCTCTGCCACTACTGACTCGTGCACCACGGGAGGGGGCTGCGCTCCCTCCTGGCGCAGGCCGGTCGGCCGGCGCAACAGATCGAGGAGTTGATCGATGCGCTCATGCGCGATCCCGCGAACGCGCCGCTGCCGCCCGCGGACGCCGCGCTCGTGACGTACGCGCTGAAGCTCACGCGCACCCCCGGAGCGATGGACGCGTCGGACGTCCTCGCGCTGCGCGCGCACGGTTTCGACGACCGTGCGATCCACGACCTGTGCGCGGTGACGGCCTACTTCGCCTTCGTGAACCGCATCGCCGACGGCCTCGGCGTGGAGCTCGAGAGTTGACCGACGACGAGACGTCCGACGCGCGCCGCGTGCGCGCTGCCCGAGAGATGCCCGCCGGACACGGGCCGCCGACGACGTCCGCCGGCGACGCCTCCGGCGTGCGCGACCTCGGGGACGGCCTCCTCATCCGGCCGCTCACCGTCGAGGACGTCGACCTGCGATTGGCGCACGTCCAGGCGCTCGTGCCCGAGTCGGGACGGGACGGCACGCCGCTCTTCGCGCCCTACGGCCGCGACGATCCGTATCCGGTCGACACCGCGCGCGCCTCGACGCTCGAACGCTGGACGAGGTCTCTCGACGTCCCGCGCTGGGGACGCTCGTGGGGCGTGTTCGACGGCGATGCGCTGGTGGGTGACGGCGAGCTGCACGGCGGCGACCTGCGCTCGCTGCTGCACCGCACCACGCTCGGCATGGGCCTGCGCCGCTCGCACTGCGGCCGCGGCCTGGGACGCGCGCTGCTCACGACCCTGGTCGACTGGGCGGTCGCGCAGCCCATCCTCGACTGGATCGACCTGGGCGTGTTCGAGGGCAACGCGCCCGCCCGGGCGCTCTACCGCGCGCTCGGCTTCGTCGAGACGGGACGCGCCGTCGACCGCTTCCGCGTCGACGGCGCGCACGTCACCGACATCTCGATGACGCTCGACCTGCGCGCGCGGCGCGCCTGACGCCGCGCGCCGGACCCGCTACCCGGGCGCCGCGAACGGCAGCTTCGACACGGGCACGGTCTTGCCGGTGACCTTGCCGCCGCCGATGGCCGTCCGGCCGTCGATGAGGCCCGCGGGCATCAGGCAGCCCATGCTCTTGAACGAGGCCTTCTTGAGCATGCCGTTCTTGTCGAGCTTGACCTTGAGCTTGGCCACGAAGTGCACGTCGAGCCAGCTCCCGAGACCGATTCCGTCGCCGACCACGGGCACGGCGACCTGCAGCACGATGCCCTGGGCGGGGTCGCCCGACATGGCTCGCTCGCAGGACGGCGTGACGAAGATGCCCGAGTTCGAGGGGATCCACTCGTCCTGGGCGCCGAGGGTCCAGACCTGGTAGCCGTAGGTGAACGTGGTCGCGTCGTCGATCACCCCGACCGCGAGCAGGTCGACGTGCACGTAGGCCACGAGCTTGCCGTGCGAGGGCGAGACGCTGCCGTCCGCGTCGAGGACCATGCCGCTGCCGTGGACCTGCACCTTGAACCAAGCGCCGTCGAGGCTCTGCGGTGCCGCACGCGGCACGAGCAGCAGCAACACGAAGGTCGCGATCGCCATGATCCGGTTCGTCATGAGAGGCCCTCCACGGGGACGGGTGCGCGCTCGGCGTCCGAGGTCGTCGCACGCGCGCATGCTCCCGCGGGCGGTGTCCGGTCGGCATGCGTCGGGGGGCGCAGGCCGGGTGCGAACGAGGGCCACTCGGAGGAGCGCGTCGGGCGCAGATCGGTGCCGCGCGGTCGCCGCACCGGGACGTCGGCCGGCGCGCGGGGCGCCCCCGTTCCGCCATGCGCTCGGCTGGAACCCCGGATCCCGCCACGGGTACACTCGCCGGATGCGCGCCCCGCAAGACCGACTCGACAAGCTCGCCGGCTTCCGTGCCGCGGGTGCCGACCCGTACGCCGCCGGCACGACGCTGCCCGGGCGCATCCCCGTGGCCGAGCTGCTCGCGCGGCACGACCCCGGGTCCGACCCGCCGGCGGTGGTCACCCTGGCGGGGCGCGTGACCGCGCTGCGCGACCACGGCAACAGCCTGTTCGTCGACCTGCGCGACGGCACGGGTCGCTGCCAGGCCTACGTCCAGAAGAAGGCCGTGGGCGAGGAGGCCTTCGCCGTCCTCAAGGCGAATCTCGACCTGGGAGATTTCTTGGCCGCCCGCGGCGCGTTCCAGCGCACGAAGAAGGGTGAGCCGACGCTCTTCGCGAGCGCCGTCGAGCTGCTCACGAAGAGCCTGCTGCCGCCGCCTAAGGAGTACTACGGACTGGCCGACGTCGAGCTGCGCTACCGGCGCCGCTACGTCGACCTGGCCGCGAACCCCGAGCGGCTCGAGCACTTCGCGCGGCGCTCGGCGATCGTGCGCGACGTGCGTCGCTTCCTCGAGGAGCACGATTTCATGGAGGTCGAGACGCCCATGCTGCACGCCATCGCCGGCGGCGCCGTGGCGCGTCCCTTCATCACGCACCACAACACGCTCGACTGCGACCTCTACCTGCGCATCGCGCCCGAGCTGTTCCTGAAGCGCCTGCTCGTGGGCGGCTTCGAGAAGGTCTTCGAGATCGGACGCAACTTCCGCAACGAGGGCCTCTCGCCGCGCCACAACCCCGAGTTCACCATGATGGAGGCCTACTGGGCCTACGCCCGCATGGACGACTGGGTCGCCGCCTGCGAAGAGCTCGTCGCGTCGCTCGCCGAGCGTCACGTGCAGCAGCGCGTCGAGGGCGACGGCCTGAAGGTGCGCTGGGGCGAACAGGTGGTCGACCTCGCCCGTCCCTTCCGGCGCGCCTCGTGGGACGAGCTGTTCCGCGAGCACCTGGGCTGCTCGGTGTTCGACGACGCGGCGGTGCTCGCCGCCGCCCGCGCCCGCGGCGTCGACGTCGCGGGACGTCCCGTGGCGAAGGTCGCCGAAGATCTGTTCGCCGAGGTCGTCGAGCCGCACCTGGTCGATCCGACCTTCGTGACCGACTTCCCGATCGCGCTCTGTCCGCTGGCCAAGGCGCGTCCCGAGGACCCGCGCGTGGGCGAGCGCTTCGAGCTGTTCGTGGCCAGGGTCGAGCTCGCGAACGGCTTCTCCGAGCTGAACGACCCGGCCGAGCAGCAGGCGCGCTTCGAAGAGCAGGTCCGCGACGCCGATCCCGAGACGCCCAAGGAGGTCGACCACGACTACGTCACCGCGCTGGCCTACGGCATGCCGCCCGCCGCGGGCATCGGCATCGGCATCGACCGGCTCGTGATGCTGCTCACCGGTGCCGAGGCGATCCGCGACGTGATCCTCTTCCCGCTGCTGAGGCCGCGTCCCGCGGGCGAGCTCGACGAGCTGCCCGACGACGACGCCGCGGCGCCCGCGGGCGACGACCCGGCCGCCGCGCGTGCGGCCGGCGGGGAGGCCTGAGCCGTGTACGCGCTCTTCCTGGCCTCCCGCTACACGCTGCGCCGCTGGGTCTCGGTGGTCTCGATCGTCGTGCTCGGCCTGGCCATCGGCGCGCTGATCGTGGTCTGGTCGATCATGTCGGGCTTCCTGCACGAGACCGAGGGCTTCCTGCGCGGGACGACGTCCGACCTGATCGTCTTCCCGTACCAGTGGGACCACCCCTTCCCGCGCGAAGACCTCGAGGACGTGGTACGCAGCCATCCCGACGTGATCGGCGTGGCGTCGCGGCTCGTGCGTCCGGCGGTGTTCAAGGTGGCGGGGAAGGACGACCTCTTCCGGGGCACGTCGCAGATGGCCGAGCGCACGCTCGTCATCGTGCACGGCATCGACCCCGCCCAGGAGATCGCGAACACCGACTTCGAGCACTTCCTGCGCAACATCGACTCGGCCAGCCTGGGCGTCGAGGACCCGCACGACCCGTTCTTCCTGCCCACGGGCTTCATCCACGAGTCGGAGCTGCGCTACGCGAACCTGCCCAAGGTGCTCATGAGCGAGGCGATGCTCGAGATGCTGCGCCTCGGCAAGGGCGACGCGATCGAGCTCGTGACCGTGCCGGACGGTACCGATCTCGGCAACGCGGAGATCCACGCGGCGTCGCTCACGTTCATCGTGTCGGGCGCCTTCAACACCGGGCACTACAAGTTCGACATCGGCAACGTCTTCATCGACCGCGAGGCCTTCAAGACCTGGGCCTCGACGAAGCACGAGCTCTCCGAGCTGTACCTGACCGTCAAGCCCGGCACGAACCTCGAGAAGGCGCGCGACGAGATCGAGGCCATGCTCAAGGCGGCCGGGCTGCCGTCGTCCGTCGAGACCTGGCGCGACCGGCACAAGGTGTTCCTGGCAGCGGTCGAGAACGAGCGCACGATCCTGGGCTTCGTGTTCGGCTTCTTCCTGATGCTCGTGAGCATGATCATGCTCTGCATGCTCATGATGCTCGTGCAGTCGAAGGTGCGCGACATCGGCATCCTGGCGTCGCTGGGGGCGGCGCCGTGGGGCATCGCGGGGGTGTTCGCGCTCTGTGGCGTGGTCATCTCGACCCTGGGCGGCGCGCTGGGATGGCTGGCGGGCTGGGCCGTGGCCGAGCACATCAGCGTCGTCCAGCACTTCGTCGAGTGGGTCATCGGGCGCGAGATCTTCGACCGCACGATCTACGCCTTCACCGAGATCCCGGTGGCCATCGACCAGGAGATGAACGCGGTGTTCACCCTGAGCTGCGTGGCCTTCGGCATCCTGATCTGCCTGGTGCCGGCGCTCGTGGCCGGACTCAAGGACCCCGTGCAGGCGCTGCGCCATGAGTGAACTCCCGACGATGCCCGACGCGAGCGTGCCGAAGGGCAACGGACGCACGGGGCCCGCTCCCGGCGCGCGCGTCGTGCTCGGCGCGCGCGGCCTCACGCGCAGCTACCGCGCCGGACGGCAGCGTCTCGAGGTGCTGCGTGACGTCGACCTCGAGTTGCGCGCCGGCGAGGCCGTGGCCGTCATGGGACGCTCCGGCGCGGGCAAGAGCACGCTGCTCAACCTGCTGGGGCTGCTCGACCGTCCCGACGCGGGCAGCCTGAGCATCTCCGGCACCGAGACCGTCGGATTGGGCACGAGCGAGCGCGCCTCGCTGCGCAACTCCGAGATCGGCTTCGTGTTCCAGTTCTACCACCTGATCCCCGAGCTCACCGCGCTCGAGAACGCCTTGCTGCCGCGCATGATCGAGATCGGCCCGTTGCGCTGGATCCGCGAACGTTCGCGCGCCCGCGCCGAGGCCTCCGAGCTGCTGACCGAGATGGGCCTGGGCGAGCGCATGAAGCACCGTCCCGGGCAGCTCTCGGGCGGCGAGCGGCAGCGCGTAGCCATCGCGCGCGCGCTCGTCTCGCGTCCTAGCCTGCTGCTGTGCGACGAGCCCACCGGCAACCTCGACGAGCGCACGAGCGAGACGATCACCGAGCTGCTCTTCGACCTGAACGTGAAGCACGACGTGACGCTCGTGCTCGTGACGCACGACCCCGAGCTGGCCGAGCGCGCCGACCGCTGCCTGCACCTCCACAGCGGCTCGCTGCACGCGGACGCCGAAGTCGCGTCATGACGACCCCGCGCTGCGCCATCCGCGGCGCGCGGGCGGGGGCGCGCGGCGTCCTCACGGGAGCGCTGGCGAGCGTGCTGTGCGTCGCGCTCGTGGCGTGCGGCGATGCGGCGTCCGGGGCGGACGACGGCGCCGCGACCGACGCGACGAGCCCCGCCACGGGCGCCGCCACGTCCGACGTCGACGCGCCCGGCGACGCGTGGCCGCTGCGCGGGGCGCTGGCGGGCGACGACTGCGTGCTGATCCTGCTCGACGCGCTGCACGCCGACCACCTCGGCGTGTGGGGCGGACCGCCCGAGGTCGCGCCGCGACTCGACGCGCTCGCGCGTGACGGCGTGCGCGTGGCCCACGCGTGGTCGCCCGCGAGCTGGACGCTGCCGTCCACGACCTCGCTCTTCACGAGCCTGTTCCAGGAGACGCACGGCCTGCAGTTCAGCGTCGTCGAGGATCCGGCCGTGCTGGCCACCAAGCGTCTGTCCGCCGACGCGACCACGATGGCCGAGCTCTTCTCGGCCGCCGGCTACGCCACGACCTGCTACACGCAGAACCCCTGGACGGCGCGCAGCTACGGTCTCGACCAGGGCTTCGACGCCTACAACGAGATCCGCGGCGACCGCGACAGCCAGCAGGGCTGGAAGATGGCCGGCGACATCGTCGACCTGCTCTCGGCCCCGCGCGAGAAGCCGCGCTTCGTGTACGCGCACTTCCGTCGGCCGCACACGCCCTTCGACCCGCCCTCGGACGTGCTCGAGCAGTTCACCGATCCCGACTACGACGGTCCGATCCTCGGCACCGACGAGGACGTCGAGGCGCACAACAGCAACCGGCGTCGCATGACCGAGGCCGACGCGCGCCAGCACCTCGGGCGCTACGAGGCCAACATCCACCAGGCCGACCTGTGCGTGGGACGCATCCTCGACGGCATCGACCTCGAGCACACGCTCGTGGTGGTCGTGTCCGACCACGGCGAGGCCGTCGGGCAGCACGGGCGCTACGGCCACAACTGGCGCAGCTACGAGGAGTACGTGCACGTGCCGATCATCCTCGACCACCCGCGCCTGCCGCACGGTCTCGTGCTCGACGGGCTGATCTCGACCCTCGACGTGCTGCCCACCCTGGCCGACCTGTTCTCGCTGCCGCTCGACCGCGCCGCGGTGCAGGGCGAGTCGCTGCTGCCCGAGCTGTGCGGCGGTCCGCCGCCGAAGCGTGAGGTGCTGTTCACCTCGGCGCGCCTCGACGGTCGGGGCGAGCGGCACATGGCGGCCTTCGACGGACGCTTCAAGTACGTCCGCCAGCACCCCTCGGGGCGCGAGTGGTTGTACGACCTGCAGACCGATCCGGGCGAGCAGCACGACGTGCTCGCCGAGCAGCCCGAGGTGACCCAGCGCCTGCGGGCCGCGCTCGGCGCGTGGTTCGGGGGACAGAAGGCGCGTTTCGTCGACGAGACGCTGCCCGAGGGACTCGACGAAGCGCAGATCGAGGAGCTCAAGCGGCTCGGGTACCTGGGCGGCGATGCCGAGACCGGCCCGGCCGGCGACGACGACGACGAAGGAGGACGCTGATGCGTGGCTCGTCCCGTGGTGCGAGCGTGCTGGGTCCCGGCGTGCTGCTGCTGTTCCTCGCGGTCGGCTGCGCGAGTCCTGACGCGCCGCGCCTGCGTGTGGTCCCGGCCGACCAGACCGGCTCGTTCACCACGTGGTGGTCCGACAAGGTCGTCAAAGAGGAAGGCAACTACCTCCACGGGAAGCGCGAGGGCCACGTGCGCGCCTATCACGAGAACGGCGACCTGCAGTTCGAGGGCGACTTCGTCGAGGGCGTGCCCGAGGGCGAGCTCGAGTTCTACGATCCGACCGGACGCCACGAACGCACCGAGCAATGGCACGACGCCCGGCTCGAAGGCCTCCAGACGCGCTACGATCCCGACGGCGGGGTGCTCGCGACGACGGAGTACCACCGCGGCAACCCGCACGGCGAGCAGCGCGAGTACGACGACCAGGGTCGCCTCGTGCGCCAGGGCTTCTGGACGCACGGCGTCGAGTCCGGCGCCTGGCGCAGCTACGAGCCCGACGGCCGGCTCTCGCTCGAGACCTGGCACTTCGTCTCGGGCGGCCAGCCCGCGGGTTTCGTCGAGACGACCTTCGGTGCCGACGGCCGCGTCGTGCAGGTCATCATGGGACGTCGCGACGGGCACGAGCGCGGCTGGATGACCCAGTGGTACGAGAACGGACGCCAGTCGGCCGCGGTGGCCTACGTCGACGGCCTGCAGGAGGGTCCCGACGTGAGCTGGAACGCCGAGGGCGTCAAGGTGCGCGAGGGCCAGCTCGCGCAGGACCTGCGTCAGGGAACGTGGTCGTGGTGGGACGACCAGGGTCGCCTCACGCGCACCGCCCACTACGTCGATGGCGTCGAGGTCCCGCAGCAGGACGCCGCGGGCGGCTGACAGGGCGCCCGCGGGCGGCGTCGGCTCCTGGGCCGGCGCGTCCCGTCCGGTCACGCGGCTCGCGGACGTGCGTCGTCCGGCGGGCGCCGGGGCTCGCGCTTGTGTCGCGCGGGCCGCTGCCTAGACTCGGGACGAGCGCCGTTCCGTCCCACCCAGAAAAAGGAGGCTCGACCGATGGCCGAGCGCGAGGTCCTCGACGTCGACGTCCTGTTCGTCGGAGCCGGCCCGGCCGGGCTCGCGGGAGCGCTGCACCTGCAGCAGCAGATCGCGGCGCACAACGCCCTGGCTGCCGAGACGGGCGGCGCGACCCTCGACGAGCCGATGATCGCGGTGGTCGAGAAGGCCGAGACGGTGGGGGCGCACACGATCAGCGGCGCGGTGGTCGACACGCGCGCGCTCGACGAGCTCATCCCCGACTGGCGCGAGCAGGGCGCGCCGCTCGTGCCGGTCACGAGCGACGAGCTGTACCTGCTCGGCAAGGCCAAGGCCACCAAGCTGCCGCACCCGCCGTGGATGAAGAACGGCGGCCTCTCGACGGGCTCGCTCAACTCGCTCGTGCGCTGGCTGGGCGACAAGGTCGAGGCCGCGGGCGCGAACCTGTTCCCGGGCTTCCCCGCGTCGGAGCTGATCGTCGAGGACGGCGCCGTGAAGGGCGTCGTGACGAACGACAAGGGCGTCGACGCGAAGGGCCAGCCCAAGTCGAACTTCGAGCCGGGCGTCGAGATCCGGGCCAAGCTCACCGTGCTCTGCGACGGCTCGCGCGGGCACCTCACCAAGCGCCTCGTGCAGCAGTTCGGCACCGAGGGCAGGAACCCCCAGGTCTACGAGACCGGCGTCAAGGAGACCTGGGAGATACCCGGCGCGGCGGCCCACGCGGGGCGCGTGATCCACACCGCGGGCTGGCCGCTCGCGCGCGACGTCTTCGGCGGCTCGTTCCTCTACTGGATCGGCGGCGACCTCGTCACGCTGGGCCTCGTCGTGGGCCTCGACACCGAGGACCCGACGATGGACATCCACGAGGAGTTCCAGCGCTTCAAGACGCACCCCTTCGTCGCGGGGCTGCTGACGGGCGGGCAGCGTGTCGCGTACGGCGCCAAGAGCCTGCCCGCCGGCGGATGGTGGTCGATGCCGCGCGCCTGGGTGCCCGGCTGCCTGCTCGCGGGCGACAGCCTCGGGACGCTCAACACGGCGCGGCTCAAGGGCGTCCACGGGGCGATCAAGTCGGGCATGCTCGCGGCCGAGACCGCGCTCGAGGTGCTCGTGGGCGGCGACGCGGGCGAGCAGGTCGTCTCGAAGTACGAGGCCGCACTGAAGGCCTCCTGGCTGGGACGGGAGCTTCACCGCTTCCGCAACTTCCACCAGGCGGTCGCGCACGGCGTCGGACCCAAGGCGATCTTCCACGTCGGGCTGCAGATGCTCACCGGCGGGCGCGGCACGCGCGAGTGCTACCCGCAGAAGGCCGGGCATCTCGCCATGCGCCGCAAGGGCTCGGTGAAGCCGCGGCACGCCGAGCCGTTCAAGCCCGACGGCGTGCTCACCTTCGACAAGCTCACGAACGTCTTCCACTCGGGCACGGTGCACGACGAGGACCAGCCCTGCCACCTGCGCGTGCACGCCGACGCCGACCACTGCGCCATCAAGTGCGCCGAGGAGTACGGCAACCCGTGCCAGCACTTCTGCCCGGCGGCGGTCTACGAGATGGTCTCCGACGCGGGACGTCCCGACGGCCGCGACGCGCTGCGGATCAACTTCAGCAACTGCGTGCACTGCAAGACCTGCGACATCATGGATCCGTACCAGGTCATCGAGTGGGTCACGCCCGAGGGCGGCGGCCCGGCGTACGTGAACCTGTAGGCACGGCGTCGCGGGCGCACGTTCGGCACGGGTTCGGGTTCGGGATCGGTTTCGGTTTCGGGTTCGGCTTCGGCTTCGGGTTCGGCTTCGGCTTCGGCTTCGGCTTCGGGATCGGCTTCGGGATCGGCTTCGGGATCGGCTTCGGGATCGGCGTCGGGATCGGCGTCGGGATCGGCGTCGGGGCCGTGCTGCGAACTCGGCGCGCGCGTCGCCTGTGGCACGACACGGCGCTCGGACAGCCGGACGACGGGACGCGCGCGTTGCGCGCCCGCCATGCGCGCCGCGTCCGCCTGGTTCGTCGTCTTCGCCAGCACGATCGCGTGCGTCGCGCCGCGTGCGCCGGTCGACGCGCCGCGCGTCCCGTCGCCTGCGCCGGTCGCAGCCGTCCACCGCATCGACCTCGAGGCGCTCGCGCGCTGACGTCGGCCTGCGCCGCGCGTCAGCGGGAGGTCGCGTCGTCGTCGGAGAACGTCGCGTCGCGGGCGGCGCAGGCCAGGTCGACGTCCTCGATCGTGGCCGCCTCGTCGCCGGTCGCGGCGTACGCGAGCCTGGCGTCGGAGGTCCGTTCGGGCGTGTCCACGTCGACGTCGTCCTCGGGCGGCACGCCGCGCTGGGACGTGAGCACGCCGCCGAAGAGCAGCACGAGCACGACGACCACGAGCAGGCGCAGCCACGCGCGACGGACGCGTGCGTCCATCGAGAGCTCGTGCGGGGCGTGCGGCGGGACGGTCATGGCGGGCCGATCAGTAGTCGAACCAGCGCCGACCGTCGGCGTCGGTCCCGCGCACGTTGCAGCGCACCACGCCGGACGTGACGTCGTAGATCCAGGCCTCGGTGCCGACGGGCCGGCCGGGCATCTCGTGGACGATGCGCACCGTGGCGCTGTGCGTGAGCGGGTTGTGGGGGAAGTGCTCGTCGGAGAGGTACGGGCCGTGGCACGCGCCCTCGCGCGTGCCGATGAGTCCCTCCGAGGTCGAGCGATGGGTGAGCTGGTCGAGCAGTGCGTCGACCCCGTCTCGTCCCGGGAAGCCGTCGTCGTGCTCGGCCCAGTAGCCCTCGACCGCGCCGCGCAGCTCCGACAGCCGCTCGGCCACGAGCGCGGCGCGCTGACCGGGCTCGGCCTCGCGCATCTGCGGGATGGCCACGGCGGCCATCAGTCCGAGCACGGTGAGGGCGATCATGGCGTCCACGAAGGACGCGCCACCGGCGGACTCGCTCGTGCTCATGGCAGGCTCCCGTCGCGAGCGGGGCCGCGCGGGCGCCGCCCGAGGATCGGCGCGCCCCGCACGGCCGTCGTCCGACGGCGGACGGATCGCGCGCCGTCCGCCTCATCGGCCGGCGGGCGCGCGCGACTCGAGCCCCAATCCCCCGGACGCGACCGGGCCGCCGTCCTCCTCGCGGAGGCCGGCGGCCCGTGTCCGGACGATTCGTCGGCGAGGCCCGCCTTTCGTGCGCGGGGGCGCCCTCGTCAGTCGGTGATCAGAGGTCCCAGTAGGCCGTACCGCTCGGCGCGGCGCCGGTGACGTTCGCGCGGATCTCGCCGTTGGTCGGGTCGTAGTAGTAGCCCTCGGTCCCGCTCGGTCCGGCGGGCATGGGCGTCGAGATCACGCCCAGCTCCGAGCCGTTGATCGGGTTCTTGGGCATCTCACGGATGTACGGTCCGTAGGGTCCGCCGGAACTGCCGTCGGCGTAGGTCTTCGACGTGAGCTCGCTCACGAAGTCGGCCCAGTTGTCGCCGGCGAACCCTCCGGGGTAGACCTCGTTGTGCTGCACGCGGAAGAGCGAGATGGCCTGTCGGATCGTGGCCAGGTCCGAGGCGAGCGACGATTCCTTGGCCTCGGCCGACGCGTTGTTGAACGTCGGGATCACGATGCCGGCCAGGATGCCGAGGATGATGACCACGATCAGCAGCTCGACGAGCGTGAAGCCGCGGTCTTCGTGGGTCACGTGGGGGGTGGACATGACGTCGGATCCTCCAGTACGTCGATCCCGAGCGGGATCTACGGGGCTTCCTGACCGGGCACGACGCCGAGCCACGGGTCTTCGCTGAGGGCCTGGCTGAGCAGGCTGGCCGAGCGGGTCTGGTTGGGACGGTTCTGCGGGTACAGGGTCACGCTGATGCGGCTCACCTGCTGGCTCTCGTCGGTGGTCGTGACCGAGTACGGGCCCGAGAGCGAGAACGGCACGATGATCATCGTCGAGTCGCTCCACTCGGTGGCCCCGTTCACGAGGTAGCCGACCATGTCCTCGTCGACGTCCCACGACCCGAGGTGCGGGTAGGCCTTGACCACGGCCTGGGAGTCGCCCGAGGGCGCGATCACGATCGTGTAGCCGCGACCGAGCTGGAAGCCGTCGACGGCTCCGAGGTCGATCGAGACCGACGAGGGCTTCTGCCAGTCTTCTTTGTCCTCGTCCCAGACCGCGGCGGGCAGGCTGGTGGCGTCGAACGTGTACTCGGCCAGGGTCGCACCGATGGGCTGCGCCGCGCCGGGGCCGGTGCTCTCGCGGATCGAGATCGTCACGCTCTGCGGGGTCTCTCCGTCGGCGAAGGCCAGCGGGATGGAGAGCGTCTCGCCCGTGACCTCGGTCACCTGCTCGTCGTGCGTCGAGCCGCCCGGGAGCTGCGACTCGAGCACCGGCACGGCGAAGGCGAGCGCGAGCTGTCCGCCACCGTCGACCGTGAAGGGGAACGACCAGCCCGCGTTCGAGCTGCGCTGGTACCACGTGCCGTCGGCGACGATCGGGGCGCCGTCCCGGCGGCGCAGCGCGGTCTCCTGCTCGAACAGCAGGTCGGAGGCGCCCTGGTAGGCCACGCCCACGTCGCCGTTCGGGCGGCTGATCATGAGGTTCGAGTCTTCCAGGTAATAGTCGGTGGCCGCGCCCTGTTCGTCGAACAGGCGCAGGTGGCTGTCGCTCACGATCTCCCCCCACCAGGCCTCGCGGATGTCGCGCGTGATCTGGCGCAGGATCGCATCGTCCTCGTCGGCGATGCCGGCCTTCACCTCGAGATGATGGATGCCGACGGCGAACTCGAAGGTGGCGTACGAGAGGGCCGTGAGCAGCATCGCACCGAGCACGCCGGCCAGCAGCACCTCGGGCAGGGTGAAGCCGCGGGTGGCGCGCCGGATCCGGCGGTTGCACGACGTGAGGGTGGGGAGATTCATGGTGTGTGCGGCTGCGTGCGGATTCATGGCACTGCGACCTCGAACGGGGATGACCTGCCAGCCATCGTCGTCCCGGGGGTGCGACTTGAGCGTCGCGTCGGGTCCGCGACACGCGATCGTCGCGGCCTCGCGCACCCGCGGGGACGACGGACCGCCGCGCTCGTCGGTGGGCTCCGCGAACGACGCCTGTCGGACTCGGGCCGGCGACGCCGACCCACGGTCGCGCGCGGCAGGATCGCGCGCGCAGGCGCTCCCCACGAACGCGGAGGGCCCCCGACGCAGCGCGCGTCGGGGGCCCTCGGAACAGGCCGGAGCCTGGGTCGGACGATCAGAGGCCGAAGTAGTCGGCGCCGCTGGGGCCGGCACCGGCGCTGTTGGCCTTGAACGTCCCGTCGGACTTGTTGTAGACCCAGCCCGTCGTATCGTCACCCGCGGACGGAGTCGTCGTGACGACGCTCACCGTGGCCAGCGAGTTGACGGGGTTCTTCGGGAAGCTGTTGCGCAGGTACGGGCCGTAGAGCAGCGTGCCCGTGGTCGTACCCGACGCGTCGGTCTTGCTCGTGAGCTGCGTGGTGATGGTGTCGCCGGGGAACACGTCCCCATGCTGGACCTTGTACATCTCGACGGCCTGGCGGATGGTGGCCAGGTTCGAGGCCAGCGCGGCTTCCTTCGACTCCGACGCAGCCGTGTTGAACTGCGGGATGACGACGGCGGCGAGGATGCCGAGGATGATGACGACGATGAGGAGCTCGACGAGCGTGAAGCCCTGCTGCTTGCGAGCGCGATTGATGGACATGGATGAGCCTCCGAGAAGTGCAGCGCCGGCTTGTTCCGTGCAGGGGTGCCGGGTTCGCTGCATCTGGGTTTCGTCCTGCGGGACGGGACACTTGAACGCGATTGCCGAACGAGCTCGCTGGCGGCCTCGGCCGCTTGCCGGGTCCCACCGGAACGACCGGAGGGCCGCACGAGCGAGTCCGCGGGTGGCGCCCCGCGGCTCGTCGGCCCTCTTCGTCCGGGTGAGGTGCTCCTCTTGAGCGAAGTGGAGACGGAGCCCCCGCTCCCCGAGCGGAGGGCCCGCTTCGGCCTGCTCTGGCTGGCCCTGGCGGGGGCGCTGTGGCTGCTCGTCTGGCCCGGTCTCGCGCGCCTCTCGGGGCCCGCCGATCTCGGACCCGTGATGCCCGAGATGGACGGCGTCCACCCGGCGCGGGCCCTCGAGGCCCTGCGCACGGCCTACTCCCCCGGGGCCGGCTTCCTCGACAAGTATCCGCCGCTGGGCTCGTTCGTGATGGGCGTGACGTGCGCGCTCGTCGACCCCGGACTGCCCGACTTCGGCACCCTCGAACCGCTCGACCCGAACGCCCGCCGACAGATGCTCTGGGAGCACGGAGACACGACGCTCGAGCTGCTGCGCGCCGAGCGCTGGGTGAGCCGCGTGGCGATGGCGCTCGCCGTGGCGCTCACGATGGTGCTGGCCGCACGTCTCGCGCGACGCGTCACGCGCCACACGCTGCTGGCCGACCGCCTGGCGCCGGCGCTCGTGCTGCTCACGTTCGGCGCGACCTATCCGGTGGCGTACTACGGAGCGACCACGAACGTCGACGCACTCATGCTGTGCGCGGCCGTGGGCGCGCTGCTGGCCGCGGTCGAACGCCGCTGGACGGAGGCCGCGTTGGCGGCCGCCATCGCCACCGCCTTCAAGGACCCGGCGTTCGTGCTGGGTCCGGTGGTCGTGCTGGGCGCGCTGTTCGACGGGCGCCGCGGCGGTCCCAAGGTCGCCCTGCGCTGCGCGCTGCTCGGACTGGGCGCGTACGCGTTCCTGGGTGGCGCGCTGCTCACGCCGCAGACCTTCCTCGACCACGTGCGCTACCTCGTCACCGGAGGCGTCGAGCACGTCCCGCGCATCGATTCGTCCGACCCGACGCAGTGGGCCGGACTGCTGACGTACTCCGGACGGCTGCTGCTCGACGCGGCCGGTGGTGCGCCGTGCCTGCTGGCGCTGCTCGGCCTGGGACTCGTGGCGGCGCGCGACCGGCTCGCCGCGGCGCTGCTGCCGGGCGTCGTCGTGTCGACGCTGCTGCTCTTCGTCGTGCCGGCGGGGTTCTGCTACGTGCGCTTCCTGCTCGTGCCGCTGGCGTTGGTGGGCGCGCTCACCGCCGTCGCCGGCGTGGCCTGCGTCGAGGTCGCGTTGCGGCGGCGCGACCTGGGTCCGAAGCAGGGACTGGTGGGCATCGTCGTGCTGCTCGCGCTCGTGTCGCTGGCCGACTGGGGCTGGGGCGAGCTGACCCGCACCGTCGGCTGGGGACGCGCGCCGCTGGCGCCGCTCGAGGAACTCCACACGCTGCTCGTCGAGCGCGACGACCCGCGCGCCGAGGCGGCCCTCGCCCTGGCGACGCTGCTGCCCGACGGCGGACGCGTCACGCTGGTCGCCGACGGACGCGAGGCCGGACCGCCGGTGTCGCCGCTGGCGTACGACTACGCGGTGTACGGCATCGCCGACGCGCCGGGGCTGGATGCGCGCTGGCGCGCGCGGCCCGAGACGCGTCCCGACGCGCTGCTGTGGATGACCTTCCCGACGGAGCTGCCGACGGGACGCGACTCCGCGGCGACCCCTCCGCTCGCGGTCGGCCAGGAGGTCGCGGGCATGCGCGTGGCCGCGGTCTTCGGCAGTCCGCGCGGGACGGTCGTCGAGCGCACGCTGGCGGTGCGTCCCACGGTCTCGTTGCTCGTGCGTCCCTGACGCCGCGGTACCATCGGCGTTCGGCAGGCTTCTCCCGGGGAGAGCGGCGCATGGCCTCGTTCCGTCGACATCTCGCGCGCACGCTGGTGGCCGGCGTGGTGGCGCTGCTGCCCGTGGGCGGCCTCGTGCTGGCCGTGGCGTGGACCGAGTCGCTCATCGCCGGGTCCGGCCTCGGCAAGCAGAGCTGGTACGTGCCGGGCGCCGGGCTGCTCGTCGTCGTGGCGGTCACCTACGCCATCGGCCTGTTCGTCACGACCTTCGTGGGGCGCGGCCTGTGGCAGCTCGTGGACGCACTGCTCTCCGAACTGCCGCTCGTGGGGGGCCTCTACCACACGCTGCAGCAGATCCTCGGCTACGGCGAGGGCAAGGGCGCGATGTTCGAGCGCGTCGTGTGGCTCGCCAGCCGCGACCTGCCCGCCGAGGAGCTCGCGCTCGTGACGCGTACGCTGCCCGCCGAGGACGGCGAGGTCGAGCGCCTCGTGCTGTTCCTGCCGTCGGCGGTGAACCCCACGGTGGGGCGCCTGCTCGTGGTCGAGGGCGCGCGCACGCGTCCGGCCGATCTCACGGTGAACGCGGCGTTGAAGGCGCTCGTGTCGCTCGGCAAGGCGGGACTGCATCCCGACGACGAAGCCGACGAGACGTCGCGTGTGGTCTCGTTGCGGGCCCGCCTCGCGCAGCGCCGCACGCGCGGCGCGTCGTGACGCGGCACGCACGGCGTGAACGCGACTCAGGACGCGACGAGCGCCATCCACGTGGGGAGGTCGATGTTGCTGCCGCACACCACGAGGCCCACGCGCTTGCCGGTCAGGCGGGCGCGCAGCGGTCCCATGACCGCCGCGGTGGCGGCCGCGCCGGCCGGTTCGACGGCCAGCTTGAACTCGTGGAAGGCGGCCCGCATCGCGGCGCGCAACTGCTCGTCGTCGACCAGCACGACCTCGTCGAGCGCCGCCTTGCAGAGCGCGTAGCTGAGCGGGCCGGTGAACGGCCCTCCCAGGCTGTCGGCGATGGACCGGATGGGTCCGATGGCCACGGGGCCGCCCGCGGCGAAGGCTGCCGTCATCGTCGGGGCGCCCACGGGCTCGACGCCGTAGACCGCGCAGCCCGGGATCCAGAGCTTGATCGCGCTGGCCACGCCGGCGGCCAGCCCGCCGCCGCCGATGGGCACCACCACGGCGTCGAGGTCGGGTGCATCGTCGGCGAGCTCGAGGCCGACGGTGGCCGTCCCGAGCGCCGTCCGGCGGCCTTCGAAGGGATGCACGTAGGCGCGTCCCTCGTCGGCGGCCAGGCGCTCGACGAGCGCGAAGCCCGAGGCCGCGTCGTCGGCCAGCACGACCTCGGCTCCCAGTTCGCGCGCGCGTGCCACGCGGAACGGGTTGGCGGTCCGGATCATGACGACCTTGGCCGACGTGCCCAGGCGGCGCGCCACCCAGGCCACGGCCAGGGCGTGGTTGCCGGCCGAGATGGCGGTGAGCCCGCGCGCCACGTCCTGCGGGGGCAGGCTGCGGACGACCGCGAGCGCGCCGCGGACCTTGAACGTGCCGGTGTGCTGCAGCAGTTCGAGCTTGAGCCGCAGGTCGGTTCCGGGACCCACGAGGCGCGTCGCCACGTCGTCGGGGACGCGCACGGTCGGCGTGCGCCGCACGTCGTCGCGCAGCGCCGCGGCGGTGTGCTCGATCTCGTCACGTCCCAGCGGCCGCAGGTCGCTCATCGATCGCCTCGCGCGCGCGGGACGTCACGCGCCGCGGTGGCGCGGCGCACCGCGGCGCGGAGCGATGGTGGACGGTAGGGGGGTCGAACCCCTGACCTTCTGGCTGCCAGCCAGACGCTCTACCAACTGAGCTAACCGCCCGACCGCATCCGCGGGAGCGCGGGGGTGATCGCGCCCTTGCCGTCGTGCGCCACGTGGCGTGCGACGGCCGGAGGGACGGGAGAAGCTAGGGAACCTCCCGGGGGCCGCGCAAGAGGATTTCTGTCGGCGACCGCCGACGGTATCCTGGCCTCGTTCGCACCCGTGATCGGGTCGCCGAGTCTGCGTCGTCGTCGAGTCGCCCCGTGTCCGCCGTCCTCGCGGCGCAGGCCGACCGGATGCCTCGCCGCGCGCGGCGGACCGCGCCGCGGGTGCGCCGAGCCACCGCCGACCGCGGGATCGAAGTGACGACGTCGACCGAATCCAAGCAGGGCATGTACGACCACCAGGCCATCGAGGCCCGCTGGCAGGCGCGCTGGAAGTCCGAGAAGGCGTTCGCCGCCAAGGACGACTTCACGCTGCCGAAGTACTACGTGCTCGACATGTTCCCGTACCCCAGCGGCGCGGGACTGCACGTCGGCCATCCGCTCAGCTACACCGCCACCGACATCGTGGCGCGCTACAAGCGCAAGCGCGGCTTCAACGTGCTGCACCCCATGGGCTGGGACGCGTTCGGCCTGCCGGCCGAGCAGTACGCGCTCGAGCACGGCATCCACCCGGCGCTCACCACGCGGCGCAACATCGAGAACTTCCGGCGCCAGCTCCAGGCGCTGGGCTTCAGCTACGACTGGGACCGCGAGGTCAACACGACCGACCCCGGCTACTATCGCTGGACGCAGTGGATCTTCCTCCAGCTCTACGAGCGGGGGCTCGCGTACCAGGCCGAGGTGCCGGTGAACTGGTGTCCGGCGCTGGGCACGGTGCTGGCGAACGAGGAGGTCGTCGACGGCCGCAGCGAACGCGGCGGCCATCCCGTGATCCGGCGTCCGATGAAGCAGTGGATGCTGCGCATCACGGCGTACGCCGACCGCCTCCTGTCCGACCTCGACGACCTCGAGTGGCCCGAGCACCTGAAGGACCAGCAGCGCAACTGGATCGGCCGCAGCACGGGCGCCGAGATCGACTTCGCCGTCGACGGCCGCGACGTGGTGCTGCGCGTGTTCACGACCCGTCCCGACACGCTCTTCGGTGCGACCTACATGGTCATCGCCCCCGAGCACCCCGAGGCCGCGACGATCGTGACCGACGCCCAGCGTCCGGCCTGCGACGCCTATCGCGACCAGGCCGCGCTCAAGAGCGATCTCGAGCGCACGCAGCTCGTCAAGGAGAAGACGGGCGTGTTCACCGGTCGGCACGCGATCAACCCGGCCACGGGCGAGCGCATCCCGATCTGGATGGCCGACTACGTCATGCTCGGCTACGGCACCGGCGCGATCATGGCCGTGCCGGGACACGACGAACGTGACCACGAGTTCGCCCGCGCGTTCGGGCTGCCGATCCGCGAGGTCGTGGCCGGCGGCGACGTCGAGCAGGAGGCCTACACCGGCGACGGACCGCTCGTGAACTCGGGCTTCCTCGACGGCCTCGCGGTGCCGGCCGCGAAGGCGCGCATGATCGAGTGGCTCGAGCAGCAGGGCAAGGGCGTCGCGGCCGTGCACACCAAGCTGCGCGACTGGCTCTTCTCGCGGCAGCGCTACTGGGGCGAGCCGTTCCCCATCCTGCACCACGACGACGGCAGCGTGAGCACGGTGCCCGAGAGCGAGCTGCCGGTGCGGCTGCCCGACGTCGAGCGCTACGAGCCGTCGGGCACCGGCGAGTCGCCGCTGGCGCTGGTCGAAGACTGGGTCTCGACGGTCGACCCGGTCAGCGGCGAGCGCGTGCGGCGCGAGACGCACACCATGCCGCAGTGGGCCGGCTCGTGCTGGTACTACCTGCGCTTCATCGACCCGCACGACGACGAGCATCTCGTGGCGCCCGAGAAGGAGCGCTACTGGATGCCGGTCGACCTGTACATCGGCGGCGCCGAGCACGCCGTGCTGCACCTGCTCTACGCGCGCTTCTGGCACAAGGTGCTCCACGACGTGGGCGTCGTCTCGTGCTCCGAGCCGTTCCGCAAGCTCGTCAACCAGGGCATGATCCTGGGCGAGGACGGCGAGAAGATGTCGAAGAGCCGGGGCAACGTGATCAACCCCGACGAGGTCGTGCAGCGCTTCGGTGCCGACGCCTTCCGGCTCTACGAGATGTTCATGGGTCCGCTGACGGCCACCAAGCCGTGGCAGACGAACGGACTCAAGGGCACGCACGGCTTCCTGAAGCGTGTGCACCGTCTGTTCGTCGACGAGCAGGGGACCAGCGCGGTCCACGACGGCGAGCCCGGCGACGACGCGCTGCGCGCCTTCCACGGCTGCCTCGACAAGGTCGGCGGCGACATCGAGCGGCTCTCCTTCAACACCGCCATCGCGGCCATGATGGAGTGCATCAACGTGCTCGTGAAGGAGGGCCCGGGCATCCCGCGCGCGCTGGCGCGTCCCTTCCTGGTCATGCTCGAGCCGTTCGCGCCGCACCTCGCCGAGGAGCTGCACGCCACCGCGCTGGGCGCGTCCGAGAGCCTCGCCTGGACGAGCTGGCCCGAGGTCGACGCGCGCTGGCTCGTGAGCGAGACGGTCAAGGTGCCGGTGCAGATCAACGGCAAGGTGCGCACCGTGCTCGACGTCCCGGCCGACATCGGACAGGCCGAACTCGAGCGGGCCGCCCGCGACGACGCCGGAGTGGCGACGCTGCTCGCGCAGGGCGACGTGGCCAAGGTCGTGGTCGTCCCCGGACGCATCGTGAACTTCGTCGTCAGGCCGCGCTGAGCGACGCGACCCCATGTCTGGGGACTTCGTCCCATTCGGGGTGACATCGCGGGCTGGCCTTCGTCCCCCCAGTCCCGCCGCTGGGGCTGGGCGGTGCAGAGGAGGGTCCGACGCACCGATAGGACCACCACAGTCGTCGTCCCGAGGGCCGTCCGATGTCCGACCATGCGCACACGCCTTCCGATGATCCGACCCGCGTCGTGTTCTTCGTCTGCCAGGGACCGGGCTGCGGCGAGCGGGGCGGCGCTCGACTCGTCGAGCAGATGCGCGGCATCGTGGCGAGCTCTCCCGCCCGGCGGCACGTGCGCGTCTGCACCACCTCGTGCATGGACAGCTGCGCCACGGGCCCGAACGTGATGCGCACCGGAGACGGCGGCCTGCACACCGGGGTCGACGCCGCGCAGGCGCGGGCGCTGGTCGAGCAGCAGATCGCCGCGCTCGGCCTGCCCGCCGAGGAGCCCCGCGCTCCCGTGCTGCGCGGGCTGCCGCGGCCGGCGGCGATCGGCGTCCGGCAGGCGGGCGGCTTCGGGGACGCTCCGCCGCGCGCCGCCCATCGGGCCGTCTGAGGCTGGCTGCGGGCCGACGGCCCCGGGTCGGGGAAGGCGTGCCCTTGACCTCGCGGGGCCGCCCCGGATCATCGATCCCTTCGGGCACCCGTAGCTCAGTTGGATAGAGCGCCTGCCTCCGGAGCAGGAGGTCGCAGGTTCGAATCCTGCCGGGTGTACCAGCGCCTCGGCGTCAGCTCGGGGGCTCGACGAGCGTGATCGGGTCCGAGCACGAGGACCGGGGGGCCTGCACGTCGCGCACCGGCACGTGCCAGATGTCGCGCGCGTACTCGCGCACGGTGCGGTCGCTGCTGAAGAAGCCCATGCGCGCCACGTTGAGCACGGCCTTGCGCGCCCAGGCGTGCGGGTCGGCGAAGAGTCGTCCGACGCGCTGCTGGGTCACGATCCAGGCCGGCAGGTCGGCCAGCACGAAGAACGGGTCGCCGCCGTCGAGCAGCGCGTCCTTGATCCAGCGGAAGTGCGTGCCGCTGCCGGACGAGAAGAGGTCGCCGTCGAGCGCGTCGAGCACGCGGCGCAGCTCCGGCACCTGCTCGTAGAGCTCGCGCGGACGGTAGCTGCCGCGTTCCCGGTGCTGCGCCACCTCGTCGGCGGTGAGCCCGAAGATGAAGATGTTCTCCTCGCCGACCTCGTCGCGGATCTCGATGTTCGCGCCGTCGAGCGTGCCGAGAGTGAGCGCGCCGTTGAGCGCGAACTTCATGTTGCCCGTGCCGGAGGCCTCCATGCCGGCGGTCGAGATCTGCTCGGACAGGTCGGCCGCGGGGATCATGCGCTCGGCCAGCGAGACGCGGTAGTCGGGCACGAACGCGACGCGCATCCAGTCGCGGGCGCGCGGGTCGGCGTCGATCACGCGCGCGATCGAGTTGATGAACTTGATGTGCTGCCTGGCGGCCCAGTAGCCGGGCGCCGCCTTGCCCGCGAAGAGGGAGCTGCGCGGCACCGGCGGCGTGCGTCCGTCGAGCAGCTCGAGGTACTCGTGCACCACACCCAGCGCCATGAGCAGCTGGCGCTTGTACTCGTGGATGCGCTTGGCCTGCACGTCGAAGAGCGAGCACGGGTCGATCGGGACGTGCGCGGTGTGCTCGACGATCGTCGCCAGGCGTTCCTTGTTCGCGTGCTTGATGCGCAGGAAGTCCTCCCGGAAGGACGCGTCGTCGGCGAACGGCTCCAGCCCGCGCAGTAGCGTGAGGTCGTCGCGCCAGGCGGTGCCGAGCGCGTCGTCCAGGAGGGCCGCGAGCTCGGGGTTGCAGCCCGCGAGCCAGCGCCTGTGCGTCACGCCGTTCGTCTTGTTGTTGAAGCGCTCGGGCCACATCCCGTGGAAGTCGGGGACGAGCTGCGACTTGACGAGCTCGCTGTGCAGCCGCGCCACGCCGTTCACCGAATGGCTGCCGACGATGGCCAGGTGCGCCATGCGCACCATGGGCTCGTGCCCGCCGCGGTCGACGATCGCCATGCGCGCGCGCCGCGCCTCGTCGCCGGGGAAGCGTGCGCCGACCTCGCCCTGGAAGCGGTGGTCGATGTGCTCCACGATCTGCAGGTGCCGCGGCAGGACGCGCCGGAGCAACGCCGCCGACCAGCACTCGAGCGCCTCGGGCAGGAGCGTGTGGTTCGTGTACGCCAGCGTGCGCGTGGTGATCGACCAGGCCGCGTCCCAGCCCAGGCCGTGCTCGTCCATGAGCACGCGCATGAGCTCGGCCACCGCCAGCGCCGGGTGCGTGTCGTTGAGCTGGATGGCGACCTTGTCGGGCAGGCCGGCCAGGTCGTCGTGGTCGCGCAGGTACGCCTTGACGATGTCCTGGATCGCGCACGAGGTGAAGAAGTACTCCTGCACGAGGCGCAGCTCGCGGCCGCGTTCGTCGCCGTCCGGCGGATAGAGCACCTTGCTGACCGTCTCGCTCTCCATCTTGCGCCTGACGGCCTCGAGGTAGTCGCCCTCGTTGAAGATCGCGATGTCGAACTCGTCGGAGGCGCGCGCCGAGTAGAGCCGCAGCGCGTTCACCGTGCGTCCGCCGTGACCCACCACGGGCATGTCGTGGGGGACGCCGACGAGCACGTCCCAGCCGAGCCAGTGCCCGCCGAGGGGGCCCTCTCCGTCGACGTGTTCGATGTGCCCGCGCAGCGGGACGACGACCGCCTCGTCGGCGCGCTCGACGAGCCAGGGCGTGCCCAGCGCGCGCCACGCGTCGGGGCGCTCGCGTTGCCAGCCGCCGTCGATCGACTGCCGGAACAGGCCGTACTCGTAGTTGATGCCGTAGCCGTAGCCGGGCACGTCGAGCGAGGCCATCGCGTCGAGGAAGCACGCGGCGAGGCGTCCCAGGCCGCCGTTGCCGAGGGCCGCGTCGGCCTCGCTCGCGGCCAGCTCCTCGACGTCGACGCCGAGCTCGGCCAGGCCCGCGCGACACTCGTCCCACAGGCCGAGGTTGCGCAGGTTGTTCTCGAGCGAGCGGCCCATGAGGAACTCCATGGACAGGTACGCCACGCGCTTGGCGTCGGTGCGGCGCCAGCGGCGCTCGGTCGCGAGCATGCGACCCAGGATGCGCTCGCGCGTGGCCCACGAGACGGCCGCGAGCCGCTCGCGCGGCGAGAGGTCGTCCCACTCGCGGCCCAGCGTCCCACGCGCGTGCCTCAGCACCGCGTCGCGCAGGCTCTCCGGATCGCCGGGGTCCGTCTCGTCCATCGTGCTCCTCGGCTCCGCGCGCGGAGCGGGCGGTGTCAGGTGGAGAGCGCGGAGAGCGCCTCGTCGACGTCCTTCGCGATCTGCATGATGCGGTCGAGGCGCGCCAGCCTGAACAGCCGCAGCACGACCTCGCTCGGCGCGCAGATCACGAGACCGCCGTGCTCGTGCGCGCGGCGGTGCGCGGCGACGATGGCGCCGAGGCCCGAGCTGTCGATGAACTCGACCTCCGAGAGGTCGAGCAGCAGGCGCCGGCTCGACGCGGCGTGGTCGCCGAGCGCGTGCCGGAACTCGACGGCCACGTGGCTGTCGATGCGCGGCTCGTAGGGCTTGAGGACCAGGACGTGATCGCGCGGCTGGACGTCGATGTGCATGGAGTGCGTTCCGTCAGGGGCGCGAGACGGGCCAGTCGGTCGCGGCTCGGGTGCGGATGAGCAGTCGGAGTTCGTTCACGCGGCCGCGGCGCCGGTAGCGCAGGCGGTCGCCCGTGCCGCGCACGATGAGCAGTCCCATGCCGCGCTCGGGCCACGTGTCGGGGTCGTCGGGATCCGGGACGGGCGGGTCGGGCACCGCGGTCGGGTCGAAGGCGACGCCCTCGTCGCGCAGCGTGAGCTGCAGGCCCTCGTCGTCCCAGCGCAGCTCGACCTCGAGCGGGCCCGGCGCGCCGGCCGCGTAGCCGTGACGGCAGACGTTGGTCCCCAGTTCCGCGAGCGCGACGGTCAGCGCGGCGACTCGCTCGCCGGGCGCGCCCCAGCACGTCAGGGTCTCGGCCGCGGCCTGGACGCAGCGTCCGACCCAGCTCGGGTCCGCCGTCCCGACCATGCGGAACTGGTGCGAGGTGGTGTGCATGGGGGCACTCGGGGACGGGCCGGGTGGCGGGGCGGCGCGCACGCAGGCCGGCGACGCGACGGCCTGCAGAGGGATCGGCACCCGGCGGCCCCGAACTGGAGTGCTGAGCCGTCTCGCCGCGCGCGGCGCGCCCGCGGCCGCGCGGGGAACACCCGCACGATCTCCACAGGTTGGGCGGCGTCCGGGACCGATGACGTCCCGATGGAGTCCGCGTCTCCGCGCCGCGTCCTGTTCCTCGACACGCACACCGGGATCGGTGGGGCCGTGAGCGTGCTCCTGTCGCTCCTGCGACGGCTGCCGCGCGAACGCTTCCGCGTGACCGTGTGCTGTCGCGCCGGCGGCCGCGCGGAGGCCGGCCTGCGGCGCGTCGGAGGGATCGAGGTCGTGCCGCTGCCGTACGGCGAGAGGTCGTCGTCCGGCGGGGGGCTCACGCGCCGCGTCGACCTGGCCGCGCTGCCGTTCGCCGCCGCCTGTCTCGCGCGCCTCGTCTGGACGGTCGTGACCCGGCGCATCGACGTGATCCACGCCTGCGACGAACCGCGCGCGCTGTCCGCGGCGTGGCTGCTGAGCCTGGTGTCCCGCCGGCCGCTCGTGGTCCATGTGCACGCGCCCTGCGTGCCGTCGCGCGGCAGCCGCCTCGCGCTGGCGCGCGCCGTGCGCATCGTGGCCTGTTCCGAGGCCATGAAAGCCGACTTCGTGCGCTGCCTCGGCCGGAGCATGCAGCGCATCGAGGTGCTGCACGACGGCGTCGACGTCGAGCGTGCGATCGACGGAGACGACCTGCGCGCCGAACTCGACATCCCGCCCGATGCGGTCGTCGTGGGGATGGCCTCCCAGCTCGCGCCGGAGAAGGGCCAGGCCGACCTCGTCGAGGCCGCGCGCGACGTGCTCCAGCGCGCCCCCGACACCTGGTTCGTGCTCGCCGGCGAGGATGCCGCGGGCGTCGCCGGCTACCGAGGGCACCTCGAGGCCCGCGCGCTCAGGCTGGGCGTCGCCGAGCGCATCCTGTTCGTCGGCTTCCGTGACGACATGGACGCCTTCTACCGCACGCTCGACGTGGTCGTGGACGCCGCCTGGCAGGAGCCGCTCGGCCTGACCGCGCTCGAGGCGATGGTCTTCGGGCGTCCCGTGGTCGGCACGGCCGCGGGCGGCATCCCCGAGATCGTCGAGCACGGCGTGCACGGACTCCTCGTGCCGCCACGGCGTCCCGACGAACTCGCCGCGGCGATCGTGCGTCTCGCGCGCGACCGCGCCCTGCGCGAGCGCCTGGGACGCCACGCCGCGCGCGACGTGCGTGCGCGCTTCGACGCCGCGTGCCAGGTCGAGCGCCTGGGTGCCCTGCTCGAGGCGGCCGCCCGATGAACGCGTCCCGTCCAGGCCCGCCGGTCACGCGTCCGGACGCGATCTCCGCGCCGGGCTCAAGTCGTGCGGGCGCGAACCCGACGGCGGTCGGAGGCCGGCGCTCTCGGACGGGTGCCGTGCGCTGCACACCCCGGGCGCGTCGGACGACGCGACGGGGACCCTGCTGGTCCCTCGTCCTGGAGGATTGAGATGGCGGCCCGACTGCTTCTCGTCCCCGCGAATCCCGATGACGTGCTGGTCGAGGCGCGAGGCGAAGAGGAACACCCGCGCGTCGACGTGCTCGAGCTGGCTCGGCTGCTCGACGCGGAGATCCTCTCGTTCGCGGACGTCGACGCCGACAGGTCGCGCTCGACGCGTCTCGTCGGCCGGTTCTTCGGTCGCTCCGCCGCCCTGGCCTGGATGGGCTGGCGACGTCGTCCGTCCACCGTGCTGTCCCTGTCGGAGCGGGTCGGGACGGCCTTCGCGTTCCTCGGCCGCTTCGGGCCCCGTCGACGGCCGCGTCACGTGATGATCGCGCACGACCTGGCCGGGACGCGGCTCGCGAAGCTGTTCGCCGCACTCGGACTGCGCCACGCCGTCCACGGTCTCGCCGCGTACACGACGATCCAGACGCGCTTCGCCGAGGAGAAGCTGGGCTTCGACCGAGCGCGCCTGTTCCCGATGCACTCGCACGTCGACACGGCCTTCTTCCGGCTGCCGCAGCCGCTCGACGTCCCGATGCCCGAGCGCACGGGTCTCGTCGCGGTGGGGCACACCCGACGCGACGACGAGACGCTCGTCGCGGCGCTCGCCGACGTCCCGGTGCCGGTCACGCTCGTCGACGGCTCGCGCTGGAACCACCGCGGTGTCCGCTTCGCGGACGCCGGACTGTCGGCGTCGGTCAAGGTCGTGCGCGGACTCTCGTCGTACGACCTGAGGCTGCTGTACCAGAGCGCGTCGGTGGCGCTCGTCCCGCTGCTCGAATCGGACGCACCGTCGGGCATCACCAGCATCTACGAGGCGCTGGCCTGCGGGACGCCGGTGGTGGTCAGCGCGACGCGCGGCCTGGCCGACTCGCTGCGCCACCTGCCCGGCGTGGTGACCGTCCCCGTGGGGGACGTCGAGGCGCTGCAGCGCGCCGTGGCCGAGCTGCTCGTCGACGAGCACCGGCGCACCACGTTGGGCGCCGAGGGCCGTGCGTGCGTCGAGCAGACGCGCTCGCTGGACCTGTACCTGCAGCGCGTGCTGACCGTCGTACGCAAGGTCGAGGGCGGCGAGGAGACGGAGTCGCTGCGTCCGTCGCCGTCCTTTGGGCGCCCCGAGGCCGTCGGCCGCACGTCGTGGAGCACGCGGCTGCGGCTGCGCGCCGCCCAGCGCGTCGGCCGCGGCGTGCGCACGCTCGGCGCGCCGCGCGTGCTGAACCGCGGGCACATCGAGATCGGCGACGGCGTGACGATCTGCAGCCGCGCCATGCGCGCCGAGCTCCAGACCCATCCCGCCGGCCGGATCGAGATCGGGCGGAACGTGCACATCGACCAGGGCACCTCGATCGTCTCGCGCGGACTCGTGCGCCTCGGCGACGGCTGCCGGCTCGGTGCGCAGACGATCCTGACCCACGACGGCTCGCACCGGCGCGCCCTGGCGGGCGGCGAGTCCGTCGACCGTTCCATCGTGCTCGGCCGCGACGTGACGCTCGGCGTGCGCGTGACCGTGCTCGCCGGCGTGACGATCGGCGACGGCGCGGTGGTCGTCGCGGGCAGCGTCGTGACCCAGGACGTCCCGCCGTACTGCCTCGCGGGCGGCGTTCCGGCGCACGTCCTGCGCCGGCTCGACCTGGGAGCGCGCGAGGTGCGGGCGGCCGAGGGAGCGCCTCCGGCGAAGGCCGCGGCCGCGAGCGCCCCGGCGGCGAAGCCCGCCGAGGCGGGCGCGCTCCCGAGCCGCCCCGCGGTGAAGCCCGGAGTGCCGAGCGGCGTGGCCCACGGTCCCACGGACCCGGTCTGACGCAGGACGCGGCGTCGACGCCCGCCGCGCCCGTCCCCCGGGGACGGATCGACGGCGCAGGTGTCGCGCCTTGGAGGAGGACGATGGACGAGACGACCGACCGCCTGCCGTGCTTCAAGGCCTACGACCTGCGCGGGCGCGTGCCCGACGAACTCGACGCGGGCCTCGCGTACCGGCTCGGTCAGCTGCTGGCCGACCTGCGTCGTCCGCGCAAGGTCGTCGTGGGACGCGACATGCGGCTCTCGAGCCCGGAGCTCGCCGAGGCCCTCGTCGACGGACTGCTGTCGGCCGGCGTGGACGTGGTCGACGTCGGGCTGTGCGGCACCGAGATGGTCTACTTCGCCACCGCCGCGCTCGAGGACGAAGGCGTCGACGCGGGCGTCATGGTGACCGCCAGCCACAACCCGTCCGATTTCAACGGCATGAAGCTCGTCGGCCGCGGGAGCCGTCCGATCCACGCCGGCAACGGGCTCGACGACCTCGAACGAGCCCTGCGCCACGGTCGCCTCGTGCGCCGCGGCGTGCGCGGTGGCGTGAGCCGTCCCGAGATGCTGCCGCGCTACGTCGAGCACCTGCTGCGCATCGCGGACCGCGACGCGCTGCGCGGCATGACGTTCGTCTCGAACCCGGGCAACGGCTGCGCGGGACCGGTGGTCGACGCGCTCGCGCACGAGCTCGACGCGCGCTTCGTGCGCGTCCACCACGAGCCCGACGGCCGCTTCCCGAACGGCGTGCCGAACCCGCTGCTGCCCGAGAACCGCGGGCCCACGCGGGACGCGGTGCGCGAACACGGTGCCGACCTGGGCCTGGCCTGGGACGGCGACTTCGACCGCTGCTTCCTGTTCGACGAGCGGGGCGGCTTCGTCGAGGGCTACTACGTCGTGGGACTGCTGGCGGGCGAGATGCTGCGTCGTCATCCCGGCGCGGCGATCGTCTACGAGCCGCGCCTGACCTGGAACACGATCGAACAGGTCGTCGAGGCCGGCGGAGTCCCCGTGTTGTCGCGCACGGGCCACGCCTACGTGAAGGATGCACTGCGCGCGCACGACGCCGTCTACGGGGGCGAGATGAGCGCGCACCACTACTTCCGCGACTTCGCGTACTGCGACACCGGCATGCTCCCGTGGCTGCTCGTGGCGGGCATGATGGGCCGCGCGGGACGCCCGCTCTCGGAGCTCGTGGGCCAGCGCATGGAGCGCTTCCCGTGCAGCGGCGAGATCAACCGCACGGTGGCCGACAGCGCCCGCGTGCTCGACGGCGTGCGTCTCGCGTACGCCCCCGACGCGCTCTCGGAGGACTCCACCGACGGCCTCTCGATGGAGTTCGAGCGCTGGCGCTTCAACCTGCGCCGCAGCAACACCGAGCCGCTCATCCGCCTCAACGTCGAGTCGCGCGGCGATCGCGAGCTCGTCGAGAGCCGCACCGCCGAACTGCTCGACCTGATCGGGTTCCTCGGAGCGCTGGACGAGGCGCGCGTGCCCCAGGCGTCGGACGCCTCCGCCCTGGACGGCGATCCGGTGCGCTGACGGCGGAGGCGAGCGCCTGGATCGTTCGTCTCGCCTCGGCGGCGCCCGGAGCCGCGCGGCCTCACGCATCTCGTCACGCCCGCCGTGCGCCCGGCGGTGGTAGAACGGACCTCCTGCCCCGGGCCGGAGGAGGTCGACATGCCGACGTTCGTGCTGGCGTTGCTGTGCGCGATGGCGACCGAGATCCCCGACGGCTCGGTGGCCGTGGTGACCGGCGACGGCCTGTGGCTGGTCCTGCCCTCGCCGCCCCAGGTGGCGGCCCTCGCCGCGCCCTCCGACTTCGGCCTGCCGGGCGGCCTGCGCGAGCCGAGCGTGACGTCGATCCCCGGCAGCGACAGCCTGCTCGTGACGAGCCGCGCCGACCCGCTCGCGGGCACGCCGGGCGCGCTCTTCCGCGTCAGCGTGGGTCCGGCCTCGTCGCTCGAGATCGTCGACCTCGCGCAGACGATCCTCGTCGACCCGACGCCGGACTTCGTCGACGCCGACGTCTCGCGCGGCCTCGACACGGCCTTCCTGCTCGACGGCCAGGGACGCGTCTTCACGCTGGCCGATCCGGCTCACGCCGACGGTGCGTCGCTGGGACTGTTCGCCGCCGTGCCGATCGAGTCGCCGCGCTCGGTCGCCGTCGACACGTCGAAGTGGCCGCTGGGCGCGGTCGTCCTGGGACGGCTCGAGGCGCGGCGCGTGATCGCGGGGGGAGCATCGGTCCAGGTGCTCGACGCCGGTGACGACGGCTCGTGGCGCGACACCGAGTGCAACCCGCTCACGTCCGAGGTCTACTTCGCCAGCGCCGGAGGCGACGACTTCGGCAAGGTGCTCGACGGCCTGCTGGCCAGCGGCAACGCGTGGGGGAGCTGCACGCATCCGGTCAAGCAGCCGCTCGATCTCGACTGGGACGCCGGCACGAACAAGTACGTCGTGCTCGCCGGCGGCGGCGTCGACTGCCTCTTCGGCGGCGTCGCCCAGGGCTTCCCGAACCACGTCGTGCGCATGCCGTTCGCGCAGATCGTGGGGCCGGGACCGATCCCGCCCGGGGCCGAGCCGGCGCTGCTCACGCCGCCCGGGGACACGGGCATCACCGGCGCCGACGGGGACCTGGCGCTCGTGCGGCAGGTGGCGCCCGAGACGGTCTTCTTCGGCGAGCCGGGCGTGTCCGGTGCCGGCAAGCTGCCGAAGTTCGACAACGCCGGATACCAGGGCGGCTTCCGTCCGGGCAAGACGGTCTTCGTGCAGCTCGTGGCGGCGCCGGCGCACGCACCCGCGCTGCTCGTGCTCGGGTTCACGCTCTCGTCGCTCCCGTTCCAGGGACAACACCTGTACCCGTCGCTCGACCTGCTCGTGCCGGTGACCACCGACGCCGCGGGCAAGGCGTCGATCAGCTTCAAGATGCCACCCACCGGCGCGCTGGCCGGCACGCCGCTGTTCCTGCAGTGGTGGATCGACGACGTGACGACGTCCGCCCCGGGCGACCTGGTGGGTTCGCACGGTGCCATCGCCGTGCTCGACGACTGATTCCCGACCGCGGCGCGCTCCGCCGCATCACGCCGCCCGCGCGGCCTTCCGCACGCGACGCTCCTCGACGGCGCAGTACAGCACCGGGACGAGGAACATCGTGATCGTCTCGACCGCCATGCCGCCGAAGCCGGGGATGGCCATGGGCAGCATGACGTCGCTGCCGCGTCCGCGGCTGGTGAGCACGGGCAGCAGCGCGAGCAGCGTGGTGGCGGTGGTCATCAGGCACGGACGCACGCGGCGCAGGCCCGCCGCGTGCACCGCCTCGCGCACCTCGCGCACGTTCCCCGGACGGCGCTCGCGGAACGACTGCTGCAGGTACGTCCCGACCACGACGCCGTCGTCGGTGGCGATGCCGAACAGCGCCAGGAAGCCGACCCACACGGCCACGCTCAGGTTCACCGTACGCACGGAGAACAGCTCGCGCAGGTCGACGCCGAAGACGTGCACGTCGAGGAACCACGGCTGGCCGTACATCCACACCAGCACGAAGCCGCCGGCCCAGGCGACGAACACGCCCAGGAAGACGAGCAGCGTCATCGGCACCGCGCGGAACTGCAGGTACAGGATGAGGAAGATCAGCAGCAGCGCCAGGGGCAGCACGATCGCGAGGGTGCGGCTGGCCCGCACCTGGTTCTCGTAGCTGCCCGCGAACGCGAAGCTGGTGCCCGGCGGGAGCTGCAGCTCGCCGTCCGCGAGGGCCTGTTCGAGGTGCCGCCGGCAGGCCTCGACCACGTCGACCTCCGCGGCGTCGGGCTGCTTGTCGAAGATGACGTACGAGGTGAGGAAGGTGTCCTCGGTCTTGATCGCCTGGGGACCGGCCGTGTAGCGGATCTCCGCCAGCTGGTCGAGCGGGATCTGGGCGCCGTCGGGCGTCGGCACGAGCACGCGTCCCATGGCCTCGATCGAGTCGCGCAGCTCGCGCAGGTAGCGCACGCGCACCGGATAGCGCTCGCGGCCCTCGACGGTGCTCGTGATGCTCCGCCCGCCGAGCGCGATCTCGATCACCTCCTGCACGTGGGCGATCGTCACGCCGTAGCGCGCGGCCTGGACGCGGTCGACGGCGATCTCGAGGTACGGCTTGCCCACCACGCGGTCGGCCAGCACCGTGCCCGCGTCCACGGACGGGACCTGTTCGAGCAGCCGTTCGATCTGCAGGCCGACCTGCTCGAGGGTGGCCAGGTCGGGACCCTTGATCTTGACGCCGAGGGGCGCGCGCATGCCGCTCTGCAGCATCACGAGGCGCGCCGCGATGGGCTGCAGGCGCGGCGCCGAGGTGGTGCCCGGCAGGCGCGCGGCCTCGACCACCGCGCGCCACACGTCGTCGGGCGAGCGGATCTCCGGGCGCCAGTTGCGGAAGGGCCGTCCGTCCGGATCGGCGACGAGGTCGCCGTGCGCGTCGCGCAGGAACGCGCCGCGCTGCTCGTCGTAGGCGAAGCCGAGGCGGCGACCGTCGGCGTCGACCCGGTACTCGGGCTTCACGTTGACCACCGTCTCGAGCATCGAGATCGGCGCCGGGTCGAGGGCCGAGTCGACCCGTCCGATCTTGCCCACGGCGAGCTCGACCTCGGGGACCGTCTCGATCGCCATGTCGAGCCGGGCCAGCACGTCGAGCGCTTCGCCCATGGAGGCGTGCGGCATCGTGGTCGGCATGAAGAGGTAGCTGCCCTCGTCGAGCGGCGGCATGAACTCCTGGCCGAGGCCGGGGAAGGCCCGGGCCAGCCGCGTCCAGGGCGACGACGCGCGCACCGCGCCCTCGTCGATCCCGGCGCTGGCGAGGGTCGTCGGGACGAAGCCGAGCACGCGCTCGGTCCCCAGCCAGGCGAGGGCGCCGAAGAGCACGATCGCGGCGGGCAGCACGAGGAACACGGACTTGTGCTCGAGGCAGAAGCGCAGCGTGTGCGCGTACGTGCGCTGGACGAGCAGGAAGACCGCCAGCAGGCCGAACACGGAGAGCAGCACGAAGAGCAGGTTCTGCGTCACACCGTGCTCGACACCCAGCGGTTCCCAGTGGCGGGCGAGGAGCGCCGAGACCACCAGCAGCAGCGCGAGGTCGAACAGCCCGCGGACGAGTCGCGTCGTCCGCGGGCGGCGCGTCCCGGCGCGCGAGAACCACGCGCCGAGGCGTCCCCCGCGGCGGGGGAAGAGCCACAGCGCGAAGGACGGGATGACGAGCAGCGCCACCACGAGCGAGCCCACGAGCGCGAAGGTCTTGGTCCACGCCAGCGGGCCGAAGAGCTTGCCCTCGGCTCCGCTCATGGTGAAGACCGGCAGGAAGCCCACCACGGTGGTCGCCACGGCGGTGGCCACGGCCGAGCCCACCTCGGTGGTCGCGTGCCACACGGTCTCGAGCGGCGGAGCGTCCGGCGCGGCCTCCTCGAGCCGGCGCAGGATGTTCTCGCAGAGCACGATGCCCATGTCGACCATCGTGCCGATGGCGATGGCGATGCCCGAGAGCGCCACGATGTTCGCGTCGACGTGGCCGAGCTTCATGCACACGAAGGCGAACAGCACCGCCACCGGCAGCAGCGCCGCGATGAGCAGCGACGAACGCAGGTGGCGCACCATGGCGAGCACCACCAGGATCGTGACCAGGATCTCGTCGCTGATGGCCACGTCGAGGGTGTGCAGCGTCTGGTTGATCAGCCCCGAGCGGTCGTAGAACGGGACGATCTCCACGTGGCTCACCGTGCCGTCGTCGAGGGTCCGGCGCGGCAGGCCGGGCGCGATCTCGGCGATCTTGTCCTTCACGTGGCCGATCACGGCCAACGGGTTCTCGCCCTGGCGCACCACGACCACGCCGCCCACGGCGCCCGCGCCGCCCTTGTCGAGGGCCCCGCGTCGCAGTGCCGGGCCGAGGCTCACGTGTCCCACGTCGCGCACGCGGATGGGCACGCCGTCGACCGACTTGATCACCGAGTCCTCGAGGTCGTCGACCGACGCGATCCAGCCCAGGCTGCGCACGAAGTACTCGGCGTGGTTGATCTCCAGCACGCGCGCGCCGACCTCCAGGTTGCTGTCGCGGACGGCCGCGAACACGTCCTCGAGGGTGATGCGGTGCGCGCGCATGGCGTCGGGGTCGACGTCGACCTGGTATTCGCGGACGTAGCCGCCCACCGACGCCACCTCGGCCACGCCGTCGGCGGACAGCAGCGCGTAGCGCACGGTCCAGTCCTGCAGCGAGCGCAGCTCGTCCAGGTCCCAGCCGCCGGTGGGCCGTCCCTGGTCGTCGCGGCCCTCGAGCGTGTACCAGAAGACCTGCCCCAGCGGCGTGGCGTCGGGTCCGAGGGCGGGACGCACGCCCTGCGGCAGGGCGTCGGCCGGCAGGCTGGCGAGCTTCTCGAGGATGCGCGAGCGCGCCCAGTACGTGTCGACGCCCTCTTCGAACAGCACCGAGATGGTCGAGAACCCGAAGTACGACGTGCTGCGCACGGTGCTCACGCCGGGGACGCCGAGCATCTGCACGGTGAGCGGGTAGGTGATCTGGTCCTCGACGTCCTGGGGCGAGCGGCCCATCCACTCGCTGTAGACGATCTGCTGGTTCTCGCCCAGGTCGGGGATCGCGTCGACCGGCACCGGGTCGCGCGGGACGTCGCCGAGATCCCAGTCGAACGGAGCGACGAAGACGCCGGCGCCGACGAGCAGCACGAGCAGCAGCACGACCACGAGGCGTTGCTCGAGGCAGAAGCGCACGAGGGACGAGAGCATCGCTCAGCGCTCCTTCCCGAAGCCGCGCACCAGCGTCCCGCAGCGCAGCATGCGCGCGCCGAAGTACGGGTTGGCCACCGGCCCGTTGCGCTGGATCCAGTCGGCGCCGTGTTCGAAGGCCATCGGGCAGTGGATCAGGACGAGCGACTCATCCGCCGGCCCGCCCGCCGAGTCGACGAGCGGGACGAGCGCGTCGCTCAACACGGCGAAGGCCGCGCGCCGCGCCGCGAGGTCCTCGGCGTCGCGCAGCGTCGCGGCGTCCGCCAGCAGCGTCCGGCAGGTGTCCGGCGCGACGAGCGGTGCCGCGAGCGCCGAGGCGCGGTCCGCGAGGCGTGCCGACGCCGCGGCCGCCCCGAGGGCGTCGTCGGACGCGAGCGCGCGCTGTACGTCGAGCGCCGCGAGCAGCACGGCGTCCAGCGCGACCCGCGCGTCCGCTGCGTCGGTTTCGGCTGCGGGTGCGGATGCGGATGCGGATGCGGTTTCGGGTACGGGTGCGGTTTCGGTTTCGGTTTCGGATGCGGATGCGGATGCGGATGCGGGTTCGGCATCGGCATCGGGTGCAGTCCCGGTCCCGGCGGCCGAGCCGACGTCGGCGGGAGCGCTCGCCGGGTTCATCATGCTCGGACGCGCACGGATCTGCAGCTCGCTGTCGAGCTTGAAGGCGCCGCGGCTGACCACGCGCTCGCCCTCGCTCAGGCCCGAGCGCACGACGTACGCGTGCCCGGCGCGGGGGCCGAGCACGACCTCGCGTCCCTCGAACACGAGACCGCCGCCGCCGTCGTCGGGGTGCTGGACGTAGACCACCGCGCGCGTGCCGGTCAGCAGCGGCGCCGTGTCGGGGATCACGAGCGGCAGCTCGTCGGGTGCCGCCGCGCGGAAGCCCAGCTCGGCGGTGGGCACGAGATCCATGCCGCACACGGGGCACGTCCCGCCGACGTCGGCCACCACTTCGGGATGCATCGGGCACATGAAGCGGTCGACGAGTTCGGCGTCCATGAGGCGGCCGGCCGCGGTGAGCGGGGCAGAGACCGTGGCGCGCACGAACATGTCGGGCTTCAGGCGCTGGTCGGCGTTGTCCACCACGAGTCGCACCTTGACGGTGCGCGTGCGGTCGTCGAGCACCGGCGCCACGAGGCTGACGCGTCCCTGGAAGGTCTCGCCGGGGAAGGCCTCGGTCTCGAACGTGACGCGTTGGCCGTAGTGCAGCCATTGCAGGTCGGACTCGTAGGCATCGAGCTGCACCCAGACCCGGGAGAGGTCGGCGATGGTGTAGATGCGGGCGCCGGTCTCGACGTAGTCGCCGGGCAGTGCGTTGCGCGCGATCACGATGCCCGAGGCCGGCGAGTGGATCGTGACGTGCTCGAGCGGCTCGCCGAGCTCGACGACCTGGTCGATCTGCCACGGCTCGAGGCCCATGAGGCGCAGGCGGTCCTTGGCGGCGGCGACCGCTTCGGACGACGATCGGCCGTCGCCGCCGAGATCTCCGGCCGCGAGGGTCTTCTCGGTGTCGATGGCCGAGAGCAGCTCCTGCTGGCTGGCGATGAGCTGCGGACTGTAGACCTCGACCATGTGGTCGCCCTTGCTCACCGGCACGCCGGTCGAGTCGACGTACAGCCGGTCGAGGCGCGCGGGGACCCAGGCCGTGATGTACGCCAGCCGCGTCTGGTCGAAGTCGACCTTGCCGACCATGCGCACCTCGCGGCTCACCGCGCGGCGCTCGACGCGGGTGGTCTGCACGTCGGCCAGGGCCAGCGCCGTGGAGCTCATGCGCAACGCGGCGGCCGGCAGGGCGTCGTCGCCGGGTGCGCTCGCGGCGGGGATCAGGTCCATGCCGCAGATCGGGCACGCGCCGGGGGCGTCGCGACGGATCTGCGGGTGCATGGCGCAGGTCCAGACGACGGCGGCGGGAGACGCGTCGTCCGAGGACGCGGCGTCCGACGGGGCCGGTGCGGACGGCGCGCAGGCGAAGCGTCCGAGCAGCAGGCCGAGGACCAGCGCGAGCACGGCGGGCAGCATGGGTCGCGCGCCCGACGACGCGCGGGGGACGGACGGTGCGCTCATGGATGCTCCTCCGCGGCCGGAGCCGCGTCCTTCGGGATCAGTCCGGTCGACTCCTCGACGGCCGCGCGCGCCAGCGCCAGGTCGGCCACCGCGCGTGCGCCCGAGAGATCGAACTCGAGCAGCGCGCGCTCGGCGTCGAGCAGGTCGAGGAACGAGGCCTCGCCCACGCGGTACGCCGTGAGGGTCCCTTCGAGCGCCTGACGGCCCTGGGGGACGAGTGCGTCGCGGTACAGCCGCACGCGGCGGGCCGCCTCGCGCGCGGAGAACAGCGTCTGCTCGAGGTCGGCCCGCAGCGACAGCCGCGCGTCCTCGAGCCGGGCGCGTGCCGCCGCCACGTCGGACCCGGCAGCCAGCGCGTCGGCTGCGCGGCGGTCACGCCGCAGCGGGAGGCCGAGCGAGAGCGTGAGCGCCAGCGCGTCCTGTCCCGAGTCGGGGACGCCGGCGCTGCGCGCGCGGCCGATGCCGGTGTAGTCGAGCCCCACGGCGACGTCGGGCCAGCGCTGGGCGTCGATCTGCTCCCGGCCCGACTCGGCCGTCGCGACCTCGGCCGCGAGCGCGATCAGCCGCGGGCTGTGTGCGTCGAGTCCGTCGAGCAACGCCTGCTCGTCGAGCGCCGGCGGGTCGTCGGTCGGCAGTTCGGGATGCAGCTCGGGCGCGTCGGCGGGACGCGCCAGGGCCGCATCGAGCCGGGCGCGCAGCGGGCGCAGGCGGTCGTCGAGCGAGCGCACGCGATCGTCGAGGGTCTCCAGCTCGACCTGGGCGCGGATCACGTCGGTCTCGGCTCCGGCGCCGGTGGCGTAGCGCGTGTTCGCCACGCTCTCCCAGCCTTGCACGAGCGCGAGGTGCGCGCGCGTCACGGCCAGCGCGCGGGCGGTGTAGGCCGTCTCGATCCAGGCCTCGCGCGCACGCCGGCGCAGCTGGAGGCGCGCCGCGTCGTACGCGGCGGCGGCCTGCTCGGCACGCGCCACGGCCGCGCGCCCGGCCACGTCCGACTCGTCGGGGCGCGGGAGCGACTGCACGAGCGAGACGCGCCAGTCCATCGGGCCCACGCGCGTCTCGATCGGGTCGCGGTACCACGCCAGCGCCAGGCGCGGGTCGGGGAAGGCCACGGACGCGCGCACCTGTTCGAGCGCCGCGCGCCACGTCGCCGAGGCCGCCTCGAGCGCGGGATGCGTGCGCTCGGCGCGGTCGAGCAGCGCGGCGAAGATCGCGTCGTCGTGCACGGCGGCCGCGGCGGGGTCGACGTCCTGCGCGAACTCGGCCGGCGCGTCGATCGTCGCGCCGGACGCCGTCCGCGGATCGGCGTCGCGGGCGGCGTGCGCGCTGCGCTCGCGCCAGCGCTGGAGTCCGCGTTCGTAGTCGTCGGGGACGCTGCCGCAGCACGGCAGCAGGGTGACCATCAGCAGCGCCGGCGCGAAGCCGAGCGCGCGCGGCGGTCGAGAGGGAGAGGCGGGGCGAGGCACGGCGGATCCTCGGACGGATCGATCGGACGACGGCGCGTCGCGTCCGGCGACGCACGGCGCGCGGACTGCGCCCACGCGGGGACGCAGCAGGACGCGGGCCCTCGGCTCGGCCACGGGCGCGACGAGCGCGCGCGTCGCACGCGCGCGCGTCGAGGCGACGCGCCGCGCGGGAGCCACTCGGGCGGCGGGCCCGGCGCTCCTAGATCAACCTCACCCCGAGCAGGTCGCGCAACGGAGGCGAGGGATGCTCGTGCGCCGGTGGCCACGGGGTGCGCGCCGCACAGGGCGCGAGCACTTCGACGACGGGCGCGTGGGCCAGCGCGAAGGCCAGCGCCGCGCCCTGGGAGTCGGCGTGCGACGGCGCGGTCGGCAGCTCGGGCGGCCGCGGGACGAGCGGCGCGGGCGACGAGCAGGGGCAGCGGTCGCGGTCGGGTGTGCCGCAGCGCGGCGCCAGCAGGCGCGGCGTGTCGGAGTCGGCCAGACGCGCCGCGCAGCAGCAGCCGCTTCCGCGGGTCGAGTCGCCGTCGGCTGCGGCGGCCGGGGGAGGCAGCAGCAGGCAGCAGGCGAGCAGCAGATGCGTCCAGATGAGGAGTCGGGACATCCGACGTCTCTTGCGGGGTCGACCTCGTCATCATCGCTCCGGGTGGGCGACGACCGGAAGGCGAAATCGGGACGCGCGGCCCCGGGACGGTCCCCGGAACTCGTGCCGTGCGCTAGGCTGTGGTGCCCTCCGCGCGTCTCCCGACCCGATCCGTGCGCGCGGCAGCCTCGTCCCGCCGGCGTCCCCCGCGCCGATCCCTCCCCGGAACCGCCCCGTGACCCGTCTCCACCGCGTCCGCACCCCGTCGCTCTCCCGGGCCTGCCTCTTCGGCCTGTTGCTCGTTTCCGCCGCGTCCGCCGCCGACCCGATCGTGGTGGGCGGGCGCACCTACGAGCGCGACGGCGCGACGCTCTGGCGGCTGGACGGCGGGCAGCGCTTCCTCGTCCAGCCCGACGTGGTCTCGGTGAGGCTCGCCGCGGGCGAGAAGAGCTTCGACGCGCTGGTCGCCTCGCTGGGCGCCGCGGCCGGTCCGCTGGCCGACCTCTCGGTGCGGCGCAGCAACCGGTTGGGCGTCCTCGACCTCGACCTGGCGGGACACGATCCGCTCGACGTGACCGCGCGCCTGCTGGCCACGGGACGCGTCGAGTTCGCCGAGCCGGACACGCTCGGTCGCTACGACGGCACGCCCAACGACCCGGGCTTCCCGAACCAGTGGAACCTGAAGAACACGGGACAGTCGGGCGGCACGCCGGGAGCCGACGTGAACGCGGTGGCCGCCTGGGACCTGACCGGTGGCGACCCGTCGGTGGTGGTGGCCGTGATCGACAGCGGCACCGAGTACTTCCACCCCGATCTCGCGCCGAACATGTGGAAGAACGCCGGCGAGGTGGCCGGCAACGGACAGGACGACGACGGCAACGGCTTCGTCGACGACGTGGACGGCTGGGACTTCGCGAACGGCAACAACGATCCGTCGTCGGGCTACTTCCACGGCACGGCGGTGGCCGGCGTGATCGTCGCGCGCGGCGACGACGGCCTGGGCATCGCAGGACTGGCCGGCGGCGGCGACAGCGGCTCGGCGTGCCGGGTCATGCCGCTCGGGATCGGCGAGTTCGGTCCGGTCGCGAGCGTGATCGACGACGCCATCGTCTACGCCATCGACAACGGCGCGCGCGTCATCACGCTCAGCCTGAGCGTGCCGCAGTCGTCCGCGATCGACCTCGCGCTCAGCCAGGCCTACGCGGCCGGACTGTTCATCGACTGCGCGTCCGGGAACAACGGCGCTTCGGTCGGGTATCCCGCCACGCACGTCGACGTCATGGCGGTGGCCAGCAGCAACCGCTTCGATGCGGTCTCGAGCTTCTCGAATCCGGGTCCGCAGGTCGAGGTGACCGCTCCGGGCGAGGACGTCTACATGACGAACCTCGGCGGCGGCTACACGACGTCCAGCGGCACGTCGTTCTCGGCCCCGCACGTGGGCGCCCTGGCGGCGCTGGTGCTCAGCCTGAACCCGCTGCTCACGAACGTCGAGGTGCGCGAGATCCTGAAGGCCTCGGCCCACGACATCGGTGCGCCCGGCTTCGACAACGCGTCGGGCTTCGGACGCATCGACGCCCTCGCCGCGCTGCAACTCGCCGACGGCGGGACGATCGGCAGCACGGCGCTCTACGGCACCGGCACCGCCGGCACCCAGGGCAAGACGCCGCTCATGATCGCCAAGGGCGGCGCGCCGCAGATCGGCAACGCGGCCTTCGCGGTCAAGGTCGACGACGCGCGCGGCAGCTCGATCGCACACCTCGTGCTGGGACTCGACCAGGCGGCCTACGCCTTCAAGGGCGGCACGTTGCTGGTCGAGGTGGCACTGCCCTACGTGACGCTCGACGTGATGACCAGCTTCACCCTCGGCTCGCCGCTCGGCGCGGCCACGGTGCCGCTGGCGATCCCGGCCGACGCGCTGCTGGTGGGCATCGAGCTCGATCTGCAGTGGCTGGTGAGCGACCCGAAGGCGCCGGTGGGGCTCTCGATGTCGCAGGGCCTGGCGGTCGTGATCGGAGGCTGATCGCCGAGGCGCGCGGCCTCGGGTCGCGCGCCGTGTCACGGAGCCCGTCCGTCATGCACGTCCACGCACGCGGTCACCTGATCAACACCGACATCCTGAGGCGGGCGCTCGACGCCGTCACGGCCGGAGGTGGCAGCTACCGCGTGGTGTCGTTCGAGATCGGACGAACGGCAGAGGACGAGTCGCGTCTCGTCCTCGACGTCGAGGCGTCCGACGTGGGGGGACTCGACGAGATCCTGCAGAATCTGGGCGCGCTGGGCTTCAGCCCCGAGCGGCCGGTCGACGCGCGGCTCGAGTCGGTGCGGTGTGCCGGGGTGGCGCCCGAGGGCTTCTACTCCACGACGAACCTGCCCACGCGGGTGCATGTCGGCGGTGCATGGCGGTCCGTGGCCGACCAGCGCATGGACGCGGCGCTGGTGGTGGGCGTGCACGACGCGCGCTGCGTCAAGCTGCGCGACCTGTCCGTGGGCGACCGCGTCGTGGTGGGACTCGACGGCGTGGGGGTCGCTCCCGACACGCGCACGCGCGAGGTGTCCGACTTCGCGTTCATGTCGAGCGACATCTCGAGCGAGCGACGCGTCGAGGCCCAGGCCGCGCGACTGGCCGAGCTGTGGCGCGAGCACAAGCGCCGTGGCGAGCGCGTCGTCGTGGTGGCCGGCCCGGTCGTCGTGCACGCGGGGCAGGCCGAGTCCTTCGCGGGACTCGTGCGACGCGGCTACGTCGACGCGCTGCTGGCCGGCAACGCGCTCGCGGTGCACGACGTCGAGGCGGCCATGCTCGGCACCTCGCTGGGCGTGAGCCAGGAGAGCGGACGTCCCGTGTTGCACGGCCACATGAACCACATGCGCGCCATCAACGCCGTGCGCGGCGCCGGGGGCCTGGCCGGTGCGGTGCGCGCCGGCCTGCTGGGTCACGGGATCATGCACGCCTGCATCACGAGCGGCGTGCCGTTCTGCCTGGCCGGCTCGATCCGCGACGACGGCCCGCTGCCCGACACCGAGATGGACCTGCTGGTCGCCCAGGCCGAGTACGCGCGCCTGCTGGCCGGCGCCTCGCTCGTGATCGTGCTGGGCACCATGCTGCACGGCATCGGCGTGGGGAACATGCTGCCCGCGTCGGTCTCGTTCGTGTGCGTCGACATCAACCCGGCCGTGGCCGCCAAGCTGTGCGACCGCGGGTCGTCGCACACCGTCCCCGTGGTGACCGACGTGGGACTCTTCGTGGCCGAGCTGGCCGACCGCCTGGCCGAACCCGTCGGCGGCCCGACCTGATGCCGTGCCGCGCGGGTTCTGCGAGCCAGATCGGCGGCCTCGGGTGCGTCCAGGACGCCTGCGTCCTGATCGCCGGGGCGTCCCGCGGCCGGACGGCGACGGATCCGCGCGCCGACGATGTCTCACCGAGAACCGTCCCATGACCTCACCCACGGTCCGCTCCCGCACCGCGACCGCCCGCGTCGCCGTCCGGACGTGCCTCCTGCGCGTCCTCCCGCCGCTGCTCGTGCTGCTCGCGCTGCCCGCCTGTGGCGGCGGCGGCGGCGGCGGTGGGACGGCGTCGAGCGGCGATCCGCTCGCGTCGGGCAACGTGACCTTCCTGGGCATCGCGTTCCGCACGTCGGCCGGCGTCGAGAGCAGCACGCCCCCGATCGAGGACCTGTCCGCCGTGCCGCCCACGCTGGGCGCCTCGCTCGACGTGACGATCGTCTTCCGCTTCGACGGCGTGCCCGCGGCACCGTTCGACCAGATCAGCCTGCCGGTCTACACGACGCCCGGAAAGGTGACGCCGGCGGCCGGGGCCGTGGCCGCGTCGGGCAACATCCCGGCCAAGGGCAGCTACGTGCGGGTGGGGACGACCGTCGAGTTCCGCCCCTTCGTGCCCACGGCGCCTCTGCAGATCGCACTCAGCGCACCGGCCGCCTCGGTGCCGGGCTTCCTGCCGGCCTCGACCTACGTGGCGAAGATCACCACCGTCGGCGCCGGTGCTCTCTCGAACCTGGGCACGGTGGCCGCGCCCACCTCCGTCGAGTTCTCGACGACGAGCAACGCGGCGGCGTACTACCTCTCGGGCACCGGCACGACCGAATCACCGGCGCTCGTGGCGGTCTCGCCCGCCGAGGGCGCGCACGACTTCTATCCCGGCACCTACTCCGCGACGGCGCTCGGCGCGGCGAGCCCGACGTTCCCGCCGGGGGACGACAGCTTCGTGCTCACGTACGCCCAGCCGGTGGCGCCGCTCACGGCCAACCTGCAGGGATCCGACGTCGACCACGACGGCTTCGTCGACCCGAACTTCTTCCTGCGCTGGACGGCCACGCGCCTGCTCGTCGCGCGCGAGGTCCCGGCCGGGGCGTTCGGCCCCTTCGCGGCCTTCCCCGCGCTGCTCGCCCTCGACGACCAGCCCGGGACGCACGCCGCGTCCGACGGCGCCGACGTGATCGTGCACGGCAGTCTCGACGGCGCGCTGCCGTCCCCCGACGCGGGCTTCGACGCGGCCCCGGTGGGCCTGGCCTGCGCCGCCGATCCCGACCTGCTGTTCGCGCTGCTGCCGCCCGCCGGCGGTGGTACCCGGCTGGTCGTCGTGGGACACGTGCTGGGCGACCCGCGCTTCGCCGAACTCGCCCTCGACGCCGAGGGCGGGACTCCGGCCGCGCTCGACACGGGCCTGGCCGACGCCGTGGCGCCGCTCGTGCTGCTCGACGGACGGCTGCTCGTGTTCGACCGCGACACCCGCAGCGTGGTCGAGCTCGTGCCCACGTTCGACGCGCGGCGTCCGCTCCCGGGCGACGTCGCACTGCAGGCTCCGCTGCTCCTCGCGGTCGAGGCGGGCGACGGCTCGCCGGCCTTCCGCTCGCAGCCGTGGACGAGCGGCGCGGCCGCCGACCTCGACGTGCTCTCGTTGGCGCAGGCTCCGTCCGGAGCGCTGTGGGCGCTGGCGCGTCCTGTGGGCGGGAGCCTGCCGTCGCTCGTGCGGCTCGTGCCGGTCGACAGCGATCTCGACGGAGAGTTCGAGCCGGACGAGGCGCTGCCCGACGGCAGCGACGCGCTGCCCCTGGCCGCCGACTACACGAGCGTCACCTTCGTGGACGAGACGCATCTGCTGGCGCTCGACGGGACGGCGGGCGTGGTCGACCGAGTCGACCTCGACAGCGGCGTCGCCGAGCGCATCGCCGACGGACTCGGCGGGGCCACGTGCCTGGCGCAGGGGCAGCTCGGGAGCGACACCGACGTCACGCTGGTGTCGAACGGAAGCGCGGGAGCCGTGCTCACGCTGCGTCCCACGGGCGTGCTGCCGTTCGGGACGCCGGTGCGCCTCATGCAGCGCAACGTCTTCTCGACGCTCTACGGCGTGAGCGAGCTGAACGCGTCCCCCGGATCGCGCGTCTCGCCGCTGGGCGCGGTCGAGCTCGTGTCGGTGGAGACGGCGACGCCCGTGGCCGGCGCGTCGGCACCGGTCGACGACGTGTTCCTCGAGCCGTTCGTCGACACGTCCAACCGCTCGCCGAGTCCGCTCGTCACGAGTCCGCCGGCCGACTGGGCGTCCAAGGCCGGCGGGGCGTCGGGCGCGCTGCGGGCGCTCGCGGGGACGGTCGTGTCGAACGGCCTGGGAGACTTCGTGCCCGCGCCGCTGGGGAGCTTCAAGTCGTCCGATGCCTACGTCCGCGCGTCGGCGCCCTGGCCCAACCACGGCCCCGACGACAAGGAGGAACTCGACCTCGACTGGGCCAAGGCCGACTGGAAGGTCGTGCTGCTCAGCACCGACGCGCAGAACTTCCCGCTGGCGGACGGCTCGACGCCCGGCGTGACCTCGCCCACCACGGTCGTCGGCGGACAGTTCGTGTTCCGCGACTTCATCATCCCCGAGGGCGTGCGTGTCGTGGTCAAGGGCTCGAACCCCCTGCGCATCACCGCCACGCGCAAGGTCGAGATCCGCGGCGTGCTCGACGTGTCGGGCACCGACGGTCTCGGCGACGACAGCTTCGACTCGGGCTTCCTGTCGGTGCCGGGCGGTCCCGGCGGACCGGGTGGCGGACGCGGCGGCGACGCCCATCCCACGCTCTTCGACCCGGGCGGCCCGGGCACCATCGACCAGTACGTGACGCCCGAGCGCGCCGAGCGCGGTTTCGGTCCGGTGCTGGGCAAGCTCGGCTCGGTGAGCATGCAGCGCGTCGGGGGATGGGGCGGTGTGTCGACCGCGGGCTACGACCCCGACGCCGCGGGCATCCCCAAGGTGCCGCTGCCGAACCTGGTCACGGGCGCGGTGGCGAACAACGAGTACCACCGCCCGCCGGGGGGCGGCGGCGGCAGCATGTACCAGCGCGGCCAGACGTCGCACACCGGTTCGGGCTCGTACCTGATCCAGAGCGACAGCACCTGGTTCCCGTTCAGCAAGTGCCCGGTCGACGACGACGTGCGCAGCCGGCTGTACGGCAACGACGAGAACTTCTGGTCGGGCGTCCAGCCGAACACCCCGCTGCAGTGCGCCTACCTGCTCGGCACGCCCGAGGATCCCGATCGCATCCGTCCCGGGACGCCGCCGGGCGACGCGGTGTTCGTCGACGACGACGTCGAGAACGACTACATCGGCCTGGGCGGCGAGGTCCCCGTGCCGATCGGCGGACAGGGCGGCGGCGGCGGCGGCACGCGGGTCGACTCGATCGACCACCGCCACTGGTCGATCGACTCGCTCGGCTCGCCCGATCCGTTCGGTCCGCCCTACTACCCGATCCTCTCGGGCGGCGTGTCGTTCTCGCCCACGCTGCTCGACGCCAAGGGCGGAGCGGGCGGCGGCGGCGGCGGCTGCGTGGTGATCGACTCGCTGGGCGACGTGCTCGTCACGCGCACGGGACACATCGACGCGTCGGGCGGACACGGCGGCGGCGGCGAGACCGTCCAGAACAGCAACGTGGCCGGCGGTGGCGGGGGCGGGAGCGGCGGCGCCGTGCTGCTGCGCGCCGCGGGGCGCATCGTGATCGAGGGCGACGAGGACCACCTGGCGGCGTCGTACATCGACAAGGACGGCGACCAGGGCGCGTCGATCGAGGTCTCGGGGGGCTTCGGGCGCGACGCGCAGACCGACACGCCGAACGAGGACTTCTCGCTCACCGCCTTCACCTACGACTTCACGCGCAGCGACGGCGGCTCGGGTGGCATGGGATTGATCCAGCTGCAGGAGGGCGGCGACGACGGCGTGCCCGACGTCGAACAGGGAGCGTTCCTGTTCGCGAAGCAGCGCACGGTGGCCAAGCTCGGCTCATGGACCGGCGACTCGCTCAAGCAGGTCGAGCACCCCGACTGGGTCCCCAACGGCAACCAGCCGAACGTGCTGCGCTACATCGACATGCTGCACTACCCGCTCTTCGACCCCGAGAACGGTCCGAACAAGAACCACTACTACGTGCTCAACGGGTCGTTCCCGCCGCTCATCCCGCGCACGAGCGCGAGCTACGTCGAGGGCTTCGAGAACACGTACGGCGGTGCCGCGTGGCTCGACACGACGATGACGCAGGCGCACACCGACGGCCGCTGGGCCGTGCGCGAACCGAAGCCGGTGCGCGTCATGAAGACCTACGCGGGCTACGACCCGACGACCTTCAAGGAGATCGGCTCACCGCCCGGAAGCACGTACGCGCCCACCGACGAGATCCCGCTCACGGTCATCCCCAACGAACCCGACGGGACTCCGCACGTGATCGAGGTCGCCGGTTCGCTCGTGTTCGATCCGGCCACGATCGTCGACCGGCTGCCGGTGATCCCCCTGGGACGGGCGCCGCCGCCGTTCGGGCAGGCGAGTCACGGCGTCTCGCGCTGGCTCGACTTCCAGGGCGTGCGCGGACGACTGCGCGCCGACGACGGGCGCACGCCGCCGTTCTTCCGGCCGCTGCACGGCACGTACAACCCCGGCGTCGGCGCCGTGCCCTCCGGCAAGGACGGACTCGTCGCGCTGGGCGCGAAGGTCCCCACGCTGCCGGCGCACTACGTGCTGAACGCTCCGCCCTTCGACCCCGGGCTCTTCGGCGGCGGCCTGGCCGATCCGCCGTACAACGACGTCGCGGTCGACGCGCCCGACCTGTACGTCGACGACGCCCTCAGCGACAACGCCACGGTGCGCGTGATCTTCCAGGGTGCGTACGCCGTGCGTCCCGGGTCGTCGGTGCCCGATCCGGACACGGCCACCGAGTGGGTGAGCGACCTCACCCAGCTCGACGGCTATCCCCTGGTGCGCTTCGCCGTGGTCTTCGACCTGGGGGCCGACCTGGCGACGTACCCGTTCTCGTCGGACAGCTCCCGACCGCAGGTCGACTCGCTGCGCCTGCGGGTCGGGTACTGAGTCGTCGGCAGCGCGCGCGCCGCGTCGCTCTCAGGTGCCGAAGATGAGCGGGTTGACGACCTTGAAGGAGATCTTCACCTTCTTCGTCTTGGTGCCGTCGCTGACCAGGAAGCGCGCGTAGGCCTTGCCCAGGTCCTCGAAGCGCGGCGTCCACGAGAACACGCCGGTCTCGGCGTCGTAGGCCGCGTCGGTCACGTCGAGGGCGAAGACGCCCTTGTCGAGCACGGGGGTCACGGTGACCTCGTCGCCGTCGGCGTCGGCCACCAGGATCGGCAGCTCGAGCGCGATGCCGACCAGGGCCTGCACGCCCTTGATCTTCGAGTAGAGCGGCGACTTGTTCTTCTCGGGGATCGCGTCGGCCGGTACGACCTTGATCGTCTGCGTGAAGCGCTTCGGCTTCTTCAGCACGCCGTCGTCGACGGCGATCTTGAACTTCGCCTTGCCCTTCGGCACCACCGGTTCCCAGGTGATCGTGCGCGCGTCGGGGTCGTAGGTGGCCCCCTCCGGGAGCTCGCTCAGGAGCTCGAACTGCAGCTCGTCCTGCGCCTTGTCGGTGTCGTTGGCGAGGAGCGGCAGCGTGATCGTGTCGCCCTCGATCACGTACGCCGTGTAGCGGGCCATCGCCGGCTTGCCGTTCTTGATGTTGCCCAGGTCGGGCGGCTCGTCCCCGATGGCCAGGGCGCGGTAGCGGTCCTTCGGGAAGTTCGCGAGCGCCGTGCCGGGGTCGTCGCCGCGGTACAGGCGGCCGTCCCAGCGCAGCGCCCAGATGTCGGACCCGACCACGTCCAGGCCCAGGAAGGTCTCGGACACGTTGTCGTTGCCGATCGGGTCACCGGCGAAGTTCACCAGCGGCGTCACGGTGTTGTCGGCGGTGTAGACGTTGCCGTCGCCGCGCATCACGACCCAGTCGCCGCTCTCGAGCACGTCGATGGCGACGTACATGTTGCCGGTGAGGTTCGCCGCGGTGGCGTCGCTGGAGCTGACGAGGTCGGCCAGGTCGTCGCCCGCCTCGTCGCCGTCGGGCAGCACGCCGCGGAAGATCACGCCGTCCTGGCGCAGGGCGTACAGGTCGCCGTCGACGGGCGAGAGCGTGAGCCGCGCCCACCACGTGTCGGGGTCGCTGCCGTCGTCGTGGCCCGCCACCGAGCCGTCGCCGCCCACGAACGTGAACACCGGGCCCTGCACGTTGTCGACGAACACCGCGCCGTCGGTACGCAGGCTGTAGGCCGAGTCGCCGCTGGCCACGACGTCGAAGAAGTACGTGCCCTCGGGATGCGGCAGCGCGCCGATCGCCTCGCCGTTGCGCGCGAGCAGTCCGTCGTCGCGCAGGGCCCAGACGTAGCGCTGCTCACCGTCCTGCGAGATGGCCAGGGCGGCCCAGTTCGCACCGGTGACCACGGGCAGCTTGTAGAGCTTCGTGCCGTTCTCGTAGAGCTTGCCGTCGAGCCGCACGGCGTAGCGATCGGCGCCGAACACGGCCACGTCCCACCAGCGCTGCAGCGGCTCGGGCGACGCGTCGGTGGGATCGAAACCGCTGGGCAGCTTGTCGATCAGCGTGCCGTCGATCACGACGTGCCCGAACTCGCTGAGTCCGTAGCGGAAGTCCTGGGCGCGGAGGGGCGAAGCCGCGACGAGTGTGACACCGGCCGCCAGGGCGGAGATCCACGCGGCGCGGCGCGTGGCCGGCAGCTGGCGCGGGGAACGGGACGACGTCGTCTTCACGAGGGCCTCGAGGGTGGGGGAGACGGTCGCGTCGTGTCGGCCGGAGCCGGCCCGGCGCGTGGGCCGAAGTCGCCATTCTAGGCCTTCGTGCCTCGTGGTGCCCGCACGACCCGGGCTCCCTCACCGGCTCGTCAGTCGAGGACCGCGTCGGGTCGCTCGTCGAGGTCGCGGCCGCCTTGCGCGCCGGGGACGTCGTCGAAGCGTCGGCGCGCCGCGAAGTGCCGCCAGGCCGCCCGGGCGGCCCCGAGGGACGTGGCCCTGAGATCGATCACGTCCTGCAGCAGCAGGCACAGGCCGGCCGGGACACCCTCGGCGAGTTCGCTCCGCAGGTGCCTCGCGCGCCCGGCCAGCTCGGGTCGGGCGCCGCTGTAGGGCCACGCGTCGAGCGCCCGCCGCGGTTCGGCGAGGGCGTCCCGCAGGTGCCCGATCATCTCGTGCGCGGCCACGTCGAGGTCGTGCAGGGCGCCCAGCGCGTCCTGCAGCGTGACCAGAGCTTCGCCCTCGGCGCGCGCGCCGACCGGCAGCCACGGACGCAGCAGTTCGAGTTCGTAGCGCAACGCCTTGGCGGCGATGCGCAGCGCGTGATGGCCCTCGACGTCGTCCGGGTCGAGCAGCCGTCGCGAGAGCGTTGCGAGCGTGGCACGCGCGGGTTGCAGCAGCTCGCCGACCTGCTCCTGCAGCGGGCGCGTGACGTCGAGGGTCTCGGGTGCTTCGCGCGGGGAGTGTCCGGCGGCCAGCGCGGGACGCGGGCCGCGCAGGTCGAACGGGCGCCGCGTGAGCCGGCGGGAGAGTCGCGTCCAGTGCCGGTCGGCGCGGAAGCGGCGCACGGCGCGGCGCAGGCGCGCGGGCTCGTCGCGCCGGGCTTGCCGGGCGCGTTCGAGCAGCCAGAGGCGGGCCGCGTCGCGCACGCCGTCGTCGCGACCGAGCCGTCCCTCGAGCCCGGCGATCTGGACGTCGAGGTCGCGCGCCCGGCCGAAGGCCCGCAGCAGGCGCTTCACGGCGCGGCGGGCGTCGTGCGTCCTGCCGCCGAGCAGCGGACCGAAACGCACGAGCGCAGCGCGCATGCGCCGCGCCGCCGTCCGGACGCGGTGGACGGCGTCCGCTTCCGCGTCCGTCCCGGCCTCCGCGAACGTCGTCAGCCGACGCTCGAGCACGTGCGCCTGGTGCAGCAGGGCGACCTGCAGCGCCAGACCCAGCGGGGTGCTGGCCTCGCGGGTCGCGCGACTCGCTCGCGGAGGGTGCGGAGGCGGCGTCGGGTCGAAGTCGGACATGATCGGTGTGCGAGGGCGCGCGGGCCAAGGCCGCCTTCATCATGACCGATGGACCGGGACTCGACCCCTCGTGCGCGGTACGATGTGCGGCGTATTCCCGCGAGGCCTTCGGCAGCGCCTTGAAGATCCTGCTCCTGCGCCACGGCCCGGCGGTCGATCGCGACGACCCGACCTGCCCCCCCGACGCCGAACGTCCGCTCACCGCGCGCGGCGTCGCCAGGACGCGGGCCGCGCTCACGGGCCTGGCGCGCCTCGACGTGCGTCCGCGCCGGGTGGCGACGAGTCCGTCCCTGCGCGCGCTGCAGACGGCCGAGCTGGCGGTCGAGCTCCTGGGATGCGACGTGGGCGAGATCGAGTGCGTCCAGGCCCTGGCGCCCGGCGGCGACGCGCGCGAGGTCCTCGACTGGCTCGCTCGGCGCGACGGACGCGACGACCTGGCGCTCGTGGGACACCTGCCGCAACTCGACCTGCTGCTCGCGTTGCTCGTCGGCAGTCCGCTGCCGGTCTCGCGGCTCAAGAAGGCCGGCGCGGCGTGGCTCGACCTGCACGCGCCGCAGCCGGGCGGAGCGCGCCTGGACTTCCTCGCGACGCCGCGCATGCTGCGCGCCCTGGGGGACGCATGAGCGCCACCGGTCCCGAGGCGCATCCGCCGGGATCCGGCGGGGATCGTCCGCCGCCCGACGCGGTGGCGGCGCTCGACCTGGGCAGCAACTCGTTCCACATGATCGTGGCCGGCCTGCGCGGTGGCGAGCCGGTGGTGATCGACCGCATCCGCGAGCAGGTGCAGCTCGCCGCGGGCCTCGACGAGAAGGGACGCCTGGCCGACGACGCCAAGCAGCGCGCGCTCGAATGCCTGCGCCGCTTCGGACAACGGCTGGCCGACCTGCACGCCTCGCACGTGCGCGCCGTGGGCACGAACACGCTGCGCGCGGCGCGCGACCGCGCGTTCGTCGAGCAGGCTCGCGAGGCCCTCGGCCATCCGATCGAGATCATCAGCGGACGCGAGGAGGCGCGCCTCGTGTACCTGGGCGTGGCGCACACGCTGGCCGACGACCGCGGCAGTCGGCTGGTGGTCGACATCGGCGGCGGCAGCACCGAGTGCATCCTGGGTGAACGCTTCGAGGCGCTCGAGACGCACAGCCTCTCGATGGGCTGCGTGCGCTACAGCCAGCGCTACTTCCCCGAGGGCGTGATCGACAAGGAGTCGTTCCGCAAGGCGGTGCTGGGCGCACGCCTCGAGCTGCGCACCGTCGAGCGTCGCTTCCGCGACATCGGCTGGACGTCGGCCGTGGGGTCGTCGGGCACGATCCGCGCGGTGGCCTCGGTGCTGCGCGAGAGCGGATGGGCGCGCGAGCGCATCACCGCCGACGGCCTGCGCGCGCTGCGCAAGGCGCTGATCGGCGCGGGACGCGTCGACGCGCTCGAGCTGCCGGGCCTCAAGCCCGAGCGGGCCGCGGTCTTCCCGGGCGGCGTGGCGGTGCTGGTGGCCGTGTTCGAGGCCTTCGAGCTCGAGGAGATGTCGTGGAGCCCCGGCGCGTTGCGCGAGGGCGTGCTGTACGACCTGCTCGGACGCATCCGGCACGAGGACGTGCGCGAGCGCACCCTGCGCGCGCTCCAGGAGCGCTATCACGTCGACCGCGCCCAGGCCGCGCGGGTCGAGCGCACCGCGCTGCGGCTCTTGTCGATGGTGGCCGAGGCCTGGGACCTCACGAGCGAGCGCGCGCGGCTGTTCCTGGGCTGGGCCGCTCAGCTCCACGAGGTCGGGCTGGCGGTCAGCTACACGCACCACCACCGGCACGGCGCGTACCTGCTCGAGCACAGCGACATGCCGGGCTTCTCGAACGACGACAGCAAGCTGCTGGCCACCCTGGTGGGAGGGCACCGGCGCAAGTTCGTCCCCGAGACCCTGGCGGAGTTCGACGACGACCGGCGCCTGGCGATGCTGCGGCTCACGGTGCTGCTGCGTCTGGCCGCCCTGCTCAACCGGGGACGCAGCCCGCGCCCGCGTCCCCGGCTCGATCTGGTGGCGAAGAAGAAGGCGCTCGAGCTGCGTTTCCCGACCGGTTGGCTCGAGGCCCACCCGCTCACGCGCGTCGATCTCGACGAGGAGGCCCGCTGGCTGGCGGCCGCCGACTTCGGCTTCGAGGTGCACGAGGCCTCGCCCGCGAGCTGACCCGGAGGCGGCGCGCGGTTCAATCGCCGGCGCGGGGCGGCTACGATGACGCGAGGCGCACGGGGACGGCAACGATGCGAGCACTCATCCTGCATTGGCGTTGGCATTGGCTCTTGGTGGCGACCGTCCTGCTGGGACTCCCGGCGGGATCGGTCGCCGAGACCGTCGTGCTGCAGGCGCCCTTCGCCGCGAACGGCGGGCAGGCCTTCACGGTCGCGCTGCCCTCCGGCTGGGTCGCCGACGACATGACGTCGAACGCCTCGCGCGTCGAGCTGTTCGAGGACGGACACGCTCTCGGCCCGGCCCACGCGCCGCACGCCGACGTCCGCGCCCTGGGGGGTGGTCGCTACTCGCACTGGCAGGGCACGCTCTACTTCTCCTCGAGCGACGGGAGCGACCCGAACGTCAACGGCCGACGCTACGAGGCGCGCGTCGAGCCGCTGCCGCCGGGGCGCGAGCGCTACGTGAGCATCCCGCCCCGCGACCCGTTCGTGCTCATGGACCGCGACGACCTCGTGCAGGCCGTGGCCGGCGGGCTCCCGCCGCTCGGCGACGAGACGCACCCGGCGCCGCGGCTTCCGCGGCTCGTGTACTGGTACACGATCGACGCGTTGCGCGCCGACACCGCCTTCGAGGTCGTCGAGGGGTCTCCGCTCATGCCGGCGCTGACCGCGTTCGCCGACGAGGCGGTGCGCTTCGACACGGCCTACGCGTCGTCGAGCTTCACCAAGATCTCGACCGCCTCGATGTTCACCGGCCTCTCGCCCGTGCGGCACCGCGTGATGCACGGCGTGCAGCCGGTGTGGCCCGCGGGCGGCGAGCTGGTGTTCGACCTCGACCCGCGCTTCTACACCCTGGCCGAGTTCATGCGCGACCTGGGCTACGAGACGGCCACGCACGTCTACACGATCCACGTGCGGCCGGGTGACGGCATGCTGCAGGGTTTCGCGCGCACCGACCTGGCCGCCGGGAAGCGGGCGCCGCTGCCCGAGATGCCCGAGCGGCTCTTCGCGTACGAGCACATCCTGGGCGTGCACGGCCCGTACGATCCCTCGCCCGCCGCGCGCTCGGCGCTGCACCTCGCGCGGCCCGGTCACATCGATCCCGCGTCGACCGACTGGTTCTCGCAGCCGATCGACGATCTGCAGATGGACGAGCTGCGTGACGCGTACCGCGCCGAGGCCGTCGACGCCGACGCGCTGCTCGGCGAACGGCTCGACTGGATCCGCGCCCAGGGCCTGTGGGACGACGCGGTGATCGTGGTGACCGCCGACCACGGCGAGGCCTTCGGCGAGCACGGCGCGACCCAGCACACCACGACGCTCTACGAGGAGACGGTGCGCGTGCCGCTGCTGGTGCACTTCCCGGCCTGGCACCGCTGGTCCGGACAGCACGGCGAACACCTCCGCAACCGCGTCGGACTGGTCGACGTCTACGCCACGCTGGTCGAGATGCTGGCGGGCTCTCCCGACGTGCTGCCCTACGCCCTCGACGGACGCAGCCTCGGGCCGATCCTCGACGGCGACGAGACCGACCCGCTGGCGCGCGACCTGTTCCTGCGCACGACGTTCACGACCACGCCCGCGGGCGCGGGCGGGCCGGTGCTGCTGACCGCCGACGCGATCCTGGCGGGTCCGCTCAAGGGACTGCTCGGGTATCGCATGACGGCCAACCAGTGTGCCGGCGAGCATCCGTACGCGACCGGAGACTGGTACTCCGAGCTGTACGACGTGACGCGCGACCCGGGCGAGCGGCGCGACGTGCTCGGCACGCGACAGGGTGATCTCGAGCGCCTGGTCGAACGCATGCGTGAGCGGCTGCGGCCCCTCGCGGCGCGCGGCAGCGAGGCGTCCGAAACATCCGCCGACGTCGACGCCCTCGACCCCGAGCTGCTCGAGAAGCTGCGCTCGCTGGGATACCTGCGATGAACGAGCCCGCACGCTCCGAGGCGAGCGCCACCGAGGTCGGGGCCGATCCCGGCCGGGCGCCCCTGCCGGTCGACGTGGGTCGCGCGGCGGTCGACAGAGCGTCGTTCGACGAGCAGGGCTTCCTCGTGTTGCGCGACTGGATCCCGTCCGATCTGCGGCGCCGGCTCCGCGAGGGCTGGGAGTGGTCGGCGGCGTTCCCGCGCACGCGCGGCGACCGTTTCGTCGAGAACGTGGCGGACGTCTTCAGCGAGCTCGTACGCCACGAGGTCCTGCTCGACGCGGCGCGCCCGCTGCTCGGCGAAGACCTGGCGATCTACTTCAGCCGGCTCATGGTGAAGGACGAGACCTGGTCGGGCGCCGTCCCGCCTCACCAGGAGTCGCCGTACTTCCACGGCGGGTTGCGCAAGCTCATGGTGTTCGTGCCCCTGGCGCCGATGAACCGGGTCAACGGCGGACTGTTCGTCGTGCCCGGAAGCCACCGCTTCGGCGCGCTGGGGCGGGTGAACGACCACGAGATCGACCTCGCGGCCTTCCCCGGCATGCACCAGCATCACGTCGACATGGACCTGGGTGACGTGCTGGTCTTCGACTACCTGCTGTGGCACGGATCCGAAGAAGCGATCGAGCCGCGCTCGAGGCCGCTGTTCCACGTCGTGTACCAGCCGAGCTCCGACGGCAGCCACTACGGCGGCCGGCCCGAGCTGGCCTGCGGACGCTGGCTCACGGATCGCTTCCTGCCCTTCCACCACGGCGTGATCGAGCGCGGGCCGGCCACGGCGATGGCCATGGCGCCGGCGTCCGACGCGCCGGTCGAATCGTTGCGCAAGCGGCTCGAGCCTGCGTCGATGACCCGCGAGCGGGGGCACTGCACGGTCGTGCACCTCGACGACGCGCTCACGAGCGACGCCGACGGTCGTTCGCGGCTGATCCTGTGGGAGGACGACACGCCGTTGCCGTCGCCCCACGCGCTGCACGCGGAGATCCGTGAGCAGGGCATGGGACGCTGGTCGCATTGGCAGGACGTCGTGTTCTTCTCCGCCACCGACAACAGCGACCCGCGGCACAACGGGCGCGTCTACAGCATCACGCTGGGCGCCTGAGCCGGACGGAGCCCGGGCGGACGTGGTCGGCGGGTGCGGGCGGAAGGGCCGCCCCTCAGACGCGCGTGAGTCGTCGCAACAGCTCGATCTGCGCGCAGAACGGCTCGGTGGACGAAGGCACGACCTTCGTCCACGTGCCGTCGGGCAGGAGCTCCCAGGCGTTGCTGTCGTCCTTCAGGTAGAGCATCAGGCCTTCCTCCACGACGCGCTCGCGCAGGGCTGGGTTCTCGATCGGGAAGGCCGTCTCGACCCGGTGGAAGAAGTTGCGCGGCATCCAGTCGGCGCTCGCGCAGAGCGTCACGGGGCGTCCGTCGTGGTGGAAGTCGAAGATGCGCGCGTGCTCGAGGAAGCGTCCGACGATCGAGCGCACGTGGATCGTCTCGGACACTCCGGGCACGCCGGGGCGCAGGCCGCAGATGCCGCGCACGACGAGGTCGATCGGCACGCCGGCGCAGCTCGCCTCGTACAGCGCGCGGATCGTCTCGGGCTCGATGAGCGAGTTCATCTTGGCGCGGATGCCCGAGGGACGTCCCGCGCGGGCCGCGTCGGCCTCGAACCGGATGAGCTCGAGCACGCGCTCGTGCAGCGTGAACGGCGACTGCACGAGCTTGCGCAGGCTGCCGGCGCGTCCCAGGCCCGTGAGCTGCTGGAACATGGCGTGCACGTCGTCGCCCAGGGCCTCGTCGCTCGAGAGCAGGCCGAAGTCGGTGTAGGCGCGCGTGTTGCGCGGGTGGTAGTTGCCCGTGCCCAGGTGCACGTAGCGGCGCAGTCGGTCGCCCTCGCGGCGGATGAGCAGCATCATCTTCGAGTGCGCCTTGTAGCCGACGATGCCGTACACCACGCGCACTCCGGCCTGCTGCAGCCGCGTGGCGATGTCGATGTTGGCCTCCTCGTCGAAGCGTGCGCGCAGCTCGACGACCGCGGTGACCTCCTTGCCGTTGCGCGCCGCCTCGAGCAGGGCGTCGGTGAGCGGCGAGGCCGTGCCGGTGCGGTAGAGCGTGATCTTGATCGCCAGCACGGCCGGGTCGCGCGCGGCCCGTTGCAGCAGCTCGACCACCGGAGCGAACGACTCGAACGGGTGGTGCAGCAGGACGTCGCCGGCGCGCAGCACGTCGAAGATGTCGGCGTCGCCACGCAGCGCGCGCGGCAGCGCCGGCACGAAGGGCTGCTCCTTCAGGTCGGGACGGTCGACCAGGTCGAAGAGCGCCGAGCAGCGGTGCAGGTTGACCGGACCGTCGACGCGGTACAGGTCGCCCTCGCCCAGCTCGAAGTGGTGCAGCAGGAAGTGCGCGATCTCGTCGGGGCAGCTGCTCGAGACCTCGAGCCGCACCGCGTCGCCGAAGTTGCGGCGCCGCAGCTCGCCCTGCAGCGCACGCAGCAGGTCGTCGACCTCCTCCTCGTCGACCCACAGGTCGCTGTCGCGCGTGACGCGGAACGGGTGGCAGCCGGTGACGGTCATGCCCGGGAACAGTTCGCCCACGTGTTCGTGGATCATGCCCGAGAGCGTCAGGAAGTCGTTCTCGCTGCCGGCGACGTCCTTCGGGATGCGGATCAGGCGCGGCAGCAGGCGCGGTGCCTGCACGATCGCGTTGCGGCTGCTGCGTCCGAAGGCGTCGCGGCCGCGCAGCGAGACGATGAAGTTGAGGCTCTTGTTGCTGATCGACGGGAACGGATGCGCCGGATCGAGGCCCACCGGCGTGAGCACCGGCAGGACCGCCTCGCGGCAGTGACGCCTGGCCCAGGCCGCGACGGCGTCCGTCCACTGGCCGCGGAACACGAGGCGGATGCCCTGGGCCTGCAGCGCGGGCAGCAGGTCCTGGTTGAACACGCGGTACTGCGCGTCGACCAGCTCGTGCGCCTCGGACGACACGCGCGCCAGCGTCTCGGCCGGCGAGAGTCCGTCGGCGGCGGTGGCGCCCACGCCGACCTCGATCTGCTGCTTGAGACCCGCGACCCTGATCTCGAAGAACTCGTCGAGGTTCGTCGAGCAGATGGCCAGGAAGCGCAGGCGCTCGAGCAGCGGGATGGACGCGTCCTCGGCCTGGTACAGCACGCGTCGGTTGAAGGCCAGCAGCGAGAGCTCGCGGTTCAGGTAGAGCGCCGGGGAGGCCAGGTCGGGACCGTTCCCCGAACCGCCCGCGCCCGCGGGACGCTCGCCGCGCGTGTCGGCCGGCAGGTCGGTCGGACGACCGGCGGTCGGAGGCGGGGCGGGATCGTGGGGACTGGCCATCGACGGAGTCTCAGCGGGACGCCGCGGATCGCGGCGCCCCCGTCATCTTCGGCCAGTGAAGGGATCCGGTGAAGTCCTCGTGAGGATCGCGCGAGGGTCGCCCGTTCGCGGCCCGCCGCGGTCGCGGGGACCCCGTCGGACGCAGCGGCCGCCGGCGCGCGAGGTGCCTCAGACGGCCATCTCCGCGAGGGCCTTGGTGACGATCGTCGTGAGCTGTCCGCCGCCCTCCTCGGCCGCCTGGGCGATGGTCAGCGCGCGCTCGAGCCGGGCCTTGGCCTCCTTGGTCTGGCCCTGCCGCTTGAGCACGTGGGCCAGGTTCGTGAGCGCCATCGCGACGCGCGCGTGGCGCGGTCCGAGGGAGATCTCGACGATGCCGAGGGCCTTGCGCAGCGTGTCGCGCGCGCCGTCGAGGTCGCCCTTGGCCTCGAGGATGCCGGCCAGGTTGTTGAGCCCCGTGGCCACGTCGGGGTGGTTGGCTCCGCGCATCGCCTCGAGCATCGCGAGCGCCTCGCGCAGCTTGCTCTCGGCCTCCTTGAGCTTGCCCTGCTGACGCAGGATCCAGCCCAGGTTCGTGAGGTTGCCGGCCACCGCCGGGTGCTGCTTGCCGAAGATGCGCTCGTTGAGCTGCATGGCATGCAGGATGCTCTTCTCGGCGGCGTCGGCGTCACCCGTCTCGAGCTGCAGCCCGGCCACGGTCGACAGGCTCTGCGCCACCTGCGGGCTGCCCGCGCCCAGCGTCGCGGCCTGGATGTCGAGCATCCGCTTGCCGGCCTCGAGCGCCTCGGGCTTCTTGCCCGCGGCCGCGAGCAGGCGCATCTGCGTGCCGAGCACGACGCCCATGCGGCTGCTGTTCGCGCCGTGCAGGTCGCGCGTGAGGATCACCGCCTGCTCGATGTTCGCCAGGGCCTCGTCGTGCTCGCCCTTCTGCGTCTGGACGAGCGCGAGGTCGTGCAGCGTCATGCCCATGCGCGCGTTCGGCGGCCCCTCGGAGTCGGCGCGGTCGATGGCCAGGCACGACTCGAGGTGCGAACGCGCCTCGTCGAGCCGTCCCTGCAGGCGCAGCACCGCGGCCAGGTTGTGGTGCGCCGACGCGGTCTGCGTGTCGTGGGCGCCCCAGAGTTCGGCGGCGCGCTCGAGCACCGAGGCCAGCGCCTCGCGCGCCGGCTCGAGCTCTCCCAGCTCGCGTTGGATCACGCCCAGCAGGCTGAGCGCCGCCACGGCCTGCTCGGACTCCTCGCCGTGGGTGGTCTTGCGCACCTCGTAGGCCTCGGCCGCGGCGACCTTGGCCGCGCGCAGGTCGTTCGACTCGAGCACCAGGTTGGCGCGCACGAACGGCACGTCGCCGCGACGCTCGTCCGGGACGCCGCCGGGCTGCTGCGCGAACGCGTCGAGCAGCGCCAGCCTGCGCCACGCGGGCCACGGGATCGTGCGGCTCGTGAGCGTGTCCCACAGCGCGTCGGCGTCGACGCTGCCCGCGACCTGCGCGTCGACGAGCGACTGCGTGAGCGCGGGAGCGTCCTCCCTGCCCGACCACCACTGCAGCGCCCTGCGGAACGGCAGCGCGCGCTCGGCGTCGCCGGCGTGCGCGGTGAGCGAGACGAACAGGCGCGCCACGCCGCGCGAGATGAGCGGCAGCTTGTTCTGGAAGTGGTCGAGCAGCTCGGTCGCGCGGCGCCTGCGTTCGTCGGCCGAGACCTCCTCGAGGATCGCGCGCGCCAGCGTGCGCCGCGCGAAGGCGTAGGTGCTCAGTCCCGGGACGGCCGGATGGCCGTACTCGTGGTCGACCAGCAGGGCCACGTCGGGGTCGTCGACGAGCCCGTCGTCGATGGCGTCGATGAGTTCGTCGCGCTGCTGCACGGTGAGCTTCATGAACTCGATCAGCAGGTCGGACGGCACGTGCGCGCCCAGCAGCGACGCCAGCGTGAGGTACTCCTGCACCATGCCGGCGCGCGCCTCGGGCAGCTCGGCCAGCATGTCGCGCAGCGGCTGCAGCGGATCGGCCTCGAGCACCGCCGCCGCCGCTTCGGACTCGAGTCCGTCGCCGGCGGGGGCGAGGCGTCCGTCCTCGACCGTCAGCACGCCCGCATCGATGAGCTGCTCGAGCCGCTCGGCCGCGGCCAGGGGCCAGCCCCGGGTCGAGGTGAAGAACGCCGCGGCGAACCCGTCGCCCAGGGCGCCGTCGACGAACTGCGGCTGCAGGGCCGCGCGCTGGGCGGCCGCGTCGAGCGGAGCGAGGTCGAGGCGCAGCACCGAGCCGGCGCCCGGAGCGGTCTCGTCGTCGGCCGCGTCGGCCGCGCACGAGAGCACGAGCACCACGTCGGCGCGTCCGTTGGCGAAGTCCACCAGCCAGCGGCGGAAGGTGTCGCTGAGCTGCACGTCGTCGGGCACGTGCAGGACGAGCGGGCCGTCGCTCGAGAGCGACGTGAGCAGCGCGGAGAGCACCTCGACGTCCTTGCGCTGCTTGCCGAACAGCGGCTGCGGGGGATCGCCGCGCCAGCTCGCGGGGTCGTCGAGCGCCTCGGGACGATCGCACAGCACCGAGAGCAGCGTGGCCACGTGGGCCGTCGGCTCGACCTGTCCGCAGACCTGCTGCATGCGCTGCATGCGGGCGGTGCGGGCCTCCTCGTCGGGCACCGACTGCGCCAGGCGGAACGCGACCCACTGACCGAAGGTGTTGCGGTCGGGCTCGTAGCCCACGAGGTCGAGGCGTGCGACGCGCGCGGAGCGTCCGGCGGCGTTCGCGCGGGCCACGGCCTCGTCGACGAGCTCGCGTCGGCCGAGGTGGTCGGGACCGGCCAGCAGCACCACCGAGGGCGGGGCGCCGGCGCCGAGGCGCTCGACGAGCGGACGCACCCAGGCGTCGGGGAACGCGGTGACGAGGCGCACGCGGGAGGCCCGCGCGGAAGGATCCACACTGCTGGTCATGGGAGGCGTCTCGGGTCGGCGGTCAGGCCTGCCTTCGCCCCGCGGCGCGGCGCGCGCGCAGGACGGCGACGAAAGCGGACGATCTTCGCAGCCTCGCCCGTCCCGCGCCAGCCCCGGGCGTCCACGGCACCGGAGCGCGCCCTGCGCATGCTACGGTGGACGGTCGCCCGCGCCCTGGGTCCTGCGGCCCGCGGCGGAGATCCCCATGCAGCCCCTCGTCTCGATCCTCGGCGGCGGACTCGCCGGCAGCGAGGCCGCGCGCGTCCTGTCGGCGGCCGGGGTGCCGGTGCGGCTGTCCGAGATGCGTCCGCGGCGCAGCACGCCGGCCCACGCCACGGGCGAGTTGGCCGAGATCGTGTGCAGCAACTCGCTGGGATCGGTGGCGTCCGGCACCGGCAAGGGCCTCTTGCTCGAGGAGCTGCGGCGCCTCGGCTCGCTCGTGGTCGCCACGGCCGAGGCCCACGCGGTGCCCGCCGGCGCGTCGCTGGCCGTCGACCGCGAGGCCTTCGCGCGCACGATGACGTTGCGCGTCACGACGCTGCCGGGCGTCGAGGTCGTCCGCGAGGAGGTCACCGCGCTGCCCGCACAGGGCCCGGTGATCGTGGCCACGGGACCGCTCACGAGCGACGCGTTGTCGGCCGCGCTGGCCGAGCTCACCGGGTCGACGCAGCTCTACTTCTACGACGCGATCGCGCCCATCGTCACGGCCGAGTCGCTCGACCACGACGTGGTCTACGCCGCCTCGCGCTGGGGACGGGGGGCGCCCGACTTCCTCAACGTGCCGCTCACCGAGGCGCAGTACGACGCGTTCGTCGACGCGCTGCTGGCGGGCGAGGCCGTGGCGCCGAAGGACTTCGAGCGCGAGATCTTCTTCGAGGGCTGCATGCCGATCGAGGAGATGGCGCGCCGCGGCCGACGCACGCTCGCGTTCGGTCCGATGCGTCCGGTGGGGCTCGACGACCCGCGCACCGGGCGGCGTCCTTTCGCGGTGGTGCAGCTCCGCCGCGAAGATGCGCACGGTCAGCTCTACAACCTCGTCGGCTTCCAGACCAAGCTCAAGTACGGCGAGCAGGCGCGCGTGTTCCGCATGCTGCCGGGTCTCGAACGGGCCGAGTTCGCGCGGCTGGGCAGCATCCACCGCAACACGTTCCTGAACGCGCCGGCGCTGCTCTCGCCCGACCTCTCGCTGAGCGCGCGCGACGACGTCTTCTTCGGCGGACTCGTGGCCGGCACCGAGGGCTACGCCGAGTGCGCCGCGCTGGGACTCATGGCGGGGCTGGCCGTGGCGCGCCGCCTGGCAGGGCGTGCGTTCCGTCCGCCACCCGAGACGACGGCCATCGGCTCGCTCATGAAGTACCTGCGCGAGGCCGACCCGGCGCACTTCCAGCCGATGAACTGCCACTTCGGACTCATGCCGCCGCCGGACCCTCCGGTGAAGGGCAAGCGTCCGCGCCGCGAGGTCCAGACCGCGCGTGCGCTGGCCGACCTGGCGCGCTGGGCGGCCGAGGAGCAGCTCGACTGGCTGGCCGGTCGCGCCGCATGGGACGACGCGGGACGTCCGTTGGCCGACGGCGCGTCCGCGTGCGAAGACGACGTCGCGACGAGCGCGTCGCACGCCGGGGCCGGAGGCGCGCCGGCGGGGGCCGCGGGAGACCTCGCGTGAGCCGGATCCGGGCGCTCGTCCTGTCCGGTCTCGGCGCGTGCCTGCTGCTCGCGGGTTGCGGCGACGGCGGCCCGCGCGACGACGCGCCGCACGGACCGGCGGCCGGCTGCAACGTGCTGCTCGTGTCGATCGACACGCTGCGTCCCGACCGGCTCTCGGTCTACGGGCACGCGCGTTCCACGAGTCCGCACGTCGACGCCCTCGCCGCCGAGGGCGTGCGTTTCACGCGCGCCTTCGCGAACGCGCCCTGCACCGCGCCGTCGCACATGTCGCTCATGACCGGCCTGTATCCCGAGGCGCACGGCGTGAAGCAGTGGCGCAAGGGAGCGAACCTGCGCCTCTCCGAGGACGTGCCGACGCTCGCGTCGAGCCTGGCGGCCGCGGGCTACGCGGCCGAGGCGTACACGGGCGGCGGGAACATCCGCCCGGAGCTGGGCTTCGACAAGGGCTTCGACGTCTACGAGACGCAGCTCACCGAGGTCGACCCGATCTTCGACCACGCCGTCGAGGCCATCGGACGGCTGGCGCAGGGGACGCGTCCGTTCCTCGTCTTCGTGCACACCTTCGCGGTGCACGACCCGTACATGCCGCCCGAGGACGACCTCGCGCTGTTCGCCGATCCCGACTACGCCGGACGCATCGCGCACACGGACGCCGACCTGGGCGTCGACGCCGCCGACCGCTGGAAGGACCGCAGCCACGCCTTCTGGGAGCGTGTCGACGAACACGATCCGGCCGACGTGCAGCACCTGAAGGACCTCTACGACGCCTGCATCCACCACGTCGACCGGCGCGTGGGCGACCTGCTCGACGCCCTCGCGCGCGCCGGCGTCGCCGACGACACGCTGGTGGTGTTCACCGCCGACCACGGCGAGGAGTTCCTCGAGCACGGCGGCTTCAAGCACAACACGGCCTACGAGGAGCTGCTGCACGTGCCGCTCGTGATGCGCTTCCCTTCGCGCATGGTCGGCGTGCCGCGCGGGGTCGTGCGCGACGACGTGGTGCGCCTCGTGGACGTGCTGCCCACGTTGCTCGAGATCCTGGGGCTGCCCGAGCCCGACGAGACGAACGGACGTTCGCTGCTGCCGATGCTGCGCGGACGGACGATGGCCCCGGTCTTCGTCTTCTCGCAGTGGATGCGCGGCCGTTACCACACGCTGCGCATCGAGGACCAGAAGCTCATCCAGCGCTGGGCCGGCTCCGACGGCTCGCGTCTGGTCGAGGAGCTCTACGACCTGTCGACCGACCCGACCGAGCAGCGCAACCTGATCGACGAGCGCCCCGACCTGGCCGAGAAGCTGCGCGCGCGCATCGGCGTGCTGCGCGGCCAGGCGCACGAGCTGAACGAGCGCTTCGCCACCGGCGTCGAGGTCGTGCTGGACGACGCGACCCGCGGCCAGCTCGAGGCCCTCGGCTACCTCGAGCACTGAGGACGGGCCGCCGGTCGCGCCGGCGGCGTCGGACGGGCGAGCGGAGCGTGCGCCGGCTGCACGCGCTCAGCGCAGCGTGAGCAGCGAGATCTCGGGCGGCACCAGGAAGCGGATCGGCGGCGCGGGCGGGCCCTTGAGGCCGATGCCGCGGCTCACGTAGAGGCGGCGTCCCTCGAGCTCGTGCAGACCGCCGGCGGCCACCTCGCGCGGCAGCGGCGAGCCGGTGTACGGCGGCCCGAACCACGGGAAGGCCACCTGTCCGCCGTGGGTGTGGCCGGCGATCACGAGGTCGGTGCGGCAGCTCTCGGGCAGCGCGAGCACGGCCCGCGGCCGGTGCACGAGCAGCAGGCGCACGTCGTCGTCGCCGGCCTGCCGCTCGAACGCGTCGATCACCGCGCCCGCGTCCTCGGCCTCCTTGAGATGGTGCAGGCCCAGCAGCGTGATGCGCCGGTCGCCGAGCGAGAGCCGCACGGTCTCGTCGTGCAGCAGCCGCACCTGCGTGCCCTCGACGACGCGCTCGAAGTCCGGCAGGTCGTCGCCGTCGCCGGCCACCAGGAACACGCCGCCTGGCGCGTCGAGACGCGCGAGGAGCGCACGCAGGCGCGGCAGCATCTGCTCGAACTCGCCCGGCGTGCCCGAGAAGAGGTCGCCCGGCAGCAGCACGAGGTCGGCGTGCTGCGCCAGGAGCTGGTCGATCACGGCGTCCTCGAAGGCGCCGGGGTCGCGCGTCTGCAGGTCGGCCAGCACCGCGATGCGCACGGCGTCGTGTCCCGCGCGGCGGGCGTCGAGCGGGACGTCGACCCGTTCGACGCGCACGTGGTGCGGCTCGACGTCGCGGGCGTAGACCACCACCGGCACGAGCAGCAGCGAGAGCACGGCGAGCGTGCGCGCCGGACGACTCGCGTGCCGTCCGCGGGAGGCCGCCACCAGGAGCTCGAGCCCGCACACCGGCACGACGATCGCGAGGTCGAGCCACATGAGGTGCACCACGCCCCAGGGCCCGAGCACGAGCGGTCCCAGCAGCAGGCCCTCGAGCACGGTGGCCAGGGCCACGGCGAGCGCGGCCTGGGCGACGTGGGACACGCGCACGGGGCGTTCGTCGGAGTCGATCGCGGCGCCCACCGGACGGCCCCGGCGCAGGAGCACCGCGTGTCCGAGCATCGTGTTCGCCACGGCCAGCAGCAAAAGCCACGTCCAGGGCGTCACGGGGCGTCTCCCAGCGGCACGTCGGCGAGCGTCAGCAGCGAGACCTCGGGCGGCACGAGGAAGCGGATGCGCGGCGCGTTCATGCGTTCCATGCCGACGCCGCGGCTGATGTAGACCCGGTTTCCGGCGCGCTCGTGCAGGCCGCCGGCGGCGATCTGCCGCGGCAGCGGCGAGAGCACCAGCGGCGGCCCGAGGAACGGCAGCGCGACCTGTCCGCCGTGGGTGTGGCCGGAGACCACGAGGTCGACGCGCGACTGCGGGGGCAGTTCGTCGACGATGCGCGGACGGTGCGCCAGCAGGATGCGCACGCTGCCGTCCTCGGGCGCCTCGGCGAAGTCGAGCAGCCCCGGCGTGCCCGAGCGCCAGACCTCCTCGAGCTCGTGGGGACGCTCGTCGGCGCCGAAGATCGCCACCTCGCGGTCGCGCACGCGCACGCGCCCGATGCGGTCGCGCAGCAGGCGCGCGTCGCTGCCCTCGAGCAGGCGCAGCAGGCCGTCCTGGTAGTCGGTGTTGCCCGGGACGACCCACACGCCGCCCGGCGCGTGCAGCCGCCGGAACTGCTCCTGGAAGGCCGGCAGCTCCTGCTCGAAGCGCTCGGTCGGGCCCTGGTAGATGTCGCCGGGGACGAGCACGAGGTCGGGCTGCATGGCCACGATGCGGTCGAAGGCCTCGCGCTCGTGGTCGCCGATCGACGTGCACTGCAGGTCGGCCAGCACGGCGATGCGCAGCGGCTCGACCCCGCTGCGCGACGCGTCGAGGGCGACCGTGGCCTGCTCCGTGCGCAGATCGTCGGGGCACACGAACTGCGCGTCGACGGCGAGCGGGACGGCCAGCAGCGAGAGCACCGCGACGACGCGCGTCGGACGCGTCACGGGGCGTCCCCGGGCGAAGGCCAGCAGCACGCCCAGGCCGGCGGCCGGGGCGACCACGGTGCCCACGATCCAGGCCAGGTTCATCACGCCGAAGACGTGCAGTCCCAGCGGCCACAGCCCGAGGATCGCCAGCAGCTGCAGTTCGAAGACGCGCCAGACGCACAGGCCCAGGCGGCGTGCGTCGACCGGACGCTCGCGCGGACCGCGCAGCAGCGTGAAGAGCGCGAGGGCGACACCGGCCAGGGCGACCGCGCAGAAGGCGAGCACGAACAGCGGCTTCATGGTGGCTGGAGTCTACGCGAGGGATCCCGGACTTCCTCCGGGGTCACGCTTCCGCTGCAATGCGGGGACGCGCGGCCGTCGGAGGCCGGCGCCCTGGAACCCGCGTCCGGCCCGCATGTTGCTCTCCCGTCGTACCACCCTGCTGCTCGGACTGCTCCTGCTGGCGGCGCTGGCCACCCCGATCGTGCGGCGGCTCTCGTCGCTCGAGCTCGACGCCTCCACGCGCGTCCTGCTGGCCGGCGACGAGCGCAGCTCGACCAGCTACAAGCAGCTCGAGGGCTACCTCGGGGGACGGGCGCTGGTGGCCGTCGTGCTCGGGCACGACGCGCTCTTCTCGAACGCGGGCATGCACGCCGTGCGGGTGCTCTCGGCGCGGCTCGACAACCTGCCGGGCATGCGCGACGTGAAGAGCATCACGCGTCTCGACCATCCCGTGCTGAGGGGCGGCTTCTCGTGGAACCCGACCGGGATGATCGAGCTCGAGCCGCTCGTGCCCGAGGGGCGGCTCGACGACGCGACCTGGGCGGCCCTCGAGCGTCGCGCCCTCGACGACCCGCTGGCGCGCGACCTGCTCGTGTCCAGCGACGGGCTGTACGCGATGGTGCTGGGCGTGGCCGACCGTCCGCTGCGCACCCACGCCGACAAGCTCGCGCTGCGGGCCGACGTGCAGCGCGTGGTCGACGAGGTGGCGGCGTTGCCCGGCGTACGCGAGACGCACGTGCTGAGCTTCCCGTTCATCGAGGTCGAGATGCGCGAGGCGGTCGAGCACGACCTGCTCGGGTTCGTGGCCGCGCTCTTCGCGCTCGTGACGATCGTGCTGCTGCTGACCTACCGCTCGCTCGTCGTCCTGGTCTGGATGCTGGCGCTCGAGCTGGCCGGCGTGGGGACGCTGCCGCTGCTGCTGACCTACGACGGCACGTCGGTGAACCTCTTCACGTCGCTGCTCTTCCCGCTCGTGGCGGGGCTGCAGCTCACCTTCCTGACGCACCTCTTCTCGGCCCTGCAGCGCGCCTCGCGCGGACGCCGCTTCGCCGACGCGCTGGTCGCGGCCCTGCGCCAGGTCACGCTGCCCTCGGCGGTGGCGGCGGCCACGACGGTGCTCGGCATGCTCGCGCTGCTCGTCTGCGACGTGCCCAGCGTGCGCGACTTCGGACGCCTCGGGGCCCAGGCCGTCGTGGCGGTCTTCGCCGTGACGTTCGTCCCCGCGTGGATGCTGCGGCTGCTCGTCCGCAAGCGCGTCACCGCGTCGGCGCGCGAGGCCGGCGACGACCTCGACCCTCCGCACGCGCCGCACGAGGTGCCGCTGGCACGACTGGTCGACGCGCTCACCGGTCGTCCCGGCCTGGTGGCAGGGATCGCGGGCGTGCTGCTCCTGTGCTGCGTGCCGGCGGTGCTCGAGCTGCGCTCGGACGTGCGTGCGGTCGAGTTCCTCGCGCCGTCGTCGCCCACACGGCGCGCGCTCGACGTGCTCGACACGCACCTCGGCGGGGTGAACGTGCTCGAGATCGGCGTCGACGCGGGGGAGACCGGCGGCCTGGCGCACCCCGAGACCCTGCGCTTCCTCGAGCGCGTGCGGGCCTACGCGCTGCAGCAGCCCGGCGTGACGAGCGTCTACAGCTACTCGCTCCTGTTCTGCGTGCTGAACCGCATCTGGATGCACGACGCGCCCGGTTCGTTCGCGCTGCCCGACGATCCCTACCTCACCGGACTGTTCGCGTTGGCCATCGCGCGCCGCGACTTCCCGCTCGACGAGGCCCTGCAGGACGCCGACGCGCGGCGTTCGACGATCGTGCTGCGCACGCGCGACATGCCGTCGCGCGACTACCTGCGCATCGTCGAGGACGTGCTCGCGTACGCCGACGCCGAGCGTCCGCCGGGCGTGCGCCTCGACGCGCAGGAGGGCATGCACACGATCATGGCCAGCGACCGGCGCATCGTCGCGGGCCAGCTCCAGAGCCTGCTGACCGGCGCGCTGGCCGTGTTCGTCGCGCTGCTGCTCATCTGGCGCTCGCTGCGCATGGCGCTGCTCGTGATCCTCGCGAACCTGCCCGCCGTCGCGGTGATCCTCGCGCTGTTCGGCTACGCCGACCTGCCGCTCAACGCGATCACCGTGATGGTGGGGGCGATCGTGCTGGGCATCGCCGTCGACGACTCGATCCACCTGCTCACCTACTACCGCGGCGTGAGGCTGCGTAGCCCGTCGCGTCGCGCCGCGATCGTGGCCTCCCTGCGCGCCAAGCTCCAGCCGATGGCCGCCACGTCGGCGATCCTCTCGGGCGGCCTGGGACTCATGGCGCTCTCGTCCTTCCCGCCGGTGGTGCACTTCGGCGTCGCGTCGTCGCTCGCGCTGCTGGTGGCGCTGATCTCGACGGCGTTCCTGCTGCCGGCGCTGCTCGAGCTCGTGTTCCGGAAGGCGCCGATGCGCTGAGGAGGGCGCGGGCGGTGGGGGCGGGTTCGGGTTCGGGATCGGGTTCGGGATCGGGTTCGGGTTCGGGTTCGGGTTCGGGATCGGGTTCGGGTTCGGGTTCGGGTTCGGGTTCGGGATCGGGTTCGGGTTCGGGATCGGGATCGGGTTCGGGATCGGGATCGGGTTCGGGTTCGGGTTCGGGTTCGGGACCGCGTTCGGGATCGGTTCGACAGGCGGGTCTGGTGCCTGACACCGACCGCGACACTGACACCGACCCGACATTCGACACCGACCGACACCGACACCGACTTCTGCGACACTGACACCTGACCGCGCTGGACACTGACTGCGACACCTGACACCGACCGCGACACCGACACCGACCGCGACACCGACACCGACCCGACACTGACACCTGACACCGACACCGACACCGACACCGACACCGACACTGACACCGACACCGACACCGGCTTACCGACACCGACACCGACACCGACACGCCGCGACACCGACACCGACGCGACACCGACACCGACACCGACACTCGACACCGACACCGGACACCGACACTGACACCGACACCGACACCGACACTGACACTGACACCGACCGCGACACCCCGACACCGACACCTGACACCGATCGCGATCGCGATCGGAACACCGAGCGACTGTGCCTCGGGTTCTCGCGCGTCGCGTTCTGGAGTGCGCGTGGCTTCCTGTCCGGGGCGGAAGTTCCGCCGACGGGGCGTGGCGAACACCCGCCCCCCGGACAGGAAGGCCACCTCCATGCGATTCGACTGCCTCGATGCCTCCTACCAGCTATCTCCGAACTCCGTCGGCTGCTGGCGGCGATCCGTCGTGCCGACGGGCGGCTGGCGTGCAACTGCGCACGGCGGCTGCGTCCATCGCGCTCCAACGGCCGAGGGTCGCGCGCGCGCGAGGGCTCGCGGATCGTCGCCACCACTGGCGCATCGCGCGCGGGAGCGCCGAAGAAGTGTCGGCGATCCTGAAGGTCGCCGAAGCCTTCGGCGACGTCTCGCTCGACGAGTGCCACGCGGCACACGAGACGCTCTACGCGCGTCCACCAGATGCTGTGGCGCATGACGCACTGATCGACGGCGGCGAGCACGTGCTCGCCGCGCCGGGCTTCCCAGCGGGTCATCTTCCAGAGCATGGCGATCACGCGATCGAGCAACGCGAGGGATCGCATGAGCCGCGCTTCGTCGAGGTCGCCCCACGCGACGGCCGCGCAACGCGACGCGGGCCTCGTCGGCGCTGCCGAGCGCGACGCGCCAGGAGGTGCTTGCGGTCCTTGCCGACGCGGCGTCCGCCTTCGGCGATGTTGAGCGGGATCGACGACCCGGCCCGCCGGACCTGGCGGTAGAGATCGCCATCCTTCGTGCGAAGAACCTGCAGCGGGGCTCGCAGCGAAGCGACGACGTCGAGGCTGACTTCCAGTGCATCGAACATGTCCGTGTTCCTTTCTCCGGGAGGGCGTGGGTTTCACACCTGCCAACCCACGCCCTCCCGGAGAAAGGAACCGGTGGGCGCCCCGGCAGTCCGCCGCCACGCCTGTGCCTTGCGAACTCGGCGCGTTCGGGATCGGGATCGGGATCGGGATCGGGATCGGGATCGGCTTCGGGTTCGGGATCGGCTTTGGCTTCGGCTTCGGCTTCGGCTTCGGCTTCGGGATCGGCTTCGGCTTCGGGATCGGCTTCGGCTTCGGCTTCGGGTTCGGGTTCGGGTTCGGGTTCGGGTTCCGCGTTCGGTCTTCCGCCCGCGCAGCGTGCCTCCGGTTGAGAACTCCCGGCGTCCTCCACTACAGTGCACGCCTCGCGCAGCCTCACGGATCCGTGAGTCGGACGACTCGTCCCGCGCCCGTCTCGGGTCCGTCAGCGGACGGGCGATCTGTCCCCTGCATCCCCGTTCTCGCAGCGGAGACGCACCCTTGAACTTCCGGCGCCACCTCCTTCGTGCGGCCGACGGCAGGCGTGCCGTCGGCGGTCCTTCGTGGTCGCGACGCTTCCGCGCCGTGCGTTCCCTGCTCGTGTGCCTCGGCGTGCTGCTCGCCGCGGTGACCGCGGACGCGTCGGAGGTGACGCTCGTGCGCGACGCGCGCGGCGTGGCGCACGTCTTCGCCAAGAACAGCCAGGGGGCCATGTTCGGTGCGGGGTGGGCGTCCGCCGAAGACCGGCTGCTGCAGATGCACTGGACGCGCCGCGCCGCACAGGGGCGCCTGGCCGAGCTCGTGGGACTCGTCGCAGGCAGCGACGAGACCACCGTCGAACACGACGAGCGAATGCGGCGCACGGGTCTCTACCGCCACGAGGTGGAGGTCGCGGACACCTTGAACAAGCGTACGCGCAAGCTGCTCCAGGCGTATTGCGACGGCGTGAACGCGTACCTCGCGCAGCACGGCGACGTGCTGCCCGCGCCGCTGGCCGGCGAGGTCGTCGAACCCTGGACGATCCCCGACTGCCTCGCGGTGTGGGACCGGCTGGCTTCGTTATTCCAGCCGTTCCCGGGCGACGAGGGCAAGAACCTGCACGACCTGCAGGATGCGCTCGTGCGCTTCGACGGCGACCTCGTCGCGGCCGCGGCCGACGTGGCGCCGCTGCGCGTCCTCGACGACGCCGCCGCCGCGGTGAAGCAGGACGACGTCTCCAAGAAGCGCCAGAAGAAGATCGCGAAGTACGCGGCGAAGCACGTGCCCGTCGCGCCCGAGGCGCCGGTCTCGGGGGAGTTCCCGAAGATGAGCCACGCCTGGGCGGTGGGCAAGTCGCGCAGCACGACGAAGCGCGGCTGCCTCGAGAGCGACCCGCAGACGAAGGTCGCGCTGCCGTCGATCTGGTACGAGATCCGCCTGCACGGCGGGTCGATCGACGCGCGCGGGATCGGCGTGGCGGGGTGTCCCGCGTTGCTGATCGGGTGGAACAGGCGCGTGGCGTGGGGCGTCACGGCGCTGGGCGCCGACCAGTCCGACCTCTTCCTGCTCGACACCGAGGACGAGCCGTCCGGCAGCTACCGGCTGGACGGCGAGAGCGTGCCCTTCGAGACGACCGACGACACGATCCTGGTCAAGGACGGCGACCCGGTCGACATCGTGCTGCGCGAGTCGGCCTTCGGGCCGCTCGTGACGGGCTTCGTCCCCGACCGCAAGCCCGGCGAGGAGTACGCGCTCTCGGCGATCCCCGAGCGCGACGTCGACGGACACACCGTCGAGGGCGCGCTGGCGATGTTGCGCGCGCACAGCGTGACCGGCCTGCGCAAGGCCGTGAAGGGCTGGCGCGCGCCCGGCGTGCACCTCGTGGCCGCCGATCGCAAGGGACACGTGATGTACCAGATGCTGGCCGGCATCCCGCTGCGCTCGGGCGTCTCGCCGCTGGCGGGCTGGGCGGCCCAGGACGGCTCGACGTGCGCCGCCGCGTGGCTCGAGGACGTCCCGTTCAAGCTGCTGCCGTGGGTGCGCGATCCGGCCGACGGCGTGGTCTTCTCGGCCAACCACATGCCCGTCGGGAGCTGGTACCCGATCCCGCTGCGCGTGGCCACCGGCGGCACGGGGGACACGTCGCGCAGTTGGCGGCTGCGCGAGCTGCTCGTCGAGGACGCCCCCGAACTCATGACGCCCGAGCAGGTGGCCGCGGTGCACGACGACGTGGTGAATCCCTGGCGGCGCGAGATCGTCCACATCGGCCTCGCCATGCGCGAGGCCGGCGAGACGCTCTCGGACGACGCGCTGGCGGCGCTGACCGAGCTCGAGCCGTGGTACGCGGCCGGAGCGCGCAGCCTCGTGGGCGAGCCGGGCTACGTCGTGGCCGACCACCTCGGCACGAAGTTCCGCGACGAGGACGCGCCGGAGCTCGTGCTGCTCTACGGCGACGGCGGTCCGGGACTGTCGTTCTTCCTGAAGAGCGTGGCGGCGCGGCTCGAGGACGATCCGGACGCGCCGTTCGAGCCGGCCGAGGTGGCCTGGATCGACGTCTCGCTGGCCACCGCGAACGTGCTGTGCGAGTTCCTGTACGGCGATCTGCCGTCGACCTGGGACGCGTCGTTCGCGGCGGCCGAGGGTTCGGTCACCCTGGGCTACGGCGCGACGCTCGAGGGTTTCGGCGGGCTCGACGATGCACTGTCCCAGACGTTCGAGGGACTGCTCGTGCCGGACGGTGGCGTGCTGGCCGCGCAGCGCACCCAGTCGTACTCGCAGTTCGTCGACTTCGACGAGCTCGACGGATCGCGCGCGCTGCTTCCCCCGGGCGTCTCGGGCGTGCCGGGCGACGCGCACGCGCTCGATCAGTCCGAGGCCTGGCTGGGACGCACGCTGTTGCCGGCGGCGCTCGCGAAGCAGAAGGAGATGCTCGCGGTCGCTGCGCCCGACGACGTCGAGACGATCGTCTCCGACTGACGCCGCGCGCGGTGACTCAGCCGTGCCCGTCGCCCGGCAGCAGCTCGAGGTCGAGCACCACCGGAAGGTGGTCGCTGGCGGCCACCGCGAGCGGCAGCCGCGGACGCACGAGGTGCGCACACCGCAGCGGCCCGCGCACGAAGACCCGGTCGAGCGCGCCCACCGGCCTCCAGCTCGGGAAGGTGCGCAGCGCCTTCGTGCGCCGACCGGTCACGCACTCGAAGCCGTCGCGCGCCAGGCGTCCGCGCGGCAGGGCGCCGGTCCAGTCGTTCGTGTCGCCGGCGATCACGAGCCGGCTGCGCGCGTCGAGGTGCCGCAGCTGCGGGTGGTCGAGCAGACGCTGAACCTGCCAGCGCCGCTCGATGCCCGAGAGCCCCAGGTGGACGTTCACGAGGTGCAGCGTGAGCCGGTGCTCGCCGACGGGCAGCTCGAGCTTCGCGAGCAACGCGCCGCGCACCTTCTTGAGCGGGAACGTGAGGTCGATGCGGCGCGTCTCGAGCAGCGGGTGGCGTGACACGATCGCGTTGCCGTACACGCCCTGCTTGAGCCGCACGTTCGGCCCGAACGCCACGTGGGCGTGTCCCAGGCGTTCGGCCACGTGCTCGGCCTGGTGGTGTCCCCGCGAACGCGGGACGCCGCGATCGACCTCCTGGAGCAGGAGCACGTCGGCGTCGTAGTGCGAGAGGACGTCGAGCGTGCGCTCGATGTCGTAGCGCCGGTCGATCCCGCCGATGCCCTTGTGGATGTTCCACGAGAGGAGTCGCATGAGGTGCGATTGAAGCACCGCGCGCGGGCCCGATGCGAGGACGCGTCCGCTCGTCGGCCGGACGCCTGCGGCGCGACCGCGGCGCGCTCAGGGGACGCCGGGCGTCCCGCTCCCGGCGACGAGGGCGCCGATCTCCGGACGGTTGCGCAGGGGACCGAAGTCGCGCGCGCCCAGCAGGTCGGCGTCGGAGAACGCGCCTCGGAGACGCGCCGCGTTCAGGAGCTCGACGGCGCGCGCGGCGAGCGCGGCCGCGCGTCCCTCGCGGGTCTCGGGCGAGAGCGACGCATCGACGTCGAGCAGCGCGAGCGCCACCGACAGGAACGAGGCGGCGATGCGTTGCGCGTCGCCGTCGTCGGGCAGCATCCGCGCCAGCGACTCCGCGGTGCGTTCGACACCGGGCAGGTCGGCGGCCTCGAGCTGGGTCTTGGCCAGGTGCTGGTGGAGGGTGCGCGCCAGGGCGGCGCCCTGGGGGACCTGGTCGGAGATCTGCAGGGCGCGCCCGACGGCCTCGACGCCGCGTTCGAGCGGGGCGCGCGAGTCGTCCGCGCGCCCGAGGGCGCGCAACGCGGCACCCAGGTTGTTGCAGGCGATGCCCAGGTCGGCCCAGGCCTGGGACGAGTCCGGCATGCGTCCGACGAGGTCCTGCTGGACGCGCACGACCTCGTCGAGGATCTGGGCCGCTTCCTGCTGGTCGCCGAGGCTCGCGAGGGTCGACGCGAGGTTGCGACCCGCCCCGACGAACTGACGCGCGATCTCGACGTCGTCGGGGAACCGCTCGTGACCTTCGCGGCCGTCGCGCGCGGCCTGCCGGAGCATGTCGACGGCGTCGTCGGGGCGTCCCTGCTGGACCAGGATGCGCGCGAGGTTCGTGTGCAGCGCGACGAGCGCCAGGGCGGCGCGTCGGTCGTCGGGTGCGCGCTCGAGGCGACGCTCGTCGAGTGCGATGCCGCGCTCGAGCAGGGGCCGTGCCTCGTCGCCGCGGCCCACCGTCACGAGCAGGCTGGCGCAGTTGTTGATCAGCAGGGAGGACTGTGCGATCTGCGCGACGTCCTCCGGATCGGCCTCGAGCACGCGGTCCTGCACGGCGACCGCCTCGAGCCACGCTCCGCTCGCGGCCTCGAGGTCGCCGTCGCTCTCGAGCAGCGAGGCGCGCTTGCCGAGCATCGCGGCCAGCATCGACCAGGCGTCGCGCGCCGTCGGGTGGACCTCGACCGCGTGGCGCGCGACGTCCTCGGCCCGCGCCACGACGTCGCGCAGCAGGGCCTCGTCGGTGAGTCCGCGGGCGACTCCCTCGAGGCCGCCCAGGGCGCTGCCGGACATGAGCAGGAGGTCGAGGTCGTCGGGCGAGGCGGCCAGCCGCGGATCTCCGAGCGCGAGCACGCGCTCGTAGGCCGCGCGCGAGGCGGCGAAGTCGCCCTGCTCGGCGAGCAGCAGGCCGAGCCGATTGCCGGACCTCATGGCGCTCAGGACGAGTGCGGGATCGTCGGGGTTGTCCGACGCGAGCTCCTCGAACAGGCGCCGGGCGTCGGTCAGCAGGTCGCGACGCAGGGGACCGAGCTGGGGGACGTCGGCGAGGCGCGTGTCGCCCACCTGGAGCAGGAGCCCGTCGACGGCCTGCAGCGCGCGCTGCAGGTTGCGCTCGGCGCGTTCGCGCTGGGCGCCTTCGGCGCGCGCCGCGCGTTGCGCCTGGACGGCCCACGTGACCGGTCCGCCGACGAGCAGCAGCAGCCCCAGCACGAGCGCGGTGGCGGCCGCCGGATGGCGCTGGGTGAAGCGTCGCGCGCGCAGCGCGACCCCCGGACGACGCGCGGCCACGGGGCGCAGCTCGAGCACGTTGCCGAGATCGTCGGCGAAGGCCGCCGCGGACGCGTAGCGGCGCGCGCGATCGGAGTCCATCGCGGTGAGCAGCACGGTCTCGCCGTCGCGCGTGACGGCCGCGTTGTGCTCGCGCGGCGCGCGCGGACGTCCCGCGCGGATGGCCGACGCGAGGGCCTCGCCGTCGGCCTGGGCGAACGGCAGGCGCAGCGTGAGCAGCTCGTAGAGCGACACGCCGAGGGCGTACACGTCGCTGCGCTCGTCGATCTCGTCCGCGCGTCCGTCGAGCTGCTCGGGGGGCATGTAGGCCACGCTGCCGAGACGCAGTCCCGTGCGCGTGATGCGCTGGCTGCCGTCGGACGAGGCGAGTCCGAAGTCGAACAGCAGCACGCGCCCGTCGGGCGTGACGAGGATGTTGCTCGGCTTGACGTCGCGGTGCAGCACGCCGCGCTCGTGCGCGTGTTGCAGCGCCGTCGCGACGCGGGCCGCGATGCGCAGGCAGCTCGCCACCCAGCCGCCCGCGAAGAGGCTGCGTCCCGCTCCGGCGCGCACCCCGGAACTGCGCACGCCCGCGCGTCCCCGCACGCCGGAGGAGCGGGTGCCGACGCGGGGCGAGGCGCCGCCCTCGATGTCGGCACCCGGAGCGCCGCGTGCGACCGGATCGTCGTCTCCGGCCTGCTCGGCGTGACGTCTCGCCAACCGCTCGACCTCGGCCTGCAGGTCGGCACCGGTGAGCGTGGAGGGATCGCGCCCAAAGAACGCCTCGGCGATCTCGGCCAGGGTCGCCCCGTGCACGAGCTCCATGGCGAAGTAGGGCACGCCGTGCTCCTCGCCGACCGAGTAGATCGGCACGATGCCCGGATCGGCGAGGCGCGCGACGGCAGCGACCTCGCGCGCGAAGCGCTCACGCGCTCCGGAGAAGTACAGCAGCTCCGGCCGCACGAGCTTCAGTGCCACGCGGCGTCCGAGGCTCTCCTGGCGGGCGAGGTAGACGACGCCCATGCCGCCGCCGCCGAGGCGCGCGAGCAGCGTGAAGTCGCCGAGCCGTTCGGGGATCGTGCCGTGGCCCGTCCCGTCTGCGGAGGGGACGAGTCCCGCGGCGTGCAACGCGGCGAGCCGTGCGCGCACGACGCTCGCCTCGGGCATGGGCGCGAGGTGGGCCTCGAGCGCCGACATCCCGTCGCTCTCGAGCACGAGCAACGCCTCGGCCACGAGCTCGTCGAGGCGCTCGATCTCGTCCGGGGTCGGTGGGAGGGACGCGTCGGGCACGGGCTGGCATCCGGGTGGGGGCGTGGCGAGCCGGGGGGGTCTCGTCGGCCGACGGTCGCCCTCGCTCGGAGTGCGCGCGAGGGCGTCGAGTGTCCGGCAGGGTGGACGGTCCGGCAAGCGGCAGGCGAACCGCACGCCGGACGTCGTCCTGGCAGGGAGATCCGGAGAGGCGCGCGCTCCGGCCCGCCCGATCGCCGTGGTGCGATCGTGGGACGGGCGTCGAGGCATCGCGCAGGAAGCGGGGTACGATTCCGGCGCATGGAGGACGCGAGGAACGACGACGAGGTGGAGCCGCGCGACGAGGTCGCCGAGCGTGCGCTCGTCGAGCGCGCCGCCGCGGGTGACGCGTCGGCCGTGCACGCGCTGCTCGAGGAGCATCTGCCTCGCCTGCGCGCCTACGTGCGCCTGCGCTGCGGTGCCGCGCTGCGCGCCAAGGAGTCGGCCTCCGACCTCGTGCAGTCGGCCTGCCGCGACGTGCTGGCGAACATGGGCGGCTTCCGCTGGGAGGGCGAGGCCGCCTTCCGCGGCTGGCTCTACACCGCGGCGTCGCGCAAGGTGGCCGACCGCGCCGAGTACTGGCAGGCCAAGCTGCGCGACGTCCGGCGCGAGGAGCCCGGAGACGGCGACCTCGCGCTGCTCGACGTCTACCGCCGCAGCGCCACGCCCAGCCAGGTGGCCATGGGCAAGGAGGCGCTCGAACGCATCGAGCGCGCGTTCGACGAGTTGTCCGACGACTACCGCGAGGCGGTCGTGCTCGCGCGCGTGCTCGGCCTGCCGCGCGCCGAGGTCGCGCGTCGCATGGGCAAGACGGAGGACGCCGTGCGGCACCTGCTGTTCCGCGGACTCGCCCAACTCGGTCGCAAGATCCTCGACTGAGGCGCGCGCCGCGATGTCGCGAGGCCGGACGTCCCCGCCGCGCGTGCGGGGAGGACGCCGGGCCGGTGGATCTCGTCGCGACGAGTCGGCGCGTCAGGGCAGGAAGACGCAGTCGACCGCGTTCGAGAAGTCGACGCCCAGGGGCAGCGTCGGGTCGACGGTCAGGAGCTGCATGAAGACGTGGCCGGGACCGTTCCCGCCGGGGATGCCCGCGATCTGGAACGAGCCCGTGGGGCCGGTGCCGAACGAGAAGGTGATCGCCGTCGCGAGGTCGGGCACGATCACGCCGCCGCGGAACGCGAGCGGGTCCTGGCTCGTCGACAAGAGCAGGTACGTCGGCCTGTTGACGGGCGCGTCGCTCACGAGGAGGTCGGCCGTGGAGCCGCTCGAGAGCGGCATGCCGTAGACCTCCATGAGCGTGTCGCCCGGACCCCCGAAGCCGGCGGACGGCTGCGCCACGGCGGCACGCCAGACGTCGACGTGGCCTGCGTCCGTCCCGGCCAGGTCGGTCCCGGACGCGCCCACGGCGAGTTCGAGCCAGCCGTCGCCGTCGACGTCGCCGAGGCCGGCCACGGACGAGCCGTACCCGTCGGACCCGGGCTTGCTCATGTTCGTCCAGAGCAGGCCGCTCGTCAGGCCGGAGGAGACGAAGGCGTAGCCCCCGCCGACGGTGGGCGCGCCGACCACGAAGTCATCCCGTCCGTCGCGGTCGACGTCGCCGACCGACGCGAGCGAGGCACCGTAGTTCGACGGTCCGATGAGCGTGAACCACTCGGAGAGCGTGCCCCAGCGCAGGACGGTCGCCCGGCCGCTCGGGGCGCCGTCCTCGAACGCGCCCACGAGCAGGTCGCCGTGCGCGTCGCCGTCGACGTCACCGAGCGTGGCCAGCGTGCGTCCGAACTGGTCGTCGAACGGCGAGCCGTCGCGGAAGGCGAGCACGGCGCTGTTCGACGCCGAGCGGACCTCGACGCGTCCGAGGCCCGCGCCGTAGCCGGGCAGGCCCACGGCGAGGTCGGGACGCAGGTCGCCGTTCCAGTCGCCGACCGTCGCGAGCGCGCTGCCGAAGCGTCCCTCGGGGGCCGAGCTCGACCAGATCGAGATCAACGACCCGTTCAGCCCCGAGAAGTTGCGCACCTGGCCCACGGGACCGTTCAGCCCGTGGGTCGGGTCGCCGACCGCCATGTCGACGAAGGTGTCGAAGTTCGTGTCGCCGGTGAAGGCCACGGCCGAGCCGAAGGTGCCGTTGAGGTTGCCCCCGGTGAACGTGAAGAGCGTCGTGAGGTCGATGCCGGAGACGAGCCGCGCCGCGCCTCCGCCGGTCTCGTCGGGCGCGCCCACGAGGAAGTCCGGCCAGCCGTCCTTGTTCACGTCGACGCCGCCGGCCAGGGCCGCGCCGTGGTGTGCGCCGGCCACCGTGCCGTCGTGTGCGCCGAGCACGGCGCGCGTGCGTCCCGAGACGACGTACACGCGGCCGGCGTGCAGCAGGCCGTTGGGCGACGCGCCGGGTGCACCCACGAGGAAGTCGGGGTAGCCGTCGTGGTCGAGGTCGCCGGCGGCGGCGGTCGTCGCGCCGAACTGCGCGCCGGCGGCGGGGCCGGCGAGCGCGTCGAGCTTCATCTGGGACGAGAGGAGCGAGCCGGAGCTCGCGGCGAGCACGGCGGTGAGGGTCAGCAGCCTGGACATGGCGTGGGATCCGGGATGGAGGATGCCGGGAGCGCGTCGCGCGTCCGGCGTGCGACCTCTTGATCCGGAGCGGCGGGCAGGGCGGCCCACGTGCGCCGCCGGGAAAACGGCGGCCCGGCCGGCCGCGCCCCGCTCGAAGCGCGGACGCTCGTCGTCAGGGCAGACGCGCTCCGGCGGCGCGCAGCTTGGCCACGGCACCGGCCAGCGACGCATCGTCGGGCCGCAGGTCGGCCGCGCGCGAGAGCTGCGCGAGGGCCTCGTCGATCCGTCCCGTGCGCGCCAGGAGCTGCCCCAGCCGCGCGAGCGCCGGGACGTAGTCGGGCTCGCGCGCCAGCGCCTCGCGGTAGAGCGCCTCGGCGTCGCCGTCGCGCTCCTGGAGCTCGCGCAGGCGGCCGAGGTTGTAGCGTGGACGGGCCTCGTCGGGCGCCGCGTCGCGCGCCGCGAGCAGGTGCGTCTCGGCCTCCGCGAGGCGGCCGTCGCGCAACGCGGCGAGACCGAGCAGGTTGTGCGCGTCGGCCTGGGACGGATCGAGCCGCAGGCACTCCTCGAGCGCCGCGCGGGACTCGTCGTCGCGCTGCAGCTCGCCCAGCGCCGCACCGCGCGTGAAGGCCGAGCGCGCCGTGACCCCGCCCAGCCGCTCGGCCTCGGCGACATGCGCCAGCGCGTCCTGCGGACGGCCGACGCGCAGCAGCGCGGCGGCCAGGTTCTGGTGCGCCTCGGTGTACCCGGGATCGACGACGAGCGCCTGCTCGTACGCCGCGATCGCGTCGTCCCACTCCTCGCGGCCGAGGTGGAAGTTGCCCTTCGCCCACCAGCTCATGGCGTCGCCGCCGCCGGACAGGCGCAGCGCCTCGTCGGTGAGCTGCTCGGCCTCGTCGCGCTTGCGGGCCCAGTCGAGCACCGCCGCGAGCCGCGCCAGGGCGCGCACGCGGTCTTCTTCGCTCAGAGATGCCTCGACGCGCGCGGTGATCTCCGGCAGGGCGTCGCGCCAGTCGGGCGCCGGGAGCAGCAGTCCGCCGTCGGCCAGCGCGTCGACGATGGCGAGCGCCACCCTCCGGTCGCCCTCGATCGTCCAGTGGACGTGGTCGAGGAACACTTCGCGTCCCGGCACGGGCACTCCGGTGTGTTCGCGCGCGAGCGTGTCGGCCAGCTCGAGCGCGTCGACCGAGAGCACGTCCGGTGCGCGCGCGGCCTCGCGCACCGCCTCGACGAGCGGTGTGATGGCCCGCAGCGGGACGACGTCCTCGTCGCGTGCGCGCACCAGCGCCTGGCGGGCCTCGGCGACCCGTCCCTGCTCCAGCAGCGCTTCGCCGAGGCGGAAGGCCAGGCCCGCGTGGCGCGGCGAACGCGCCGAGGCGCGCTCGAGGTCGGCGAGCGGGGCGCCGGGGTCGGCCAGCACGGCCGCCAGTGCGTCGCGCACGTCGGCCTCGAGGCCCGGGTCGAACTCGCTCTTGAAGGGACGGCAGTCGGCCAGCTCGCAGGCGGGCGTCACGAGCAGCACCCTCGCCCCGGCTTCGGCGGCCCGCGCGAGCATCCGGCCCAGGTTGAAGCGGAAGTGCTCGACGACCTGCTCCTGCAGGACGTCGTCGCGGGTGTAGGCGTCCGGGCCGACGCTCTTGTCGAGCAGCGTCGAGACCTCCTGGCCGAGCTCGAAGCGGTGCGTGCCGTCGCCGGGGCCGTCGTCGGCGCCCGGATCGACGGTCACCAGCCGCCGCAGGGCGGTGAAGAGCGCCGAGCGCCGCAGCAGCGCGCCCAGCCGCAGGATCGGCCCGGGCACGTCGCGCACCCCCGAGTACGTACGTTCCTCGAGGAACTCGTTGTGCCCGGTGTAGATCACGAACAGGTCGGGCTCGTACGCGCAGAGCTCGTCGAGCACCGCCGCCACGCGGTACGAGGCGTAGCTCACGCCGCCCGCGTTCACGACCTCCCAGCGCCGGGACGGGTCGGCGGCGGGCAACAGTTCGCGCAGCCAGCCGGGGAAGGACACGGCGTCCGTGTACGGACGTCCATACGTGGTCGAGCCGCCCAGGCAGAAGACGCGCGTGACGTCGTCCGGCTTGTCCTTGGCGAAGCGCTGGACGTTGAACAGGTTGCGCTTGTTGGGCGCCGTGACCATGCCCGCCGGGTCGTCGGGATCGGGCACGAACAGCGGCAGCCGCGCGAATCCGACGAAGGGATCGGCGTCGTCGGGCGGCGGGGCGAAGCCGCACACGCGCAGCACGCCCTCGGCCGCGGCGAACACGCCCAGCACGAGCAGGAGCTGCAGCGCCGCCTTGCGCAGGCGCGACGTGCGACGGCGACGGGGCGACACGGGACTCCTCGCGGGGCGGGACGAGGCTCCAAGGTACACGAGCGCCGCGGTCGGCGAGAGCGCGCGCGGGCGGGCTCGGCCGAGCACGGCGGAAGCATCCGGTGAGTTCGACGTGCGTCGCGCGTCGTGCGTCGGACGGCGCGGGTGGACGGGACCTCCTGCGTGCCCGCGCGACGCACCTGTGACACGCTCGACGACTTGCAGTTTTCGCTTTCGGGAGGCTCGTTCGCGGTGTGTATCTTCGCTTTCGGATCTCGTCGTGACGGGGTCGCGTCGCGCTGGCGGTGCGCCGCGTCCTTCCTCACGACATCGCACCGTGCTCGTTCGTCGACGTCGCGCGTCGCGCGAGCCCTCCGGCGGGGGGCGCGTGGGGCGCCCTCCCGTTCCCTGAGAACGCAGGTGATGGCATGAAGACGCTGCTCTCGAAGTTCTGCGAGGAGTTCGACGGAGTCGTCCGTCCGCTCGTCCAGCCCCTGACCCAGGCGGCCGACACGCTCAACCACGTGTCCGACCGGGTCACGCTGCGCTCGGTGCTGCCCACCGTGCTCGACGTGCGTCACCACCTCGGCGTGCTGGCCGACAAGGTCGCCGAGCAGCAGGCCTACGTGCTCATCTTCGGTCCGCTCAAGAGCGGCAAGTCGACGCTCATGAACGCCATCTCGGCGGCCTACGTAAGCGAGGTGACGACCCTGCCGGCCTACCCGTGCATGGTCTATGTGAGCCACTCCGAGCAGGTCGGCCTGACGCTCACCCGCTACAACGGCGAGCAGGAGACGTTCCAGGACATGGACTCCATGCGCACGCTCATGGAGTGGGCGCACAGCGAGCTGGCCGAGCGGCTGCGTGAGGTCGAGGCGCGCGGCGAGTCGTTCGACCCGCGCGTGCACTGCCCCACGGCCATCCGGCGCGTCGACGTCAAGCTGCCGGCGCGGCACCTGCAGAGTTCGTCGGCCGCGCTGGTCGACACGCCCGGCCTGTACAGCCGCATGAAGTTCGGCTACGACCGCATGACGCGCGAGTTCCGCAACACGGCCTCGTGCGCGATCTTCGTGGTCAAGACCGACAACCTGTTCCTCGAGCAGGTGTTCGACGAGTTCGGCGAGCTGCTCAAGCTCTTCAGCCGCGTGTTCCTGGTGGTCAACGTCGATTCGGCCAAGCGCGACCTGCAGCCGGGAGGCGACCTCGGGCCGAGCCTCGAGTGCAAGAACCCCGACCGCATCATCACGGCGTTCGAGAACCTCACCATGACGGCGCCGCTCAAGCAGGCCGCCGACGAGGGACGACTGCGCATCTATCCCGTCGACCTGCTCAAGGCCGCCTCGGCGCGCCTGCGCGGGCTCGACGACGACGACGACCTGATCGACGAGCCGGGACGCCGCGACCTCGAGACGTTCCATCGCTTCCTCGACGACCTGACCGACTACCTCAACAGCACCGACTACCTCGTGTCGTTCCTGGGCGACAGCATCCGCCAGGCGTGGGGGCTGATCGACGAGGCGCGCGGCGCCATCGAGGGCGACGCGGTGGCCGCGGTGGGACGCCAGGTGACCGAGCTCGAGAGCGAGAAGGTCGTCTGCGAGGGCCTCGAGCACGCCATCGCGCGCCTCTCGGCCCGTCCCTGGGACGACCTCTTCGGGCCCCTCGGCGACGATTTGTCCTCGATCGCGGGCGGACGCACCGAGAAGCTCCGCGACCAGACCTCGTACGACCTCGTGGCGTCGCTCGACGCCTGGTTCGAGAGCGACGGTTCCTTCCGCGACCTGCTGGTGCAGCACATGCAGCCCCTGCTGGCCAAGAGCCGGCGCGACCTGGTCGAGACCGCCGCCGGCGTGTTGCGCACGGTGGCCTCGACCGAGACGGCCGGTGCCCAGCTCGACGCCGAGATCACACGCGATCTGGCGGCGCTCGATCTCGTGCTGGGACGGCTGGGCAAGGCCTGCCTCGACGACCTCGACCCGACCCAGGGGCTGGTCGAGGCCAAGCTCGCGCTGACGCCCGAGACGGTCCCCGTCCGCAAGGGCTTCTTCGACTACCTGTTCTTCCGCAGCCAGGCCACGATGCGCCGGCGCGTGTTCGGTGCGGCCGAGGACCAGGGCATCGCGCGCCAGGTCAAGGCGCGCAAGCTCGGCGAGCCCGGACGCGACGCCCTCCAGGACCTGCTCGAGGACGCCTTCGACACGTTCTTCGACGCGGCGCTCGAGCACCTCTCGAGCCGCGTGCTCAAGCTGTACGTGGCGGCGCTGCGCAAGAGCATCAAGAACGAGCTGCGCAAGGCGCACGACAACACGTCGCTGCGCAAGGCCAGCGTCGAACGGCGGCTGGCCGAACTCGTCGAGGTGAGTCACGCCTTCGAACGTCTGGCCGGCGCGGTCAAGCGGGCCACCACGGGACTGGCCGACCTCTCGAACCGCTACGGCGAGACCGATCCCGAGCTGCTCGACCAGCCGATCGAGGCGGTCGAGGGGCTGCTCGCGGCGAGCGACGCCGCGACCGACGGCGACGAGGAGGTCGACGAGACCGAGGCTCTGCGCGGCAGCCGGCTCACGCGGGCCTTCGACGACGACGGGCGCGTGCGCCTGACCGTGTCCGAGGGCGGCGAGCGCACGCCCGATGGCGACGACACCCTGCTGGGCGAGAACGGCGCCGACGGATCCGACGAGCCGGCCGGCTAGGCGCGCGCGGCGCGCACTCCGGGCCGTCGGATCGGGACGCGCGAAGCCCGGGGCCTCGCGCGAGGGCGATCGGTGTCAGACGCCGATCGCGGCGTCGACGATGCGGCGCACTTCGGCGTACAGCGTCTCGGACTCGCGCAGCAGCGCGTCGAGGTGCGTCCTGCGTTCGGCCACCCAGGCCGCGTCGGTGATCGAGCCGAGGTTGATGCGCACGTTGTCGACGCCGCCCTGGACGGCCGCGCGCGCCATGGCCGCGCCCATCCCCACGTCGGTGACCGAGGCCGCCATGCCGTGCTCGGCGACCCTGCGGCACAGGCGCAACGCCTCGAGCGAGAGCTCGGCCGTGCGGAACGGGACGTCGGTCGCCACGCGGTAGCCGTCCTGGACGGCCTGCTCGCGCGCGGAGCGCTGGGCCTCTGTGTCCTTCGGCAGGCGCATGGCGGTCAGCACCGACTCGAAGGCCGCGGTGTCGGCGTCGACGGCCAGCAGCAGCGCGTCCTTGATCGACTGGCCTGCGCGCGCGTGGTCGTCCATCTCGGACTGGTGCGCCTCGAGGCCGCGCTTGGCGAAGCTCAGGTTGGCGACCATCGAGGCGAGCGCCGCGGCCAGCGCGCCGGCGAGCGCCGCGATCGAACCACCGCCGGGCGCGGGCGTCCCGCGCGAGACCTCGTCGGTGAACGCGTCGACGGTCATGCCCACGAGCTTGCCGTCGCGTCGCGGCAGGCCGAGCACGTTCTGCTCGAGCGTGAACGAGCCGACGTCGCGCAGTCCGAGCGACTGCACCGCGGTCTCGAGCACGTCTCGCACCGGCACCCCGCGGCTGCTGTCCTGCGTCGCCAGGTAGTGCTCGCCCGCCTGACGCAGGGCGTCGAACGGGATCATGCCCACCACCTCGGAGCCGGTCACCACGAGCCCGCGCTCGGCGGCCAGCTCGCGGCAGCGCTGCAGCACGGCGTGCGGCGGCGTGACGTGGTAGTTCGTGAGGTTGAACGAGAGCTGCGCGCGGCCGTACTCGGGGATCACCCAGCCCACGCCGCGGCACTCGGCGAACTCGCCGTGCTTCATCACGTTCACGCCCTCGAGCGCGGCCGGATCGCGCCCGAAGAACGCCAGCTCGGCGGCGAGGTCGCGCTGCAGCACGTCGCGGTAGTGCGCCGCGAGCTCGTCGTACGTGCGTCCGACGAAGTCGTCGTACGCCGAGGGGAAGCGTCCCTCGGACGGTTCGTACTTGAGCACCTTGCCGCTGGAGTAGAACGGCGTGGTCTGCCCGGTGCGCACCGCGCGTCCGGTCTCGCGCAGCTCGGACGCGATGTCGTCGGCGTGCTCCTTGCGCGTCGAGTTGAGGTTCACGTTCCAGGCGATCAGGAACTCGCGCGCACCGATGGTCACGACCCCCGCCCTGGCGTGGAAGGTCGCGGGTCCGAAGTCGGGCTTCCACTCGGCCTTGGCCAGCTTCTCGGGCAGCGCCTCGTACTCGCCGGCGCGCACCTTGGCCAGGCTGCGTCGCGCCGGGACGCGCGCCGCGCGGTCGTAGAGGTAGACCGGGATGCCGAGCTCGCGTCCCACGCGCTCGCCGAGCGACTCGGCCAGGGCGACGCAGTCGTCCATCGTGACGCCCGCGACGGGCACGAATGGACACACGTCGGTGGCGCCGTGCCGCGGGTGCGCGCCCTTGTGCGTGCGCATGTCGATCACCTCGGACGCCCGCCGGATGGCGGCGAACGCCGCCTCGACGACGGCCTCGGGCGGTCCGAGCAACGTGACCACGGTGCGGTTCGTCTCGGCGCCCGGGTCGACGTCCAGGATCGCCACCTCGGGCACCGCGCGCACCGCGTCGAGGATCTTCTCGATCTTCGCCGCGTCGCGGCCCTCCGAGAAGTTGGGCACGCACTCCACGAGTCGCTCGGTCATCGGGTCTTCCGGGTGGGGCGGGGGACGGACGCCGATCGTGGCGTCCTCGAAGCGGAGCGGGGCGATTCTAGCGATCGTCTGCACGCGACGCGCGGCAGCGCAT
>JACKHP010000005.1 GCA_020638905.1 Planctomycetota bacterium | reverse complement strand
CTCGCCGTGGCGCTCGGGGATGCCGGGCCCGGCGACGAGGTGCGCGTGGCCCAGGGCACGTACCTGCCCGACCAGGGCAGCGGCGATCCGGCGTCGACCTTCGCGATCCCGCGCGGGGTGAAGCTGCTCGGCGGCTACGCGGGACACGCGGCGCCCGATCCCGATGCGAACGACCCGGTCGCGTACCCGACGGTGCTCTCGGGCGACCTTCTCGGCAACGACGGCGACCACTACACGAATCGCGCCGACAACTGCGTGCACGTGGTGACGACGCTGGACGGCCCGTTCGTGGCGGGCATCGCGTGGACGCTCGACGGCTTCACGATCCGCGGCGGCGACGCCGACGGCGTCCCGAGCTCGGTCGACTCGCACGGCGGCGGCGTGCTCTCGGCGGGCGGCGTGCTCGCGCTGCACATCGCGCGCTGCACGATCGAGGACAACGAGGCACGCCAGCGCGGCGGCGGGGTGTCGTCCGACGCGAACCTGACGCTGGTCGACAGCGTCGTGCGCGACAACCGCGTCGGTCCCGACAACAGCGCCCAGGGCGGCGGACTCTGGGCGGGCCAGCTCCTGGCCCACGACTCGACGATCGAGGGCAACACGATCGAATCGAGCGCCCTGCCGGGACGCGGCGGTGGCGCGTACGTCGTGCGTCTCGACGAGATGTCCGGCTGCCGCGTGGTCGGCAACGTGAACCTGGCGCAGCTCGGCGGCGGGCTCTACGCGCAGAGCACCGGCGTGCTGCGCGACACGCTCTTCATGGACAACTTCGTCGAGTCGAACGGCAACGGCGCGCGCGGAGGCGGCGCCGACCTCACCAAGGGCCTCTTCGCCCAGACCCAGGTGAGCGGTTGCCGCTTCCTGGCGAACAGCGCCTCGGGACCCTTCGCGCGCAGCGGCGCGCTCTCGATGAACGGCTCCGCCGTGGTCGCCGACTCGATCTTCGTCGGCAACGAAGCCATCGGCTCGGGCGCGTTCGGCGGCGCCGTGGCCCACACCTTCGGGACGACGCTGCACCTGCGCTCGTCCACCTTCACCGCCAACCACGCCGACGGCGGCGCGGGCGGCCTGCAGACCGAGGGCGCGACCACGCTCTCGCGCGTGGCGAACACGATCTTCTGGGCCAACACCGGTCCCGGCAGCAAGGAGGACGACCAGGTCCTCGTGGCCACCGGCAATCTCACCGTGACGCACTGCACGTGGGACGGACTCCAGTCGCTCACCGACGGCAACATCCGGCTCAACCCGCTCTTCATCGACGCCGACGGCGCCGACGACGTGCTCGGCACCGAGGACGACGACCTGCGTCTCTCGAACGGCTCGCCCGCCGTCGACTCGGGATCTGTGGCCGAGCTGCCGGCCGACGCCGTCGACCTCGACTGCGACCTCGACGTGGGCGAGCCGCTGCCGATCGACCTCGACGGCAAGGCGCGTCGCCACGACGACCCGGGCGTGGCCGACACCGGCACGGGCGCCGCGCCGCTGCCCGACATGGGCGCCTACGAACACCGCGCCGGACTGCCCACCGAGCGCTGGACGAATCTGGGCGGCGCGCTCGGCAGCGCGTTCGGCACGCCCTCGCTCACCGGCAGCGGCGTGCTGTGTCCCGGCACGCCGATGGAGCTGTTCCTCGCCGGCGCGCGACCGGACACGACCGCGACGCTCGTGATCGGTCTCACGGTCCTCTCCGCGCCCTTCAAGGGCGGGACGCTCGTGCCCGACGCCGACGTGCTCATCGGCGGCCTGCCCATCGGCCCAGGCGGCGGCTTCCTGATCGGCCTCGACTGGCCGGAGCAAGACCTCTCGGGCCTCGCTCTCGCGTGGCAGGTGTGGGTGGTCGACGATACCGCGGTGAAGGGACTGAGCGCGTCCAATGGCGTGCTGGGGATCGCGCCGTAGAGCAACCTCGATCGGCTCACACCGCGCGGGCGACGAGGGATTGCGCGGACGACGTCGGGTGAAGACCATTCGACCGAGGGTCGAAGCACGCACGACCGGCGCACCGCACGACCGATCTCCCACGACACGCGAGGACCTGCCTGAGATGAGCGCCATCCCCAGCGGGACGGAACTGTGCCGGCCGTTCGTGCCGGCGCGCGACTTCGGGCTCTCGAAGCGCTTCTACGAGGCGCTCGGCTTCGAGAAGCTGCTCGACGCCGACGTGGCCATCTTCGCGGCCGGCTCGGGCGGGTTCATCTTGCAGCCCTTCGACAACGAGGAGCTGGCCGAGAACTTCATGATGCAGCTCATGGTCGACGACCTCGACGCCTGGTGGGAGCACCTCGCCTCGCTCGACCTCCCCGGATGCTTCGGCGTGCAGCCGCCGCGCGCGCCGGCGATGCAACCCTGGGGCCTGCGCATCGCGTACGTGATCGATCCGAGCGGCGTGCTGTGGCACGTGGCGCAGCGGCGCGCGGGCGCCGTGCAGGACTGACGGTCGATGAGCGGAGTGGCACGAGACGAATGCGACGACCCCTGCGGGTCGCTCGCGGACGGTCGTCCACGATGTGGTCGGGCCACGCCCGGGATGTCCCCCGGCCAGGAGGCTTCATCGATGGAAGAGGTACGCGTGATCGAGGACCCGCTCGGGCAGCCGCCCGCGCGCATGCGGCTCTCGCTGCGTCTGGCGTCGGTCAGCGCGCCGCTCGGCCTCGTCGCGGGGTCCGTCCTGCTGCTCGTCAACCTGCCGAAGGTGCGGGCGATGGCCGACGCGTAAAGGGTCTCGCTCACCGGCATCCAGGCCTTCGCGCTGGGCGACGCGCTCCCGGCGATCTTGCTGGTGCTGGCGGTGGTGACGGCGGTGTGCATGCGACGTGCCCGCAGCGACAGGCAACGCTGGATCGTGCTGGGCGTCGCGTACGTCCTCGCGAGTTGCGTCGCCGCTTGGGCCGTGCAGGCGATGTCCGAGGTCACCGCCCAGATCATCGCATCGCTGCACGAACCGGGACCGAATCGATGAGCGCGACCGTCCGACCCGAGCACGGCAGCGTCCTGACGGCACGACGCCTCGGCATCCTGCTCCGCGCGCTCGCGGCCCTCTCCGACACGGACGCGCGCGGCGACGCGGCGCGGCTCTCCGAAAGCCGGCCCCGAACGTGATCACCGGCGATCAGCTCGCCGCCGCGTGGTGGACGCTGTCGCTCGGCGTCGCCGTCTGGGGCGCGCTGCGGTTCGCGCGCGCGACGCGAGCCAGGCGTCCCGGCGCATCGACGCGTTGGCGCGCGACGTCCGGCGCCGCACTGCTCGCAATGGGACTGCTCTCGACGCCGCCTGCGCAGGCGGCCCTGGCGCGCCCGGCGCACGAGCGCATGCTGGCGCGGGTGATGTCCTTTCGGGGACGGCCCGTCGCCGAGATGTACGCCGAACTCGGCCGTCCCACGCCGTGCCGCGGCGGATGCGGGCACTACGACGCCTCGCCGTGGTTCGCGCCCTTCGACTGGCACGACGTGCGTCTCGTGTCCACCACCGACGCGCTGTGGTTCGCCTACATCGACGACTGACGTCGCGCGTCCGTCCCGCTACCGCGCGCTGAGCTCGGGGATCAGCCTGCGTCCCTCGCGCGTGTTCCACTCGGCGTCCCAGAGCGCGCGCGCGGCGGGATCGGCGGGCTGCTCGCCGGCCGGCGGCGGGTAGCGGCTCATGCCGTGGAAGGGCAGCGGTTCGACGGTCTGCGAGGCGAGCGTGTTCGGGTCGCCGTCCTTGGCCCAGCCGTCGAGGTAGAGCAGCCAGTCGCGCGTCCAGCCGTCGGGCAGCGCGGGCAGCCGGGTCGCGTCGAACTCGGCGTGCACCACGTCGCCCGAGCCGAGGATCACGAGCCGGTCGTCGACGTCGCCGAGCAGCGGGAGCACATCGCCGTAACCGGTGTAGCGTCCGGCGTGCTGGTTCCACGGGGACGTCGCGCGCACCTGCCAGGTGAAGAGCTCGGGCAGGTCCTCGCGTCCGGTCAGGTTCATCGCGGAGAAGCCGCGGAACGAGAGCGCGGCGGTCCGCGCTTCGAGCGGCGTGTCGGTGAACGGCGCGTCGTCGCCGTCGACGGCCAGCGCGATGCGGTCCCAGGTGAGCTCGAGCGAGGTCACGAGGCGCAGGCGCGGGTCGTCACGCACGAGCAGGTCGGTCACGTCGAAGACCATCGTCTTGGTCTTGCCGGCGGGGAAGCCGATCGGCGGCCCGGACGGACGCCATCCGTCGCCTTCGGGCACCCAGATCACGGGCGGCACGAAGGCCCAGTCGGGATCGCGCGCGGCGGCCATGTTCACGCTCGCGTTGCCCCACTCGATCCAGCCGGTGAGCACGAGCCGCAGACGCGGCGCGTCGCGGATCGCCTCGCGCTCCTCGTCGGTCGCGCCGAACTCGAGGTCGAGGCTCCAGGGACGGGTGATGCCGCGCAGGCGCGCCGGCGCGAGCACGAACGGACGCGGTCCGCGCGTGTCCTCGGCGGCGACCCAGGCCGCGACGTCGACGAGCGGCCCGCCGTCCGCGAGCGGCTGCGACGGATCGTACGCGCGCGCCAGCAGCGAGGCGTCCTGCGCGGGGAAGCGCGCCATGCCCTGCTTCGACGCGGACGCGTCCGGCGTCGCGGCGTCGCTGCCGGGCAGCGCCGACGTCGCGTGCGCCGGCGGCGGCTGCGTCCCGTCGCTGTCCCGGACGTACGCCTGCGCGTCCGGCGGCGGCGGCAGCAGCGGCAGGCGCGGCACCGCAGCCGTGCGCGGGACGCGGTCGCTCGATCCCCAGCCGAAGGCGCCGTCGCCGGCGCGGTTCGCGACCGCGTGCGCGGGCGCGAGCAGGCGCGTGAAGGTGTTCACGTGCCGCACGGGGTACGGCGGGAAGCGGAACGCCTCGTCGGGCTGGATCTCGACGCCGATCGGATGGTCGATGGCGTGCAGCCGCAGCCGGTCGAGGTACGTCACCTCGCGCAGCTCCTCGGTGACCGCGAGGCGCAGCACGCCGTCGTCGGGCACGAGCTGGTCGCCGCGCACCTTGACGTACTCTTCATGGTCGAAGGGGACGAGCATCGTCTCGTCCATCGGCAGGCCGAGCGGGGTCGCGCCGAGCACGTCGCTCACGAACACGTAGCGCTCGCCGTCCCAGGTGTAGAGGAAGGGACAGCTCCCGCCGTGGCGATCGATCTGCAGCATGCGCACGCTCGTGCCGGCGGGCACGTCGAAGTCGTGCTGCTCGACGCCGTTGGGCCACGTCACGCGCAGGATCCCGGCGGACGGCGCGCCGCCCAGTCCCACGACGAGGCGCTCGCCGCGGAAGTAGACGCGCTGGTACAGCTCGCCCGCGCGCACCTCGACCACCGAGCCCACGCCGGGGACGTTGTCGGCCACGCCCTCGAGCTCGACGCTGATGCCGCGCGCCGCGCCCTCGGGACGCGACACGACGAGCGCGTCGCCCACGACCTGGGCGAGCTCGAGGCGTCCGTCGCCGCACGCGCGCCGCGAGGATCCCTCGGGTTCGAGCCCGAGCACGTCGGCCGCGAGTCCGCGGCCGGCCGGGGCGCCGTCGAGCGCGCGCACCGCGGGCGGCGTGTCGCGTCCCGCGAGCGGCCCCGGGACGAAGCTCGCGCCGGACGCCAGCAGGCGCAGCACGTCGAAGTGTCCGTCGGAGTCGACGTCCGTGATCGACCACGCGTCGGAGCGTCCGCCGTCGTCGGCCGCCGGCACGCCGGCCAGTGCGCCGGGGATGCGCTGCGCAGCGCCGAAGCGCTCCGCTCCCGAGGGAGACACGAGCAGGTCGTCGCCGGAGCGCGCGAGCAGGTCGGGCAGCCGGTCGCCGTCGACGTCGGCCAGGCGCACGTCGCCGCCGAGCTGGGCGGCGTCGGGAAGGCGCTGCGCGGTGACGTCCTCGAAGGCGCCGCCGCGCAGGCTCGAGAGCAGCGCGAGGCCGTGCTCGCGGACGACGACGAGGTCGACGTCGGAGTCGCCGTCGAGGTCCTCGGCGATCACCTCGCGGCAGGCGCCGAGGGCCGCGGCCTCGGGCGGCGTGGCGTCGGCCCACAGGTCGGCGTCGAGCGCGTCGTGCCGCAGGACGCGCACACCGCGCGCCTCGCTGGCGAAGGCCACGTCGAGGTCGCCGTCGTGGTCGACGTCGAGCACGCACGCCGAGCGCACGTCGGTGTCCGCCGCGAGCGGCGTGGGTTGCGCGGCGAAGCTGCCCGAGGCCGCGTCGAAGGCGAGCCGCGCGAGCGTCCCGCCGGCGGGGGACGCGCCGAGCACGAGCACGAGCTCGAGTACGCCGTCGTGGTCGAGGTCGGCCGCGTCGACGTCGCGCAGCGGCGCGTCGAGCGTCACGTCGTGGGACGCGAAGCGTCCCGCCTCGGTCTGGAGCGCGAGCGAGAGCCGCGCGCCGTCCCAGCCGAGCAGGTCGGTGCGTCCGTCGGAGTCGATGTCGGCGGCGAGCAGGTGCGCGTGCGCGGCGAGCGTCGCGCGTGCCGCCTCGGCGAACGCGATCGGCAGGCCCGTCCCCGCCGCACCGCCGGGCGCGCGCTCGTGCGCCGGCCAGCGGATGCGCGCGAGCGTGCCGCGTTCGTAGTCGTTGGCGAGGTCGGGCACCTTGGCCTGGGTGAGCTGCTTGACCTCGTCGTTGAGCGCGAGACCGTCTTGCATGCGGCCCAGGTGGCGGATGCAGAGCTGCGAGAGGCGGTACGTCGCGTTGCGGTAGAAGGCCGGATTGGCGTCGCGTCCCCGGGCGCGGATCTGCTCGTAGATCGCCGCCGCCTGCTCGTACTCGCCGGTCTGGTCGAGCGCGTCGGCCAGCATGGCCGCGGCGGCGTAGTCGTCGGGCAGCGCCTCGTGCACGCGCCGGAACGGCTCGACCGCCTGCTCGGGCTGGTACTCGGCGGTGGCCGCGAGCAGTCCGCGCAGGTACGGCACCGCGAGCTCGTCGGGATCGGCCTGCGCCGCGCGGTCGAGCAGCGCGCGCACCTGGTCGGCCTGCCGCTTCATGTCGGCGCCCTGCAGCTTGGCCTGCTCGTAGTGCAGGATGGCCGCGTTCACGAGGTCGCGCGCCGAGGCGTCCGGACGCGCGGCGAGCGTGTCGGCCAGCGGCAGCGCGTCGCTGAACTTGCCCTCGAACGAGAGCGCCGCGATGCGCTCGCGCAGCGCGAGCGCCTCGTCGGCCGACGTCGAGGCGGTCGACGCCTTCCCGCCGGGCGCGCCCTGGGACGGATCACCCGGCTTGTCGTCGCCGCAGCCCGCGGCCCCGAACGCCAGCGCGAGCGCCAGCAGCGAGAGGATGCGCGGCGGCACGCGCGCGCCGCGCGCCGCGCGGCTCGTCGAGCGGGCGCGAGCGGGTGCGTCGGCGGGTGCGGGGACGTGATCCCGCACACGCGGGGTCGGGCACGACGGACGGGGGTTGCTCATGTCCCCATGTTCCCCGTCCGGGCGCGGGATGGAAGGGCGCGCACGCGGCAGATGCCCGCCCCGGCCCTCGCGAGATGCGGGTAGGATGGCGCCCAGGGTGGCCCTGCGTCCCGCGCGGCCGGTCGCCCCGGGGAAGGGTCGAGAATCCAGAGAAAGTAAGAGGAGGTCGCATGTCCACGCGCCGGCTTGCGCTCGCGATGGTCCCGTTCCTGGCGACGAGCGCCGACGCGTTCGCGGGCGCTGCGTGCGTCCCTGCGGCGGCGCTCGCGGCGGCGGCGGTGGTCGCGCCGGTTGCGCCGGTGGTGGCGGCTGCCCCGATGGCACCGGTGGTCCTCCTCGGCGACGGCGCCGAGAGCACGAGTCCCTGGGGCGATCTGCAACGCGGTCGCAACTTCCCGACGGCGAAGGCGGCCTTCGGCACGGGACGCAGCGAGAACATCGATCAGGGCGACGTCGACAACGACGGCGACCGCGACGTGGTCGTCGCGAACGGAAGTGACGGCGCCGCGCAGGCGAACCTGATCTTCATCAACCAGGGCGGCGTCCAGGGCGGCACGCCGGGCACCTTCGTCGACGAGACGACGTCGCGTTTCGTCGGCGTCCCTGTCGACACGAGCCGCGACATCGAGCTGGCCGACGTCGACGACAACGGCGACCTCGACGTGTTCGTCGCGAACCGCGGCACCACCGTGAACGGCGGCGAGGTCTCGCGCGCGTACGTGAACATGGGCGGACTGCAGTTCGGCACGGTGGGCTGGTTCAACGAGTCGACCGACGCGTTCTGGGGCGCGCTCGTCTCCGTCCCGCCGGGTGACGAGGAGGGCGTGGTCGACGGCCGCGGGCCGTTCCGCGAGTTCTCGTGCGACTGCGACTTCGGCGACCTCGACGACGACGGCCACCTCGACCTGTTCTTCAGCAGCTACGGCCCGAACATCTCCGGCACACGCGACAGCCGCATCTTCCTCAACGACGGCCAGGGGACGTTCGACGAGCTGTGGCCCTGGGCCGATCCGGCGGCCGACACCAAGCTGCACACGATCGACGTCGACCTGGCCGACCTCGACGGCGACTTCGACCTCGACGTGTTCGCCAGCAGCCGCGACAGCCAGGCGCGCGTCTACCGCAACAACCGCTTCGGGGGGACGGGCTCCGGCGAACCGTTCACCGACGTGACGCAGACGGCGCTGATCGACACCGGAGCCACGGTGGAAGGCCAGTACAACTACGAGGTCGAGCTGGCCGACGTCGACGGCGACGGCGACTTCGACGCCTGGATGGCGGACTACGTCAAGACGGGCGGTCTCTCTGGCGGCGAGTACGACCGCATCCTGCGCAACCGCGGCGGGCTCACCTTCACGAAGGAGGCCACCTGGATCCGCGGCGACGGCACCGACGAGACCGAGGAGACCGACTTCCTCGACTTCGACGGCGACGGCGACCTCGACGCCTTCGTGGCGAACTTCAGCGGCACGAACCTGCTCTACCAGAACGGACTCGCGAACGGCCTCGACGCCGACGTCGACGGACTCTTCCATCGCACGGGCACGACGACGCTCGGCAGCACGGCGTCGTGGCCGGAGCTGCCCACGAACGCCGATACCTCGCTCGACGGCGAATGCGCCGACATGGACGGCGACGGCGACCCCGACATCCTCGTGGCGAACGGCGCCAACCAGCAGAACCGCTACCTCGAGAACGTGCTCGGCGTGCCCGACTCGCACGCGCCGACGTTCGGCGCGGTCACCGTGCAGGGCGACAAGTCCGACGGGACGGACACGGTCCTCCACGTGCTGCTGTGCGACAACGCGGCGTCGTACGTGATCGCAAGCTACGCCGTCGACCTGCTCTACACCGTCGACGGCGGCGACGAGACGCTCGTGCAGATGGCGCGCCAGGGCGGCCAGCTCTTCCGCGGCGTGATCCCCGCGGCCGTCGACGGCACGGTCGCGTGGCACGTGCGCGCCACCGACGACGCGGGCAACACGGGCGTGTCGTCCACGTTCAGCTACGTGCAGACGTCGAGCGTCACGAGCGCGTGGCAGAACCTGGGACAGGGCACGCAGGGCGCGCACGGCGACCCGTACCTCGTGGGCCGCGGCGATCTGTCCGCCGGCTCGCTCACGACCGTCGGACTCGTCGACGCGGCGCCGGGCGTGTTCGACGCGCTGTTCCTGTCGGCGGCGTCGACGGGCGTCCCGTTCAAGGGCGGCGTGCTGTACACGATCCCCGTGGCGCTCACGCTGAACCTCGCCACCGACGCCGGCGGCACGACGTGGTTCGCGTTCCCGTGGCCGGCGGGACTGCCGAGCGGCGTCTCGCTCTGGTGGCAGTACGCGGTGGCCGACGCGAGCAGTCCGAACTGCGTCACGCTCAGCAACGCGCTCGTGTCGACCACGCCGTAGCGAGCCCGGCGACTACGGCAGGTCGAAGCCGCAGCGGAGCTGCAGTCCCGGCGTGAAGGAGCGGCCGACGGACGCGAACGCGTCCACCTCGATGACCTGCAGGAAGAGGTCGGCGCAGAAGAGCTCGGGGGCGTCCGGCAGGGTCGTGCCGATGCTGATGCCCGCCGCGGGCAGCGGGAAGACCAGGATGAAGCTCGGCGCGGGCGGGGTCACGAGCAGCGTGCCGCTGAACGCGAACGGGATGTCGGCGGTCTCCACGCCGATGAAGAGCGCGGCGAGCGTGTCGGCGCCGAGCGAGTTGCCGATCTGGATGTCGATCGGCGCGCCGACCACCGGGGTCTGCGCCAGCGTGAGCGACGGGATGCCGTTCTTGCCGGGCCAGCCCGCGCCGTAGTTCTGCGTCCACGCGGGGCACATGAGGTACACGTCGAGCGACCCGGGCGACGCGCCGCCGTCGCTGAAGGTCTCGTCGCCGCAGACGAGGTCACCGGTGCCGTCGCCGTTCCAGTCGCCGCCCGCGACGGACGCGCCGAGCTGGGCGTTGCTCCCGGGGACGCCCGTCCACTCCCAGATCTTCGCCCCGCTGCTGCCGGACCAGACGCGCACGCGTCCCTCGTGGCCCGGACCGGCCTGCACGGCGCCGGACGCGTAGTCGGGCACGCCGTCGTGGTCGACGTCGCCGAGCCCGGTCACCGACTGGCCCTCGTACTCGACCACGGTGTCGCCGCGGTGCTCGCGGATGATCGATCCCGTGGCACCGTCGATCACCGCGACCAGGCCGTCGTCGGCTCCCGGGGCGCCGGCGAACGCGCTGCCGGCGACGTAGTCGCCCACGCCGTCGCCGTTCACGTCTCCGAGCTTCGCGAGCGTGCGTCCCAGGGTGTCGTGGGTCTGGCTGCCGAAGGTCGTGTGCAGGTATGCGGCGTTCGCGCCCGAGTAGGCGTTCACGGCGCCGAGCTCGGTGAAGGGGCCCACGCCCGCGAAGAGGCTCGAGACGGCGAAGTCGTTCACGCCGTCCCCGTCCAGGTCGTCGCAGCCGGTGACGGCGTAGCCGAAGAAGATCCCGGGCGACCCGGTCAGGTGGTGGATCGTCTGTCCGCTGCTGCCGACGACCCACATCTCGTCCTTGGTGCTCCCGATCGCCACGTCGCTGCGGCCGTCGCCGTCGAGGTCGCCGATGCCCGCGACCGAGATGCCGAGGAAGCCGCTCTGCGTCGTGCCGAACCTGCTCCAGATCGGCGCGCCGGTGTGTCCGCTGTACACGACGACGCGTCCGCCGAAGTTCACCACGAGCGAATGGTAGGGCGCGCTGACGATGTAGTCGGGAACGTCGTCGCCGTCGACGTCCCCGGCGCCCGCGACGGCGTAGCCGAGGTAGTCGCCGGCCGTCGGTGCGTCGTGCGTGCGGATCACCGAGCCGGTCGCGCCGCTGAAGACCGTCACGCGCCCGGCATCGACGAGTCCGCCCGTGTCGTGGCGCGGGGAGCCGACGGCGAAGTCGTCGATGCCGTCGTCGTCGACGTCGCCGATGTTCGCACTCGAGTAGCCGAACAGGTCGAGGTCGCTCGACCCGAGGTGCTGCTCGCGCAGGATCTGCCCCGGGGCGGACGCCGGGACACCGAGCAGCACCACGGCGGTCGCCAGTCCCACGGCCCGCGCACGAAGACACGTCACCATCGGACGACTCCAGGGTTTTCAACGACCGTCGGTGGGCGGAGTGCCCGCGGCGGCGACGGGATGGTACCAGGGCCCGGGAAAAGCGACGGACAATCCCTCGGAGCGCGTCCGGCGGGCACTTCGGGAGCCGCACGGCCGTTCCGACCCGGACCGGCGCGTCAGCCCCGGGCGGCCTGCACGATGGCGCGCACGCGCGCCTCGTCGGTGACCGTCCACTCGGCGTCGTCGCCGTGGTCGTCGAGCGAGACGGCCTCGTGGACGTAGCGCATCTGCGAGCGCGCCGTGCGCCGCGCCGAGAAGTGCACCTCGCGCGCGCCGCTGCGGGCGAGCACCTCGCGCACGTTGTCGGCCCGCACACCGCCGCCGGGCATGACCGTGAGGCGTCCGCGCGCCGCCGCGACGAGCTCGCGCAGGCGCGGCAGGCCGTCGACCACGCTCGGCGCGCCGCCGGACGTGAGCACGCGTGAGACGCCCAGCGCCGCGAGCTCGTCGAGCGCGGCGAACTGGTCGCTCAGCATGTCGAACGCGCGGTGGAAGACGACCTGCATCGGACGCGCCGCCTCGACGAGCCTGCCGGTGCGCGCGACGTCGATGCGCCCGTCGGGGGTGAGCACGCCGAGGGCGACGCCGTGCGCGCCCGCCTCGCCGAGCAGCTCGACGTCGCGCCGCAGCACGTCGAACTCGTTCGCGCCGTACAGGAAGTCGCCGGCTCGCGGACGCGCGAGCGCGACCACGGCCAGCGACGTCCGCTCGCGCACGAGCCGCAGCGTGCCGAGCGACGGCGTGAGCCCTCCCACGCCGAGCGCGGCGCACAGCTCGACGCGCTCGGCGCCGCCGCGCCGGGCGGCCAGGGCGCCGTCGAGGGACTCGGTGCACACCTCGCACACGACGCGAGACGACGGAGAGGACATGGTGGGGGGGGCCGGTGGGATCGCGGGGTGTCGGCGCACGGGCGTCGCGCGCCCTGCGAAGCATGACGCTACCGCGCGGGCGGGGTGGGCGCGAGTGGCTACGGACGGCTCCGGGCGGGCGTCCCCGCCCTCGGCCTCACTCGCGCGTCGTGGGCAATCCCGCGCGCTTCCAGGCCGACATGTGGCCGGCGAGGTACTCGACCTCGACGCCCTCCAGCGCGAGCAGGCTGCCCGCCACGCAGGCTCGCGGACCGTGCTCGCAGGTCACCACGATCGGACGGTCGCCGGCCAGTTGCGCGATGCGGTCGGCCTCGCTGCCCGACGTCCAGAAGTCGACGTGCAGCGCGCCCGGAACGTGTCCCGCGTCGTACTCGCCCTGCGAGCGCACGTCGACGACGAGCGGCGGACGCGCACCCGTCAGCTCCGCGGAGAGGGCGCCTGGCGCGATCGACGGGTGCGTCGAGAGGTCGTACGCCATCCCCCCGAAGATCAGCAGCGGGACGAGCAGCCAGCGCGCGAAACGTCGCCGCCGCTTCGCGCCGGACTCCGCCGGGCCGTCGTCTTCCACTCGACCGGACATCGCGCCCCTCCGTGACGGTCCCCGCGCCTACTCGCCCCGCAGCCGCTCGGCCAGCCTCCCGTAGCGCCGGCCCGTGTCGACCGTCGCGATCGCGGTCTGCAGCGCGCTCCACTCGCCGAGTCCGACGAGCAGGCGCTTGGCGCGCGTGAATGCGGTGTAGACGAGGTTCCTGCGCAGCATCATGTACTGCGAGCGGAAGAGCGGCAGCAGCACCGCGGGGAACTCGCTGCCCTGGCTCTTGTGGCAGGTGATCGCGAAGGCGGGCTCGAGCTCCGAGAGCTGGTCGAGGCCGTAGGCCACCTCGCGTCCGTCGAAGTCGACCATGCCGCCGTCGGCCTCCGAGAGCCGCTTCAGGATGCCGACGTCGCCGTTGAAGACGTCGAGCTCGTAGTTGTTGCGCACCTGCATGACCTTGTCGCCGGCGCGGTAGGTGCGTCCGTAGCGTTCGATCTCGACCTTGCCCGGCGCGGGGGGATTGAGCGCGGCGCGCAGCACGACGTTGAGCGCGACCGTCCCCACGGGGCCCTTGTGCATCGGCGTGAGCACCTGCACGTCGCGCAGCGGGTGCAGCCCGAAGACCTGCGGGATGCGCTCGGCCAGCAGCGCGCAGAGCGCGTCGACGGCGCCCTCGGCGTCGGGACGCTCGACCCAGAACGCCTGCCCGCCCTGTCCCTCGTCGAAGCACGGCACGCGTCCGGCGTTGATCTCGTGCGCCACGCGCACGATGCCCGAGTGCTCGGCCTGGCGGTAGATCGTCGTGAGCCGCGCCACCGGGATCGTCTCGCTCGTGATGAGCGAGCGCAGCACCTCTCCCGGTCCGACCGAGGGGAGCTGGTCGACGTCGCCGACCATCACGAGCGACGCGCCGAGCGGCAGCGCCGAGACGATCTGCGCCATGAGCGCGATGTCGACCATCGACGTCTCGTCGACGATCAGCACGTCGGTCTTCAGCGGCTCGCTGCGGTCGACGAGGAAGCCCGCGCCCGTGGGACGCAGTTGCAGCAGCCGGTGCAGCGTGGCCGCCTCGCGTCCGGTGGCCTGCTCGAGCCGGCGCGCGGCGCGTCCGGTGGGCGCGGCCAGCGAGACCTCGCAGCCTTCTTCGTGCAGGACGTCGACGAGGCAGCGCACGAGCGTCGTCTTGCCCACGCCCGGCCCGCCGGTGATGACCGACACGGGATGCGTGAGCGCCAGCGCCACCGCGCGCCGCTGGTCGTCGCTCAGCGTGAGTCCCGTGCGCAGCTCGGCGCGCTGGACGGCCGCGTCGGCCGAGAGGCTCGTGGCGCCCTGCCCGTTCGCGACGAGCGCGCGCAGTCCGTTGCACGCCACGAGCTCGGCGTGCAGCAGCTCGGGACGGTACACGAGCCCGTCGTCGACGAGCCGTCCGTCGTGCAGGCACTCGACGAGCACCTGCTCGGCGCGCTGCTCGGAGACCTCGAGGAACTCGGCGCCGCGCTCGAGCAGCAGCTCGACGGGCAGGCCCACGTGGCCCTCGAGCGCCGCCCGTCCCAGCAGGTAGAGCAGGCCGGACGCGATGCGGTAGCCGCTGTCGGGCTCGTGTCCGAGGGCCATCGCGAGGGCGTCGGCGGTGCGGAAGCCGATGCCGAAGACCTCGTCGGCCATGCGGTACGGGTTCGAGCGCACCGTCTCGACCGTGCTGCTGCCGTAGTGCTTGAAGACGCGCATGGACGCCGCCGCGCCGAGTCCGTGCTCCTGCAGGAAGACGAGCGCGGCGGCCGACTCGCGCTGCTCGGCGAGCTGCGTCACGATCGCCATGGCCTTGGCCGGACCGATGCCCTTCACGCCGGCCAGCGCGTGCGGGTCGCGCTCGAGCACGTCGAGCACGTCGAGTCCGAGCGCGTCGACGATGGCCTCGGCGGTCTTCGGGCCGACGCCCTTGATGCGTCCGCCGCCGAGGTACTGCACGAGGCCCTTGCGTCCGCTGGGGGGACGCATCTCGGCGCTCTCGGCGGCGAGCTGCTTGCCGTAGCTCGGGTGGTCGGTCCAGCGGCCGCGCACGCGCAGGCTGTCGCCGACCTCGACGCCGGGCAGGCTGCCCACGAGCGTGACCGGGTCCTTGTGGCCCTCGACCTCCAGGCGCGCCACCGTCCAGCCGTTCGTGTCGTTGCGGTACGTGATCACGAGCAGCGTGCCGTCGAGCTCGACGCGCGCGTCGTCGTCGGCCGGGACCTCGGCGCGTCGGAAGGGGAGCCACTCGGACATGGGTCGCATTGTGGGCCGCGTCCGCCCGGGATGCGAGAGCCTGCGACGGCTCGCGGCCGGAGCTCGTCCCGTGACCGTGCGCCGACGCTACGCCGCGGGGATGCGCACGTCGACGCGCGTGCCGCCCTCGGGACGGCGCGCCACGAGGGCCATGCCGCCCAGCAGGCGCGCGCGCTCCCGCAGTCCGGCCAGGCCGAGCGACGTGCGGTGCACGGCCGGCTCGTCGGGGACGCCCTTGCCGTCGTCGTCGACGGTCAGCGCCAGGTGTCCGTCGACGAGACGCAGGTGCACCCGGGCGTGCGCGGCCTCGGCGTGGCGCACCACGTTCGTGAGCGCCTCCTGCGTGATGCGGAAGAGGCACGTCGAGCGATGGTCGTCGAGCCCGGCCAGGTCGCACTCGATGACGAGCTCGATGGCCAGCGCCGAGCGCGCGCGGAAGCGCTCGACCAGGTCGGTGAGTCCGGCCGCGAGACCGTGGTCGTCGAGCACCAGCGGACGCAACTGGTGCGCGACGCGGCGCACGCCGCGGATCGCTCCGTCGACGCCGGCGAGGGCGCGCTCGGCCAGGGTGCGCAACTCGGGGTCGGACCCGGACGTGCGTCGCAGGATGGTCTCGAGGTCGAGCCGCACCGCGGTCAGGTCCTGTCCCAGTTCGTCGTGGAGTTCGCGCGAGACGCGCCGCTGCTCCTCCTCGCGGGCGCACAGCAGGCGCGCGTTGAGCTCGCGCGCCTGCTCGCGCGTGGCGCGCAGCTCGTCCTCGGTGAGACGGCGCTCGGTGATGTCGAGCAGCACGCCGGCGTGGTGGCGCGGCGCGCCGTCCTCTTCGCGCACGAGTCGCACCACGTCGAGCAGCCAGAGCCAGCTGCCGTCGGCGCGCTGCCAGCGGTACTCGACCTCGCGGAACGGGAGCTGCTGCATCTCGTCGCAGGAGGTGAGCGCCGCGATGCGGTCCTCGGGGTGGATGCGCGCGAGCCACAGCCCGGGATCGGCGTAGAGGTCCTCGGGCGCGAAGCCCGTGATCTCGGTCACGTTCGGGCTCACGTACGTCGTACGGAAGTCGTGCGCGTCGCAGGTGTAGATGACCACCGGCAGGTGTCCGACCACGAGCGCGAGCTGCGAGCGCGCTTCCTCGAGCTTGCTGAACGCGTGCTCGTCGAGGCGCGGCTCGCGCGCCCTGCGTCCAAGACCTCCGGTCTCCCCGACATCGTCCCGCATCGGTGCTGTCCCCCTGCACACGGCATCGTGTCCGGAGTCTTCCCAGCTCCGTCCACGACGAGTCTACTCGGGAACGCCCGTTTCGTGGCCGTCGCGATGTCGCGCCCGGCATGGCGCGCATTCACGCAAGTCGGTGGGATGGGTCGTTCGGCCCATGATGTCGCTGCCGGAGCTGCGTGGTGTTGCGTAAGTGCGCCGCGGCGCGTGGGGCGCCGTCCGAGCCCGGCGATCACTCGGCGCGGCTGTCCACGCTGGCGCGGCCTTCGCGGTCGAAGCGCACGCGGTGCAGCGCCGGACGGCAGCACACCGGGCAATCCTCGACGTACTCCTGCTCGCTCCCGGCGGACGGGTCGAGCGCCAGCACGATCGGTTCCCCGCAGCTCGGGCAGGCCACCTCGACGATCTCGTCCATGCGGGCATCGTAGCCGGACGCCTTGCGCCCCGCGCGCGCCTGCTCGACAGTGGCGCCGTGTCCCGCGCCGCCGCATCCTCGCCGCCCTCGTCGTCCGCCGGTTCGTCCGGCGCCGGACGCGCGCTGCCGCCGGCCCGCTCGGCGACCCTGGCGGCGTCGATGCTGCTGGCCGCGAGCGTGGGCGCCGCCGGCCTGCTCGAGGGTGTCTCGGGCCTGCTGCTCGACGGCGGACGGGCGGCGCGCGCCGACGCCCCGGCGCTCCTGGCCTACGCGGCCGCGACCTGGCTCGTCCCGCTGCTGCCGTGCCTGCTCGCGGGGATGCTGGCGTCGGTCGTGCTCGCCGACCTCGGACGTCCGGCCGCGGCCTCGGCCTGCGGCCTGGCGGCGGCGCTCTTCGTCGGCCTGGCGCTCGTGCTCGACGGACGCGGTCCGCTGCCGTCCGCGCTGGGTGCGTTGCTCGCGGCGACCGTGGCCGCCCGCGTCTTCCCGCGCGTGGCCGGCGAGCATCCGCTGCGGCGCGCGCTGGCGGCGTGGACGCTGCTGCTCGCCGCGGGAGCCGCGTGCGGCTTCGGCGTGGCCCGCGGCGAGCGGCTCGACGACGCGCGCGGCGCGCGCACGGGCCGTCCGCTCGTGCTGCTCGTGGTGGCGGACGCGCTGCGCCGCGACGCGCTCTCGTGCTACGGCGGATTCACGCCCACGCCGCGCCTCGACTCCCTCGCCGACGGCGGCTGGCGCGTCGACGATGCCCTCTCGAGCTCGTCGTGGACGTTGCCCGCCGTGTCGACGCTGCTCTCGGGCAGCTCGCCGCGGCGACACGGCGTGACCGACCATGATGCGATCCTGCCGCGCGCGCTGCCGCTGCTGCCGCAGGTGCTGGCCGACCGGGACGTGCTCACCGGCGCGGTGGTCGGCAACCCGATCCTGCGCGACGAGCGCGGCTTCCTGCGCGGCTTCGACGCGCTGCGCGGGCACACGCACGAGGTCGAAGCCGGACTCTTCTGGATCGTGCGCCTCGACCGCTGGCTGTGCGCGACCGGGCGCGCGAGCGGTCCCAACGCGGGCAAGAAGCTCGTGCTGCCGTGGCTCGACGGCTGGCGCGCGGTGGCTCGTCGCACGGGGTACCTGGCGGCCGACGAGGCCACCGACGCCGCGCTGGGCTTCGTGGACGAACTCGACGGCCGCGACGGCTTCCTGTACGTGCACTACTTCGATCCGCACGACCCGTACCTGCCGCATCCCACGCCGCTGCTGTTCGACGAGCCGGAGTTCGAGCCGGACGCGCGCGACGCACTCGAGACGCTCTACCACGGCGAGGTCGCGTTCCTCGACGCCCAGGTGGGACGCCTGCTCGACGGACTCGCCGCCCGCGGCCGGTTCGACGATGCGCTGATCGTGTTCACCGGCGACCACGGTGAGGAGTTCCTCGACCACGGCGGCTTCCAGCACACGGGTTCGCTCTACGGCGAACTCGTCGACGTCCCGCTGCTGGTGCGCTTCCCGCACGGCGTCGCGCCGGGACCGGCTCCGCGCGCGGCGAGCCTGGTCGACGTGGCGCCGTCGATCCTGGCCTGGCTGGGCCTCGCGCCGCTCGAGGGTGCCGAGGGACGGGTCCTGTCGGCGGACGCGCCGGACGTCCCGCGCTTCTGCGAGCGCGTGCAGAGCGACGTGAACCTGCTCGCGGTGCGCGCCGACGGCGAGCACGCCATCGCGCGCTTCCCGTCGGCACTGCCTCCCGCGCGGGAGACGCTCGAGACGTGGGACGGCTGGCGCCCCGAGGCGCTGGCGTCCGTCGAGGGGGACGCGGCGTCGTGGCGCGTCGCGCGCGACGCGTCCGACGCGCGTGTCGGTGAGGACGGCGCGCTCGTGTTCGCGGGCACGCGTCCACGGCGGGACGACGGGCCGGTGGTGGCGCGCAGCGCAGCGTTCGTCGTCCCGCGCGACGGCACCTTCGCGGCGCGCGTCGAGGTCGAAGCCACGCACGCGGAGGTCGCGAGGGTGCCCGGCTTCCCGATGCCCGAGCTCGATCCACGTCTGCGCCTGTTCGTCGAGCGGCGCGTCGTCGGCGACGGACGCGCCACGGCCGAAGGCTTCCGGCTCGTGCCGGGCAGCGTGCGCCTCGTCGAGCCGTGGGAGCGCGAGGCCGGCACGACGCCCGTGGTCCTCGGCGCGGGCGCCGAGTGCCGGGTCGTGGCGCAGGTGCTGGGATTCCTTCCGTCCGACGCGACCTGGCGCGTGGGCGCGCCGCTGCTGCGACTCGATGCGCCGGAGGCCTGCGTCGACGTGGCTCGCTACGACCTGCGGCGCGACCCCGGCATGCAGCATCCGCTGGGCCGCGACGAACGCGCGGTCGGCGACGTGGCCGCGCGTGCGGACGTCGCGGCGCCCCCGCGCGCGGCGGCCTTCGAACGGCTGGCCGGCTACCTCGGTCGACGCGGGCTCGTCGAGACGCGCGTGCTCGAGGACGACGAACTCGAGCGGCTGCGCACCATCGGCTACGTCGGCGACGCGGACGGCTGACGTCGCGCGTCGCGATCCCCCCGCGCGACGCGCTTCCCGCGGACGCGAGTCCGCGTGCGGCGCCGGGGCGCCGCGGTCGTCACCCGTCGGCGAGCATCTCGCGCAGCCTGAATTTCTGCACCTTGCCCGAGCCCGTGAGCGGGAAGCGCGCGAACGCGCGCCACACGCGCGGCACCTTGAACTTCGCCACGCGTCCTTCGAGGAGCGCTGCGAGCGCGGCTTCGTCGAGCGTGGCGCCGGGCGCGAGCACGAGGCAGGCCGCGATCTCCTCGCCCATGTGCTCGTCGGGGACGCCGACCACCGCCACGTCGTCGACGTCCGGGTGCTCGCGCAGCAGGTTCTCGATCTCGGCCGGCGCGATGTTCTCTCCGCCGCGGATGATGATGTCCTTGCTGCGGCCGACGATGCGCACGACGCCGTCGGCGTCGCGGGTCGCCAGGTCGCCGGTGCGCAGCCAGCCGTCGGCGGTGAGCGCCTGCTGCGTGGCGACCGGGTCGTCGTGGTAGCCGAGCATCACGTTCGGACCCTTGGCCCACAGCTCGCCCGTCTCACCGATGCCGACGTCGCGCGACGTGTCGGGATCGACGAGCCGCACCTCGATGCCGGGCAGCGCCCGTCCCACGGTCTCGCAGCGCAGCGCGACGGGGTCGTCGGGACGACATCCGGTCACCGCCGGCGAGGCCTCGGTCAGCCCGTACGCCACCGCGATGCCGGGGCAGTGCAGGTCGCGCGCGATGGCTTCCATGAGCGGCACGGGACACGGCGCGCCGGCAGCCAGGCCCGCGCGCAGCGAGCGCGTGTCGAAGCGCGCGCGTTCGGGGTGCGCGAGCATCGCGGCGTACATCGTCGGAACGCCGTGCACGATCGTGCAACGTTCCTCGGCCACGAGGCGCAGCGCCGCGCCCGGCTCGAAGGCCGGCAACGCGCAGAGCGTCGCGCCGTGGGTGTACGTCCCGAGCACCGCCACCGCGCAGCCGAAGCAGTGGAACAGCGGGACCATGAGCAGCACCCGGTCGTCCTCGCCGATGCCCAGCACGTCGCCCAGCATCGACGCGTTGCCGATCAGGTTCGCGTGACTGAGCACGACACCCTTCGGGAAGCCCGTGGTGCCCGACGTGTACTGGATGTTCACGGGGTCGTCGGGCTCCGTGGCGGCCTCGCGCGCGGAGAGCAGCTCGGACGCGATGCGCGAGCCGGCGTGCACGAGTTCGGCCAGCGTGGCGAGCGTGCCGCGCGAGGCAGCGCGTCCGGCGCCTGCGCCGTGGCGGCTGGCGCCCGGCACGTCCGACGTCGACGCGCCGTCGCCCGACGGACGCACGCCGTGCGGCGCGGGCTCGTCGCGCGTCGCGGGCATCCAGACCCTGGCGCGCAGCGCCGGCGGCGGGTCGTCGTCGAGGATCGCGTCGACGTGCGCGGAGATCGGGTTGCCGCCGGCCGTCGTCGTGTGCAGCAGCGCCACCGCGCGGCTCTGCCGCAGGACGTAGTCGGCCTCGTCGCGCGTGAGCGAGGTGTTCATCGTGACGAGCACCGCGCCGAGGCGCGCCAACGCGAACTCGAGCGGCACCCAGGCCGGGACGTTCGGCGCCCACAGCGCGACGTGCTCGCCGGCGCGCACGCCCAGCGCGAGCAGTCCGCGGGCCAGGGCGTCGACCTCGGCGTCGAGCTGCGCGAAGGTCAGCCGCACCTCGACGCCGTCGTGGACGAAGCCGGGCATGACGTACGCCTCGGCGTCGGGACGCGCGGCCGCCAGCGTGCGCAGCAGCGCCGACAGGGTGCCTTCGCGGACGACGGGGAACGACGCGCTCATGGGGACTCTCGCCCGGGACGTGGTCGGGACGCGCACGACGGGGACGGTCGGTCCGGCCCGGCGCTCGCCGCTGCGCAGCATAGGACGTCCCGGGCCGGAGCGGAGCGCCGGGTAGGAAGACGCCTGCCCCGGCGCCGGGTGTCGTCCGCGCTCAGCGGCGGGTCGCGCGCGGCGCGCCGGAGGCGCGGAGGACCTCGATGCGGCTGCTAGAGTGAGGGTGCGCGCTGCGTCCAGGGACGCTCGCGTCCGTCCCGAGGTGTCCTCCGTCCCCATGCGCGTCCTGCTCGTCCGTCCGCCGTCGGTGCTGGGGCGCATGAGCCGCCAGAACCTGCAGCACCCCACGAACCTCGTGGGGCTGGCCAGCGAGGCGAGCGCGCGCGGGCACGAGGCCGGGTTGCTCGACCTCGAGGTGACGCCCGGGGGAGAGGACGCGTTCCGTCCCGCGCTCGACAGGTTCCGTCCCGACGTGCTGGGCGTGTCGGTGGTCACGCCCCACGTGCCGGGCGCCGCGCGCCTGCTCGAGGCCGCCAAGAGCTGGTCGCGCGACCTGTTCACCGTCGCCGGCGGACCACACGCCACGGCGCTGCCGGCCGACCTGCTCGACGAGATCCCCGCGCTGGACGCGGTCTGCGTGGGCGAGGGCGACCGCACGCTGCCCGAGCTGCTCGACGCGCGCGCGGACGGCGCCGGCCTCGGCGCCGTCCCCGGCCTGCACCTGCGCGACGGCGGCTTCACGGGACATCGCGACGTCGTCGACGACCTCGACACGCTCGCGCCGCTCGACCGCACGCTGCTCGACTGGCCCGCGTACGCCGCGCTCGCGGGACGCAAGGGCGTGGCGAGTCCCGGCGTGATCCGGCGCGGCATCCGCGCGGCGCAGGTGCACCTCTCGCGGGGCTGCTACGCGCGCTGCGTGTTCTGCAGCACGAACGCGGTCTGGGGCGAGCGTGCGCGGCCCGGCATCCGGCGTCGCTCGGTGGGGTGCGTGCTGGCCGAGATCGACGAGCTCGCGGGTCGCTGGGGCATCAACCACCTCAACTTCGAGGACGACATCTTCCCGCCCACGCTGCGCTACCTCGAGGAGCTGTGCGAGGCGCTGATTCCCCGCAAGCTCACGTGGAGCTGCAACGCGCGCGTCGACGGCCTGCGCCGCGAGCACTTCGAGCTGATGGCCGCGTCGGGCTGCCTCAAGATCGACTTCGGCGTCGAGAGCGGCAGCGAGCGCATCCTCGAGCTGAACCAGAAGCTCGTCACGCGCGAGAGGGTCGTGCACGTGTTCGCCGAGGCGAAGCGCGTGGGCATCCTGCGCACGGCGTACCTCATGCTGGGCAGCCACGTCGACGAGACACCCGAGGAGGTCGAGCTCACGCGCCGGCTCGCGCACGAGATCCGTCCCGACTACCTGACCTTCACCGTGGGCTGCCCGTACCCCGGCACGCAGCTCTGGGACGACTGCAAGCAGCGCGGCTACCTCGACTACCTGCCCAGCGGACGTCCCGACTGGAAGCGCTACGGCTACTATCCCGGCCTGCCGCCGTGGAGGTTCACGCACTTCAGCGCGCAGCAGATGCTCGACACCCAGCGCCGCTTCCTGCGCGGCTTCTACCTGAGTCCGCGCTTCGTCCTGCGCATGCTCGGTCGCGTGCGCAGCCTCGAGCAGCTCCAGGCGCTCGTCGTCGCGGGCCTCGACGTGACGCACTTCCTGAGCAGCGGTCCGGTGGGGCGGCTGCGGAGACGGGTGGGGGGGTAGAGCCGCTTCGGGACGCGTCGCGTGCCGGGCCGTGGCCGCGCCCCGCGAGGTCTGGCACGTCCACGGCATGCGGCACCGTGTGTCGGGCGCCCACCCCCGTCGCGCCGATCTCCGGGTATGCTGCCGCTCCCGGCGAGCCGAGAATCCAGGAGTGCCGCATGTCCCCTCGCCCGATCGCCCGACGTCTCGCTCTCGTTCTCGCGCTGTCGTGTGGAGTCGCGCACGCCGACGTGCTCGTGGTCGATCCGGCGGGAGGGCCGGGGTCCGACTTCACGAGCCTGATGCTGGCGATCGATTCGGCGGCCGACGGCGACGTGCTGCTCCTGCGCGGCGGCGCCCACGACGCGTGGAACACGATCGACGCCAGGTCGTTGACGCTCGTCGGCGACGGCCCCTTCGTGCAGATCGCGGGCCAGATCACGGTGACGCACCTCGCGCCGCAGCAGGCGTTCGTGTTGCGCGACGTGACCTTCCAGTATCCAGGCTCGCTCGAACTGTCCGACAACGACGGCCCGGTGCTCGTCGACCAGTGCACGATCCGCGCCGATCTCCAGGGCGGCTCGGGCGACTTCGGCGCGATCCACGCGGTCGACTCGCGGGTCGTCGTGCGCGACAGCCTGATCAGCGGCTCGGCCCAGTACCTCGCGCAGAGTGCGCCGCCGACGGTGGGCATCCACGCCACGAACTCGACGCTGCTCATCTCGGGCAGCACGGTGCTCGGCGGCGACGGCATCGATACCTACGGTGACGACGTGCCGGCCGCCGCGGGCATGCGCCTCGAGGGCTCGCACGCCCTCGTCGACGCCTCGCTCGTGAAGGGCGGGACGGCGGTCGTCGAGCCCGGCGGTCCCGGCCTCGTGCTCGCGTCCGATGCCGGCATCGTGTTGCGCGAGAGTGCGGCGCAGGGCGGCGACGGGTCACCGGCCGGCGACGCGAGCGTCCTGGCGCCCGGCGCGGCGTTCGTCATGCTGCCCGGCGTGGCGACGCGGTTGTCGTCGTCGTCCCCCGTGCGCGAGGGCGCCTCGTGGACGGTCGACGTCACGGGCGAGCCCGGCGACGGCGCGTGGCTCGTGCTCGGCGTATCGCCCGCGTGGGCGTCGCAGGCGTCGGGCCTGGGCGTCTTCGGCGTGGGCGCGCCGTTCGTGCTGCTCGCGCTCGGCCCGCTCGGGCCGAGCGGCCAGACGGGGTTCTCCGTCGCGGTGCCCGAACTGGGCGTCGACTCCCTCGACCTCTGGGTGCAGGCGGTGAGCGTGCCCGCAGGCGGCGGGGTCAAGCTGCTCACGCCGCCCGCGGTGACGACGCTGCTCGACGGGGCGTACTGAGAGGAGTCCGCGTGACGACGCGCGCGCCTCCCTTGCGTGGTGTGCATGACCGATCGGCACCCGGCGAGCGTGCCGATGCGAGGTGCGCGGAGTCGCCCACGACCGCATGAACTGGATCTCGTAGCGGACGGAGGCCGTCCCCCCGTCCCGCGAACCCGTGGGCCATCCGACCCTGGTCAGCCCGCCCGCGGCGGATATCATGACGCGCATGTCCCGAACCTGCCTGACGACCGCCGTGAGCGAAGCCCTGCGCGAGGCGTACGGGCGGCCGCTCGACTTCGCGCAGCACATCGTTGCGGCCCGCGCGGCGATCTCCCGCGCGGTGGTCGAGGGCTGCGACGTCGACGCGATGTGGCGCGAGTCCGATCCCGACAAGCGTCTGCCGGGCAGGTACCGCCGGCACCAGGTCGTGACCGACCCGCTCGGTTTCACGGTGGTCGTGCTGCTCTGGGAGCCGGGCGCGGTGACGCCCATCCACGACCACGACACGTGGTGCGTGTTCGGCATCCTCGAGGGCGCGCTCGAGGTGACCGACTACGACGTGGTCGAAGACCCGGGCACGGGCCCGCTGCTGCTCGCCGAGCGCGCCCGCGACGTGCTCGGCGCGGGACTCACCGGCGACAACGGCCAGCCCGGCACCGAGGTGCATCGCGTGCGCAATACCGGCAGCGAGCGCGCCATGTCGCTGCACGTCTACGGCAGCGACCTCACGAAGCGCACGCTGTTCGACGGACGCGGCATCCGCGTCGAGGGCAAGACGGGCTGCTTCGCGTTCGACGACCGTCCGGCGTACTGAGCCAGGCGACGCGTCGCGCGTCGCCTCGGTGCTCGTCGACGAGGCGTCGCCTCTCGCGCGCCCTATGCGCCCGGCTCGGCGAGCAGCAGGTCGAGTCCGTCGCCGTCGATCGCGCACTCGCGCAGCACGAGAGCCGTGTCGCCGGGACGCAGTGCGCACGTGTCCGCCGCAGACTCGCCGACGCGCGGCGTCGCGCGCAGCTCGCCCGTCCCTGCGAGCACCGTGAGCGCCGCGTAGCCGCGCGCGGGACGCACCGCGAGCGCACCCTCGGGACGCGCGCGCGAGAGCCGGAACGCCGCGTCGTCGAGCAGCGTCGTCCAGCCGCCGCGGGCCGGACCCGCGTTCGCGGGCGGCGACGGACGGTGGTCGCGCGCGGCCTGCTCGCCCAGCTCGAGATGCACCTCGCGCCCGCGTCCCCAGTCGTACAGGCGATACGTCGCGTCGGACGTCTGCTGCACCTCGTAGATCGCGAGCCCCGGTCCGATGGCGTGGATCGTGCCGGCCGGCACGAGCAGCGCGTCGCCCGCACGCGGCTCGACCGCGCGCAGCAGCGCCTTGACCTCGTCGTCGTCGGCGCCCGCGCGCACCGCCGCGAGCACGTCCGCGGGACGCACGCCGTCGGCCGTGCCGAGCCACAGCTTCGCACCGGGCTCGGCGTCGAGCACCAGCCACGCCTCGGTCTTGCCGTTCGCCATGCCGTGCGAGCGCGCCGTGGCGTCGTCGGGGTGCACCTGCACCGAGAGCACCTCGTCGGCGTCGAGGAACTTGAGCAGCAGCGGGAAGTCGGCCGCGCGCGGCAGGCCCGCGCCGGCGTGCGCGTCGAGCCACGCGGCGAGCGTGCCGCCATCGCGCAGTTCGGTGCGCGCCGACGGGTGGCACGAGAGCAGCCACCATTCGCCGACGGGACCGGGATCGGTCCAGCCGAAGCGCGGCGCGATGCGCCGGCCGCCCCACGGACGCGGCACCGGGAGCGGTTGCAGCGCGAGGAAGGCCGGCAGGTCCGGCGTGCAGGCGCGCAGCGGCGCGAGGTCGAACGCGCCGTCGGCACCGCGCGCGACGCGCACCCGTCCCAGGACGTCGGACGGCTCGATGCGTCCGTACACGTGCGGGAACAGCGCGCCTCCGCGGGACGGCTCGCACACGAGGCGCGCACCGAGCGCAGCCGAGTCGAGGCGCAGCAGCACGACCTCGTCCACGCCCACGAAGTGCAGCGCGAGGGTCTCGGCGAGCTGCGACGTGAACGACGCGTGCACGAACGGCTCGGCTCCGGGGACGGCCGGCGTCCCGTCGCGCGTGATGTGCCAGATCGTCTCGGACGGCGCGCGCTCCGCGGCGGAGCGCGCGTCGTGTTCATCGGCGCGCGTCATCCCAGCACCGCGTCGAGGCGCTCGACGATCAGCCGCGACCACGTCTCGAGCGTGTGGTCGGGGGAGCGCAGCAGCTCGGCGAGCGCGGCGCGGCTCGTGAACATCCCCTCGAGCACGTCGGTCTCGCGGATCGACACGTCGGCCGTCTCGCAGCGCGCGACGTTCACGAGGCCGAAGTGCACCGAGCCCACGTCGTTCGTCTCGTCGTTGATCACGCCCACCGCCGAGAGCGCGTAGGACGTGTCGATCACCAGTTCTTCCTCGAGCTCGCGCCGGCAGCCGGCCTCGAGCACGTCGCGCGCCTCGACGCCGTCGATCGGGTTGATGTGCCCGCCGACGCCGATCGACTGCTTGCCGTGCAGCCGCGCCTCGCCGCCCTGGGCGAGCCGGCGCAGCAGCAGCAGCTCATCGCCGTGCGCCATGAGCGTGTACGGGATGATCTGCTTGAGCGAGCTGTCGCGCTCGGCCTGCCGCCGCTCGACGAAGAACCCGCGCTCGCGGATGCGTTCGGTCCACTGCGCGACGCGCAGGTCGTCGCGCGCCGCCACGAACCCGTGCGGGAACGCGAGGTCGAACAGGTCGTAGCGCTTGACGACGTAGACGAACTCCATGCGGGCTCTCGGGTCGGGCGTTGGGTGGGGGACGCGCGAGCGAGCGCGCGCGCGGCGACGACAAGGTACGGCACGCTGCCGATCGATGCGACCCGAGCGCGTTCACGATCCTGCCGACGCGATCGAAGGCCGAGCGCTCGCGCGGCAAGCGCGGGACCGCGACGCGCCGGTCAGGGCCCGATCAGGGCGTGGTGGCGCGCAGCGCGTTGCTCGCCGCCCAGCCCGCCGGCGCGCTCGGATCGCGTACCCAGGTCTGGATCCAGATCGTGAACCCGCTGCCCATCCCGCCCGGCCAGGTGAAGGTCAGTGGCACCGCGCCCTGGGAGTCGGTCACCACGAGGCCCGGCAGCAGGTCCGGCGACGGGAAGAGCACGCCGAGCTGGAACGGCATCTCGATCGCGGAGAGCCCCAGCACGAGGAAGCTGTCGGCGAGCGGAGCGGCGCCGGTCAACTCGAGCACGCCCGGCGATCCGTCCGTCAGCGCGCCGTTGCCGAACAACACCGGAGCTCCCAGGGAACCGGCCAGGTCCGAGCCGAGGTCGACCCACGGGTGGTACGTGAACGCGCCCATGTCCCCGCCCGAGCCGTCCGGGTCCCCGGAGCCGCCGAGCGCATTGATGCAGGGCGAGCCGGGCTGGAGGTTGTAGTCGCCCGCCTGCGGGTCGACGAACAGCGGGTCGGCATCGATCACGCCGACGCTTCCGGCCATCGGGCTGCCCTGCACGTCGGAGGACTGGATCAACGGGCTGTAGGTGCTGCTGCTCAGCGCCAACATGTCGTCCTGGCCCCACGCGATCGAACTGCTGACCTGACACGTGCCCTTGGCGGACAGGTCGATGGTGTTGTCCACGAACGTGCAGTGGCTCACGTGGATGCCCGAGAAGGGCGTCGTCAGCCCGAGGTCCTGGCGCGCGAGCAATCCCGTCGTCCCAGGATCTCCGGCCTGGTTGCCCGCCACCAGCGAGTCTCTCAGTTCGAGCAACTGCCCGAAGTCGATGTTCGCGCAGGACAGGAACGCCCCGCCGCCCTGACCTCCGGCGAGGTTGCTCTCGAGCCGCACGCCGACGACGTGGATGCTGCCCGAGGTCGACACCCAGAGGCCGCCGCCGTCCAGGCCGGCCACGTTGTCTCGAAAGGTGCTGCCCGTGAGCGCCGGCGCGGAGATCGCGATCAGTCCGCCTCCATTCATGAGTGCCGTGTTGCCCGCCACCAGGCAGTCGCTGGCCTCGACGATGAACCCCAGACCGCCACCTTGGTCCGCCTGGTTGCCGAGGACCTGGCAGCCGACGAGCCTCACGTTGCCCATGGCGCCGCCCCCGGAGCCGGCTTGGTTGGCGCTCACCTCGCAATGTTCGAGCCGCACCGAGCCGCCGGACGCCCACACGCCGCCGCCGTTCCCCGAGAGGGCCTTGCAGTCGCGCACGACGCACTCCTCCAGGGTGAGCTCGCCCGAGGTGGCGCGCACACCACCGCCTCCGGACGAGACGGCCTCACCGCCCTGCAGGGTCAGCCCGACGACGCGTGCCACCCCCTGCACGGATCCCTCGAAGCTGAGCACCGGTTGCGCCAGTCCGGAGGCGTCGACGATCGTCGCCTCTGCGCCCTCCTCGCCGACGATCGTCACGGTGTGCCCGCCCAAGGTGAGCGCTTCGGCATAGCTGCCGGCCCGCACGACGATCAGGTCGTCGCGTCCGCTGGTATCGATGGCGGCCTGGATCGTGGGCAGATCGTCGGGAACGTACCAGGTGATCGGTTGGCTCGGCATCACCGTGACCTCGGCGGCGGCGGGGGAGGCGCCCGACAGCAGGGTCAGGGCGACTCCCAGGGCGAGGACGGCGGGGCTCGCCGCCGTTGTCGACTTCGGTGCGCGGCGTGACGGGTCGTTTGCGGTGCGGTTCATCCCGAGTTCTCCGTCGATCTCCACGAGGCTCCGCCGTGGGGAGCCTCTTCCCGCCGGCATCGTACAGCACGGGCACCGAGCGGTGGGCGGCCGGCGCGGTCCGTGTTCAGCCGCGATCGGCGGCGGCGACCGGCGAGAGGTCGAACGCGCCGTCGGCGCCGCGCCTGACGCGCATCTGTCCCGTCACGTCGGACGGCACGATGCACCCGTACACGTGCGGGAACAGCGCGCCCCCGCGGGACGGCTCGCACACGAGCCGCGTGCCGAGCGTCGCCCGGTCCGCATCGAAGGTGGAATCCGCTACGACGCGACGAGGATCGCGGGGTGGTGCTGGTCGACGACTTCAACGCACGGCCTACGGCGGGATCTGCAGCAGGCCGTTCGTCGCGGTGAATCCAGCAGGACCGTCGGCGTCGCTCATCCAGAGCTGCCACCAGACTTCGAGGCCGGTGAACGAGCCCGCCGGCCAGGCGAACGGCAGCAGGACGTTGCCGTCGCTGTCGGTGACGATGCCGCCCAGCACGAGGTCCGGAGTGGGCGCGAGGACGCCGCCCTTGAAGGGCGCCTGCAGCCCGCCGAGTCCCAGGACGATCCACGCCGAGGTCGACGGGGCACCGCCCGTCGCGCGCAGCAGCACCGTGCTGCCGGGCGCCATGTCGCCGTGCCCCACGAGGCGCGGCGGCGCCCCCATGCCGGGCAGGGCATCGCCGAGGTTCCACCACGAGTCGTAGTATTGATTCACCAGCGTCGCGATGCGTCCGTCGGTGTCCTGGGCGACGAGGTCGAGCAGGCCGTCGCCGTTCAGATCTCCGGTGCGCACGACCTCGGTGTCGATCCAGAACGTCCGCTCGTCGAAGGTCAGGGGACCGGTGGCCACGAGCACGGTGATCGGGTCCGTGGCGATGACGATGTCCGTGTCCCCGTCACCATCGATGTCGGCCGGGACGAGCTGCCCGACGTGCGTGGCGGCCACGCTCACGGGCGCGGCGAAGGTCCCGTCGCCGATCCCCGCGGCGAAGTGGCCGCTGCTCGCGACGAGATCAGGGAAGGCGTCCCCGGTGAACTCGCCGAAGGCGAGGTCTCCGTAGGTGCCGCCGGGGCCGATGTCGAAGGCCGACAAGAGGGAAAGGTCGCCGGCCTGATCGACCTCGTTGACGCGCGTGAGGCCGAAGAAGTCCATGGTGGCCACGTCGAGCAGGCCGTCCAGGTCGGCGTCGGCGGTGGTGAGGGCGACGTTGTCCTTCTGCGTGTCCTGGACGTGGAACGTGAATCCACCCGCGCCGTCGCCGAGGACGACCTGCAGGCGGCCCGTGCCCTTCAGGCCCACGAGGTCGAGGTGTCCGTCGCCGTCCACGTCGAGCAGGTGCGCCTTGCTCATCTTGAAGCCCAGCAGCGAGATCGGTCCGGGCACGAAGCCCAGTGCACCGTTGCCACGCAGCACGCGCACACCGCGGTCCGGGCTGTCCACGTGGATCTGCACCACGTCGGGGAGGCCGTCCTCGTCCACGTCGCCCACCGCGACCGGATTCCCGGTGGCCGTGACGCTCCAGGGCGACGGTGTCGTCACGCCCGCGCCGAACGTCCCGTCGCCGAGCCCGGGGGAGGCCACCACGGTGCCGTCGGCGGCCTGGGTGAACAGGTCGAGCACGCCGTCGCCGTCGAGGTCGGCGAGGAGGGGCGGCTGGGCGACGACCAGCCCGGTCGCGACCGGGATGGCGAGCGTGCCGTCACCACGGCCGTCGAGGAAGATGGCGTGATGGTCGTACAAGGTGAAGGTGTCGGTCACGGCGACGTCGGGCCAGCCGTCGGCGTTCCGGTCGTCGACGAAGATGCTGTCGTGGCTTTCGGCCACGGATTCCGTCCACGGGGTGCCGAGCATGCCGCTGCCGTCGTTCAGCCGCGTGACAACGGCCTCTTCGACGATCGTCATGGCCACGTCGGCGTCGCCGTCGGCGTCCAGGTCGGCGAGCCGCAGGTCCCTGGGGATGAAGCCCGTGTCGTCGGTCAGCGGCGGACCGAACGTGCCCGTCCCCGTGCCGAGGCGCACATCGAGGCCCGCGTTCTTCGAGTTCACGAGGTCGAGGACGCCGTCCCCGTTCATGTCGCGCAGCAGCACGCGATGGGTGTGGTCGGCCGGATAGCCGACCGGCGGACCGAAGCTCCCTCCGCCGAGGTTCTCGAAGACCGTGACGTTGTCGCCGAGCTGGTTCGCGGTCACGAAGTCGATGTCGCCGTCCAAGTCGATGTCACCTGTGTCGATCGACACGGGGCCGCCGCCCACGGCGACCTGGAGGTCTGACGAGGATCCTATGAAAGGCAGCGGCCCGAGGAAGATGTGCACCTCGTCGAGGGTCTTGCACGGCACGAGGAGGTCGAGCACGCCGTCGCCATCCACGTCGCCCGCCGCGGACTTCCCCGTGGTGCCCATGGTCTCGGTGACCAGGAAGCGCTTGAACGACCCCGACGCCATCTGGAGCATCACCACCAGGGCGTCGTAAGGTTCGTCCACCAGCCGATAGGTCATCACCAGGTCGAGTTGGCCGTTGCCGTCGAGGTCGACGACCGCCAGGCCTTCCACGAAGGTGTACCCGGTGTCGAGGAATCGCGGCGACCCGAACGAGACCGGGCTCTCGGCGAAGTACAGGATGAGACCCGCACCGTTGTAGGGGCAGGTGATCAGGTCCACGAGGCCGTCGCGGTCGAGATCGGCCATGGCCTCCACGGCGCTGATGTCGGGCAGCTCCACGCGCGAGGTGGCGAAGCGCAGGTCGACTTGAGCGCGGATCGGCGCGACGAGCAGCGCCACCGCGGCCATGATGAGCGGACGGTGTCTGGACATGGGCAGGATCTCCTCCGGCGCCCCAGTCTGGCCGAGTGTGAGGATCCTGCCAACCACGAGTCCCTCCCGCGACCACGTGGAGCCAGGCCCCTCGCCCGCCTCCTCTCGCACCGCACGGCACCCCGCGTCGCGCACGCGCGACGACTCCGCGCGAAACCCTGACGGCTCGCGTCGGGTTCACGGGGCCGCGACGCACGCGCGGACGAGCGGTCTCGGCGGCGCGGCGCTGCGACCGGTTCCATGCCAGACACGTACCACGGCGTGCTGGCGCCGGCCGCGGCTTGGCGCGGCGCCGTGTGCCCAGGGCCATCGACGTCGCGTCGCCGGCGTGCGGTGGCGGGCGCTGCGCCGACGGACAGCCCAGCCTGTCGGCGCCGCTCCCGATGGGCCGAACTCTTGCGGCGGGTGTTCGCGCTCGACGTGCTGCGCTGCGCGGTGTGCAGCGGTCGTCGCAAACTCATCGCGCAGATCACGGACCCGTCGGTCGTGCGGGCGATCGTGGGCTTCCCGACCCTGCGCGAGGCGTTCGGGCGTAGGATGGCGCTGCCCTCGGGAAGCTCGGGTGCCGGGCCGGGGGGCTTTGAATCACCGATGCGCACAAACACGCAGGATCTCGCTGATGTGGAGTCGAGCCGTCTTGGTCGTACTCCTGGTGGCCGTCGTGCTCGCGGTGGTCCTTGGCTTGGAATATGATCCTCCTTCAGTTCTAGACTCCCAGAGAATCGAGTCGCTCTCGCGTGTCGAGCATGAGGGGGTGCCGCGGAGCCCTCGAGACCCCGCTCTTCCACTGGAGCAGGGGGCGGACACGTCGATCGAGACGCTGCAGGTCCCCGCCGACCCCACTCCGGGTGACGCCCTGCACCTCTACGGCCGCCTCGTCGAAGGGTCTGGCTATCCCATCGGTGGCGGAGTCGTGCGTCTCCATGGAGATGCTCTGCCGGTCGGTTCGTACGAAGCCGTCACGGACGAGGCGGGCAGGTTCGAGATCATCGAGGCCGGCCATGCGGGTGGAAGCGACGGGGGATCAGGTCGCTTCCTATCGGCTCGCGCGATTGGGTACTGCGTCATCACGGTCCCCTTGGCCGGGGATGAACGGCAGCGAGACTTCGGCGAGATCGTGCTTCCGCCCGACTCGGTTCTCGTAGGTCGCGTGGTCGGAGGTGAGGGCGATCCGCTGCCAGGGGCTTCGGTGCTCGCCTGTCAGAGGATCGCTCCGAGCGTCGACCGCCGATGGGCCGCGCTGAGTTCCTTCTTCGAGGTGGAAACCGGACTGGACGGGCGGTTCGAGATCGTCGGCTTGAGGCCGAGCGGAGCGATCGAGGTGTCGGTCCGTGCTCAGAACAAGTGCGCTCTGGGCTTGTCGGTGGAGCCGGAGGGACGACGTTCGACCGACCTCGGCGAGATCGTCCTGGCGAACGGTGGGATGCTGAGCGGTCGCGTCGCTACTGCAGGTGGGCAGCCCATCGAAGGGGCGACGATCCTCCTTCGGCCGGGCGACCACAGCCTGCCCCGCGGCGTCGACACGGCCTACCGGGATTCGCAACTCGTCACAAACAGCAGTACGGGCAGCATCCAGCAGTCGACGACGAGTGATGAGAACGGAGAGTTCAGCTTTGAAGGTGTTGGGCTGAGTGCCTACTCGGTCATCGCAAGCAAGAAGGGTTTCGATCCACAACAGCAGACCATCACGCCCGGAGAAGGTCCGGTCAGGCTCACTCTTGACCCCGAGGCACTCGTCGCCCTGATGGTTCTCGATGATGCGACGGGCGAGCCGCTGCCAGAGGCGGAGGTGACCTTCAAGAGATGCAGTCGGCCGGATGCTCGGCCCTGTGATGATGAGTCTGATCCCATTCTCTGGACTCTTGCGGGGCCCGATGCCGCGAGACACCTCGGCCGAGAGTCGTCTGGATCTGGGCTCGTCGTCGCGGGCCCGGCGGGGCGAGTGAGGACTTCCATGACGATCCGCTGCGCCGGTTTCGTGCCCGTGACGGACGCGCTGCCGGGAGTCGTGCCAGGCGAGGTCCTCGAACGGACCGTGAGGTTGGTCCGGGGCGGTCGGATGCTGGGCCGCGTGGGCGACGAGAGCGGGGCGCCGCTCGCCCGAGCAGAGTTGTCGTTCCGATCGTCGGAGAGTGCCTCTGTCGTGCTCCGCGGGCTCTCGAGTCCGGAGGGGGACTTCGACGTGCAGGGCTTCTCCGAGGGAACATGGATGGTCTCCGCGCAGTTGGCGGGTTACGTACCGTGTCCTGAGTTTCCCGTGGAGGTGGTGGAGTCCCATCTGACCGAGGGTGTGCGCGTCGTTCTCTCCGAGGCTGGCTCGATCGCGGGTCGGCTCTCCGAGGCCGATGGACGACCGGGGATCGACAGGAAGGTCGTCATCATTCCCCGCACGCTGATGGAAGGGCTGCCATCGGCCTGGCCCGCTTGGACCGATTACACGGGCTCATTCTCGATGGAGGGCCTGTGGCCTGGAGAGTATCGAGTCACCTCGGCGCCCGGGGGTGACACGACCGTGGTGGTGGCGGCGGGGGAGGCGGCTCAGGCCGACCTTCGCCTTCGTCGACCACCACGTCTGTCTGGGCGCGTATGGGGCCCTGACGGCCAGCCCGCGGTCGCGGAGGTGGTCGCTATGCGAGGCAGCTACCGGGATCTGCAAATCCGGACCGATGTCGAAGGGAGGTACCTGTTCGAGCAACTCCCCGTCGGGCTGACGACGGTATTCGCCTCGACGGAGGAGGCGACGACGTCCCGCCTCAAGATCGATCTGCAATGGGACCAGGATGACGTCCTCGACCTCCGATTCTCCCGGACTCGCCTCATTGGTCGAGTCGTCGATGCGAAGCAGCGCACTCCCGTTCGTGGGGCCCTGGTGAAGGTGCAGACTGCCGAGGATGACCGGAGATGGCGCGTGCCCTTCCAAGTCGAGAAGTGCACCGGGCCTGACGGCACCTTCCTGTTCCAGGATCTCTCACCTGGCCCATATCGCATCGAAGTGAGACATGAGGATTATGTTCCTGCAGACGCTCTTGCAGTGGATCAGGTCGCTGGCGAAACGACCGTCGAGGACGTGGTCCTCCATCGAGGCGGAGTGCTGCGCGGATTCGCCAGGGCCCCAGGGCTCGCGGACTCCCGATCCGCCCTCTGGCTGGCGTTGACGCACCTCGATGGCGGGGGCTCGCATGTCGCAGGAGGTCCAGTAAGCCCGAACGCAGCATTTCGGATCTCCGGCATCCCCCCTGGTGAGTACCGATACCTCGTGAAGGACATGGCCAGGTTCTACTTGCCGATGACCAAGGAGTGGGCAAGCGGCACGGTGAGAGTCGATCCCGTGCGCGACACGCTGCTCGATCTCGTGTTGGTCTCTCCCGAACCATGAGGCTCAGGCATGACCTGCGCAGGATGACGAGGAAGCGGGGCGCTTCACTCGACATCTCGGCCTTCCTGGTGATCCTGGCGGCATTCTCAGCTCCCGATGGGCCGAACTCCTGCGGCGGGTGTTCGCGCTCGACGTGCTGCGCCGCGCGGTGTGCGGCGGTCGCCGCGAACTCATCGCGCAGATCACGGACCCGTCGGTCGTGGGCGATCGTGAGTTCGCTGGGGCTGCCGACCGTCGTGCCGCTGCAGCACCCGGCACGCGGACCGCCGGGGTTGTTCGCATGGGCCAGGGACGGGGGGGGAGGACGCTCCCGCCCCCGAAGACGACGGGGATCACGTGCCCCGCGGCCGACGCCTGGTGAGGTCGAGGCGGGGCAAGGTGCGTGCCCCGCGGACGCCGAGGGGTTGAGCGGGAGGCCACCGGGTGGGTGGGGGCGTGGGACGTGGGCTTCCCGACCCTGCGCGAGGCGTTCGGGCGTAGGATGGCGCTGCCCTCGGGAAGCTCGGTTGCCGGGCCGGGGGGCTTTGAATCGCCTATGCGCGGACGACTGGCCGCGCATGCTCGAGGAGCTCGAGGAGATGCGCGGCGGGTGAGGGGGATGATCAAGTTGAGTCTCGTCAGTTGAATATTCACGACAGGTTGCGACTTCGAACCTGGGCGAAGCTTCGGTACCACGATCCCGGCAAGTTACTTCGCCGATTGTCGATGGTGCAGCGCGATCCTCGGGTCCAGGTGCTGCCTCGCAGACTTCGCGATCTAAGAACACCCGGGCTGAAGCGCTACCGGGAGGGATGGGAGGCAGCTCTCTTTTGTCAGGGCATGTCGGTAGTGCTTGGGACGACTGTCTACTTCGCCCTCGAGGAGGACGAGGACCACGACTTCGTCACTCTCTGGCGGCGAGGTGACGAGCACGTTCATACGCCAGTGCAGCTGAAGGAGCTTCCTGCTGAGAAGCTCAATCCTCATGTGGGAGTCAACGAACTTCTGGAGGATCTGCGCCGCTATGAGCCTGCACCGAGACTGGTTGTCGCAGTGCGGATCAACCGAGATGGGCGGCTTCCCGAGATACAGTGCCCAGACCTGGATCTTGGAGGGATCTTCCTATTTGGATGTTGCTCGCCAGATGGTCGTGAGTGGTATGTGCTCGGAGATCTCCTCGGTGAGCCCAAGGAGTACTACTTCCATTTCCCCGTCTGATAATCACGAGCCTAAGTTCGACCGTACGCCTTCCTTGACGCAGATGTCGACGCACGGGCGTAAGATGGCGCTGCCCTCGGGAAGCTCGGGTGCCGGGCCGGGGGGCTTTGAATCGCCGATGCGCCTCGTTCGGCGAGTGAAGGCCCGCGAGGGATCGGAACCCGAGGCGTGCCCGGCGGTTTCCCTTTCGTGCGGCCCGCCTCTGACGCCTTGACAAGAACGGTGGGGGGGGGATTGCTGTTCAGTCACCATGATTGGAGGAAGGCGGTGATGATGAAGAGATTTGCAACCTGGGTGGCTCTCGGATTGCTGAGTGTCCCTGCCCCAGCGACCCAACTCCTGTGCGAGACCTACGAGGAGCCTTGTAGCCAGGGGGCATGCCAAGGGGTCGAAGGAAGTTGGTTCGTGAACAATCCAGGCAGCGGTGGCAACGTCACGATAGCGCTGACTGTGTGCGGCGGCAGTGGAGGTGACTGCCACCTCACTGGTCCGGAAGCTGTTGGGCCAAGTCAAGGGAAGCGATTCACCGGCACTGGATACTCAGGGAGCGGAACGACCTGCTGCAACATCACCATCTCACCGAAGCAGGGACTCTCATGGGGTGACGTCAACAGCTGTGACGACATCGCTCACGAATGCCAGGAGGTACAGTGCTGATGAAGCTGCTCATGTTCCTGGTGTCGACGATCCTCGTGACCGCTTCGACGCTCGTCGGTCCACCCGCTGAGTCCGGCGCTCGAGAGCTGAGGCTCAAGTGGTTCACCGCGGTCGGCGTCGAGGATCTCACAGCGCCGACGCAACTGCTCTGGGCCGCAACCGTCAGCGCAGGCTACGCCGGCCTCGAGGCTCCCTCCGGCAACGTCCGCATCGTGTCGCTTCGCGCGACCGTACAGGTCGGACCGATCGTCGTGCGCAGCCAATCGCGCATGAGCCAGGTCGACCTGCTCTCTGCCGACCCGGTGTCGATGCACATCGAGGAGACCTCGGTGGGAGACGTCCTCGATTTCGCCGCGGAGACGCTCGGCGCCGGTTCGATCGAGCACGACGCCTCGATCCTCCCGAGCATGATCTGGCGCCTCGTTCCCGTCGCCGGCAAGACATGGGCCGACGTCCAGGGCGCTGCCGACGTCGACCTGCTCCGCGACGACGGCTGACGCGACGCGACGGCGAAGACGCACCGGCGATCGGGGGCGAATCGAGGATGATGACCGCGATGCGAGCCGCGTCGCGAGGATCCCTGTGCGTGGACCGGCGGTTGCTCGGGGGTGATTGCCCCCGCGGCTCATCCCCGCGGCGCGCACCACCTGCGTCGACAGATCCATTCGCGCGAAGCCCGCTCCCCGGATCGCCGCGCTGCGCTCCAGCCAGCCCAGGGCTGGCTCCGCGCGGCGCCCCCCGAACCCCGTGTCCACCGAACCGGGACAAGGTCACTGCGCGGTGTGCGTGCGTCATGCGCCAGAGCATCCGGAGCAGCCGCTGGAGGCCCGCCGCGGAGCGACGCAGATGTCGGCCTCGAAGTCCCCGAGGCACTCCGCCACCCGCAGGATGGCCGGGCGCGCCGGACCGGGCGCGGTTATCATCCAGACCTTCTTTGACATTTCGGGATCCCGAGCCGTCCAGGACGACCGCCGCCCGCCGCATCCTCCGGGGTGTGGCGGGGGGAGGAAAGTCCGGGCTCCACAGGGCACGGTGGTGGGTAACGCCCACCGGCCGCGAGGCCAGAGCCAGTGCAACAGAAAGCAAACCGCCTACCGGCCTCCTTCGGGAGGTCGCGGCAAGGGTGAAACGGTGCGGTAAGAGCGCACCAGCGGGCGGGTGACCGTCCGGCTCGGTAAACCTCACCGGGAGAAAGCCCGCATAGGGAGGGATGAAGCGGCCCGCTTCGCCAGCACCTCCGGGTAGGGCGTTCGAGGCCGTCGGCGACGGCGGCCCTAGAGACATGGTCGTCGGGCGTCCTTCGGGACGTCGCACAGAACCCGGCTTACCGGACGACTCGGGATCCCACTTCGTCGTGCCGGGCGCCACGCGCGCGGCGCCGGTACCATCGCTGCGTGGGTCGGTTCACCCACGTTCGCGGCGCCGCGGCTCGTGCAACGCTCACCGAACGCTCGTTCTGCCCCGGTTGACGCCGCGCTCAGATCCGGATAGGTTCACATGTCGCTCGAGGCCCCCCGTCGTGAGTTCGGGCCACGACCCTCGAGCCGCTCCAAGACGTACACCTTCGACGAACTCCGGGCACCACGCACCGTGTCGACCACACCCAGGTCCAAAGCCGTGTTCCTGCGTCTCTCCGCCTTCGTCCTCGGCCTGCTGGCCGTGCCGGCGCTCGCGGCGAGCAGCGCGGCCGACGCCCCTCACGCCGCGGCGAACGTCGCCGTGCTCCAGGCCCCCCCGCCGGTGATCTTCGTGGCCGCCGGCGTCGCCATGGTGCTGGTCGTGATCGGACGCCGGGTCCGTCGCGGATTCTCGCCCGAGGCGCGCTGATCGCCGGCGCGCACGGCGCGCGTCAGTCGGTCGTCGCCTCGCGCTCGAGCACCGCGCGCAGCACCACCACGGCCGCCACCGAGTCGCGACGCTTCTTGCGCTCGCTCGGGCTGTAGCCCAGGTCCTTCAGGATGAACTCGGCCTCCTCGGTGCTGAGGCGTTCGTCCTCGTACTCGAGCGGCAGTCCGAGGGCGAGCTGCAGCTCGGCACCGAATCGGCGCACCTCGGCGGCCATGCCGCCTTCGCTGCCGTCCATGTTGATCGGCAGCCCGAGCACGACACGACGCACGTCGCGCTCGTCGATCACGCTGCGCAGGACGGCCAGGTCGCGCTCGGGCGAACTGCGCCGCAGGGCCGGCAGCGGATGCGCAGTGATCCCGAGTCCGTCGCTCACGGCGAGGCCGTGGCGCACGCGTCCGTAGTCGATGGCGAGGATCCGTGCGTGCATGCGCCGACCGCGGGGGAGGGGACCCCAGCATGGCCTGCGGCGCCGTCCCGGTCGAGACGCAGGGGGCCGAAGAGGGTCCGCGGCCGCACGTCGAAGCCGCATCCGCGCCGTCGGAGCCGGGTTCCGGAGCGGGCGCGCGACGGGTATCGTCAGGCCTGCGTCCCGCGCCGGGAAAGGGCGGCACGCCCGCGGCGAATCGAGGAGGTGGTCACGTGAAGGTCCTGCACGCCGAACCGTCCCCGCGCGCGATCGCGCGCGCGTTCCGTCCGCTCGCGCTGGTCGCGGCCGTGCTGTGCGTCGCCCCCGCGACTCACGCCGACGACGAGCACGCGCCCGCGGCGGCCACGGCCGCGTCCGACACCTCGCTCGCGGCGAGCATGACCACGATGGAGTCGGTCTTCGACGCCGACGAGGCCATGAAGCTGCTCGCGGCCATCGACCCGTTCTTCCGTGTGCGCGGCAACCAGGGCTACCTGCGCAGCCTCGAGCGCGCCTTCCTGATGGCCAAGGCGGCGGGCTTCACCGATCCCAGCGAGCAGGGCGGCGACACGGTCGAGTTCCGCGACTTCGGGCCGATCCAGCCGGCCTGGACGCCGGTCTCGGCCGAACTGCGCATCATCTCGCCCGACGTCGGCGTGCTGCACGGGTTCGAGACCGAGGCCGGGCACGACCGCACCTTCCTGTGCATCAACTCGTTCCCCACCGGCGAGGACGGCGTCGTCGCGCCGCTCGTGCGCTACGAGCCGAGCCGTCCGGTCGAGGCCTACGCGGGCACGGTGGTCTACGCGCGTTCGCTGCCGTCCGACGTGCTGTTCGAGCGCGCGGTGCAGCAGGGCGGCGCGCTGGGTGTGATCTCGGCCTACCTGCCCGACTACAACGACTCCGACGCGAACACCGACGCGATCCGCATGTCGTCGGTGCCCTACGATCCCGAGCGACAGGGCTTCGGACTCAACGTCTCGCCCGCCAAGCGCGATCTCGTCGAGCGCCTGCTGGGCGGCGGCATGGTCTACGTGCGCGTGCAGATCGAGGCGCGCTTCGCCGAGCAGCGCAGCCGCACGCTCGTGATCAACATCACCGGCACCGACGAGCACGCGGGCACGGTGGCGATCGTCTCCCACCTCGACGAGCCGGGCGCGAACGACAACGGGTCGGGCGTGGCCACGAACGTCGCCATGGCCTGCGGCTACCTGCGCGCCATCAACGACGGACGCATCGAGCGTCCGCGGCGCAGCATCACGTTCCTGGTCGGCACCGAGTTCGAGTGCTCGCGCGAGTGGCTGCGCTCGCGCTCGGGCGACGTCGACATGGCGCTGATCGTCGACATGGTCGGCGAGGGCCCGGGCAACGGCGCCGACGCGCTCGTCGAGCGCATGCCCGACCCGGGCGCGATCTGGGACCGTCCGCCGCTCGACCAGCACAGCGAGTGGGGACGCGGCGACGTGCGCGAGAGCGACCTCAAGGGCTCGTTCCTGAACGACTACGCCATGGCGGCCATGCACCTGCGCGCCGATCGCGCGGGCTGGCGCGTGCGCAGCAACCCCTACGAGGGCGGCTCCGACCACGTCTCGTTCCTCGAGCGCGGCATCCCGGCGGCGCTGCTCTGGCACTTCACCGATCCCTACTACCACACCAGCCTCGACCGCCTCGAGAAGGTCGACCCTTCCGAGATGGAGAACGTCGCGGTGGCCACACTGGCCCTCGTGCACCACTTCGTGTCGGCCGGCATGGAGCGCTCGGAGGAGGTGCTCGACATCGTCATGGCCGCGGCGCGCGAGCGCCTGGCCGCCGAGTCGGCCAACGCGCGCACCTACCTGACCGCGCCCGCCGTCGCCAACGACGACAACCAGCGCGCCGCCGTGAGCGACCGCGAGCGCACCATCCTGGTGGCCTGGAGCCGCTGGTACCGCGAGGCCGTGCTCTCGGTCGAGACGATCGAGCCCGACCGCGGACGCAGCGAGGCGCGCGCGCACCTCGAGGAACGCATCGACGAGGCGCTGCACGAGCTGCGCGACCTCGAACACGAGGCCCTCGCGGTGCTCGACGGCTAGACGTCCCGTCGGGTTGCGGCGCACCCTCAATCGGGCGCGAGCGCGGGATAGACCATGATCGTGCCGTCGTCGCGCACGCGCATCGCGGGCACGGTGGCCGGCGAGGACGTACGGACCACGACGTGCGTGGCCAGCGCGTCGTCGTCGACGTCGAAGACGAGTTCGAGCGCACCGTCTTCCGGGTCCGGCAATCCCTTCTGGGCGTACTCGAGGGAGTCGGGCGCGGTCATCGAGATGCCGTACACGTGCGCGGTCCCGTCGCCCGGCCGGTGCATCGCGCGCTGACCGAGCCGTCCCACGGGCACGTAGGCGTACTCGAGCTTGCCGAAACCGCCCTGCGGCGCGATGCGCAGCCACGTCGTGAGCACGCCCTCGACCGGGACGGTCTCGGGCGTCGCGACGCCGGACGCCATGGCCTCCCTGAGGCTCGCCGGCTCGAACCAGTACGAGATCGGGTCGCCCGATCCTGCGCGGTAGTGCAGGTCGGTCACGTGGACGCCGTCGACGTGCTTGGTGGTGAGCTCGGAGGGTCGGCTCTCGACGTCGCGATACGCCGGCAGGAGCCGGAACTCCCCGCGCAGTTCGAGGGTGCCGCCGGGGAACACCACGTCGCCGGGCGCGAGGAGCGGCGTCGAGACCACGTCGACGAGTTGCTCCGGCGTGAGGACGGCTTCCGGTGCGGGTGCCGGCGTCTCCTCGGTCGCGATCACGTGCGCCGGTTCGACGAACGTGGTGTCGTCGTCCGAGCAGCCTGCCGCGACCAGCGTGACGAGCATGCCCGCGACGACGCAGGTCTTGCGGTGGATTGCCATCGTGTCCGTCCTCCCTCTCCCGTCGGCTCGATTGCGGATCGAAGACGGACGGGCCGCGCCGACGCGGCGCCGCCCGTCCGGGTCAGGCGTTCACCAGCACTGGCACCACTCGTGGGGCACCCCCTCGGGCGACATGATCTGCAGCGGTGTGCACGAGTTCGGGGTCGGGCAGGCGAAGTTGCCGCAGCGGACGACGTAGTGCGACTCGTCGAGCAGCACCTGGTACGTGACGCAGGGGTCGCCCCCGGCCGCCTCGCCGTCGCAGTGGCAGTGCAGGACCGAACCCGAGGTGTCCGGCGGCGGGCACGTGGTCTGTCCGTCGGAGCACGTCCCGGCGCACTGCAGGTTGCCGCCGATGATCGTGCCCTGGCAGTTGTCGGGCGTGGCATGGACGCCTGCGGCGAGCACGAGCACGAGACCCACCACGATGGTCCCGAACCGTGCACGCGCGGCTGGCTTCACGTCGATGTCCGTCATCGTCTTCTCCCTCCGGGACGCGTGTTCGATCGGTCCCGCGCGCGGCGCCCCTCGCGCTCGGGGTCGCAGGTTCACCGCACGTCGAGGGTCTCGAGGTGCAGCGTGCAGTTCGTCGCACGGGTCGTGTGGAGCGTCTCCATCGCGGGCAGGTGGCCCGCGTGGCTGCCCAGCACGCGCAGCTCCTTCGGCTCTGGATCCATGAGCGGCAGGTCGAAGCGCGCCACGCCGTGTGTGTCGCTCGTGGCACCGCGTGCGAACGTGAGCGCTCCGGGGAAGAGGCGCAGCGGGCTCACCTCCGCGCCGCGGCGGCGGGCGTCGAGCGATGCCGTCGGGGGGCCGCTCCAGAAGAGCGCCACGGAGGCTCCGACGATCGGCGCGGCGTCCTCTCCGAGCAGGGTCACCTCGAGCGCACGGGCCGACTCGAGCGCCAGTTCGATCACGCCGTCGGACGGCACGCGCTCGACGAGCACCGACGCGTAGTCGTCGGGCGCCACGAAGAGCTGCTGATCGCCGCGCAGGGTCGACGGCGCGAGGCGGATCCACGAATCGCCGGCCTCGTCGGTGGCCTCGCCGCGTGGCCCGGACGACGAGGTCGCGGTCACCTGCCAGTACCGGAACGGCGTGCTCACCGGCGCTCCGCTGTGTGCGTCGGTGAAGTGCACGCGCACCTGCCGGCTCGTCTCGCGGGGGACGACCACCTCGGCGAACGTGTCGACGGGGAACACGTGCTCGAACTCTCCCGGCACGGCCGTGGTGACGCGCACGCGCTCGGCGTCGAACGGACCCATCTCGAAGGCGCCGTCGGGCATGACCACCGCCATCGCCAGCGAGCTCGCGGGACGCGCGCCCGCGCCCGTCGACGGATCGACGGTGCCGAGCAGTCGACCCATGCGGTACGGCGAGCCGTCGTCGTAGACGGCTCGGCCGCGCAGCGTCCGGCCCGCGGAGAGCGCAATCACGAGGTCGACGGGAGGATCGAACGGTGGCTCGGCGTCGACGCGCCGATCGAGGTGCCCGCGGGCCTCGGTCCGCACCGAGAGGGCGTCGTCGCCGAGCCCGTCGATCACGAGCAGCCCCTCGTCGTCGGTCTCGCCGTGCCGCTCGTCGCCGGCGTGCGACCAGACCAGAGGACACCCGGTGAACGGCGCACCCTGCTCGTCGAACACGCGCACGACCGCGCGTCCTCCGCCCGGCAGCGTCACGTCGCCCAGGTCGTTCACGCCCGGACGGCGCACGAGCAGCGGCTCGATGCGCCGCTGCGCGAAGCCGTCGTCGTCGGCGGTGAGCCGGTACACGTCCTGGGGCTGGACGCCGGCGAAACGGAAGCGACCCTCGAAGTCGCAGGACGTCTCGCGCGTCGGCGGCGGCGCGCGACCCGGCAGCGCGAGGACCGCGAGCGAGACACGCGCCTGCCGCCGCGGCAGGCCGTATGCGTCGACGACCCGTCCCACGAACGACGGCAGGCCGGTCAGGTCGATGAACAGCACGTTGGGCCCGGGACGCAGCTCGAGCGCGCCGTCCCGCACGATCTCGGGACCCGACGCGAGCGTCCAGGCCCAGCGGCCGGGGCCGGCCGGCGTGAACTCGAGGCGTCCGTCGCTCGGGAGGTCTTCGACGAGGGTGGTCTCGGCCCGGCGTCCCACGGGCACGTCGAGCGGGACGAGCGCGAACCGCAGGGCATGTCCGGTCTCGGCGGTGCCGTCGACGGTGACCGCGAGGCTGCACCGTACGGCGGCCTCTTCGCCGGGCGTCCGCGCGCCGGCTTGGCTCGTCGCGCGTCGGGGGTCGTGCGGCGTGCCGACGATCGGCTCGGGCGCGCGCGGCGGGGGATCGGGTGCACCCGTCCGCAGGTCGGGCGTGACGGCGGACATGACGGGGAGCGCGTCGTCGGTGTCGGCGGCGGTGACGCGCAAGAGCACGAGCGCCACTCCCACCGCGATCGCCACGCCCACCGCCGCGAGCGCGATGCGCAGACCCGCGTCAGCGTCCCTCGTCGCCATCGAAGCCCCCTGCATCGAGGCGGGCGTCCGCGTCGCGCCCGTCACCTTCTCCCGAGGCCGTCGACCCTATGCGAGCCCTGCGGGGTGGTCAAGACGCGCAGTCCCGTCCGCGCGCAGAACGCGTGTTCACGGTGGATACGCGCCGTGGGGCGATTTGCGCGCGTCTCGATCGCGCGCGTCGGAGGAGCGCACCGGCATCGTCGATGCCGATGCTCGCGCGACGCCTCAGGCCTCGAGCTGCGCCAGCTTGCGCACGGCCTTCTTGGTCTGCTTGCGCGCGGTCTCGAGCTTGCGCACGGCCTTCTTGCGCGCCTTGCCCTTGGCGCTGCTCAGCGCCTCCTTCGCGCGGGACGCCTTGCGCACGGCCTTCTTCTTGCGCTTGCTCCACGACTTGCGCGCGGCCGCGGCGCGTCGCGAGCGCTTCGCCTCGCGTTCGACGACCCACTCCTCGCGGTAGGCCTCGAGTTCTTCGATGGTGCGGAAGTGGCGCTCGGCGGTGATGCCATCGAGGTCGCACTCGGTGTTGTCGTACTCGGCGCAGATCGCGGGACGGTCTTCGTAGCGGCCGCACTTGTTGCCCGCCAACCACGTGCACTTGCGATTGATCTGCAGGAACCACGCGCCGCCGTCGATGAACAGCTCGGTGTCCTCGTGCAGGATGTACCAGCGCAGGTTCTCGAAGTCGGCCCGCTCTTCGGGCGCGTCGATCTCGAGCGCGAAGTAGTGGCAGCAGAGCGCCGTGCACTGGCCGCACTTGCTCTGCTCGAACGAGAGGTCGCTGGGTGGCGTCGCGGTGGTGATCATGCGCCACGGTGTCCCATGTCGCGCGCGTCCGATCAACGGTCGAGCGGCGTCGCGCGTGTCGTCGACGGAGCCCGACGTCAGCGCGGCGCCGCGTCGCGCTCGGCCCGCGCGCGCTCGAGGTTGTGCATGATCGACGGGTCGCCGGGCATGCGCCGCAGCGCCTCCTCGAAGGCCTTCACGGCCTCGTCGTAGCGTCCGAGCAGGCGCAGGACGTTGCCCAGGTTGTTGTGGACGACGGCCTCGTCGGCGCCGCAGCGCAGCGCCTCGCGGTAGGCGCGCTCGGACTCCTCGAGCCGACCGAGCTGCTTGAGCACCGCGGCGCGCGCCACGTGCGCGAGGCCCTCGTCGGGCGCATACCCGAGCGCCCGGTCGAGCAGCGCGAGCAGCTCCTCGAGCTCGGGACGGGCCGCGGGCTGCAGCGCGTCGGGCAGGTGCCGCAGCACGTACAGCCGCGACTGCGCCACGTGCACCGAGGCGTCCGCCAGGAGCGGGCCGGCCGACGCGTCGCCGCCCGGCACGCTGGGACGCCCGCGCAGGGCACGCGCCGCAGCGCGCACGCTCGTCGGATCGGCGGCGACGGCGAGCGCCAGCTCTTCGGGCGGGACGCCGGTGCGCAGCCCCTCCATGAGCAGCAGCCAGCGGAAGGACTCGTCCTCGGCCTCGTCGGGCAGCGGCGGCAGGAAGGGCGTCGAGAGCGCCAGGGTGCGCACGAGGGTGGCCCGCGCCGAGGGGAAGAGCGGCGCGCTGGCCAGCGCCTCCCGGCTCCAGGCGATGGCCTCGTCGCGGCGACGCACGGCCTCGTCGGCGTCGGGCGCGCGCTCGGCCAGCACGCGCGCGATGGTCGCCGCGTTCGAGAGGCTCGTGTGCATCGAGCCAGCCGGCGGGTGCAGGTGCGACGGCGGGACGTCCAGCCAGGCGGCCAGGCCCTGGTGCTCGGCCCGGGCGAGCGCGTCGCCGCGCGGGTCGGACGGCAGCACCCACGCGCCGCACACGAGCGGCGGCAGGAGCGCCAGGGCGAGCACGAGCGCGCGCCGCCCGAACCCGGAGGAGACCCAGGCGCGCAGGCCGGCGTCGATCGCACCGGCGGCGCAGATCCACAGGCAGGGCGCGGCGGTCAGGCGGTAGCGTCCCATGACGTAGAAGAGCGCGAGCGTGACGGCCACCACCGCGATGCCGCTGCGCACCACGAGCAGCCCGGGACGCCGGCGCCACGGCAGCAGGCAGAAGCCCACCATCGCCCACGGTCCGATCAGCCAGAAGTCGGACGCCCAGGTCGCCAGCCACGGGACGTCGGGCGCGAGGAAGGCCCAGTCCTTCACGTCGACGACCTCGCGGCCATAGGGCAGGTGCGCGAGCTTGAGCAGCGTGCGCTCGAGCGTCACCCACGGACGCTGCAGCACGCGCCGCCGCACCTCGCTCCACCAGAAGCGCGAGACCTCGGCCCCGGTGAGCCGGTGCCCGGCGGCGGCCTCGGCGAGCGCGACGGCGTCGTCCTCCTCGTGCAGCGCGTCGCCGCGCCCGGCGCGCAGCGGCTCGTAGATCACGCCGCGCTCGGGGTCGTCGACGTCGGGCTGGCCGAGCGCGGCGTTCGTCCCCGACTGGTAGGTCGAGAGCACGGGATCGGGCGGGTCGCGCGTGAGGTTGTGGATCGTCGCCGGCGAGAGCGCGAGCAGCGCGCCGCCGAGCACGAGCGCGGCGAGCCCGGGACGACGCCGTTCCGTCCCCAGCGGGAGCACCAGCGACGCGAGCACCGCGCCGAGCAGCAGATAGAGGTTGCCGCGCAGCAGGATGCCCGCGCCCAGCAGCAGGCCGAGGCCGAGGGCGCGGCGCGCGCCCGGCCGCTCGAGCAGCGTCAGCCAGACGTGCAGCGCGACGAGCAGGACGACCAGCGAGAGCGCCGCCTTCAGCAGCATCGACTCGTGGAACACGAGCGGTCCCGAGACGGCGGCCATCAGGCCCGCGAGCAGGCCCGTGCGAGGCGAGACGGCGCGCGCGCCCAGGGTCGCCGTGAGCAGCACGACGAGCACGCCCAGCAGGTGCTGCGTCCAGATCACGGCGCGGTGCACGGGCGCCTCGGCCACGGCCGTCTCGACGTGCGCGTCGTCCCCCGGCGGGAAGGCGCGGTAGACCTGTCCCAGCAGCCAGGCGTAGAGCGGCTCCTGATAGAAGGCGCGCTCGCGCTGCAGCGTGCCGGCGGCGACCTGGCGCGCGAAGGCGTCGTAGGCGCGCTCGTCGCCCACGAGGTACGACTGCAACAGCTCGGCGGGACCGTCCTGTCCGGCCAGCGTGACCTCGAATCCCACGCGCACGAGCGCCGCGAGCAGCGCCAGGACGATCAGCGCGCGCCGGCTCATGGCCGCAGGAACACGGCCATGTCGCCATGCAGCGGGCCGGGCACGCAGGCGGGTTCGTCGACGTGGAAGGTCACCGCGCGCCGCGTGAGTCCGAGCATCTCGGCCCAGTCCTGGGCCTGCTCGGAGATGGCCGCCCAGTCTTGGGGCGGGAGCGTCTGCCACAGCGCCTTGGCCTCGGGACTGTGTCCGTGCGCCCACAGCACGGGGAACACCGCCAGCACGTCCGGACGCCGCGCCACGATCGCGCGCACCACGGCGTCGGGTCCCTGCTCGCGCTCGAGCGCCAGCAGCGCGTGGTCGTGGTTGCCCCACAGGTCGAGCACGCGTCGTTCGGAGAAATAGCGGATGGCTCCCGCGTCGTGGGTGGCCACGAGCGCGTCGGGCGGCGTGTGCTCGGCGATCCACTCGCCGGCGGCCACGTGCAGCGTCTCGACGTCGCCGCACTCGGCGGCGAAGCGCTCGGGCATCTCGAGCGCGTGGCCCGGCCAGGCCCATCCCGCGAGCAGCACCAGCGCGAGCGGCGCCACGAGCACCGCGCCCAGCAGCGGACGGCAGAGGATGCCGGCGTACGCCGTGCGCACGAGCGAGGCGACGCCGGCGGAGGCCACGAACAGCAGCGCCGGCCAGGCCAGCAGCGCGTAGCGTGCCCAGTAGTACGGCACCCGCCCGGTCACCTCGGAGACCGGCATGGGACGCGTCAGCAGCACCCCGAGTCCGAGCACGAGACCCAGCAGCAGCGGCAGCCGGCCCAGGTCGGCGCGCCCTCCCTCGAGCGAGATGACGCCCACCACCAACGCCAGCGGCAACGCCCAGCCCCAGCCCGTGTCGCCGAAGAGAGCCGCCACGGAGGCCCACAGCGCCGACGGGTCGGCCACGAACGCGGCCTTGGTCTCGAACGTCGACGGCCACGGTCGTCCCGAGACGACGAAGCAGTACGCGATCCAGGGCAGCACGCACAGCAGCAGCGGCGCGAGCATGCGCAGCACCCCGGCGCGCCTGCGCAGCAGCCACAGCGCCGCGCAGCCCGCCAGCAGCAGCCCCTCGGGACGCAGCAACACGAGTCCCGCACAGACGAAGCCCGTGCGCACGGGACGTCGGTCGAGCAGCGCGCCCACGAGCAGCAGCAGCAGGCAGCCGAAGAGCGGCGCCTCCATGCCCGAGAAGCGCTCGAAGCCCAGCCACGGATCGAACGTCATCGCGAGCGCGGCGAAGGCTGCGGGCCAGCGTCCGGCGCGGCCGCCCAGCCGCCATGCGGCGAGCGCGAGCAGCAGTCCGCACAGCCCGCCGAGCAGCCGCACGTACAGGTCGGGACGCTCGCCGAGCCGCTGCGCCAGACCCACCGGGAGCGCGAGCAGCACCGTCCACAGCGGGGCGGTCACGCCGGTCTCGAGCTGCCCGGGGTTGTAGGCGAACGGCTCGCCCTGGGAGACGGCCCGGGCGTAGACCATGTGCACCCACGAGTCGTCGAGCGGGAAGCCCGGGGCCCCGTCGCCGAGGACGGCCCAGGCCGCGAGCAGATGCAGGCCGAGGAGCGGGGCGAGGACTTTCGACGACATGGGGGCGCAAGGTAGCAAAGCCGCCCGGCACCGCGCGTCAGCCGGGTGCCACGGGACGCGCACTGTCCCTGTCGCGGGCACGCCGGTAGGTTGGTGCGCTTCGCGGCGTGGCGCCGCGTCCCCTGCGTCCCCCGATGGCTGCCATGCCGAAGCGCCGCCCGCTCACCGTCACGTCCGCCGTCGCGGTGCTCGGGCTGCTGGCCTTCTGGTTGCTGCGCGCGTCGGTGGCCCCGCTCGACATGGGTCCCGCCGTGGCGCTCGTGGCGCGGCCGGGCGTCGGCTTCGTGCTGGCGCGCGACCGTTCGGGACGCTGGCGCGGCGTGTCCACGCTCGCCGACGACGCGCGAGCGGCGGCGATCGGCCTCGACGGCGTGCGCGGGCTGCCCGCGCTGGCCGCCGACGGACGGGTCGTGGCGCTCGGACCCGACGGGCTGCTGGAGGTCGACGACGGTGCTCCGCGCGCGGGCCCGCCGCTGCCCGACGGAGTGGACCCCGGCGAGGTCGAGCTGCTCGGACTGGCGAGCGACGGGCGTCCGGTGCTGCGTGTGCACACCCCGGCGGGTGCGCGACTCGACGTGCTCGTCGACTCGGGCTGGCGCACGCTGGCCGACGAGCACGGCGCGGCCCGTCCGGAGGACGAGGGCATGGTGGTGCTCTGCCCGGCGGGGCGCACGGCCCTCGCGTTCCGCGGCGACGATGGCTGGGAGGCGTGGACCTGGGACGCGTCCCTGGGCTCGGCGCGGCGCGCGATCGCGCGCGAGTGCCGGCGCGAGCGCGCGGTGTTCGTCCCGTCGGGCGAGAGCCTGGTGGTCGACGGCAAGGCCGCCGGACTCTACGCGCTGGCGCTCGACGACGACCGGCTCACGTTCATGACCGACGGCAACCTCGGCGACGACGCGCGCCTGCCGTGGTCGACGGGGTTCCGCACGGTCGACGCGACCATGCTCGTGCACCCCGAGTACGACCTGCACAGCTTCCTGCAGATCTACCAGACCCATCTCTCCGGCGGCGGACGCTACCAGTTCACGACCGGGCACATGCACCACTACCTCTCCGCCGTCTCGCCCGGCGGACGCTACCTCGTGTACGCCCAGTCGGAGCTCGAGCCCGACGCCGCGGGCGCGCTGCACGAAGAGCTGTACCTGTTCGACTTCGATCGCGCCGGGTCGCCCGCCGTCTCGCTCGGTGAGCGCCTCGGCGGCGTCCCCGACCAGGGGCCCGTGTGGGCCGGCGACGAACGCTCGCCGGTGCTCTTCTGGGTGGCCGACGGACGCCTCTGGCGCGTCGATCGTGGCGAACCGACCGATCCCTCTCCGGAGTCCTGAGCCGTGCGCAAGATGCTCCTCTCCTTCGCCCTCGTGGCGGCCTCGTGCAGTGCCCCGCTCGCCGCGAGCAGCAACGTCGCGCTCCTCGAGTCGCTGCGACCGCGCGTCGACGCGCACATCACCTTCCTCGCGTCCGACGAGATGGCCGGGCGCGACACGGGCAGTCCGCAGGACGGCATCACCGCGCAGTACGTGGCCTCGGTGTTCCGCACCCTGGGGCTGCGTCCCATGGGCGACGACGGCGGCTACCTCGCGCACTATCCGCTGCTCAGGACGCACCTCGACCTCGACGCCACGCTGTTCGAGCCCGAGGGCGTGGCGCACGAGCCGTTCGTGGCGGCCGACGACTACGCCGTGCGCGGCTACGGAGCCGAGGGCTTCGACCTGAGCGCGCCGGTGGTCTTCGCCGGGTACGGCATCGAGACCGACGACGGCGGCTACGACGACTACGCCGGCCTCGACACCGAAGACCGCTTCGTGCTCACGCTCTCCGGCGCGCCGGCCGACCGGGAGGACCTGCGCGCGGCGGCGAACTGGCGCACCAAGTCCGAGGTCGCGAGGCGGCACGGCGCGCTGGGCGAGATCGTCGTGATCGCCGACGACGACCGTTCGTTCCGCTGGACGGCGGGCGGCATGCGCGGTGGATCGATGGTGCTGGGCGGCGACGCCGTCGAGGCCGCCGAGACGCCCTTCCCGCGCTACGTCGTGAAGACGAAGGTGGCGTCGGCGCTGCTCGGCGCCGCCGGCGAGGACCTGGCCGCGCTGAAGGCGGCCTACGAGTCCGGCGCTCGCAGCGGGGGCTTCGAGATTCCCGGCGTGACACTGCACGCGCGCGCGGCGGTGGTGGCCGAGCAGCTGACCAGCGCGAACGTGCTCGGCGTGCTGCCCGGCAGCGATCCCGTGCTCTCGCACGAGTACGTGATCGTCTCGGCGCACATGGACCACGTCGGCACGAACGCCGAGGGCGACGTCTACAACGGCGCCGACGACAACGCGTCGGGCACGACCGCGCTGATGACCGTGGCCGAGCTCATGTCGCACGAGGAGCGCCCGCGCCGCTCGATCCTGTTCATGACCGTCTCCGGCGAGGAGAAGGGCCTGCTCGGCTCCGAGTGGTGGACGAAGCACCCGACGGTCGAGCTGAAGGACGTGGTGGCCGACATCAACACCGACATGGTCGGACGCAACGACGGACACTCGATCGGCATCACGCCCAGCGCCGACCATCCCGACTACAACACGATGGTGCAGCAGGCCGTCGAGCTCGGACCGCTGGTGGGACTCGACGTGGGCTGGTTCTCGGGCGAGGGCGACTACCGGCGCAAGGTCGACGAGTACTACACCCGCTCCGACCACGTGAACTTCTCGCGCGCGGGCATCCCGGTCGTGTTCTTCTTCGCCGGCGAGCACGCCGACTACCACCAGCCCACCGACACCGTCGACAAGATCGACCGCGACAAGATCCTGCGCGTGGTCGACCTGGTGAGCCGGTTGGCGACCGAGGTGGCCGACTCCGACGAGCGTCCGCACAAGCTCGCCCCGTGACGCGCAGCGGGACGCCCCCGGGGCGCCGTCCCGGGTGGCGAGCCGGCGCTCGGCGAAGCGTCCCGCAGGAGACCGGCCGGGCGTGATCCGGGGGGCGGCCCCGGCGTCTGCCGGGGTCGTTCGCCGGCCCCGCGGGCGGTGTCGATTGCAGGTGTCGGGTCCGGACGACCGATGACGTCCGGCGGCCCCCGCCCGACGGCCACCCCACAGAATCCATCCGAGGAAGGTATCCTCACGCCATGCGAATGGGAGAGCTGCTCGCCGCCGCCGTGCTGACCGCGTGGCTGGCGGTCCCGGCGCAAGGCCAGGATGGCGGGCTGTTCGCGCGCCACAGCTTCCCCGAGGCGGGCGGCACGCTCTTCGTGCAGGTGGCCGGCCTCGCGCCCGACGGGTCGGTGGTGATCCAGCTCGACCGGCCGTCCGAGGCGCCGCCCTCGCTCTTCTCGGCGCTCGTGACGCTGTTCGACGCGCCGGTCACCACGCCCGACGGAGAGGGCATGGCGACCTGGGTCGGACGCGCCGATCCCCTGGGCCTGCTCTCGTTCGGCGTGGCCCTCGACGACGCCGACGACGTGGGACGCATGATCGGCATGCGCGTCGAAGACGCGTCCGACGGACGTTCGGCCGAGTTCCGGCTGCTCGTGCAGCCGCCGATGCTGCTGCTGCCCGCGGCGTCCGGCATCGTGCGCATCGACCTGCGCGACGGCAGCGTGCTGTCGCCCGACCTGCCGGGTGCGGGTGGCCTCTCCGACGCGGCGCTCTCGGCCGACGGCCTGCTGGGCTACGTGCTGCGCGACGACGGACGCCTCGAAGAGTGGCCCGCGTCGCGCTGGGGCAGCGCCCCGCTCGCGGTGACGCGCTTCGATCCGTCGAGTGACGACCTGGCGCGTGAGCGCGACAGCGGTCCGCGCTTCGTGCTCGTCACGCCAGACGGCGAGCCCTTCGCCCCGGCCGGACGGCTGCTGTTCGTCGACGACGCCGCCGAGCCGCTCCAGCTCTCGCCCATGGGACAGGCCGTGAGCGGCCGACGCTGGGCCGTGACGCCCGACGGCCAGACCGCCTTCGTCGCCGAGGACGACCTCATCGTGCGCGAGATCGACCTCGTCACGGGACGCGACCGGCGTCCGATGCCGGTCGGCGCGCCCGGCGACCACGGCGTGGTCGACGTGCTCGTGCACGCCGGGCAGTTGCTCGTCGCCACGCGTCGGCTCGACGGCCGCGCGGGCACGCTGACCGTCTTCGACCTCTCCAGCGGACAGTTGCGCACCGAGCTGCTGGCGTCCGACCCCGAGCGGCTCGTGCCGCTCGACGACGACTCGGTGCTCGTGCTGCCGCGCTCGGGAACCACGCTCGAGCGCCTCGTGCGCGGCGTGCCCGAGGCCGTCAGCACCCTCGACGGCGAGCTGCTCGACGTGGCGGCCGTCCCCGGCGGGGCGTTGCTGCTCGTGGCGCGCGCCGAGACCCGCGACGTCCTGCGCTGGGACGCGCTGCTCGGCGCGAGCCTGCTCGTCGCCGACGTGCCCGGGGCCTCGCGCATGGTGACCGGCGGGCACGCGCTCGCGGTGCTGATCGGCGACGACGGCTCGCTGCAGCGGCTGATCGTCGACGAGGCGCGCGTCGAGCCGCTGCCCGGCGTGAACGCCCTGCCCGGCACGTCGTTCGCGATCGTCCCGTAGCCCGGTCGCGGGTGCGTCAGCGGAAGTCGGCGCCGATCGTCCGTGGCGGCTGGTCGACGCGCCGCGCCGTGCGGCATGATGGCCGGCCCGGAGTGACGCGACGCGAGATCGGCCCTCGTCCATGAGCTTGCACGAACCCAAGGTCACGCTGCAGGTCCTCTGGCAGAACGAGGACAGCATCCGGGTCACGCCCTTCAAGGAGGGCTCGGCGCTCGAGAGCACCATCAAGACCTCGCGCATCTGCCCGTTCCACTCGGGGCTGGTGCGCGACCGCGCGCGCGAGGTGCTCTCGATCCTGGCGCGCGCCAACGCGGGCGAGCACGGCCTGTTCGACGAGCTCGTCTCGGCGGGGCAGGCGATCTACCTCGATCTCGTCCCGGCGTTCCTGAAGGAGAAGCTGCAGGAGGCGGCCGGGCGCAACCTCGTGCTGCACCTCGACCGTCCGCTGGTCGGCATCCCGTGGGAGCTGCTGCACGACGGCGACGAGTTCCTGGGCCAGCGCTTCCGCATCGGACGGCTCGTGTCGGTCGAGGGCGAGCGCGGTCCCGCGCCGATGCAGCGCCGCATGGAGGGACCGCTCTCGGCGCTCGTCGTGGCCGATCCGTCGGGCGACCTGCCGGGCGCGCGAGCCGAGGCCGAAGAGGTGGCCGAGCTGCTCGAGGACGCGCCCGGCATCGGCTCGGTCACGATGCTCGTGGGCAAGGTCACGCTGCGCGTCTTCCGCGACGAGCTGATGCGCCACGACATCCTGCACTACGCGGGGCACGCCGACTTCGTGCGCCGCACGGGCGAGGCGCAGCTGCGCCTCGCCGACGGTCCGTTCACCACGCGCCTCGTGGCCCAGCTCAAGGGACGCGTCGACTTCCCCGGACTCGTGGTCCTGAACGCCTGCGGCTCGGCCGACGCCACGGCCGCGCTGGCCGCCGGCGCCGATCCGCTGGTCGAGGCGACCGACCTCGCGTCGGCCTTCCTGCTGGCCGGCGTGCGGCACGTGGTGGGCACGCTGTGGGAGGTGCGCGACGAGGTCGCGCGCACGTTCGCGACGACCTTCCACCGGGCGCTGTGCGCGCAGGAGACCATCGGCGCGTCGATGTCCGCCGCCCGCGACGCACTCGCGCGCCGGCACGGCAGCGACGGTCTGCTGTGGGCCGGACACCTGCTCTACGGCGACCCGACCTGGCGTGCGACCGAGCCGTCCAACCTGACCTTCGCCGACCTCGATGTGCTCGACGGCCTGCAGGCCAAGTATCGCGACGAGCTCTTCTCGTCCGACGCGGCGGCGAGGCTGCTGGCGGCCACGATGCTGCTGCGGCTGGGCGACCGCTCGGTGATCCCCGCCGTGGCGCGCGAGCTCACGTTGCTCGAGCGCTGGATGTCGCCCCAGGCGACCCAGCGCGAGCAGCGCCAGGCGCGGCTGGTCGTCTCGGCGCTGGCCGCGGCCGCGGGCATGGCGCCGTCCGAGCCGCCCGAGACGCTGCCCGACGTGGCGGTGGTGCGCGCGCTCGTCGAACGCCTCGGACGCTGACGGGCCGCGCGCGCGAGCGCGGCGTACGACGCGGGACGTCCCGGGGTCAGCCGTCGGTCTCGGCGAGAGCCGCGAGCAGCGCGTCGAACGCCGCCTGCTGGTCGGGGTCGAGCGGCGGAGCGCCTTCCGCCAGCATGTCGTGCGACTCGAGCGGATCGGCCTGCAGGTCGAACAGCTTGTTCGGCGACGCGCTGATCGGCACCAGGGTCTGCAGCAGCTTGAAGCGCGCGTCGCGGATGGTGCGCCTGTGCATCGTCTTCGTGGCGAAGCCGTTGGGCCGGAACTTCTCGGCGTAGGCGAAGCGGCGCACCGGCGCCGCGTCGGGATCGGCGAGCAGGGGCATGAGACTGCGCCCGTCGATCGGCACGGACGTGGGCAGCGCCACGCCGGCCGCGTCGAGCACCGTGGCGTAGATGTCCACCGAGCAGGCCAGGGCGTCGACGGCGCGACCGGGCTGCACCACGCCCGGTCCCGAGATGATGAGCGGCACGCGGATGCCGCCCTCGTAGAGGCTGCCCTTCGCGTTCGCGACGACCACGGGCTCCTCGATGCCGTCCTCCTGGGTGCCGTTGTCGGCCATGAAGATGATCAGGGTCTTCGCGAGCACGGCGGGGTCGATGCCGGCCAACAGCCGTCCGATCTCCGTGTCGAGGGCCTCGACCATGGCCCGGTGCAGATCGGGATCGGTGGCGTTGCCCGAGGCGATCAAGGCCTGCGTCTCGCGCGAGAGGAGTTCGGCCGGAGGCTCGTGGAGCGGGTTGTGCGCCGCGAGCGGCGCGAGCCACACGAACCACGGCGCGTCGCCTTCGTGTCCGATGAAGCGCAACGCATCGTCGACGTTCACGCTCACGGAGTACTTCGTCTCCTGGACCTGCGTGGCGCCCCAGGCGTTGGCCACGTTCTTGGTCCAACCGCCGTACCCGCCCAGCACGATGGCGCCCGAGTGGAGTTCGAAGCCCGTGCGGATCGGCTGCTGGTATCCGCCGCCGTCGATGGTGGCCATGTGCCACTTGCCGATGGCTGCGGAGTGGTAGCCGGCGCTCTGCAGCATGCGCGGCAGGAAGTGCTCGTCCTCCTCGAGGCCGGCCGTGCCCGCCTCGGGGATCGCCGAACCCGTGCCGTCGAAGGTGATGTTCCAGCCGATGCCGGTGTGGAAGCCGTGGCGACCCGTGAGCGCGGTGGCGCGCGACGGGCTGCAGACCGGCATCGCCCAGGCGTGGCGGAAGATCACCCCGTTCGCGGCGAGGCCGTCGAGGTTCGGGGTCTTGGCCGGCACCGGGACCTCGCCGTAGGCCGCGATGCGGTCGGCGCCCACGTCGTCGGCCAGGATGAACAGGACGTTCGGGTGGACGACGTCGGCGGCCATCGCGGCGCGCGCCAGGCTGAACGCCACGGCCACGGAGGCCACGAGCAGGCGGGCGGACATGGTGAGGCTCCGGGGTGCGCAGGGAGTCTACCAGCGGATCGCCGGTCGGGCAGCGGGCATGCTTCCCACTCGCCGCCTCACCGCGTGGGTCTGCGGTCGGTTGCGAGGCGCTCACTGCGCGGTGCCCGCGGCGGCCTCCCAGAATGCCCGGGCCCGAGCGGCCGCGAGGCCGAGCAGCGAGTCGTGCGGGTAGTTGCCCTCGGGGCCGCGCTCGCCCGCCGGTCGGCCGGCGAGCAACTCGAGCGCCTGCTGGATGGTGGTCACCCCGTGGACGGCGAAGCGTCCCGCGGCGCAGGCCGCGACCACGTCCTCGCGCAGCATGAGCTCGGCCACGTTGGCGGCCGGCACCAGCACGCCCTGCGTGCCGGTCATCCCGGTGACCACGCAGGTGTCGAAGAAGCCCTCGACCTTCTCGTTCACCGCGCCCACGGGCAGGATGTTCCCGACCTGGTCGATGGCGCCGGTCATCGCGAGGTCCTGTCGCAGCGGCACCTCGGTGAGCGCGCTCAACAGGCAGCACATCTCGATGCCCGAGGCGGAGTCGCCGTCGATGCCGCCGTAGCTCTGCTCGAACGCGACCGATCCCTCGAACGCCAGCGGGTGGTCGGCGCGCAGCAGGCGCCGCAGCAGTCCACCCAGGATGTAGAAGCCCTTGGTGTGGATCGAGCCCGACAACTCGGCCTCGCGTTCGATGTTCACCGCGCCGCCCTGGCCCGGCGCGGCCGTGGCGGTGATGCGCGTCGGGAAGCCGAAGCTCACGTTGCCCGAGTGGATCACCGCGAGTCCGTTGGCCTCGCCGACCGCCTCGCCCCGCGTGCGCACGAGGATGACGCCGTTCCGCACGAACTCGTTGAAGCGTCGCGACGGGCCGTCGGAGCGGCGGTGCGCGCGCTCGACCGCCTCGCGCACGTGCGCGTCGGTGACGACCTGCGTGCCCGGGTCGCGGGCAGCGAGGAAGGCCGCCTCGCGCGCGAGGTCGGCGACGCGTCCGAAGCGCGTCGTGAGGCAGCAGGCGCGTTGCGCCAGGCGCGCGCCCTCCTCGGCCAGGGCGGCCACGGCGGTGCGGTGCAGCGGCGGCAGGTGCTCGTCGCGCTGCAGGCGCGCGAGCACGCCGGCGTAGAGCAGGAGGCCCTGCGCGTCGCGCGGGATGGTCGCCTCGAAGTCGGCGACGACCTTGAACAGGTCGTCGAAGTCGCGGTCGAAGGCGCTCGCCATCTCGTACAGTCCCGGGTCGCCGATGAGCACGACCTTCACGTCGAGCGGGATCGGTTCGGGCGTCACGGCGGGCGTGGGCAGCAGTCCCGACTCGCCCGACGTGCCGATCTCGAGCTGGCCGCTGCGCAGCGTGCGCACCAGCGCCATCCAGGCCGGTCGCTGCTCGAGCAGCTCCTTCGCCTCGATCACGAGGTAGCCTCCGTCGGCGCGCAGCAGCGAGCCGCCGACCACGGCGAGGTGCGCCGGCAGGCGCCGCTCCTGCTCGAGCCGCGTGTCCTGGATGGCGCCCACCAGGCGCTCGAGCAGCGGTGCGTTCTCGACGACGACGGCGCAGGCGTCCTGCTCGCCGTGCGAGGCGACCACGGCGACCTCGTAGCGCGGTCCGTCGTCGCTGCCGTCGCGTCCCTCGTGGATGCGTCGCGTGAGCACGTCGTCGGCGACCTCGTCGAGGAAGGCGCCCACCGCCGCCGACGGGTACTCGGCGCGGATCTCGCCCAGCACGCGCCCGAGCAGCGCGCGGCCCTCGTCGACGAGCAGCGCGGTGACCTCGGTGCGGTGGTTCGTGCGCAACGCCTCCATGCGCGAGGAGACGTCGGCCAGGCGCTCGTTCGAGGCCAGGATCTCGTGCTCGATGCGTTCGGCCTCGGCGTCGTCGATGCGCCCCGACGTGCGCAGCGCCTCGAATTCGTCGGGGGCCACGGGACGTCCGTCGACGAGCGGCAGCACGGCCGGCATCGTGGCGCCGTCGACCTGGACCTGGCGGACCGTGAGGCCGCGCTCCTTGAGCGCCGCCTCGAAGGGCTCGACGAGCGCGTCCATCGCCTCGTGCAGCTCGCGCTCGAGTTTCGCGCGCCGGGAGCGCAGCGCGGGCGTGTCGAGCGAGGGGGCGAAGCGCTCGCCGAGGAACGCCACGAAGCGCGACATGCGCTGCCGGAAGCCCGGCCCGCGTCCGCGCGAGAGCGTCACCAGCCGGGGCGCCTCGGGGCGCGCGAAGTTGCGCACGTAGCAGTGGTCGGGCGCGAGCGGGCACGCCGGCAGGATCGACTCGAGCAGGCGCCGGACGAGCGTCAGGCGTCCCGTGCCGGAGAGCCCGCGCACGAACACGTTGTGGCCCGGCGCGCGCGTCTCGAGTCCGAAGCGCAGCGCTTCGACGGCGCGGTCCTGTCCCACGATGCCCTCGACCGGCATGGCCTGGCGCGTGTCGTCGAACTCGAACGCCGACGGGTCGCAACGCCAGCGCAGCGCGCCGGCCTCGAGCGGAGCGAGTGTCATCGGAGCGCCTCCCGCGGGGACGCGCGAGCGTAGCAGGACCCGCGCCGCGCGTCGCTCAGCCGTCGGTGGACTGCAGGCCGACCATCTGGGCGTAGAGCCCGCCGTGGGCCAGCAGCTCGGCGTGGGTGCCGCGCTCGACGACCGCGCCGCCGTCCAGCACCAGGATCAGGTCGGCGTCGCGGATCGTCGACAGCCGGTGCGCGATCAGGATCGTCGTGCGTCCGGCCTTCAGGTTGTCGATGGCGTCCTGCACGATCTTCTCGGACTTCGTGTCGAGCGCCGACGTCGCCTCGTCGAGGATCAGGATCGGCGCGTCGCGCAGCAGCGCGCGCGCGATGGCCACGCGCTGGCGCTCGCCGCCCGAGAGGGTCGTCCCGCGCTCGCCCACGGGCGTGTCGTAGCCGTTCGGCAGCGCCATGATGAAGTCGTGCGCGAAGGCGGCCTTCGCGACGCGCTCGACGTCGGCCTGCCGCGGATCGGGCATGGCGTACGCGATGTTCGAGCCGATGGTGCCCTGGAACAGCACCGTCTCCTGGGTGACCATCGCGATCTGGTGCCGCAGCGACGACATGGTCACGTCGCGCACGTCGTGCCCGTCGATGCGCACCGCGCCGCGGTCGACGTCGTAGAAGCGCGCCACGAGGTCGCCGATGGTCGACTTGCCGGCGCCCGTGTGTCCCACGATGGCCAGCGTGCCGCCCTTGGGCAGCCGGAACGAGACGTCGCGCAGCACGGGCTGCTCGGGGTCGTGCGCGTAGTCGACGTGGTCGAACTCGATCGCCTCGTGGAAGCCGTCGAGTTCGAGCGCGTCGGCCTTGTCGACCAGCTCGGGCTCGCTGTAGAGCACCGTCGCCACGCGGTCGGCCGACGAGAGTCCGCTCTGCAGGTTCGTCGACGTGTCCGAGAGGCGTCGCAGAGCGCCCACGCAGTAGAACAGCGCCAGGATGATCGTGAAGAACTCGCCGCCGTCCTTCGAGCCGTCGATGACCGACATGCCGCCGACGTACATGAACGCCGCCACGCCGACGGCGCCCAGCACCTCGACCAGCGGCTCGGTGCGCGCCCGCAGCGCGGTCGACTTCATGCGTCCTTCGGTGAAGCGCCGGTCGGCCTCGACGAAGCGCTCGCGCTCGTGCGACTCGGCGCCGAACGCCTTGACGATCTTCTGCGACGAGAGCACCTCGGAGATCGCCAGGAAGACGTCGGACATCTTCTTCTGGTTGCCTTGCTCCTTGCTGCGGATGCGGCGTCCGAGCTGCTGCACGGGGATGAACGTGACGCCGGCCAGGACCAGCGCCAGGATCACCTCGATGCCGCCCTCGTACCAGACGTAGTAGATCGCGCCCACGACGGTGAACACGTCGCTCAGCACCGAGACCATCACGTCGACCAGCAGCTGTCCCAGGCGGTTCAGGTCGTTCGTCAGGCGCGAGAGCAGCTTGCCCGAGTGGTTCACGTGGAAGAAGCGCATCGACAGCGTGAGGATGCGGTCGAAGAGTGCGACGCGCATGAAGCTCACCACCTTGAGCGACACGGTGCGCATGAGCAGCTTCTGCGAGTACTTGTTGCCCTGCTCGAAGCAGATCAGCGCGACCATGAGCAGCGCCGAGAGCTGCAGCTGCGAGACGGGCTCGGCGGTGCGCACGAGCGCCTGCAGCAGCCCGCCGAGCATCGTGAGCGTCGCGCGGAGGTCGCCGGCGAAGCGGGTCGTGTCGACGGCCAGCGCGCGCTGCAGCACGCGGATCATCGTCGGCATGAGCTCGTCCTGCAGCTTGCTCTCGAAGAACGGTCCGAGCAGCTGCTTGATGACGAACAGGTACGAGAGCTTGGCCCCGGCGGCGACCATCGAGAGCACGAACGCCAGCGCGAGGTGCGGCATGTACGGCCGCCCGTACGAGAACAGCCGCTTCCAGATGGCGGGGTCCTCGGTGGTGCCGACCAGCTCGGGGGGCAGCGGCTGCTTGCTGCGCCGGCGGCGGATGCGCCGCTCCTCGACCGCGTCGAGGTCCTCGAGGATCACGTTCGGGCCCACGCCCGGGACGGCCTTGCGCGCGGCGGCCTGGCGGGCCTGGGCGGCCTTGGCCGCCGAGCCTCCCCGGCGCCCCGCCTTGCGGTCGGGCCCGTCGCCGGACGGATCGCCCCCCGGCCCCGCGGGCGGGTTCGCGGTCAGGCTCTCGGCGGGCTGTTCGATCGCGTGGCTCCTGGGAATCCGGTGAAGGCACCGGGATGCCCCGTCTTCGCGCCACGAGGGTGCGACGGGAGCCCGTCGCTGGCAAGGGCCAGTCGGGGCGGCATACTCGGAGGCCGGGACGGCCGCCCCGCGCGGGGCGGGTCCTCGACCAGGCCAGGCCCGTCCCGTGGAGGACGGCCCCCAGGATGACACGCCGAGTCTCCGAAGCCATCGCCCTGCGCCGCACTCCCTTCGGGGAGACCAGCCAGATCGTGGAGTTCCTGACCCGCGCCTCGGGACGGCAGGTGTTCATCTCGAAGGGCGTCTTCCGGCCCAGGGCCCGCAAGGGCGGGGGCGTCGACCTGCTCGACCGCTGCCAGGTGACCTGGACCGCCCGGCGCGGCAGCCGCTCGCTCCCGCAGCTCATCGAGCGGCGCGTGCTCGACCACCATCCGGGGCTGCGATCGCGCGAGGACCTGGCCCTGGCCGGGACGTACCTGGTCGAGCTCGTGCAGGCGCTCGTACCCGAGGCGCAGCCCGTCCCGCGGGTGTACGACCTCGCGACCGCGTACCTCGAGGCGCTCGAGGCGCGTCCCGCACCGGCGGCCCTGGCGCCGATCGTCTTTGCCCTGCAGGGCGGAATCCTTAGACTGACCGGGTTCGACCCGGTCCTCGACCGCTGTGTCGCGTGCGACCGACGGCCCGACGGCCACCGCATGCTGCGCTGCGACCCCGGACGGGGCGGCATCGTGTGCACCGCCTGCCGCGACGCACGCGACGACTCGTTCCTGCTCTCCAGCACCGCCGCCGGCCTGCTGCGCACCCTCGCCGGGTGCGACCCGCGCCGCGTGGCGGACGTCTCCATCCCTCCCCGGCTCCGAGCGCAGATGCGCCACTTCTACGACCGTGTCCTCCTGCACGTGCTCGAGCGCCCGCCGCGCTGCCGCGTGCTGCATCTGGTGACCGCGTGACGGGACGGCCCTCGCGCCTGCTCGTCGTCCTCCTGCTGGCCGGTCTCGGCGGGGCGTGTTCGTCGCTGCCCGAGGGGGTCGACCGGGTCGAAGTGGTCCGGTCGTGGCTGGCGGCGCAGCGCTACGACGACGCCCTCGACGGCTGCGAGGAGATCCTCGAGGACGACGAGGACGAGGACGCCGTGGCGAACGGCCTGCGCCTCTCGCGCGTCGAGCGCGCCGACGTCTGGTTCACGGCGGCCGAGTCGGCGCTGGCGCTGGGCGAACACCGCAAGGCCTACACGTACTACCGGCAGATCCTCGAGAACGCGCCCTGGTCGACCTACACCGCCGTGATCGAGGACCGCCTGTTCACCATCGGGGAGGCGTTCTTCTTCTCCGACGAGTACGACGGCATCTTCGACGACCGCGGCCGGGGCGTCGAGGTGTTCGAGACGCTGCAGGTGCACTTCCACCGCAGCGACCGGGCCGACGACGCGCTGCGCCTGATCGCCGACTACTTCGAGCGGGAAGAAGACTGGCTCTCGGCCTCGACCGCCTACGAGCGGCTGTGGAAGGAGTATCCCGAGAGCGAGTGGGCCGAGCGTGCGCTGTGGCGCGCGGGGCACGACCGGCTGCAGCTCGTGGGGGGGCCCGAGTACGACCAGCAGGGCCTGCTCGCGGCGCGCGAGCTGCTCTCGCTCTCGGTCGCGGTCCATCCCCGGGGCGTGGCCGTCGACGAGGCGCAGGCCGATCTCGCCCGGGCGAACGACATGCTGGCCGGGTTCGAGGTGCTGGTGGCCGACTTCTACGCCGGCCGCGGCATCGCCGAGGGCGAGGCGTTGCACCTCACGAACGCCGTGCTGATGTATCCCCAGACGCCTTCGGGCCAGGTCGCGGCCGCCCGGCTGGCGGCCCTCGGACTGACGGCCGTCGACTCGCCTTCGACGAGTTCGATCGACAAGGCGCGTCGCGTCCCCCCGCCCTGGGAGGACGCCAAGTGACCGTCGCTCCGACGAACGCGCGCCGTGCGCGGCGCCGCGGCGCCGCGGCCTGCGTGCTGCTGGCGGCGTTGGCCGTCTCGACGGCGGGCCTGCCGGGCTGCGTGACCCTCGAGCGCGGCGGACTCTTCGCGTCCGACCGCGACGACGTGTGGGTCGAGTACTTCGACAACCGCACCTTCTACCGCGACGTCCAGTTCCGCCTCTCCGAGGACGTCGTGGCCGAGATCCTGTCAAGACCCGGCCTGCACCTGTCGACGAGCAGGGATTCCGCCGACGTGGTCCTTTCGGGACGCATCGTGGACGTGCAGCAGAACGTGCTATCCGAGGACCCCACCCGCACGATCACCTCGGCCTCGAGCACGGTGTCGGTCGTGGTGGAGATCCTCGATGCCAGGACGGGCGACGTGCTGAAGAGCCGGAGGTTGAGCCAGCGCGCCGAGTTCGTCCCCGCCCTGTCCGAGGAGGTCGACGCCGCGCGGCGCGACGTCTTCGTGCTCCTCGCGCGCGACATCGTGCGCGAGCTGGAAACGGAGTTCTGAACCATGACCGACAAAGACAAGTCCCCGCAGCAGTCCCCGCGCCCGCCGTCGCGCATGGGGAGCATGCTCACGATGCTGCTCGTGCTGGCCATGGTCGTGCTCATCGTGCGCAGCCTGAACAACCAGCTCCCCGGCGGCGAGGACCACACCTTCCAGAACGTGCTGCGGCTCGCCTACCAGGGCGACGTCGAAGAGCTCAAGATCCGCGGCGACCGCTACCTCGACGCCAAGGTGATCTGGAAGGGTCGTGACGAGCTGTGGGACTCGGTGCCGATCCCCGAGTACGCGGTGCAGGGCACGGGCAACGAACTCGCCGAGCTGAGCGAGGTCTTCAGCCGGCAGATCGTGCGCATCCCCGCGGCCGACGCGGCGCGCTTCATCGCGAACGACGACTGGCGCCTGCTCGACGGCTACACGATCAGCAGCCCGCGTCCGGGCTTCACCGGCGTCTTCGTGCACTACGTGACTCCCGACGGCACCGGGGTCTGGGCGCAGCTCGAGGGCAATCGCGGCGATCCCGCCGTGACCTCGGTGCTCGACGTCGCGCGCAAGAAGGGCGTCGCGCTCAGGCCCGATCCGGCAGGCGGCGACCGCGTCCCGCTCTACGAGAAGGACAGCGACCTGTGGGGCGGCGTGCTGCTCACGCTCGTGCCCTGGTTCCTGTTCATCGTGTTCATGCTGTTCCTGTTCACGCGCCAGATGCGCGGCGGACCCGGCGGAGCGGGCGGCATCATGTCGTTCGGCCGCAGCAAGGTGAAGATGATCTCGCCCGACCAGGCGAAGGTCACCTTCGACCAGGTCGCCGGCGTCGAGGAGGCGAAGGAAGAGGTGACCGAGATCATCGACTTCCTCAAGGACCCCAAGCGCTTCTCGCGTCTCGGCGGACGGATCCCCAAGGGCGTGCTGCTGGTCGGCCCGCCCGGTACCGGCAAGACGCTGCTCGCGAAGGCCATCGCCGGCGAGGCGAACGTGCCGTTCTTCGCGATCAGCGGCAGCGACTTCGTCGAGATGTTCGTCGGCGTGGGCGCGTCGCGCGTGCGCGACCTGTTCAAGCAGGCGCGCGAGAACGCGCCGTGCGTGATCTTCCTCGACGAGATCGACGCGGTGGGACGCAAGCGCGGCGCCGGCCTGGGTGGCGGGCACGACGAACGCGAGCAGACGCTGAACGCCATGCTGGTCGAGATGGACGGCTTCGAGGGCGACTCGGGCGTGATCATGATCGCGGCCACGAACCGTCCCGACGTGCTCGACCCGGCGCTGCTGCGGCCGGGACGCTTCGACCGCCAGATCACCCTCGACCTGCCCGACATCCGCGGACGCGAGGCGATCCTGGTCGTCCACGCGCAGAAGGTCGTCATGTCGCCGGACGTCGACCTCTCGGTCGTCGCGCGCGGCACGCCGATGTTCTCGGGCGCCGAGCTCGAGGCGCTCATCAACGAGGCCGCGCTCATCGCCACGCTCAAGTCGAAGGACTCGATCGAGCCCGACGACCTCGACGAGGCCCGTGACAAGGTGCGCTTCGGACGCCAGAAGCGCAGCCGCGTGATGATCGAGGAGGACAAGCGCGTCACCGCCTACCACGAGGCCGGACACGCCCTCGTGGCGGCCAAGCTGGAGAACCTCGTGCACCCCGTGCACAAGGTCACGATCATCCCGCGCGGCATGGCGCTGGGGGCCACGATGCAGCTCCCCGAGCGGGACAAGTACCACCACCGGCGCGCCGAGCTGCACGGCATGCTGGCCGTGCTCTACGGCGGACGCGTGGCCGAGGAGCTGTTCTGCGACGACATCTCCGGCGGGGCCTCGAACGACATCGAGCGCGCCACCGAGATCGCGCGCAACATGGTCTGCGCGTGGGGCATGAGCGACGTCATGGGGCCGGTGAGCTACGGCGAGAGCCGCAGCGAGGTGTTCCTGGGCGACGAGCTGATGCGCCACCGCAACTACAGCGAGGAGACGTCGCGCGCCATCGACGAGGAGGTGCGGCGCTTCCTCGACGCTGCGCACGCCAAGGCGCGTTCGATCCTCGAAGGCCATCGCGACGAGATGGAGCGCCTCAAGGACGCGCTCATGCAGTACGAGACGATCACCGGCGAGGACGTCGAGAAGATCCTGGCCGGCGTCCCGGTGGCGGCCCTGCGCGGGCGCACGGCGCCCGGCAAGCCCGCGCCGCCTGCGGGCGGTGCGCCGGTCCCTTCGCCCGCGCCGCGCAAGCGCGAGGACGAGGGCTTCGGCGGCCTGCCGGTGCCGGGACCCGCGTGACGTGGGGCTGCGTCCCCTGCCCGCGTCGGGGACGACGCGGGTCATGGGCGTGCTCAACCTCACGCCCGACAGCTTCTCCGACGGTGGACGCTTCCGGTCGCCCGACGACGCGGTCGCGGCCGGCGTGGCGCTCGTCGACGACGGCGCCGAGCTGCTCGACGTGGGCGCGGTCTCGACCCGTCCCGGAGCCGCACCGGTGTCGCCCGCCGACGAGTGGGAGCGGCTCGCGCCGGTGCTCGCCGGGTTGCGTGCGCGCGTCGGCGTCCCGCTCTCGCTCGACACGACGTCGGCCGAGGTGCTCGAGCGCGCGCTGACGGTCGGCGTCGACCTGCTCAACGACGTCTCCGCGCTGCACGACGATGCGCGCATGGCGACCCTCGCGGCCTCCGCGCACATCCCCGTGGTGCTCATGCACCGGCGCGGGACACCGGCCACGATGCAGCGCGATCCGCACTACGACGACGCGCCGGGCGAGGTGCTCGCGGAGCTCCTGGCGGCCGTGCGCGAGGCGGAGGCGGCGGGCATCCGTCCCGAGGACGTGCTGCTCGACCCCGGCATCGGGTTCGGCAAGCGTCTGCAGGACAACCTCGACCTGCTGGCCGAGCTCCCGCGGCTGGTCGCCACGGGACGGCGCGTGGTGCTCGGCTGTTCGCGCAAGTCGTTCCTGGGCGCGCTCACCGGACGGTCGGTGGACGAGCGCGAGCACGCCACCACGGCCACCACGGTGCTCGCGGCCCTGGCCGGCGTGGCCTTCGTGCGCGTCCACGACGTGCGTGCGGCACGAGACGCCCTGGCCGTCGTCGCGGCCGTGCGGGCTCGACGCTCCTGACGGAATCGTGAGCCGTCCGTGCCGCGCGGGACGTCGGAGGGGACGCGCCGGCCGGGCGCCCGGCCCAGGCGCTGCTAGATCGGCCGAAGACGTTCCGGTTAGGCTGGACGCCCTCCCCGCCGCGCGCCGACAGGACCCCTGATGGACGACGATCGCCAGAGTGACGACCGCTACGAGGACCCTTTCCAGAGGTACTCGTACCGCAGCGGTCTGATCGAGGCGTTGCGCGAGTCGGGCGGCGAGCTCGTGCGCGGTCGCGTCACGGTGCGCACGGCGCGCAGCTTCGGCTTCTGCTGGGGAGTCGATCGGGCGGTGGCGATGGTGCGCGACGCCTTGCGCGACCACCCCGGGCGGCGCATCTGGCTGCTCGACCAGATCATCCACAACCCGCGGGTGAACGCCGACTTCAAGGCGATGGGCGTGCGCTTCCTCGACGGCCCGTTCGCCGACCCGGGCGCGGTGGCCACGCTGGGTCCCGACGACGTGGTGATCATCCCGGCCTTCTCGGCCAAGGTCGAGGACGTCGAGCGGCTCGAGCGCGCGGGCGTGACCGTCGTCGACACGACCTGTCCGTGGGTCGTGCGTCCGCACCGGCGCACGATCAAGTACGTCGAGGACGGCTTCACCACGGTCATCCACGGGCTCGTGCACCACGAGGAGACGGCCGCCTCGTGCAGCCTCGTGGCCTCGCGCGGCGGGCACTTCCTGGTCGTCGCCGATCGCGAGCAGGCCGAGTGGCTGTGCGCCACGATCCGCGGCGAGCTGTCGGGAGCCGACCTGCTCGGACGGCTCGCGCCCGAGGCCGCCAGCCGCGATTTCGATCCCGCGCAGCACCTGCGCCGCGTGGGGACGATCAACCAGACGACGATGCTGGCCTCCGAGACGCGCGCCATCGAGGCGATGATCCGCGCCGCGATCGTGGCGCGCGACGGCGAGTCGGACGCGCACGAGTCCTTCCGCGAGCTCAACACGATCTGCCGCGCCACGCAGGACAACCAGGACGCCGTGCTCGCGCTGAGCGAGTCGGGTCCGCTCGACCTGCTCGTCGTCGTGGGCGGGTACGACAGCAGCAACACGCGCAACCTGACGCGCGTGGGCGGCGACGCGTTCCCGAGCTTCCACGTGCTCGGACCCGAGGCCATCGACGGCGACGTGATCCGGCACCGTGACCCGAGCACGGGGCAGGTGGTCGAGACGCGCGGCTGGCTGCCGTCCGGCGACGTGGCGGTGGGGTTCACCGCCGGGGCGTCCACGCCCGACACGCTGCTCGGACAGGTCATCGAGCGCGTCCTCGAGGCGGCCGGCGTGCCCTGCGCCGCCCCGGCGGGTTCGTGAGCCCGTGTCGATGATCGCGGGTCTCGGACTGCCCGACGTGATGCGGTGGTTCGACGACATCGAGCCGGTCGAGGCGCGCGACTGGGCGTCGGCGGGCATCGAGATCCTGCTGCTCACGTGGCTCTTCTACGTGGTGCTGCGCTTCCTGCACGGCACCAAGGGACTCGCGGTGTTCAAGGGCGCGGTGATCACGATCATCGCGCTGATCACCGCGGTGAACGTGATGGCGCTCGTGTTCCAGCTCGAGTTCCCGCGCCTGGAGGCGGCCTGGGGCGTGATCCTGCCGGCGGCCACGGCGGTGCTCGTGATCCTGTTCCAGCCCGAGCTGCGCACGGGACTCACACGGCTCTCCGAGCGCGGTCCGCTCACGCGCGGCGAGGCGCCGGGACAGCTCGCCGACTTCGCGACATCGATCCGCAAGCTGAGCCGGCAGCACGTGGGTGCGTTGGTGGTCTTCGAGCGCGACACCGGGCTGCGCAACCTGCAGGCCACGGGCGTGCCGCTCGACGCCGACCTCTCGGGCGCGCTGGTCGAATCGATCTTCTATCCCAAGAGCCCGCTGCACGACGGCGCCGTGATCGTGCGTGCCGGACGCATCGTGGCCGCGTCGGTCACGCTGCCGCTGACCGAGTCGACCTCGCTCGCGCGCAACCTGGGGACGCGTCACCGCGCGGCCCTGGGCGTGACCGAGGAGACCGACGCCGTCGCGGTGGTCGTGTCCGAGGAGACGGGACAGGTGAGCGTGGCGCATCGCGGCTTCCTGCACCCGATCGACAACGCGAACGACCTCATGGTGAACCTCAAGCAGCTCCTGCAGGGCGAGCGCGAGGTGGCGCCGGCATGAGCGGCCGCTCGAGACGTCACGACCCGCCGCCGAGGGGCTTCCGTCGACGCCTCTGGCACGCGGTTCGCCACGACGTCGGGCGCAAGCTGCTGGCGCTCCTGCTCGCGGTGCTCGTGTGGCTCAAGCTCAGCTCGATGGTGACCCGCGGACTGGGTCCCGACGGCGGCGGCCTCGAGCTGCTGGTGACCGAGGTCGAGAGCCTGAAGGCGGCGAACGCGGCCATGCAGAACGCGTCGACCTCGGGCCTCTACCTGGTCGTGCCGCGCGACGTGATCGTGCGCAACGACCTGACGGCCTTCAAGGTCGTCGTGACCGGCAGCGGCCTCACCGAGCAGGTGCGTGACCTGCATCTCTCGGCGGTGATCGAGCTCGACGAGCGGGTGCTGGCCGACGCCGACGAGAAGGAGTGGACGGTCAACCTCGAGAACCGCGCGCTGTTCCAGTCGCGCGGGCCCGAGCCCGAGATCAAGGACTTCGACGTCGAGCCCGACTCGCTCACGCTCTTCCTCGCGCGGCGCGCCGAGGCCGAGTTCCAGATCGACCCGCTCAACGTGACGATCGGCGGGACGCCGCGCGAGGGTTACGCGTACGACCGCAGCAACATCCTCGTGCACCCGAACCGCGTCGTGCTGTCGGGACCGAAGTCGGCCATCGACACGCTCAAGACCGACCCGTCGGCGCTCAAGCTCGCGGCCGTCGACGTCGAGGGCGCGGTGATCGAGGTCAGCCAGCAGGTCGGCATTGACACCGAACACGTCGACCGCAGCGTGCGGCTGATGACCAACGGAGGGGTCGTCGAGGTGACGGTGCCGATCCGTCCCAAGGACGTGGTCAAGGCGCTCGTCTCGGTCCCGGTGCACTACGCCCACGAGGACGCGCTGGCGGCCCGTGGGCGGCGCGTGTCGGAGGCCACGCGCACGCTCGACCTCAAGATCACCGGACCGCGCTCGAAGCTGAACTCGCTCAACAGCGAAGACCTGCTGAACCGCATCTGGCTCGTGTTCGACTGGAAGGACGCGTCGCTCGACCGCGCCAGCGAGCAGGTGGCGGTCTTCCGCACCGACCTGCCCGAGGACGTGCGCATCACCGATCCGAACGACCGGCCGCCGGAGATCGAGTACGCGCTCGAGGAGATCCCGGCGGGGGCGTCGGCGACGAGCACCGACGGCGGAGAGACACCATGACGCGGCACTGGTTCGGCACCGACGGCATCCGCGGCCTCGCGGGCGAGGGGCCGCTGGCGGCCCCGTTCCTGCGCCGCCTCGGACGGGCGCTGGCAGAGCAGGCGGTGACCGAGGACGGCGACGCGCCGATCGTGCTGCTGGCGCGCGACACGCGCGAGTCGGGTCCGGCGATCAGCGCCGCGCTGGCCACGGGACTCGCGGCGGGCGGAGCGCGCGCGGTCGATCTCGGGGTCGTCCCCACGCCGGCCCTGCCGATGGCCATGCGGGCCCGGGGCGCGGCGCGCGGCGTGGTCGTGTCCGCCTCGCACAACCCGTGGACGGACAACGGCGTCAAGGTCTTCGGCGCCGGCGGACTCAAGCTCACCGACGCCCAGGAGCACGCCCTCGAGGCGCGCGTGCGCGAGCTGGGCGGCGAGTCCGACGACGGACGCGCGAGCGACTCGCCGCGCATCGAGTCGGTGGACGGCGCGCGCGGCTACGTCGAGGCGCTGCTCGAACGCTTCTCCGACGTCGACCTGACCGGCATGCGGCTGGCGGTCGACTGCGCGCACGGTGCCGCGACGCTCACGGCTCCCACCGTGCTGACCGCGCTCGGCGCGCGCGTCACGCCGCTCTTCGTCTCCCCCGACGGACGCAACATCAACGCCGGCTGCGGCAGCACGCACCTCGATGCTCTGGCAGACGTGGTGCGCGCCGGCACGTTCGACCTCGGCATCGCCTTCGACGGCGACGCCGATCGCGTGCTCATGGTCGACACCGCGGGACGCCACTGCGGCGGCGACCACATGCTGGCCTTCCTCGGCACGCACCTCGCGTCCCGCGACGCGCTGCCGAAGCGCACGGTGGTGGCGACGATCATGAGCAACCTCGGGCTCGAGCGCACGCTGTCCGGCGCGGGCATCGCGTTGCGGCGCACGAAGGTGGGAGACCGCTACGTCCACGCCGAGATGCGCGAGGGCGGCTACGGACTCGGCGGCGAGGCGTCGGGGCACCTGCTCTTCGGAGCCGAGCACCACTTCAACGGCGACGGGCTCTACACGGCGCTCAAGCTGCTCGGTGGACTGCGCGAGTCCGGCCGCGACCTGGCCTCGGTGATCGACGCCGTGCCGTCCGTCCCGCAGGTGCTGCTCAACGTGCAGGTCGCCGCCAAGCCGCCGCTCGAGTCGCTGCCCGCGTTGGGCGAGCGCGTGGCGGCCGCGGAGGCTGCTCACGGAGCCGACGTGCGCATCGTCCTGCGCTACTCGGGCACCGAGAACCTGGCGCGGGTGATGGTCGAGGGCGTCGACGCCGACGTGGTCCACGGGCTCGCCGACGAGCTGGCCGCGCTGTGGCGCCGGGCCGTCTCGGGACAGGGCAGCCGCACGTGAGACCCGTGCTCGCACTCGACGCGTCGACGCTGCGGGCCAGCGTGGCGCTGTGCCTCGAGGAGGGCGAGCCCGCCGTGTGGACCCAGGCGGCGGGCGAGCGCGGGACCGCGGCCCTGGCGCGCGCCGCGTCCGACCTGCTCACGGCACGCGGGCTCTCGGCCACCGACCTGTTCGGCGTCGTCGTCGGCACGGGCCCGGGCAGCTACACCGGACTGCGCGCCTCGATCGCCCTCGCCCGCGGACTCGCGCTGGGCGCCCGGTTGCCGGTGGCGGGCGTGCCGTCCTGCGCGGCGGCCGCGCTGGCCGTGCTGCGGGCCGACCCGAGCGTGCGACACGTGGTCGTGGCGGTCGACGCCCGGCGTGCGGAGGCGTACCGCGCCGACTACGTGCGCGACGGCCAGGGACTGTTCGAACACCGCGCGCCGTGCCTCGTCCCCGCGGGTGAGCTGGACGCGCTCGAGCAGGCGCCGCCGGCCGGCCTGCGCGTGCTGCGCGAACCCGATCCCGACGCGCGCCTGCTGGCCGTGCTGGGACGTCCCGTGCTCGAGGCCGGCGGCGACCTGCCCGACACGGTGCGTCCGCTGTACCTCAAGCGCAGCCACGCCGAACTGCAGCTCGACGACCGCGCGCGCTGAGTGCACGGGACGTCGACGCACCGGAGCGCCGTCGCGCGACGCGCACCGTCCGTGAAGCGACTTCGCGACGATCGTTGAGCGGCGCGTCGCGCGCTGTACCATGAGACCGCGCGTCGTCGTCGACGGGAGGCGGTCCCGTGACGGCGCGCGAGGCGCGGGACTTCTGGCGGAGCCCCGGCCGCACCGACGACTCCCCGCCGGCGGAGGGAGGGGAAGCCATGCCCTCGTCCAACCATCGCGTCTGGGCGGACATCGACCTGTCCGCGCTGCGGCGCAACATGGGGCGCGTGGTCGGGCGCCTGCAGCCCGGCACGGGCGTGCTCGCGGTGGTCAAGGCCGACGCGTACGGACACGGCGCGGTGCCGGTGGCGCGTGCCCTCGTGGGTGAGCCGGGCCTGTGGGGCTTCGGCGTGGGCGACAGCAACGAGGCGCTCGAGCTGCGGGCGGCGGGCATCGACGCGCCGATCCTGATCCTCGGGACGATCATCGCCGACGAGGTGCCGCAGGTCGTGAGCCACGACGTGCGCGTCTGCATCCACTCGATGGACCGCATCAGGAGCCTCGAGCAGGAGGCCGAGCGCCAGGGCCGGCGTTCGCGGGTGCACCTCATGGTCGACACCGGCATGGGACGCCTCGGCGCCCAGCCGCCGCGGGCGGCCGAGCTGGCGCGGATGATCGACGCGTCGCCCTGGCTCGAGCTCGAGGGGCTGGCCACGCACGTGTCGGCCAGCCGTCCCGGGCACCCGTTCACGCACGTGCAGCACCAGCGACTGCGCGACCTGCTCGGCGAGCTGGCGGTCGACGGCATCCGTCCGCCGCAGGTCCACTTCGCGAACACCGCGGCGATCCTGGGCGGCATCGGCACCGACCTGCCGCTGGTCCGGCCGGGCATCTCGCTCTACGGCATGATCGGGCACGAACACGCGGCCCTGGCGCCGGACTTCGAACCCGTGCTCTCGCTGCGCACGCAGGTCGTCTACCTGAAGGACGTCCCCGCCGGGACGCCGATCGGCTACAACGGGACGCACGTCACGACCCGCGTGACGCGCGTGGCCACGCTGCCGATCGGGTACAACGACGGCCTGTCGTACCGCCTCAGCAACCTCGGCCAGTGCGTCGTGCGCGGAGCGCTGGCGCCCATCGTGGGCTCGATCTCCATGGACTACACGACCATCGACGTCGGAGACATCGCCGACGTGTCGGTGGGCGACGTGGTGACCTTCCTGGGGGCCGACGGCGAACACGTGCTGAGCGTGCCCGAGGTGGCCAGCCGCATCGGGACGATCCCGTACGAGGTCACGTGCGCCGTCGGCAAGCGCGTCGCCCGCGTCTACCGCAAGGACGCGCAGGCGCCCGAGCTGCGACCGCAGCGCGCGATCGAACAGGCGTCCGACGGGGCGCCCGGTGCGCCGTCCGTCCTGCCGCAGCAGGGTCCGAAGATCGTTCCGCCCGAACCGCTCGAAGGGGACGCCTTGGCGGAAGGTGCATGAGCCGGCTGTTCGCCATCCTCATGGCGGGCGGCTCGGGGACGCGCTTCTGGCCGGCCAGCCGCAGGAGCCGTCCCAAGCAGCTGCTGCCGCTGGGCGGTGACCTGCCGCTGCTGGCGGCGACCAGCCGCCGGCTGTCACCGATCGTGCCGGGGTCCCGGCAGGTCGTCATCACGAACCTCGAGTACGTCGACGCGGTGCGCGAGATGCTGCCCGAGGTGCCACCCGAGCAGGTCGTGGGCGAGCCCGAGGGTCGCGACACGGCGCCTGCGATCGGGCTGGCCGCGCGGCTCGTCGAGCGACTCGACGCCGACGCGATCTGCGTGGCGATGCCGTCCGACCACGTGATCCGTCCCGAGGGGCTGTTCCGCGAGCACCTGCTCGCCGCCGAACTCGCGCTCGAGGCTCATCCGGCCTCGGTGCTCGTGTTCGGCATCGAGCCCGACCATCCCGCCACGGGCTACGGCTACCTGCGACGCGGGGCCGCGGTGGGCGAGTACGCGGGACGGGCCGTGCACCGGCTGGAGGCGTTCGTCGAGAAACCCGATCGCGCCACCGCCGAGAGCCTGCTGCGGCAGGGCGATCATTCCTGGAACGCCGGTCTGTTCGCCTTCCGCCCGGCGGCACTGGCGGCGGCCTACGAGCGTCTGCTGCCCGAGATGGCGAGCGCCCTGGCGGGCTTGGCCGAGGCCTGGGGACGCGACGACTTCGAGGCGCGCATGGCGGCGGTCTTCCCGACCCTGCGGCGCATCTCGATCGACTACGGCGTCATGGAGCACCTCGACGACGCCCTGGTCCTGCCGCTGCCCGTCGAATGGGACGACGTGGGCTCGTGGACGGCGCTGCGGCGCCTGCTCGAGGCCGACGAGCGCGGCAACGTGGTCGAGGGCGAAGCCCTGCTCCTGGGGTCGTCGGGCTGCGTCGTCTCGGCCCGCGGGGGCCTCGTGGCGTTGCGCGGCGTCGATGACCTGATCGTGGTCCACACGCCCGATGCGACCCTCGTCTGCCGCCGCGACGACGACCAGGGCGTCAAGGACCTGGTCGAGGCGCTGCGGGCCAAGGGTCTGCTCTCGTACCTCTGAGCCGTCGCGCGAGCGGCGATCGTCCGACGCCACGGGCCGGCCGTCCCCGCGATCGGCGAGGAGCGGTCACAATGCCCCTCGCGGACCGGCTGAAATCGCGTCCGCTCGATCCACACTGAGCGCCGTTCCCCGGGGGGCGGCGGCCCGGGATCCGACTCGAGGACGCGGCGGAGGAGCGAGGCATGTTCGGCAAGCTGGTGCTGGCGCTCGTGGCGGGTGTCACGGCGGGAGCTCTCCTGGCGCGCGGCGCCGACGAGCGTGGACGCCTGGCGATCACCTCCGGGGGAGACTCACGTCCGGGCGCGGCGAGTCCCGAGGACGTCCTGGCGCGCATCGGCGCACCGTCGTCTCCCGCGAGCGGCATGTTGCTGCTGCCCGGGATGGAGTGCCTCGTCGACGAGGCCACGGGCATCCGGGCGAAGGTGCTCGTGACCGAACGCGGCGTGCGCTGCCAGGACGGCGTCCCCGCCGGCGGTCTCGCGGGCGCGCCGCTCAAGCACTTCCTGCCGTACTACGTGTTCGACGTCTGGCCGCGCGAGGGTGAGCCCGAGTTCTACGAGGTCGGCTCCACGCCCCGCCGGCAGAGCGTGAAGGGATGGGTGCCGGCCGTGTCCGTGGCACGTTGGGACACACGCGTCGGCGTGCGCTACGCGCGGCGTCCCGACGGACGCGCGCCGCCGCTGCGCATCTACGCGTCGCCCGACCCGCTCGTCGAGATCCTGCAGACGGGACGCAGCGCGACGCGTCCCATCGCGCGCGCCACGCTCTCGGGCGAACGCACGCTCATGCCCTGGCCCGTGGCCGAGACGAAGCTCGTGACCGTCGACGGGAAGGTCCACGAGCTGGTGCGCATCGACTTCCTGGCCGAGCTGCCCGAACGTCCGGCCGGCGGCGACGATGCGGCGCTCGTACTCGACGACCCCGCGGGGCCGCCCGAGACGGGTGCCTACACCGAAGCCGAGATGACGCACCTGCTGAGCGACCTCAAGGTGCTCGACATCGTCTTCTGCGTCGACAACACGCGCAGCACGGGGCCGTACCTCGACGCCATCCGCAGTGCGGTCTCGACCATCGCGCGCCGGCTCGACTCGCTGCCCACGCGTCCCGACCTGCAGGTGGGCCTCGTGCTCTACCGCGACTACGTCGACGGCATCTACTTCGACCAGGGTCGCGGCCCCTCGGTCACCTGGACGAGCGGCATGACGTCCGACCTCGACGGCTTCCTGGCGCGGGTGCGCGGGCTGACCGAGGCCCCGTACAACAGCGATGAGTATGCCGAGGCCGGCTACGACGGCCTGCTGGCCGCCGTCGAGGACACGTCCTGGCGCGGCAAGGCCCTCGCCAGCCGCGTGGTCGTGCTGATCGGCGACAACTCCTTCCACGAGCCCGAGTCCGAGAAGAACCCGAAGCACATCGGGCTCGAGCGCGTCCGGCTGTCGGCCGACGCACACGACGTGCGCGTCTTCACGCTCGACATCGACGGCGGCGGCGGCGAGGCCGAGCAGCAGGTGCACCTGGAGCAGTTCCAGGCCATCGCCGACGCCTGCGGCGGCGCGTGCTTCCCGATCGACGACGCGGGCGACGTGGTCGACCGCATCCGCTCGATCAGCGACGTGCAGGTCGAACGCGTGCACGCGAACGTGGCCGTGACCGAGGGCCTGCGGGCCGGCAAGGCCGTGGGCACCATCGCCGAAGAGGAGAACCTCGACATCCGCCAGGTGACCGAGGTGATGGAGTTCCTCGAAGGCGCCGACGTCGACCTCTCGCGGCTCAAGCCCGGTGAGCCGACCTTCTCGACGGGCTGGGCGCTGGTCAGTCTCGACGGCGTCGACCTGCTCGAGCGCGAGGTGTATCTGGCCAAGGCCGAGTCGGAGGCGCTCGTGGGCGCGCTCATGACGATCGGCTCGCGCTACTTCGTCTCGAACGACGGGGCCGACCGCTTCGGCAGGAACCTGGTCGAGATCGGCGCGGCGCGGCGCATCGGCGATCCGCTGGCCGACTTCTTCGAGACCGACTCGGCCGGACCGTTCGACGTCTTCGCGCTCAGCAAGGGCATCCCGGTCAACCCGCACAGCGTGCTGCGCATGACGAAGTCCGAGATCATGTTCATGTCCGAGGCCGACAAGGCGGCGATCCGCGACCGGGTCAACCGCGTCTGCATCCCGAGCCTCGTGAACGCGCAGAACGACGACGGCCTGTGGGTCTTCCGCGACGACTTCGAGTTCGGCTGGATCCCCGAGTCGTACCTGCCGTGAGGACGCGCGGTGGGTGATCTCGACCCGTCCACGCTCTGGACGTCGATCGGCGGCGCGCTGGCCGTGGCGGCGGCCGTCTTCTTCGGTCCGTCGCTCGTGAGGCGCGGTCTGCGCGGTGACGACGATCCGCGAGGTGGGAGGGCGCCCGGAGGCGGTGCGTCGCGATCACGCGTGCGCTCGCGTGCGGCGCGAGCGCACGCGGGCACCTCGAACGAGGCCGCGCCCGGGATCCCCGGCCCGGAGACCGTCGCTCGCGATCGGCGTGGTGTCGACCGACGTCCGGCCGGCGACGTGCTCGTGGCGCTGCGCGGCGTGACGCGCGTCTATCCCGACGCCGACGGAGTCACGATCACGGCGCTCGGCGGCGTCGACCTCGAGGTACGCGAAGGCGAGATGCTCGGTGTGATCGGTCCCTCGGGACTGGGCAAGAGCACGCTGCTCAACATCCTCGGCGGCATCGACTTCCCCACCCGTGGCGAGCTGTCGTGGAGGGGCGTCGCGCTGCCGGGCTGCGAGTCGCCGGCGATCCGCGCGCACCGCGCCCGCGCGGTGTGCTTCGTGTTCCAGGACCTGAACCTCGTGACGCACCTGACCGCCGAGGAGAACGCGGCGCTGCCGCTGCTCTGTCAGGGAGTCGCCCGTCGCGAGGCGCTCGGTGCCGCGCGCGTGCAGCTCGAAGCGCTCGGTCTCGGGCGTCTGCTGCATCGCCGCGCTCACCAGCTCTCGGGAGGCCAGCGCCAGCGCGTCGCCATCGCGCGGGCCTTCGCGTCGCGCGCGCCGTTGCTGCTCGCCGACGAGCCCACCGGGTCGCTCGATCCCGAGACGGCCCAGGCCGTCATGGACGCCTTCGCCACGCGCGCCCGTCACGAGGGTCGCACGGTGGTGCTCGTGACGCACGATCCGGCGCTCGCGCGGCGCACCTGCGACCGCGTCCTGCTGTGCTCTCCGCACGGGTTGCGCGACGTCACCGACGGTGACGAGGCCTCGGCGCTCCGAGCCGAGGTGCGTCCGGCCGCGACGAACGAGGTGGGCGCGAGACCGCGCGCCGACACCGGCGCGACGCGGCCGCCCGCGTCCGGGCCCGCGCCACCGTCCTCGCAGGAGGCTCCGTCGCCGGGCGCACGCGCGCACGTGGCCCGAGGGCGTGCGCGATGAAGCTGCTCGAACTCCTGCGCTACGCCTGGTCGGACCTCTCGCACCGCAAGCTGACCACCGCGCTCAACGTGGGTGCCGTGTGCCTCGCCTGCGTCTACATCCTGGTGCTCGGCTTCTACGGCGCGAGCATCCACGGCTACCAGTCCGACCTGTTGGCGCGCTCGATGCAGACTCGCATCGTGGCCGTGGCCCAGGACGCCACCGATGCGAGCCTGCTGTTCACCGACGCGAGCATGGCCGAGCTGGCCGCGCAGCCAGGCGTGCAGGCGGTCTTCCCACGGGTCGAGATCAACGCGCAGGTCATGCTCGACCCGTCGCGCATCGAGACGACCCGCGCGGTGGGCACCGCGCCCGACGACCCCGAGCTGGCCGCAGGACGCCTCGCGTGGGGCCGCGCCATCGCCGACGACGGCGGGCGCGAGGCGGTGCTGCCGCTGCGCTTCTTCGAGAAGCTCGGCGGACGGCTCGACCCCCGCGAGGGGCCCGTCCCCGCACGCCTCGTGCTCGAGGTGGGGCGGACCACGTCCACCGGACTCGAGCAGCGCGAATCGCTCGAGCTCGCGGTGGCCGGCCTGCTCGAGCACCAGGAGGAGGAGCGCGTGCACGTGCCCGTGCCGCTCGTGCGCGAGCTGCTGCTGTGGTGCGGCAGCTACCGCGCGACGCTCTTCGACGACGACGAGCAGCGGGTGCGCTTCCCCGCCGTCGACGCCTGGGTGGCTCGCGACGACCTGCCGTTGGTCGAGGGCGAGCTGCGGCTGCAGCAGGTCGAGGCGCAGGCCGGTGACGAGTTGCTCGTGCCGGACGTCGACGGGCCGCGCTGGGCCGCGCTGGTCGATGCCGAGGGAGAGGCCGCCGAACCGCCGGCCTGGCTCGTCCCGGGAGGCGAGGCCCTCGCGGTGCGGGAGGTGCTCGTCACGGAGCTGGACGGTGTGCGCGTGCTCGTGCTGCCCGACGACGACCCTCGCTGGACGACCGCGCGCGACGGGTCCGACCACGGCGTCGGCGAGACCGCCGTCCCGGGCTCCGTGCACGACACCGACGTCGCGGGTCGCGTGTTCGCGCTCACGGCAGCCGGGCGCGCCTTCGCCGCCGCGCGTGACGTCGTCTCTGGCGCGCTCGACGAGACGTCCGCGGTCGGGGCGTGCGACCTGCTCGCCGATCCGGCCGGTTGGCGCCGCTTGGCGTTCGTCCCGGAGGAGTCGGACGGCGTGCAGCCGTACTGCTGGGTGACGAGCTCCGACTTGCACGCGGGCACGATCCTCGCCGGGCTGCGCGGGGCAGCTCCCGACGCGACGCAGATGCGTGGCTTCGCCTTCCTGCGCGCACCGCTCGTCGACGACGCCGCCGGAGACGGGTCCTCGGCATCCCTCGCGCCGCTCGTCCCGTCGCTCGAGGACCTCGACCTCGGGCACGGCGCGTTCTCGTCGGCCCTCGCCGAGGTGCCCGATGCGCTCGGCGTGCCGCAGCGCACGCTGCCCGCGCGGCGCGTGCCGGCCGCGTTCCTGTCGGATGGCCTGCCGCGCACGCCTCGCGCGGGAGGCGTGACGTGCGCGCTCGTCTCGGGTCTTCCGGGCGAGGCGCCCGACCGGTTGCTGGTCGCCGGAGCGCGGGTCGACACCGCCTTCGTGTTCGAACTCCCCGGCGCTCCCGACACGGTGCTGCTGGCGGACGACGGCGAGTCGGGTGCGTCCGACGGCTTGGTCGTGTGGGGGGCTTGGGACGCGTTGCTCACCGGCGTCGCCCGACTCGCCGACGCGGGTTGGGAACTCGAGCCGGGACTCTCGAACCTGCCCGAGGAGATCTCGGTCGTCGTGCCCGGCGACGTCGACGCGCTCGCGCGTCGGCTCGGTGACGCGGTGCTCGTGGCGAGTCGCGTCGAGCCGTTCGCCGGCATCCCGGCGCGACGCGCCGATCGTCCCGGCGAGGCGCTGGTGCTCGCACCCGCGAGCCTCTTCGGAGGCACCGGCGAGGGTCGCGTCCGCCTGCGGGCGGGCGACGCGAAGCAGATCACCGTCGAGGGCGCCGGCTGGACGCTCCCCGCCCGACCGGCCGACGGCTTCTCGGACGTGCCGCCGCAGCTGCTGCTCCTCGACGACCTGGACTTCCGGGCCGCGGCGTGGGGCAGCTCGACGCGTGCCGCAGCGCCGCGTGGAGATCCGCGGTGCGACGTGCTGCTCGCCGACACGCTCGCACTGCGCACAGCCGGAGCCTCCCTCGCCGAGGCGGGCCTGCATCTCGTGCCGTTCTCCGATGACGGACCGTCGCGCGTGCTGGTCGAGCACCGCGTGACCGATCCGTTGTCCGACGACGGTCGGCTCGACGGGACCCTCGCGCGCCAGCTGGCCATGGCCTCGCCGCCCTTCGTCGAGTGCCTGCCGGAGCTCGAGGTGTCGGCACGCCTGGACGGCATGAGCGACGACGTCGTCCTGCACAGCTCGGCGCCCCGCGATCCCGGACGGTTCGCCCACGTGCCCTGCGCCGGCACGTGGCTGCGCGAGGGGCGCGGCGGCAACCAGGTCGTGTTGCCGCGCTCCGTGCTCGGACTCGCCGACGGCGACGACGGACGCGCGCTGCTCGGGCGGGCGGTCACGATCGTCGCGCGGCGGCAGCTCGCGGGCGGTCCCGCCGAGGAGCTGCGCATCCCGCTGCGGCTCGTGGGGCTGCTCGACGACGGGTCGGGCTACGCGCCGCTCGAGCTGCTGCGCGATCTCGTCCTGTGGAGCGAGGACCGCGTGGTCTACCACGAGGCCGAGGGCGCCTTCGTCGCCCCGGCCGACCTCGTCGCGGGGCGCGGCGACCGGAGCTGCAACGTGTACGTGTCGGACGTCGCGCAGGTGGCGCCGGTGGTGGCTCTCCTGCGTGCGCGCGGCTACGACACCCACGATCGCCTCGACGAGCAGCGGGCGCTGCAGCGGCTCGGACGTGTGCTGGGCTTCCTGGTGGTCTTCTTCGCGCTGGGCTGCGCGGCGAACGCGGCCATCACCGTGTGCGTGGCCACGATGATGAACGTGAAGTCGAAGATCTGGGAGATCGGCATCCTGCGCGCGCACGGTCTGCGCCGCGGACAGGTGCTCTCGATCTTCGCGTCCCAGGGGGCGTGCATCGGCCTGCTGGCCTTCGTGCTCGCGGTGCTCGTGGTGCTGCTCGTCGAGCCGCTCGTGCGGAGCGGCGTCCTGGGCCTGTTCTCGCTCGAGGGCAGCGAGCTGTTGCAGGGATCACCCTTCGAGCTGCGCTGGTGGTGGGTGCCGGCCTCGGCCTTCGCGGCGGCGGTGCTGTTCTCAGTGTGCGGGGTCCTCGCGCCGGCGTGGCGCGCGTGCCAGATGTCACCGGTCGATGCGTTGAAGAGTCGCGAGTAGGCGGAGGAGGACGACGATGAAGAAACTCGAATTCCTGCTGCAGGGGGCGATCTTCCTCGGCCTGGGCTTCACTGCCGGCTACGCCACGGCGGTCTGGGGACCGGGCGTCGTGTTGCCTCCACCGGTCTTCCGCACGCTCGAGTGCATCTTCACGCACGGGCCCGACGATCACCGCCTGTCCCCGCGTCCCGTGGCCTCGATGCCCTCGCCGGACGTTGCGCTGGCGGGGTCGACGGGCACGGCCGACGCCTTCGGCGGCGACGCGCGCGACCGGAGCGAGCGTCTGTCGCTCGAGGTGGGGCGCCTCAACACCCAGATCGAAGAGCTCGTCCAGCGCGACAGGGAGCGGCGCATCCGCATCGGCCTGCTCGAGCGCCGCGACGACCCGCGCGACGCCGACGCGCTCGCCGCGTTGCACGACGAGGTCGAGATGATCGCGAGCGCCCTCGCGCAGGTTCGCGCCGAGAAGCAGGCGCGTCTCGACGACCTCGGCGAACTCGAACTCGTCCTCGACGCCGAATCGGCGGTCGACGCAGGGAGCCTGGCGGCGACGCGCTGAGGATCAGGCCTCGCGCGGCTCGCGCAGCAGTCCGATCGCGACGCCCAGCGCGAGGGCGAGCTGCAGCAGCCCCAGGCTGATCGAGACGCCGTGCAGCTCGTAGAAGCGCACGACCTCCGGCGGCTTCGGGTCGCGCGGCATGAAGTCGATCTGGCGTCCCAGTTCGACGATCGTGGGCGTGAGCCAGAAGGCCGACGCGAGCGCGACGAGCAGGCACGCGACGAGCGCGATCTGCGACTTGCGTCGCGGCAGGAGGAAGACGAGCCAGGTGCAGAGCGCCGCGAGCGCCACGTTCGCCAGGTCGTAGCGCGCGAAGAAGAACCGGTTCAGCTCGCTCGCGACGTAGCGCAGGGCCATGCGCCGTGCGTCTCCCTCGAGCGGGATGGCCGCGTAGATCTCGGTCGAGTTCCGCAGGGCCGCGGGCTCGACGACGTGGAAGTTGCCCGTCGCCACGAAGCCCATCGCGAAGGAGAGCGCGCACCACACGCCGAGGGCGAACAGCAGCAGGCGTCCGTCGGCGAGTGCGCCGCGACGCCCGGTCACGCCGCCACCTCGAGGATCTCGATCGAGACCCGGTCGATGCGCCGGTCGATCACGCGGTCGATGCGCATGACCACGTTGCCGTGGCGCATCTCCTCGCCCTCGTCGGGCAGGCGACCCAGCGTGTGGAAGATGAACCCGGCCAGAGTCGACCAGTCGTCGCCCTCGGGGAGGCTGATGCCGAGGGCCTCGTTCACGTCGTCGACGTGAAGGCTGCCGTTGGCCACGGCGTGGTGCGGGTCGAGCACCTCGATCTCGGGTTCCTCGACGGTCTCGTCGAACTCGTCGTCGATCTCGCCCACGATCTCCTCGAGGACGTCTTCGATGGTCACCAGGCCGGCGGTGCCGCCGTACTCGTCGAGCACGACCGCGAGGTGGTTGCGGTCGCGCTTGAACTCGGTGAGCAGGTCGATGCAGTACTTGCTCTCGGGGACGAACCAGGGCTTGCGCGCCACGCGCGCCAGGGGTTCGTCGCTCTTCCTGCCGAGCAGGTCCTTCACGTGCAGCACGCCCACGACCTTGTCGACCGTGCCCTCGACGAGCGGATAGCGCGAGTGACCTTCCTGGAGGGCGAGGGCGCGCGCCTGCCCGACGTCGGCCGAGATGTCGATCACGGCCATCTCGGTGCGCGGCGTCATGAGCTGGCGTACCTCGGTGCTCGTCAGCTCGAGGACCGCCTCGATCATCTCGGCCTGCTGCCCGCCGAGCAGGCCCTCGCGCTCACCCTCCTCGATGTGAGAGATGATCTCGTCGTTGTAGAGCTCGACCTCGGCCTGGGGCGTGTAGCCGGTGATGCGCCGCGCCATGCGTCGGAAGAGCCCGATCGGGGGGCTGAGCACCTTCGAGGCCACGTGCAGCACCGGCAGCGTGGCGCGCACGAAGCCCTCGAGACGCGAGGCGCTCATCTCGCCCGGCAGGACGCGGCAGAAGAGCGTGATCCAGCAGAACGACAAGATGCCCGCGGTGAGGACCGCGGCCACCAGTCCGGGGACGCTCTCGGCCGGGTCGAAGAGCTGCTGGCAGGCCAGCACCAGCAGCATGATGAGGCTGATCTGGCACGAGACGCGCAGCACGATGAGCGTGTCGGTGACCTGGTCGCCCTCGGCCAGGATGCGCTCGATGCGCAGGCGCGAGGCGGGGCCCGAGGCGCTCTCGGCGAGGCGCGCGCGCGAGAGCCGGGTCCAGCCGTGCTCGACGGCGGCCATCACGAAGGACAGCATCGCCAGGAGCAGGATCCACCACACCAGCGGGGAGGTGACGGACAGCTGGGCGAGGTGCCGCGGGATTGTCGAAGAGGGAGGTTCCAGTTCGACTGCAGGTGCGCGACGGAGCGCCGCCCCGTCCAGGCGGCGGCCCTGGGCACGTCCCGGACCGCGGGTCGAGTATAAACCAGTCGCCCTGATGACGGGCAACCCGCCTCGCTGCGGGACCCCGGCCGCCCCGTCCCGAGCCGCGAGGCCACATGAAAGAGCAGGTCGATCTCGTCCTGACGGACTGCAGCGAGGTGGTCACGCTCGCGGGCGGCAGCGGCCCGCTCACCGGTGCCGCGATGGACGATCTGGCGCTCGTCGCGCACGGTGCGGTGGCCGTGCGCGACGGACTCGTGCTCGACGTCGACGAGCGCTCCGTGATCGAGGCTCGCTACGACGCGCGCAGGCGCGTCTCGGCCGAGGGCGGCACCGTGTTGCCGGGATTCTGCGACGTCCACACGCACCCGGTCTTCACGGCCACGCGCGAGGGCGAGTTCGACATGCGCGCACGGGGCGCCACCTACCAGGAGATCACGGCGGCCGGCGGCGGCATCTTCTCGTCGGTGCGCGCCCTGCGGGCCGCGGCGGGCGAGCGCGACGTCCTGGCGCGCGGGCTCGAGGCGCGCCTCGATCGCTTCCTGGCCTGCGGTACCACGACGATCGAGGCCAAGAGCGGCTACGGACTCGACCTCGCCACCGAGCTCCTGTCGCTCGAACTGCTGGCCGAGGCGCACGCGTCCCATCCGGTCGACATCGATCCCACATGCCTCGCGGCCCACCAGGTGCCGCCGGAGCACAAGGCCGATCGCACGGCGTACGTGCGCCTGGTGGTCGACGAGATCCTGCCGGCGGCGGCGCGTGCGGGGCTGGCGCGCTCGGCCGACGTGTTCTGCGACCAGGGTGCGTTCACGGTGGAGGAGGCGCGCGCGATCCTGGTCGGGGCGAAACAGCTCGGACTCGCGCTGCGCGTCCACGCCGACGAGCTGGCTCCGGTGGGGGCGTCCGAGCTCGCCGGCGAGCTCGGGGCGCAGACCGCGGACCACCTGGTGCGCATCTCCGACGACGGCATCGCGGCGCTGCGCGCGGGAGGCACCACGGCGGTGCTGCTCCCGGCAACATGCTTCTCGTTGCGCCTGCGCGACTACGCGCCGTTCGCTCGTCTGCTCGAGGCCGGTGTGCCGGTCGCACTCGCCACCGACTTCAACCCCGGGACGTCGTACGTGCCGTCGATGATCGAGGTCATCGCGTTGGCGTGCGGCCTGCTCGGCATGACCGTGGCGCAGGCCGTCACGGCGGCCACTCGCAACGCCGCCGAGACGCTCGGCCTGCCCGGCGTCCGCGGACGCATCGAGCCGGGAGCCGTGGCCGACCTCGTGGTGCTCGACATTCCCAACCACCTGTTCCTCGGCTACCAGGCCGGGTGGAACCCGGTCGCGACCGTGATCAAGCACGGCCGTGTGGCGTGGCGACGCGGCACGCCGGGTCCTCTGGCCGAGCCTTCCGAGTCTTCCTGACGGCGCGTTCCTCGGTCGGTCGACGGACCGCGCCCGTTCCCACGTCGTCGTGGGTCCCCAGGGCGGGCCTGCTATGATCGTCGGCCCTCGACCCGTCGTCCCGTCCCCCGAAGAGACACGAGGTGGCATGAGCGCCCTTGCGCCCCCGGTGGTCCGTCCTCTCGCGGCGTGCGCTGCGCTCGTCCTGTGGCTCGCCACGTCGGCGTCGGCCCAGCACGGCGGCCGCGACTGCCAGACCACGGGCAAGCTGCCCTACGACGTCTCGTCGAAGTACCTCGTCGACTACACGCCCTTCGTCGACGAGGGCAAGCCGCGCACGTGGGAGGTGCTCTTCTGGAGCAAGGCGATCGAGTCGGACAACATGGGCATCGACTGGATCCCCTGCAAGCGCTGCGTCGACAAGGACCTGCTCGCGTCGGCCGAGGCCGAGCTGACGGCCCTCATGGACGCGCGCACCGCGTGGCTCGCCGAGCGCCGGCAGGTCGACGCGGTGGTCAAGGTCGACGACCCTCTCGCGCACGTCGAGACGACGCACTTCGTGGTGGCCTGGAACATCCCGAAGATCACGGTCGACAAGAAGTCGATCCGGGCCGAGGACGCGGCACTGCTCTACGCGATGCGCATGGAGCAGACGTACGCACGCTTCCAGGACCTGACCGGCACGACCGACGCCGACTACATGAAGACCAAGCACTACTTCTACTTCTTCGAGAAGGAGCGCGAGGCGCTGCTCGCGGGTTCGCGCTACGCGGGCCTGACCGGATCCGGCACCGTGCGCCGAGCGGGCGGTGACAGTCACGACTCGGTCGTCGTGGGCTGGTTCGACAAGTCGAAGACGCCGTCCGACGAGGACTTCCAGCGTCACTGGATCTACAACCTCACGCACCAGATGACGGCGGCCTACTACAACGTCTTCTGGTTCAAGCCCGGCGAGAAGGGACTCTCGCCGCCCTGGCTGAACGACAAGTACGGTTGGCTCGGCGCCGGCCTGGCGCACTGGATGGAGTGGGACTTCGACGAGAAGGCGACCAACTTCAGCTTCCGCGAGCAGGATCTCAACGCGCGCTGGAAGGGTCCCGACTGGCGCAAGAACGTCTGGAAGGCGGTCAAGGCCGAGGACTTCCCGTCGTTCGCCGAGGCGATCACGAAGCCGATCGAAGCGCTGTCCGTCCAGGAGCACCAGTTCTGCTACTCGTGGATCGACTTCCTGATGCACAAGGACAGCCACGCCATGGCGAGCGCCATGAAGCTGGCCAAGATGGAACGTCCGGCGCGCGACATCCTCAAGGAGGCCTGGGGCATCTCGATGCTCACCTTCGAGGGCGAGTGGGCCGCCTGGGTGCTCGAGGAATACGCACCCACGAACAAGACGGGTGGCACGCTGCTGGGTCGGCCGATCGGCACCGGCCTGCCACCCGGCGGCATCCCGACCGACGACGGACGCTGAATGTCGGCGCTCTCGGAGTCCGTCCTCGTCGAGGACCTCGTCCACAGGGACGTGCGCGCGCCGTCGCGCACCCGGTGCGCGCTCCTGCGACGCTTCCTGCTCTTGAACTACGTGCTGATGCTGGTGAACTCGGCGCGTTTCCTCGAACGGGCCCATTGGGGCGACGCGCTCGGTGCGTCCTTCGTGCTGACCGACTTCGCGCTCTACCCGATGGGCTACGTGCTGGTCGCCCTGGGGCCGCTGCTGCTCGCCGCCTGGATCCACGAGCGGCTGGGTTGGCGGGGCGCGAGCGCGTGGGCTTGGGTGGCCGTGCCGGCGATGTCGCTGGTGCAGTTCGTGGTGCACTGCGACGTGCGCGTCGTGCGCATGTACGGCTTCCACATCAACTCGTTCGTCTGGAACCTGATCACGGTGCCCGGCGGCATCGAGTCGATGGACGCCGGAGACTCGACCCGCGTCACCATGGCGCTCGAGGGGGCGGCCCTGCTGCTGCTCGAGATCGCGCTCTGGCGGCTGGCTGCGTCCGACGTGATGGCGAGTGTCTCCCGCCGGTTGCCACGCCTGCGCTGGATCGTCGCGATCTTCGTCCTGCTGCTCGCGTTCGAGCGGATGACGATGGGGTTGAGCGACGCGGCGGATTACCGTCCGGTGGTCACGCAGGCCGACCTGCTCCCGTTCCGGGTGCCGATCCGCATGCACAGCTTCGCGGAGTCGATCGGCCTCGAGGCGCAGCACGGGGACGACGTGGTGATGGACGTGGGTTCTCGCCGCATCTCGTATCCGCGGAGCCCGCTCGAGCGTGCTCCGGGGAGTCCGGTGCGCAACGTTCTGTGGCTGGTCTCGGAGTCGTGGCGCGCGGACATGCTCGACCCGGAGATCATGCCGGCGACGTCCGCGTTCGCGGTGCGCTCGCTCGACTTCCGTCGCCACTACAGCGGCGGGAACGGCACGCGCATGGGCATGTTCTCGATGTTCTACGGGCTCTACGGGAGTTCATGGTTCCCGTTCCTCGCGGGCAACGTGCCGCCGGCCCTGCTCGAGCTGATGCGCTCCGAGGGCTGGTCGATGCAGGCACGCACCAGTGCACGCTTCAGCTTCCCCGAGTTCGACGAGACGATCTTCGTCAACCTGCCGGCGGGCTCGCTCGTCGAGGGCGACCCCGACCTCGCCGGATGGCAGAACGACCGGCGCAACGTGGGCGAGCTGCTCGACTCGATCGACGCGCGTGATCCCGACGTGCCGTTCTTCCGCTTCATGTTCTTCGAGTCGCCGCACGCCCGCTACGACTTCCCCGAGGAGTGCGCGATCCGCAGGCCCTACCTCGAGGACATGAACTACGCGACGCTCGACCCCGAGCACGACATCGACCTCATCTTCGCTCGCTACGTGAACGCGTGTCGGCACCTCGATACGCAGTTCGCGCGCATCTTCGAGTTCCTCGACGAGCGCGGGCTGCTCGACGACACGATCGTCGTCCTGACCGGTGACCACGGCGAGGAGTTCATGGAGAACGGGCGCTGGGGTCACCACTCGGACTTCGGCGACGCGCAGATCCGCGTCCCGTTCGTGCTGCACGCGCCGGGGCTGGCGCCGCGCACGGTCTACGACCGCTCGAGCCACCTCGACATCGTCCCCACGCTGGCCGGACTGCTCTCCGTCGTCACGCCCGTCGAGGACCACTCGCTCGGACGGGATCTGCTCGACGGCGGCCCGCCCCGCACCGACTGCGTCGTGGCCGATTGGGACCACCTCGCGCTGATGACCGACCGCTGGAAGGCGGTCTTCCCCACGCGCAGCTCCGACACGCTCGGCATGCAGCTGTTCACCGCCGAGCTCGAGCCGGTCGACGACCCGTCGCCCTTCTGGTCGGAGCAGCGTGAGCGCGTCACACGCATGCTCGCGGAACTGGGGCGCTTCTCGCGCTGAGGTCCGTCCCTCCAGGTTTCCCGCGCGCCTGCCGCCGACGGAGGCCTTCGCTCAGTGGTCGAGGCGCGCGAGGTTGTTGCGCGCGTCGGTGAGGGCCGATCGAAGCTCGGCGGCGTCGTCGCCCTTGGCGCCCGCGTCGAGGGCCGCCTGGGCCTTCGCGATGGCCTGCTCGTAGAGCGCACGCGCGTGGTCGAGGTCACGGTGCAGGTGGTACTGCAGGATGAGCGCCGTGTCGTTCAGCAGGCGCGGTGAGCCGTCATCGAGCGCGACGGCCTTCTCGTACGCCGCGTAGGATTCCTCGTAGCGGCCGACCTCGCGGTTGAAGAAGCCGAGGTTGTTCCAGAAGTCGGTGTCCTGCGGGTCGAGCGTGGCGAGCGGGTCGAGCAGCTCGAGGGCGCGCTCGAAGCGGCCCTTGCCGGCCGCATCGGACGCGGCCCAGCTCAGCGTGAGCGCCGTGGCCCGGGGGTCGTCCTGCGCCCGGATGAGCGCCAGGTAGCCCTCGCGGTCGCGCGAGACCATCGCGTCGATGGCGCGCGACGCCGCACCGTAGTCGCGCTCGCCCGCGTAGCGCAGCGCGAGGTGGAAGAGCAGTCCCATGTCGTCGCCGGGCGTGAGGTCGTGGTGCGTGATCGCGGCGTCGACCGCGTCCTCGGCGCGGCCCTTGTCCTCGTACAGCCACGCGAGCTGGTAGGCCGGCTCTCCGCGCGTGTCGCCGAGCAGCTTCGAGGCGCGCTCGAGCTCGGCCACGGCCTTCTTCCACAGCCCGCCGGGCGCATTCTCGTCGCCCTGTTTCGCGGCGCTGTACTCGTAGACCAGCACGCAACCCGAGAGCAGCGCGATCTCGCCGTCGTCGGGATGCTGCTTCAGCGCCTCGTCGACCAGGCTGCGGGCTCGGGCGGTGTCGGCGAAGTCGTAGAGCGCGAGGTAGCCGGCGTCGAGCGCCGCGTCCCGGTTGCCGAGGGACGCCGACTGCCCGAGGCTCTCGAGCGCCATGTCGAAGTAGTAGGAGACGTCGTCGGGCGACGCCCCGCCGGCCGAGAGTTCGTCACCCGCCGCGAGGAACGAGCGACCGACCGCGAGCTGGACCGACGCGTCGTCGCGGTCGAGCAGCGGATCGAGCGCGTCGAGCGCGGCCAGGCCACGCCCGGTGGCCACGCGGGCCTCTGCCAGCAGCAGGCGCGCGGCTTCGTCCTCGGGGGTCTCGAGCAGCGGGATCAGGATCGACTCGGCGTCGGAGTAGCGTCCGTCGGCCATGGCCTGGCGGGCCGGACCGAGGTCGACGCGCGGCAGCAGGGCGGCGGAGAGCAGCAGGGCGGTCAGCATGGGACTTCGCTTCCGGATGTTCGGGGGCACAGCGGAGCGGGCAGCCAACGGACGGTCTGGTTCGATCGGACGATCGGGAACGGATGCAGCGGCACGTGGTCAGCCGCCCTCGCCCTGGCCCTCGCCCGCGGCCTGGCCGGAGCCGGCGGCGGCGCGCGCGCCCTCGATCTCGCGGCGGGTCATCTGGGCGTCGATGCGGTTCGGCGCCAACGCGAGCAGCTCGTCGACGACGTCCTTCGCGCGGTCGTACTCGCCCTGGACGTTGTAGAGCCGCGCCAGGTTGAGCATGGCGTCGGTGTAGGCCGAGAAGTTCTCGTCGTAGACCGCCGGGTCGACGAACGGGTTGTCGCAGACGTCCTTGCCCAGCTTCCAGGCCTGCTGGAAGAGCTCCTTGGCGTGGTCCAGGTCACGACCCAGGTGATAGAAGAGCATCAGCCCGGTGTCGTTCACGAAGCGCGCGTTGTCCGGCTCGAGCCGGATGGCCTCCTGGTAGGCCGCGTACGACTTCTCGTACAGCTCGGCGGCGCCGTCCTTGTCACCCCGGTTCTCGGCCGTGGTGCCGGTCTCGCGGCACCAGAAGGCGTAGTTGTTCCACCAGTCGGCCACGTCGAACCTGCGCGCCATCCGACCGTAGAAGTCGCGCATCTCCTCGAAGTCCTGCGGACGCGGCGTGCCGTCTCCGCCACGCGTCATGAACCCGTCGCCGATGTACAGCACCGCGCGCTGGTTGGCCTCCGCGTTCTCGGGATCCATCTCGAGGGCGCGCACCACGGCGTCCTCGGCGGCAGCCGCCGATTCGGACGCGGCCGGGTCGTCGGGGCCGTTCGTGTGCCAGCGGTTCTTGGCGTCCTTGAGGTGCGCGTAGCTCTCGTCCACGAGCGTCATGGCGCACTTCGTGCGGATGTCGAGCTCGGGCAGCGAGCGCGGCAGGCTGCGCGAGCGCTGCAGCAGCTGGACGCTGCGCTCGAAGCGCTGGGCCGCCTCGGGAGCCTGATCGGCTTCATAGAGGATGCGTCCGGCCTCGCGGAAGAGCACGCCCGCGGTCTCCAGCGCGATGCCCCCCGTGTCGGGATCGGACAGGCCGGTGCGGTCGACGCGCTGCGTGAGCTGCAGCGCGAGCGCTTCGGGATCGGGCAGCACGTTGGCCCACGTGCGCGCCTGCTCGTGCAGCCGTCCGTTCGCCGGCCAGAGCACGAGTCCGTGGGACAGCGAGGCCTGGGCCTCGTCGTCGCGCGCGAGCTCGAACAGGCACTCGACGCGCAGGAAGGTCGTCTGCGGCAGGACGCCCTCGGCGAACGCGAGTCGCTCGGCCACGCTCGCGAGCGCACTCTCGTCGACGGTCTCTCCCTCGGCCGCGTTCGCCTTGGCGAGCTTGTCGTCCTGGCGCAGCAGCAGCGCGACGAGCGTCTCGCGCACGGCCGCGCAGACCGAGATCGGGGCGCCGGCCTGCCGCGCACGCGAGACGGCGTCGACGCCCGTGTTCACGGTGGGCTCGACCTGGTCCCAGAGTTCCCACTGGAGCTGCTGGATGATGGCCTCGTCGAGCGACGTGATCGCGAGATCGAGCTGCGTCCAGGCCTCGTCGGACGGCGCGTCGACGGCCGCGACCTCGGGCGGTTGCGCGGCGGGTTCGCCCGCGAGCTGGGCGCCGCACGGCACGCTGGCCAGCACGACGAGAGACACGACGGCCAGGGACCGGGTGATCGGGAGGACCACGGAGGCGCTCCGTTCGAGGACGTGACAGAGGGCGCCGTTGTATCGGGGCGCGCCGTTCCCGGCAACGACCGCGCTGCGCCGGGGCTTCCCCGCACGGGGTCACGGCCAGTACAAGGAGCGCGCGGGAGCGGCCCTGGCCGGCCGCCGGCCCGCGCGTCCGGAGCGCGAGGCGCCGGCCGCCGCCGAACCTCCCCGGGAGTCTCCCTTGGCCGCGCTCGTGCTGCTCTCCGGAGGCCTCGATTCGACCGTGGCCGCGGCCTTGGCCCAGGCGGCCGGCGTCCGGATCGAGTCGGGACTCTTCGTCGACTACGGCCAGCGCGCCGCCCAGGCCGAGGAGCGGGCAGCCGTGGCGGTGGGGCGGGCGCTCGGATTCGAGGTCCTGTGCACCGCCCTGCCCTTGCTGGGACGCATCACGCGCACCGCGCTGGTCGATCGCGCGGCCCGGATGCCGCATCCCGAGCTCGAGGCGCTCGATCGCGACGCGGCGAGCACGGCCGACGCCGTCTGGGTACCGAACCGCAACGGGCTGCTGGTCAACCTGGCCGCGGCCGTGGCCGAGGCGCGCGACCTCTCGGTGGTGCTGGTCGGCTTCAATGCCGAGGAGGCCGCGACCTTCCCCGACAACTCGGCCGGATTCCTGGCCGCGCTCGACGCCTGCCTGGCCTTCTCGACCCGCGGACGGGTGCACGTCGAATCGCCCACGATCGCCATGACGAAGGCCGGGTTGCATGCCGCCGGACGGGCTGTGGGCGCTCCGATCGAGCTGTCCTGGTCGTGCTACGAGGCCGGCCCCGAGCCCTGCGGACGCTGCGAGTCGTGCCGGCGCCGCGAGCGCGCAGCCGCCGGGGGCGCGCCCTGAGCGATCGCCCGCACCCTGCCGCGGGAGCCCCGTCGCCTTGCCATCGCCCTACGGATTCCGCTAGCATCCTGCCGATCCTTCGTATCGACACGACAGAAGACAGACTCCGCCGACCCCACTCCGAGGGGTCCTGGCCCATCCGAAGCAAGACCATGACCATCAGCACGGCCGCCAAGGCCAAGATCATCGAGGAGAACCGCGTCCACGAAAGTGACTGCGGCTCCACAGACGTCCAGATCGCGCTGCTCACCGACCGCATCGCTGCGCTCACCGAGCACCTCAAGATCCACAAGAAGGACAACCACACGCGACGCGGGCTGATGATGCTCGTGGGACGTCGCAACCGTCTGCTGCGCTACCTGCGCAAGACCGACAACGCCCGGTACTCCGCGCTCATCGAGAAGCTCGGCATCCGCGGCGTGCGGACGAACGTCTGACCGCCCAGGCGGTCGTCGCGTCCGCAGGTCTCGCCTCCATCGCGCAGCCTGATCCTCCGGGCGGACAGCCCGGATTCCGCACGGCACTCCGCGCACCCGGCGCGGGGGCCTTCCGGGGAGCGGTCCGTCCCGCCATCGCTGGCACCGGCGCTCCCGAGCAAGAGAGAAAGTGATGACCCAGTTGAACCATCCCATCCGCGTCAGCCGTGAGATCGGCGGACGTACCCTGACCTTCGAGACCGGGCGCATGGCCAAGCAGGCCGATGGCGCCGTCTTCGCGACGTACGGCGAGACCGCCCTGCTCGCCACCGCGCAGAGCGCGGCCGGACGTCCCGACATCGACTTCTTCCCTCTCACCGTCGAGTACCGCGAGAAGACCTACGCCGCGGGCAAGGTGCCGGGAGGGTTCTTCAAGCGCGAGATGCGTCCGCGCGACAACGAGGTGCTGGTGTGCCGGTCGATCGACCGCCCCGTGCGCCCGATGTTCGCGGAGACGTACCGCAACGAGGTGCAGATCATCGTCACGGTCGTCTCGTACGACCGCAGCAACGAGCCCGACATGCTCGCCGGCTGCGCCGCGATGGCCGCGCTGCACGTGTCCTCGATCCCCTACCAGGGACCGGGCGCGACGGTGCGCGTCGGCTACGTCGACGGCCAGTACGTGCTCAACCCCACGGGCGAGCAGATGGCGAACAGCACGCTCGACCTGGTGGTCTCCGGCACGCGTGACGCCGTGACCATGGTCGAGGCCGGTGCGCTCGACCTGCCCGAGGACGTCATGGTCGACGCGATCCTGTTCGGGCACGAGGGCGTCAAGCTCATCTGCGAGATGGCCGACGAGCTGCGCGCCAAGTCGGGCTCCAAGCCCAAGCAGGAGGTCAAGGTCGCCGAGCCGAACCCGTACGAGCAGAAGGTCGAGGCCTTCCGCGGTCAGCTCGCCGAGGCCATGAAGACCCCCGGCAAGCACGCCAAGAAGGCGGCCACGAAGGCCGTCGAGGCGAGCGCGGCCGAGCAGCTCCTGGCCGGCATCGACGACGCGGGCGAGCTCGCGGCGGCCAAGAAGAAGTTCGGTGCGGCGTTCCACGACCTCGAAGGCAGCATCGAGCGCGGCAACATCATCCAGAACGGCGTGCGCGCCGACGGACGCAAGCTCGACCAGATCCGTCCGATCGAGGTCGAGCTGGGCGTGCTCGCCCGCACCCACGGCTCGGCGCTCTTCACGCGCGGCGAGACCCAGGCGCTCGTGTCGGTCACGCTCGGCACCGGTCGCGACGAGCAGATCATCGACGGTCTAGGCGACGAGTACAGCAAGCGCTTCATGCTGCACTACAACTTCCCGCCGTTCTGCGTCGGCGAGGTCAAGCGCATGATGGGCACGTCGCGGCGCGAGATCGGCCACGGCAACCTGGCCGAACGCACCGTGAACATGGTCATGCCCACTCCGGAGGACTTCCCGTACAGCGTGCGCGTGGTGTCCGAGATCCTCGAGTCGAACGGCAGCTCGTCGATGGCCTCGGTCTGCGGCGCGTCGCTCGCGCTGATGGACGCCGGATGCCCGCTCAAGGCGCCCGTGGCCGGCATCGCCATGGGTCTCATCGAGGACGGCTCCGACCACTACATCCTGTCGGACATCCTCGGCAGCGAGGACCACAACGGCGACATGGACTTCAAGGTCACCGGCACGGCCTCGGGCGTCACCGCGCTGCAGATGGACATCAAGATCAAGGGCCTCTCGGCCGACCTGCTGCGTCGCGCGCTGGCGCAGGCCCGCGCCGGGCGCCTGCACATCCTCGGCATCATGAACGACGCGATCGCGAAGGCCCGCGAGAGCATCAGCAAGTGGGCGCCGCAGATCACGACGCGCAACATCCCGGTCGACAAGATCGGCATGCTGATCGGTCCCGGCGGCAAGGTCATCCGCCAGCTGCAGTCCGACTACCGCGTGCGCATCGAGGTCAACGACGAAGGACTGGTGTCCATCGCGTCGGGACCGGAAGGCGACATGGCGGGAGCGGTCGCGGCGGTCGAGGCGATCACCGGCGACGCCGAGATCGGCGCGATCTACAAGGGCAAGGTCGTGTCCATCCGCGAGTTCGGCGCGTTCGTCGAGATCTTCCCGGGCAAGGAGGGGCTGCTGCACATCAGCAACATCTCCAAGGAGCGCGTGAAGGACGTCCACGACGTGCTCAAGGTCGGCCAGGAACTCGACGTGAAGTGCATCAGCATCGACGACTTCGGACGCATCCGGCTGGCCAACCCCGAGGTCGAGGTCGACCTCTCGGCGGGCCCGGGCGGCGGCGACCGCGGTCCGCGGCGTGAGCGCACCCCGCGCGAGCTCCCGCACGTCGACGTGGGCACGGTCTACGAGGGCCCGATCACCGGCGTGAAGTCGTACGGCGTGTTCGTCGAGGTGGTGCCCGGACGCGAAGGCCTGTGCCACGTGTCCGAGATGCTGCCGCGCGGACTGCGCGAGCCGTCCAGCAAGTACAACGAGGGCGACGAGGTGAAGGTCAAGCTGCTCGAGGTCGAGGACGGCGGCAAGCTGCGGCTCTCGATGCGCGCGGCGGCCGCCGAGGGCGAGGGCGGCGACGAGGCCGTGGCCTCCGGCGCCTCGTCCGACTCGGGTCGCCGACGTCGTCGTCGCGGCGGTTCGGGCGGCGACCGTACGCCGACCGAGGGCGGTGGCGGCGAAGGCGATGGTGGCAGCACCGAGGACTGATCCCTCGACCACGCAGGCACCCGTCCCACCCGCGTGGTGGGACGCCCGACCCGGGCGTCGCTTCGGATTTCCGAGGCGGCGCCCGGCGCGTTTTCCCGCGGAGTGTCTCCGGGACGAGCCGACATGCGCTTTGGGGCATCGATGCCCGAGGCCGCCCGTCGATCGCGAACGGACCGTGCGTCGTCGGTCCGCCGGCTCCTGTCGCGCGGCCCGCGGCGAGCCCCGTCGCGGCCTCGGTCGGAGCCGCCGATGTCCGTCCTTCGACAGAGGTTTTTCCCCCCACACGACGATGATTGCCGTATCCTGAGGGAGCGCAGCACCTCCCCGGACCGGAACGCAGGGGTTCCGAGGAGACACGACATGAGCAGGAAAACGACTCGCACGCGACTGGGGCGTGCGTGGCTGATCGGGCTGGTGCTGACGGCTCTCGCCGCCTCGCCGGTCACCGAGTTGGTCATCACCGGTCAGATCCTCTACGGCAGAGCCCAAGGCGCGAGCACGGCTGCCGTGACGGACATCGTCCGTGTGTACAACAACAACCCGGCCTTCATGCGCATGCGTGACGCCGGGCTGTCCGAGACCGACGGCGCTCGGGGCACGACGCTCTTCGAGGACGCCAAGACGGCTGCCAACAAGGCGCTCGCGTCGGTAGCGGCGCTGCGCGAGGTCGACGTGATCACCACGCCGGGCGGGGTGAGCGGTGGAGACGACCCGATCGACGACGTGACCGACGACGTCATCGGCTGGCTGCCCGTCTACTACGTCGAGGGCCAGGTCCTGCAGGGACGCTCGCGGTCCGCCAAGTCGATCGGCGAGGTCTCCAGCGACCAGGTGCTGAACTCGATCCCCGAGTACGTCGAGTGGCTGGGCCTCGACGAGACCGACGCCCGCTACCACATCCTGATGAAGCACTGGAACGACACCTTCAACCGTGTCGTGAAGAAGGTCATGATGGACAACCAGTTCGACGCCGTCGTCGAGCTGGGTGGGACCACCTCGCGGCTGGGCCCCGTCCCCGATCTGACCCAAGACGCCATCGCCGCGCTCTGATGGGAGTCCGGGTGAGGAACGCACTGCTCCTCTCCGCCTGCGCGCTGCTGTCGGCCTGCGTGACCGAAGAGGTCAAGCAGCCCAACAACACGTGGACGTTCGACGGTGAGCGTCTCCCGGGGGCGTCGAACTCGGCACCGGCGCCGGCGCGCCAGGAGGCCGACGCGGGCGACAAGCCCTTCCCGTTCGACCTCCTCACCACGGCGTCGGCGAAGGACCTCGGCGACGACCGCCGTAGCGAACCCGACGGTTCGCTCAGCTCGCCCTTCCATCGGCTGGGCAACGACGTCATCCGCGGCATCGACGGGTCCTACACCAAGCTGTACCGCGTGCGCGGAGGACGCTCGGCCGACATCGTGCAGCTCCTGCAGGCGTACGTGCCCGACTTCCCCACGGCGCCGAACACGCCCAACGATCCGAATCTGCCGCCCACCGAGCAGATCCGCTACGCGACCCAGCCCGACTTCTATCGCGACGACACGACCAAGATGGGTCAGCTCGAGGGCAACGGCAACAAGGCCATCGCCGACGTGCTGCACGTCACGGCGCCGCCCGACGTGCTGCTGTTCATCGACGAGCTGCTCAACAAGGTGCTGGGCGACCTGCCGCAGATCGAGCTCGAGGTACGCGTCGTCGAGGTGAACCTCGACGACAGCATCGAGTGGGACAGCAAGGTCATCGCGCGTCGTCTGACCGATCCCGACCTGCCCTTCGACGCGACGACGAACCCGCCCGCCGGGAACTTCGGCGCGGGCATCCCGATCCTCGACGGCAACACCGCCTCGGGCATCGGCGCCGGCTTCTCGAGCTTCGGCTCGAACCCGGCGAACCTGGCCGGGTTCCTGGTCAGCCTGCAGGGCGTGCACAGCCGGCTCGTGGTCGACGGCGTGATCAGCCTGCTGCAGACGGTGGGCTCGGCCGAGATCATCTCGTCGCCGACGATCACGGTGCTCAACGGACACCGCGCGAAGCTCGTGACCGGTGACCAGATCCCTGTCTTCAAGACGAGCGGCAACTTCAACAACCCGACCGTGCTGACCGAGTTCAAGCCCACGGGCGTGACGATGGACATCGTCCCGTTCATCGTGAGCGACGACCTCGTGCGCATCGACCTGTCGATCGACGTCTCGTCCCAGACGGGCGCGGTGCCCTACAACATCGGCGGCACCGAGGTCAGCTCTCCGATCATCAGCCAGCGCACGGCGGCCACGACGGTGCACGTCTACGCCGGCCAGGTGTTCGCCCTCGGCGGCCTGCGCGCCTCGACCGAGATCGAGACGATCACCAAGGTGCCGTTCCTCGGCGACATCCCGATCCTCGGGTGGCTCTTCAAGAGCCGCCTGTCCCAGCGTCGCAACACAGAGATCCTGTTCTTCATCACGCCGCGCATCCTGATCCCGAGCGAGTCGCTGCTGAACCCGCTCGAGGCCTGGGACCGCACCCGCGCGCGGCGCTGACCCGCGACGGCCCGGCCCCCGAGCGCGCATGGGAGACAAGGCCGTCCATCTCGCCGCGCTCGACTGGGCGGTGATCGTCGGATACCTCGCGTTGGCCCTCGGCGCGGGCCTGCTCATCGCGCGTCGCAGCCGCGGCGACGTCGAGAACTTCTTCCTCTCGGGACGCAGCCTGCCCTGGTGGCTGGCGGGCACCTCGATGGTGGCCACGAGCTTCGCGTCCGACACGCCCCTGGTGGTCGCGGGCTGGACGCGCGCCGGTGGCGTCGCAGGCAACTGGCGCTGGTGGGCCTACCTCGTGAGCACGCTGCTCGTGGTGATGCTCTTCGCCCGCTACTGGCAGCGCTCGCGCGTCATGACCGACGTCGAGTTCATGGAGCTGCGCTACAGCGGTCCGCAGGCGCGCTTCCTGCGTGGCTTCAAGAGCGTCTACCAGTGCGTCTTCCTGCACTGCTTCGTCATGGGCTGGGTGATCCTCGGCATGACGAAGGTGCTCGTGGTGCTGTTCGACCTGGGCGACGAGCCGGCCAGGGTGATGGGAATGTCCGTGGGGCTCACGTGGCCCTGGGTGGTGATGATCGGCTGCGCACTGCTGGCCCTCGTGTACTCGGAGGTGTCGGGCCTCTGGGGCGTGGTGCTGACCGACTTCGTGCAGTTCCTGTTCGCGCTGGCCGGGGCCGTCATGCTCATGGTCGTCGTGGTCGAGCACTTCGGCGGGCTCGGTCCGCTCACCGACCAGTTGCGCGCCACCGCCGTGACCGCGGGCAAGCTCTCGTCGGCGCCGGACACCGGCGGCGTCGGGTTGACCGACGTGGCCCATTGGCCGGCCGAGGCGTTGCGCACCCTCGTGCTCGTGTGCGTGATCTGGATCGCCAGCAAGAACGCCGACGGCAGCGGCGTGATGGTCCAACGCGTGCTGGCCTGCAAGAACGAGAAGCACGCGCTCGGCGCGACGCTGTGGTACGCGGTGGCGCACTTCGCCATCCGCCCCTGGCCGTGGATCCTCGTGGCACTGGCGTCGCTGCTGGTCTTCCCGTCGGCGAGCGCGTCGAGCCCGGTCGACGGTCGGGTGCGCGCGGTGTTCGAGGACGCCGTCCTCGTGGCGCCCGCCGACGGCGGCGAGGCCCGACGGGTCGAGATCCCCGACACCGGTGTCGACGGCTGGACGGCCGAGCCGACGGTCGAGGCCGGCGACGAGGTGCGTGCCGGCCAGGCGGTCGCGTCCACCGACGACGAGCGCGCGTACCCGGCCATGATGCGCCGCTTCCTGCCGGCGGGCCTGCTGGGTCTGCTCGTGGCGTCGTTCCTGGCGGCCTTCATGTCGACCATCGACACGCACGTGAACCTGGCCTCGTCGTATCTCGTGAACGACCTCTACCGGCGCTTCCTGCACAAGGACGCCGACCCGGCGCACTACGTCCGGGCGGCGCGTGTCACCGGACCCGCGGTTCTCGTGCTGGCGCTCGTCTTCGCCGCGGCCTCCTCGAGCGTGCGCGAGATGTTCGACGTCTTCACCGAGCTCTTCAGCGGCATGGGCGTGGTCTACGTCGGGCGCTGGCTCTGGTGGCGCGTGAACGCCTGGTCGGAGGTGGCCGCGCTGGCCACCGGCGCCTTGGCCACATGGCTCGTGCGCACCTGGCCGCAGGTCGCCGGCGGGATGCTGCCCGCCCGATTGCTCGACGCGTCCGGCGGGCCGGTCTTCGAGGGACGCCTGCTGCTGGTGCTCGCCGCCTCGCTGCTCGTCGTGATCCCCGTGACGCTGCTCACGCCGCCCGTCGAGCGCGAGTGCCTGCAGGTGTTCCACGACCGGGTGCGGCCGCTCGGCTTCTGGGGACCGCTGCGCAGCAAGAGCGCGTCGCGCCAGGGCGGCGTCCTGGTGCGGGTGCTCCTGGGCTGGCTCGGCGCCGTGGCGTTCGTGGTGGCCATCGTGCTGCTGCCGGGAAAGATCATGCTCGAACGCGATGCGTCCCTGGGCCTCTGGATCGGCGTCGCCGTGGTGGGCGCCCTGCTCACGATCGTGGGGCTCTCGGCGGCCTCACGCGCGATCCGGCCCGGGTCGCCCGACGCGGGCTGACGGCCACCCTGCGAGGGATCGCCAGCGGCCCGCGACCCGACCTCGAGCCGGCTCGGGCCCCCGACGTCCCCAGGGGAGTCGGTCCCGCTGCCGAGGACGCGGTGTCGTCCGCGATCGATCCGGATCCACCGCGTCACGTCGGCGGGTGGCCTTGATAAATCCGGGCCCCTGCCTAAACTGCGGGCCTCTCCGGCCGTACCGGCCGGCCGCGGGGCCCCGACCCGCCCACCCATTCCCAGCGAGTACGCCATGTTCCGCCTCCCGCTGCGTCGACTCGGATCGTCCCTGATCGCCGCCACCCTGACCTGCGGCCTGGCGACCGCGCAGGACGCCGACAAGCTCTTCGACCAGGGCATCGACGCCTTCCGGCGTGGCGACAACACGGCGGCGCTCGAGGCGTTCAAGCAGGTGCTGGCCACGAATCCGAGCAACGACGAGGCCTACCGCCTGATCGCCCGCGTCGAAGACCAGGTGATGCTCGAGATGCTCGTCGAGCGCGGCGAACTGGGCAAGGTGGCCGAGCGCTTCCTGGGGCTGGCGAAGGTGGGCCGTCAGGTCGTGGCGAGCGATCCGGGCGGGGCCGAAGCGGTCGTCGACAAGCTGCTCGACGGCACGGCGACCGAGCGGCAGTCCGCGCTGCTCGAGCTGCAGGGCACCTATGGCGCGTGGGCCGTCAAGGCGCTGCTGCGCCCGCTGGCCGACCGCAGCGACACCGATCGACGCGTCGCCGCGCAGCAGGCGCTGCTGCACCTCGGCGACGTGGCGGTCGTCCCGCTCATGGCGGCTCTCGGCAGCGACGACGAGTTGCTGCGCACGAACGTCGTGGCCACGCTGGGGTCGCTGCGCGACGTGCGTGCGGCGGCGTCGTTGGCCTGGCTCGCGCGGTACGACGAGTCCGACGTGGTCAAGCAGATGGCGGCCACGGGGCTCGAGAAGATGCGCGACGGTCTCGAGTCGATCGGACTCGGCACGACCGACGCGCTCACGCTCACCATCGGCCTGGCGCAGCGCTGGCTCACCGGCGATGCCGACATCGTGCGTCCGTACGACGCCGCGGCCGTGCGCTGGACGTGGGACGGCGGCCTGCAGGGCACGCCCGTGCTGAACGGCATGTACACCCTCGACCTGGCGCAGATGACGCTGGCCGGTGCGCTCGAGCACGCCCAGGGCGCCGACCGCGAGCGCGTGCGCTCGTGGCTGGCCGCGGTCGAGGCCGCCAAGCTGGCCGAGATCGACGCGGCGAACGACGTGCCCGACCTCCAGGGCGACCTGCTCGACGCGGCGCGCGACCAGGTGGCGCGCCTGCACCTCGACGTGGCCCTGGCCGGACCCCTGCGCGGCGACGCGCTCTCGATCCTGGTCGAGAACCAGCTCTTCCCGGCGGCGGCGGCCCTCGCCGGCGTCATGGGCGGCAGCGAACGTGAGCTCGACGGGCTGCGCTCGGCCATGGGCATCGACTCGGCCGGACTGGGCGTGACCGCTGCCCAGGCCCTGGCGCGCCTCGGCGACGGCTCGTCCGGAGTGGTCGAGCGCCTGGGCGCCTCGCTCGCGGGTGTGCCCGAGCGGCTCGTGGTGACCATCGGCGACGTGGGCCTGTCGTCCGGCGGAGGCTGGTCGATCGAGTCGACCGACCAGGCGCTGGCCGGTCTCGCGCGCGCCAAGTCCTTCCCTCCGAAGGACGTGGTCGTGGTGCGCGACGGAGTCGGCGGCGTCACGCTCGACACGCTCGTCTTCGGCCTCAAGGACGACCCGCGCAGCAAGGACATCCCGCTCGTGATCGTGACCGACGACACCGAGGGCGTGGGCGCGCTGTACGGCGACCGTGCGACGGTGGTCGGAGCGATGACGGCGGCCGATCTCGACCAGCTCGTGACCGACGGCGTCGTGTCCGACGACGCGGCCCGGACGCGCCTCCTGGCGCGCGTGCTGGTCTCGGCGCAGGTGCTCGCGACGCTCTCGTCCTCGTCGCTGTCGGGCCTCGGGTCGCACGTGGCCGCCAGTCTGGACAGCGGGCTGAACGACGAAGTGAAGACCGCCGTGCTCATGCTCGCCGGACGCGCTGGCGCCGTCGAAGCCCTGCCCAAGGTCGAGGACATCCTGCTCACCGACGGCGACCACGATCTCATGGTGGCCGCCATGCACGCCGCGGCGCGCCTGTGGGCCGCGGCCGGCATCTCGTCCGGCAGGGCCGACGTGCGCGAAGCGCTCTCTGCCCAGCTCGAGGGGGGGGACGAAGAGCTGGCCCAGGCTGCCGCCGAGGCGCTGGGACAGTTCGGCGCCGACGCCCCGGTGATGCTCGCTGCGCACTGATCGAAGGTCCCCGCGAACGCCGGGCAACCGCGGCCCTCGTCTCCCGATCGGGCGACGGGGGCCGCGCCCGTTCCGGCGCGGGGTCGCGCAGGGTCAGGACTGCGTCAGCGTCCTGCGGCGCGTGGGCCAGATCACGATCAGCACAGCCGATGCGATGAGCGCGCCTCCGGTGGCGGCCGCGGCCGAGGGCACGAGTCCGTCGGCGAGGTAGTCGCCGGCCACGCCCGCCAGCGGCTGGATGAGCACGAACGGCGCCACGGCCGAGGCCGAGAGCGTGCGCAGCGAGGCGTTCCACATCACGGTGGCGATCCAGGAGCCGAACACGCCCAGCGCCAGCGTCCACCCGAGCGCCGGCAGGAGCGCGTCGCCGCCGACCCACGCACCGCTCTCGCACAGCGCGGCGGGCAGCAGCAGCACGTTGCCGATCAGCATCGACGCGAAGGTCACGTCGGTGGCGCGGTGCACCTGCGCCAGCGGACGCATGACCGGCGAGTAGAGTCCCCACAGCAGCCCGTGGACGGCCAGCAGGACGTTGCCCAGCAGCAGGTCGTCGCGCACCAGCCCCGAGAGCGAGGCGCCGTCGTCGCACAGCACGATCGAGAGCGCTCCGAGCAGTCCCAGGCCCACGCCGAGGGCGTGCCGGCGAGGGATGTGCTCACCCAGCAGCAGCCAGCAGAAGAGCAGGATCGCCGGCGGCTCGAGCAGGATCAGGATCGACCCGTTGCCGGCCGACGACCATTGCACGCCGAGGATGCCGAGCAGCATCGGCAGCGCGTAGGCCAGCACGCCGAGCACCGTGAGCCGCACCAGCTCGGGACGCGTCCAGCGCCAGGTGATGCCGCCGCGCGCCAGCAGGTAGACCGCCATGCAGGCCAGCGCCACGGCGTTGCGCAGGAACGCGATGGTGGCCGGAGGCAGGCCGGCGAGCGCCAGGCGTTGGGCGAGGTAGGTCAGTCCGCCCATCACGTTCGCCACGGCGATGAGCAGGAAGGCGATCGATCTCACCGGCGTCCGAAGAGCTCCTTCGGGGCCATCGTGCGGGCGCCCAGTTGGCGGCTGCGTCCGGCCACCTCGCGGTCGCGGCTGACCACGACGAGCGAGCCGGGCGCCCGTGCGGCGTAGACCGCGTCGACGATGGCCGCGTCGGCGTCGGGCACGTTGTGCATGGTGCACCAGTCGAGGTAGGTGTTCGCGGGGATCGACGGATCGCGGCTGCGCACGTCCCAGAAGATGCGCATGCTCTCGGCGTCACGCGGGAGGCGCGCGCCGAGCGTCTTCACGAGCAGCGTCCGCAGCTCCGCCGGCGAGGCCTCGGGATCGCGGGCCAGCCAGTGCGCGGCGTTGTATCCGTCGACGAGGTAGTGCACGGCGCGAAGGTACCAGGGCGCCGGGTCGGCGTCCGCTCCCGGGCCGGGGTCGAAGCCGGATCGGGGATTTTCCTCGCCGCCGTCGATGTGCTACCGTCCTCCGCCTCAGACCGGCGGAGCCGGATCCCGGGCCAGGGTAGCTCAGTGGTAGAGCACGGCTTTCGTAAAGCTGAGGTCGTGGGTTCAAATCCCATCCCTGGCTCCAACTTCCGTCCCGGTCGACGTGATCCGCCATGAAGCACTTCGAGAACGTCCTGCTCGCCGTCGACGTGGCGAGTTCCGACTTCGGGCGTGAGGGCGGCGTCCCGCGCATCGTGCGCGCGGCCGCCGCCCAGGCCCGTTGGGTGGCCGAGGTCTCGGGCGCGCGGGTCACGCTCATGACGGTCGTGGCCGGTGGCGACGTCGACGCACGTTCGCTCGACGGGGCGCGCAAGCGTCTCGTCGAGCGTGTCGTCCCGCTGCTGGGGGGCGCGGAGCCCGAGATCGTCGTCGGCTCCGGCACTCCCTTCGTGCGCCTCGTGCAGCAGGTGCTGCGCGACGAGCACGACCTGCTCATCGTGGGCGCGCGCCGCTCAGGCAACTTCGAGCCGACCATCGCGGGCAGCACCTCGATCCGCCTGATCCACAACTGCCCGTGCCCGGTCTGGATCGCCCCGCGCGTGTTCGAGGACGACGAGCGCATCGTGCTCTCGGCCGTGGCGCTGCACGAGCTCTCGCCGCGCGTGGTCGAGCTGTCGGCCTCGGTGGTCGACGTGCTGGGCGGCAAGTGGAACGTCCTGCACGTGCCGCAGTACCCGCTCGAGGGAGCCATGCGCCTGCGCGACGCCGAGGCCGACGAGGTCGCCGAGTACGAGAAGTCGTGCCGCGACGAGGCCTGGACGCAGATGCACGCGCTCTGCGATCCCGTCGCGAAGCGCCTCGGCGTCGAGCCCAAGATGTGGATGGCCGAGGGTCTGGCCAGCGAGCAGATCGTGATGGCGGCACGGCAGCTCCACGCCGACCTCGTGGTCATGGGCACGATCGGTCGTTCGGGCCTGGCCGGACACGTGATCGGCAACACGGCCGAGCGGGTGTTCGCCAAGCTCGACTGCTCGGTGCTGGCCGTCAAGCCGTCCGACTTCCGCTGCCCGGTCACTCTCGACGACTGAGCCGGCGGCGTGTCGACGTCCGACCTCCTGGCGGCCGTCTTCCTGGCCTACCTGTTCGTGCTGCTGCCCCGGGCGGCGTCCCGTTCGGCGCGCGTGCTGCGCGGCGAACCGGCGCGCGACGGGACGCCGACGCGTCCCGTGCCGTCGCGCGAGCGCATCCTCGTCTCGACCCTCGCCCAGCTCGTGATCCTGTTCACGCTGACCTGGGTCACCGCGCTCTACCGCGACTGGGATCTCTTCTGGTGCGAATCGCTCGGTCTGCGCGACGCGCTCGCCGGCGTCGCCGTGCTGCTCGCGATGCTCTCGTTGCGCGCGCTGCTGGTGGCCTCGCGCGACGCGGGCGGGAGCCGCCCCCCGCGGGCGCGGGCGTGGATGCCGCGCACGTCCCGGGAGTGGGTGCTGTTCACGGCCACGTGCGTCGCGGCCGGAGTGGCCGAGGAGGCCGCTTACCGCGGCATGGCGTTCTTCCTGCTCGAGGCGTGGATCGGGCTCGTCCCGGCGGTGCTGCTGTGTTCGACGGCCTTCGCCCTCGCGCACGTGGCGCAGGAGCGCAGGAGCGTCGCGGTGATCTTCGTCTTCGCGCTGCTGCTGCACGCGCTGGTCGAGCTCACCGGACGCACGCTCTTCGTCGCGATGATCGTCCACACGGTCTACGACCTGATCGCGGGCGTGCTCCTCGCGCGTCGCGTGCAGCGCGAGGACTCCGCCGCGACGGGAGCCGGCGCCTGACGCGCGCCGCGGGAGCTCAGCGACGCCTGCCCGCGAAGGCCAGCAGCACGCGGCGTCCGTGGTCGCCGGGCAGGCTGCGTTCGACGCGCTCGGGTGCCGCGAAGCCGAGGCCGCCGAGCTGCGGACGGATCTGGGCGAGTTCGTCGTCGACGCCCGGTCCCTTGTAGAGCAGCAGGCGCCGGAAGCCCGCGCGCCGCGGTGCGAGCAGGCGCAGCAGCGACTCGACCGAGCCCACCGCGCGCACCACGACGACGTCGGCGGGACGCACGCGCAGCCGCTCCTCGGCGCGCTCGGACGTCACCTCGACCCGTGTCCCGAGGTCGAGCGCCGCGACCATCGCGTCGAGCGCGCGCGCCTTCTTGCCGCGCGACTCGCTCAGCACGAAGCGCCGGTCGGGGCACGCCAGCGCCAGCGGGATGCCCGGCACGCCGCCGCCGCTGCCGAGGTCGAGCACGTCGCCCGTCCCGTCGAGCAGCGGCAGCGCGAGCAGCGCGTCGAGCAGGTGCCGGAAGACGATGCCCTCGGGGTCGACGATGCGCGTCAGGTTCAGGCGCCCGTTCCACTCGACGAGCAGCTCGGAGTAGGCGGCCAGCGCGTCGGCCAGTGCGTCGCGGTCGAGTCCCGGAGCGTGCCCGGCGAGCACGCCGTCGAGCTGCGGGACGAGCAGGCTGCGGACCTCGGCGGCGAGGGTGGGCACGACGACGCTCTCGGCGGGGACGGCGGACGGGCCCCGAGGTTAGCAGCGCCACCTCCCGCGCGCGCGGGTCGCCGCCCGCCCGCGTCGACTCGCCGGGTGCGCGACCCGCGGCCGCCGACTGCTAGAATCCGCGGCCCGCCGGTCCGAGCCCCGGCGACGCGACCGACCCGGGGAGGCGCCATGAGCCGCGAGAAGATCGAACGCTTCGCCGCGTTCGTCGCCAAGGACCCGCAGAATCCGCTGCACAACTTCGCCCTGGCGCGCGCGCTGCTGCAGGCCGGCGAGTTCGCCGAGGCCGAGTCCGCCTTCGTGCGCTGCCTCGAACTCGACCCCGACTGGATGGTCGCGCACATCCAGCGCGGGCGCTGCCTCGTCGAACTCGAGCGCTGGGACGAGGCCCGGGCCGCCCTCGAGCGTGGCGCCGACCTCGCCACGGCCCAGGGCCACGAGGAGCCCTTCGCCGAGATCCGCGAGCTGCTCGAGCGCATCCCCGACTGACGGACCGGGCGCGCGGCGAGAGCTCAGGGAGGTGCGCGAGGCGTCGCCGCCGGACGTCCCCCTGGCGGATGCCCGACCGACCCGCCGGACGAATTCCGGCTCGCGTCCCGGGTCGCCTTGGCCGCCGCTCGTGAGTCCTGCTACCCTGTCCGGCTCACCCGTGACCGCAGGAATCGCTGGTCCCGGGTCCCCTCGCCCGCGTCGCGTCCCGGTTCCGGGACGTCGAGAGACCAAGGATGTCGCCGACAGTCGTCAACGACTTCACCGTGACGGTGGCCACCGTGAACGGTTCGGGGAGTGCCTCCTCGAACACGATCCTGGCCAAGACCGTCTTCCGCATGGGTGTCCCCGTGACGCCCAAGAACCTCTTCCCGAGCAACATCGCGGGCTTGCCCACGTGGTTCCTGATCCGCGTGAGCGAGAAGGGATACCAGGCTCGCACGGGCACCCACGAGGTGGTCATCGCGCTCAACGCCGAGACGGTCGCGAAGGACGCGGCCTCCGTGCGCAAGGGCGGCGTGCTGATCGTCGACGAGAAGATCGCCGGCGGCATCACGCGCGATGACATCGCCGTGCACAAGGTGCCGTTCGCCGAGCTCGTCAAACCGTTCGCGCCCGACCCGCGCCTGCGCAAGCTGCTCGCGAACATGATCTACGTCGGCGTCGCGACCGACCTGCTCGGCCTCGACCGCGAGACGGTGATGAAGGTCGTCGCCGACCAGTTCGCCGGCCGCGAGAAGATCGTCAAGCTCAACCAAGAGGTGGTCAAGGTCGGCCTCGAGTACAGCCGTGACACCTTCGACGCGGCGAAGTGCCCGTTCAAGGTCGAGTCGCGCGACCTGACCCGCGACAAGCTCTTCATCGAGGGCAACGCCGCCGCGGCGCTGGGTGCGCTCATGGGTGGCTGCACCTTCGTCGGCTGGTACCCGATCACGCCCAGCTCGTCGGTCTGCGAGGAGCTCATCCATCTCGCGAAGGAGCATCGCGTGGTGGGCGGCGATCACCGCTTCGCCGCCGTGCAGGCCGAGGACGAGCTCGCCAGCCTGGGCCTCGTGCTGGGCGCGGGCTGGGCCGGCGCGCGCGCGATGACGGCCACGGCCGGTCCGGGCATCTCGCTCATGGCCGAGTTCGCCGGCTTCGGGTACTACGCCGAGATCCCCGCGGTGGTGATGGACATCCAGCGCGTCGGACCGTCGACGGGCATGCCCACGCGCACGCAGCAGTGCGACGTGAGCTCGTGCCTGAACCTCAGCCACGGCGACACGGGACACATCGTCCTGCTGCCAGGCGGCATCGACGAGATCTACGAGCAGTCGCAGCAGGCCTTCGACCTGGCCGAGCGCTACCAGACGCCGGTGTTCCTGCTCTCCGACCTCGACATGGGCATGAACTACTGGATGGCCGAGCGCTTCGCGTATCCCGAGCGGCCGTTCGACCGGGGCAAGGTGCTCGACGCCGAGCAGCTCGCCCAGGTCAAGGCGTTCGCCCGCTACAAGGACGTCGACGGCGACGGCATCCCGTACCGCACCCTGCCGGGCACGCACCACGCGCTGGCCCCGTACTTCACGCGCGGATCGGGACACACCGAGACGGCTGCGTACACCGAGGACAGCGACGAGTACCAGAAGGTCGTCGACCGCATCAAGCGCAAGATCGACGGCTCGGTACGCGACACCCCGGCGCCGATCCACGAGGGTGACCCCGACTGCGACGTGGGCGTGCTGCACTACGGCAGCACGCGCTTCGCCGTCGAAGAGGCGCGCGACATGCTCGCGGCCGACGGCATCGCGACGAAGGCCATGCGCGTGCGCGCGCTGCCGTTGCACGCCGAGGTGGTCGAGTTCGTCCAGAGCTGCCGCGTCGTGTACGTCGTCGAGCAGAACCGCGACGGACAGATGGCCGACATCGTGCGGCTGAAAGTCCCGGGATCCGCCGGGTTGATCAAGAAGGTCCTCTACTACGCCGGCATGCCGCTCTCGGCGACCACGGTCGTCGAGCAGATCACGGCCGACCAGCGCGAGCCGTCCCATGTCTGAAGCAGACTCCAACGCCCTCGGGCTCGCCAAGAAGGACTACGCGGGAGCCAAGTCGACCCTGTGCCTCGGCTGCGGGCACGATCAGATCACGCGTGAGATCATCGAGGCGGCCTTCCACTCGGGCGTCGACCCGTTCAACGTGGTCAAGACCTCGGGCATCGGCTGCTCGAGCAAGACGCCGGCGTACTTCATCGCCCAGGGCTACGGCATCAACTCGGTGCACGGGCGCATGCCCTCGGTGGCCACGGGCGCGAACTGCGCCAACCGGCACCTCGTGACCCTCGGCGTCTCGGGCGACGGCGACACCGCCTCGATCGGCATGGGCCAGTTCTGCCACGCCGTGCGTCGCAACACCGACATGGTCTACATCGTCGAGAACAACGGCGTGTACGGCCTGACCAAGGGCCAGTTCTCGGCCACGAGCGAGAAGGGCGTCAGGAAGAAGGGCGGCGACGTCAACGAGTTCGCCGAGATCGACCTGTGCGCCGTGGCGGTCGAGCTGGGCTGCGGCTTCGTGGCACGCAGCTTCTCGGGCGACGCCAAGCAGATGGTGGCGCTCATCCGCGCGGCGATCCAGCACGAGGGCTTCGCGCTCATCGACTGCATCAGCCCGTGCGTGACGTTCAACAACCTGTCCGACTCGCCGCGCGGCTTCGACTGGCTGCGCGAGCACAACCTCAAGCTGCACGAGGTCGGCTTCGTCCCCGAGTACGAGGCGCAGTCGGTCGACCAGATCCCGGGCAAGACGCTGCGCGTCGACATGCCCGACGGCAGCTACATCAGCCTCTCGGCGCTCGACGAATCGATCCACGACCCGACCGACATCCAGGCGGCGCGGCGCGTGCTCGAACGCGATCGGCTCGACAAGGGTCACGTCTACACCGGCCTGATCTACTACAACCCCAAGAGCGAGCCTTTGCACGAGGTGCTGCACCTCGGCGACAAGCCGCTCTCGCTGCTCGACGAGAGCGAGCTGCGTCCCGGACGCCAGGCCTTCGACGGCATCCTGCAGGCCTACACCTGAGGTCGGGGATGAGCGCCGGGGCGCACCCGCCGGGCGACGATCCCGCGGTGGGTGACGCGCCCGGTGCCGATGCGCTCGCGCCGTCGTGCACCCTGCCGTCGCGCGCGGCGCGCGTCGAGGCGGCGCGCCGCCTCGGGACGTGGCGTCCGCGGCAGGCGTCCGCCGAGCGGCTCGTGCGCCGGCTGGGGACGGCGCGCCTCGCGCTCGCGCTGCTCGGGCTGCCGACGATCGTCTGGCTCTTCCGCAGCCATCCGGCCTGGGGCTGGCTGGCCGCGCTCCCGGCCGCGGCCTTCGCGCTGCTCGTGCTGCGGCACGAACGCGCCCGCGAGGCGCTCGCGGACGCGCGCCGCGCCGTCGCGTTCCACGAGCGCACGCTGCGCCGGCTCGACGGCCGCTGGACGGACGACGGTCGCGACGGCCTCGACCTGCTCGGTGCGCTCCCGCAGCACGCGCGCGACCTCGACCTGTTCGGCAGGGGCTCGCTCTTCCAGCTCGTGGACACGACGCGCACCGACCTCGGCGCGCGCACCCTCGCACGCTGGCTGGCCGCGGCGTCGCCCCCCGACGTGCTGCGCGCGCGCCAGGAGGCGGTGCGCGAGCTCGTCCCCGACCTCGACCTGCGCGAGGAGTTCGCGCGGCTCGACGCCCATGCCGCGGAAGGCTTCGACGACGTCGCGCTGGCCGCCTGGGCCACCGCGCCGCCGGTGCGGCTGCGCGCCTGGGAGCGCGTGACCGCGACGCTGCTCGGCGCGCTCGCGCTGACCGCCGCGTGGGGCTGGGCCTTCGGGGGCCTCGGCGCGGGACCGCTCGTGCTCGTCGTCGTGGCCGAGGCGGGGTTCCACGCGGTCGTCCAGCGGCGGTTGGGGGACGTGACGCGCGGGGCCGAGCAGGCCGCGGGCGCGCTCGACGCCTTCGCCGGCATGCTCGCGTCGATCGAGCGCCGGACGTTCCGCTCCCCGCGCCTCGTCGCTCTGCGCGGCGACCTGCGCGGCCCGCTGGGCGAGCCGTCCGCCGCGGTGCGCCGGCTCGACCGGCTGGCCGAGCGGCTCGTGAACGCGCGCCGCGGCTCGGTCTACGCGGGCCTCGCCTTCCTGCTGCAGCTCCCGATCCACGCGGCGGCCGCCGTCGAGCGCTGGCGCGCGCGTCTGGGCACGGACGTTCCGCGCTGGCTCGTCGTCGCGGGCGAGGTCGAGGCGCTGGCCGCGCTCGCGCAGCACGCGAGCGAGCACCCCGACCACGTCTGGCCCGAGTTCGTCGACGGCGCCGCCGGTCCCGTGCTCGAGCTGTCCGGCGTGGGACACCCGCTGCTGCCGGCCGACCGCTGCGTGCGCAACGACCTGCGGCTCGACGCCGCGTGCCGGCTGATCGTGATCAGCGGTTCGAACATGTCCGGCAAGAGCACGCTGCTGCGCGCGGTGGGACTGGCCGTGGCGACGGCCCAGGCCGGTGCGCCGGTCCGGGCGGCGTCGGCGCGTCTCTCTCCGCTCCAGCTCGGCACCTCGATGCGCATCGAGGACGACTTGCTCGCCGGCGCGTCGCACTTCTACGCCGAGATCTCGCGGCTGCGCGACATCGTCGCGCTGGCCGACGCGGGCCCGCCGCTGCTCGTGCTGCTCGACGAGATCCTGCACGGGACGAACAGCAGCGACCGCTTCGCCGGTGCGCGCGGCGTCGTCCTCGGGCTGCTCGCGCGCGGCGCGCTGCTGCTCGTGACGACCCACGACCTGGCGCTCGCGCGCATCGTCGACGAGATCGGTGCGACCGCCCGCAACGCGCACTTCGAGGACCAGGTCGAAGGCGACCGGATGAGCTTCGACTACCGCATGCGCGAGGGCGTCGTGCAGCGCGGCAACGCCCTCGACCTCATGCGCTCGCTGGGGCTGCCGGTCTAGCCGGGGTCGATGCGGGCGAGGGCCGCGGGCTGCCGGGCGGCGTCCGGCAGCAGGCCTGGGATGGACTTCCCGGGCCACCTGTTATCCTGCGCCGCACCCGGCAGGAACCCGCACTCCCTCGAGATCGCCGCGATGGTCAGCAAGTCGGACGCCGAGAAGTGGTGCAGCAACGTGAAGGTGGCCGACATCATGGCCGACTGGTCCCACATCGCGGGAGGGCACCTGCCCGACAAGTCCGGCGCCGCGCCCGCGGGGAAGTCGGTCTTCACCCAGGCCGCCGCCGTGGCCGCGAAGACGGTCTACGACACGTGCGGCTCGGCCACCAAGCGGCTGCTCTACCAGGCCGGCGACAGTTCGCGCTGCCTCGTGGTGCGCGACTTCGCGCCGACCATCGTCGGCAAGGACGGCGCCAAGGACTGCACCCAGTGCGTCGTCGTGCTCGGCCTGGCCTCGTCCGGCGCCAAGAAGGGCCAGCCGATCGTGTTCACGGCCTATCCCGCCAGCGACTCGTACGTGAACGGCCTGAGTCCCTTGAGCTGAGGTCCCGGCCGCGCGTCCGGCCGATCGGCGGGACGGTCCCTCCGACGCCGGAGATCCAGCGGCTCCCCGGGGTCGACACCATGCACGCCCATCCACGTCCGCTGCTCATCGGTCATCGCGGGGCGCCGCGGGTGCGTCCCGAGAACACGCTCGGCGCGCTCGCCGCGGCGGCCGACCTCGGACTGACGTGGGTCGAGATCGACGTGCGCCTCACGCGCGACGGCGGACTCGTGCTCGTCCACGACGACACGCTCGAACGCACGACGTCGGGGAGCGGCCGCGTGCGCGACCTCGACCTCGCGCGGGTCGTGGCACTCTCGGCCGACCGCCGCGAGGGCGGCCGCTTCCCCGAGGAGCACGTGCCGACGCTCGACGCGTGCCTCGGACTCGTCCGTGCGCGCGGGCTGCACATCGACGTCGAGATCAAGACCGACGACGAGGATGCGCGCGAGAGTGCCGAAGCGGTCGTCGCGTGCATCACGCGTCACTTCGCCGCGCCGGACGGCGCCGTCCCGTGGGTCTCCTCCGATTGCGCGGCGGCGCTCGCGCGCGTGCGCGAACTGGCGCCGTCCCTGCCGCGCGCCCTCGTCGTCGAGCGCGCCGACGTGTCCGCCGCGCGCACCTGCGCCGCGCTGGGATGCGCCGCCCTCGTGTGCGACCAGGCGCTCCTCGACGCGTCGGTCGTGGACGCCTGGCGGGCCGCGTCGCCCGACGTCCCGCTGTGGGTCTACACGGTGAACGACGGCGCGACCGCTTTGCGCCTGGCCGACCTGGGCTGCGCGGCGTTCTTCACCGACGACGCCCCCGCGCTGCGGGCGGCCCTCGCCGGAAGGTCCGCCCCGCCGCCCGGCTGATCCCCTGCGCCCGGACCGTCGGCCGGCTGCTAGGATCTGCGCCATGTTCGATCCCGCCACCCATCTGCTGGTCACCCTGCTGCGGCCCCTGGCGGACGGTTCGTCCTCCGAGTGGGCCGCGGCCCGCGCCGCGCTCGACGCCGCCGAGGAGTCCCGGGGCGAACTGCTCGCCGTCGTCGAGGCGCGCGACGCCGCGGCGCTCGCCGCGCTGATCTCCGCCTGGGAGAAGGGCACGGTCCTGCGCACGGAGCACGACCGCGGCGTGCTCAAGCGCGCGCTCAAGGCCTTCCGCAAGCGGCTGAAACTCGTGCGGCTCGACGAGGAGTCGCGCATCGGCGGCGCGTTCAGCAAGGGCGAGCGCTCGGGCATCGTGAGCATCGAGCCGCCCGACTCGTACCCGCGCGACGTGTGGGCCGAACTCGTGCGCGACGGTCGGCTGCGCGACGCCGGCCACCGCATGCTCGAGCTTCCGCCCGAGTAGGGCGCGGCGCGGATGGGTCGTGCGCCTCGCGCCGCCCGCCGTTACGCTCGCCGTCGCTCGCCTCGCTCTCCCGTCCAGGATCCTCCCGCATGCTCGTCGCGCTCGCTCTCGTCTTCGCGCTCCTCCCCGCGACAATGCCAGCGCTCGCCGTCTCGGAGGCCGACGACCTCGCCGCCGCGCGGGCCCTCTTCGAGCGCAACCTCGAGGCCATCCAGCGGCGCGATCGCGAGGCGTACCTCGCCTGCTACCTGCACGCCGAGAGCCTCGTGCGCACCGGTCCGCTCGGCATGCTCTTCGGCTGGGACGACCTCTCGGCGGGCACGCCCGCGAGCGGCAGCGACGAGTGGCCGCACTCGCTCGACGCGCGCGACCTGCAGCTCGCGTGGGTGCGCGACGGCGTCGTCTACGGGACGTACCGCTACCGCGCGATCTTCGCGGCCGGCGATCCCGCCCAGGACGGGCTGAGCGAGCGCCTCTTCGTCGCCACCGACGACGGCTGGCGCATCGCGGTGAGCACCGCGTTCCCCGCGCCGGACGGCACGCCGGCGCCGCCCGTCGCGCTCGTCGGCGCCACGCTCTGGGACGGCACCGGCGCGCCCGCGCTGCGCGACGCCGTGATCGTCGTGCGCGACGGGCGCATCGCCGCCGTCGGCCCGCGCGACGCGGTCGAGGTCCCCGCGGGCGTCGACGTGGTCGACCTCGGCGGACGCTTCGTCGTCCCGGGACTGATCGACACGCACGTGCACTACTCGCAGACCGGCTGGGTCGACGGACGTCCCGACGCGGCCGACGTGCGCGCCGAGTTCCCGTACGAGCGCGTGATGGCCGAGAACGAGGCGCACCCCGAGCGCTTCCACCGCGCCTTCCTCGCGTGCGGCGTCACCGCGGTCTTCGACGTGGGCGGCTTCCCGTGGACGCGGCGCATGGGCGCGCGCACCGAGCTCTCGCCGGACGCTCCGCACGTCGCGGCCGCCGGCGCGCTGCTCACGACCTGGGTGCCCGAGGAGGTCATGCTCCCCGACCGCGCCCAATTCGTGCTCATGGAGAGCGAGGAGGGCGTGCGTGCCACGGTGCGTTCGCACGCCGCGGCGGGCAGCGACGCGATCAAGGTCTGGTTCATCGTGCGCGCGCCCGGCGACGTCGAGGCGGCGCGTCCGCTCGTGCTCGCCGCGGGCGACGAGGCGCACAGGCAGGGACTGCCGCTCATCGTGCACGCCACCGGCCTGGCCGAGGCCAAGGTCGCCGTCGAGGCCGGTGCGCACCTGCTCGTGCACAGCGTCGTCGACGTCCCCGTCGACGAGGAGTTCCTCGAGGCGTGTCGCGCGGCGGGCACCTTCTACTGCCCGACGCTGACCGTGATCGCCGGCTACGGTTGGCTGGCCAAGGGCGTGGTGCCCGAGTCGGTGCGTGACGGCCTGGGCTGGGTCGACGCGGGCGTGCGCGAGCGCGTGCTGCGCACTCCCGGGCTGCCCGGTCGCGTGCCCGAGGAGGCGTGGGCCGGGAGCGTCGACGCGCGCCAGGCACAGTCGCTCGAGCAGATGGACGAAAACCTGCGCGCGGTCGTCGCCGCGGGCATCCCCGTGGTGTTCGGCACCGACGCCGGCAACCCGCTCACGCTGCACGGTCCCTCGGCCTTCGTCGAGCTCGAGGCCATGGCCGCCGCGGGCATGAGCCAAGAGGCGGTGCTGCTGGCCGCGACGCGCGACGCCGCGAAGGCCATGCGCCGCGGCGACGACCTCGGACGGATCGTGCCCGGCGCCGTGGCCGACCTCGTCGTGCTCGCGCGCGATCCGCTGGTCGACGTCGCGAACCTGCGCAGCCTCACGCACGTCATGCGCGCGGGACGCTTGCAGGCGCGCGAGCTGCTGCGTCCCGCGGAGTGAGCGAAGCCGGCGGCCGGAGCGGGCGCCGCCGCGCGCCGCGGGTCCCGCCTACGGCTTGACGAACTTGTCGCCGTAGCGCGCCTCGAACGACGCGACCTTCTGGCGTCCGGTGGCGGTCTGCGTCGCCGCCCATTCGAGGTTCTGCAGCGCGGCCGGGTTCGTCTTGCGCAGCTCGCCCACGAACGCGCGCAGCTTCATCCACAGCAGGATGCCTTCGCCGCTGTTCTCGACCAGGAACTCGGGCTCGACGATGCCGCGGCGTCCGAAGCCGAAGACCATCTCCCAGTAGCTGCCGACCTGGCGCCAGGCGGCGTTGTCGGGATGGCCGAGGTCGGCCACGGTCGCGATGTCGGCGAAGGTCTTGGGCCAGAAACGGAAGCTGATCGTGTCGCGCGACTTGCGCATGACCTCCTCGCGGCGCATCTCGTAGAAGCGCAGGACGAGGTCGGCGTCGTGGTAGCCGGGGGTGCGGGCGTCGGACATGGGGGCAGATGCTCCGGGAGGTGGGGCCAGGGATCATCACGCTCGGCCCCGGGTCGAATCCAGCGGTGAGGCTCGTCGCCAGCCCTCGGTCGGCCCCGACGCCGAACCGCAGGCGATCCCGGTCACGGCGAGCGGCGCGCGGCGCGTCAGCCGTCGCGGGCGCGCAGCAGCCGCGCGAGCACGTCGCGCAGCCGGCGGTGCAGCTCGCGCTCGGCACCCCGCGCGTCGGCCACCGGCGCGGAGCCGAAGTCGTAGGCCTCGTACGGTCCCTGCAGCCGCTTGACGGGGTCTTCGCGCTCGAAACGCGGGACGACGTGTCCGTGCAGCTCGGGCACCTGATTGCAGAGCACGAGGTAGTTGATGCGCTCGGCGCCCGTGACCCCGAGCACCGCGTCGCCCAGCAGCACGAGGTCGGAGAAGAACGCCGCGCGCGCCGCGTGCGACAGGTCGTTGGGCGACGCGACCACCGGGTCGGGCAGCAGCATGCAGCAGCCCCTGAGCGGCGGCGGCTGGAACTTGCCCAGGATCGCCACGCCCGAAGGCAGGTCGAGCAGGAACTCGGGATCGTCGCCCGCGCGCACGCGCGCGAGGCGACGGGAGATGGCGCCGTCGTGCGAGGTCATGCGTGCCAGCATGCCAGACCTGGGTCGCCATGCGGTCCGCGAGCCGGATCCCGGCCGGGACTCCGGGGCGCGTTCGTGCGGAGAGCCGTCGACCTCGCAGGCTGGCCCGGCATCCGCGGAGATCTCCCAGGTCGGGCGGTCACACTGCGCGGGAGGCGATATGATCGGGCGACGGACCGCGCTTCGGGAGGACGCGCGTTCGACGATCACCGTCGAGAGGAGGAGGGATCCACCATGGGGATGCTCGCTGCGCGTCGGATCCCGCTGCTGCTCACGCTGCTGATCGCGGCGTCGGCCCTGCCGCTCGGCGCGGCTTCGGCCGGCGACGAAGGCGTGCCGCTCACGGCGTCGAAGCCCGCGGCGAAGGCGGCGCTCAAGAAGATGAAGCTCGCCCTCAAGGACTACCGCGCGCGGATCCGCGACGTGTCCAAGGCCTTCAACGCCGAACTCGCGCAGGCCACGGGCAGCGTCGATCCCGACGGCGCCGAGGCGTTCGTGGTCTCGTTGTCCCCGCGCGTCGCCGAGTTGCTCGCCGCCTGGGACGCGGCCGGGGCGACGATCGCCGCGAGCGCCGAAGAGCTCTACGACGACGTCGACGAGGGCGACTTCCTGCAGGGATTCGAGGGCTCCGGCGGTTCGGCGGCTCGTCGCGCCTACGTCGACATGCAAGGCGTGTTGAGCACGCTCCAGAGGAGCATCGAGCGCCGTCTCGCGAAGGCCACGAAGAAGGCCGGCAAGGCGTGCTGGCCGGTGGTCCCCGTGGTGCGCCTCGGCGCGGTGCGGGGCGACGTCTCGCTGGGACTCCCGTTCACGCCCGGCGACGATCCCGAACCGCTGCGGGCGGCGATCGTCGGGGCGGGGTTCTTCAACGTGTCCGGCTTCGTCCGCAACCTCGCCCCCGGTCAGGTGGCGATCCTGCGGGGCAACGATCACGTGTCGTTCAGCGAGCTCGTGGTCGATCTCGAGCTCGACGAGAACGGCCAGTTCGAGTGGTCGGGCGAACTCGCGAACGGCACCGGACGCACCTACACGCTGGGCGTGCGCGACGCCGACGGTCACGAGACGTGGCTCGACCAGGTCGAGCTCGCGCCGCCGACGTTCGAGTCCCTCGGGGGGAGCGTCGCGTGTCCGGCCCTGGGCGAGGGCGAGGCGTCGGGATCGGGCAGCGTCGTGCTCGGGTCGCAGGAATTCGGCTTCGAGTTCAGCGCCGGCGACGCCGACGTGCCCGATGGCGTGGTGACGGCGCTCTTCACGCCGCCCGTCGTGGTGACGGGCAGCGATCCCGCCGCCACCATCTCGTTCCTGGTGTTCGACGTGAGTGGCGGCGAACTCGCGCAGGGCACCTTCCCGCTGTCGGGCGATCCCGACAAGGGCGCCGAGGTCACCTGGACGGAAGGTGCGACCTCGTTCACGTCGGTCTTCGGATCGGGCGAGGTCGACGTCTCGGACGTGACCCACGACTACGAGGCCGGGGTGTCGTCCGTCACGCTCACCTTCGACGTGGTGCTGGGCGACGGGACCGGCGACGAGCGCGCGCTCACCGGCGCCCTCGAGGCCTGCCTCGCGCACTTCACGGCACCGTGAAGGCGCGGCGCGCGCGGTGCCCGGTACGATACGGGCCCGCCCGGAACGCCGGTTGCGGGCTTCCCGCCTCGGAGACGTCCCCCGTGTGCATCCGCATCGTGTGCGAACTCCCGTGACCGACGACACGCGCCTCGACGCCGAGCAGCTCGCCTTCGACGACGACGGACGCGCCCTGCACGCCGGCGCGCCGTTCACCGGCGTGGCGGTCGAGCGTGACGACGACGGCGCGCTGCTCGCCGAGGACACGTACGTCGACGGCCTGCGCCACGGCCCGTCGCGCATGTTCCATCCCACGGGCGAGCTCGCTGAAGAGGGCGTGCGTCGGCGCGGCGCGTGGCACGGCACGGTCGAGGTCTGGAACGTCGACGGCACCCAGGCCGAGGAGGCGCGCTACGCCTACGGCATCTGCCTCGAGTCGTTCACGTGGGACGCGTCGGGCGAGCTCGTCGAGCACTTCCAGCTCGATCAGGAGAGCGACATGATGCGGCTCGTCGAACGGTGTCGCGCCGACGACGAGCAGGGCGGTGACGCGGGAGTCGCCTGAGGTCGTCGAGGGCCGATCGTGCCGAGGAGACGGCGCGGTCATGGGGCGGATGTTCTCGGGATGCGCGCGCCGCGGGCGGCCTTCAGCGTCGACCGGCGGCCGCGTCGCCCGCCGCGCGCGCCGCCACGCCCCGCGCGGCGCGCGTGATGCACGCCTCGAGCGGAGCGCGATCCTCGGACGCGAGCGTGAGCACGGCCTTGCTGCGGCGCAGGATCACGTCGTCGAGGGTGCGCGCCCATTCGCGCTCGGCCATCCACGCGATCTCGCGCTCGGTCAGGTCGGACGCGAAGCGGCGTCCCAGGTCGTCGGCCGTGCGCGCGTCGCCGAGCACGGCCCGCGCCTCCGAGCCGTGGCGCGCCACGAGTCCCGACAGGATCTCGCCCGGCACGCCGCGGTGCTCGTCGTGCAGCGCCGAGAGCAGCGCGCGGCAGTTGCCCTCGTCGAGGGCGCCGCCCGGCAGCGGGACGGCGTGCGTCCACTCGCCGTGCATCTCGGGCAGGTCGTCGCGCAGCTCGCGCAGCACGCGCTCGGCGACCTTGCGGTACGTCGTGAGCTTGCCGCCGAAGACCGACACGAGCGGCGCCTCCCCGTCGAGTCCCTCGCGCTCGACGTGGTCGTCGCGGCTGTTCGACGAGACGTCCTCGTCGTCGCCCTCGTCGAACAGCGGACGCACGCCGGCGAACGCGAACACGACGTCGTCGGGCGAGAGCGGCGTGCGCAGGAAGCGGTTGGCGGCCTCGCACAGGTACTCGACCTCCTCGGGCGTGGCCTCCGCGTCGCCGGGATCGCCCTCGAGCGGCACGTCGGTCGTGCCCACGAGCGAGTGCCCGAACCACGGGATCACGAACACCACGCGCCGGTCCTCGTGCTGCAGGATGAGCGCGGTGTCGCCGGCGCCCACGTCGGGCACGACGACGTGCGATCCCTTGACCTTGCGCACGCGCGAGCGGCTCGTCGAGGGGACGACGTCGTCGAGCACGCGCCGCGCCCAGGGTCCCGCGGCGTTCACGAGGGCGCGCGCGCGGAAGGCGCGCAGCGTCGTGCGTCCGTCGAGGTCGGTGGCGCGGCACTCGATGCGCCACTCGCCGTCGGCGCGCCGCGCGCGCAGCACCTCGGTGCGCAGGCAGATCGTCGCGCCGCGGCGCGCGGCGTCGCGCGCGTTCGCGAGCACGAGCCGCGCGTCGTCCGCCAGGCAGTCGCTGTACAGGAAGCCGCGGCTGAGCTCGGGCTTGAGGCAGCGTCCCGCGGCGAGACCGGACAGGCTCACCGCGTCGGAGCCCTGCAGCCGGCTGCGGCGCGCCAGGTGGTCGTACAGGAACAATCCCATGCGGATCGTCCAGGCCGAGCGCAGCCAGGGCGCGTGGGGCAGCAGGAAGCGCAGCGGACGCACGAGATGCGGCGCCGCGTTCAGCAGGATCTCGCGCTCGGCGAGCGCCTCGTGCACGAGTCGCAGCTCGCCGTGCTCGAGGTAGCGCAGGCCGCCGTGCACGAGTTTGCTCGAGGCCCAGCTCGTGCCCGACGCGAGGTCGTCCTTCTCGCACAGGACGACCGACAACCCGCGGCCCGCGGCGTCGCGCGCCACGCCGGCGCCCTGGATGCCGCCGCCGATCACGAACAGGTCGACGCACGCGGGCGGGCGTCCCTCGGGAGCGGCGGCGTTCGGCGCGGACGTCATGCGCGGGGTCCGGTGAGCACCGAGCGCACGGCCGCCCGCCACCCGGCGCGGCGCGTCGCACGCTCGTCCTCGGACATCATCGGCACGAAGCGCCGGTCGAGTTGCCAGCGCTTGGCCAGCTCGTCCGGATCGGCCGCCACGCCCGCGCCGAGGCGGGCCAGCAGGGCCGCGCCGAGGGCCGTCGTCTCGGTCACCTTCGGCCGCTCGACGGGCAGTCCGAGCAGGTCGGCCAGGCGCTGCGCGAACCAGTCGTTGGCGGCCATCCCGCCGTCGATGCGCAGGGCGGCGGGAGGCGGACAGCCGTCGTCGCGCATGGCGTCGAGCAGTTCGGCGGTCTGGAACGCCGAGGCCTCGAGCGCCGCGCGCACGACGTCGTCGGCGGTCACGTCGCGCGTCAACCCGACGAGCGCGCCGCGCGCGCGAGCGTCCCAGTGCGGGGCGCCGAGGCCGGTGAAGGCGGGGACGAGGTGCACGGCGCGCGAGAGATCGGAGCGCGCGGCCATCTCCGCGCTGTCGGAGGCGCGCGCGAGCAGGCGCAGTCCGTCGCGCAGCCACTGGATCGCGCTGCCGGCCGAGAAGAAGCTGCCCTCGAGGGCGTACGACGTGCGTCCCGCCAGGCGGTAGGCGACGGTGGACAGCAGGCGCTTGTGCGAGGCGACGACGTCGGCGCCGGTGTTGAGCAGCAGGAAGCCGCCCGTGCCGTAGGTGCACTTGCTGCTGCCGGGCGTCCAGCAGGCCTGGCCGAGCGCGGCGGCCTGCTGATCGCCGGCCACGCCGGTGAGCGGGATCGCGCCGCCGAACAACGCCGCGTCGATCGCACCGAAGTCGGACGCACTGTCGCGCACGTCCGGCAGCAGCGCGCGCGGCACGCCGAAGAGCGCGAGCAGCTCGTCGTCCCAGCCTTGCCGGTGGATGTCGAAGAGCGACGTGCGGCTCGCGTTCGTGGCATCGGTGGCGTGCGTCGCGCCGCCCGTGAGGCGCCACAGCAGGAACGTGTCGATCGTCCCCACGGCGAGCTCGCCGGCCTCGGCCCGGGCGCGCGCTCCGGGCACGTGGTCGAGCAGCCACGCGATCTTGCTCGCGGAGAAGTACGGATCGAGCAGCAGGCCGGTGCGCGCCGTGACGAGCGGCAGGTGCCCGGAACGCGCGAGCGCGTCGCAGGCGTCGGCCGTGCGGCGGTCCTGCCAGACGATGGCGCGGTGCAGCGGACGTCCGGTGGCGCGCTCCCAGAGCACGACCGTCTCGCGCTGGTTCGTGACCCCCGCGCAGGCCACGTCGGACGCGCGCGCGCCGGCTGCCGCGAGGGCGTCGCGCACCGCGGCGCGCGTCGTGTCCCAGATCTGCTCGGCGTCGTGCTCGACGAATCCCGCCGCGGGATAGTGCTGCGCGAACTCGTGCTGGCCGAGGCCGCGCACGCGCCCCGCGTCGTCGAACAGGAGCGCGCGGCTGCTCGTGGTGCCCTGGTCGAGCGCGAGGACGAGGTCGGCCATGCGGGCCTCCGGTGGGGCGGGACGTCGATCCTCACGCGGCGAGGGCGCCGGGTCCAGCGTGGGCCGGCGGCGGTCGCGTCGGGCGTGCTCAGCCTGGTCCTGTGGCGGGTGCGTCGGCTGCGTTGATCGGTGGGACCCGCCGGGCGAGCCTGATACCATCCCCGGCTTCGTCCGAGGGCGTGCGCGGCGGTCGACGTCGGCGGCTCGCGCGCGCCGGTCGATCATCGCGAGGATCGCATGCCGTCGTTCGTCCAGCAGCTCGAAGAGAGGGTGCTCGCCGGCGGCGAGGTCTCGGTCGACGAGGCCACGCGCCTGCTCGAAGACGACTCGATCGCGCTCGACGAGCTGCTCGCCGCGGCCGACCGCGTCCGCCGTCGCTTCCTGGGCGACGAGGTGCACCTGTGCTCGATCGTGAACGCGAAGAGCGGACGCTGCAGCGAGGACTGCGGCTTCTGCGCCCAGTCGGCGCGCTTCCAGACCGGGGTCGACGAGTACGGCTTGATCGACGCCGACGCCGCCGAGCAGGCGGCCGGCCGGGCCGCCGCGAACGGCGCCGAGGCCCTGGGACTCGTGGCCGCCTGGCGCGGGCTCAAGCCCGGCAAGGAACTCGACCGCGTGTGCGAGGCGATCGAGCGCGTGAGCGCGGGCGGAGCCGTCCACGCCGACGCCTCGCTGGGACTCATCGACGACCCCGACGTGGCGCGGCGGCTCAAGCAGGCCGGGCTGCACACCTACAACCACAACCTCGAGACCGCACGCAGCCACTTCGGCCAGGTCGTCGACTCCCACTCGTGGGAGGACCGCGTGCGCACCCTCGAACTCGTGCGCGAGGCGGGCATGCACGTCTGCTCGGGCGGCATCGTGGGCATGGGCGAGACGCGCCGTCAGCGCGCCGAGCTGGCCGCCGAGCTGCGCGAGCTCGATCCCGACATGGTGCCGCTCAATTTCCTGAACCCGATCGAGGGCACGCCGCTGGGCGCCGAGCACGCGCCCATGTCGCCCGACGAGGCGCTGCGCTGCATCGCGGTCTTCCGGCTCATGCTGCCGAAGCACCACATCATGGTCGCCGGCGGACGCGAGGTCGTGCTCGGCGAGCAGCAGGACCGCATGTACGCCGCCGGCGCGAGCGCGACGATGGTCGGCGACTACCTGACGACGGGTGGACGGGCCGCGTCCGACGACCTGGCCGCCATCGCAGCGGCGGGCTACACGGCGCGCAGCCGTCCCTTGGGCGCGGGCGAGACCCGCGCGCTCGATCCGTCGCCGCGTCCGCGGCGGGTGCGCGGCGAGGGCGCGGACGCGTGACCGAGGGCGCGACGCGCGCTTCGATCGCCGACGCGCTGGCCGAGGTCGGCGACGCCGGACTGCTGCGCGAGCTGCGCTGCGTGCGTCCTCTCGAGGGCGCGTCCGTCGAGCTCGACGGGCGGCGCTGCGTCTCGTTCGCGTCCTGCGACTACCTAGGACTCGCTCGTCATCCGCGCCTGGGCGAGGCCGCCGCGCGCGCCGCGCGCGAGCACGGCACGTCGAGCGGCTCGGCGCGCCTGCTCTCCGGACACGGCGACGAGGTCTCGTCCCTCGAGCACGAACTCGCGCGGCACTTCGGCGCGCCGACGGCGCTGGCCTACGGCGCCGGCTACCTCGCGAACCTCTCGGTCGTCACGACCCTGGCCGGACGGGGCGACCTCGTGCTCTCCGACCGGCTCGTGCACGCGAGCGCGGTCGACGCCTGCCGGCTCTCGGGTGCCGAGGTGGACGTCGTGCCGCACGGCGACGTCGACGCCTTCGCCGCCCGGCTCGACGCCGCGCGCGCACGACACCGACGCATCCTCGTGCTCGTCGACGGCCTCTACTCGATGGACGGCGACGTGGCGCCGCTGGCGGAGTTGCTGCCGCACGTCGAGCGCGCCGGGGCGCTGCTCGTGGTCGACGACGCCCACGGCCTGGGTGTGCTCGGCGCCCACGGACGCGGCGCGGTCGAGGCCTGCGGCGTCGATCCGGCGTGCGTGGTGCAGGTCGGCAACCTGGGCAAGGCGCTCGGCAGCTACGGCGCGTTCGTGCTGGCCGACGCCACCGTGCGCGACCTGCTCGTCCAGACCAGCCGCGGCTTCGTGTTCACCTGCGCGCTGCCGCCGCCCGTGATCGCCGCCGCCCGCGAGGCCCTGCGCGTGGTGCGCGACGAACCCGAGCGCCTGGTCCGCGTGCGGCGCAACGCGCGCGTCCTGCGCGAGGCACTGGCCGGATGTGGCGTCGAGATCGAGGACGCGACGCTCGCGACGCCCATCGTGCCGGTGCTCGTGGGGGATGCCGAGGCGGCGCTGGCCGTCTCGCGCCGGCTGCTCGAGGTCGGATGGTTCGTGCCCGCCGTCCGTCCGCCCACGGTCGCGCCGGGGACGTCGCGGCTGCGCCTCACGCTGACCGCCGACCACGACGAGGAGCAGGTCCGCGAGGTGGCGCGGGCGGTGGCCGACGCATTGGCGTAGGATGCGGGCTTCGCTCGCCGGCACGACGAGACCCGTCCCGGGTGCCGACGCGACCCGCAGAGAGGAGCCGGCGGACGCCGGCTCGCCATGCCGATGAACGACTCGCAGCCCCTTCCCGTCCCCGGTCGCGCGACGCACGGCCAGTCCGATGCCGGGCGTGTCGCCGACGCGTCGCAAGCGCCGGGTGCGATCACCGATCCGCGCGGACTCGGCGTGCGCATCCTGCACGATCCGAAGCTCAACAAGGGCACCGCGTTCAGCGAGGACGAGCGTGAGCGCCTCGGTCTGCGCGGCCTGCTCCCTCCGCACCGCCTCACGCAGGACGAGCAGGTGGCGAAGTTCCTCGCGTACCTGCGCACCACGGGCGCGGGCGACCTCGACAAGCACATCGCGTTGATGGGTCTCTCCGAGCGCAACGAGCGGCTCTTCTTCCGCGTCGTGCAGGACCACCTCGAGGAGGCCGTGCCGCTGCTCTACACGCCCACGGTGGGCGAGGCGTGCAAGGCGTTCGCGCACATCTACCAGCGCCCGCGGGGCCTGTACCTCACCGCCGACGACAAGGGACGCATGGCCGACGTGCTGCGCAACTGGCGCGAGTCCGACGTGCGCGTGATCGTCGTGACCGACGGCGAGCGCATCCTGGGCCTGGGCGACCTGGGCGCGAACGGCATGGGCATCCCGATCGGCAAGCTCATCCTGTACACGGCCTGCGCGGGCATCGACCCGGCGCGCTGCCTGCCGGTCTTCTTCGACGTGGGCACCGACAACGACGAGCTGCGGCACGACCCGCTCTACCTCGGACTGCGCCAGCCGCGGCTGCCGCCCGACGAGTACGACGCGCTCTTCGCCGAGTTCGTCGCCGCGGTGGGCGAGGTCTTCCCGCGCGCGATGATCCAGTGCGAGGACTTCGCCAAGCGCAACGCGCGCCGTCTGCTCGAGGCGTACCGCGAGCGCGTGTGCCTGTTCAACGACGACATGCAGGGCACGGCCGCCGTGGCCCTCGCGGGACTCAACAGCGCGCTGCGCATCACGGGCCTCCCGTGGCGCGAGCAGCGCGTGCTGTTCGTCGGCGCCGGCTCGGCCGCCACCGGCATCTGCGACCTGCTCGTCGAGTCGCTCGCGCGCGACGGCCTCGACGAGGCCGAGGCGCGGCGCCGCTGCGCGTTCTTCGATTCGCGCGGCCTCGTCGTGCGCGGGCGCGAGCGCGTCAGCGAGGAGACCGCGCCGTACGCCCTCGACCTGCCCGAGGTGTCCGACCTGGCGGGCGCGGTGCGCGCCTTCGGTCCCACGGCGCTCGTGGGCGTCTCGGGACAGGCGGGGCTGTTCGACCGCTCGACGGTGTGCGCCATGGCCGCGCTCAACGAGCGTCCGATCCTGTTCCCGCTCAGCAACCCGACCTCGAAGGCCGAGTGCAGCGCCGGCGACGCCTACGCGTGGAGCGAGGGTCGCGCGGTGGTCGCCACCGGCAGCCCGTTCGCGCCGGTCGAGTTCGAGGGCCGGCGCTTCGTCCCGCGCCAGGGCAACAACGCCTACATCTTCCCCGGCGTGGGACTGGGCGTCATGGCGTCCGGCGCGCGCGGCGTGCCGCAGTCGATGTTCCTCACCGCGGCGCGCGTGCTGGCCGAGACCGTGCACGAGGACGACCTCGCGCAGGGCTCGCTCTATCCGCCGCTCGCGCAGGTGCGCGAGGTCTCGCTCGCCATCGCCGAGGCCGTGGCGCGCGACGCGTGGGCCGCCGGCCTCGCGCGCGAACCCGAGCCGTCCGACGTGGGTGCTCTCGTGCGCTCGCTCGTGTACGACCCGACGTACTGACGCGGGCGGCGCGTCAGTCGTCGAGCGGGAACTCGACGACGCTCGTTGCATCGGCGCGCACCGCGACGCGCCGCGGGTCGTCATGGTGCGGCGCCCGAAGCGTCACGTCGTACTCGCCCGGCGGCAGGAACGCGACCAGGTACGGCGGCTCGTGGAAGGCTGCGAACGCCTTGAAATGCCCGGACGTGTCGCTCACGAGGAGCAGGGCGTCGTCCCCGTACTCGCTCCCGTCCTCGAGCAGCAGGTGCGCCTCGAGACCGCCGCGTCCGAGCAGGTCGAACGTGACCGAGGTCGGCGAGGGCCCGATCGGCACCTGCGTGTCGTACGCCATGCCCGTCGGAACCACCGGGATCGCGACGCCCGGGATGCAGAGCTGTACGATCGACGGCTCGCAGAGGAGGTCGGTGAGCGTCCAGCGTGTGCGTCCGACGTCGCGCAGCGGATACCGTGGACACCCGCTGCCGATGACTCCCACCGCGAGCGGGTCCGGGGGATCTCCGGTCTGCAGCGTCTTCAGCGCCGCGCGTCCCCAGGCCGAGAGCACGAGGTCGACGAGCAGGACACCGCGCGGCGTATCGGCCGGTTCGAGCGTCCAGTCGACGTGCGCTGGCGGCTGAGTCGCGACGGGCACGAGCAACTCGCGGTTCGCGCGCGCGAAGCCCGGGTAGTGCGCGCCGATCTGGATGGGTCCGCCCGGCTCGTCGCTCGGCTCGAGACGCCGGAAGCGCACCCGCACATGCACCGGATCGAGCGCCCCGTCGGTCGCCGGCGCCTCGATCCGCTCGACGAGCGGCGAGGGCACGTCGACGTCGAGTCCACGGGGCACGTTCCACGCCAGGACCGCCCGTCCGTCGCGGAAGGCTGCCGGATCGAGCGCCTCGCCCGAGGGAGCGCGCAGCGTCACGTCCAGCGCGAGCTCCTGTTCGACGACGAGCTCGAGCGCGGCCTCGTCCGACGCGACCTTGTCCACGCGCGCCGCGGAGACACCCTCGCCCGCGACGAGGACCGTGTACCGCGCGCCGGGCCGGGTGCCGTCGAGCACGAAGCGTCCGTCGCGATCGGTGAGCGCCCGGAGGAGCGGAGCGCCGGTTGACGCATTCTCCGCATCGGCCTCGGCCTCGGCCTCGGCTTCGGCCTCGGCTCCGGCATCGCCTTCGGCGTCGGCGTCGGCGTCGGCGCGGGGCGGACGTCCGTACATCCACGCCGCGACGATCAGTCCCTGCGGACCGTCGGCGCCGCTTCTCCAGCGCACGCGACCGCGGATCGCGTCGGCCGGCTCGTCGGCGTTCGCGTCGTCGGACGCCTCGCCGTCCCCGGGAAGCGCCAGCGCGTCGGGCGAGGCGTCGCGCGGCGACGTCGGTGCTTCGAACTCGGCCCGTGGCGCCGACGTCGCATCGCCGAGCCCGTCGAGCATGGGACGCGCGGTCGGCTCGTCGGCACCGAGCAGGCGCACGAGCACGAGCACGAGCGCGACGACCACGAGCGCCGCGACGAGCAGGACGCGGAGAGGGCGCCGACGCCGCGACGCGTCGCGCGCCGCCCGCGAGGAGCTGCGGTCGTCCCGTCGCTGCATGTGCCTGCCTCCCCGAGCCCCGCCGGCGATCTCCCTCGCATCGCCGCGAGCGAGTGCCACCCGACGTCCGTCGTGTCGACGCCAGGGGACGGCGTCCGCGGTGAACCCTCGGCGCGCGCGCGGGTTTCGCTATCCTCCTCGGTGCCGAACGAATCCCGAGGACGGAGCGAGCGTGGATCCCGACGAACCGAGTCCGCCGCAGGCAGCGCGTGAGCCGCGGCCGCCGCAGCCGCACGCTGCGCGCGACGGCGCCGCGTGGCGCGCGCTCGATCGGCGCGTGCTGTGGCATCCCTTCACGCAGCAGCGCGGCTGGTCCGGCGAAGACTTCCCCGTCATCGCGTCGGCCGAGGGCTGCACGCTGATCGACGTCGACGGTCGCCGCTACCTCGACGGCGTGTCGTCGCTGTGGTGCGCGATCCACGGGCACCGCGTGCCGGCGATCGACGCGGCGGTCGGTGCGCAGCTCGCACGCGTCGCGCACTCGACGCTGCTCGGGCTCGGACAGGTCGAGCCGATCGCGCTCGCCGAAGAGCTGCTCGAGGTCGCGCCGCCGGGACTCTCGCGCGTGTTCTACTCCGACAGCGGCTCGACCGCGGTCGAGGTGGCGCTCAAGATGGCCTTCCAGCACTGGCGTCACGTCGAGGGAGGGGACACGCGCCGCACGCGCTTCCTGTGCCTCCAGGACGCCTACCACGGCGACACGATCGGCTCGGTCTCGGTGGGGGGCATCGACCTGTTCCACGCGACCTTCCGGCCGCTGCTCTTCGCGGCGGTGCAGGTGCCCGTCCCGCACGGACCTTCGCCGACGGCGCGCGCGCACGACGCCGCGCGCTGCCTCGCCGTGCTCGACGAGCTGCTGGCCGACGGCGCCGACACGTTCGCGGCGCTCGTGCTCGAGCCCGGCGTGCAGGGCGCGGCGGGCATCCGCACGCTGCCCGAGGGATTCACGGCGGAGCTCGTCGCGCGCGCCCGCGCCGCGGGGGTGCTCGTGATCGCCGACGAGGTGGCCACCGGCTTCGGCCGCAGCGGACGGCTCTTCGCGTGCGAGCGCGAGGTCGTGCGTCCCGACCTGCTGTGCCTGGCCAAGGGACTCTCGGGCGGCTACCTGCCGCTCGCCGCGACGCTGGCCGCCGAGCGTGTGTACGCGGCGTTCCTGGGCGAGCACGAGGAGTTGAAGACGTTCTTCCACGGGCACACCTTCACCGGCAACGCGCTGGCGTGCGCGGCGGCGCGGGCCAGCCTCGCGCTGTGCCGCGCACCGGGCTGGCTCGAACGCGCGCGCGCGCTCGGCGACGAGCTCGCCGCGGGACTCGCGCCGCTCGCTGCCCATCCGCAGGTGCTCGAGGTGCGGCGCTACGGCGCGATGTTCGGCATCGAGCTCGTGCGTGCGCGCGGCGCGCTGCGCGCCGACGGCGGCGTCGACGACGTCGAGCCGTTCCCGCTCGCGCGTCGCACGGGACACCGCGTCGCGCTGGCCGCGCGTGCCCGCGGCGCCGTGGTGCGCCCCCTGGGCGACACCGTGGTGCTCATGCCGCCGCTCACGATGGACGCGTCCGACGCGCGGCGCCTCGTGCGCATCGTGTGCGAAGCGATCGACGAGGCCGTGCGCGACGACGGTGCCACGCGGCCTCCGACGGGGCACGAGGCGGCGTCGCGGCGCGTGCGCGCGGAGGACGGCGCGTGAGGTCGCTGCTCGTCACGGGCACCGACACCGGCGTGGGCAAGACCCACGTCTCCTGCGCGCTGCTCGCGGCGCTGCGCGCGGCGGGTCTGCGTCCCGCGGCGATGAAGCCCTGCGAGACGGGCGTCGCCGCGTCCGACGCGGACGCGCTGCCGGCGGGCAGCGACGCGGCGCGCCTGCTCGCGGCCTCGGGGTCGTCCGCGATCGCGCGCGACGTGCGTCCGTACGCGTTCGCCGAGCCGTCGGCGCCGCTCGCCGCGGCGCGCGCCGCGGGCGCGTCGATCGATCCGCGCGTGCTCGACGCGGCCTTCGGACGGCTGGTCGACGCGCACGACCTCGTGCTCGTCGAGGGCGCCGGCGGGCTGCTCGTCCCGCTCACCGAGGCGCTCGACTTCGCCGCCCTGGCGCGCCGCTGGGACCTGGCCGTGCTCGTCGTGGCGCGCACCGGCCTCGGCACGCTCAACCACACCGCGCTCACCGTGCGCGCCGCGCGCACCGCGCGACTCGACCTGATCGGCGTGGTCACGAACGCCGTCGACGGCGACGTGTCGGCGTCCGACCGCAGCAACCTCGGTCTGCTCGAGGCGCTGCTCGACGGCATCCCGCATCTGGGCGAGGTGCCGCACGGCGGGGATCTGCCGGACGAGGTCGCCGCGCCCGTGCTCGCCGCACTCGGCCTGCGGCCGTCGTCGTCCCGCGCGACGTCGACGCGGCGTGCCGTGCAGGGCACGCACGCCGACGATCCACCGCGCGCCGGCGACGTGCGTCGTGCAGGCGACGCGCCGCGCACCGACGACGCGCGTCGCGGGACGACCGACGCGTGAGCTTGCGTCCCACGCGCCGCGGACTGCTCGCGGCCGGGGGCGTGTCGCTGCTCTCGCTGCTCGGCGCGCGCTGGCTGCTGCCGCGCGCGTGGGAGACCGGCGACGTGCGTCCGCTCTCCGACGAGGCGCGAGCGTTCCTCGACGGACTCTGCGCCGGACTCGACCCGGCGCGACGCCTCGACGCCCACGTGCACCTCGTGGGACGCGGCGACGGCGGCACGGGATGCCGGCTCGGCCCGGCGTTCACGAGCGCGCTCCATCCCTGGCAGTCGTTCATCGGCGCGTGCGTGTTCGCCGGCGCGGGCGTCGACGCCGACGACGTCGACCTCGACGCGCACTACCTCGCGCGCCTGCTCGATCGGCATCGCGCGAACCCCGCCGGCGGACGTCTGCTGCTGCTCGCCTTCGACGCGGTGGTCGACGAACACGGCGTCGAGGACTGGGCGCGTACGCTCCTGTACACGCCCGACGCCTACGTGCTCGACGTGGCCGCGCGCGAACCCGACGTGCTCGCGGCGATGTCCGTCCACCCGTACCGCACCGACGCGGCCGAGCGTGTGGACGCCGCCGCCGCGCGCGGTGCCGTGGCGTGCAAGTGGCTGCCGTCGGCCCAGCGCATCGATCCCGCCTCGCCGCGCTGCGACGCGTTCTACGAGCGCATGGCCGCGCACGACCTGGCACTCGTGACCCACGCGGGACACGAGTCGACGCTGTCCGCCGGGGCCGACCAGCAACTCGGACACCCGCTGCGCCTGCGCCGCGCGCTCGAACACGGCGTGAAGGTCGTCGTGGCGCACTGCGGCAGCCTGGGGACGGGTCCCGACCTCGATCGCGACGACGGCTCCGAGATCACGTTCCTCGACGCCTTCCTGCGGCTCATGGACGAGCCGCGTTGGGAGGGCCGCCTGTTCGGCGACCTCGCGGGCCTCGCGTTCGTCGACCGCATGGGCGATCCGCTGCGCACGATGCTCGCCCGCGACGACCTGCACGCGCGCCTCGTCGACGGCAGCGACTACCCGATGTGCGCCGTCGATCCGGTCACCTCGACGCGCCTGCTGGCGTGGGACGAACTGCTCGACGAGCGCGCCCGCCGCCTGTGCGAGGAGGTGCTCGCGAGCAATCCGCTGGCCTTCGACTTCGCCGTGAAGCGCTCCCTGCGGCTCGCCCGCGACGGACGCGCCGTGAGCTTCGGCGACGCGCCGTTCCAGGCGGCGGGGGTGTTCGGCGGGTAGGGCCTCGTGTATATGGCGTATGGACGTATACGGCGCCCGGGCCTACAATCCGCGTCTCATGCCCAGCCCTCCGTCCACGCTCCAGCGCACCCTGGCCTCGTCCTTCGCCGAGGCGCTCACCCGCTCCGGGCTCTCGCCCGACGACCTGGCCGCGCGGGCGGGGCTGGCGCCCGGGCGCATGCCGGCCGTGCTGGCCGGCGAGGTGCCCGTCCCGTGGACCGCGCTCGAGGTCCTGGCGCACGTGCTCGGTTCGCCGGACGAGGCGCCGCGGCTGGCGCACCTGCAGCTGCTGCGCTCGCGACTCGAGGCGCCCGATCTGGGCCTGCCCGGCAGCTTCTGCCTGTGCGTGGGGGACGCCGGCGGGCACCTCGTGCGGCGCGCGGCGGGGCAGGTCTTCTGCTCCGAGCACGGCCTGCGGCTCACGGGCTGCTGCCCGCACTGCGACGAGCGCCTCGAGGGGCTGCTGGAGACCTCGGTCTTCTGTCCCGCGTGCGGTGAGGTGCTCGTGGCGCGCCGGCGCGCGCGGCGCACGCCGTCGGAGGTGACCACGGTGCGGCGCACGCTGGCGGTCTTCGCGGTGCCGTCGCGGGCCTCCGAGCCGGGGACGCACGGTCGCGACCCGGCCGACGAGATCCGGCGCCACAACGCCGCGCTGGGCGTGCGCCATCCCGACGCGCTCTCGCCGCGCGCCCGCGTGCACTATGACGCCGCGCGCGCGCTGCACGAGGCCGGCGGCGGACGTCCCTTCACGCGCCCGCAACTGCGTGAGGCCTGGACGCGCTTCGCCGACGACGGCCGTCCCGCGCCGAGCGGTTCGATCCTGCCGCGCACGTTCTGCCCCGGCGACGGACGCAGCGCCACGACGACGCCCTGGTTCCTGCGAGCCCGCGGTCGAGGTGCGTACGTCTTCGTGGGACTCGACGGCCTCGGCGACGGGCACGTCGCCGCGCAGGCCGGCGTCGCGGCACTCGCAGCGCCGGCGTCCACCCGGGTCGCCTCGCCGCACGACGCCGCCGAGCGCGCGGTCGTGACCCGCTTGCCCCTGGGGCGCGCCCGCTCGGCGGGCGACGCGCCGCCGTCCGGCGACCGAACCCACGGCACGACCCGGAAGGACCGATGATCCTGCGCAGCGTCGACGGCGAGCCGATCCGCAAGGCGGGACCGCGCTCGGTGACGCTCTCGCCGCTGGCCCGCCGGCTGCGTCCCTCGACCCACGCCTGTCGGCGCTGGCTCGAGCGCTGCGAGGGGCTGGGCTTCGCGTCCGACGAGGCCGTCGTCGAGCGTCCCGACCTGATGGACAAGGCCGAGCGCGCGATGCAACGCCTCGCCACCCGGGGTGTCATGGGGGAGGTCGCGGGACCCGACGGCTACCCGCTGACGGTCTTCGCCACGCGCACGCGCGCCATCCTCTGCCGCGGGTTCGTGGTGCTCACGGTGGTCACCTCGACCAGCGGCTTCTCGAAGGGCTGGCTGCGTCGGCACGGCCTGCCCACCCGGGCCGGATGAGGCCGGGACGTCAGGAACCCCGTCCGTCGGCCGTCGGGGGGCGACGCGCGGGCGCCGATGCACCGTGGGAGGCCTTCGCGTCACCGGTCTCGCGGGCGGTGATATCCTCGGGTCACGATGGCCCTCGGGGCGTCCGCGACCCCGGGTCCCGCGAACGAGGAGGCGTCATGCGACGGATCCTGGGCAGCCTGCTCCCGATGGCGCTCTGTGCCGGCGCGTCGTTCGCGTCCGTGCGGTCCCCGAATCCGAGCGGATCGCTCTTCGCGGCGCCGCCCTGCGCCGTGCTCGACGACGCGGTGACCGAGCCCGAGACCGACGTGGTCTTCCCGACCGCGCTGCATGCTCCGGGCTCCCCGGCCGAGAGCGACGACCAGGTGCTGGCGGGTTGCGGCGTGCGCGAGAAGTTCGTCTTCGACGTGTACGCGGTGGGGCTCTACGTCGATCCGCTCGCGGCCCACGAACAGCTCGCGGCGCATCGCGCCGAGTCCGGCAAGCAGCTCGCGAAGGACGCGGCGTTCTACGCCGACCTGGCGTCCGACGCGCTGCCCAAGACGCTGCGCCTCGTGATGGTGCGTGACGTCGACGCCGACGACATGCGCTCGGCCTTCGAGGACGCGTTGCGCCCGCGCATGGTCGAGGGACGCGTCGGCGCCGAGCGCGAGGCGGCGCTGGCCGCGCTGGCCACGTTCAAGGGCTACTTCCGCAAGGAATACGTCGAGGGCACCGAGATGCTGCTCGCGCTGCGTCCCGGCGGGAAGCTCACGGCCGTCGTCGACGGCGACCTGCTGGGCGGCGTCACGTCGCGTGCGCTGACCGACGCCGTCGTCGACGTGTACCTCGGGAAGGATCCCATCTCCGACGACGCCAAGGAGGCCTTCGGCAAGGGCATGCCGCGCGTCTTCGAGCGCGGTCGGCAGCTCGCCGAGCGCGCGGCGGACGAGGCCGCGGCCGAGGCCGAGCGACGGGCGTCCGGGAGTGACGCGCAGGACGGCGAGACGTCCGGCGAGACGTCCGGCGAGCCGAGCGACGCGAGCGCGCGCGAACCGCGCGCGACCGACGGCGACGAGCCGCGCGACGCCGCGTTCGACGCGTCCTGGACGAACGCGCGCGGGGGGGCGTCCGACGCCGGCGATGGGCGCATCCTGGGCGACGGATCCGACCCCTTGGCGTCGTCCGGCGACGACGCGCAGGAGGCCCTGGCGCGACAGCGGCGACGAGTCGAGCAGGCCACCGACCTGCTGCGTCCGGCGGCGGCCGTCGCGGCGCGCGACTCCCTCGACGACCTGCTCGACGGCGCCGCGCACCTGCTCGGCGACCTGCGTCTCGACGACCACCTCGATTCCCTGCACGCCACGCTCCACGGACACTGGCGCGTGGCCGACCGCGCGCTCTTCGCCGAACTCGACGGGCTGCCGCCGTGCCCCTGCGAGGACGAGGACGCCTGGCGCGCGGCCGACGACCTCGACGCGATGCTGGCCTGGCTGGCCGACGTGCGCGGCGAGCTCGCGCGCCGGATCGACGCCGCGCCGCGACCGTCCTTCGGCACCTGACGCGCGCTCCGGCCGCGAATCGCGCTCGCGGCGCGCCCGGGGTTGCGCCGGACCGCGGCGTCCCCGGAGAATGCCGCGTTCGTCCCGGGGCAGCGCACGTCGCTCGCGCCGGTCGCCGGCAAGACCGGTCGCCGCCCTTCGCGCGACCGCGCAGAATCGCGAGGAAAGCCCGCCCATGGCCCGCAACATCAAGCCCCGCGCCGAAGACTACGCGCAGTGGTACCTCGACGTGATCAAGGCCGCCGAGCTGGCCGACTACAGCCCGGTGCGCGGCTGCATGGTGATCCGTCCCGAGGGCTACGCGGTCTGGGAGGCGATCCAGCGCGACCTCGACCGGCGCTTCAAGGAGACCGGGCACGTCAACGCGTACTTCCCGCTGCTCATCCCGCAGAGCTTCCTGGCGAAGGAGGCCCAGCACGTCGAGGGCTTCGCGATGGAGTGCGCCGTGGTGACGCACAGCCGCCTCGAGAAGGACCCGGGCGGCGGTCTGCGTCCCGGCAGCCCGCTCGAGGAGCCGCTCGTGGTGCGTCCGACGTCGGAGACGATCATCGGGCACATGTACGCCCAGTGGGTGCAGAGCTACCGCGACCTGCCGGTGCTCATCAACCAGTGGGCGAACGTGATGCGCTGGGAGATGCGCACCCGGCTCTTCCTGCGCACGGCCGAGTTCCTCTGGCAGGAGGGACACACCGCGCACGAGACCGAGCAGGAGTGCGCCGAGGAGACCGCGCGCATGCTGGGCGTGTACGCGTCCTTCGCCGAGGAGTTCCTCGCGGTCCCGGTGGTGCAGGGCGAGAAGACCGAGGCCGAGCGCTTCCCCGGCGCCGTGCACACCTACGCCATCGAGGGGTTGATGCAGGACGGCAAGGCGCTGCAGTGCGGCACCTCGCACGACCTGGGGCAGAACTTCGCGAAGGCGTTCGAGATCCAGTTCCTCGGGCGCGACCAGCAGCAGCACTTCGCCTGGACGACGTCGTGGGGCGTCTCGACGCGCCTCATCGGCGCGCTCATCATGGCCCACAGCGACGATGCCGGCCTCGTGCTCCCGCCGCGCGTCGCGCCGGTCGTGGCCGCGATCATCCCGATCTTCAAGAAGGACGAGGAGCGCGCGGCCGTCGCCGCGTACGTCGACGAGCTGCTGGCGAAGCTCGTGGGCGCCGACGAGGTCGTCGCCGCGAAGACGCGCATGGCGGCCGGCGACCTGCAGCAGGTGTTCTTCGACAAGCACACGCACCAGCGCATCGTGGTCGACTGGCGCGACGCGCGTCCCGGCGACAAGCAGTACCACTGGGAGCAGCGCGGCGTGCCGCTGCGCATCGAGTGCGGTCCGCGCGACGTCGAGAAGCGCGCCTTCGTGGTCAAGCGCCGGGTCGAGGGAGACAAGTCGTTCGTCGATCTCGACGCCGCGTCGCCCGAGTGGTTGCGGGGCCTGCTCGAGGGTTCGCAGGCGGCGCTGTTCGAGCGCGCGAAGGCGTTCCGCGACGCGAACACGCGCACGGCGTCGAGCTACGACGAGCTCAAGGCGATCCTGGCCGAGCACGGCGGCTTCGTGCGCTGCCACTTCGTCCCCGACCCGGAGCGCGAGGCGAAGATCAAGGAGGAGACCAAGGCCACGGTGCGCTGCATCCCGTTCGAGCAGAGCGGTCGCAGCGGCAAGTGCATCGTGACGGGGGTCGAGACCGAGACCGAGGTGATCTTCGCCCAGGCCTACTGAGCGAACGACGGAGGCGTCCTCTTGACGCTGCTCACGCGACGACGCGCACTCGCGCTGCTCGGGCTCTCGGGCCTGGGCCTCGTGGGAGCGCGCGTCGCCGCGCCGAGCCTGCTCGCGGTGCCGGACCCGACGCCGCTCGACTCCGAGCTGTCCGACTTCGTCGGCGCGCGCCTCGATGGCGTCGACCGGGCCAAGGTCTGGGACGTGCACTGTCACGTCTTCGGCAACGGACTCGGCGGCTCGGGCTGCGAGGTGAACCCGCGCGCGCGCAATCCGATCGACGCCTGGGAGAACGCGCGCTTCGACGTCTTCCTGGCGGTGTCGGGCGTCGAGGACGACGACGACTGCGACGCCCGCTACGTCGAGCGGCTGCTCGACCTGCACGCCGGCAGCAACGCGCTCGGACGGCGCATCCTGCTGGCCTTCGACCGCTGGGTCGACGAGCAGGGCGTCGAGGATCCGTCGCGCACCGATTTCTTCGTGCCGTCCGAGTACGTGCTCTCGCTGGCCGAGAGCCACCGCCAGTTCGAGGCGGGCGTGTCGATCCATCCCTACCGTCTCGACGCGCTGGAGCGCCTCGAGGCGGCGGCGGCGCGCGGTGCGCGGCTCGTGAAGTGGTTGCCGGCGGCGATGGGCATCGATCCCGCGTCGCCGCGGTGCGACCCGTTCTACGAGCGGCTGGCGGCCCTCGGCATGCCGCTGCTGTGCCACGCGGGCGGCGAGGCGGCGGTGACGGGGACGCGTCCCGAGCTGGGCAACCCGCTGAGGCTGCGGCGCGCGCTCGAGGCCGGCGTGCGCGTGATCGTGGCGCACTGCGCGAGCCTGGGCGACGACGACGACCTCGACCTCCCCGGGGGGCGGCGCATCCGGGTCTCGTCGTTCGACCTGTTCCTGCGCCTGATGGAGGATCCGCGCTACGAGCGCCGGCTGCTAGCCGACGTCTCGGCGCTGACCCAGGTCAACCGCTGCGGACGTCCGCTCGAGACGATGCTGCGCGCCGAACACCTGCACCACCGGCTGCTCGACGGCAGCGACTATCCGCTGCCGGCGGTCGACCCGCTCGTGAGCACCTGGCTGCTCGCGCGTCGCGGCTACGTGACGGCGTCCGAGCGCGCGCTCTGCAACCGCCTCTACGCGCACAATCCGCTGCTCTTCGACCTGGTGCTCAAGCGCTGCCTGCGCGTCGCCGACCGCGGACGGGCGGCGCGTTTCTCGCCGGCCGTGTTCGAGACGGCGTGGGTCTTCGCCTGACCGGCGCGGCTCATCGGCCCGGCCAGACGTCCGCGGGGCGCGTGGAGTCCGGCTGACGGTCCACGCGTCGATCGGCGCGATTCCGATCGGAGCAGGCATCGGCTATCGTGACGGGGCTTCCGGACGTCCCGCGCGGATCGACATGGGCACCAGCTTCGCCGAGCTTCGCCGCGTCTGCCAGCTGCCCGTGGCCGCGGGAAACGACGTGGCCGGGCTGCTCTTCGGCGATCGGGCCTCGCTGCCCATCACCAAGCTGTTCGTCGACCTGGGTCTGTCCCCCAGCATCGCCACCGTGGGCATGCTCGTGACCGGCCTGCTGGGCTCGGCGTGCATGTTCGGCGGGCCGCCCATCGCGGTGATCGGCGCGGCGCTGCTCGTCCTCTACTACGTGCTCGACTGCGTCGACGGCGAGGTGGCGCGCTGGCGCCAGATCGAGCATGCGCGCTGGGGATACTACGAGTACGTCTTCCACTTCATCGTGAAGCCGACGGTGTTCCTGTCGGTGGGCTTCGCCGCCTGGCGCGATCTGGGACACATGACGCTCGTGGTGGCCGGCGTGGCGGCCGCGGTGGCGACGCTCTGGCTGAAGCTGTTCTTCGCCGTCCCGAGCCTGGTCTTCGTGGGCGCGGTGCTGAAGCGCAGCGGATCGGGCGATCGGCCGTATCGCGACTACGTCGAGGCGGCGGTGGAGCAGGCGCGGCGCGAGGCCGAGGCGGCGCGCGCGCGTCCGGCGGGCAAGGAGGTCGACGAGGTCTTCCGGCTGCGCTTCGACCTGGTCACGATCCGGGCGCTGGGCACCAACTTCGACGTGGGACTGCTGTGGCTGCTGCTCGCGTCGGCGGCCGACCTGTTCGTCGAGCCCTTCCAGTTCATGGGACTGGGCCACATGACGCTGCGCGGCATGTGGCTGCTGTATTACGGCGTCGTGCTGCCGATCGACTTCTTCGACTACGTGCAGACGTACGTGCGCCAGGGGCGCTTCGACCGCACGATGGTGCAGCTCATCGCGCGCGCGCACGGGTTCTGCGTCGCGCCCGGCGGGGCCGGCCCGCGCACCGCACACGCCGAGCCGCAGCCCGACGCGGCGGCGCGAGCCGAGGACGCGTCGGCGGCCTCGGAGCCCGCGGTGCGCGACGAAGATCGCGCGCGCCGCGCCGCGTCCGACGAGCCGCCGCTCAGCCGCAGTTGAGCGCGCGCAGGCGGCGCGACCAGTCCTGCGCGTCGGCGCTCTTGCCGGCCTTCTTCTTGGCCTCGATCGCCGCCTTCAGGATCTCGCACGCCTCGGCGGACGCCTGCTCCGGGGTGAAGTGGTCGCGCACCATGCAGCGCACGATCCCGAACAGGGCCTCGCCGCGCAGGTGGTCGTTCGTGCCGGCCTGCTTGAAGAGGTTGGCCGCCGTGGTGAAGTCGTGCTGCGCGCCCGCCCAGTCGACGTCGAGGTTGTCGCCCTCGGGCAGCAGGTAGCGTCCACGGTAGAGCAGCGACTTGGCCTGGCCCTCGGTGTCGCCCAGGACCTCGAAGCGCTTCGCCGCGTCGGCCAGACGGGCCACAGAGGCCACAGGGTCGCGCGCGTCGTTGTGCAGGAAGCCGAGTCCCCAGCCCGAGAGGTAGGTGCACTCGGCGGCCAGCGGGGCGTTGCCGGACGCGTCGTAGGCCGCAGCCGCGCGGGCGTAGAGCGCGACCGACTCGGGCCAGCTGCTGCGCTGGCCTCCGGCGTTCACGTAGGGATCGCAGGCGCGCGCCTGCCCGTGCAGCGCGCTCGCCAGGGACGCGGCGTCGCCCGAGGCCTCGAAGGCGTCCGCGGCGCGCTCGTAGAGCGCGGCCGCGCCGTCGTAGTCCTTCGACGCCTCGGCCTGCTTCGCGTCGGCCAGGTCGTCGGCGGCCGTCACCAGGCGCAGCTGGGCGAGCGCGTCGGGACGCTCGGCGCCCAGCAGCTCGACGTTCGTCGGGTTCGCCAGGAGCGGGTCGACGTACGCCATCGCCAGGGTGCTGATGCGCGCCGCCTGCAGGTACTCGTCGAACGCCTCGGCGATCTTGCCGCTGCGTTCGAGCCGCCGGCCGGCGGCCAGGCGCTTGTTGAGCGCGTCGCCCTTGATGCCGTCCTCGTGGCGGTGGATGAGCGAGCCGTAGTGGGCGTTGCAGCCCTCGGCCAGTGCCGCGTCGAAGGACGCCATGGCCTGCTCGAGATCGCCGGCATCGACGGCCTGCAGGCCCTCCTCGTAATGTCGACGGCAGGCGGGAGAGATCGACTCCTGGTCGACCTTGTCCTGCCACTCCTTCACGAGGGTGCCCGGAGCGTGCGCCTTCTCGAGCGCGGTGACCGCCTCGCGCGCGCGGCTCCAGTCGCCGTCGCGGAAGGCCTGCTCGTAGGCGTCCTCGACCCAGTCGGAGAGCACCTGGGCGCGCTGGGCACGGATCTCGGACGCCGGCCAGCCGGCCTCCTCGGCCTGATCGAGACGCTCGACGGCCTTCGCGTAGTCGGCGTCGGCATAGCGCGCGGCGGCGCTCTCCATGAGCCAGCCCTTGAGCTCGTCCTTCACCTCGCGGCGGTCGTGCGCGGGCGACTTGAGCAGCACGTCGATGGCCGCGTCGAGGTCGGTGCGCTGCAGTTCGTTCGCGAGCGTGATCACGCGCGCGATCTCGAGCCGCTCGACCAGGTCGCCCAGCTTGCGGTCGGTCGTGCGCGAGACGTTCGCCTCCTTGTGCAGGCGGTCGAGGCGGAAGATCGCGGCCTCGTAGTCCTTGGCCTCGGCGTGGTCGCGCGCGCCCTTGTAGAACGACCACGGGATGCCGCCGCCGAGCTCCTCCTCGGTGATCGTGCTCCAGTCGAACTCGAAGCCGTCGACGATCTGCCGCTCGGCCTTGGCGCCGATGTCGATCGGACCGCTGGCCACGGCGCGCAGGCGTCCGAACGAGTAGAGGTCGAAGATCGTGCCGTCGCGGTTCTGTGCGGTGCGCTTCTCGCGCGTGGCCAGGTCGAACGGCTCTTCGTACGCGACCTTGTCGCCGACCTTGACCAGCAGGCTGCGCGGACCGGCGGTGGGCGGGACGCGCAGCACGAAGCCGCCGCCCTGCGGGTCGATGCCGCTCGTGGCGGCGTGGTATCCCGGCACGAGTCCGTCGAACGTGCCGGTGACCTCGACGCGCACGGTGCCGGTGCCCGAGAGCGAGACGTGGCCGATGATCTCGACGTACTCGGGCTGCAACGGGACGACCAGGCTCTGTCCCGACTTCTCGGCCGGCACGGTGATCGACATCTGCCGCGCGAAGTAGCCCGGCGCCTCGATGCGCAGGAAGTACCCCGTGGACGACGCGTCGAGCCCGGTGAACACGGCCTGCGGACCGCTCTTCGTCTCGCCCGCCAGCTCGATCGTCGAGCCCTCGATGGCCGAATCGCTGACCTGGTCGACCGCGCGGATCGTGATCGCCAGGTTTCCGCGGTCGAGCAGCACCACGTCGTGGTCGCCGGTGAGGATGTCGGGCTGCTGGGCGCCTTCGAGCTCGTCGAGCGTGGCGCGCTCGGCGTCGTGCACCGCGTCGAGCAGGCCGACGCGCGAACCGCGCGCGTGCTGGAGCGAGCGGGTGAGTGCGCCGGTGAAGACGAACGACTTGTCGCCGTACGTGGTCGGGGTGCCCATGCGCGCGCCGAAGGCCTCGACGTCGAGCACGGGTTCGTGGTCGCGGATGCGTCCCGGGGTGCCGCCGGTGGGCGTCCGGCAGGCGTCGACCACCATCGCCGTCTGCAGGTCGCCGCCCCCGTCGCGCAGGCGCGTGCGCGCCGCGCCGATCCAGCCCAGCACCGCGTCGTAGGGGATCGTCTCGGTGAATCCCTGGGAGCCGCCGCCCCGGCTGAGAGCGGTCAGGAACTGCTGCCGTCCCTGGATCTCGAAGCCGTGTCCGACCCAGACCACGAGCAGCGTGTTGTCGATGCCCTGCAGGTCGCGCGTCAGCCCGTCGATCTTGGCCTCGACGTTCTTCTCGTAGACGGCGTCGCCCGAGAGCACGAGCACGTCGCGTGGCGCGAAGTGCAGCGTGTCGACCAGCACGTCGCGCAGTTGCCGCACGGTGTCGTCGGCCACGTCGATGTTCCAGGCGCGATTGCCGTACGTGTCGGCGCCGACGAGCAGCGCCACGCGCCGACCACCCGACGAATGCGCGGTGCCCGTCCAGCGGGGGTCTGCCGGGGGGGGACCGCTCGAATCGACGCGGGTCGGCTCGTCGACCGTGGCGGCGGTCGGTGCGGCCGCAGGGGCCGCGACCGCAGGACGGGCCGTGGTGGAGGGCGCGTCGGGCCGGGCCGACGAGCGCGGCTCGGGAGGTGCGGAGCACCCGTGTGCGACGAGCGCGCACAGGGCCAGCAGCAGGGACGGGATCTTCGTCGTGCGAGAGGTCATCGGTCCTCCTGGGTCCAGCGCAGGACGCGCGTCTGGTGCGCCTCCGCGAGGGCGGCCTCGCGCAGCGACGCCTCGACGGCCACCAGCCGCTGCATCTCGGCCAGGTCGCCGCCGGCGCACGCGACGAGGTCGATCGGTCGCGGGACGGACGGGAGCTGCGACGGGTCTTCGACCCGGATCGCGAGGAGCTGCACCTCCCCCGGGACGAAGTCGCCGGGCGAGGCGCGGAAGTCGAAGTCGACGGCGAAGTTGCGGCCGGCCGAGTCGGGCGCCGCGCCGACCTTGCGCGCGTTGCGCTGCAGGTCGTCGGGCGTGAGCACCTCGTAGAGCGAGAGCGACTCGGCGTCGATCCAGACCAGGGCCAGCCAGGCGCCGGGGGCGACGTTGCCCGAGACGGTCTGCACGTCCTGCGCGGTCGTGCGCTTGAGCAGCACGCCCAGGTCGAGCCGGCCCGTGCGGCGCCGCTGCACGTCGGCCAGCAGGTCGCGGATGCGATCGGCCGCGGGGCGCATGCCGGCCGCGACCTCGTGCCGACGCTGGTCGACGTAGCCGGCGTCGTCGGCGTGCCGAGCCGACCAGGCCAGCAGCTCGGTGTCGGCCGCCTGGTACAGGCCCAGCTCGAGCAGGCGTCCCACGAGCGTCTCGAGCTCGACGCGCGTGCCGCCCAGGTCGAGCAGGTGCCGCAGACCCAAGACCTCGGCCTGCACGTCGTGACGCTCGCGCGCGCGCGTGACCGCATCGCGCAGCACCGTCGTCGCGTCGGGGCGCGTGCGCGCGTCTTCATACCAGCGGGCGGGCTCGAGCTGCTCACGCGGCACGCGGATGCGCACGTGCGCCGTGAAGTCGTCGCGTCCGCGGGTCACGCCGAGCACCTCGGGTTCGACGCCGGCCAGCGTGGCGCTCGTGACGAGGTTCGTGATCTGGCTGAACGAGTCGTCGCCGCGATCGGTGAGGATGTCGACCGACTCGCTGTGGATCTGGCTCACCCGACGCTGGGAGGCCTCGACCTTGGCGCGCGCGACGGCGGCGTCGACGGCGTCCTGGCGGGTCTTGCCGGTGGCCTCGGCCTCGATCGCGACCAGGTCTCCGTCGGACGTCGGAGACGGCGTCATGGCCGGTTGGGCCGGCGTCGCGCGGGGCGGCTCGGCCGCGGCGACCTCGGGCGTGGCTCCCGCGTCGACCACCGGACGTTCGACGGGTTTCGGCTTCGCCGCGTTGGTCTCGCCGTCGGCGGGCGCCTGCGAGTCCAGGCTCACGGACTCGCCGGAGAGCGCGCGATCGAGTCGCGCCGAGGCCTCGTCGCGTTGTCCGCGGGCCGCACCGTCGGGCGGGAGCGTGCTCTGGGGGACGGGGCCGCGCCCGGGCTCGTCGCGCACCTCGGGCGTCCCGCAGGCGCAGGCCAGGACGAGCAGCGCCAGGCCCGTGGCCCTCCGGCCCCGTGCGAGCACTCCGAACCCTTGCATGACCGGACCCTCCGCGAGCTCTCTCACCGACGCGCCATCGTAACCTCGGCGCCCCCCGTCCCGGCCACCCGTCGCGAGGGCGGCGGCAAGGGGCAGGCGGGGCCATGCGCACGAGGGCGGGGTGCCGGGCCGACCTGCTCGGGAGCGCGCGGCGCTCAGTGCGTGGCGCGCTCGGGGTGCTCGGCCAGGAAGGGTCCCAGCGCCAGGGCGTCGATGCGTCCCAGCAGGAAGGCGCGCACGGCGTCGTCGGGGGAGCACACGATCGGCTCCTCGTGCATGTTGAAGCTCGTGTTGATCAGGCACGGGACGCCCGAGAGCCGCTCGTACGCGGTCAGCACGTCGTGGTAGGCGGGGTTCACCTCGCGCTTCACGAGCTGGGGGCGCGCGGTGCCGTCGACGTGCACCGCCGCGGGACACGTGCGCTTCATCTCGTCGGTGCAGTCGAAGGTCACGGTCATGAACTCGGCCGCGTGCTCGGCGCCGGCGAGGTTGCGGTAGAAGCGATTCCGCGCCTCGTACGTGGTGACCGGTGCGAAGGGCATGAACTCGGTGCGTCCCAGGCGCGTGTTGAGCCACTGGTTCACCTCGGGCTCGCTCGCGTGGTAGAGGATCGAGCGGTTGCCCAGGGCGCGCGGACCGTACTCCATGCGTCCGTCGAAGCGGCCCACGACCTCGCCGGCGTGCACGCGGCGCGCGATCTCGGCGGCCATGTCGGCCGGCTCGGCGTATCGCAGACCGCGCGCGTCGAGCGCCGCGCGCATGCTCGCGCGGTCGAACTCGGGGCCGAGGTACACGTCGTGCAGCGGCTCGGCCACGCCGCCGGGCCACGAGAGGTGCAGCGCCAGTCCCGTCCCGCAGCCGCCGTCGCCCATGTTCGGGTAGACGAACAGGCGCTCGACGCCGGGCGTCTCGAAGATGCGCTGGTTCATCTTGACGTTCGCCGTCACCCCGCCCGAGAGCACCACCGACGAGCAGCCGGTCTCGGCCGTCCAGTGGGCCACGAGACGGCCGGCGACGACCTCGAGCGCGTGTTGCCAGGCCGCCGCCACATCGATCTTCGGGAACAGCCGGGCCAGGTGGCGCGCGAAGTGGACGTTCAGCGCCTGGTGCAGGTGCAGGTCGCCGGCGTGCTGGTCGAAGCGAGCGAGCAGCACGTCGGTGAGCAGCGACGGGTCGCCGTAGGCCGCGAGGCCGACGATCTTGCCCGCGTGGCGATCGGGGTGGAAGCCGAGCGACGAGGTCACCATCTCGTAGAAGGTGCCCAGCGACGACGGGTACGCGATGCCGTGCAGGCGCCGGATCGTGCCGCCCTCGCCCAGGCTGATCGAGCCGGCGAGTCCGCTGCCGTAGCCGTCGAGCGTGACGATCAGCGCGCGCTCGAGTCCGCTGGCGTGGTAGGCGTTGGCCGCGTGGCTGAGGTGGTGCTCGTGGCGCACGAGCCGCGCGTGCACGCCTGCCTCGGCGAGACCGCGGTCGAGCTCGCGTTGCCAGTGCGCGTGCTCGGCCGTGGCGCGGCGCAGCCAGCGTCCGGCGAGGTGTCGCGCGGCGCGCGCGGAGATCGCGGGCGAGGCGCCCAGCAGCGCGTACGCGAGCGCCTTGGCCCACGACTTGTCCATGCGTTCGTTGGGCGTGCGCAGGCCCGAGACGGACGCATGGCGCTCGGGGACGCGGCGCAGCGCCTCGGCCAGCGCGGGCCGCGCGTCGGGGGTCGGATGCGCGCGCTCCCACTCGGCGGCGTGGCGCAGCGCGTCGGCCATCAGCCGCGCCTCGGCGGCGGCGTCGAGGAAGGGGTACGCGACGAGGTCGAGCTGGGCGGGGTCGGTGCCGGTGGCCTCGAGCGCCGCGCGCAGCGCGAGCGCAGGGAAGCCGGCGTGCTGCTTGACGCGGCTGAAGCGCTCCTCGCCGGCGGCGAAGAGCACCCGTCCGTCCTCGACGAGCGAGACGGTGGCGTCCTTGTCGAGCGGCGAGAGGCCGAGCACCTTCACGTGCGTTCGGTCCGTCCTCGTGGAGCCGGTGGCGCCGCCGCGAGCAGTTCGTCGCGCAGCGCGTCGGGCGTCGTGGGCACGCCGCCGAGCTCGCCCGTGAAGCTCGCCAGGAAGCGCCGCAGCCGCTCGAGGAACTCGTCGCGCTCGGCCGCGCTGCGCACGTACGCCGTGTGCCCGGGACGCAGCGACGGCGAGTGGAAGCTGAGCGTGAAGACGCGCGTCCCCTCGGCCAGCAGCGCGCGCACGAGGCGCAGCATGTCGTCGGCGGTCTGTCCCTCGGGCGAGAGCCTCAGGCGTTCGGCCAGCCCCGTGCGCGCCAACACCCCGGGGAAGCGCAGGGCGCGCATGAGCGCACCGCTCGCGGCGCGGTAGAGCGGCGCGGCGAGCTGGCCGGCGCGTCCCACCACGCCGCCGGTCACGGGGATCTCGAGCAGCGGCGGGTCGTCGCCGAACCAGAAGGGATCGTTGCCGTCGCGCGAGTAGTCGGGCCCGCCCTCGGACGAATAGTCGAAGGGCGGGCAGACCGACATGTCGACCGTGTAGCCGTGCTCCTCGAGCACCGAGGCGGTGCGCGGGCCGAGTCCGTAGCGCCCGGCCTGGTAGACCGTGGGACGGGCGCCGACCGCGCGCTCGATGCGCGCGGTGAGCGCGGCCAGCTTGGCCGACTCGAGCGCCCGCGGCAGGTTCCCGGGGAACGAGTGGTGCGCGTCGACGGGCTCGTCGAACGGCGGCGTGACCCACGGGTGCAGGTGTGCGCCGACGACCCAGCGTCCCGTGTCGACGAGCTGCCGCAGCACGTCGGCGGCGGCTTCGTCCTCGACCACCGGGTGGGTGCAGACCGCCGTCGGGACGATGCCGTGCTCGGCGAAGATCGGGTCGACCTCGAGCAGCGCGCCCACGTGCCCGCAGCCGGTGCGCGAGCGGTCGAACGGGCCGGCCCAGTCGAACTCCTCTTCGACGTCGACGAGCACCAGCAGCCGCGGCGCCTCGTGCGCGGGGAGTCGAGCGAGCTTGCGCGGCGACGACACGCTCGGCGGAACCCAGTGGGAATGCGGACGGGGAGATGGCGACGGACCGATCTTCCCTGTCGTACCAAAACGCCCCGTTCTTGACCTCTTCGGGGACCCATGGTCGTCCGAGCCGTGGATGGGAGAGGTCTGCACGAGCGACCGCCCGGCACGCGGGCGAGACCGCGCCCGCATCGGCGCGCAACGAGCGGCAGGAGGCGCCAGAGGATATGATGCCCTGCGACCCCTTCCCTGAACGCCCGGGACACGAGCGACACGATGCCCAGCCCCCTCGATCCGACCCTCGTCGAGGAGCGTGAGACCGTCGATCCGACCCTCGACCTCGAGGCCGAGATCCAGCGTCTCAAGCGCGAGCGCAACGCCGTCATCCTGGCGCACTACTACCAGGATCCCGAGATCCAGGACATCGCCGACTACGTGGGCGACAGCCTGGGGCTCTCGCAGCACGCGGCCAAGACCGACGCCGACGTGATCGCGTTCTGCGGCGTGCACTTCATGGCCGAGACGGCCAAGATCCTGAACCCCGACAAGAAGGTGATCCTGCCCGACCTCGACGCGGGCTGCAGCCTCGCCGACCGCTGTCCGCCGGACCAGTTCGCCGAGTGGTTGAAGCGCTATCCCGATCACGTCGTGGTGAGCTACATCAACACGTCGGCGGCCATCAAGGCGCTCTCGGACATCATCTGCACCTCGAGCAACGCGGTGCGCGTGGTCGAGTCGATCCCGAAGGACGAGCCGATCGTGTTCGCTCCCGACCGGCACCTGGGCAAGTGGGTCGAGAAGAACACGGGACGCACGCTCGTGAAGTGGCCCGGCTTCTGCGTCGTCCACGAGCAGTTCAGCGCGCGGCGGCTGGTGCAGCTGAAGACGCAGCACCCCGACGCCGAGATCATCGCGCACCCCGAGTGCGAGGACGCCGTGCTCTCGATGGCCGACTACGTCGGCTCGACCACCGGCCTGATCGAGCACGTGGCGAAGAGCAGGCACCACGCGTTCATCGTCGCGACCGAGATGGGCGTGCTCCACCAGATGCAGGCGAAGCGTCCCGACGCGACGCTCGTGGCGGCGCCGCCCGAGTCGGGCTGCCAGTGCGCCGCGTGCCCGTACATGCGGCTCAACACGCTCGAGAAGCTGTACCTCGCGCTCCGCGATCTGAAGCCCGAGATCGACGTGCCCGAGGACGTCCGCCGGAGGGCGCTGCTGCCCGTCCAGCGCATGCTCGACCTGGGCTGAGCGGGCGGCCCGCGGGGCCGCCTGAGGGCCGTCGGTCACGTCTCGCGAGGCCCAGGGTCGGCGCGAATCAGGGCCTGGGGCGTCCATCCCACGCAGATCCGTAGTCTCACGGATGGGTTACGCATTTTCACCTAAGTGAAGACGCGTGGCAGGCCGAAGAGCATGGAGTGGAAACCGTGGCTGGGCCCCGAGTGGAGGGGGCACACCTCCGCTCGGGGCCCTTCATTTCCTCGGGGCGGCCCGGCCCGGTCGCGCCGTCGAGTTCCGAGCCTCGCTCGCTCCGGCGCGAGCCGTCCGCAGCCCCCCGGTCCTCGTCGCGGGACGGCCCGGCGGCGCCCTGCGGGAGGTCGGCTCACGACCCTCCGCCCAGCGCGCGCCGGCGGGACTCGAGCGCCGCGAGCTCGGCGCGCACCGACATGCGCCGCTCCTCGAGCAGACGCAACGTGCGGTTGACCCGCGTGCGCGCCACCGCCGCGCTGCGATGGCTCTTGTCGATGCGGCACTGCACGACCCAGTCGGACACGAGATCGTCGAAGATGTAGTCGGCGAAGGTCGCCAGGCTGCCGACCTCCATCGCGATGTGCGCCTCGTGTCGCACCGCCACGTCGGACAGCTCGAGCTGGAAGCGCGAGAGCGCGCGGTTCGCGGCCGAGGCGTGCCGGTGGGCGTCGTCGATGTGCTCGAACTTCACCCAGGTCGGCGAGATCCCGATCATGTCGAGCTTGCCCAGCGACTGCGCGCGCGAGAGCGCGTGGAGCATGCCGACCAGGGCGCCGCGCGCCACCTGTCCGGCCCAGACCGCCTCGTCGAGCTCGCGCAGCAGGTCGCGCAGCGCGCCCTCCTGTTCGGCCAGGTGCAGGATCTGCTCGTGCGCACCGGCGTCGTGCGACTCGAGCCAGCGCCGCTTCTCGGCCAGCAGCGCGTGGTAGGCCGGCAGCGGGTCGGCCAGGCTGGCGAGGTGCTGCTCGTCGCGCCGGACGTCCTCTGCCGCGGCGGACAGCTCGGCCTCGGCGTCCTCGAGGCGCAGCCGCGCGGCGACCCACTCGGCGTTCTCCTTGGCGTGCCGGGTCTCGAAGTCGCCGAGCAGGCGCACCGCGAAGGCCGCCAGCGACGCGCCGTCGAGGGCGTCCACGTCGCGCTTCTCCCGCTCGACGCGCTCGCGCAGGCGGGCCAGCCGGGCGCGCAGCGCCGCGAGCCGACGGCGGGACGATTCGAGCCGCGCCGTGAGGCGCGTGTGCTCGTCGAGATCGGCTCGCGCGAACGCCAGGCGTCGGTCGAGCGTGGCGAGGTCGTTGCTTCCCGCGGGCCGGTCGTCCATGGGGCCGTGAATGGTATCAGCGGACGCACGATTCCGCGGCCGTCCGCCGAACGCACCGTCGCGGGCGATGGACCCCCGCCGCGCGTCGTCGCGGCGACGGTGTCCGGACGTCTCGGGCCGGGCGCGTGCCCTCCGCCGGGCGGGACATGGCAGAATCGCGCCCTTCGCGGAGCACCTCCGCCTCGGGAGCGACCCCATGTCCGCCATCCGTCCGCCCCTCGCCGCGCTCGGCGGCCTCGTCCTTTCCGGAGCCGCCATGGCCGCCGATCTCAGCGTCCCGTTCGAGAAGCACGTCCTCGACAACGGCCTGACCGTGATCCTGCACGAGGACCACAGCGACCCCGTGGTGGCCGTGCAGATCATCTACCACGTGGGCAGCGGCCGCGAAGAGGTCGGGCGTTCGGGCTTCGCGCACCTCTTCGAACACCTCATGTTCCAGGGCAGCGAGCACGTCGGCGACGACCAGCACTTCAAGCTCGTGAGCGAGGCCGGCGGCACGCTGAACGGGACGACGAACCGCGATCGCACCAACTACTTCGAGACGCTGCCGAGCAACCAGCTCGAGCTCGCGCTGTGGCTCGAGGCCGACCGCATGGGCTTCCTGCTGCCGGCGATCACGCAGGAGAAGCTCGACAACCAGCGCGAGGTGGTCAAGAACGAGCGTCGGCAGAACTACGAGAACCGTCCCTACGGCCAGGCCGACGGACGCGTCATGGCCGCGCTCTATCCCCGCGACCACTCGTACAACTGGCTCACCATCGGCAGCCACGAAGACCTCACCGCGGCGAGCCTCGAGGACGTGGTCGACTTCTTCCAGCGCTGGTACGGGCCGAACAACGCCACGCTCGCCGTGGGCGGCGACATCGACCCGGCCCGGGCGCTGGCGCTCGTCGAGAAGTGGTTCGGGACGATCCCGCGCGGACCCGCGGTCGCGGCGCCGACGCCGCGTCCCGTGACGCTCGACCAGGACCGCCGGCTGGCGATGGAGGACAAGGTCGCCGTGCCGGAGCTGTCGTTCACCTGGCCCACCGTCGCGCTCGGCGACGACGACGCGGTGGCGCTGGACATGCTCGCCTCGGTGCTGTCGGCGAACCGCGCCTCGCTGCTCGACCGCGTGCTCATGCTCGACGAGCGGCTGGCCACGTCGGTCACGGCCGGTCACCAGGCCGGCGAGATCGCCGGCGAGTTCTCGATCTCGGTGCGCCCCGCGCCGGACGTCTCGCTCGACGTGCTCGAGACGCGCGTGCGCGAGCTGCTGCACCAGCTCATGCAGGACGGCGTCGACGCCGACCGCCTCGAGCGTCTCAAGGCACGCGCCGAGGCGTCGATGGTGCGGCGGCTCGAGACCGTCGCGTCGCGCACCGGCGCGCTCGCGGCGGCGTCGGTCTTCCGCGGCGACGCGGGCAAGGTCACCGAAGACCTGGAGCGCACCCTCGCGCTGACGCCGTCCGACGTGACGCGCGTGCTCTCGCGCTGGGTGCTCGACCGTCCGGCCGTGATCATGTCGGTGGTCCCCGAGGGACGCCTCGACATGGCGGCCCGCGGCACGTCCGGCGCGCAACGCGAGAGCGAGGCGGCGCTCGACCGTGCGTCGGTGCCAGCGCCCGGCCCGGCGCCCGAGTTCCACTCGCCGCCGCTGTGGCACGACACGCTCGCGAACGGCGTGACGATCACGGGCACGGTGCAGGGTGAGCTGCCGGTGGTGAACCTGCGCATCGCGATCCCCGGGGGACACCTGCGCGAGACACTTTCGACGCTCGGACTCTCGGCGCTCACCGCCGACCTCATGTCCCAGGGGACCGGGTCGCTCGACGCCGTGGGCCTCACCGAGGCGCTGGACGGCATGGGCGCGTCGCTCTCGGTCTCGTCCGACGACGACGAGATCACGCTCTCGCTGTGGACGCTCACCAGCCACGCCGCCGAGGCGGTCGCGCTGCTCGGCGACGTCCTGATCGCCCCGCGCATGGATCCGGCCGACTTCGCGCGCCTCCAGGAGCAGCAGCTCACGCAGCTCGAGACGCGCGGCGACCGCATCAACACCGTGGCGGGCAACGTCTGGCGCAGGCTGGTGCACGGCGAGGACACGGTCATGGGCTGGCCGCACGCCGGCACCCTCGACACCGTCTCGCGCCTCACGCTCGACGACTGCAAGGCCTTCCATCGCCTGGCGCTCGCCACCGAGGACGCGCGCGTGTCGGTGGTCTCCGACCTGGGACGCCAGGAGGTGCTCGACCTGCTCGCGCCGCTCGTGGCGCGCTGGCCGGAGAAGGCGGCCGTGCCGGTCGCGATGGGCGAGCGTCCCGAACCCGAGCGCGTGGCGGTGTACCTCGTCGACCGTCCCGGTGCGCCGCAGTCGCAGATCAGGGTCGGACACCCGAGCCTGCGGCGCGACGACCCCGACTACGACGCGTTCGTGTTCATGAACTACGTGCTGGGCGGGTCGTTCAGCTCGCGCATCAACATGAACCTGCGCGAGGACAAGGGCTACACGTACGGCGCGCGCTCGTCGCTCACGGCGACCGACCGGTTCGGCACATTCGCCGCGAGCTCGGGCGTGCGCACCGACGTCTCGGCCGAGTCGGTGTCCGAGGTCATGCACGAACTGCAGGGAGCGCTCGCGGGCTTCACCGACGCCGACGCGTCCTACGTGCGCGACGCGCTCACGCAGGCGATGACGCGCGAGTACGAGTCGGTCTCGGCGCGCCTCTCGCTGGTCGACACGGTCTCGGCCTACCACCTGCCCGACGACTACCTCGAGTCGCGCCAGGCGAAGCTGCGCACCCTCGACCGCGCCGAGCTCGAGCGCGTGGCACGCGAGTACGTGCATCCCGACCGGGCCGTCGTGCTCGTGGTGGGGGACGCGTCGGTCGTGCGCGAGCCGCTCGAGGCGCTGGGACTCGGTCCGGTCACCGAGCTCGACATCGACGGCAATCCGGTCGAGCCCGCTGCGCGGCCCTGAACGGCCTAGGAGGCTCGTCCCGAGACACCGCCGGCCGGGACGCGCATCGCGTGCGTCCCGGCCGGCGTCGTTCGTGCGGCGAGCTGCGCCGCGCGGCGAGGGCCTACTCCATGCCGAGCTTGTGGCGGCCCTCGGGCGAGATCATCTCGGGGCCCCACGGCGGGTCCCAGACGATGTCGATGTGCACGTCTTCGATGCCGTCGATGGCGCGCACCTTGCGCTCGCACTCCTCGGGGATGGCCTTGGCCGACGGGCAGCTCGGCGAGGTCAGGCTCATCGTGATCTTGACCTGGTTGTCGTCGGTGATCTCGAGGCCGTAGATGAGTCCGAAGTTCACGATGTCGACCGGCACCTCGGGGTCGTAGACGGTGCCGAGCGCGTCCATCACGGGCTGCCGCAGGGGATGCGGGGAGTCGCTCATGCGCTGCTCCAGGTGGGGTCGTCGCGGGAATCGCCGCAAGGGCGTGGCCCGGATAGCCCGATGATGCCCGAGAGTCCATCCCGAGGGAAGCTCCGGCGGCCGCGCGTGCGGCGACGATCGCCCGCACCGCGCTCGGCTTGTCCCGTTCCTGTGCGACGGATAGGCTCGCCCTGGTCCGTCCCCCCGTGTCGTCGCAGGAAGCCGCCATGCCCCGTCCGTCCATCCTGGAGGTCCTCGCCGAACGCGTCGTGCTGGGTGACGGCGGCATGGGCTCGGAGATCTACGGGCGCGGCATCTTCATCAACCGCTGCTACGACGAGCTGAACGTCAGCAATCCGAAGCTCGTGCAGGGCATCCACGAGGAGTTCGTGCGCGCCGGCAGCGAGCTGATCGAGACCAACACGTACGGCGCGAACCGCCCCAAGCTGGCGGCCCACGGGCTCGAGGAGCGGGGCAGCGACATCATCCGCGGTGCGGTCCGGCTGGCGCGGGCTGCGGCGGGCGACAACGTCTGGGTGGCGGGCAGCATCGGCCCGCTCGGCACGGCGGCGGTCGAGGCGGCGATGAAGGTCGCCGAGCAGATCGAGGCCTACCGCGAGGTGGCCGCGGCGCTGGCCGACGAGGGCGCCGACCTGATCTTCCTCGACACGTTCACGAGCCTGACCGACCTGCGCAACGCCATCGCGGCCTGCAAGGCGGCGGCCGACATCCCGGTGGTGGCGTCGTTCAGCTTCCATCGCGGGTTCGTGATGAACAGCCACGAGTTCCTCGTGGCGCCGCACGAGGTCGTGGCGGTGGCCGAGGCCGCCGGCGCCGACGTGATCGGCGCGAACTGCGGCGACGGACCGCACACGACGCTCGAGGTGATCGAGATGCTGCGGGCGTCGACCGACCTGCCGCTGGCGTCGATGCCGAACGTGGGTGGTCCCGCGCTCATCGAGGGCCGCCAGGTCTACCTCTCGTCGCCCGAGTACATGGCCGAGTACAGCCGGCGCTTCGTGCAGAAGGGCGCGCGCATCATCGGAGGTTGCTGCGGCGTGACCGCCGCGCAGATCAAGGAGGTGCGCTCGTTCCTGGCCTCCATCCAGCCGCGCAAGTCGCGCATCGAGGTGCACGACGAGCAGGGCGCGCTCGAGGCGATGACGCCCGTCCCGATCGCGGAGCGCTCGGCCTGGGGACGCAAGCTGGGCGTCGAGTTCCAGGTCAGCGTCGAGCTCGATCCGGCCAAGGGACTCGACCAGAGCAAGGCCGTCGCGGCCGCGCGCTTCCTGCACGAGCACGGGATCGACGCGGTGAACATCGCCGACGGACCGCGCGCGATGGCGCGCACGAACCCGATCTCGATGGCCACGCTCGTGCGCGAGCAGGTCGGCATGGAGACGATCGTCCACTACTGCTGCCGCGACCGGAACGTGCTCGCGATGCAGATGGACCTGATCGGCTCGCACGTGCTCGGCCAGCGCAACCTCATGCTCATCACCGGCGATCCGCCGAAGATGGGCAACTTCCCCGACGCGACGGCGGTCTTCGACGTCGACGCCATCGGGCTCGTGACCTTCGCCAGCCTGATGAACCGTGGCCTCGACCTCGCCGGTCGTCCGCTGGGACAGGGCGAGCAGACGCGCTTCGTGATCGGCGTGGGCTGCAACCCGGGCGCGGTCGACATCGACCTCGAGGTCGAGCGCTTCCGTCGCAAGATCGAGGCCGGGGCCGAGTTCGCGTTCAGCCAGCCGGTCTACGACCACAAGCGGCTCGAACGCTTCCTCGCGCTCACGGCCGGCTTCCCGCACATCCCGTTCTTCGTCGGCATCCTGCCGCTGGCCTCGCTCAAGAACGCCGAGTTCCTGACGCGCGAGGTGCCCGGCATGGAGGTGCCCGAGGCGACCATGCGACGCCTGCGCGACGCCAAGTCGAAGGACGAGCAGCGCGAGGTCGGCATCCGCACCGCGACCGAGAGCCTGGCCGCCGCCGTGGCCGACACGGGGCGCGTGCGCGGCGCGTACATCTTCCCGCCGTTCGGCAAGTACGAGGCGATCTTGCGCGTGCTCAAGGACGCCGGCGTGCGCGGCTGACGTCTTCGCGCGCCGCCCACGCACAAGCGAACGAAGCGCACACGTCGCGTTTCACGACGGGCGCGCTTCGCCGCGTTGGGACGCCGAGGCGTCCCGATCGTCGGTGGGCGCGATCGCGAAGACCGCGCCAAGGAGCCGGGAGGCCGTCACGCGGACGGCCGTCCGCCACGATCAGCCGTCTGCGCCGATCGCCTCGACGGGACACTGCTCCATCGCCTCGATGCAGAGGGCGATCTCTTCGTCGGTCGCCGGCTGCGTGTGGACGAAGTCGTGATCGCCGTCCGGGCTCTCCTTGAAGTGCCCGGGCGCGATGTCCGAGCAGAGGTGGCAGAGGATGCACTGCTTGTCGACGTAGAAGGGACCCGGCGTGTTGTCCGAGTACTTGTCGCTGACGCTGGCCATGGATCTGTGTTCTCGGTTGGGGTCCCGGTTGTTGCCGGGCCCGATCGAAGTGGGGCGAGGCATGATAGGCCGGGGCGCGGGCCCGGTCCAGCAGAGCCGGGCTTTTCGGACGGACGACCCGCAGGTCGTGAAGGAAACTGCCGTGTGCGCGCGTGACCGAGTCAGCCTCGGGACGCGATCGCCAGTCGGCAGGCCACCTCGTGCACGCCGTGGGCCTCGATCGAGAAGCCCATCAGGCGCTTGCCGAGCAGCGCCCGGACCTGACCGACCGCATCGGCCGGGAATCCCTCGCTGAAGACGATCAGCTCGTCATCTTCGACGTCGACGCGGCAGCCCTCGAGCAGCACGAACGCACGTCTCAAGAGTTCGAGGTCGGGATCGCCCGCGTCGCGCTCGGCCAGCACCGCCTCGCTCTCGAGCCACAGCGAGCGTCCCTCGCGATCGAGCAGCACGCGCACGTGCGTCGGCCGCACCTCGACCAGGAATCCACGCCGGTCGGCCACGCCGGCCGCGCCATTGCTGCGCGAACGCCGGCAGCGCACGGGATCGCCCGGCCGCCAGCCGGCCTGGTTGCGGGGAGCCTCGGTGCCTGGGACGCGCGCCATGCGCACCAGCATATCGAGGCGTCGTCGTGCGTCCCAACGGGCCGTGTGGCGGGAGGGTGCGCGTCAGGCGTCCTTCATCCAGGCCACGCAACGCGCGATCTCGGGGCGGGACGTGCCGGGAGCGAGATGCGTCTTCCATCCGTGGCCGGGGAGCACCCACTCGAAGTCGTACTCGCCCAGGCGCTCCATCGATCGGATCTGTGCGTCCCAGTCGTACCAGCACGCCGTGCGGAACGCGTACAGGTGCCGCAGGCGCGCGCTGTACGCGAGGTGGTCGCCGGTGAACAGGTGCGTCCCGTCGTGCAGGAAGCAGACGCTGCCGCGCGTGTGTCCCGGAACCGGGACGGCCAGCAGGTCGTGCGCCAGGGACGTCGGCTCGTCGCCGCGCAGCACGTGCTCGACGTCGCGCGTCGCGGGTCCCGTGTCGTCGGCGTGCAGCACGCGCTCGCAGCCGAAGTGGCGCGCGAACTTCGCGTGGTCGGCCACGTCGTCCTGGTGGGTGAGCAGCATGAGCGACACGCCGCCGAGGGCCTCGAGCCGCTCGACGAGCGGACGCGCGAAGCGCGGCGAGTCGACGAGGACGTTGCCGTCGTCGCGTAGCAGCAGCCAGCTCGCGGCGCCGAAGCTGGCCTCGTGGTGGTAGCCGCAGTGCAGCACCTGCGCGTCGACGGGGTGCGGCAGCGAGGCCGCCGCCGCGCGCAGGTCGAGCCCGCCGGTCGTCCCGATCGACGCCGTGGGACAGGACAGGACCGCCATGCCCGCGCGCAGCCTCGCCTCGCCCTCGTCGGGCTGGTGGTGGACGCGCGACATCTCGCCGGCGCGGTCGAACGTCTCGGGCGCCATCCAGCGGCACGTGTCGCAGTCGATGCAGGTCTCGTCGACGAACACGTCGCCGGCGACGTTCTCGGGACGGCGCCTGTGCGGATCGGCCATGTCGCTCGCTCGCGGGGTGGAGCCCCGTTCTAGCGCGCGACGCGCGCCCGCGCGAGGTGCGCGCGGCAGGCCGCCACGAGCTCCGACGGACGGATCGGCTTGCCCAGCACGGCGTCGAAGCAGGCCGCATCGGGACGCGCGCCGAACTCCAGCGCGTCGTGGCCGGTGAGTGCCACGATCGGGCACGGCACGCCGCTCGCGCGCAGCATCCGGGTGGCGACGCGCCCGTCCATGAGCGGCATCTCGATGTCCATCAGGACCAGGTCGAAGCGGCCCTGGTCCATGGCCAGCAGGGCCTGGGCGCCGTTCTCGACGCAGGTCACGTCGGCGCCGGCCACGTGCAGGATGCGTCCCAGCAGCGCGGCGTTCGTGGGGCTGTCCTCGGCCAGCAGGATGCGTCCGTGCAGGGGAGGCTCCTCGTGGTCGTCCGCTTCGCCCGCGCGTTGCTCGCGCGGCACGAGCAGGCCCAGGCCGTCGAGGAAGCGCTCGAGCGCGTCGGGCAGGTGCGCGTCCTTGCGCAGGATCGCGTCCGGCACGAAAAGCGCGGTGCCGACGCGCTGCTGCCGCGTCGGCCGAGGAAAAGTGCGATCGATGGCGCGGTGCGTCGGGTTGTTGCGCAGCGCGGCGAGCAGCGACGCGCTGCAGGTGTGGTGGCTCGAGCGCGGTGAGAACTACGATCGGGCTGGCGGCACAGGACCCAACCCAGCGGCTCGGCTACGTCGCGCGCGTGGACGGTCAGCAGCCCACGCGCGCGGAGCGCCTCGCCGCACAGCGCGACATGCGCGACCATACCATGAGGGCTGCTGTGCGCGCGTCTGACGGCGACGGCGCGCTGTCGCGGTCGTGTAAGCGACGCTCATCGTAACTCCTGCCAGGATCGCGCGCGGATCTCTCGAGCGGCAGCACGCGCTGCGGCGCTGAGCAGGACGGCCTCGGCGCGGCATGCCCCAGACGACGCTGCTGGCCCGTCCTGTGCGACGGTGTCGGCGCTGGCGAGTGTCGAGGCCAGTCCCAGGGCCCCTGTCGGCGCCTGCCATCAGCAGGATGCCGCGCGCCCGGTCGCCGAACGCGGCGGCGCACGAGTGCGCAGCACGCCCGACCGACGGGGAGGTCTGGTTCACTTTAATCTTCGTCGCGCACGGAGAGGCGTCTGCTGGCGCGCGCGCGCGTTCGCATGTGCCGCTGGGCGCCAGAGCAGGCGGCCGTGGAGTTCTGCCACGTCTCGGCCAGCCGGACTTTGAGCGCCAGATGCGGTCGAGGCGCCGGGCGAACGAGCGTGAACGGCGCTGGCATGTGCTGCGCGCCACGACGAGCGGCGGCGCGTCGGCCGGCAGGTACCGACGATCGCGGCCAGCGCGGCTGGTCCGCCGGTGGACGCGCTGACGGCTACGCACTCGGGTTGCTGCCGCGGCGCGGACGCCTGGCGCGCGCGTGGCGCGCGCTGCAGCCGTTCGGGCTGCCGCGCGCGGCGGTCTCGCTGTCGCGCGCGCGTCGTGGACGTGAGTTAGTGCCGCTGCGGCGCGCACCTTGGCCACGAGCTCGTCGGCCTGCCTGAGCGTCCCTGGCGGATGTCGAGGCGCGGCTTGTTACGGAAGTCGAACGCGCCCAGTTTGGCTGCGCTACGTGGTGGCGCAGCCGCGCTCGGGTGAGCGTGCGGGAGTACCGCTGACCACCGGACGCGGGCACTTCGGCCGCGATGCGTCGTGGTAGGAGTCCCAGGCCGTCGAGGCGCGGCATCTCGACGTCGAGCGACCAGTCGTCAGGTCAATTCCGCGCAGCAACGACCAGGCGCGTTCTGCCGTCCCGCGCTACACCACCGAGGTCGGGCGCGCCTGAGAGGATCTCGTTGAGCACCTGGCGTGGCGAGCGCTGAGTCGTCGACGATGAGCACGCGACGGCGCGCTGCAATGATCGACGATCGGCGGTCACGTCGGTCTTTCACCAGCTTCCGACTGGTCCGCCGCGCACGCCGCGCGGTCGTCGAGCAGGGGAGCGGTAGCGCTCCTGCGGGCGATCGAGGCGTCGGCCACGCCGCGCGCTGGCGGCGTAATGGCGCGCGCGTACGGCGCTGGTCTCGAACAGTGCGCTCGATGGCCTCGTGCCCGCTGAGCTGCTCGCCCACGAGGGCGCCCCTCGTTGGCCAGGAACTCGCGCACGAAGGTGCCGCGTTGCGCGCCGCGACCGAACTTCGAACTCGCGCCCAGGTCGAGCATGCGGCGTGCCGAAGGCCTTTGGCCTGCAGGCGACGGTATAAGGCGGTCGCCTCCCTCGCAGGATGGCGTTGATCAGCAGCTCCATCGCGTGCACGCCGTAGCGCGATGCGGAATGTCGGAGCGCGAGTTGCCTGGCAGCGCGAAGTGGTTCATGCCGTCACCGCGGGTCTTCGGGATCAGAGGTACGCCACGCCGGTTTTGTGAGGACCGTGCGGATCACGAGCGGTTCCCGGCTCGCGACCACGTCGCCGCGCCCGGCGGTGCGTCCGGAGCGCGACGCGCCGCCGGTCCTCCTGCCGGCGGCGCGAGGTGGACGGTCGGGGGCGCCGTCGGCTGCAGCCGGTCTTCGCCGGCGGTCGGAGCTCAATGCCTTCGCCCGTGCCGTGAAGTCGGCGCCACGGACGCCACGCCGTCGCGGCAAGTCGGTAGATCGCAACCGAGCGACTCGAAGCCTCGCGGACGCGAACGCGCATCGTCTCCGAGTGTCCCAGCAGCAGGTGCCTGCCGGATCGCAATGACCTGCGCGAGCCTCGCGACAGCCACCGCTGGGTGGTCGTTCCGGCGTCAGGCGCAGAACAGACGCTGTGGCACAGCACGGCGCGTAAAGCGTCCAGTGGGTGGCATGTCGGCGGTCAGGTTCGCTCTGGCTGGAACGTGACTCATGCGTCGATCTCGTCGCGCACGCGCACGAGGCTGCCTGGCGGCGCCTCGGCCGCGCAGCACCCAGGGCTTCCAGAGCGACGGGTCGAGGTACTGAGGCGGTCGGCAGTCCGGTAGGTGGCTCGCCTGGCGACGGTGAGCGCCGAGCGATCGATGTCCGTGGCCAGATCTTGACGTTCTGGGCGTTGCGGCGTTGAGCATGCGCGGCGCGCGGTGAACGCCAGGCTGTGGCTCCTCACCCGTCGAGCTGGCGCAGGACCAGATCCTGACCGGTTCGCGCAGTCCGGCGAACACGGTGCCGCGCGAGTGCTCGAAGTGGTGCTCCTCGCGGAAGAAACTGGTCGTGTTTCGTGGTCACGCAGTTTATCATCTCCGGTGATTTCGGAGCCGCTGCCGTCCTTCAGTGTGGTCGATGAAGTTACGGAACGACGTGGTTCTAACGCACGCAGGCGTCGCGAGAGGCGCGCCACGAGCAGCGGACGCTTGGCCTCGCCGAGCGCGATGTAGCTGGCCTGCGCGCACGGATCGCGCGCAGCGTGTCGAACTCGCGGGCGCTCAGCGCATCCCGCCTGCGGACGTTCCCGTCGGGGAGCCGTCCGCAGGGTCCTGCGCGCCGGGCGCGCTCAGTACTCATCGGAACGTCCTGTAGGGATCGAGCGCTCCGGCGTGCCTTCGGAATCGTGTGTGCCGGCAAGCCGCCCCTGCGCCGAGGCGACGGCGCAAACGCGGGGCCGCCGTCTGCGCCGCCTTCGGCGCCGATGGATTTGCGCGCCGCCCCAGGCGACGCGTCGCGTGGATGCGCGCGCTGTGCAGCGGAGCGGTTCTTGCGCGCAGGCGCTCCCTCCCGGTAGACGGAAGCGGCCCACGAGCGCTTCTTTGAGCTGCGCGGCCTGGCACAGCGACTGGCTGTGCCGGACAGCCTCGGTCTGGGCTGCGTTCGACTGCGCGTGACCTGGTCCATCGAGGACCACGGGCGCGCTGACCTGCTCGATGCCCACCGCCTGCTCCTGGACGCGGCCGCGATCTCCCACGATGTCGCTCTTCACGTGCGCTTGACTGACTCGGTGATTCTGCAGATCGCCGGAGCGGGTTCACGAGCGTGGCGCCGTCGACCTTGGTGCACCGAGTCCTGATGAGTCCTCGATCCGCGCGCCGCGGCGTGCGCTGCGCTGGGCCAGGTTGCACTGCTCGCGACCACGGCGAAGCCGTCCCTTCGTTACGGGCTCGTTTCGCCTCGACCGCCGCGTTGAGTGCCAGCAGGTCTGGCCTGGAACGCGATCCGTCGATCGTCGGCGTGATGTCGGCGATGCGGCTCGACGACGCGTGGATCTCGCCCATGGCCTTGACTCGCCTGACGACCACGTCCGCCGTCGCCGTGACCTTATACGTGCCGGCCAGCCCGTTGGCCTGGCCTGCGCTGCCGGCGTTCTGCTGCACGGTGGCTGTCATCTCCTCGAGACTGGCGGCTGTCTCTGAGGCTCGACGCCTGCTCCTGCGCTGAGGCCGAGATGGCGGACGACGCCGACGACAGCTCGAGGCGCGGCGAGCGCTACCGTGTCGGAGCTGGCGCGGATCTGGCTGATGATGTCGTGCAGCTTGCCGACGAAGACATTGAACCAGCGCGACATCTCGGCTACCTCGTCGTGGCCTCGGCTGGCAGGCGCTTGCGGTCGCCTCGCCTCGGCGATGTCGCGCAGCATGTCGACCGCGGCCCATCGGTTGCACCTGGCGCACGACGAGGCTCACGCGGCGGCCACATCCGGGCGCCAGCAGCAGCATGAGCCGGTGCGGTGGTCACCTCGTCCCGGCTGTCGGCGGCGCGCGGCCTACGACATGTCGTCTGCGATCGCGTCGAGCTGCTCGCCCAGGGCGGTTTCGCCTGTCCCCTGAACGCGCGCGCGGCGCGCGCGCGGCGAGTCCGGCAAGGTCCTTTGCTGCTGCGGGTCGCCAGGATCGTGCGTCCTCGGCGATCATCGCCTCGATGGCCTTTGGCCACCTCGCCTTGCGAGGCGCCGCCGGCCTTGGAGTTCGGAGGCGGCGGCCTGCTGTGGCGCGGCGCGCGCGTCCTGTTCGAAGCGCGTCTGACCGCGGCCAGCGACGTCGCGCTGTCGGCATGGCGCGCAGGTCGGTCGTCAGGTCGAACAGCGCCCCTCGTTGACTGAGAGAGCAGGTCGCGGTCCGTTCGCCGTCGCGGTCAGACCTTGCCGGAGCAGGTCACCGCGCGGTTAGACGGGACAGGCCCCGATGCCGACGAAGGCCATGATGCAGCAGATCGAAGCCGACCTGACGAGGCGTGGTGCGGATTCGCGTTGGCGAACCACTTCATGGATGTTCTCCAGGCCTCGCGGCCCGTGGATGTCAGGTGTCGCTCGCCTGCTCGAAGGGCTGCGCTCCGCGACGATGCGATCCATTGCCGAGCAGATGGACGAGTGCCTGTCCCGTCTTCGCCATGCCGGCTGGGGAAGGTCCGCTTGTCGGTCCGCGGCGAGTTTCGGTATGGGCGACGTGTCGCCCTCGGCCAGGTCGATCACGCCGGAGACCGCGTCCACTCGAGGCCGAGCACGCGGTCGCCGAGCATGATCATCACGGTCACGCCTTTTGCCGTCGTCGTCTGGCGCGGGCAGCTCCGAAGGTGCTGCAGGTCGAGCACGGGCACAGACATGTCGCCGCGCAGGTTGACCACGCCGAGCAGGTCGTGCGGCGTGCCTTGGGATGGCGTCACGCTGGTGTGCGGCTCCCGGATCTCCTGCACGCGCAGGATCGGGATCGCGTACCCTGCCCGCCAGCAGGAAGGTCAGAACTGGCGCGTCTGCGCCTGGAGCTGCGCGGCTTCACGCAACGGTGCATGTCAGGCCTCCACTGGCGCGCCCGTCCGGCCGGCGAAATGCGTGCGCATCAGCCTGCACGGCCAGTACTTCCAGCCCGTGGACGTCCAGAAAGCACGAACGCCGATGCCGTCGCCGAGGACGGCGCTGACGAGGCCCCTCGACCCGGAAGCGGTGTCGTCCGAGGTTCTTGAGCACCGCCTGCTGCCGTCCGTGGACGGTGTCGTGACCAGCAGTCCCAGGCGCCCCCCTGTCGTGCTCGGGACGACGGCCTACCAGGCCGCGGCTGTCGGATGGCGTCGCGTCGTGCCGCGCCTGAACAGGCGCGGCAGCGGCAGCAGCGGGTTTATCCGTCGCGCACGCGCGCACCACGTCGCCCACGCCGGGCAGCACGCGCACGTCGCCCGGGCGGGGTGCATTGGTCCGGAACACTGGCGTGCAAAAAGGCAGGTGCCGGGGTCTGTCCCGCCACCGCGATCGCGAGCCCGCCGAGGGATCGCCAGGGTCAGCGGTGGATGCGGAACGCCGTGCCGCGCCCTGGCTGCGAGGTGATGCTGGAGACGTCCGTTGATGGCGCCGACGTTGCTGGCCACGACGCCGAGCCTGGCTGCGCCCTGAGATGTCGCGTTTCACGTGCTCGGCGGTCGAGAAGCTGGGCGCGGAACAACGCGTGTTTGTCGTCGCCGCACTGCGTCCGGCTGCAGGAGCCTGCCTGCCACCGCCCGCACGCGGATGTGTGCTCCGAGGTCGAGGCCGCGACCGTCGTCCTCGATCTCGATCACGACGCGCCCTGACTCCTGGACGCGGTCAGCCGCACGGTGCCGGTCTCTGGCCGCGCAGTGGCGGTGCGCGTGGCGGATCCTCGATGCCGTGGTCGACGGCGCGCACCATGCAGCGGGTCGGCGACGGCCTCGATGACTGCCCCGGTCGAGCTCAACCTCGCTGACGACCAGTACGCGCTTTCGCTGGCGCGCCGCGGGGCTACGTCGCGCGCCACCTGCGGAAAGTGGTCGAAGACCGTCGCGATGCGGCATGCGCACGGCCATCATGCGTCCTGGAGTTCAGGGTGCAAGTGGCGCCTATGAGCGCGATGGCTCCGCGCAGCTCGTCGAAGCGCCCGGTAAGCAGGCCGGACGTGGCCTGCTCGAGCATCGACTGAGACGAGCTCTCCCACGAGGTTGATCAGCGCGTCGACGCGTTCGTGGCACGCGGATCGTCGACTGTGCGGGATGCGGCCGGTGGCGGCGTCGCGCCCGCCCCGGTTCTGGCGCAACGCGCAGCGGCGTCGTCGCGCGCGCGACGTCCGCGGACCGAGCGCCGTCACAGTGGCGGTAGCCGGTCGTGTCGACGCGGGTCTCTCGATTCGCCCAGTCGGCGAGGCCGGTGCCGAGCAGCACGTGAGCGGGTCGAGTCCAAGCAGCAGCAGATCGCGTGTCTGGGGTGGAAGCGTAGGCCCACGCAGACGTTCAGTCGTCGGTGACGGCGCGCGGGCCGTCCGATCGCGTGGTTCCGGCGGGCGTCTCCCGGATGCGGGCGTCCTGGTCGCACGCCCGTTGTCGGACGTCGCGGGAGCTGCCGTGGCTGGGGCTGCGCGCAGGCGCGCCGCCGCGTACCGGCTCGGTGTCCGATGGGGTCGGACTGCCTTCTTCCGCTCGGCGGCCAGCAGGCCCTCGGAGTTAACGTCCTTGGCACGCAGCAGCAGCGGGGCTGATTGAGCGCGTCGTAAATGGTCACCCGGCGCGCCTCGCGCAGCGTGTTTGAGCAGGCTCGAGATCGTGCGAGAACGGCGATCACGCCGTCAGCGTGCCCAGCATGCCGCTCGGAAACCTTTGGATCGAGTGCGCCACGCGGAACACCGCGTTCAGCGCCTCCTGTCGTCGCGAGCGCTCGAGGGCAGGCGGAAAACGCGCCCATCGACGCGAGGTGCTCGGAAAGTGCTTCCTCGAAGAAGGTCTGGCGGTAGCGTGAGAAGTCGAGCTTCACCGACCTGTCCCCAGGACGCGGTCGATGGCGGCCAGCAGCGCGTGTCGGGGTCGAAGGCCCACGATCCAGCTGGTGGCGCCGGCCCGCGACCCTCGGCCTCTTCTTCTTCACCGACTGCGACCCGGTGGTGAGCATCAGGATCGGCACGAAGCGCCAGGGCGCGCGCCGCCGCACCTCGCGGAGCGAACTGAGGCCGTCGAGAGCACTGGCATGTTCTGTACCGGTGACGATCACGTCGAGCGGCGTGCTTTGCCCGAGCGCCGGTCGAGCTCGTCGAGGCCTGCTGCCCGTCGGCGCCCTCGACCACCTCGAAGCCGCTCTCCTCGAGCGCGAAGGCCAGCTCATCTGGCGCATGGACGTCGAGCTGTCGACGATGAGTGTGGTGCGGCTCATCAGTCACCCGCGGAGGGTTGCCGGCCGGGCGCTGCTCGTCCTGCGCGTGCAGGTGCGGGCCGAGTCCGGCGAGGGACCAGGTGCGTCGCTGCCGCGCGCCGGATCGGCGCAGGGCGAGCGTGAAGGCGGGCCTGCATCGCGCACGTTGCGCGCCAGGGCCAGCACGCTGGACGGCTGACGCGTCGAGGCGCGTCGCGCCGCCTGCGTCGACGTCCACCGGGAGGTCGTGGCCGGCGCAGCGCGACGGACTGCGTGCAGCGCGTGCGCCGAGCGGATGTTTGTCACCCCCGTGAGCGTGAGACGCACGCGGGCTGTCGTTCTGCTCACGGCGAATCAACGCCGCGCCTGGCTGCGCGTCGTGCGGACCTGCTGCGGCGCGCGCGATCTTCGGTGGCGTCACGCATCCGCGCGCACCCAAGTGTCGACGCCGAGGGATCCAGCGCGAATGACGACCGCGTCGAGCGCCGCCTGAAGGGCTTGCGAGGTAGCCGTCCATGCCCGCGACGAGGCATTCTCGCGGTCGCCCTGGAGCGCGCGTGGGCGGTCATGGCTACCACGGGCGTGCAGTGCCGCCGCGGTCTCGCGCGCGCGCAGCTGGCGCGGGCCCGAAGCCGTCCATGCCGGGCAGCATCTGGCAGTCCATCAGACGAGGCGAACGCGTCCTGCTTCGGCGGCCAGCGCTGCTGCTGTTCGCGACCACGACCACCTGTGGCCCTGGCGGCGCAGCATGTGCAGCGCCACGCGCTGGTTCACCGCGTTGTCCTCGGCCAGCAGGATGCGTCCGGGACGCGCGCGCCGCTCAGACCGACGGGCGCGGCCGCGGGGCGGCCCAGCTCGCCTCCGAGCTGCTGCGCCAGCGCGCGCAGGATCTGCTGCGCGCGCGCCGGCTTGTTCACGATCGCCGCGACGCCCGCCGCGCCGGCCTCGCGGTCATCGGGCGTCGCAGTGCACGCCGTGGCAGCAGGACGTGCTGTCGTCGTCGCCGCGCAACTCTGCGCAGGGCGTCGGCCACCGCCAGTCCGTCTCCGCTGGCAGACCGTAGTCGAGCAGCACGATGCGGTACGGATCGCCTGCGTCGCGCGCGGCACGGGCCTCGTCCAGCGCGCTTCCGCCGTCGGGGACGCTTGTGCAAGCGCAGGCTGCAGGTCTTGAGCTGCGCCTGACGAACTCGCGGAACGTGCCGCCGTCGTCGATCACGAGCGTGCGTGTCCTGGGCCAGCGGCGATGCCGGGATGCTTCCAGCTCGGCGCTGGTGAAGCGCACCGTGAACCAGAAGGTGCTGTTGCGGCCAGCGCGCTGCGCACGCCCACGCTTCCGCCCATGCGCTCGGCGGTGTGCTTGCAGATGGCGAGTCTGAGGCCCGAGCCGGAAGTGGCGCGCGGTCGTGAGTCGTCGGCCTGCGACCAGGCGGCAGAAGAGCTTCTGGCACCGTCTCGCGGATGCTGGCTGCCGGTGTCGGAGATCGACACGCGCACGTCCACCGCGTCGCTGTCCTGCCGTGCACGAGCGCGGCGTATCGCGATCCCCGCCCCGTCGAACTTCGCGGTGCTGCCGAGCAGGTTCGTGAGCACCCGGTCGGAAACGCGACGGGTCGCCGACGACGATCCTCGGGCACCGCGGGTCGATGTTGCACGAGCTCGACGCCGCTCTCCTGACGCGCTAAATAGCAGTCCCGCGACGTCGTCGCCGATGGCGCTGTGCAGGTCGAAGCGCACCCGACTCGAGGCGGTCGAGGCGTCCGGCACGGATCTTCGAGAAGTCGAGCACGTCGTTGAGCAGCGAGGAGCAGCGACGCAGAGCCCTGGCTGTGCATCGTCTCGGCGAACTCGCGCTGCACCGGCGAGAGCTCGGTCTCGCGGCAGGCTGACCATGCCCAGCACGCCGTTCATCGGCGTGCGGATCTCGTGGCTCATGGTGGCCAGGAAGTCGCCCATCGCGCGGCTTGCGTGCGGTCTGACTTCTTTCTCGGCCAGCAGGCGTCTGGCGGCGCGGCGGACGCGTGGTGGCGTCGTGGAACACGGCCATTTGCGCCAACTACGCCGCGGTCCTGCTCCTGACGGCGTGGGAGCACGAGTCCCAGGGCCCTCGGTTCGTCGCCGTCGTCGGCGACGAAGCTTTCCGCGTTCTCGTCGCGGAACGACTGCCCGTCACGAGGATGCGTCGAACACCGCGCGCAGGGCGCCGGGGCAGGCCCGCGCCGCTGGGAAGGGTGCGATCGAGCAACGTCGACGCGAGACCCTGGTCGGGGACGCCGAGGATCTGCGTGGCGGCCGGGTTGGCGTAGACCAGCCGGGCCTCCCGGTCGAGGGCCACGATGCCGTCGCCGGCCGACGTCAGCACGGCGCCCAACTCGTTGCCCGGCGGGGCGTCGGGCAACGGGTCGCCGCCGGTCGGGAGCCTCGCCCCGACGCGGTTCAGCGCGTCGTCGAGGCGTTCGAGGAAGCAGCGCCACGTCCCGGCATCGGTCGGCGGCACATCCTCGGCGAGGCCGATCTCGCCCAGGGCACGGCGGATGTGTGGGTGCACTCCGTCGCTATCGGTACGTACTGTTCCGGATCTTGAGTCGACGGGCGAGGTGCGTCGGCCGGCTCGCGGCGGCTCCCGGCGAGACGTGCGGTCGCGACGCCCTCAGCTCGCGGACTCCCGGCGAGGTTGCATCCAGAGTCGGTCGGACGGAGCTGCGGCCTCCAGGACTCCTGGCGCCTCAGAGCGGCTCGACGGTGCGCGCCTGCAGGCCGCCGAGCATCAGCGCGACGCCGATGCCGGGGTAGAGGATGCCCACCACCCAGGCCTTGATCGTGTCGTCGTAGGGAGCCTTCCGCAGCGCGATCCCGGCGCCGATCATGGCCAGCACGAGGATGATCATGAACGGGCTGAAGACGGTCCACGGCGGGGCCTGCTCGCCCTTGTCGACGATCTGACGCGCCGCGCGGCGGGCGCCCTTGCGCAGCATCGTGAAGCCCTTGCCGAAGCCGACCACGACGCCGATCGTGAGCGCGATCCACGTGTTGGAGCCGCCGAGGCCGACGATGCCGTCGGTCGGGCGCAGTCCGGTGTATGGCAGGCCGCGCCAGATGAGCATCAGGCCCACGGCGAACCACACGATGCAGACGACGTTGCGACGGCCGGCGATGCTCACCACGGGACTCCTGGGCGGGGGACGGCGGCACGCCTCGACGCACCGTCTCGCGACTGTGCGCCGCAGCGCGCCGGCAGGTCAAGCGACGGCTCGCTCCGCTGCGCGCCGGGGAGGCCTGCCCTAGAGCGTGCGGATCCAGAGCACGAGGCCCAGGCACGCGACGCCCAGTGCCATGGCCCGTCCCCACGCCACGCCCGGCCGCGCCGGGTGCTCGGGATCGTAGAGCGCGTTGAGTCCCAGGCCGAGGGTGAGCAGCACGCACGCGCCGAGGCCGAACGGGAGGAACGGCACGCCGCGCCAGCCCTCGGTCCCGAAGCGCAGGTACAGCCACACGACCACGAGCTGGAACGCGAACAGCAGCGCCACCCGCGAGAGCTGGAACAGCGGCGGCAGCGCGTGACGCTCCTCGCGCTCGATGTACGCGTCCATCTCGGGCGTGTCGGGCAGCGGGACGCGGTGCGTGTCGGCGAGCTCGTCCATGAGGGCCGAGTTGCGCAGCATCACGCCCGGCACGCTGAACAGGTTCACGAGCGTGGCGAGCGCCGCGCACACCACGAGCGCCGGGTGGATCCACCACGGCCAGGCCCGGGTCTCGAGGGCGCTGCCGGCGATCGGCACGAGCAGCGTGAGCAGCGGCGCGAGGTACAGCGCGGGGTAGGCGCGGCTCTCGGTCATCCAGCCCTTCTGCCGCTCCTCCCAACTCGCGTCGGCGCCCGACGCGCGGACGAACGCCTTGACCCAGAATCCCGTGCCGAGGAAGTACGCGAACGGCACCGAGTGCACCAGGCAGGCCACGACCGAGCCGACGAGACCCGTTCGCAGGTGCCAGGCCAGAGCCTCCTCGCCGCTGCCCGCCGCGAGCCCGGTGAGGATGACGTAGGCCCACACGAGCAGCACGGCGGTGACGAGCGCGCGGTAGATGGTGGCCATGGCGAGGGGACCTCCTGCGCCGGTAGACTGGGACGATCGCCGTCCACCGACCCCGAGGCCGGCGGCGACGACCGATCCTCCATTGTTCCAGGAGAGTGCCCCCGTGAGCCAGATCGTCATCAGCGAGGAAGCCCGTCACTGGCAGCAGGTCGCCCGGAAGGTGGCCGAAGAGGTCGTCCGACCGGTCGCGCGACACTACGACGAGGTCCAGGAGTACCCCGAGGAGGTGCGCCAGGCCTACATCGAGAACGGCCTCCTGGGCGTCTGGATCCCCAAGGAGTACGGCGGGCACGGCGCGGGCATCGTGGCCCTGTGCCTGGTGGTCGAGGAGCTGTCGCGCGCCTGCGGCGGCACGGGCGTGGCCTACGCGGTGAACGCCCTGGGCAGCTTCCCGATCCTGGTCGGCGGCACCGAGGAGCAGAAGCAGAAGTACCTGCCGCAGATCGCGCGCGGCGAGAAGATGATCGCCTTCTGCCTGTCGGAGAAGTTCGCCGGCAGCGACGCCGGCAGCATGCGCTGCCGCGCGGTGCTCGAGGGCGACGAGTACGTCATCCGCGGCGAGAAGAAGTGGACCACGAACGGCGGCGTGGCCGACATCTACACCGTCTTCGCGGTGACCGACCCGAACAGCAAGAGCCGGCGCATCTCGGCTTTCGTCGTCGAGCGTCCGACGCCCGGCTTCTCGATCGAGAAGGTCGAGGACAAAATGGGCATCCGCGCCGTGCCGGTGGTCGAGACGCACTTCGACGGCGTGCGCGTCGGCAAGGACGCACTGCTCGGCGGACGCGCGGGCATGGGCTTCAAGCACGCCATGCAGACGCTCGACTTCGCGCGTCCGGGCGTGGCGGCGCAGGGCGTGGGCCTGGCGCAGGGCGCGCTCGAGTACGCGGTGACGTACGCGCTCCGGCGCCAGCAGTTCGGCCAGAACCTGGCCTCGATGGGCGTCATCATGGACATGCTCGGCCGCATGGGCAGCAAGGTCGAGGCGGCGCGCGGGCTCGTGCTGCGCGCGGCCACCGCCGCCGACGCGGGAGAGCAGGCCGTGGTGAACCGGCTCGCGGCGATGGCCAAGTCGTTCTCGACCGACGTCGCGATGGAGGTCACCACCGACGCGGTGCAGATCTTCGGCGGCTACGGGTTCATGAAGGACTACCCCGTCGAGAAGTACATGCGCGACGCGAAGATCACGCAGATCTACGAAGGCACGAACCAGATCCAGCGCATGGTCGTGGCGCGCAACCTGATCAAGGAGGCCGGCAACTACTCGCACATCGGGGCCTACATCCCGACCGAGGAGTTCAACGCCTACGGTGCCGACGAGGCTGCCGCGGTCGAGGCCGAGGCGAAGGGCTGACGCGCGGGGCGTCCCGCGCTCAGGTGCGCGCGCCGGGTCCGGGCGCGATTCCGAAGATGCACTCGAGCACGGCGCGCACGTCGTCTGACGAGCCGCACTTGACCACGCGCCGGCGATAGGGCTCGAGGGCCGCGCCGAGGACGGGCAGTTCGTCGACGTCCCAGCGGGCGGTCTCGCGCAGGGCCTTGCGCAGGCCGCGCAATCCGGGACGTCCGAGCGACGAGATCCAGCGCAGGACGATGCGGGCCTCGCGCAGCGGGGTCGGCGTGCGCACGAGCACCACGAGGTCGGCGTGCGGCGCCACCGCGGCGGCGCGTCCCTCGTCGCGGGCCACCACGACCCACTCGTGGACCCCGTCGAGTGCGGGTCCGTCCGGCGGCATGGACGCGACGTCGTACACCGGCATGCCCGTGAGCGCGTGGATGCGCGCCGCCAGCCACGCCTTGCCGGCGGCCGGTGCACCGATGACGAGGATGCGATGACGAGTCACGGACGGACGCTCCTGCGGTCGCGCGCGCCTCGACGGCCGTGCGCGGGGCGGGTAGTGTAACCGCCTCGACCGGTCCACTCCGCGGAGGACGGATGTCGCCGCTGCGCACCCTCTTCGTCCTCGTGGTCTTCGTCGCGTTGGGTGTGATCGAGATCTGGAGCGGCTTCTCGCGCATCTCGGCTCTCCGCGACGGGCGACGCGCCGAGCTCGTGCAGGTCACGCTGCGGGAGCACGCCGACCTCGCGCACCGGCTGTCCGAGCGCATCGAGAGTGCGCGACGCCAGGCGCGCTACGTGGCGTCGCTGCCGGAGACGAGCGCGCTGCTGAGCGCGGGCGGCGCGTCCGGGGCGGGGCGAGCCGCGGCGTTCGACGACTTCCTGGCAGCGTTCGACGACGTCGATGCGCTCGAGCTGGTCGACGCCGGCGGCGCGGCTCGCCTGCGGCGCGCCCGCGGGGGAGACGGCGCGGTGCGCGAGGGCGCGCCGTCCCAGTCCGAGGCGCCGTGGATCGCGGCCGACGTCCGCGTCGACGGTGCACTCGCGGGTCGGGTGCGCGTGCGGCTCACCCTCCCGCCGTGGCTGCACGCGTCCGCGACGACGCACGCGCTGCCGGGCGTGGGTGACCGCTTCGTTCCGTCGCGCGTCGACGCGGCCGCGGCCCCGTCCGGCGCCGAGGACGACGCGAGCGGCGGCGCGGGCGCCGTGCCGCTGCCGGAGCGCAGGGAGGCCGACGGCGTGTGCTTCGCGAGCCGTGTGTCCCGCGACCCGCCGCTCGAGTTCGAGACGCGGCTGCCCGACGCGTCCCTCGACATGGCCATGCAGCCGCTCTCGGAGGAGTACGGCTGGATCGTCGGCTCGATGATCGCGTTCACGACGTTCGTGGGCCTCATGGGGGCGTTCGTGATGCGCCTCTCGCAGCGGGCCTTCCGGCTGCGGGAGACAGAGCACTACCTGCGCTGGATCCGGCGCGTGACCGACCGCTACCGCGCGCTCATGGAGGGTGCGGCCGACATGATCCTGATCGTCGAGCCCGAGGGCGGCGCGTTGCGCGAGGCCAACGCCGCGGCCCGCGAGGCGCTGGATCTGCCCGGCCTCGAGGAGGGCGCGTCGCCCGCTCCCGACGCGGTGTCCTCCCGAGCGCCGCCGCGGCGTCTCGGCGACCTGCTGGTGGGCGACGGAGCCCAGCGCATCGCGTCGGCGCTGGCCGAGGTCTCCGAGCGCGGCGGACGCCTCGCGGTCGCGGGGTTGCGCCTGCGCGCCGCCTCGGGGCGCGTGCTCGATGTCGACACCGGCCTGGCGCGCGTCGACCTCGGCGCCGAGCGCGTGGTGCAGGTCTCGCTGCGCGACGTGACGCAGCAGCGCGAGATGGAGCGCCAGCTCCAGACGGCCGAGCGCCTGTCGTCGCTCGGCCTGCTCACCGCGGGCGTGGCGCACGAGATCAACAACCCGCTCGAGGGCATCGGCAACTACCTCGTCCTGGCCGAGCGCGCCGGTGACGACGCCGAGCGGCGGGAACGCTTCCTGGGCGAGGTGCGCCGCGGCCTGCAGCGCATCCGCGACATCGTGCAGGACCTGCTCTCGTTCGCCCGTCCCACGTCGGCCACCGGCCGGGCCGACCTGGCGCAGGTGGTCGACTCCGCCCTGGGACTCGCGGGCTACGCGTCCGAGGCGCGAGGCGTGCGGGTGGTACGCAGCGGTCTCGAGCGTCCCGTGCTCGTGCGCGGCGACGGCGGACGGCTCGAGCAGGTCGTGCTCAACCTCGTGCTCAACGCCGCGCGCGCGATGCAGGGGGCAGGGTCGCTCACGATCGCCGCGCGGCGCGTCGTCGACGACGAAGGCCGGTGGGTCGACCTCGACGTGGTCGACGAGGGACCCGGCATCCCGGTGGACGACCTGCCGCACGTCTTCGACCCGTTCTTCAGCCGCAACGCCGGGACCGGCCTGGGCCTCACGGTCTCCTTCGGGATCGCGCGCGCGCACGGTGGTACCCTCACCGCCCGCAACCGTCCCGAAGGCGGCGCGTCGTTCACGTTGCGCCTCCCGGCCGACACCGAGACGACCACCGCGGGAGATCCGACATGAGCGTGCGCGTCACGGTGCTGGTGGTCGACGACGAGCCCTTCGTGCGCGAGTCGCTGGTCGAGATGGTCGGCGGCGAACCGGGCCTGCGCGCCGTGGCGGCCGAAGACCCGGTCCAGGCGCTCGAGATCGTGGGACGCGAACAGGTCGACGTCGTGGTGGCCGACCTGCAGATGCCGGGCGGCGGGGCGCTGCGCCTGCTCGGCGAGCTGCAGCGATCGTCCTCCGGGGTGCCGGTGATCGTGATCACCGGCGTCGGCACCATCGCCAGCGCGGTCGAGGCGATGAAGGCCGGGGCGTTCGACTTCGTCCAGAAGCCGGTCGAACCCGATCAGTTGCTGCTGCTCGTCGCGCGCGCGCTCGAGCACGGCAGGCTGGTGCGCGACGTGCAGATCCTGCGCGAGGCGGCGGGCGGCACGCCGAGGGCCCTGGTCGGCGAGAGCGCGGCCATGCGGCGCATCCGCGATCTGCTCGCGCAGGTGGCGCGCACCGATTCGACCGTGCTCGTCACCGGCGAGAGCGGCACGGGCAAGGAGCTCGCGGCCGAGGCGATCCACTACAACAGCCCGCGATCGCGAGGCAATCTCGTGCGCGTGAACTGCGCCGCGATCCCCGACTCGCTGTTCGAGAGCGAGTTCTTCGGACATCGCCGGGGCGCGTTCTCGGGCGCCGTCTCCGATCGACGGGGGCGCTTCGCCGAGGCCGAGGGCGGCACGCTCGTGCTCGACGAGATCTCGACACTGCGTCCCGAGATGCAGGCCAAGCTGCTGCGCGTGCTCGAGAGCGGGGAGTACCAGGTGGTGGGCGAGTCGGTCACGCGCACGGCCGACGTACGCATCGTGGCCGTCTCGAACGAGTCGCTCGTCGAGCGCGTCGACGCGGGCACCTTCCGCGGTGACCTCTACTACAGGCTCGCCATCTTCCCGATCGAGATGCCCCCGCTGCGCGACCGGCGCGACGACATCGGGCCGCTCGCGGCGCACCTCGTGACGCGCCTGCGCGGACGTGGCGACGATGCCGTCGCGCCGCTGTCGTCCGACGTGGTCGAGGTGCTCGCGGCGCACCACTGGCCGGGCAACGTGCGCGAGCTGCGCAACGTGCTCGAGCGCGCGCTCATCCTGGCCGGCGACGCGGCGCCGACGCGTGAGGTCTTCGCGGCCATCCTCGAGTCGTCGGTCAAGCACGACCCCGAAGCACGCGGGCACGCACTGCACCTGCGCAGCCGGCTCGAGGAGACCGAGCGCGAGCTCGTGCGTCGCGCCCTCGACGAGACGGGCGGCCGGCGCAAGGACGCCGCGGCGCTGCTCGGCATCGACCCGCGCAACCTGGCCTACTACCTGCGCAAGCACGGCCTCTCCGACCCGGCGCCGTCCTGACGCGCGCGGCGGCCCGGACGGCGCATCTCGTGACACGCGAGTCGCCGGAGCGACGCGGGACGCGCGCGTAGGACGCACGCGCCGACACGCACGATCTACGCGTGGCGCGGCCTCCGGCCCAGCAGAACGGGCTCGAAACGCCCGATCGGACCGTGTCGCGTCCTGGCACGGCGCTTGCCATGCCCTTCCGAACGACGTCTGGCAGGCGTCGCACAGTTCCACCCCGAACCGCCAACATCCGGAGTCGTTCCCATGTCCACCGCCTCGGAGAGCCCCGCCCTCGAGCGCGACGTCGCCCACGGCCGCTGGTCGCGCTTCATGAGCGCCCTGAACGGTCCCTGGCACGAACGCGGCATGCAGCTCTTCATGCTCATCGTGCTGGGCCACTGGGCCGAGCACCTCACCCAGGCGGTGCAGATCTACGTGCTGGGCTGGAACATCCCCGACGCGCGCGGCGTGCTCGGTCTGTGGTACCCGTGGCTCGTCAAGTCGGAGCTCCTGCACTACGGCTACGCGATCGTGATGCTGATCGGCATCTGGATCTTCCGGTCGGGCTTCAAGGGCCGCGCCTACACGTGGTGGATGATCTCGTTCTGGATCCAGTTCTGGCACCACATCGAGCACCTGATCCTGCAGGGCCAGGCGATCGTCGGACACAACCTGTTCGACCGTCCCGTGCCGACCAGCCTCGTGCAGCTCTGGGTGCCGCGCGTCGAACTGCACATGTTCTACAACACGATCGTGTTCATCCCGATGATCATCGGGATGTACTTCCACCTCTTCCCGACGAAGGAAGAGGAGGCACAGCACACCTGCTCGTGCGCGTTCAAGCCGCGCACCCAGTTCGTGCGCCAGAAGGCCTCGGCGTGACGTCGGTCGTCCCCGCGGCAGGCAACACAGGCGGCGTCCGGCGCGCGGGTTCGCCCGCCGGACGGGCGTGGCGTGCCTGGCCCGTCGCGGTGATCGCCCTCGCGGCACTGCTGTCCGCCTGCTCCGGCGGCGGAACCGGCGACGGCGGCGTCGCGGCGACGTTCCGCTTCGACCCCCAGCCGCCCTCGGTGGGCAAGGCGCACTTCGAACTGCGCCTCGTGTCGCCCCAGGGCGAGGCGGTCGCCGGGGCGACCGTCGCCGTCGAGGCGAACATGAACCACGCCGGCATGCAGCCTACCTTCGCCGATCTCTCCGAGGACGTGCCGGGACGCTACGTCGGCGACGTCGAGTTCACCATGGGCGGCGACTGGTTCCTGCTCATGAACGCGACGCTCGCCGACGGGCGCAAGATCGAGCGCAAGCTCGACGTCCCCGGCGTGCGGTCGAAGTGACGGGAGGCCGGCGCACGTGAACGCGGCCCCGTCCGAGCGCCTCACCTCGCGCGTCGCGCAGTCGTCGGCGTCTTCCGACCGGCCGCTCGACCTGCTGGCGGTGCCCGGGCTGCGTTCGCTGCTGCTGCGTCGGCGCTGGATGCAGGGGCCACTGCTGTTCATCTCGATCGTGCTCGTGGTGCACGGCTTCGCCGGTCCGCAGCTCGCGCCCAAGAACCTGGCCACGCTCGTGGGCTGGGTGCACTCGCGCGGCCTGCTCGTGGTCGGCCTGCTCGTGATGGGCAACGCCTTCTGCATGGCCTGCCCGTTCATGCTGCCGCGCGACCTCGCACGTCGGCTGCACGCCCCGAAGCTCGCCTGGCCGCGGGCACTGCGCGGCAAGCACGTGGGCATCGCGCTCTTCGTCGGCGTGCTGTTCGTGTACGAGTGGCTCGACCTGTGGGCCAGTCCGAGCGGCACCGCCTGGCTGCTGGTCGGGTACTTCGCGCTGGTGGTGCTGGTCGACGCGCTGTTCAAGGGCGCGCCCTTCTGCAAGTCGGTGTGTCCCATCGGACAGTTCAACTTCGCCGCCTCGGCGCTCTCGCCGTTCGAGGTCGTGGCGCGCGACAGCGACGTGTGCGCGAGCTGCAGCGGGCACGAGTGCCTGCGCGGCAGCGAGTCGTCGCGCGGCTGCGAGACGAACCTGTTCCTGCCCGAGAAGGCGGGCAACATGGACTGCACCTTCTGCCTCGACTGCGCGCGTGCCTGCCCGCACGAGAACGTGGGCATCGTGGCGCGCCTGCCGGGCGCCGAGCTCTCCGAAGACCGCTCGGCCGCCGGCGTGGGACGGCGCTCGGCGCGTCCCGACCTGGCGCTGCTCGCGACGGTCTTCACCTTCGGCGCGCTGCTCAACGCGTTCGGCATGGTGAGCCCGGTGTACGTCGTCCAGCAGCAGATCGCCTCGTGGATGGGCACCACGAGCGAGGGCGCGGTGCTGCTCGTGCTCTTCGCGTCGCTGCTCGTGGTCGAGCCGGTGCTGCTGCTCGGCGTGACGGCCGCGATCTCGCGGCGCGCCATGCCGCGTCGCGAACCGGTGGTCGCCGTGGCCGCGCGCTTCTCCCACGGCCTCGTGCCGCTGGGCTTCGGCGTGTGGCTGGCGCATTACGGCTTCCACCTGCTGACCGGCCTGTGGACGTTCGTGCCCGTGACGCAGAAGGCCGTGGCCGACGCGTTCGGCGTGGCGCTGCTCGGAGCCCCGCAGTGGGACCGCGGCGGACTCACGACACGCGCCGTCCAGCCGATCGAGATGGGCATGCTGCTGCTGGGCGCGATCGGATCGCTGGGCGTGCTGTGGGCCATCGCGAAGCGTCAGGCGCCCGAGCGCCCGCGCGCAGCCTTCGCGCCGTGGGGCGTGCTCACCGTACTGCTGCTCGCCGCGGCCGTATGGCTCATGGCGCAGCCGATGGAGATGCGGGGGACCTTCCTGCAATGAGACACGAGGGGCAGGATCGATCGACGAGGCCGCGCCCTGCGGTCGAGGAGCCACGCGTGCTCGGCCTGGTCCTGGTCCTGCTCCTCGCCTCGCTGGCCTCGGCCCACGAGGGTCCTCCGTACCCGGTGATCGTCGACGAGCCGCACGGCCCGTGGCTGCTCACCGTGTGGGCCGACCCCGACGTGGGTCGCGGCACGTTCTGGGTCCAACTCGAAGAGGACGGCTCGCACCGGGCACCCGCCGACACGGTCGTGCACGTGTCGGTCATGCCCGCCGACGGACGCCTCGACCCGGTCACCGTGCTGGCCGACCCCGAAGCCTGGGGATCGGGCCAGAAGCACGTGGCCTACGTCGACTTCCCGACGCGCGAGTTCTGGACGGCGCACTTCGTCCTCGACAGCGCGTCGACGGGCGAGCACGCCGAGAGCGTGGTGAACATCGAGGTCACCCCGCCCGGCTACGGGACGATCGACCTGCTGATCTACTCGTGGCCCTTCGTCGCGATCGGAGCGCTGTGGATCCACGCGATCCGCAAGCGTACGCGCATGCTCGCCGCCGAGCGGCTCGAGCAGGAAGAAGCCGCTGCCGCCGACGCCGCCGCGAGCCATGATGGCTGACCGCATGCCCGCGTACCCGGCGACCGTCGGGCGTCGCCGCTCCCGCACTCCCCGAGGACCCTCCATGTCCGTCGTCTCCCGTCGCATCGCGGCGCTGATGCTGCTTTCCGCTCCCGTCGTGGCCCAGCAGGGCGTCTTCCAGAACCTGCGCTTCGAGGAGGACTGGACGTTCCTGGCCGAGCCGGACGCGCAGACGAAGCACCAGTACCCGGACATCAAGCTGATCGAGCTGGGTGACGGCTGGACCCTCACGTTGGGCGGCCAGGAGCGCATCCGCTGGCAGAAGGAGACCGGCAAGTCGCTCAAGGGCACGCACCCGCGCAACAACGACTTCGTGCTGAACCGCGCGCGCGTCAGTGCCGACTTCCGGCACGAGAGCGGCTTCCGGGCGTACGTCGAGATCCTCGACGCGCGCATCTGGGGCGAGGAACTGCGGCCGACCCCGATCGATCGCAACGTGGCCGACGTGCACAACGGCTTCCTCGAGTACGGCAAGGGCGACACGACCGTCCGCGGCGGTCGCATGGAGCTCCAGTACGGCGCCCAGCGTCTCGTCTCGCCGCTCGACTGGGGCAACACGCGCCGTCGCTTCGAGGGCGGCCTGGTGCGCCAGGGCTTCGACGGCGGATCGGTCGACGTGTTCCTCACCAAGCCGGTGGTCGTCGACCCCGATCAGCTCGATCACGACGACCGCTCGCAGTTCTTCAGCGGCGTCTACTCGAACTTCTCGGGCGAGAGCAAGGGCATCGACGCCTACGTCCTGGCCTACAACGAGACGACGTCGAAGGTGAAGGGCGAGACCCGCACCGGCGGATTCGACATCTACACCCTGGGCGTGCGGCCGTACGGCAAGGTCGGCGCATTCGACCTCGACGTCGAGGTCGCGCACCAGATGGGCGGCTTCGGCGGCGACACCGTCGACGCCTGGGCGTACGCGGGACGCGCGACGTGGTCCGATCCGCAGGCGGCGCTCAAGCCCAAGGTCGGCCTCGAGGTCGACTACGCCTCGGGCGACGGCAACCCGACCGACGGTGACCACGAGTCCTTCAACCAGCTCTTCCCCCTCGGGCACGCCTACTTCGGCTACCTCGACCTCGTGGGACGCAGCAACATCATCGACGTGCAGCCGAACGCCGTGCTCACGGTGGCCGACGGCACGGCGGTGCGCATCGCCGCCCACGACTACACGCTCGCCGACCGGCACGACGCGCTCTACAACGCCGGCGGAGCGAAGACGCTCGTCGACACGACCGGAGGCTCCGGCACCGACGTGGGCCGCGAGGTCGACCTGACGCTCATGCACGACGTCCCGGGGCTCGGACCGCACGGCAAGCTGCTCGTCGGCTACAGCCGCTTCTGGCCCGGCGCGTTCGTCGAGAAGCTCGGCTCGGGCAGCGCGGTGAACCTGGCCTACGTCCAGCTCATGTTCACGTTCTGAGCGCCGTCTCCGGCGCTCGCGGCGTGCGCGGCGCTCGCGGCGTGCGCGGCGTGCGCGGCGCTCGCGGCGTGCGCGGGGACGGGGCGAGCCGCGTCCCCGCGCGCGTCAGGGCTTCTTCGGCTTGCCCTTGGGCGGCTTGGGGACGGCCTTCTCGAGTCCCGCCGCGGCCTGCTTGAGCTGGAACAGGTAGTCGGCCTGGCTGAGTCCGACCTCGGGGGCGTCCAGCCCGGCGAGCGGGTCCTCCGGGCGGTTCACGGACTGCAGGATGTTCAGCAGGACGCCCTGCTGCTCGAGGTAGTCCCAGGTCTTGGCCGAGTCGTCGGCCATCTCCTCGGGCGTGTAGCGGTCGCGCACCGCGTCGTACGCGTGCCCGTACAGGGAACCCTGCAGGCCCAGGTCGAACATCGAGAAGCGCAGCAGGTCGTCCTGGAGCTCGATGAGTCGCCCGGCCAGGCCGCGGTCGATGGGCGTGGTGTGCCATTCGACGTCGATCTGCGCGAGGCGTCGCGTGACCTCCAGCCGGTGCGTGGTCTCCTGGCGGCGCGCCACCGGATCGAGCTTGTTGACGCCCTTGTCGGCGAGGCGCGCGTCGATCTCGTCGAGCTCGGCCTCGAGCTTGGCCTGCTCCTCGAGCAGCTTGCCCACGCCGGTGGTCGTCAGCAGCTCGATCTGCAGTTGCGTCGCCTCGTCGAACAGCGCCTTGGCCTCCTGCTTCGAGGGTGCGACGGGGATGCGCGGGCTGGTCAGGATGCCGCCCACCTCCGAGAAGACCTGGGTGCGCAGGTGCTCGTTGGTGAGGATCAGCGTGGACAGGTCGCCGCCTCCCAGGTCGGCGTCGGGAGCGACCTTCAGCAGCTCGGCCTCGAGCTCCTCGATCGTGCCGGGCGAGACGTCGTCGAAGTACAGCGTCCAGCTGCTGTCGATGAGCGAGGTGTAGATCGTCTCCTGGTCGATGAGTTCGTCGCGCAGCCTCACGGCCCGGTCGCGCGCCTGCCAGTTGGCGGTCTTGCGGAACTCGTCGTTCTGCTGCTGGATGGCCGAGATGCGGCGGATGTCGCGCGACGACTCGTAGGCGTTGTTGAGCGCCATGAGGAAGATGGTGGCCTCCTTCGTGAGCGTCGCCTTGGGCGTCGGCCGCGGGACGGCCAGCGCGCGACGCGCGAAGCGACCGGCCCGATCGAGGAACTCGGCCGCGTCGCGGTCGATGCGCAGCCGGCGCGTACGGCGGTGGCCCGCGAGGGTGGCCAGGTCCTCGGCGCCCAGGCTCGTGCGCTCGGACTGCTGCACGTCGAGCTCGTCGACGAGGTAGGCCGAGAGCGCCTGGGCGAAGGCCACGGCCTCGGGCGACTCGACCGCGATGACGCGGTCCTTGACCGACTCGCGCTGGGCGGCGTCGGAGTCGGCCCAGCCGGCGGGGCGGGAGGCCTTCGGCGCCGGAGTGCCCGCGGGCGTCGGCGCGGCGGCCGGCGCCGGAGAGGCCGGCGTCTGCGTGGCGGCCGACGTCTGTTCGGCCTGCGCGGGCTGGGCGGTCTGCGTGGGGTCCGGAGCCGCGGCGTCCTGGGCCAGGGCGGGCAGGGCCGTCAGCGCCGTGCCGAGCAGCACGCCCGCGGGGCCACGCCATGCTCGTCCGGGGCGGCCGGTCGCAGCCAGCCCCTTGGCACGAGGCCGCCGGTCGCTACGATGGGTCGCCCTTCGCACCGGGCGCCTGCTCCGTGCGCACACCCGACAGACCAGGAGGCCCTCGTGGCCAAGCCGCAGAGAAAGCTCAAGAAGGCGAATCACGGCGCACGTCCCGCCAACGCCAAGGCCCGCAAGTTCAAGCGCCGCAACATCAAGACCTGATCGGTCACCGCAGACGCCTCCGGGGCTCCGTCCCTGGACGAACCGGGGCCGCGTGCTCCGGTTCCTCGGAGTGATTCGACCGCCTGCGCGGCCGGCTTGAGGCGCTCGGCCCACGGGGCGTTCACCGCGGCGATCCGTCGGCCGCCAACAGGTGGCTGCGCGCCAGGTCGAGGTAGGTCCGGGCGTGGTGCGCGAACTCGGCCAATTCGTCGTCGCGCACCTCGCGCACGACCTTCCCCGGCACGCCCGCCACGAGCGAACGCGGGGGGATGATCGCGCCCTCCTTGACCACGGCGCCGGCGGCGATGATGCAGCCGTCGCCGATCTCCGAGCGCCCGAGCACCACGGCGCCGATGCCGATCAGGCACAGGTCGCCCACGCGCCGTCCGTGCACGACCGCCGCGTGTCCGATCGTCACCTCGCGCCCGATGTCGTTCGGCACGCCCGTGTCGGCGTGGATCACCGCACCGTCCTGCACGTTCGTGAGATCGCCCACCGTGATCGGCGCGCAGTCGCCGCGGATCGTCGCGCCGTACCAGACGCTCACGTCGTGCCCCAGGCGGACGTCGCCGGTCACCGCGGCGGTGCTGGCCACGTAGGCGTCGAGCCAGCGTGCGAGGTGCGGCCGCGACGACGTCATGGGGAGATCTCCCGGGTGAACTGGGCCAGCAGCAGCGTCGACCCGTTCTGGAGCATGTGCACCAGCACGGGCACGGCGAGGCTGCCCGTCCGATGGTAGAGCCAGGCGAGGTAGATGCCGAGGGCCGAGATCGGGATCCACGCGCCGGCGTCGTGCCCGATGCCGAACAGAACGCCGGACACGACCATCGCGGGCCAGGGCCCGAGCCGACCGAGCAGGCCACCGAAGAGCGCGCCGCGGTACAGCACCTCCTCGGCCAACGGGATGGCGGCCACCATCCCGAACCAGACCAGCGGCGAGTGCGAGGCGGCCTCGTCCCGCACGAAGGCCAGCAGGTAGGCCTGGGAGGGATCGACCTCACCGCCGAACGTCTGCAGCAGCCACAGGTTCGCGAGCGAGATGGCCGCCAGCAGCGGCAGGAAGGCCAGCCAGGCGGCCAGGGCCAGGACGAGCGACGAGGCGCCCTCGGTGCGGCGCAGGCCGAGCGATCCGGCGCCGAGTCCCATGCGGCGCGCGACGAGCACGAGCACCAGCACCGTGAGCAGGTTCGCCGCCGCCTGGATGCCGACCACACGTTCGAGCCCGAGACGGGACAGGGGATCGTCCAGCGCCGAGGGTGCGGACTCGGATTCGGCTTCGTCTTCGGGCGCGGCTTCGGGCGCGGGCGCGGCTTCGGCTTCGGCTTCGGCTTCGGACGACCCCGGTGTGTCCGCGATCTCGCCGGCCGCCGGCGAGCCGTCCGGCGTCCCGCCCAGCGTGGTGAGGATCGTGGCGAGCAGCAGGCTGTTCAGCAGGAAGCCCAGCAGGAACAGCAAGGCGCAGCGTCCGTCGGTGCGTTCGCGCGCGAGCGGGACGAGCCGATCGGAGGCCGCCACACGCCACAGCAGCAGGCCCGCGGCCCCGGCCAGCAGGAAGCCCGCCGGACTCAGCACGGAAGCCGATCGAGCACGGCAGAGACCTCCGCCGCCGTGTTCCACGCGTGGGGCGAGAAGCGCACGCCGCCGCCGCGCGGGGTGACGCTCACGCCGCGGGCGGCCAGGGCGTCGACCGCGGCCGGCGCGTCCCCGGACGGCGGGCGCGCGACCACGATGCCCGAGCGCTCGCCCGGTGTCCCGCGCGGGCAGGCCAGCGTCCAGCCGCGGTCGAGCAGTCCGGCGGCCAGGGTGTCGGTGAGGGACAGGATGCGCCCCGACATGGCCTCGACGCCGGTGGCGAGCAGCAGGTCGAGGCACGCGTCGAGGCCGAAGACCTCCATCGTCGGCATGGCGGCGTACTCGAAGCGGCGCGCGTCGGGCAGCAGCGCGCGTCCCGGCTCGTAGGGCCGGAACGGATCCTCGACGGAGGTCCAGGAGACGAGCGGCGTGTCGAGCTCGTCGAGCAGCGCGTGCCGGCAGTAGAAGACCCCGATGCCCTCCATGCCGAGCATCCACTTGTGGGAGTCGGCCGAGAGGAAGTCGATGCGCGCGGCGCGCACGTCGAGCGGGAAGGCGCCCAGGCCCTGGATCGCGTCGACGCAGAACAGCGCCGGGTGGTCGGCCAGCCCGCGTCCGATGGCCTCGAGGTCGAGCCGGTAGCCGTTGTCGTAGAGCACGAAGGGCAGCGCGACGACCCGCGTGCGCGGAGTGAGACGACTCAGCACGGCCTCCGGCGGCACGCGTCCGTCGGCGTCTCGGGGGACGACGACGACCTTCGCCCCGCGCAGCTTCTGTTGACGGAACCATGGAATCTGGTTCGCGGGAAAGTCATGGTGGACCACCAGGATTTCATCCCCGGGGGCCAGGCGGAGGCCCTCGGCCACCGTGATCAACCCCTGGGAGGTGCTGGTCGTGAGCGCGATCTCCTCCGGGAGCGCGCCCAGCAGGCTGGCTGTCTTGCTGCGCGCGTGCTCGCGTCGGGCGAGCCACTGCTCGAAGTGCACCGAGCCGTTGTCGCGTGCGTCGGCGCAGAACGCGGCCACGGCGTCGGCCACCGGGGCGGCCATCGGAGCCACGGCGGCATGATTGAAGTAGATCCAGCGCCCGGCCACCGGGAAGGCGGCACGCAGGCGAGCGAGCGCGTCGGTCATGGCACCGCCGATGAGTGGACGCCTCCCGGGTCGCACGGGCGCGGCGCCGGGTTCGGTCACGCAACAGGACGGTCCGTTCTACATCACGAGGAGGCGTCGGGCCATGGCGGCCGCGGGACGTCCGACCTCGCCCGGAGGGGTGCACCGATGAGTCGAACCGTCCCACCCACGGCGCTGCTGCGCATGCTCGAGTCGCAGCTCGAGGAGCTCGAGACGGGACTCGTCGCCGTCGACGCCCAGGTCACCCTGTCCGACGGCGTGTCGGTCGACCTGCTGGCGCGTGACACACTGGGATATCCCGTCATCGCGCTGGTCTGCGACAGCGACCCGCACGCCGCCATCGGACGCATGGCCGCCGTGGCCGCGGCGCTGCGTCGCGGGCAGCACCTGCTCGCGCGCCTGTATTCCGGTCGCGGACTCGATCCCACGCTGCGCGCACGCTTCGTGCTGCTCTCGCGCCGCTTCCCGGACGACTTCGCGGCTTCGCTCGATCTGCTCGCGTACGAGGTGCGCGCCCTCGAGTACAGGATCGTCCACGACGCCGCGGGCAAGGGACGGCTCGACCTGTTCGCCTACCATCGCGCCGGCGGGACGACACGCGCCGCGCGGACGCCCGCGCCCGTCGACCCCGCGGCGATCGTGGTGCCGCGCCCGGCGCGTCCCGTCGAGTCGCCGGCGAGCCGTCCGTCGCAGCGGGCGGCGGTGGGCACGCCGATCACGCCCGCCCGCGAGAACGGACGCGCTCCGGCCGTCCCCTCGGGGGAACCCGCGCCGGCTGTCGCGTCGACCGCCACCGCGTCGCGCAGCGATCCGCTGCTCGACGTCGAGGCCCGGCCCGAGGATCGCGCCCTGTTCGTCCGGGCGCGCGACTCGATCCGCACGCTGACCAAGAACCTGAGCGAGCAGGCCGAGCCGGGGCGCCTCACCTTCCTCGTCGGGGGACGGCCCCTGGCCACCCTGCGGCTGGGCGCCGAGGGCGTGTGCATCGACGTCGGCGACGGCAGCCGTCCGGCCCTGCGCGTGCGGGACGACACCGAGTACAACCTCGGCCTCAACGCGGTCTTCACCCACTACTTCGCCGACCTTTCGCCGGGTCGCTGAGCCGCCGTCGCGACCCGCGCCGGAGTCCGTGTGACGCCGCCCTGCCGCGTCCGTCGGGTTGGTCATGGACCGGCGGAGGGAGCGCGACGCGGAGGGGCGTGGGGTGCTGCTGCTGGGGGTGTTCGCGCTGTTCTGCGCGCTGCTGCGCGATCCCGGCCCGGTCACGGCGGCGCAGGCCGGCGATCCGGTGGCCCTGCGCCTCGAGGACCTGTCGGGCGAGGAGTACCGGTTGCTGCCCGGGGTGGGGCCGGTGCTGGCCGGGCGGCTCGAACAGGCCCGCGTCCGGGCTGGCGGACGGCTCGACGAGGCGACCGCCGACGCGGTGCCGGGGGTGGGCGACGGGCTGCTGCGTCGCTGGCAGCAGGTGCGTCCACGCTGAAAGAAAACCGGCTCGATGGCATCATGAGGGGATGACCTCGTCCTCCGCCGCCCGGCGCGTCCTGCCCGAGACGACCCCGGCCCTCATCGACGCCGCCCTGCACGAGGACCTCGGCGATCGGGGCGACGTGACGACCCTGCTCACCGTCGGCGGTCGCGGGAGCACCACGCACGGTCGCATCGTGGCCAAGGCCGAGGGACGTCTGTCGGGCGTGGCCGTGGCCGAGGAGGTCTTCGCGCGCGTCGACCGTGAGGTGCGCGTCACGCTGCACGCGCGCGACGGCGCGCCGGTCGTCCCGGGCGATCTCGTGCTCCAGGTCGAGGGCCCGGCGGCCTCGCTGCTCGAGGCCGAGCGCACCGCGCTCAACTTCCTCGGACGGCTCTCGGGCGTGGCCACGCTCACGGCGCGCTTCGTCGCGGCCGTCGCGGGGACGCGCGCGCGCATCGTCGACACGCGCAAGACGACACCCGGCTTCCGGTTGCTCGAGAAGCAGGCCGTGCTCGACGGCGGCGGCAAGAACCACCGCATCGGCCTCTACGACGAGGTGCTCCTCAAGGAGAACCACTTCGCGATGGCGCCCGAGCTCGGCTACGAGCAGCTCGTGCGTCGCGTGCGGGCCGAGGCGCCCGCCGGCATGCGCATCACCGCCGAGGCGCGCGACCTCGACGAGGCCGCGGCCTGCGCGGACGGCGGCGCCGACGTGATCCTGCTCGACAACTTCGGCGTCGAGGGACTGCGACGTGCGGTCACGACGCTGGCCGGCCACCCGCGCCGCGCCGCGTTCGAGCTCGAGGCCAGCGGCGGCGTGAACCTCTCGACGGTGGGCGAGATCGCGGCCACCGGCGTCGACCGCATCTCGGTCGGAGCGCTGACGCACTCGGCGCCGGCGCTCGACCTGTCCATGCTGCTCGACGTCGCGGGCGCCGCATGAGCGACACGACGTCCATGCACCGCCGCATCCGTCTCGACGGTGATCCCGCGCCGGTGCGCGGGCTGCGCGCGATGCTGGCGTCGTTCCTGCGCGATCGTTGCGTCGACGAGAAGACCGCGCGTGCCGTGGTGCTGGCGTTCTCCGAGGCGCTCGACAACGCGATGGAGCACGGACTGTCGGGCATGCCGGGCGAGGTGCACGTGCGGCTGCGCTACACGCCGCGCTTCATCCTGCTCTCGCTGCGCGACACGGGCAGCGACAAGGTGCCGCTGGGTCACGCCGTCAAGGCCGGCCCCGACGAGGAGCGCGGACGCGGCTTCGCGCTCATGAACGAGCTCATGGACTACGTGCGCGTCAAGGTCTTCCCCGACGGGGGCACGCGCGTCACGCTCATGCGGCGCTTCGACGGACGCCGCGGATGAGCCGCGCGTGCCGACGGTGACGGTGGACGGCGCGGTCGACGCGACCGGGGCGGGCGCGTTGAGCCTGCGTCTCCCGCGCTGGCTCACGGCCGCGCTGCTGGCCGGCTGGACCGCGCTCATCTGGACCTTCCTGGCCTCGGCGCATCCGCCGCTCGAGCCCTCGTTCCCCGGCGCGGGCGTGCTCTTCAACGCGGCGCACGCGGTGCTGTTCGGCACCGAGGCGCTGCTGCTGGGGCTGCTGCTGCGGCCCGGAGCCGTGCGTGCGCCGCGCGCGGGGAGCTGGCTGGTCGCGTCGCTCGTCGCGCTGGCCTACGCGGGGTCGCTCGAACTCGTCCAGGCCACGGTGCCGGGGCGCTCGTCGTCGTGGGTCGACATGCTCACGAACTCCGTCGGCGCGTTCGGCCTCCCGTGGGCCCTGGCGGGGACGGGCCTGTTCGGCCGCCGCACGTGGATCGTGGCCGCGGCCGCGGCCGCCAGCGGCGCGCTGGCCTCGTTCACCGGCTGGTGAGCGCGTCCCCGATCACTATCCTGGGACGCGTCCCGTCCGCGCGAGGCTCAGTGCACCGATGACCGATGCGTCCCCCGAGACCTGGAGTTCGCCGCTCGCGAGCCGCTACGCCAGCCTCGCCATGCGCCGGAACTTCTCCGACGCGGTGCGCATCCGGCACTGGCGGCGGCTGTGGCTCGAGCTTGCGCGCGCCGAGCGCGAACTCGGGCTGCCGATCAGCGCCGAGCAGGTCGACGAGCTCGCCGCGCACCAGGAGGACATCGACTTCGCCCGGGCCGCGGCGTACGAGCGCGAGCTGCGGCACGACGTGATGGCCCACGTGCGCGCGCTGGGAGACGTGGCGCCGACGGCGCGTCCGATCGTGCACCTCGGCGCGACGAGCTGCTTCGTGACCGACAACAGCGAGCTGCTGCAGATCCGCGACGGACTCGCGCTGCTCGAGCCGCCGCTGCTGGCGTCCGTCGCGGCGCTGGCGCGCTTCGCGCGCGAGCACGCGGCGCTGCCGACGCTCGGCTACACGCACTTCCAGCCGGCGCAGCCCACGACCGTCGGCAAGCGCGCCTGCCTGTGGATCCAGGACCTGGTCGACGACCTGCACGCGCTGCGGCGGGTGCGCACCGAGCTGCGCTTCCGCGGCGTGAAGGGCACCACCGGGACGCAGGCCAGCTTCCTCTCGCTCTTCGACGGCGACCACGAGAAGGTGCGCCGGCTCGACGCGCTGCTCACCGAGCGCATGGGCTTCGCGTGCCGCTGGTCCGTCACGGGACAGACCTACTCGCGCAAGAGCGACTTCGTCGTGCTCGCGGCGCTCGCGGGGCTGGCGCAGAGCGCGTCCAAGATGGCCACCGACCTGCGCCTGCTGGCCCACCTCAAGGAGGTCGAGGAGCCGTACGAAGCGCAGCAGATCGGCAGCTCGGCCATGCCGTACAAGCGCAACCCGATGCGCAGCGAGCGCATCTGCGCGCTGGCGCGCTTCGTCCAGAGCCTGCTGCTCAACCCGGCCGAGACGGCCTCGACGCAATGGCTCGAGCGCACGCTCGACGACTCGGCCAACCGGCGCCTCGCGATCAGCCAGGCGTTCCTGGCGGTCGACGCCATCCTGCAGCTCGTGCTGAACGTCGCCTCGGGACTCGTGGTGCACGAGAAGGTCGTCGCGCGGCACCTGCGCGAGGAGCTGCCGTTCATGGCCAGCGAGACGATCCTGATGGAGGCGGTGCGGCGCGGCGGCGACCGGCAGGCGCTGCACGAGGCGATCCGCGAGCACAGCGTGGCGGCCGGCGCGCGCGTCAAGCGCGAGGGGCTCGACAACGACATGATCGCGCGGCTCTCGTCCGACCCGCGCTTCGCGGCGGTGCGCGACGACCTCGAGCGGCTCTGCGACCCGGCACAGTTCGTGGGACGGGCGCCGCAGCAGGTCGAGGAGTTCCTGCGCGAGGACGTCGACCCGCTGCTGGCCTCCGAGGCCGAGGCGCTGCGGGGCGTGACGGGAGACGTGCGCGTCTGACGACGCGATGCGGCCGTGGGTTCGGTCGGGGCACCAGGCCGAAGCGGCGCGTGATCCCGCGTCGGCCGACGGCTTCAACGCCGCGATGTCCGACGAAGCGCACCACGACCGACGGCCCGACGAACGCGAAGACGATTCGAGCGAAGACGACCGGGTCTGGGTCGAGCGCTCGGTGCGCGAACTGCTCGCGACCTGGGTGCGGCTCGGCCCGCGCTACGCGCGCAGGCTCGAGACCGAACGCCGCGCGCGTGACCCGGCATCCGACGTGCTGCTGCTGGCGGCGCGTCGGCTCCTGCCGTTGCGACGTCCGATCCAGCGCGTGCTGCCGGGCGGCTCGCTGCAGGCCGAGGCCCGGGCGCAACTGCGGCTCGTGCGCGCCGATCGCGAGGTGCTCTGGGACTGGCGACGGCGCGAATCGTTCGGCAACGCCGAGCGCCTGCACCTCGTGGCCGCCCTGGGGCGGCTCGTGAGACACGCGCAGGCGGTGCGCAGAGAACTCCGCGCACCGCCTGCAGGTTCCGACGGGCCCGCCCACGGGCCGTCGGGCTGATTCCCGAGGTTCAGTTCACGCCGGGGGCCGGCGTGTCGGCCTTCGCCTCGGTCCGGGTGGCCGGACAGTCCTTCGCCGCGGGGCAGGCGGCGTCGGTGGTCTTCCCACCACCGCAGCTGCTGCCGTCGCCGCAGGCCGCCGCACCACCGCCGCAGCCCGAGCCGGCGCCGTCACCCTCGACGGGCACGACCGCGACCGCGCTCGACGAGGTCTGGGCACCGAGCGTTCCCTGGGTCCCCGCGGTTCCCTTGATGGTGCCCTTGACGCGCGGCGCTGGGGCGTCCGGTGCGGGGACGACCTTCATGCCGCCGTGCGGGCCGGCGCGGAAGTGCATGCCCTGACCGCCCTGGCCCTGGTCGAGCTGGTGCGTCTCGACCTTGCCGTCGCGCTCGATGGTCATCACGCCGTCCTTGATCTCGATCTTCATCTCGTGCGCGCCGTCGGCGTCGAGGTCGACACCGGGGAACATCTGCTGAAGATGGTCGTGCAGGTCGTCGATGCCCTGCCAGACGAACGGCATGCCCTGGCCGCGCGGCATCACGAGCACTCCGCCCTGGCCGCCGTTCCCGAAGAACTGGCCCAACGGGTTCTGTCCGCCGAACTGCCAGTCGTCGCTGTCGGGCGTCTGGACCGAGAAGTTGCCGAGGTCGCCGAACGGCGGGGGAGCGCGGTGCCCGAGCCGCACGTGCGTCGTCTGCTGGTCGTCGCCGCGCAGGAATCCCAACGCGACGAGGGTTCCCGGGGCGCGCGAGGAGATGGCGCCGGCCACGTCCTCGCCGGTGGCCACGTCCTCGCCGTCGATGCTGGTCAGGACGTCGCCTTCCTGGAGGCCCGCGAACCACGCGGCCGAGCCGTCGATCACGCCGGCCACGGCCACGCCGTGCTCGGCGCTGTCGCCCAGTTCGACGCCCAGGAAGCCGCCCTTGTGGCCGTCGGCCAGGGCCGGCTGCTGGGGCGCGTCGGCCTGCTTCGGCTCGGGCACGGTACCCTCGAGCTTCACGAGGCCGGCGCCGTCGCGGATCACGCTGATGGCGCACGTCGCGCCGGGGGCGAGGCGTCCGAGGATGCGACCGATGTCGGTGTAGTCGCCGAGCCGTTCGCCTTCGACGCTGAGGATGATGTCGCCCTGCTGGAGCCCGGCGGACGCCGCGAGGCTGTCGTCGAGCACCGACTCGACGAGCACGCCTTCGGGCGTGTCGGACACCATCACGCCCAGGCGTGGACGGTCGTCGGCGGGGGCCGGCGCCGCGGCCCGGGCGCGGGGCTGGGTGAAGGTCTGGGAGTCCTCGTGCAGCGTGGCCTGCTGGGCGGGGACGGTGCTGGCGAGCGTGCCCGTGCAGAGGGTGGCCAGCGCGAGACGGGCGACGAACGGGGTCTTCATGGTTTAGTCTCCTGAGAATCCCAAGCTCGATGCAGCCGGTCATACCGCATCGCGCCGAACGCTGTTGGAGGTGCTGCACGACGTGATCCTGGGGACGGGGTGCCTGGCGGAACGCGCCCTCGACGGAGAGGCGATCCTGGCGGCCTTGCGGGCCTGCGCGCTCGATGATGTCTTGCTCGTGGCGTCCCGAGGGGCGCGTGCGCGCGATCTCGAGGACGTGCCGGTGGCGGCCGTGCGCGTGCACGTCGACGACGCCGAACTCGGCGTGTCCCTCGCGCGACGCACGCACGCGCGTCGGCTCGTGCTCGATCTCGGCGAGCAGCTCGACGTCGACTCGGCCTGCCGCGTGTCGTTCGCGTTGGCGCGCGCGCATCCCGGGCTGGCGCTGGCCGTGCTCACGCCGTCGGCCGGACCGCTCGCGGCACCCGACGCGCTGGGGCTCGTGCTCGACGACCTGGCTGCCCTCCCGCTCGGATACTGGCACCGCCCTGCGCGCGCACACCTGCAAGGCGTCGGCGACGAGCCGTGGCTCGATGCGCACGCGGGTCACCTCGTGGGCATGTCCCTCGACGACGTCGTCGGCCGTGACACGGGATTGCCGCCCGGTCTCGGCGAGCTCGATTTCGCGCGCACCGCCGAACTCTCCGGCCGCAGCCTCGTGGTCGCGCTCGATCTCGACCCCGTCCCCGACGCGGCGCTGCTGCGACCCGCGCTCGAACACCTCCGCCGAGTCGGATTCCCATGAGCCCGCCGCGTCCCGTCGTGCCGCTCACCATCGCCGGCTCCGACCCCTCGGGCGGCGCGGGCCTGCAGGCCGACCTGAAGGTCTTCCTGCGCTTCGGACTCTCCGGCGCCGCCGTGCCCACCGCGTGGACGGTGCAGTCGCCGTCCGGCGTGCATGCCGTGCACGCGATGGACCCGGGCCACCTCAAGGCGCAGCTCGACGCGCTGCTGCGCGACGTGCGTCCGGCGGCGGTCAAGGTCGGCATGCTGCCCGACGGACGCTCGGTGCGCGCCGTCGCGCGCGCTCTCTCGCCGCTCGCCGGGCGCGACATCCCGATCGTCGTCGACCCGGTGCTCGTCTCGTCGAGCGGCCGACGCCTGCTGCCCGAGGAGGACGTCGCGACCTACGTGCGCCTGCTCGTCCCGCTCGCCACGCTGCTCACGCCCAACGTCGACGAAGCCGCGGAGCTGACCGGCATGTCGCGCGCCGACGTGCGTCGCGACACCGAGCCCGTGCTGCGCGCGCTGCTGCGCAAGGGCGCCCGCAACGTGCTCGTGAAGGGCGGCCACGGCGGGGGACAGGAGTCGGTCGACATCCTCGGCACCAAGGAAGAGGTCGTGCTGTTCGCGATGCCGCGCGTCCCGCGCCGCCGCGCGGTGCACGGCACGGGCTGCGCGCTCTCGGCCGCCATCTGCGCGCTGCTCGCCCAGGGCGCCCCGCTCGAGGACGCGATCCAGCTCGCCAAGGAGTTCGTCACCGCCGCCATCAAGGGCGCCCGTCCCATCGGCCGCGGCAGTCGCCAACTCGACTTCACCGTGCCCGTCGCGTTCGAGGGCCGGGGGGCCGAGTAGGACTCGGCGGGTCGGCGGGTCGGCGGGTCGGCGGGTCGGGGGACGACTCCACGCGGTGGCTCGCTTGCTGGGGATCCGTGTGTGCGGACACTCCGGGTGCTCGGGGGCGACCGCCCCGCTCGAGCAGTCCTCGGCGCCTGCGGCGCCTGCGGAACTCGCTGGGCGATCGCCCCCTGCGCTCCTCCGGTCCGCACACTCGATGCCGGGCGCGTGAACGACGCGCCGGCATGCCCCGCCGACTCGCAGCGTATCGAGCGCAGCGCCATCGGCGATTCACACGAGACGGCGCGCCGTCCCGAGCCGGCACGCAACTCGATGTCGTCAGCCTTCGCGATCATGCTCACGCACGAGGCTCACCCCGGCGGCGCGCACCACCTGCTTCGAAAGATCCCTTCGCTCGACGCCCTCTCCGATTCGCCGCGAAGCCGCGCCCCAGCGCGCTGAGCTTCCCCCCGCTCCGGAATGCGCGCCCCGAGGCACATGCCCAGCGCGCTGCGAGTTCCGCAGCCGCCGAAGGCGGCGAGGACTGTCCGAAGCTGCGCGATGCTGCGTGACGAGGGTCAGTGGGCGCGCACGATGATCGTGAAACGCCGCGCGTGCGGAGTGAGCGCCGCGCCACGCCGCCGCACGACTCGCGTCCGCCAGGCAGTCCATCCTTTCTCTCGCGAAGGGAGCGCCGCGCGGGCAGCGGCGGGCGATGTGGGACGGAGGCCAGGTGTTTCTTCACCTGGCCGCAGTCCCACGTCGTCCGACGCGTCGCGCCTGGGCCGACCATGCGGTCCCCCTACACCAATCCGCCGAAGAACGTCGCCAGCAGCTCTTGGGTGTAGGCCGGGTCGACGTGCTGCAGGGCGACGTGTCCGCCTTCGGGGAGTTCGAGCACGCGCACGCAGGGGTTGTCTCCGGCGGCGTCGCGGGCGCGCCGGGCGTGCAGCACGGGCACGAGCGGGTCGTTCGTGGAGTGCACGATCGCGGTCGGCACGCCCAACGTCCCCAGCACGCTCTTCTGGGTGCAGCGCACGAGACCCAGGAAGCTGCCGACGAGCGGCGGGGCGTCGGGACACGCGGGCAGCACGACCTCGCGCACGTAGCTCTCGGCGTCGCGTCCGGCCCTGGACACCGAGGTGCCCGGCGGGACGCGCAGCGCGAGATGTCGACGCAGCGTCGAGAGCACCCCGCGCCGGACGAGCCGCGCCGTGAGCGAGGAGGGACGTGGCAGCCGCGACGGGTCGTCGAACGCGCCCACCAGCTCCTGCATGTCGAGCGGCGCGCCGATCGTGAGCACGCCGCCGCGCAGCAGCTCGGGACGTCCGGCCTTGCTCGCCTCGTGCGCGGCGCGCACCGCGCAGACGCCGCCGAACGAGAGTCCGAGGATGCCGACCGACACGCCCTCGGCGTCGCCGAGCACGCGCGCGGCCTCGAGCAGGTCGCGTCCCTCGTGCAGGCCGAGCGTCGTCACCCGTCCCTTGCCGCGCAGGCGTCCGTGATCGCGCATGTCGAGCGCGACGACGTGGAAGCCCATGCGCCGCAGGGCCTCGGCGTAGGGCACGACGTAGGCGCTGGCGTGGCTGTCGAACAACCCGTGCACGACGATCACCACCGGCGCGCCGGGCGGTCCGACCGAGTGGCGCCCGGGCAGCGAGAGGCCGTCGCCGACCGGGATCTCGACCGGCTGGAAGGCGCCGAACGGCGCCCACGTGCGGCCGCCGCCGGCGAGGGTCGGGTCCTGGTCGGCCTCGCGTCCGGCGAGGTCCTCGCAGCCCATGCCGAAGATCAGCCGAAAGGGATCGAGCTCGCCCTCGGGCCGCAGCACGAGGCCGTCGAGCGCGGCGAGCACCGCGGCGGCGCGTTCGCGCAGGTCGTCCTGCTCGGCGGGCTCGGGCAGTTCGGGTGTCGGGACCCCCAGCAGCGGGCGCAGGCGGGGCGCGAATCGGCAGACGAACCAGGCGAGCATGGGTTGGGCCTTGACGAGGAGGGGGCCGATGACCTTGAATCTTCCCCCTGACACCACGAGAGCGGGTGTAGCTCAGTGGTAGAGCACAACGTTGCCAACGTTGTTGTCGTCGGTTCAATTCCGATCACCCGCTCCAACCTCTCCCCCTCGGCGAGAGGGCGCTCCGCGACGACGCGTCGAGCGTACCGAGAGACCGCGCGAACCGGCGACCGGGCGTGGCGTGTCGAACCGAGGGCGGCCGATGGCCGACCGGTGCCGGCCCGTCGACGGACGCTCACCCGTCCTCGGGTTCGGCCAGCCGGGCGAGGTGCCAGGCGTAGAGGGAGCGCCATGCGTCTTCGGTCTCGAGCGCCTCGGGCGGGATCCTGTCACCGAACTCGCGCGCCAGGTCGGCCAGCGGATCGCTCACCTCGGTGGTCGCCACCCAGAGGATCCAGCGCTCGTCGAGGTCGTGCAGGTCGATGCCCTTGAAGGCCTTGTCGGTGGCCTTCTTGAAGTTCTTGTTGTCCTTGAAGTCCTCGATGAGCTTCGGGATGAGCTGCCGCAGGTGCGGGTCCTCGTTCTGCATCAGGAACTGCACCATCGACCAGCCCTGTGCGTAGAACACCGACGGGTTGCTGTAGTAGTCGGACTGCTCGAACTCGAGCATGCGCCAGAACGGGACGGTGGTGCCCTCGTCGAACGCCATGTGCAGGCGTCGCATGCGGTAGTCGTTCATCGCACCGAGGTGGTAGCGCCCGTCTTCGCCGCGCTTCGCGGTGAAGAAGTAGTCGCCCACGCCCTCGTCGAGCCATGACGGCATCCTGACCCAGCTCACGGTGTAGAAGTGGAAGTACTGGTGCCAGCCCTCGTGCGAGAGCACCGCGGCGAGGTCGAACGTGTAGGCGTCCGTGATCTGCTCGAACAGCTCGTCGAGGCGCGCGCGCTCGGTCGGCACGAGGTCGACGTCGAGTCCCGACGCGAGCCGCACGCGTGCCGGGATGTCGCGCACGCCGAGCAGCACGCCGGAGTCGTAGCCGACGAGCTCCTTGTTCGACTGGTCGTAGTACGCGGCCGTGCCGGCGGCGCCGCGCGGGTAGTACTCGGCGAACTCGTCGTGTCCGCGGAAGACCTTCAGCACGAAGTGCGGCAGCTTCTTCCGGAAGGGCAGCATCTCGCGGTAGACGTCGAGCATCGCCTCGAGGTGCTCCGCCAGGCGCTCGGCCTTCTCGCGTCCGATCTGGCTCTGGACCTGGTAGTGCTCGGTCTCGAGCACGACCCAGCCGGGCGGGGCCTTCTTCGGGTTCCACTCGCCGGGACGCACCTGGGGGTCGCCGGGGAGCGCGGCCGCGACGGGTGCCGCGCGCGGCACGACGGCCGGCGCCGCGAGCATCGGTGGTCCGGGCGGCGCCGGGAAGGACGCTTCGGTAGCGGTCACGGGCGGTGCCGTGGCGGCGGACAGGAGCGTGACGGCCAGCAGCGCGGCCGACGGCGGACGGCCCATGACGGGATCTCTTCGGAACCGGAACGGCTCCAGGGTAGCGCGATCCGCCGCGGCACCCTTTGCTATAGTCCGCGGCCCGTCGCGCAGGACCGCGGCACGCCGCCGGGACACCCGGACCCATCGAGGGAAGTCATGGCCTCTCCCAAGCAGAGCTGGTCCGTCGACAAGAGCTTCGACCTCTACAACATCGGCGGCTGGGGCGCTCCGTACGTCTCGATCGACCCCGAGGGATTCCTGCGCGTGCAGCCCGAGGGCCCCGAGGGTCCGAACGAGCGGCTCGACGAGATCGTCGAGATGGCGCGTCGGCAGGGCATGTCGTTGCCGCTGCTCGTGCGCTTCGACGGCATCCTCGGGCACCGCGTACGCAGCCTCGCGAACGCCTTCGCCCAGGCGAGCAAGGAGATCGGCTACGGCGGTCGCTACCGTCCCGTGTACCCGATCAAGGTCAACCAGCAGCGGCACGTGGTCGAGGAGCTGATCGACGCGGGCAGCAGCGTCGGCCTGGGACTCGAGGTCGGCAGCAAGCCCGAGCTCATGGCGGTCGTGGCGCTGCTCGACCGTCCCAGCCTGGTGATCTGCAACGGCTACAAGGACGAGACCTACATCCAGATGGCGACGCTCGCCGTGCGCCTCGGACACGAGGTCGTGGTCGTGATCGAGAAGCCGTCCGAGATCGAGACGATCCACCGTGTCGTGAAGCAGCAGGGCAAGGGCGCGGCGCCGTTCCTCGGCCTGCGCGCGCGCCTCGCGTCGAAGGGCACGGGACGCTGGGCCAAGTCGACCGGCGACCGGGCCAAGTTCGGGCTCTCGCCGCAGCAGCTCGTCGACGGCGTCGACTGGCTGCGCGACGTCGGGTTGCTCGAGCGCGTGCGCCTGCTGCACTTCCATCTCGGCAGCCAGATCACGGCCATCCGTCCGTGGAAGGCCGCGCTGCGCGAGGCGGGACGCCTGTTCGTCGAGCTGCGCCAGCTCGGGTGTCCGCTCGACCTGTTCGACGTGGGTGGCGGCCTGGCGGTCGACTACGACGGCAGCCGCACGAACTTCTCGTCCTCGATGAACTACACCGAACAAGAGTACGCGAACGACGTCGTCTGGCACATCCACGACGCGTGCGAGAAGGCCGACATGCCCTCGCCCGACATCGTCACCGAGTCGGGACGCGCGCTCGTCGCGCACCACTCGATGATGGTCGTCGAGGTCACCGGCGCCGCGCGTCTCTCGCTCGACGGCCACGTCGAGGACGCGGGCGACGACGAGCACGAGATCGTCACGCTGTTCCGCGAGAACCTGGCGAACCTCTCGGCGAAGACGGTGCTCGAGGTCTTCCACGACGCGATGAGCCTGCGCGACGAGATGCTCACGCGCTTCGGCCTCGGGCTCGTCGACCTGCGTACGCGCGCGCTGTGCGAGAACCTGTACTTCGCGACGTGCGACCGGGTGGCCAAGGTGGCGCGCGCGATGGACGCCGTCCCGGAGGACCTGGCGCACCTCGAGGAGAGCCTGGCCGACACGTACTTCTGCAACTTCTCGGTGTTCCAGTCGGTGCCCGACAGCTGGGCCATCGGACAGATCTTCCCGGTCGTCCCGATCCGGCGGCTGAACGAAGAGCCGACGCGGCGCGCGGTGCTGGGCGACCTGACCTGCGACAGCGATGGCAAGATCGACCGTTTCCCCGACCTGCGCGACGTGAAGCCGGCGCTCGAGGTGCACCGGCTGCGCGAGGGCGAGAGCTACCGCCTGGCGATCTTCTTCGTCGGCGCGTACCAGGAGATCCTCGGCGACCTGCACAACCTGTTCGGCGACACCGACACGGTGCACGTCGACTTCGACGGCAAGGGCAAGGCCTTCCTGGTCGATCGCGTGCGCGGCGAGCCCGTCGCGAAGGTGCTCTCGTGGGTCGGCTACGGCGAGGCCTGGCTGCTCGACCGCTACGACCGCGCGCTCGAGCGCCTCGTCCGCGGCGGCCAGCTCTCGGGAGAGGACGCGGGCAAGGTGCGCCGCGACCTGCTCGACGGGCTGCAGAGCCACACCTACCTCACGGCGCGCGAGGTCGCGGCCGTGCGCGAGGACGACCTCGTCGAGAGCGAGGACGACGGCAGCAACGGCGACGCGAACGGCAACGGCTCCGACGGCGACGCCGCCAGCGGCAACGGCACGCACGGCGCCACGTCCGACGGGGCACGCGTCGGCAGCGACGGCGCGAGCCCGGGTTCGAAGAAGGTCGCGGCGTCTTGAGCGGCGGCGGCGCCGGGCTGCCGCCCGACCTGGCCGCCGTCCGTGCGCTGCCGAAGGTCGATCTGCACTGCCACCTCGACGGTGCGGTGCGCCCCGCGACGCTGCTCGAGACGGCGCGCGCGGGAGGCGTGCCGTTGCCGGCCGACACCGTCGACGCGCTGCTGCCGCACGTGCGCGTCTCGCCGGCGTGCCGCTCGCTCGACGACTTCCTGGCGACGTTCGAGACCTTCTATCCCGTGCTCTCGGTGCCGGGCGTCATGGGACGCGCGGCGCGCGAGCTGCTGCTCGACGCCGCGGACGACGGCGTGGTGCACGTCGAGGCGCGCTTCTGTCCCGACCTGCAGGCGACGCCCCAGCGCCCGGCCGAGGACGTCGTGCTCGAAGTGCTCGAGGGACTGGCGCGCGGCAGCGCCGAGAGCGGCGTGAGCTACGGCGCGATCGTGTGCGCGTACCGTCCGTTCACGGTCGAGGCGAACGAGCGCATGGTCGACCTGGCGCTGGCGTTCGCCGGCAAGGGCGTGGTGGGCGTCGACCTCGCGGGTCCCGAGAGCCTGCCGGGGGCTCCGTTCGCGCGGGCCCTCGAGCGCGCGCGCGAGGGCGGGCTGCCGGTCACGATCCACGCCGGCGAGGCCGCGGGCCCCGAGTCGGTGCGCGAGGCGCTCGACGTGCTCGGCGCCCGGCGCATCGGCCACGGCTGCGCGATCGCGCGCGACGAGGCGCTGCTGGCGCGCGTGCGCGACGAGGCCGTGCCGCTCGAGTGCTGCGTGACGAGCAACCTGCAGACCCAGGCCGTCGCGTCGCTCGACGTGCATCCGTTCGACGCGTTCCGGCGCGCGGGCCTGGCGGTCACGCTCAACACCGACGATCCGGCGGTGTCGGGCGTCACGCTGAGCGACGAGTACCTGCTCGCGGCCCGCACCTGGGGCCTGTCGCTGGACGACCTGCGCGCGCTCGCGCTGGCCGCGGTCGACGCGGCCTTCCTCGACGACGCGGCCCGCGCGGCGCTGCGGCGTCGCGTCGGCGCGCCGTCCTGACGAGCGGGCCCGCGCATCGCGGCGCGCGACGCGCGGGCCCTGGGGAGGGCCGACGCCTTCGGGAGCGTCAGCCGGAGACGATCTCGATCTGGTCGATCAGGATCGCCGAGTCGTAGATGCTGTCACCCACGTCGGTGCAGGAGAACGTGAGCCGCACCGCGGTCCCCGCGAACGCCGCGGGGATGTCGACCGCGCTCGACTGCCAGCCCGTCGTGTGGACGTCGCCCTCGTCGAACGAGACGTCGGCCGGATGCACGCTGCCGCACAGGGCGTCGACCTCCGTCTCGAAGAGCGTCACCGGCGCGCCCGGCGGGTCGACCGCCGTCATCGTCACGATGAAGCGGTCCTGGTAGATCGAGCCGCACCACTCGAGGAACTCCTCCGAGAAGAAGTCCCAGTCGAACACGAGCAGCGTGGCGTCGGCGGGCAGGCACACGACCTGGCTCATCGAGCCGCTGCTGGTCGTGTAGCCGAGGCCGGTCGAGATGATCGCGCACAGCCCGCCCGACGTGGGCGACGCGTCGCCCAGGCCGGACACGATGCGCGCGTCGCCGGCGGTGGTCCACGCGCCGTGGATGTTGCCGCTCTCGAAGCTCTCGTCGGAGAGCCCCCCGCGCGCCAGCTCGAGCGTGAGCGATCCCCACATCTCGAACTCGGCCGGGTCGGAGTCGGTCTCCACCAGCCCGGGGACGAACGCATCGGCGACCATCGCGTCCTCGGCCAGCAGCTCCGTCAGCAGCGGCGGTCCGACCTGCTTGCAGAACGAGACGGCCACGTAGTCGGTGTAGCCGAAGAAGCAGCCGGCGCCCTTGCCGGTGAACGCGTTCGCCATGGTCGAGTTGAACGCGCCACGGCAGATGCTCATGTAGACCACCGAGTTCGGCATCTCGCCCGAGTACTTCGTGACGAAGGTCGGAGTGAGTCCGAAGGTCGTGCCCCAGATCACCATCCGGCCCGCGATCAGGTCGGCCGCGTTCGCGCGCACGCTCGCCACCGATGCGCCCACGTTGCTGTCGACGATCACGATGCCCGTGGCGGTGTCGGCCCATCCGAAGCGGCCCTTCCACTTCTGCGAGACCTTCGGGAAGAACGAGTCGCCGTGGCTGCTCACGAGCACGACGCCGTAGTCGCCGAGGTGCTTCCAGTCGTCGAGCACGCCGAAGCCCTCGGCGCCGTACTTCGACTCGGTCACCACGAAGCAGCCGTCGTCCTGCAGCAGCTTCGACATGGCGGGCACGTCGTCCGACTCGCCCCAGTCCCAGTACTGGGCGCAGAGGGCGCGCACCTTGTTGCTGCCGACGAGGTTCTTGGACAGGGCCTTCAGCGCCGTCGTCGAGGACGTCGGCGACAGGCCGGCGCCCGGTGTGAACGCCGAGTACGGCGGGAACGCCGCCTGGCGCTCGACGCCGGGCAGCACCGGACTCTCGCCGCGCCTCGGGTCGAACGGGACCGCCGCGCGCCGCGCGGCCGAATCGTCCGCCGTCGGGCCGCCCTTGACGCCGTCGGTCGAGGCCGAGACCACGGCCGGGACGCCGTTCGCGTAGACGAGCCAGATCCCCGTGCCGCCGGGCGAGAGGCCCGCCTCGTCCACGTCGGGATCGGCCTGCAACTGCGCGAGCAGATCGTCGAGCACCTGGGGCAGATCGCCGTCGATCAGCGCCTGGTCGATCACGGCCTGCATGCCCGACTGGTCGGACAGCAGCAGCGCGATCTGGGCGTCGCTGATCGGCTCGGCCGCCAGCAGCGAGACCGCGTCGGAGGTGGCCACGAAGCCGTGGCTCGTGCCGACCGTGACGCGGTAGTCGTCCTGTCCGGCCTGCTGCGGATCGACGACGAAGCGCGCGGTGAACACGCGGTCGCCTTCGATCTCGTCGCCGTGTCCCCCGAGGATGCCGTCGTCGTACATGTCGGCGACCCACTCGTCGACGCCGTCGACCACGCGCACGAGGTCGACCTCGCTGTCGAGCGTCGAGATGTCGGAGAGCGACACGAGCGCGGCGATCTCCGTGTTCTCGCCGAGGAAGACGACGTCGGGCGTGAGCTCGATCGCGCCGCCGAAGGTGTACGAGAGCGGTTCGGCGAAGACGACCTTCTTGTGCTTGGCCTTCTTGAGCGAGACCTTGGCCAGCAGCTCGCCGGCGTCCCCCGCGTTCGGGACGACCAGCGCGTACGCGCCGAACGTGTCGAGCGGCGCCTTCTTGATCCACAGCTTGGACTTCTTGGTCGTCACGAAGCCGTCGAGGCCGACGTCGCCCGCGGGCCCCGCGAGCGCCGGGACGCCGGGCAGCGCGTCCGACTTCTTGCCGGGGCGCACGCTCGCGACGAGCGACATGCCGGGCAGCGCGTCGAACTCCACCAGCAGCGAGCCCTCGGGGCCGCCGGGCGCGGGCGCGGCCGCGGGCCTGAGCGTCGCCTTGGGCAGCGAGCCCTTGGTCGTCACCACGTACGTGCCGGTGTCGGCGTCCGGGCACCACACGAGCAGCTCGTAGGTGTCGCTGGACGGCAGCTCGAACGCCTTGAGCACGGTCTTCTTCGACTTGCCGGGGGCGACCTCGACGAGCGTGCCTCCGCCCAGGGGACGCAGCGCGATCGCGGCGCGCACCGGAGACTTCTTGCCCGGCGAGACCTTGATCGTGACGCGTTCTCCGGCGAGGGCCTCGAAACGGACCACGTCCACGTCGACGGGGCCGTCCATGCGGCCCTCGAAACGGTCGCCGAGCACGACGGCGGCGTCGACGGTGTCGGCCCGGGCGACGGACGAGAGGAGCACGCCGAGGGCCAGCGCGCTGCACAGGCTGCGCGGAAGATGCATGGTGGGATCTCCGAGGTGAGGCTGCCGTCACCCGAAGCGACGGCACTTCGCGCGAGACCTCAGGTCGGCCTCGCCGGACCCTTCAGTCTTGCCCGTCCCGCGCGGACGGGAAGGGCGCGGGCACTCGCGCACGCAGGGATTCCGCACGCGACGTGCGCACCACTTCCGCAATCCGCGTCGCACCTGCGCACGAAGGCGTAGACGGACGGCTCCGCGGACGCAGTGCGACGCGCGCGAGCAGCGCGCCTCAGCGCGCGAGCTGCTCGTCGAACAGGCGCTCGATGCGCCGGTACTCGTCGATCCAGCTCTCGGGATCGTCGAAGCCGTGGTGCTGGCTCGGGTACAGCATGAGGTCGAAGTCCTTGCCGAGCTGGATCAGCTTCTCGACCAGCCGGATCGTGTCCTGGGCGAAGACGTTGTCGTCGAGCAGACCGTGCAGCAGCAGCAGCGGCCGGGTGAGTCCCTCGGCGTGGTCGATGGGACTGCTCTTCGCGTAGGCCGCGGCGTCCTTCTCGGGGTCGCCCAGGCGCGCGTTCGTGTACCAGTGGTTGTACGTGCGCCAGTCGGTCACCGAGCGCAGCGCCGCACCGCAGGCGAACACCTCGGGCTTCGTGAACAGCGCCATGAGCGTCAGGAAGCCGCCGTACGAGCCGCCGTAGAGTCCGACGCGGGTCCTGTCGACGAAGCCCAGCGAATCGAGGTAGTCGACGCCCGCCACGAGGTCGTCGAGGTCCTTGCCGCCCATGAAGCCGTGGATCGCGGCGCGGAAGTCGCGGCCGTAGCCGGTGCTGTGGCGGTAGTCGACGTCGAGCACGACGTAGCCCTTCCGCGCGAGGCGGTGGTGGAAGAGCATGTTCACGTCGTACGCCGACATCGAGCGCAGCACGTTCTGCAGCGAGCCCGCGCCGTGGACGAAGATCACCGCGGGGTAGACGCGTCCCGGCTCGAACGGCTCGGGACGGTACAGGTACGCGTGCACCCTGACGTCGTCGCTGGGGAAGGTCACGATCTCGGGCGGAGGCAGCGCCAGCGCCTCGAGCGCGTCGGGCACCGAGAGCGTGAGCCGCATCGGCACGGCGTCGGCGAGCAGCGAGGTGGCCACGTCGGCCTCGGCGCGCGACTCGGCCGGCGGTGCGGCCACGGGTGCGCCGGAGAGGGTGCGCCGCACCCCGTTCGCCCCCGAGGACGACGCCTCGTCGGCGGGCGTCGTCGGCCGCGGCTCGGCGAAGCGCACCGCGAACAGGTCGCCCGGCACGCCCAGCTCCTCCCAGGTGAAGACGGCGGTCGAGCCGTCCTCGCTCACGATCGGGTCGGACGCGCAGCCCGGACGATCGGAGAGCGTCGTGACGCGGCCGCCGTCGACGTCGATCGCCACGAGCCGGTGCGTGGCCGGGTCGTCGGGCGCCGTGCCCACGCCCAGCACGCGCGCCCCGTGCGGGACGGTCCGCAGTGCGTGCAGCTCCCAGTCGCCGTGCGTGAGCTGTCGCGCGGGCGCGCCGTCGACGGGCGCCGTCCACAGGTGTTCGAAGCCGGTGCGTTCGCTCGTGAAGAGCACGCTGCGTCCGTCGTCGGCGAAGCGCGCCCAGCGCGCGGGGCCGCCGATCCAGGCCTCGTCGCGTTCTCCCAGCAGCTGGCGCACCTCGCCCGACGCGGGATCGGCCAGCAGCAGCTCGCGCACGTGGAAGTCGTTCGAGAGCCGCTCGACGAGCAGCAGGTCGTCGACCGGCGACCAGTCGAGCCGCAGCAGGTAGAAGCGCTGGCTGCCGCCGAGGTCGAGCGTGACCTCGCGTCCCGATTCGCTCTCGACGAACTGCAGGCTCACGGGAGACGCGTCGTCGCCGGCCAGCGACGAGCGCACGCCCACGGTGCGCACCACGTCGCCCAGGTAGTCGGCCATGACGAGCTGGCGCTGCTGCTCGGCGTGGGACGAACGGCGCACGACCCAGCGTCCGCTGGGGGAGACGAGCGCCTGGCCCTCGTCGTCGAGCACCTCGGTGCGCCGCGGAGGACGCACGCCGTCGAGGTCGACGAGCCACAGCGCGCGGGGCCCCGGCGCGTCGCTCGCGCTCGGCTCGCTCGCGGACGGTTGCGAGCCGACGCCCGACACGCCGGGCGGCGCCTCGCCGTCGGCCGGCGGGTGCGCGAAGAGCGCCACGAGGCCCGCGTGCTCGAGCAGCGTGACGCGTCCGGCGCGGTCGCGCAGCGTCGCGGCCGGCGTGATGCGACGTCCCGTGAGCAGGTCGAGCACCCAGACCTGGTGCGACTCGCCGGCCACCACGAGCGCGCGCCGTCCGTCGTCGAGCAGCTCGATCTGCGCCGAGCCGCCGGTCTCGAGGAGCGGCTCGAGCGGCGCGTCGCGCTCGGGTGCGAGGCGGAAGAGCCAGCCGTCGCGCTCGACGAGCAGCTCTGCGCCTGTGCGTTCCCAGCGCACGTCGGCGGAGACGTCGTGGGCGAACAGCACGCGCGCCTCGCTGCCGTCCGTGCGGCCGATCCACAGGTCGCGCTGGGGCTTCTCGGCGTCCTCGGACGTCCAGCGCCACGTGGCCCAGCGCCCGTCGGCGGAGAGCGTCGCGTCGTCCGGACGCACGCCGAGCAGGCGCGGCGGCCTGAAGATCTCGTCGAGCCGCGGATGCACGTCGTCGGACGTCGCCTCGTCCGTGGGCGCGCTCGCCGCGTCCTGCGCGTGCAGGCGTGCGCCGCCCAGGAGCAGCGCGACGGCGATCAGCAGACACGGGCGCGCGGCGGTGCGCAGGAACGCGGCGTCGGGCATCGCAGGCAGCTCCGCGAGGGATGAGGACGGGCGGCGAGTCTACCCGCGTCGCGCGCTCCGTCCGCGCGCGTCGTCAGGGCGCCACGGCGGCCAGCGCACCGGACGCGGCCAGCCCGTGCGGCGCCGCGGCGTCCACGACCCAGGCCTGGAAGGCGAGCACGTCGCCCGGACGCAGACCCGGCGGCCATCGTCCCGCGAGCTGCAGCCCGCCGCGCGCGTCGAGCACGAGGCCGGTCGCGAGGGCGTCGAGCGCCGGCACGAGCGTGCCGCCGTGGAACGGCTGGGGCACGACCGACTGGCCGACGACCAGGAACGCCGGTGCCGCGGCCAGCGCGTGGGCGAGCTCGAGCCCGAACGCGGAGCCGGGCTGCAGGCCGCCGTGTCCGCGCAGGGTCGGTGTCGTCCCCGCGCTGCCGGCGGTCGCGCCGCCCAGGGCGACCCACGTCCCGAGCAGCGGCGGGACGTCGAACACGTACGCCTCGCCGTGCTGGTGCTGACGCGGCGCGCCCACGAGCACGTGCCGGTCCCAGGCCGCGAGCGCGCGCGCGAACTGGTCGTCCTCCTCGGGGTGCGCGGGCACGAGCACCTCGTCGGCCGGCCACAGGGGGCCGACGCGCTGGAAGGTGTACGCCACGCCGGACGTCTCGTCGCCGTCGTCCTCGTACGCGCCGTCGTGTGTCGCGTGACCGTCGCCGGCAGGCGCCGCCTCGCTGAACGCGCCCACCACGGCCAGGTCGCCCGCGAGTGCGACGCTCTGTCCGAACGACGCGGGGACGTGGTCGAGCGCGGCGCGCAGCTCGGCCTCCTGCACGAACGCGCCGCCCTCGTCACGGAAGACCCAGGCCTGTCCCGGCTGCGCGCCGGAGTCCTCCGACTCGTAGGCGCCCACGACGCAGCGCGCGTCGTCGAGGGCCAGCGCGTAACCGAAGCCGCCGTGCAGCGGCGGAACGTCGGACGCCAGCATGCCCGACCCGGTCCACGCGCCGTCCACGCGGCGGAAGACGAACACGCGCCCGGGACCGGCGTCGACGTGGCTGCGCGGCGCGCCCACCACGAGCACGTCGCCGCAGAGCGCGAGCGCGCTGCCGAACGCATCGCCCGGCAGCAGGTCGTCGGGCTGCAGCACGTCGGACTGCTGCCAGCGCCCGCCGTCGCGCTCGTAGACGAAGACGCGTCCGAGCGATTCGAACGTGCCGACCACGAGCGTGTCGCCGTCGACGTCGACGCAGAAGCCGTAGTCGGCCGCGGGGGCGTCGGGCAGCAGGCGCGCCTCCTGCGTCCAGGCGGGACGTCCGTCGACGACCTCGCGGTGGAAGACGTACACGCCGCCGTCCCCGGGACCCGTGGCGCCGGTCACGAGCGTGCTGCCGTCGAACGCCAGGGTATGTCCCACGAAGGCCGCGGGCGTGGGCTGCGCGACGGTCAGCAGCGCCTCGGGCTGCCACGTCCCGTCGACGAGCCGCTGCACGAAGACCGCGCCCGCCGCCGGACCGGCCGCGTCGTGGAACGGCGCGCCGACGACGGCCACGTCGTCGTGCAGCGCGACCGCGGCGCCGAACTGCGCGATGGGGGCGAGGTCGTCGGGATCGAGCGCGACGCCGTCGAGCTGGGCGCCCGCGAGCGCCTGTGCGAGCAGCAGGGCCGCGGCCACCAGCGGACGTCGGCGCTCGTCCCGCCGCCGACGAGGTGAGCTCAAGGGACTGCCCTGCGGTGGGAAGAGGCCGTGCGCACTCAGCATAGTCCGTCCCGCGCGGGGAGGGGCGGCGCGGCGCCCCGCCTCGCGCCGTCGATCGGCGTCGGGCGGGCCCGGATCGGCTCCGATGGCGGGCATCGGCCGCCTTGACGACGCCCATCGGCTGGGCGAGGCTGGTCTCCCGCTCGTCCCCCGAAAATGCCGTGAGGCGCGGGCGCCACCCGGCCGGAGCTCCCCCCGACGTGATCGACCCGCTGGACGCCCCGCCGGGCCCGCTCATGCCCATCGGAGGCGCCGAGGCCAAGGACGGCGCGATGTCCGTACTGGCGCGCTTCGTCGAACTCGCGGGCGGCGCGGCGGCGGAGATCGCGATCGTCCCCACGGCGTCGCGCCTGCGCGACACGGGGCTGCGCTACGAGGAGCTGTTCGCCGCGCTGGGCGCGCGCACGGCGCGCTCGCTGCGCTTCCGGTCGCGGCACGACGCCGAGCAGAAGACGCTGCGCGCGGCGCTGGCCGGCGCGTCCGGCATCTTCCTCACGGGCGGCAACCAGTCGCGGCTCACGCGCGTGCTGCGCGACACGCCCTGCGGCGACGCGCTGCTCGAGGCGAACCGGCGCGGCGTGATCGTGGCCGGGACGTCCGCGGGCGCGGCGGTCATGTCCGACCCGATGATCGCGTCGGGCAGCGCGGGCCTGCGTCCGCGGCGCGGCATGGTCACGCTCGAGCCCGGCCTCGGACTCGCCGCGCACTGGGTCGTCGACCAGCACTTCGGCCAGCGCCGGCGGCTCGGACGACTCGTCGAGGCCGTGCTCGCGCTGGGACGTCCCGGGCTGGGCGTCGACGAGGACACGGCCGCGGTGCTGCACGCCGACGGCAGCGTCGAGGTGGTCGGCAGCGGCGCCGTGACGCTCGTGCGCGCCGGCGCGGGACGTGCGGCGAACCTGCTCGCGTTGCTCGACGATCCCGAGACGCTGCTGCGTCCGCCGCCGCGCACGAGTCGCGAGCGCGACGAGGCGTGCGTGAACGCCGATCGCCGGGGACGCGAGCCGCGCGCGCGGCGCGAGCGCGCGGGCGATCACGACCTCGACCTCGCGTCGGTGCGCGTCGAGCGCCTGGGGCACGGCGAGCTGCGGCGTCCGTCGGTGGAGCACGCGCGGGTGGGCCCGCGCGAGGGCGAGCGACCGGGAGGCAGGCGAGAGCGATGAAGATCACGTCCACGAACGTCTACCTCGGGCCGAGCCTGTACGCGCACTTCCCGGTGATCCGCATCGTGCTCGACCTCGAGGCGCTCGAGGAGTGGCCCACCGCGCGGCTCGGCCAGCCGTTCGTCGCGGGATTGCTCGCCGCGTTGCCGTCGCTCGCCGAGCACGGCTGCTCGTACGGCGAGCCGGGCGGCTTCCTGCGGCGCATGCGCGAGGACGAGGGCACGTGGATGGGTCACGTCCTCGAACACGTGGTGCTCGAGCTGCAGAACGTGGCGGGCGGCGACGTGACCTTCGGCAAGACGCGCGCGGTCGACGGCGTGCCCGGGTCGTACGACGTCGTGTTCGAGTACCAGCACAAGGACGCGGGGCTCGAGGCCGTCCAGCTCGCGCTCACGCTGCTGCACTCGCTGGTGCCCGCCGAGCTGCGCCCCGACGGGGCCGTGCCGGAGGGCTTCGACTTCGCGGAGGAGCGCGACGCGTTCATCAGGTTCGCGCAGCGGCGCGAGCTGGGACCGTCGACGGCGTCGCTCGTGAAGGCCGCGCAGGAGCGCGACATCCCGTGGTTCCGGCTGAACCGCTACAGCCTCGTGCAGTTCGGCCACGGGCGCCTGCAGAAGCGCATCCAGGCCACGATCACGAGCGAGACGCGGCACATCGGCGTCGAGATCGCGTCCGACAAGGAGGAGACGAACCGCATCCTGGGCGAGCTGGGCCTGCCCGTGCCGCGGCAGATGATCGTGCACACGCCCGGGGAGGCGGTGGCCGCCGCACGGCGCGTCGGGTATCCCGTGGTGGTCAAGCCGCTCGACGCGAACCACGGACGCGGCGTCTCGATCGGACTCACCGACGACGAGGCTGTGCGCACGGCGTTCAAGCACGCGCGCGACCACGGACGCACGATCATCGTCGAGAGCTTCATCAGGGGCCTCGACCACCGGCTGCTCGTGGTCGACGGCAAGCTCGTGGCCGCGGCGAAGCGCGTCCCCGGGCACGTGGTGGGTGACGGAGAGCACACCGTCGAGCAGCTCGTCGAGATCACGAACGCCGACCCGCGGCGGGGCATCGGGCACGAGAAGGTGCTCACGCGGCTCGAGCTCGACCACCAGGCGCGGCGGCTCATCGAGCAGCGCGGCTACACGCCCGAGAGCGTCCCCCCGGCGGGCGAGGTGGTCTACCTGCGCAGCACGGGCAACCTCTCGACGGGCGGCACGAGCGTCGACGTGACCGACGTGATGCACCCCGACAACCGCGAGATGGCGGAGCGCGCGGCGCGCGCCATCGGGCTCGACGTGTGCGGCGTCGACTTCCTGAGCGACGACATCACGCGCAGCCATCGCGAGATCGGCGGCGCGATCTGCGAGGTCAACGCGGCGCCAGGCTTCCGCATGCACGTGGCGCCCAGCGAGGGCAAGCCGCGCGACGTGGCCGGTCCGGTGATGGAGATGCTCTTCCCGCCGGGGAGCCCGAGCCGCATCCCGATCTGCGCGATCACCGGCACGAACGGCAAGACGACCACCGCGCGCATGGTGGCGCACATCCACAAGCTGTGCGGACGCATCGTGGGCATGACGTCCACCGACGGCGTGTACGTCGACGGACGGCGCACGGTCGAGGGCGACATGACCGGGCCGATCAGCCAGCAGATGGTGCTGCGCGACCCGCTCGTCGACTGTGCCGTGCTCGAGATCGCGCGCGGCGGCCTGCTGCGCAGCGGCATGGGCTACCGCAAGCACGACGTGGGCGCGGTGCTCAACGTGGCGAGCGACCACCTGGGCCTCAAGGGCGTCGAGACCCTCGAGCAGCTCGCCGCGGTCAAGCGCATCATCGTCGAGGTCGCGACCGACACGGCCGTGCTGAACGCCGACGACGCGCTGTGCCTCGAGATGGCCGACCACACCGACGCGAAGCAGGTCTGCTACGTGACGATGAACCCCGCGCACCCGCTCGTGAAGCAGCACATCCGCGCGGGCGGACGGGCGGTCGTGCTCGAGGACGGCATGAACGGCCAGATGATCACGATCTACGACAACGGGGCGCACATCCCGCTGCTGTGGACGCACCTCATCCCGGCCACGCTCGAGGGGCGCGCGGCGTTCAACGTCCAGAACGCGATGTTCGCCGCCGCGATCACCTACTCGATGAAGGTCAAGCTCGAGGACGTGCGCCACGGGCTGCAGACCTTCGACACGACGTTCTTCCAGGCGCCCGGGCGCATGAACGTGTTCGACGAGCACCCGTTCAAGGTCATCCTCGACTACGGCCACAACGAGGCCGCGGTGGCGGCGCTGACCCGTCTCGTCGAGGGACTCGCGCCGCGCGGCCGCAAGATCGTGGTGCTGGCCGCGCCCGGCGACCGCCGCGACGAGGACATCCGCGCCATCGCGAGGGCCTGCGCGGGACGCTTCGACCACTACGTCTGCCGGCGCGACGACAACCCGCGCGGCCGGGCGCCCGACGAGGTGCCCAAGATGCTCGCCGCCACGCTGCTCGAGAGCGGCGTGCACGAGGAGCAGCTCGACGTGATCCCCGACGAGCAGCAGGCGCTCGACGTCGCGCTGCGCATGGCGCGCCCCGGCGACCTGCTGCTCGTGTTCGGCGACAAGATCACGCGCTGCTGGGAGCAGATCACCGCGTTCTCGCCCGACGAGCCCGGCACGGTCGTCGAGCACGCGAGCGAGCCGGCGCGCGTCGCGCGTCCCGAGGTGCCCGAGCCCGTGGCGCTCGACGGCGGACGCGAACTCATCTCCGACAGCAAGGGCGTGCGCCTCGCGCGCGTGGAAGAGAGCGACTGAGCCGTGCGTCCGTGAGCGAGCTTTCCCAGACGTCGGCGCCGCGCGACAGCCGGCGGCTGACCGGTCCCAACATCGTCTGGGACCGCATCGGCGCGTGCATGGAGGTCGACCTGCCCGAGGGCCGGGCCGGCGAGGCGCTGCTCGCGCGCTGGGACGCCGCGGCGCACGCGCTGCTCGTGGCGCTCGACCTGCGCGGCGAATGCACGGCGCATCGGCGCTTCGCCGGCGGCGCGAGCCTGGCGGTCTCGGCGCCGCGCGACGCGCTCTACGTGGCGACCGAGATCGACGAGGCGGCCTGGGACGCGGCGCAGCGCGCGGTGGACGGCGGCGCCGCGCGCGGTGATCACGCGGCGGCGGGCGACGTCGACGCTGCGCGTGATGCGTCCCCGGTCTTCTGCGTGGGGCCCGACGGGGTGGCCGAGACGTTCGACGCGACGGTGGCGCGCCTGCGCGCCGCGCGCGAGGCCGAGCGCAACGACGCCCTGCGCGTGCTCGAGGACGCGGCGCGGGCGCGCGGCGTCCCGTGCCTGGCGGACGACGACGAGCTGTCGCTCGGCCTGGGCGTGCACTCGGTCACGTTCCCGGCGCGCGCGCTGCCGGCGCCGGACGCGGTCGCGTGGGACGCGTTGCGCGCCGTCCCGTTCGTGCTCGTCACGGGGACGAACGGCAAGACGACCACGGTGCGCAGCCTCGGCGCGATCCTGCGCGCGGCGGGACGCACGCCCGGCTTCTGCTCGACGGATGCGATCCACGTGGGCGACGAGGTCGTCGAGCGCGGCGACTGGTCGGGACCGGGCGGGGCGCGGCGCGTCCTGCGCGACCGACGCGTCGACTGCGCGGTGCTCGAGACCGCGCGCGGAGGCATGCTGCGCCGCGGCCTGGGCGTGACGGGTGCGTGCGCGGCCGCCGTGACGAACATCGCGCGGGACCACGAGGGCGAGTACGGCATCTTCGGCGAGCAGGGCATGGCCGAGGCGAAGCTCGTGATCGCGCGCGGCGTGCGTGAGGACGGGTGCGTCGTGCTGAACGCCGACGACCCGGTGAGCGTCGCCCACGCGGCGCGCGTCGAGCGCGAGCTGCTCTGGTTCGGACTCGACCGGCGCGCGCCCGCGCTCGCCGCGCAGCTCGCCCGCGGCGGCGACGCGGCCTTCCTCGACGGCGACGTGCTGCGCCTGCTGCGCGACGGGAGCGAGCGCGTCGCGCTGCCGGTGCGCGACGTCCCGATCACCCTCGACGGCGCCGCGCGGCACAACGTGGCCAACGCGCTCGTCGCGATCGCCCTCGCCGACCGCATGGACGTCGACGCCGACGCCATCGCGCGCGGCCTGTCCGCGTTCAGCGGCACCGACGCCGACAATCCCGGACGGCTGAACCGCTTCGAGCTGGGCGGCGTGACCGCGCTGGTCGACTTCGCGCACAACCCGCACGGCGTGGCCGCCCTGGCCGAGACCGCGCGTCACGTCCCCGCCGAGCGCCGCCTCGTCGTCCTCGGGCAGGCCGGCGACCGCGACGACGCTTCGATCCGGGCGCTCGTCGCCGCGGCGCTGCGCATGGAGCCCGACCGCGTCGTGATCAAGGAGATGCTCGCCGACCTGCGCGGGCGCCGGCCCGGCGAGGTTCCCGCGCTGGTCGAGGACGAGTGCGTCACGCGCGGATTGCCGCGCGAGCGCATCGAGCACGCGCCGAGCGAACTCGACGCGGTCAGGCAGGCGCTGGCGTGGAGTCGTCCCGGCGATCTGCTGCTGCTGCTGAGCCACGCGCAGCGCGGCGAGGTGCTCGCGCTGCTGCACGCGCTGGAGGCGCGCGGGTGGCGTCCGGGGGACGCGGTGGGGTGAATCCCCCGTGCCGAGGACGCGCGCCGGAACGCGCCCCCGGGACGACGACCCGCGCCCGCGCGGCCTACAGTCCGCTGTAACTCACGAGCTCGACGAACTCGCCTTCGGGACTCGTCTCCGCGAGCAGGCCGATCCCCGCGACGTAGAACTTGTTCTCGAGCACCTCGGGCTCGAGCGGCGTGAACTCCTCGGTCACGACGCAGTCTTCGAACGTGCCGACGGCGACGGTGATCGAGCCGTCGAGGGCGAGCACGGTGGCGGCGTCCTCGGCGTCGCCGGGCAGCCACTCCTGGCGGTAGGTAGTGTCGATCGCCGGCGCGGCGAACATCACGATGCCGGGCTTGGCGCCGTCGACGCCGGCGATCCACGAGCCCTCCAAGTCCGCCACGAAGCCGTCCTCGTACGAGAAGGAGAGCTCGCCGAAGTACCAGACGTTGCCGGACGCGTCCTGCGCGTACCAGTCGAGGGTGTCCTCGACGAAGTCGCCGTCGAGGGTGACCGTGTCGCGCACGGCGCGGCACGCGACGCCCAGGATGACGCGCGTCTCGTCGAGCGCCTCGACCTCGATCAACTCGGTGCCCTCGTCGGTGACCGACTCGTACGTCCAGTGCGCGCCCACGGGCAGCGGGAAGAGCGGATTGTCGATCTCGCTCGTGAAGTCGGCCGGATCGATGGCGGGATCGTAGCTGCCGCCGCCGAGCTTGGAGCACAGGTCGAGACGCGCGGCGTACTGCTCCTTCACGAGCGCGCGTCCTTCGAGGTAGTCGTCCTTGGCGGCCGCGAGGCAATCGTCGTGCTCGGCGGGATCGTCGAGGTTCGCGCAGATCGCGAGCGCGGTCTTGTACTCGTCGTTCAGCTCGAACGCCGCCGCCTTCTTCTGCAGCTTGGCGGTCTTGACGCACACGTCGCCTGCGAGCGTCGCGGGCGCGAGGGCAGGGACGAGCAGCACGGCGGTCAGGGTGATGGTGCGGTTCATGGCAGTTCTCCGGTGGTCTTCGAGATGCGACACGGCGCGGCGCCGCGTCGACGTGCCCGAACCTAGGCGGGGTCGCGAGAGCGCGCGTGACGACGGGGTGATGCGGGACGCCCGTGCGTGACGCGGGCGTGATGCGCCGCGCGAGCGTGATGCGGACGTGACGCGGGGCGCGAGCGACGTGATGCGTCGGATCCCGCGTCGCAGCGCGCGCTGCCGGGGGGACCCTGGGCCGCCACGCACCTCGGGTCGCGCGGGTCTTCCCTGCGTCCGCCTCGTCGACGTACGTAGCGTGAGCGTTCGTCGACGGCGGAGGTCGCGATGGGGGACGGCCGGATCGCCCTCTCGCGCCGACCCTCGGGCGATGTATCCTCGCCCGACATGGGTCTCGTCTCGCGCCTCGTCTGTGTCGTCTGCCGACAAGAGCTGCCCGCGCCCGACTCGGCGGGGACGTGTCCGCGCTGCGCCGATCCGTCGGCGGTGCTTGAGGTCGAGTTCGACCTCGACGCGGTGGCGCGCTCGATGACGCGCGAGGCGCTCGCGCGGCGCACGCCCTTCCACTGGCGCTACCGCGAACTGTTGCCGGTCGAACCCGACGAGCGCGCCTTCGCGTGGCCCGTGGGCGGGACGCCGATCGTCGAGGCACCGCGACTCGCGGCGTGGGCGGGCGTCCGGCGGCTGCGGCTCAAGCTCGAGGGCAGCAATCCGACGGCCTCGTTCAAGGACCGCGCGTCGAGCGTGGGCGTGCTGCACGCGCTGCAGCGCGGCGCGACGCGCATCGCGTGCGCGTCCACCGGCAACGCGGCCAGCAGCCTGGCGGGCTACGCGGCCATGGCCGGACTGCCGGCGACGATCTTCGTGCCCGAGCGCGCGCCCGATCCCAAGCTCGCGCAGCTCCTCGTGTACGGCGCCGACGTGCGCCGCGTGCTGGGGACCTACGCGGAGGCGTACGAGATGTGCGGCGCCGAGTGTGCCGAGCACGGCTGGTACAACCGCAACTGCGCGATCAATCCGTACCTCGTCGAAGGCAAGAAGACGGCGGGACTCGAGATCGCCGAGCAGACGCGCGACGATCCGCCGCATTGGGTCGCGGTGAGCGTCGGCGACGGCTGCACGATCGCCGGCCTCGCGAAGGGCCTGCAAGAGATGCACGGGCTCGGCCTCGCGCCGGGTGTGCCGCGCGTGCTGGGCGTGCAGGCGGCGACGGTCGACGCGGTGGCGCGCGCGTTCGAGCGCGGCGAGCCATCGTCCGACGCGGGCGCGACGACGGTGGCCGACAGCATCGACGTGCCCGTCCCGCGCAACTGGCGCAAGGCGGTGCTGCGCGTGCGCGCGGTCGACGGCGCCTTCGTACGCGCGTCCGACGACGAGATCATGGACGCGCTGCTCGCCGCCGGACGGCTGGCGGGCGTGTTCGCCGAGCCCGCGGCCGCGGCGGCCGTGGCCGGCGTGAAGCGCGCGGTCGCGAGCGGTACGCTCGGGCGCGACGCCGACGTGCTCGCGGTGATCACCGGGCACGGATTGAAGGACGTGCGCTCCGCGATGTCCGTCGCGGGCGCGCCGACCGAGGTGCGTCCGCGCGCCCGAACGAGAGGATGAGCCCACCGATGACGAACGCCCTCGCCCTGCACGAAGACGTGCTCGACCGCACCGCCCGGCGCTGCGCCGAGCGCGGCGTCGTGATCCCCACCTTCGCGCAGATGAACGACCCGGGCCTCGTCCCGGCCGACGTGAAGGCGAAGCTGCGCACGACGTCGCTGTGGGATCCCGAGCCGGTGAACCTGTTCCGCATCTCGTGGCGCAACGAGCCGGTCGAATCGGGCGGGCTGTACAACGACGGCAACTGGATCGAGTTCCCGTCCGAGCTCACGGGCGTCGACGCGCGCATCGTGGGACTCGTGGGCAAGTGGTTCCCGACCGGCGCGCACAAGGTCGGCGCGGCCTTCGGATGTCTCGTGCCGCGGCTCGTGACGGGCGCCTTCGATCCCGAGCGGCAGCGCGCGGTCTGGCCGTCCACAGGCAACTTCTGCCGCGGCGGCGCGTTCGACTGCGCGCTGCTGGGCTGCCGCGCCGTGGGCATCCTGCCCGAGGAGATGAGCAAGGAGCGCTTCGCGTGGCTCGCGCAGATCGGCGCCGAGGTGATCGCCACGCCGGGCTGCGAGTCGAACGTCAAGGAGATCTACGACGCGTGCTGGGAGATCAAGGCCACGCGTCCCGAGTGCGTGATCTTCAACCAGTTCGAGGAGTTCGGGAACCCGACCTGGCACTACCACGTCACCGGCGACGCGGTGCAGCGCACGTTCCGTGCGATCGCGCGCGAGGGCGACCGGCTCGCCGCCTGGGTCTCCGCCACCGGCTCGGCGGGGACGCTGGCCGCCGGCAACTTCCTGAAGACGCTGCACCCCGCGCTGCGCATCGTGGCGGTCGAGGCGCTGCAGTGTCCCACGCTGCTGTCGGCCGGTTTCGGCGGGCACCGCATCGAGGGCATCGGTGACAAGCACGTGCCGTGGATCCACGACGCGCGTTCGACCGACGTCGTCGTGGCGGTCGACGACGCCCAGTGCCTCGACCTCGCGCGCCTGTTCAACGAACCCGCGGGACGCGACTTCCTCGCGACCCAGGGCGTCCCCGAGGCGCTCGTCGGGCAGCTCGACCTGCTCGGCATCTCTTCGATCTGCAACCTCGTCGCCGCGATCAAGACCGCGAAGCTGCTCGAGCTGGGAGCGCACGACGTGCTCGCCATCCCGCTCACCGACTCGATGCAGCTCTACGGCAGCCGGCTCGACGAGCTGCGCGGCAGCCACGGCGCGTACGACGCGCTCACCGCCGCGCGCCACTTCGGTCGCTGGATCGAGGGCATCGGCAGCGACTCGATGCGCGAGCTCACGCTGGCCGACCGCAAGGCGATCCACAACCTCAAGTACTTCACCTGGGTCGAGCAGCAGCAGCGCTCGGTGGCCGAGCTGAACCGGCTCTGGGATCCCGACTTCTGGACCGGGACGTTCGCGCAGGTCGAGACCTGGGAGCGGCTCATCACCGACTTCAACGCGCGCGTCGCGGCCTGCGCGGGAGCGCCGTCATGAGCTTCCGTGTGAACGGCGAGGTGCGCGAGTGGTCCGGCGCGCCCGAGAGTTCGCTGCTCGACGTCCTGCGCGGCGAGCTGGGCATCACGTCGCCGAAGAACGGCTGCTCGCCCCAGGCCGCGTGCGGCTGCTGCACCGTGCGGCTGGACGGCAAGCCGGTGCTCGCCTGCGTGACGCCCATGAGCCGCGTCGAGGGACGCGACGTCCAGACGATCGAAGGCCTCGCGCAGGCCGTGCAGCACGCCATCGCCGACGCGTTCGCGGCGAACGGCGGCGCGCAGTGCGGCTTCTGCATCCCCGGCATCGTGATGCGCGCGGCCGCGTTGCTCGAGAAGGATGCCGACCCGAGCGAGGCGACCATCGAGCACGAGCTGCGCCAGCACCTCTGCCGCTGCACGGGATACAAGAAGATCGTGCGCTCGATCCGGGTGGCGGCCGAGGCGCTGCGCGAGGGCACGCCGGTCGCGTTCCCCGAGCAGACGGGCAAGGTCGGCACGCGCCTCGTGAAGCACGACGTGCGCGAGGTCGTCCTGGGACGTCGCCCGTACGTGGCCGACATGACGCTGCCCGGCATGGCGCACGCGGCGCTGCGGCTCTCCGACCACCCGCGCGCGAAGGTGCTCTCGATCGACGTGACGCGCGCGGCGGCGATGCCCGGCGTGCGGCGCGTGTTCGGCGCGTCCGACGTGCCGGGCCAGCGCAGCGTGGGACTCATCGTGCCCGACTGGCCGCTCTTCGTCGCGCCGGGCGAGACGACGCGCTACGTGGGCGACGTGCTCGCGATGGTCGTGGCCGACACGATCGGCCACGCGCGCGCCGCGGTCGACGCGATCGAGGTCGCGTACGAGGTCGAGACGCCGGTCACCGACGTCCACCGGGCGCTCGAGCCCGGCGCGCCGCAGGTGCACGCGAACGGCAACCGGCTCTCGGTCTGCGAGGTGAAGAAGGGTGACGTCGACGCGGCGTTCGCCCGCTGCGCGCACGTCGCGAAGGGCGTCTACCAGACCCAGCGCATCGAGCACGCCTACATGGAGCCCGAGTGCGCCCTGGCCGAGCCGCTGGACGACGGCGTCCACGTGTTCAGCCAGAGCCAGGGCGTGTACGAAGACCGACGCCAGATCGCGTTGCTGCTGGGGCTCGACGAGCCGCGCGTGCGCGTCACGCTCGTGCCGAACGGCGGCGGCTTCGGCGGCAAGGAAGACCTCTCGATCCAGGGCCACGCGGCGCTCGCGGCGTACGTGATGAAGCTCCCCGTGCGCCTCGAGCTCTCGCGCGAGGAGTCGCTGCGGCTGTCGGCCAAGCGACACCCGATCGAGCTCGACTACGAGCTCGGCTGCGACGCCGAAGGACGCCTGCTCGCGCTGCGCGCGCGCATCGTGGGCGACACGGGCGCCTACGCCTCGGTCGGGATGAAGGTGCTCGAGCGCGCGGCCGGCCACGCGACGGGCGCGTACGACGTCCCGAACGTCGACATCGTGGCGACCACCGTGTACACGAACAACGTGCCCTGCGGCGCGATGCGCGGCTTCGGCGCGAACCAGGCCACGTTCGCGCTCGAGAGCTGCGTCGACGAGCTGTGCGCGCTGGGCGGCTTCGACCGCTGGCAGTTCCGCTGGGACAACGCCCTCGTCGAGGGACGCGCCACGTCCACCGGACAGGTGCTGGCGAGCGGCGTGGGCGTGCGCGCCACGCTCGAGGCCGTGCGCGACGCGTTTCGCGGGGCGCGCTTCGCGGGCATCGCCTGCGGACTCAAGAACACCGGCATCGGCAACGGCATGCCCGACGACGGACGCTGCAAGATCGTCGTGCGTTCGCCGACGCGCGTCGAGATCCACCACGGCTGGACGGAGATGGGCCAGGGCGTCGACACGATGGCCGTCCAGACGCTGTGCGAGGCGACCGGGCTCTCGCCCGCGATCGTCGCCGTGCTCGACGACACGGCCAGCGAGACGCGCTGCGGCATGACGACCGCGTCGCGCGCCACGAGCCTGGTGGGCAACGCGGTGCTCGACGCGTGCAAGACGTTCGCGTCCGACCTCGCGCAGCACGGGCTCGAGCAGCTCGTCGGCCGCGAGTACCGCGGCGAGTGGATCTGCGACTGGACCAACAAGCCCGGCAAGGGCCACGGCAAGGAGGTCACGCACTACAGCTACAGCTACGCGACCCAGGTCGTGATCCTCGACGAGCACGGCGGCATCGAGCGCGTGATCGCCGCCCACGACGCCGGCCGCGTGATGAACCCGACGCTCTTCGAGGGCCAGATCGAGGGCTCTGTGCACATGGGCCTCGGCTACGCGCTCACCGAGGACTTCCCCATGACCGACGGACGCCCCGACTCGCTGCACCTGCGCAAGTGCGGCGTGCTGCGCGCCGACCAGACGCCGGCGATCGAGGTCATCGGCGTCGAGGTGTCCGACGAGTTCGGGCCCTTCGGCGCCAAGGGCGTGGGCGAGATCGGACTCGTCCCCACGGCGGGCGCGGTGGCGAACGCGCTCTTCTCGTTCGACGGAGTGCGCCGCCGGACGCTGCCGATGATGCGCCGATGACGCTCTGGCTGCGCGACGCCCGCTGGATCGATCCTGCGACCCACGCGATCCGCGCGGGGCACCTCGCGGTCGACGCCGGCGAGGCCGTCGAACCGGGCGCGCGTTCCGGCGGCACGCCCGCCGGCGTACGCGCTCGCCCCCCGGGGAGCGTGCGCTTCGTCGACACGATCCCGTCCGATGCGGAGACGTACGACTGCGCCGGGCGCCTCGTGACGCGCGCCTTCGCGAACGCGCACCACCACGTCTACTCGGCCCTCGCGCGCGGCATGCCCGCGCCGCCGCGCACGCCCACGAGCTTCGTCGAGATCCTGCAGCTCGTCTGGTGGAGGCTCGACAAGGCCCTCGACGAGCCGATGATCCGCGCCTCGGCGCGCGCCGTCGCCGTCGACGCGCTGCGCTGCGGCTGCACCTTCGTGATCGACCATCACGCGTCGCCGAACGCGGCGTCCGGCAGCCTGCACGCCCTGGCGGAGGAGTTCGACGCGCTGGGCGTCGGCCACCTGCTCTGCTACGAGCTCTCCGACCGTGACGGGCCCGAGCGGCTCACGGCGGCGCTCGACGAGACCGATGCGTACCTGCGCACGCACCCGGGCCTGGTGGGACTGCACGCCTCGTTCACGGTGAGCGACGCGCTGCTCGAGCGCGCGGCCGAGCTGGCCGTCCGCCACGCGACGGGCGTGCACGTGCACGTGGCCGAGGCCGCGTCCGACGAGGAGCACTGCCGGCGCGTGCACGACACGACAGTCGTCGAGCGCTTCGCCCGGGCGGGACTGCTCGACTCGCCGCGCACGCTGCTCGTCCACGGGCTGCACCTCGACGACGACGAGCGCGCGCGCATCGCCGCGAGTCCGGCGTGGGTCGTGCAGAACCCCGAGAGCAACCGCCACAACGCCGTCGGGCTCTTCGACCCGCGCGGCCTGGGCGAGCGCATCCTGCTGGGGACGGACGGCATGCACTCCGACATGCTCGCCTCGGCGCGCGCCGCGTACCTCGACGGACAGCAGACGGGCGGCTGCTCGCCCGACGCGATCGTGCGCCGTCTGCGGCGCGTCCACGAGTACCTCGCGCAGGGCGGGTTCGCCGGCGACGGAGCGGACGACCTCGTGGTGCTCGACGATCCGTCGCCCACGCCGATCACGCAGGCGAACTGGTCGGCGCACGTGCTCTACGGCCTCGCGGCACGGCACGTCCACGCGGTGATCCGCGGCGGACGCCTGGTCGTCGAGCGCGGCGAGGTGCTCGGCGTCGACACCGAGCGCATCCTGGCCCAGGCGCGCGAGCAGGCCGCGCGCCTCTGGAGACGGCTCGCATGACGTCCACCGACACGACGCGCGACCTGCGCATCGACTCCGCGCGGCTGTACGCCTCGCTCGACGCGTTGGGACGCATCGGCGCGTACACCGACGAGCGCACCGGACTCGTCGGCGTGTGCCGTCCGTCGCTCACCGACGCCGATGCCGACGGGCGCCGACTCGTCATGGGCTGGATGCGCGACGCGGGCCTCGCGATCACGGTCGACGCGATCGGCAACGTCTACGGCCGCCGCGCGGGGCGCGACGACGCGTTGCCCGCGGTGATGTGCGGCAGCCACGTCGACTCGGTGCCCACCGCCGGACGCTTCGACGGCTGCCTCGGCGTGCTCGGCGGACTCGAAGTCGTGCGCACGCTCGACGACGCGGGGCTCGTCACGCGGCGTCCGCTCGTGGTCGCGTTCTTCACCGAGGAAGAGGGTGCGCGCTTCGGCACCGACATGCTCGGCAGCGCCGTCGCCACGGGACGCATCGCGCTCGCCGAAGCCCACGCGCTGTGCGACGCCGCGGGCGTCAGCGTCGGCGACGAGCTGCGGCGCACGGGCTTCCTGGGCGACGCGCCGGTGGACGCGATCCGTCCGCACGCCTACGTCGAACTGCACGTCGAGCAGGGTCCGGTGCTGGCGCGCAAGGGCTTGCGGCTGGGCGTGGTGACCGGCGTCCAGGGCATCTCGTGGCAGGAGCTGCAACTCCAGGGACGCGCCGCGCACGCGGGCACGACGCCCATCTCGTACCGGGCCGACGCGGGCCTCGTGGCGAGCCTCGTGAACGTGCGCATGCGCGCGCTCTGCGACTCGGGCGACTACGGCCACCTGCGCGCGACGATGGGCGTGATCCAGCCTCATCCGGGCGCGGTGAACGTCATCCCGGGACGGGTGCGGGCGACGGTCGACCTGCGCAACCCCGAGGAGGACGCGCTCGCGCGTGCCGAGGCCGACCTGCACGCGGCGGTCGACGAGCTCGCGGCCGCGCACGGCGTCTCCGTCGCGTGGAAGCGCATGGCGCGCACGCCGCCCGTCCCGTTCGACGCGTCGGTGCAGGCGGTCATCGCGGACGTGGCGACGCGGCTCCTGCTCTCGCACGAGCCGATCATCGCCGGCGCCGGGCACGACGCGCAGGAGTGGGCGCGCGTGGCGAAGACGGCGATGATCTTCGTCCCCGGCGAGTTCGACGGCATCAGCCACAACCCGCGCGAGCTCTCGACCGAGGCGCAGTGCGCCGACGGCGCGAACACGCTGCTGCACACGCTGCTCGCCCTGGCGGACGAGCCGTGACGCACCGCGTCGCAGGGTCGACCCGCCGGATGCCCGCCGCGTGCCGCCCGGGCGGCACGTGCCGGGGAGGCGCGCCGTGACGTCCCGTGTCGTGCGCGCGGCGCTCACCGAGACGTGCAACGTCTACGCGCCCATGCCGGGCTCGGTCGACGAGCTGCCGTCGCTCGCGATGCGGCTCGACGACGTCCGGCGGGCGAACGTCGAACACCACGTGGCGCTGATCGCGGAGGCCGCGCGCCAGGGTGCGCAGGTCGTGGGACTCGGCGAGCTGTTCGCGGCGCCGTACTTCGCGCTGCGGCGCGACGCCTTCTGGCGCGAGCTGGCCGAGAGCGCGCAGGACGGTCCCACGGTCGCGGCGCTCTCGGCGTGTGCGCGCGAGCACCGCGTCGTCGTCGTGGCGCCGATCTACGAGCGCGACGGCGAGCGGCGCTTCAACACCGCCGTGGTGATCGACGCCGACGGCGCGCCGCTCGGCCGCTTCCGCAAGTGCCACATCCCCCAGGGACGCAACGAGCAGGGCGCCTTCGACGAGCGCTTCTACTACGAGCCGTCCGACGGGCGCTGCAACCCGCCCGGGGCGCGCGCGGTCGTGTCGTCCGACCCGTTCCTGCCCGTCTTCGAGACCGCCGTCGGCCGCATCGGCGTGAGCATCTGCTACGACCGGCACTTCGAGGGCATGGTGGGAGGCCTCGCCGCGGGCGGGGCCGAGCTCGTGTTCTCGCCGGCGGTCACGTTCGGTGCGAAGTCGCACCGCCTGTGGGAGCGCGAGTTCGAGGTCGACGCCTGCCGCCACCGCGTGTTCGTGGGCGGCAGCAACCGCAGGGGCAGCGAGCCTCCGTGGGACCAGCCGTACTTCGGCGCCAGCCACTTCGTCGGGCCCGAGGGACGCTGCGTGGACGTGTCGACGCACGAGCGGCTCGTGATCGCCGACCTCGACCTGGGCTCGCTGGCCGGGCCCGATCCCTCGGGCTGGGACCTGCGCCGCGACGCGCGTCCGGAGATCGGCCGCGGGTGAACGCCGGTGCGGCGCGCCGACGCGCGCATGCGTGACGCGCGTGTCGCGCGTCAGTCGGGACGCACCCAGCTCGGCGCGCCGCGCTCGAGCAACGCGACGCGCAGCACGTCCATGAGCACCAGCCAACGCAGGTCGACGGGACCGTCGGCCTCGCCGCGCGCGGCCGACGGTTCGTCGACGGACGGCAGCTCGAGGGTGCAGCCCGGTGCGCGGTAGCGCACGCGCCCCGGTTCGAACTCGGCGGCGTGCTCGACGCCGCCGAAGCGTGCGCGCACGCGCACGCCGTCCCCTTCGCGTTCGACGAGGAAGCCGTCGCGCGGCGCGTCGGCCTCGAACGTCTCGTCGCTGCCGAAGACGCGCGGCTTGGCGAGGTACGGGCCGCCGTCCTCGGGACAGAACACGTCGCAGTTGCCGCACTCGTTGCACAGGTCGGCGAAGTTCGCGATCTGGTGCCGCTTCGCGAGCGCGATCGTCTCTCCCGGCGCGACCTCGAAGCGCCGGTCTCCGGCGGGACGCAGCATGCACGTGACCAGCTCGCGCGGTTCGATCGCGAGGGTGAAGTTCGCGTCGTTCGGGCAGACCGGGATGCACTTGTCGCAGGTCACGCACTCGAAGAGCGTGAGCGCGCTGCCGATCTTCTTCGGTGGCGTGGCGTTCGCGGGCGCGGCATAGCGCACGTCGTGCAGCACGGCCTCGGCGTACGCGCGCGTGTTGCGCAGCACGGCCTCGTCGCGCGGGACGTCGCCGCCCGCCGTCGCGCGTACGAAGGCGTCGAGGTCGTGCGCCCCGACGGCGTCCATGCGCGCGTCGAGGGCGGCCAGGTAGGAGGCCTGACGGCCGTAGCCGCCGGGCGCCAGCAGGTCGGAGCAGACGGTGATCGGGGTCAGTCCGAGGGCCACCGCGTCGGCGAAGTTGCCCTGGTCGATGCCCGCCGAGAACGAGATGGGCAGGCTCGCGCCGAAGCGCTCGCGCACCCGCGCGGCGAGGCGCACCGCGAGCACGTGCAGCGGACGTCCCGAGAGGTACTTGACCCTCTCGCTCGCGGGCAGGAAGCCGCCGTCGTGCTCGACCACGAGCGTGTTCGTGAGCTTCACGCCGAAGCCCAGCCCCAACGAGCGCGCGGTCTCGGACAGGCGCGTCACGAAGCCCGTGGCCTGCTCCCAGGTCGTGTCCTTCGCGAAGGCCTCGTCGGGCACGCGCACGTCGCGGTAGCCGAGGACGTCGTGCAGCAGGTGCGCCACCTCGTCGCGTCCGAGCAGCGTGGGGTTGAGCTTCACGATGCAGTGCAGACCGTGCGTGCGCAGCAGGTGGTCGAGGATGCGCTCGATCTCGTCGGGCGGGCAGCCGTGGAAGGTCGAGAGCGTGAGCGTGTCGGCCACGCGCGTGCGGAACGGCAGGTCGCGCAGCGCGCCGGCCGAGGGCGGCAGCTCGCCGCGCAGCCGTTCGACCGTGGCCGACGCGTCGAGCATCCCGCGCAGGAAGGCGTCGACGCGCTCGCCCGAGATGCCGGCCAGGTCGTAGCCCACGCTCATGTCGAGCACGGTGTCGGCGGCGTCGGCCGGCAGCCCGAACTCGGGGCTCGCGGCGAGCATCTCGATCAGCATCGAGGCCTTCACGTACTCGTCGAGCGACTGCTCGAGCTTGAGTTCCTGCGACCACTCGACGTTGTAGCCCACGGTGCGCATGTCGATGCACGGCCGCGGGATGACCAGGTCGTCGAGCACCTGCACGGTCTTGAGCTCGACGATGCGCGAGCCGCCCAGCCACGCGAGCACCACGTTCTGCGCGAGCTGGCTGTGCGGCCCGGCTGCGGGACCGAGCGGCGTCGCCGCGCGGCGTCCGTGGAAGGTGACCGAGAGGTCGCGGCCGGACAGCCCAGAGAAGTGCTTGCGCTTCGGCAGATCGAAGATCGCGTCGCCGGCGCGCAGCTCGTGCAGCATCCGCGCGGCGAGGTGCTGCATCGGACGCGGCACGAGTTCGGTCATGGGAGCGAGTCTAGCAGGACGCCGCCCGCGGCGTGCGGCTCAGCGGGCCTCGCGTCCGTAGCTGCGGGCGACGAGTTCGAGCCGCGCGTCGAGCTCGTCGCGCGGCAGCCAGCGTCCGGCGGCCATCACGCCGCGCAGCTTGCGCACGTTGCCCACGTCCGCCAGCGGGTCGGCCGCGAGCAGCAGCAGGTCGGCGCGTGCTCCCGGCGCCACGGTGCCGTCGTGCGGCTCGCCCAGGAAGCGTCCGACCGCCGAGGTGCCGCACTCGAGCGCCTCGTAGGGCGTGAGCCCGGCGCTCACGAGCAGCCGCAGCTCGTCGTGCACCGCGAAGCCCGGTACGACCCACGGATTGAAGGCGTCGGTGCCGAGCAGCAGTCCGGCGCCCGCGTCGTGCAGTGCGCGCACGGTGGCCAGGCGCATGGCGTCTCCCGCGCGCAGACGGGTGTAGTCGTCGGTGGTCCACTCGCGGAAGCGGAAGTCGGCCGACGGATCCCACATCGCCAGGGTGGCCGGGGCCACGAAGCGCATCTCGGGCGAACGCGCGAGCGCCTCGCCCTCCTCGTGCGGGACGATCTTGCTCATGACCACCAGCGTGGGACAGTTCCACACGCCGGCGCGCCGCAGCGACTCGCACAGGGCCGGCAGCCGCGCCGGGTCGGCCTCGTCGAACGCCAGCCAGGCTTCGTGCGCCGAGAGCTGGTCACCGATCGGGTGCAGCGCCTGGGCGAATCCGGTCAGGTGCTCGATGCAGACCTGTCCCGCGGCGACGGCGCCCTCGAGTCCCACGGCGGACGGCACGTGTCCCGCCACGGGCAGGCCGACCTCGCGCGCGGTGCGCAGCACGGCCGCGTACGCGTCGGGCTGCAGCCGGTCGTAGACCTTGATGAAGTCGTAGCCGGCGTCGTGCTGGGCGCGCACGATCGCGTCGGCCTCCTCGGGACTCGTGGCGACCGCGCTGCCGTTCCAGACCGGCGGGTCGCCGTCGATGATGGGGCCGGCGGTGATGATGCGTGGTCCCAGGAGCTGTCCGTTCTCGACGCGTGCGCGCCAGAGCAGGTGCAGCGGCGAACCCGCCATGTTGCGGATGGTCGTCACGCCGTTGGCGAGGTCGAGCACGAGGTGGTTCGGCGACCACGCGTGCACGTGCATGTCGGCCAGGCCCGGCATGAGCCAGAGCCCCGCGCCGTCGATCACGCGCGCGTCCTTCGGCAGCTCGACCTCGCGGCGCGGGCCGACGACCTCGATGCGCTGGTCGCGCACGATCACCGTCTGGTCGGGCAGGTCGCGCTCTTTGTCCATCGGCACGACGGTCACGCCCACGAACGCCACGGGACGCCTGGCCTCGGCGTCGTCGCGCTTCAGCGGCGTGGTAGGCGACTCGATGCGGTGCAGCAGATCGTCGCGCTCGGAGCGCGCCGTGGCCGCCGCGGGGGCCGACGTCGCCACGGCGTCCTCCGGGTCGCCCTCTTGCGGGACGACGCAGGCCGGCGCGAGGAGCAGCACGAGCGCGACGCCGAGCGAGACGGCACGTGCGGCGTGGGACGGTCGATCTGCGGCCATGGCGGACCCCGGAGGTCCTGCGATTGTGTCCCGCCCGGCGCCGCGAGGAAACCCGGCGCCCGGGCGTCCCCGGGACGGAGCCCGGGTCGCGGGGCGCGCGCGGGCGCGCGGCAGGGCACCCCGCGGTGCAGGACGCCTCGCGCGACGCCGCGCGTCCGGTAGAGTGCCGGACCCTTCCCGTCCGACTCGCGTCGCCGCCTTGAACCTCGCCTCGTCCGTCTTCGCGCAGCGCTCCGGGCGGCCCGCGTGATCGCCGTCCTGCGGCACGCCGCCTTCCGGCGGCTGTGGCTGGCGCAGATCGTGAGCGCCTGCGGCGACTGGCTGAACCGCGTGGCGCTGCTGGCGACCCTGGCGCGCCTCGACGCCGATCACGCGCTGGCCGGCATCGGCGCGCTCTACGGGGTCGAGATGGCCGTGCGCCTGCTACCGGTCGTGTTCGCCGGCCCCGTCGCCGGGCCGCTCAGCGACCGCGTCTCGCGCAAGGCGCTCATGATCGCGGCGGACGTGCTGCGCGCCGGCATCGTGTCGTGCTTCCTGTTCGTGGACGAACCCGGCGAGGTGCCGCTGCTGTACGGGCTGCTCGCCGCGCAGATGGCGGTCTCGGTGGTCTTCGAGGCCTCGCGCACGGCGGCGTTGCCCGGCACCGTCCCGCCGGAGGACCTGCACGCGGCGTACGTGCTCACGTCCGCCACGTGGAGCGTGATGCTCACCGCCGGCTCGGCCCTCGGCGGTCTGCTCGTGGCCGCCGTCGGCGCGGGACCCGTGTTCCTGATCGACGCCGCGAGCTACCTCGTCTCGGCCGCGCTGCTGCTGCGGCTCGCGCTGCCGGCGATGCCCGTCCAGGCCGAGCCGTTCCGCTGGCGCGACGTGCTGCTGCTCTCCGACATGCGTCGCGGACTCGACCACGTGCGCGAGCGCGGCGCCACCTGGGCGGTGCTGGTGAAGACCTTCTGGTGGCCGGTGGGCGGCTTCCTGGTGATGCTCTCGGTGGCCGGCGCCGAGCGCTTCGGAGCGAACGATCCGTCGGCGCCGGGCGAGGTGCGCGCGGCCGGCTTCGCGGTGGGCATGCTGTTCGCCGCACGAGGCCTCGGCACGGGCCTCGGCCCGATCGTGGGCGGACGGCTCTTCGGCCAGGACGACGCCGCGCTGCTGCGGCAGGTGAGCGGCGGCTTCCTGGTCGCCGCGGCGGGCTACCTCGGCTTCGGCTACGCCGACGACCTGTGGACGGCCTGCGCCTGGGTCTTCGCCGCGCACCTGGGCGGCGCGTCGCTGTGGGTGGCGTCCACCCTGCTGTGGCAGCGTCACGTCGAGGACGCCTTCCGTGGACGGGTGGCCACGCTCGAGATGCTGGGCCTGACCGTGGCCTTCTCGGTGGGCGGCCTCCTGGCCGGTGCGCTCTACGACGGCCTCGGCGACGAGGGCCACGTGACCGCGCTGCTGTGCGCGGCCACCGCCGTGATGGGCGTGCTGTGGACGCTGCTCCAGCGCCGCGCGGCCCGGGCACGCGCGGCCGGCCGATCGCTATGATCGCCGGACGCTGAC
>JACKHP010000047.1 GCA_020638905.1 Planctomycetota bacterium | reverse complement strand
CTGGCCCGCGGCGACCACGCGTACTCGGCGGTGCGCGAGCTGACCCGGGTGTGCCGGCAGGACACCGAGCAGGCATGGCTCGACGCGGCCGCCGGCAAGACCGTGCACGAGATCGAGGCCATGGTCGCCGGGCGCAGGCCGGGTGATCTGCCCGGCGACCCGGTGCATCCCGAGGACGTGCGCAAGACGCTGGTGATGGACGTCTCGGCGGAGACCTTCGCCGTGTGGCGCGACGCCCGGCTCGCGCTGGAGCTCGAGCGCGGCGAGCCGGTGTCGGACGACGAGGTCCTGCGCACGCTGTGCCTCGACCGGCTGGCCGGTGCCGGCGACGGTGCGCGGGCCGGCGGGCGCGCCGCGTACCAGATCGCGCTGATGGTCTGCCCGACGTGCGAGCGCGCGACCCAGGATGGCGGCGGTCGCGCGGTCGAGGTCCCCGCGCGCGTCGCGGCGCGGGCGCGGTGCGACGCGCGCGTGATCGGCCGGGTGGATGGCGACCGCGTCGAAAAGGCGACGACGACGATCCCGCCGCGGGTGCGCGCCGCGGTGATCGCGCGCGACCACGGTCGCTGCCGGGTGCCCGGCTGTCGATCGTCGCGATGGATCGAGGTGCACCACGTGCGGCCGCGGGCGCAGGGGGGACAGCACACCCCGGGCAACCTGATCTGTCTGTGCGGCGGGCATCACGACGCGGTCCACGTCCGCCGGCTGCGGATCGAGCGGGCGGCGTCGGGCGAGGTCGTGTTCACGCACGCCGACGGGCGACGGTACGGGGCGGCGCCGGCGGAGGTCATGGCCCACGTGGGCCACGTCGCGACTCACGTCGACGACGCGAGCGGCGCGACCCAAGAACGGATGTAGTGGCGCCCCGCACGAACGCACCGCGAGCACGCCGAGGCAAAGCGGCTGCCCCCTCGGCGACCGAGGTCACCGAGAATCGGGCCTCCACAAGCAACGCGCTCGAGGCGCACACCGAGGAGGACAGCCGTGAACCATGTTGCCATCGATCTGGGGGGCAAGGAATCGCAGATCTGCATTCGCAGGTCGGACGGGACGATCGTCGAGGAGGCCCGCGTCGCGACGAAGCGACTCCCGGCCCGGATGGCGAGCTGGGAGCCTTGCCGCGTGATCCTGGAGACGTGCGCCGAGGCGTTCCACCTGGCCGACGCGGCCAAGCAAGCGGGGCACGACGTGCGCGTGGTGCCGGCGACGCTGGTGAAGACGCTCGGGGTCGGCGCGCGCGGCGTGAAGACGGACCGGCGGGACGCCCAGGTGCTGAGCGAGGTCTCGTGCCGGATCGACCTACCGTCGGTCCACGTGCCGACGACGTTGGCGCGCGAGCTGAAGTCGATCTGCGGCGCCCGCGAGTCGCTGATCGAGACCCGGACGAAGTTGATCAACAACACGCGCGGCTGGCTGCGCACGCAACTGTGGCGCGTGAAGACGGGCGCGACGAAGTCGTTCCCGGCACGCGTACGCGCCCACGCGACGATGCGCGAGACGCCGCTGCCGGAACACGTCGAGCGCCAGCTCCTGGTGATCGACGCCGTGAACGCACAGATCGCCCTCGCGGACGCGCAGGTGTCGCGGTTCGCGAGCGAGCATCCGATCTGCCGGCTGCTGATGACGGCGCCGGGCGTGGGGCCCGTGACCTCGGTGCGCTTCGTGGCGGCACTCGACGACGTGACCCGGTTCGCGACGGCACATCAGCTCGAGTCCTACCTGGGCCTGACGCCCGGGGAGCGCTCGAGCTCGCAGACGGTGCGCATGACCGGGATCACCAAGGCTGGCCCGATCGCGCTCCGTCGCGCGCTGGTGCAGGCCGCGTGGACCCTGCTGCGCACGCAGCCGAACGACCCTGCCACCCGATGGGCGACGACGATCGCCGCGCGCCGGGGAAGGTTCATCGCCGTGGTGGCGCTCGCGAGGAAGCTCGCCGGGATCCTGTTCGCGATGTGGCGCGACGGGACGCCGTACCGCCCATCGCGAAGCGCTCGGCCAGCGGACGCAACCGCGTAGCCGCGCTCCAGACGCACCCGGGTCAAGGCTGTCCAGAGGCGACGATCGCGAGGCCCACGTTCAGGCGTACCGATTCCGTCGGCGACGACCTGGTACCCACGAATGCGACGTCGCCGATGGATTTCGCTACTGCGCCGACGAGCGCGAATAGTCGAGTACGACAGCCCGACATCCTCCTTCCGGGACCGCCGAACCTCGGGTCGAACCAGGCGCCGCTCACGAACACGAGCGCGGCGAACGGCGGAGATCCGCGCTTGACCTCACCGCCACTACATAGTCGTGGGCC
>JACKHP010000046.1 GCA_020638905.1 Planctomycetota bacterium | reverse complement strand
CACCCGCGAGGCACACGGTTCCGTGCCTCGGCCGCCGTCACGGCGAGCCCGCGGACCGGCGCTTTGGAGAAACGGGCAGACCGTCCGTCCACTCCCGGTGCGGGACGTCGTGCAGACGCGCGCAACGGCCGTTCGGCCGGCCTCGGCGCGTGTGGCACGAGGGTTGCGATCTCGTCCGGCGAACCGCGTCGCCCGATGCGACGCCCACGTCCCACCGGCACGGAGATCCACCATGCCCCTCCACAGCAAGATCCTCACGCTCGCGTTCGCCGGTCTGTTCGCCGGCGTCGCCCAACCCGCGGTGCAGGACGACGTCCAGGACGTCACGACGTCGCAGGACGCCGCCGCGACCACGCTGCCCGCCGTCACGCGCGGCTCGCAACTCATGGGCATCGAAGTCGTCGCGTCCCTCGACGGCGAGCGCCTCGGCACCCTCGAGGACGTGGTCCTCGACGCCGACGGCAAGCTGGCCCTCGGACTCGTGCGCCTCTCCAGCGGCGATGGCGAGCATCCCCTCGAGGCCATGGCGCTGAGCGGCGTGCCGATGCGCGTGCTCACGCTCGAGACGGCGCCCGACGAGCCGGTCGAGCGCGACGACACGGGCGCCGACGGCATGCGCGAGGACCGCATGCTGCTGGGCGATCCCGCGCTGCAGGACGCAGAGGACGCGCCCGACCAGCAGCTCGTCTGCCAGACGACCTCGCTGCTCAAGAGCGCGCCCACCCTGGCCTCTCTCGATGCGCTCGACGCGGAGTGGCTGGGCAAGGTCCAGGAGCACTACGGCCTGGCCTGGAAGAAGGGAGACGGCAGCAAGCCCGACCACGTGCTGCTCGGGCGTCTCGTCGGCGCCGAGGTGCGTGGCCAGGACGACGCCGAGCTCGGTCGCATCGCGGACCTGGCCCTCGACGTGCAGGCCATGACCGTGCGCTACGCGGCGATCGAGACCGACTCGACGCTCGGGCTCGGCGGCGACCTGCACGCCCTGCACATCGAGCCTGCCCAGCTCGACGACGACAAGCGTTCGATCACCGTCGACCTCGACGAACAGTCCGTCGATCGGCTCCCCGCTCTCCCCGAGGATGCACCTTGGCCCAAGGAGCCGCTGGCGATCTCGTCGGGCGAGGCGTCCGGAGGAGATCGGGGCTGACCGCGGTGGCGGACGGTCCCCCGGCGACTCGCACCCTTCGCGAGGAGCAGCTCCCCCCTCCCTCGCGGGCGGCGCGTCCGGCAAGCCGGGCGCGCCGCCTTTTCTCGTCCCGCGACTCAGTCCGGCGCGTCGGCGCCCTTCGCGCGCGCGCGACGCGCCGCGGCGTAGACCTTGAGCCGGTTGTAGAGCGTCTTGAGGCTGATGCCGAGCACGTCCGCCGCCTGGGCCTTGTCTCCGTCGAGCTTCTCGAGCGTGGCCTCGATGAGCACCTGCTCGACCTCGTCGATGCTGCTGCCCACGCGCACCGTGACCGAGTCGCCGTCGCGCTCGGCGCCCCCAAAGAGCGCGCGGTGCGGCGCCGGCGCGCCCAGCTCGTCGGCCCCGAGCACCTCGTCGCCCAGCACGTAGGCGCGGCTCACGAGGTTCTTGAGCTCGCGCACGTTGCCCGGGAAGTCCATGCCGTCGAGCCGTTCGAGCGCGGCGGGCGACCAGATCTTCTCGGTGCCGTGCTCGGCGTTGAGCCCGTCGAGGAAGTGCTGTGCCAGGAGCGGCGCGTCGCCGTCGCGCTCGCGCAGCGGCGGCACGTGCATCGGGAACACCGCGAGCCGGTAGTAGAGGTCCTCGCGCAGCGCACCCTCCTCGACGGCCCGCCGGGGATCGCGGTTCGTGGCCGCCACCACGCGCACGTCGACCGCGATGGAGCGGCTGCCGCCGACGCGCACGACCTCGCGGCTCTCGAGCACGCGCAGCAGCTTGACCTGCAGCTCGACCGGCATCTCCGTGACCTCGTCGAGGAACAGCGTGCCTCCCTCGGCGAGCTCGAAGCAGCCCTGGCGCACGCGGTCGGCACCGGTGAACGCGCCGCGCTCGTGCCCGAAGAGCTCGCTCTCGACCAGCGTCGGGGCCATCGCGCCGCAGTTCACCGGCACGAGCCGCTTCGACGATCGGGGACCCAGCCGGTGCAGAGTCTGCGCCACGAGCTCCTTGCCCACGCCGCTCTCCCCGGACACGAGCACGCCGAGCGACGTCGGCGCCACCTTGGCGATCTGGTCGTAGAGCGACTGCATCGCGGGGGACGAACCGACCATCGACCCGAAGCGTCCGAGGTGGCGCAGATCGGCGCGCAGGTCGGCGATCTCGCCCTTGAGCGAGCGCGTGCGCGCCACGTTGGAGAGACACGAACGCAGGCGCGCGCGATCGAAGGGCTTGGTCAGGTAGTCGAGCGCCCCCTCACGCAGCGCGCTGACCGCCGAGTCGACGCTGGCGTTGCCCGTGATCACGATCACCTCGCTGTGCTCGAGCGCCTCGTGCTCGGCCAGGAAGGCGAAGCCGTTGCCGTCGGGCAGCTCGAGGTCGACCAGCACCACGTCGAAGGACGTCTCGCCGAGGCGCGCCTCGGCGTCGGCCAGCGAGCGCGCGGCGACCACCGAGAAGCCCTCGCGCTCGACGAGCATCGAGAGGCTCTCGAGGAACTCGCGGTCGTCGTCGATCACGAGCGCGCGCGGCGGGTTCGGTTCGTCCTGGGTCACTTGGGATCTCCGTCGTCGCGGTCGGGGAGGCTGAAGAAGAACGCGGCGCCCTTGCCGGGGACGCCCTTGGCCCAGCAGCGTCCGCCGTGGCGCTCGACGATGCGCTTCACGGTGGCGAGGCCGACGCCGTGGCCCTCGAACGCGTCGCGGTGCATGCGCTCGAAGAGCCCGAACACGCGCGGCGCCAGGCGCGGGTCGAACCCGACGCCGTTGTCCTGCACCCAGTACACGGTGTGTCCGCCCTTGCGCCGCGAGTGCACCTCGACCTTCGGCGCCGGGCGGCCGCGCGTGAACTTGAAGGCGTTGCCGACCAGGTTCGTGAACAGGACGTGCAGCAGGCGCGGATCGGCCACGGCGTCGTCGAGATCTCCCACCACGACCCGCGGCGCCTTGCCCTCGGTGCGCAGGCGCAGCTCCTCGACGACGGCCTCGACGGACGCACGCACGTCGGTCGGCTCGGGCGAGAGCGGCTGGCGCGACGCGGACGAGAACGCGAGCAGCGCGTCCATGAGCCCCACCGCGCCACGCGCGCTGCGTTCGACGCGCCCGAGCAGCTCCTGCCCGTGCTCGCCGAGCTCGTCGGCGTGGTCCTCGCGCAGCACCGCGGCGTAGTTCAGGATCGCACCGAGCGGTGAACGCAGGTCGTGCGAGACCGACGCGTTGAACGTCTCGAGGTCGCGGATGGCGGCGTCCAGTCCCTCGGTGCGCTCGCGCACGCGCTGCTCGAGGGTCCGGTTGAGCGTCACGACCTCCTCGGCCGCCACCCGCGCCTCGTGGATGCGCGCCTGGAGGTCGCGCTGCGCCTGCTCGGTGGCCCGGGCCCGCACGCGCGCCACCGCCACGAGGTGGACGATCGCACCCAGCAGCACCGACGCCAGCACGCACGACGCGAGCGCCGCGACACCGAGCTGCTGGTCGACGTTCGTCGCGCGCGTCGAGGCTCGTTCGACGCTCACCACGAGCGGCTCGCCCACGACGCCGTCGAGCCCCAGTTCGACGTCGACCGGCGGACCGAGCGCGCCGCCCACCTCGCGCGCCGGCACGTGGCGCAGCACCTCGCGTCCGTCGGCGAGCAGGCTGGCGCGATGGCGTGCGCCGGCCTCCTCGAGCACGGGACCCAGCAGGCGCTCGGGATCGAGCACCGCGACGAGGGTGCCGCGCGGCTCGTCGAGCGGTCCGAGCGGGACGGCCGCGAGCAGCGTGAAGCGTCCGTCGGGACCGTCGCGCGACGCGGCCAGCCGGCTCTCGCGCGAAGCCTCGACCTCGGTCAGCAGGTCGAGGACCGTGTCCGGCGCGCCCTCGACGAGCCACCGCCAGATCGGCTCGGCGCCCGACGCCATGGGACGGCCGAGGTCCTCGCCGTCCCCCGCACCGGAGGCGTCGGCCACCGGCGTGCCGTCGGCGCGCGCATCCACGGGCTTCTCGAACCGCTGCAGCGCGATCGGTGCGCGCGGCACGGCCTCACCCTCGCCCACGACGCCGACGTCGCGCGCGGCCTCTTCCTCGGATGCCTCGAGCGGCAGGAGCCACGCCAGCGCCTCGACCCCGGGATTGCCGGCCAGCACGAGCGCGGCGCCGACGTCCCACGCGGCGACGGCGCGCTCGTCGTCGCGCGCGACGAGCGCGCCGAACTCGTCGAGTCCCTGGGTCAGCCGCTCGCGCCGCGCCTCGACGAGACGCGCCACCCGATCGGCCACGCCCTCGGCCTCCCGCCGGGCCTCGGCCTCGAGGTACATCGAGAGCAGCATCCAGAGCAGGACGGACGCCGTCGCGCCCAGCACGAAGACGAGCACCGCCGGCACCGGCGAGACCATCGCGCTCCAGAAGCGACGGCGCGTGACGAGCGCCGAGAGCGGCACGCCGCGGGTCTCGTCCCAGGGTGATCCGGACGGATCCGCTCCGGCGCCGGACGCTTGCCCCGGAGTACGTGTGGCCCCTTCGTCGCTGAGCATCCGGCGCGGTCGTCCTCGGTCTCGTCCTCGGCGTGCCCGTCGGCTCGGAGCCGCCCGGACCCGCGCCTCGTAACACGCCCGGGTCCCGGCTGGCACGGAACTTGTTCCTCGATGCACGAGGATGTCAGGAAGACCATGAAGCTCGCCACCTTTCCCCTGCTCGTCGTGCTCGGTGCGGCCCTGCTCGCGATGGCCTGGCGTGGACCTCCGCCGGAGGGGATCTGGCGCCTGCTGCTGGCCGTGATCGGCGCCGGACTGCTGGTGCTCGTGGCGACGCTGGTCATCGTGCAGCGCTGCGTCCCCGGCAATCAGGAGACCGACGAGGACGATGATGCGCAGGGAGCGAAGGACGACGGCATCCCGCGCGCGGGCAGCCGGACGCCGGACGTCGCGTGCCAGGATCTACAATCGTCCACGCATGAACGGAGCGACGAGCGGGCCTCGCGTCGCGCCGGCTGAGCGCCCCGGAACGCACCGGGCCCGGGATCCTCCTGGGATCCCGGGCCCGGGGACTCGGATGGGAGTCGCCTCCCACCGCGTCACGCGACGACGGTCAGGGAGTCTCGCCCGAGACCGCGTTCGAGAGCGCCACGAGCACCGGCGCGCCGGCGTCCTGGATCGCCCACTGGAAGTAGACCGGCACGCCCTGCGGGGCGCTCGCCGGCCAGTTGAAGGCCA
>JACKHP010000045.1 GCA_020638905.1 Planctomycetota bacterium | reverse complement strand
CCAGCGTGCAGCGTTGGCAGATGTCGAGCTCGCGGCGCAGGAAGCGGCGCACGAGCGCGCGTCGTGCGTCGCCGCGCCAGAGCCGCGCGAACGGCGTGTCGTGGACGTTGCCGTACGCCGTCTCGCCGAGTGGATCGAGGCAGCAGGCCACCGCGCGTCCGTCGGAGAGGATCGTCGCGCGTTCGAGCTGCGGGCACATGGGACGGTTGCGGAACAGCGCCTCGGTCGGCAGCGACAGCCGCGCCCAGCGGCGGCCCGTACCGCCCGCGTCGACGTCGCGCAGGAACGCCCGCGCGGCGGGCTTGTCGGGCGCGTCGTACGACGGACGCTTGAGGCTCACCACGTCGGCGCCGAGTCCGCGCAGGAACGCGAGCGCGCGCTCCTCGTCGTCCTCGTTGTAGGGGAACATGACCATCTGCACCTGCACCACGGGCAGCCGGCGGCCGCGCCGCGCGCGCTCGGCCAGCAAGGCGCGCACGTTCGCCACGACGACGTCGAGGTCGCCGCCCCAGCGGTAGGCCGAGTAGCTGCGCTGGTCGACGCCGTCGATGGCCACCGACAGGAAGCTGAGTCCCGAGTCGAGCACGTCGTCGACGTGTTTCCCGAGCAGCATGCCGTTGGTCGAGAAGCTCGTGGCCACCCCGTGCGCGGCCGCGGCGCGCACCATGTCGAAGAGCCGCGGGTGGACGAGCGGCTCGCCGAGCAGGTGCAGCGCGACGTTCTTGAGCCGCGAGCCGCAGGCGGCGTGCAGTCCGTCGATGACCCGCTCGTCGAGCGGGCGCGGTCCGCGTTCGACGTCGTGGGTCACGCACAGGGGACAGCGCAGGTTGCAGTGCGTCGTCACCTCGACCTGCGCCGAGCGCGGCATCTTCCAGCTCACGACGCGCGCGAGCAGCGCATCGGGCAGGATCGCGTAGGTCGCGCGCTTGAGCGCCGCCTTGACGCGCCGCAGGACGGGGCGCGGCGAGCGCACGTCAACGCGCCGCGTCGTCGGGCGTCGGGTCGTGCGCTTCCCACGTGGCGAGGTCGAACGGGCGACAGCGCGGCCCCGGCGGGAAGCCGCGGTACTGCGCCTTGCAGCGGTAGCAGATGAGCAGTCGCTTGACCACGAGCTTGAGCAGCACCACGTCGAGCAGAGCGAGCAGCACGAGTCCCGCGACCATCTGCGGCAGCTCGAGCCCCGAGAAGAGAAGCGCCCCGAAGGTGACGAGCACGAGCACGACCCCCAGCTTCCCGTTCACGTCCTTCTGGATGCAGAGCGTATGGTAGTCGCACCTCGGACATCCGTCGAGCCGGCCCTCGGCGTCGACGTGGCCGGGCAGGTCGAGAGCCTGGGGCACGCCGCAGTGCGCGCAGGTCATCTGCGTCGGGAGTCGGGTGCCCGGCGGACCGATGGTGCGCTCGGTCCACCCGCCGCAGTCTTCGCAGGGCACGGCGAACGAGAGCAGCTTGTGGTCGCGTGCGGGGATCGTCGGGCTGTCGTGCGACACGCGGGCCCTCTTCAGAGCGGGACGCCCGTCGCGCCCTCGAGCATCTTGCCCATGAGGTCGCCCAGGTAGACCGTCGTGCACATCGCGTAGAGGATGCCGGTGGCCGGCTGGGTCTTCTTCATGCGCACGGTGACCATCGTCATGAGCGCCATGCCGAACGGCACGAGCAGTCCCACGGGGATGCGCGCCCACACGTTGACCACGTCGAGCATGCGCTCGGGATGGTACTCGACGACCTCGGTGAGCGAGCGGCTGCCGCCCAGCACGCGGTCCCACATGAGCCACAGCGCGGCGCCCGAGAGCGCGGCCTTGCCGAGCAGCATGGCCGGCAGCGGCGCCACGAGCCGCCGCAGGTGGCGGATGTCGAGGCCCTGGTCGACGAGGTAGAAGTGCCCCAGCGTCATGGCCCAGGTCGTGAAGCCGAGCACGAGCGCCGAGCCGAACGCGCCGGCGATCACGAGGCCGCGCTCGTCGCCGGCGAGCGTCATGCCCGCCGCCGCGTGCCAGTGCACGGCCGACGTCCACACGGCCACGGCACCGGCGGCGAGCGAGAGCCACAGCAGCGCGCTCTCGAGGCGTGGACGGTCCCAGCCGCTCACCGAGCTGAAGGCGAGCATGCCGACCAGCGCGGCCACCACGCTCCAGCCGAGGGCCGACTGGGTCGCGCTCGCGCCGTCGGCGCCGAGCAGCGGCAGCACGAAGGTGAGCGCCAGGCCGTACAGCCCGGCCAGGATCCAGCCGCTGAACTTGAAGTACTTGGGACCCAGCGCCGCGCGGTCGTTCACGACGAACGTGAGCATCGACCCGAAGGCCATCTGGACGAGGAACGCGAGGCTGGCCTGGGACAGGGACAAGGGTCGGCTTCGCTCTCGTGCGTGGCGGACGGCGGTCGCGAGGTCGCTCGGTCGCGCACCTCGGTCGAACCGCCGAGGCTACCTCGCGGCGCGCGGCGAGGGGAAGCGCGCAGCGCCCCGGCGAGGCGGCCGGGCGCGGGCTGCCGGCGCGGGGCGTCGCCCGGACCCGTCCCGGGCCGTCACACGTCGTAGAGTCGGCGGCGGGGGAACAGGGCGCGCAGCGCGCGCGCCAGCGGTGCGGGCAGCACCCCGAGCACGGTGGAGAGCACGCGCACGCGGCGCCGCAGTCCTGCCGGCATGCGCTCCCCGGCGCGTCGCGCCCACGTCCGCGCCGCTTCGAGGTCGCCCTTCTTGAGCGCCTGCCAGGCCGCGTCGCCGCAGCGCTCGGCGCGCTGTCCCTCGAGGAGCGCGCGCTCGGAGGCGGAGCGCGGCGTCCCGTCGGCGAGCATGCGCTCGAGCACGAGCACCCATTCGCCGAGCAGCTCCTCGCGCCGGTGGCTGAGGTTCCCGTCGTGGATGCGGTAGCGCGCCACGGGCAGCGGCTGGTGCACGATCGGTTCCCGCGCGGCCACGCGCAGGTGCAGGTCGTAGTCCTCGAGGAAGTGCAGGCGTTCGTCGAAGCCGCCCAGCTCGCGGAACAGCGCCGTGGGCATGAGCGTGGTCTCGATCGGGATGAAGTTGCCGCGCAGCAACTCGGCGTAGACCTGTCCCTGGTGGTACGCGAGGTGGTCGCGTCGGCGGCCGTGGACGCGTCCGCGGTCGTCGATCACCCACGAGTCGCCGTACACGAGGCCGCAGCGGCGTCCGGCCACGGCGGCGAGCTGGCGCTCGAGCATGTCGGGCTCCCACAGGTCGTCGTGGTCGAGGAAGGCGATCCACGCGCCGTGGGCCAGGGCGGCGCCGGCGTTGCGCGCGGCGGAGACGCCGCCGTTCGGCCGGCGCACGACGGTGATGCGTCCCGCGTAGCGCGCGAGCACGTCGGGCGTCCCGTCGGTCGAACCGTCGTCGACGACGACGATCTCGCGCGGAGGCATGCTCTGCGCCAGCACCGAGTCGAGCGTCTCGGCCAGGAAGCGCTCGCCGTCGAAGGTGGCGATCACGACCGAGACGTCGCACGGGCGCGGTCCCGTGCGCGGCGCGCCGGGCGTGCGCGTGAGCGGAGGGTTCGACGCAAGGCCCGCCGTCGGAGGGCGCGGCGCGCGGCGTCCCGCGAGCAGGTGGCAGGTCGCCCAGAGCGCGGCGGCACAGGCGGCGAGCAGCGGAAGTCCCAGCCACGGGGAGAGCGCGCGCAGCGGCGCGAGCGGCGTGTACAGCAGCAGCCATCCGACGCAGAAGCCCAGCAGCACGCGCAGCGGCCGGCGCATGTGGAGGGGACCCAGCAGCGTGCGCGCCGCCTCGAGGGTGAGCGCCGCGCCGACGACGCGCGCGCCCAGCGCCGCGAGGGCCACGGCGACCACGCCGAACGGCAGGGCCGCGAGGGTCGCCGCGGCCAGCACGAGCAGGCGCGCCAGCGAGAGCCGGGCGACCGTCGCGCTGCGTCCCCGCGACTTGATCGCGGTGGCGGCCACGACCTCGACGCAGCGCGCGCCGCCGGCCAGGGCCAGCGCCGCGAGCAGCGGCGCCGCATCGAGCCAGCGCTCGGGGAAGAGCAGGCGCAGCAGCGGCACGGCGCAGGTCGCCAGCAGAACGTGCAACGGCAGCAGCACCGCGAGCACGAGGCCCAGCGCGCCGCGGAACGCGGCGTCGAACCCGCCGGGCCCGGGGGGCGCCTCGCGGTCGGGCGCGGCGGCCGTGAGGCGCGCGGCGTCGGCGTGGTGCTCGGCCGACAGCGTGGGGAAGAGGCTGCGCTCGGCCAGGTTGCCCGTGTAGTTCACGAGCAGCGTGCCGAAGTGGTTCGAGAGGTCGTACAGGCCGAGTGCCGCGCGTCCCACGCCGAAGCCGACGACCAGGGCGTCGGCGCGCTCGGCCGCGAAGTTCGCCATGTCGGCGCCGGCGAGGTGCAGTCCGGAGCGCACGACCTCGCGCGGATCGTCCTCGTCGTCGTGCTCGGCCGCCGGACGCACCTCGCGCGCGAGCACGCGCGCGGCGGCGACGGTGGCCAGCGCGTTGGCGTACCAGCCGGCCACGAGGCTCCACGGTCCGGCGCCCAGGGCGGCGGCGCCGATCGTGACTCCGGCCAGCGAGAGCACGCCGGCCACGTCGAGCGCGAACAGCGCCGGGTAGCGGTGCGCGCGCACCAGCGCCGCGGTCGGCAGGACGGACAGCGTCGCGATCCAGACCATCGGCGCCAGCGCGACGGTCAACTCGAGCAGCAGCGGATCGTCGAGCAGCAGTCCGAGCGCCGTGCCGAGCAGCGCCAGGGCCGCGCCGAGCAGCAGCCCCGATCGGACGTGCAGGCGCGCGAGGTGCCTCCACAGCGTCGCGCCGGGACGGCGCGCGACGATCCAGGCCTCGTCGAGCCCGAGCAGCGCCGCGTGCGACGCGAGGAACGCGAGCAGCCCGGCCAGGCCGACCTGGCCGTAGTCCTCGACCGTCAGGAACCAGGCCAGGGCGGCCTTCGTCCCGAAGCGCACAAGCTGCACGGTGGGATGCGCGAGCAGCAGCAGGCGCATCCCGGGGCGCGGCGACGCCGCGGGAGGTTCGGCGGCCAAGGCGCCTACTTGTCGAAGATGTTCCGGTCCTTCGGGACGTGCTTGTCCTCGATCTCCTCGAAGTGCAGATCGAGGCAGTCGTCCTGCGGCGCCGTCGCCGGCTTGCGCTGCGGCGCGGCGATGGGCAGTTCGAGCCGGTCGTTCTTCGGGCGCTCGGTGCTCATGGGTACCTCCGGGACGTCACGCCCATCGTACGCTCCCGGACGCCGGCACGCATCGGGCACGCCGCCCGCGCGCGACGCGGGGCGGCGGTCGATTCAGGCGCCCGGCATCCCCATCTCGAGGCCCGGGTGGTGGTCGTGGTCGCCGCCGGGGGCCGGGCCGTCGCCCGGCGGCGAACCCTCGTCGTCGCGCCGCGAGCCCGGCGAGACGAAGCCGCCGTCGAGGGCGAAGCGGATGATCTGCGCCGAGTTCTCGAGCTGCAGCTTGTTCATCAGCCGCGCGCGGTAGGTCGACGCGGTGCTCTCGCCCACACCGAGCGAGCGCGCGACCTCCTGCAGCGTGAGCCCCTCGCCGAGCAGGCGCAGCACCTGGGTCTCGCGGGCCGACAGGCTGACCTTGCGCTTGCGACTCGCGTCACGCTCGAGGATCGTCTGCACCTGCGCATCGAGCGGCGGCGAGACGTAGCGTCCGCCGGCGGCCACCGTGCGGAGCGCCTCGACCAACGTGTCGGTCGGTGCGCTCTTCATGACGTAGCCCTGGGCGCCGGCACGCAACGCGTCGAGCGCGTAGTGCACGCCCTCGTGGTAGGTGAAGAACACGACGCGCGTGCCGTTGCCCGCCTCTCGCAGACGGCGCGTGACCGTGGCGCCGTCGAGGTCGGGCATCGAGTAGTCGAGCACCAGCACATCGGGACGCAGCTCTTCACACAGCTTCAGCGCGTCCTCGCCGCAACGTGCCTGGCCGACGACGTCGACGTCGTCCCGATCGGACAGGGCGCTTTCGAGACCGTCGCAGACGATCTCGTGGTCGTCGGCGAGCAGGACCCTGATGGTCCCCATGGACACCTCCCTCTTCAGGTCTTCCCCTTCGGGTGCCCTGGTATTGAAACACGGATCGTCGTTCCCTGCCCGGGCCGTGACTCGATCGTGAGCATGCCGCCCAGGTCGGCGGCCCGCTCGCGGGCGGCCAGCAGGCCCATGCCGGGCACCCGCGCGGCCGGCTCGAAGCCGAGTCCGTCGTCCCGCACCTCGAGCAGGATCTCGTCGTCGCCGGCCAGGAAGGTGATGTGCACCCGTGCCGCGTCGGCGTGCCGCGACACGTTCGCGAGGCACTCCTGCAGGATGCGGTAGAGGTGGTCGGCCGCGGGTCTCGGGAGATCGGATGCACCCAGGTCGATATCGGCCTCGACCTCCAGTCCCGACTCGTCCTCGAAGGCGTCGAGCAGGGCGCGCACCGCCACGTCGACGCCCAGGTCGTCGATCAACGAAGGGCGCACCTCGGCCGCCAGCCGCCGCACGCGGCCGAGCGCTTCGGAGACTGCGCCGCGGGCCGCGTCGATCGCCGGTGCGCCCTCGGGGGGCGCGTGGCGCCCGGCGCGGTCGAGCTGGAGCTGGGCCCCGGCGAGGAGTTGTCCGAGGTCGTCGGTCAGGTCGTGCGCGAGGTTGCGACGGGCGTCGTCCTGGCTGCGCATGAGGCCGCGCGAGAGGCGGCGCAGGCGTTGCGTCAGCTCGGCCTGGACGTGCGCGGCCTCGCGCCGCTCGCGCGCGCGCCGCACGAGCAGCGAGGCCAGCGTGCCGAGCAGCGTGCCGAGCAACGCGAAGCCGATCAGCGCCGGCGTCTGTCGCCAGAGCGGCATCGGCACCACGACCTCGCGCGTCATCGGCACGGGCTCGACGTTGCCGTCGAGATCGCGCGTCTCGACCGTCACGCGGTGCCTGCCGGGCGAGAGCGCGAACGTGTGTTCGGTGGCGGACGTGAGCTCCATCCAGGCGCCATCGTCGACGCGCACGCGATAGAGCAGCTCGTCGCGCGGCGTGACGTGCCACGCGTCGGCACCGATCCATCTCATGGCCACCTGCGAGTCGGGTCCGGGCCCGACGTGTCGTTCGAGCGACTCGGTCTCCGGTGGCAGATGATCTTCGGACGTGTACTCGAGCAGGCCGCGCGTGCTGCCGATCCAGAGGGTCGAGCCGTGCTCGGCGGCCAGCACGGGCCAGAAGCTCGGCGCCGCGAGCACCTCGCCGGTGGGCAGCGGCACGCAGGCGTCTCCGTCGAACACGTAGAGTCCGTAGGCCGACGCGCACCACACCTGTCCGAAGGCGTCGTCGGCGAAGGTCCCGGCGCCGGCGAGCGCGCACGCGTCGCTGGGTCCGCGCACCCAGGCGTCGTGCTCACGGTCGTAGCGCTCGACGCCGCGCACGTCGGCGCCGTGTCCGCGCAGCAGCGTCTCGTCGCGGGCCCGGTGCAGGGCGAAGGTGCTGGCCTGGCCGGTGTGGGCGCCGAGCTGTGTCCAGGCCCCGTCGCGCACGGTGAGCACGCCCTCGAGCGTCGCCACGATCGGCGTGCCGTCGGCGTCGAAGACCACGTCGTAGGTGCGGCTCAGTGCGTCTCCCGGGATTCCCGGCGGGGTCCACGCGTCGCCGTCCCGGCGCACGATGCCGCCGCGCCAGAAGTCGTCCGGGTCACCCGAGACGAGCAGGAACCAGAGCGACCCGTCGGGTGCCGAGACGATGCGGTGCACGTGCATGTCGCCCACGCCCTCGGCTTCGTCGTGGAGCGTCCAGTGCTCGCCGTCGTACTCGAGCGCGTTGCGGAATGTGCCGCCCGATCCGATCCACAGGTGTCCGCGGGCGTCCTCGTGCACGGTCGTCACGCCGTGCAGCGCGACACCGGTCTCGCCGGCGGTCAGCCACGCGTCGACGAAGGCGGCGCCGTCCCAGCGTGCGACGCCGTCGTGCGTGCCGATCCAGACGCCGCCGCGTACGCTCGCGCAGAGTGCGTTCACGCGCGGGGAGACCTGCTCCGTCCCCGGTCCGAGCGACGGATCGCGGAGCGTCCAGCGTCGGCTGCCGAGATCGCACAGGCGCAGGCGTCCGATGCGGTCGACCAGCGCCAGGCGTCCGTCGCGCGCGGCCGAGAGCGACACGAACGTGCGCTCGAAGTCGGGCGGCAGGTCGGCGCGTGTCCAGGCGTCGCCCTCCAGGAGCAGGACGTCGCCGCGCGCGAGGCTCACGGCGATCACGTCGTCGCGCAGGACCGCGGCGCCGACGAACTCGTCGTCCAGCGGGGGCGCCTGCAGCGGGACGAGCGCGTGGCCGTCCCACAGCAGGGCCCCGGGGCGCCCGCGCTCGAACGTCTCGCACAGCAGCACGAGGTCGTCGCCGCGACGCAACACCTGCACGATCCGCGGGTCGGCGGCTGCGGAGGGCTTCGTCCAGCGTCCGTCCTCGCGCAGGGAGACGCCCTCGGGGGTGCCGCAGATCAGGCGCCCGTCGCGGTCCTCGGCGAGCACGAGCGCGGGCGAGCCGGGCGGTGGCGCGATGTGCCGCAGCGTGGCGTCGGGCGCGATCTCGAGCAGGTCCCGGCCGAGCGGGGTGAGGATGCGTCCGTCGCGCGTGACGAAGGGATGCACCGCCGTGAGCGGCGAGGGCTCGGGGCCGGAGACGCGGAACGTCTCGCGCAAGGCGCCCGCGGCGACGTCGGTCGGCGCGCCCCGGGTCCCGCCGGGGACCCATCCGGTCGGCACGAAGAACACGCCGTCGTCGCGCACCACGGCCAGGCCCGCCGCCGTGAGCCGCACGGCGCGAGCTTCGTCCGAGGCGAACGCGTCCCAGCCGGGCGCCGTCGTCCAGGTCGACCCGTCGTAGTGCCAGAGCCCCTGGCCGTCGACCGCGAACAGGTCACCGGAGGCGCCGCCGCAGACCGACACGAAGCGCGCGGGTTCGCGCGGGCGGTCGACCTCGCGCCAACGCCATGCGTCCCCCAGCCGCTGGGCCGGCGTGCGATCGGACGGAGCGTCGACGTCCGTCGCCGGGCGGGCCGTCGTCGCGCACAGGATCCACGCGCAGAGCGCGAGTGCGACGCGGGCGGCGACGGCGCGCGCGACGGAAGCCGCGCGACCATGCGGCAGCGTCTCGGCCGGCGACATGCGAATCGTCCGCACGGGGGGCGCCTCGGGGGGAGTCGCAGTCTAGCAGCCTGCAGCGGGGGGCCCCCGCGCCGATGATCCCCCGGCGAGCCGCATGAGGCGGCGCGCACGACACGGCGACCGCCGCGTCCGGCGCGCGGCGTGGCGCGTCGGCTCGCGGAGGCCCGGCCGATCGTCCGTCGTGCGCGGCGGCGCGCGGCGTCAGCCGGCGGCGTCCTCGCGCGCGGGCGCGTCGGCGCCGACGAGCAGGCCGGTGTCGTACGCGCGCAGCAGCACGTCCGCCGCCTGGGCGCGGCGTTCGGCGGGGAGCGCGTCGAGCGCACGCAGGGTGCCCTCGCGCTCGGCGCCGTGGAGCAGGCGCGCGGCGCCGTCCCCGAGCTCGAAGTAGCGGTGCTCGCGTCCGACGAAGGCCACCGCCGACGGACGCGCCGTGACCGGCGTGCTGCCCGTGCGTCCGCCGCCGATGCTGCGCGCAGGGCCGCCCAGCGGCGTCGGATCGCTCCACGCGCGGTCGAGCCGGTCGCGCACCTGTCCGTAGGGGAACGGGAGCCGCGCGACGGTCACGTCGTCGCGCAGGCGCAGTCGCTCGGGCAGCTCGGACGCACGCAGCGTGTGCGTCGTGGGGCGCGGCGGGTGGTGCTCGCTCCGGAACACGTCCACCCCGAAGCGGCACAGGTAGAGGAAGATGTGGCTCTTGTAGCGGTAGTACAGGAAGTTGTCGCCGCGCAGCGCGGCGAGCGCGTCGTTCGCCGCGCCGAGCACCGAGTTGAACGCCTGCCTGACCTCGTCGGCGTCCATGCCCGAGACGGAGACGTGCTCGAGGTAGCGCGCCAGGTCGTGCCGCGGCGCCTGCCCCTCGGCCAGGTCGCGCGGGTCGTCGACGATGCGCGCGATGCCGAACTTCGCGGGATCGCGGTACATCGGCGAGACCATGTCGAGGTTGAAGATCTGCAGGCTGATCTCGCCGATCCAGTCGGCGTTGCGCACGATGAACGCGCGCGTCATGTCGGCCTCCTCACGGGTCTCGGTGGGCAGGCCGACCATCGTGTAGAGCGTGGCCGAGATGCCCGCCTCGTGCGTGTGGCGCAGGATGCGTTCGGCCTCGGAGAGATCGGTGCCCTTCTCGACCAGGTCGAGCACGCGCTGGCTGCCCGACTCGAAGCCGTACATGAGCTTGCGGCAGCCGGCGTCGTAGAGCGCCTTCAGCGACGCCGGGTTGAAGATGCGCTCCTCGAAACGGGCGTCGCACCACCAGTAGACCTCGAGCCCCCTCGCCGCGATGGCCGGCGGGAGGCGCCTGGCCATGAGCGGCGGCAGGTCGTCCATGATGAAGTAGAAGTACGGCGTGCCGTGCTTCGCCTGGAGCGTCTCGAGGTCGTCGACGAGCTTCTCGACCGAGCGCTCGCGGAACGTCGGACCGATCGCGGTGTAGAGCGTGCAGAAGCCGCACTTCTCGTAGTAGCAGCCGCGCGCTGGCGCGATCGGCAGCACGAGCTCGCCCGAGAAGTAGCGGTCGAGCGGCAGGTCGTCGAAGTCGGGGGTCGGCAGCTCGTCGATCGGCATCGGGAGCAGCTCGGAGTTCACCGTGGTGCGCCCGTCGACGCGGTACACGAGGTTCGCGATGCCCGAGAGGTCGGGCGCGAGTGCGCCGTCGCGTGCGCCGCCGGCCGTGGCGAGCGCCTCGCACAGCTCGAGCAGCGGACGCTCGCCCTCGTAGACGCAGATCGAGTCGACGCGGTCGAAGAGCGGCGCGGCGTGGGCCAGGCGGTGTCCCACGTAGGCGAGCATGCCGCCGCCGAGGGTGACGTGCATCGCCGGCCAGCGCCGCTTGACCATCGTCGCCAGCGTGAGCGCGGGGATCATCTGGCTGCCGTACGTGACCGAGATGCCCAGCACGTCGGGACGCTCGGCCTCGATGCGGGGCAGCGCGAACTCCTCGAAGAACTCGGCGAACAGGTTCTCGTCGGGATCGTCCACTCCGGCGAACAGGCTGGCGCTGTCGTCGATCGACGCGCTCTGCGTGTAGTTGTGCGACGTGAACAGCGCGGGATGGTACTCGGTCGAGACGAGCTTGAGTCCCGCCTCGAAGGTGCGCATGGCCCACAGGTACCGCGGTCGGTCGTAGAACGCGTCGGCGTCGCGGATGACGTCCTTCGCCTCGTCGACGTGCGCCGCCACGTATCCGCCCGACGCCAGCGCGTCGGCGTAGAGCCGGAAGCGCTCGAGGTCCCTCGGCTCGAGCACGTCACGTTCGTGCATGCCCCACGCGTCGGCCTTGGCGCGGATGCGTTCGAGCGCGCGCTCGAGCCTGCGTCCCGAGACGAGCTCGTCGTAGGCGTCGAGGTTCAGGTCCCAGACCTTGCACGTGGTGAAGCCGTGCTGCGCGAGGTGTGCCTTGAGCGACGGCAGCGCGAGGTACGGCTGGGTGGGGTGTCCCTGGGGCGGGAAGACGAGCAGGACGCGCAGGTCGGCGGGAGCGAGGGGCATCGGAGGTCGTCGCAGGGGGAGCGGTGCGGTCAGACGGAGGGCGAGGTCGTGGACGCGCGACGCGCGCCGTGCAGCAGCGTGCGCGCCATGTCGCGCGCGCGCTCGAGATGATCGGGATGCGCGCCGGGCCAGCGCGCGGCCAGCGCCGCGACGTCGCGCTCCTCGAGCGCGTCGGCCAGCAGCGGCGAGACGGCGCGCGCGCGCACGCGCTCGCCCTCGCGGGTGAAGAGCACGGCGTGCGACGGATGCGGCGCGGCCGTCGCGGCGTCGGCGTCCCCCGCCCCGGCGACGGCCGGACGGTAGGTGCCGTCGTCGACCGCGCGCAGCAGCGGCAGCGGGTCGACGCCGAAGCGCAGCACGAGCACGTCGGCCACGGCGAACAGCGCCTGCTCGTACGCGCACAGCGCGAGCACGTCGGGGTGCGCGCAGCGGTGCGCCCGCGCCGCGAACGCGTCGACGACGGCGTCGCGCTGCAGGACGCGCGGTTCGGTGAAGTGCTCGGACGGCCACCGGTCGCGTTCTCCACGCTCGGCCAGGTCGCGCAGCGTGTCGACCAGCAGGGCGCGCAGCGTCGTGTCCTCGACGGCCGCGAGCGCGCGCAGTGTGCGCGGCAGGACCTCGAGCGCCAGGTGCGCGTTGCGCGAGAGCAGGTACAGCGCGAGCGGGTCGGCGTGGTCCGGCGCGTGGACGCGGAACGCGGCGAAGAGCTCGTCGTCGTCGGCGATCATCCCCGCCTGCACCTCGGGGACGAAGCCCGCGGGCAGGTCGAAGCCGCGCACGAGGTCGGCCGACAGGCCGTCGACCAGGCGCAGCGTGTCGCGCGTCTCCTCGGCGCGTCCGTTGCCGGGGGTCACGTTGTGCCAGTGCATCGAGAGCGAGACGCCGTCGAGCACCGCGACCTCGGCCATGAAGCGCAGGTTGCGCTCGACGTCGTCGGACGTCTCGCCGGGCACGCCCGCCATCGTCCCCACGATGGACGCCACGCCGCAGCGCGACGCGGTGTGCAGCGTCGCGCGCACGTCGACCGCGGCGCGTCCCGTGCTGCGTCCGCCCTTGTGCATCGCGTCGAGCACGCGCGGCACGTCGCTCTCGATGCCGTACAGGATGCGCCGGCAGCCCGCCGCGCGCATCGCGTCGAGCAGCTCGGCGTCGACCAGGTCGATGCGCGTGCGGCACTCCCACGGCAGCGTGTTGCCGCGTCGGATCTTCTCGGCGCAGATCGCCAGCACGCGCGTGCGGTCGGACGTGAACAGGTCGTGCGTCACGTACGCGCAGCCCAGCCCGGGCAGCGCGGCGAGCCGGTCGAGCTCGTCGACGGCGCGCTCCGGCGAGAGGTGGCGCGCGGTGCGTCCCCAGAAGACGGGCGTGGTGCAGAACGTGCACGCGTAGGTGCAGCCGCGTCCGAGGTCGATGGGGAAGAGCGCCTCGCCGCCGCCGGCCGCGTCGGCGTAGGCGCGCGGCGATTCGCACAGGTCCCAGGCGGGGGAGGGCACGGCGTCGAGGTCGGGCAGCACGGCGCGCGGCGGCGCGCGCACGACGCGTCCGTCGCGGCGTGCGACGAAGCCCGGGACGTCGGCACCGTCGCCTCCGGCGTCGCGCGCGTCGAGCCACTCGACGAACGACGCGTCGGCCTCGCCCACGGCGACGGCGGCGACGGACGGGTGGCGCTCGAGCACGCGTTCCTCGACCGTCTCCGGTCCCTGTCCGCCGAACACGATCGGCAGTCCGGGACGGCGCGCGTGCAGCTCGGCCGCCAGGTGCAGCGCCGCGGGCATCGACGAGATCATCGCGCCGAGGCCGAGCACGTCGGGATCGTGCGCGAGCAGCAGGTCGGCGCAGCGTCCCGGGAGCGAGCGCGCCTCGTCGGGCGTGGTCGCGGGGAGCTCGCCGCGCCGCACGAGCAGCGCGAGGTCGACGAACGTCACGTCGTGTCCGCGCGCGCGCGCCGCGGCGCCCAGGTGCAGCGGGCCCAGCGGCGGCATCGAGTACCCGAAGGTGTCGCGGTGCGGAGGCTGGACGAGCAGGAGGCGCATGTCGCGCCATGGTACGCGCCGCGACGCGCCGCGCGAGGCGCATCGTGGCGCGTGGCGCTCAGGGCACGCGGACGCGCAGGCCCGGCGAGGCGGCCCAGCCTTGCGGACCGCCCGGGTCGGCGATCCACCACTGGACGAAGAAGGTGAGGCCCGAGGGCGTGCCGGGCCAGACGCCCGTGGTGACGAGGCGCCCCGTCGGGTCGACGGGCAGGCCCCACACGATCACGTCGGGCGACGGCACGAGCATGCCGCCGCGGAACTTCATCCCGAGCAGGTCGCCGCCGATCACGAATGCCGCGAGGCCCGACGGCAGCGCGTTGCACAACTGGAGCGACCAGGTGCTGCCGGGATGGAGCGACCCGTCGGCGAGCTGGATCGGCCAGCCTTCCTGCCCCGCGAGCGGGAAGCCGAGGTCGAGGAACGGCGAGCCGGTCCCGTACGGGTAGGTCCGGTTCGGGATGAAGCGCAGGTCGTCGTCCGACGAGCCGTAGGCGTCGAGCTGCGCGCTGGCGAACACGTCCGGACGTCCGCCGTCGAAGTCGCCCACGACGAGGTCGTCGCCGCGCGGCATGTGGCTCACGCGCAGCGTCTTGAACGCGAGGCCGTCGAGGCCGCGCAACACGACGAGTTCGTCGAGGCTGTTCAGATAGAGGATGTCGGAGCGCCCGTCGGCGTCGATGTCGCAGGCCAGGAGGTCGCGCACGAGGCCGAACGGCGCGATCTCGACCTGCGACGCGATGCTGCCGTCGCCGGCGTTGAGCGCGAGGACGATGCGGTCGGACGTGGCGAGCACGAGGTCGACGTTCCCGTCGTCGTCGATGTCGGCGGCGTCGAACTCGCGCAGGTCGGCAGGGGCCACGTCGAGCAGGACCGGCACGGGCGGCGACGTGCCGCCGTCGATCCCGCCGAAGAGCACGAGGTCCGGGCCGAGCGCGAGCACGAGGTCGCGCACCCCGTCGCCGTCGAGATCGGCCAGCACGCCGAGCTTCGTCTCGCCGGGCGGCGGCAGCGCGATCTGCCATGCGATCGCGAACGTCCCGTCGCCGGCGCCGAGGGCCACGGTGAGATCGGGAGCGGTGGGCTGTCCCACGACGACGAGGTCGGGGGATCCGTCGCCGTCGAGGTCGGAGATCCACAGGCGTTCGGGCAGCACGCCGGGCAGGATCGGCTCGGGCGAGAACATGCCGCCGCCGATGCTGCGCAGGAAGAGCGCCTCGACCTCGTCGGTGGCGAAGGCGTCGCCGAGTCCGTCGCCGGTCACGTCGCCCGCGGCCAGCAGGCGCAGGCCGAGCAGCGTGGGATCCTGCGCGTAGAGGTCGAAGGTGCCGTCGCCTCGACCGAGATGGGTGGTGAGCTGCAGGCCGTAGACGACGTTGTCGCTGAACACGACGTCGAGGTTGCCGTCGCCGTCCACGTCGGTGGCGGCGATGTCGGCCTGACGCACGTCGAGCTCACCCAGGACCGACGTGATCGTGCGCGGCGTGTCGAACACGATCTGCGCGGAGATCGAGGCGCAGAGCAGGGCGAGCCCAGCGCAGGACGCGAAATGCGAGGGAAGGCGTGACATGAGGTGGCCTCCGAGGGGCGCACGATCCATCGTCCGCGGGAGGTCTCGGAGGCGCGATGCGCTCTTCGGCGCAGGCCGCGGGGTCCAGGGACGCGTCCCGGCCTGCCGCATCGGGTTCGGCACACGGACCGCGAGTGGTCGTCTAGAATGCGTCCCGTTCGGAGAACGTCGCGAAGACGGGGGAGGGACCGATGACGCGCACGACGATCGACGCGGGCCGCGCACCCACGCCGCTGCCGCCGTGCGGCCTCCCAGGGCTCCTGGCACCTGCCGTCTTGGTCTGCAGCCTCGCCGTCCCGCTGCACGCCCAGGAGGAGAGCGCTCGCGACGTCCCCACCGAGGCCGGCTTCGGCGCGGTGGTCGAGGCCATGCAGGCCGGCGCCTACGACGGGCTCGAGACGCTCAAGGCCTTCGTCGCACCGCGTGAGGCGTGGGGGCGCAACGGCGGCATGCCGACCTGGAGCGTGATGCCGATGGAGGGGCTCGAGGTCGACCTCGACGGCGCGCTGAGCTCGATGGCCAGCTTCGGTTCCACGACGGGCGCGTCGTACGCGATCCGTCGCAGCCGGCCCGTGGCGGACGACGAGCGCCCCGGGTTCGAGGCGGAGTTCGAGCTCCTGCGCGGCTGGCTCGTCGCGCACGCCGGCGAGTGGGTGGTCGACGAGACGATCGAGCCGGTGTCGTGGCGGCTGCCCGGGTCGCGACGCGCGGCGCTGGTCCCAGGGCCGACGATGGCCGTGCGACGCATCGACGGGAAGCCCGTCCCGCGCATCGAGCTGTGGCTGCGCGAGACGAGTTCCGACGCAGGCGAGGACTGGGCGATCGGACTGGACTGCTCCGCCCAGGGTTCGCCCGCGGAAGGCGCCGGGACCGCCGCCTGGCTCGATCCCTACCTCGCCGAGCGGGAGCCGCTCCAGGATCTCCCGCCGCTGCGCGACGATCTCGTCGACGTGGTCCTGGCCCTCGTCGCCGACGCGCCGGACTCGTTCGCGCACCTGCGCGCACCGGGCGAGCCGCGCGACGACGAAGTCGGCGACTCCGAGCGCCGGGTCGACGATCCGATCGTGCCGCCGTTCGAACCGCGCTGGCCGCTCACCGTGCACCTGCTC
>JACKHP010000044.1 GCA_020638905.1 Planctomycetota bacterium | reverse complement strand
TCGTCCAGCCGGACACGCTGCTGGCCGAGCTCGAGGCCTGGGTGCGCTGGCGCTGCGACCCGATGGCGTGGATCGCGGCGAACGTGCCGACGCCGCAGGCCCGGCTCGCGGTGGCGGTCGAGGTGCGCGACCGCCTGGCCGGCTGGCAACGCGTCGTCGACGGGACGCGCGCCGTGATCGAGGCACACGGGGTCGACGCCACCCCGTTCGAGAACCTCGCCGCCGGCGAGGGTCCGCCCGAGGAGTCGTGGGGTCTGGCCGCCAGTCTGCGCTCGTTGCCCGACTGGACCTGGGCCGAGGACGAGGTGCGCGCGTTCGCGGCGCGTCTCGTGCGCGACGACCTGCTGGCCGACGCCGAGGGCTATCTGCGCGAGGCGGTGCGCTGCTCGCCGTCCGACGCCGAGCTGCACGTGGCCTACGGTGACGTCCTGCTGCGGGCCGGCGAGCACGACGAGGCCCGCGCCCAGTTCGAGCGCGCGCTGCAGCTCGATCCCGGGCACCCGCGGGCGCACGCGGCGCTCGCGACGCTGGGCGGATGACGCACCGGCCCGTGCGACGTGCGCGCCTCCGGGCGGCGCGTCACGGACCGGCGACGGTGAGTCCGCACACGCTCCAGGACGTGCCCGCGCCGGACGTCGAGCGCGAGAGCAGGCCCATCAGCCACCAGTCGGTGTGCGTGCCGGCCACGCGGTCGTCGACGTCGCCCCACAGCGGTCCCACGAGCGACCAGCCGCCCTCTTCGTCCTGCAGGTTCATGTAGACCGGGAAGAGCCACTCGCGCACGAAGGGGTCGTCTTCGCCGCGGCCGCGCCAGGAGCGGAAGATCGACAGCACCTCGTCGCTGAACAGCGTGCCCACGCGGATCTCGCGCGTGTCGCCCACGTCGTCGTAGCCGAAGAGCGTGAAGAAGCCGGCCAGGTTCGCGATCTCGATGCGCCGGCTGCCCGTGCGTCCCAGGGCACCCACCGTGACGCCCTCGGCGGGGTAGCCCCACTCGAACTTCGCCAGGTGCCCCAGCGGCAGGATCGACTTGCTGATGAACGGGACGAGGGTGAAGTCGGTGCGCGCATCGCGGTGGTCGACGTCGTAGACCAGCCAGAGTCCGCTGCGCCAGGCGTCGGCGACATGGCTGCGCTGCCAGTCGAACACGTCGAGCACGACCCAGTCGGTGCGCGCCTCGGGCGAGGTCTGCCAGCCGTAGAGCGGCGTGATCCAGCGCACGGTCTCGTCGTGCGCCTTGCGCTCGTACCAGAGCGGGAAGAGCAGCGTCGTCTCGACGTAGGGCGGGTCGTCCTCGTGCCACCAGAGCGGCAGCGCCCAGGACGTGCTGCGCGGCTGCTCCTCGTCGTGGCCCACGAGCCAGAAGAGCGTCGACCACGACGAACTCGTCCCGTCGTCGGAGACCTCGCGGTCGAAGAGCGGCGAGAAGAGCGGCGCCAGGGGCACCGTGTCGTGCCGCACCTGGTCGGGCTGGTCGTGCAGCGTGGTGCAGCCGACCGCGGCGAGCAGCGGCAGGGACAGCACGAGCGCGGTGCGGGCGGTGGACGTCACGGGCATCCGGCGGTCATCCCGGGGGACGGACAGGGAGCGGCGCATCATAGGCATGCCGCGTGCCCCGCGCGACCGGCGGGAGCGGGGCCGCACGCGCCCTCGCGCTCAGCCTCGGCCGGACGGGGCCGGCGGCGGCCCGAGCCGCACCCGCGCGAGCAGACCGCGCAGCGTCCGGTGCAAGGCGATCTTCTCGTCGGGACGCAGGAAGCCCGTGGCCAGCAGCAGCAGCGGGACGACCAGCGCCGCGAGCGCGCGCAGCACGGTCGCCGTCAGGCCGGAGTCCGGCAGCACGGCGCCCAGCACCCACGCGCCGCCCACGAAGACCGCCGCCACGTGCAGCAGCGGCCCGACCTCCCAGTGCTGGGGATAGACCGAGCGCGAGAGCCAGAGCGTGACGCCCAGCGCGGTGGCGTAGGCGGCCAGCGTCGCGCTCGCCGCGCCCAGCGCGCCGAAGCGCGGGATGAGCAACGCGTTGAGCGCGAGGTTGAGCAGCGCCGCGAGCACCATCGCGAAGGCGGTGCGACGCGTGCGTCCCGTGAGCTGGAAGCCGGCGCGCGCCACCTCGTTCAGGCCGAAGCACACGTAGCCGGCACCGAGCACGCCGATGACCGCCGCCGCGCCGGCGAACGCGTTGTCGTCGGAGAGGTCGAAGACGTCCGTGATGACCGGTCCCATGATCGTGAGGCCGAACGCGAAGGCTCCGCCGACGGCGGCGAAGAGCGACGCGAGGCGCGCGAACTGCTGCTTCGCGTCGACGTCCCGGGCGATGTTGAACATGACCGCCGGCCACATGCCGAGCAGCGGCGTGATGAGCAGCATCTCGACCATGCGCGCCCACTTGTCGCCGAAGGCGTAGACGCCGCCCTCGCCGTCCATGCCGAAGGCGATGAAGAAGCGCCGGTCGGAGAGCGACAGCACCACCGCGGAGAGCGCGCCGGGCATGAGCGGCAGGCCGTAGCGCACGAGCGCCTTGACCACCTTCCCGTCGAAGCGGGGACGCCGCATCTCGGGCAGGTACACGAGGCCCAGCGCGAGCCGCAGGACCGATCCCAGGAAGTTGGCCCAGGCCATGCCGAGCAGGCCCGCGCCGAGCCACAGCGCGAGCAGCGAGCCGAGGCCCGACACGAGCAGCTCGCCCACGCTCATGAAGAAGATCGGCAGGCTCTGGAAGCGCAGCTTGAGCACGCCCTCGGCGGGATACGTCACGACGCGCAGGCCCTGCGCCGCCACGAGCAGCGCCAGGATCGGCGCGTGCGCCGTCTGCTCGGTGGTGAGCCGGGCCAGCGGCGTGGCGAACAGGACGCAGCCGCCGCAGACCACGGCCGAGGCCAGCAGCGCCCAGCCGATGCCGGCCGCGATGACCTGCTCGCGCCGCGCGCCGGTGATCTCGTCGGCCTGCAGGTGGCCGCCGGTCTTGACCGTCCACATGAGCGCGGCGGTGAGGCCGTGGGCCGAGACCATGCTGATCAGCGTGGCGGCCAGCAGCATCGTCTCCCAGTACGCGAACTGGGCGTCGGGATCGATCAGCACGGCGGTCATGGCCGCCGTGACCACGATCGAGACCGCGCGCGCGAGCATGTTCGCGACCAGGAACACCGACGAATGCTTGCCGAGGCTGCCGAGATGTCCCACGAGGGCTCCTTGCCGTGCGACGGACGAACCGCGCCGCACCCCGCGCGTCGCGATCGTACGTCATCGGCTGCCAGGCCCCGCGGGCTTGCCGCCTCACGCGGGCTCGCCGACCTCCCGGGGCTTGCCGTCTCACGCGGACTCCCCGGCCTCCCGGTGGGAAATCCGCCCGCAGGCTCAAGTCGCGCTCAAGAACGGGTCCGGCCGGGCCCGAAGAGGGGACGGTCCTTCTGGAGAGAGCGACATGCCGCAGACCGCCACCGACACGCCCGACGTGCCCCTCGCGAACCGCAAGGGCATCCTCGAAGCCCTCGTGGGGCTGTCCATCCTGGTCAGCCTGGCGGGCGTCGTGATGCCGATCGTCGGCGGCGAGATCGCCGGATCGCGGGTCGAGCAGGCCCAGGCCGACATGCTGCACATCGTGAACGGTCTGCACGCGTACACCGACGACACGCTCTTCCTGCCCACCGGCATCCGCGGACGCACGAACGTCTCGTGGCTCTACGGACCGGGCGAGTTGCCCCAGGCCAATCCCTTCGCCGCCGGCGGCGAAGCACGCCCGCTGAGCGACGTGCTCCTGTCCGACGCGATGGGCGGCCCCGGCTGGCAGGGACCGTACCTGGAGGAGTTGCAGCCCGACCCGTGGGGCCGCGCCTACCTCGTGAACGTCGACGGCCTGATCGACGCGCGCGAGTCGGCGATGGTGCTCTCGGCCGGACCGAACGGCATCTGCGAGACCTCGGCCCACGCGTCCTTCGCCGCCGGCGACGACGTCGTGCTGCCGATCCGCTGACGGCCGGACGCCCCCTTCCGACGCGACGCGCGCATCGGGCATACTCGCCGGCCCCGCCCTAGGATCGGAGGCCGACCTTGTCCCGACTCGCCGCGCTGCCGCTCGTCCTGCTCGTCGCCCTGGCCGCCTGCGCGGCCGATCCGCAGCGCGCCGACGAGGCTCCCCCGGCGCCCGTGGTGGCCGAGGGCCTCGACTTCACGCGCACGAGCGAGGTGCGCTTCGGAGGCACCGGCGAGCCGTCCGGCTACCTGGTCGAGTTCCTGCGCGTGCCGACGGGCGTGATCGATCAGCGCGTCTACCGCGAGGGCACGGCCCTGGTCCAGGACGCACGCCTGGCCGACGTCGGTTTCGTCTCGCCGGCGGGCGTGGGCTACCGCTTCGATGCCGAGGGTCACACCGTCGACCTGGGCTTCGGTTCGCGCAACGCCCACATCGCCACGCTGCTGGGCGGCAGCGGCAAGCCGACGTTGACCGTCGTGAAGTGACGCGGCGGGACGTCGCCGCCGCGACGTCCGAGCTCAGGTGCGCAGGCGACGCAGGTTCGCGGCCTGCAGGCCGGCGCGCAGGGTGACCGGCTCGATGTGCCGCCCCGCGCAGTCGTGCGCCAGGAAGAGGTAGGCCGTGGGACGCGTGCGCGCCGGGACGCCGAGGCGCGCGAGGGTCTCGGCCTCGTCCGGGTCGACGCGCTGGACGACGCGGCTCGGCAGGTACGTGGCCGACGAGGCCGCGAGCAACGAGCGCGTGCGCGGGTCGTCGCTCGTCCCCACCACGACCACGTGCAGCGGCGGATGGAGCAGCAGCGCCACCGCGCGTCCGTAGGCGGCCATCGCGTAGCCCGCGCGCCGGAAGTCGTCGACGTGGCATTCGAGCGCGGCGCGCGCCAGCTCGACCAGCGCCGGACGTCCCAGGTAGAGCGCCGCGCGCAGCAGCACCTCGGCCGCGGCCGCACCGTGGGCGAGACGCTGCTCGAGCGGACGCGCCGCGCCGGCCCGCGTCCGCTCGGACGCGTCGACGAGCTCGCCGCGCTCGTCGACGTGACGCGCCGCGAGGACGTCGAGCAGGTCCTCGAGCGGCTCGAGGAAGCGCCGGTCGTCGGTGTACTGCAGCAGCGCGAGCAGCATGCGTGCCGTCTCGACCTGGTCGCGCAGCCCGCCGGCGAGCTGGCGCTGCTGGCCGTCCCACGCGTGGTGCATGCCGCGCCCGGGACGCAGCAGGCGCGCGAGCAGCGTGCGGGCCACGTCGACGGCGGTCCCCGTCCACTCGGGACGCCCGAGGGTCGCGCCGGCCTTCAGCAGCGCGATCACCGCGCGCGCGTTGCCGTCGGCCAGGAAGCGCTGCGAGCGCGCCGGCGTGCGGCGCGTGCGGCGTCCCGCGGCGGGCAGCGTGTAGTAGCCGTCGTCCGGCGCGAGCCCGCTGTGGAACAGGTGCTGCACCGGGTCCAGGAAGTCGCGCAGCATGGCGGCCGCGGTGCGCTCGCCGACGCGCAGCAGATCCTGGCGCTGCAGCACCTGTCCCGCCTCGAGGTAGTTGCGCAGCAGGTCGGCGTTCGTCTCGAGCGTCTTCTCGGTCTGCGGCGCGCTCCAGTCGCGACGCTCGCAGCAGCGGAAGAAGCCGCCGTCGACGTCGTCGTGCAGCGGTCCCGCGGCCATCGCCGAGAGCGTCTTCTCGAGCACCTCGAGCAGGCGCGGATTGCGCCGTTCGGCGTGGCGCAGGATGGCGAAGTCGAGCGCCTCGGGATGCGGGAACTTCTGTCCCCGGCCGAAGCCGCCGTGGCGCTCGTCGAAGTCGTCGAGCAGCGACCGCTCCACCGCCGGCAGGATGTCGTGGCCGAGGAGTCCCACGGGACGGGCGTCGCGCAGCGGGCCGATCTCGTCGGGACGCGCCTCGCCGCGGCACACGGCGCCGGCCTGGGACACGAGCGCCGCCAGGTGCGGCGCGTCGATGTACGTCGACGCCGCGAGCACGCGTCCGTGTCCGTCGAGGATCACCGTGCTCGGCCAGCCGCCCTGGTTGTAGAGCGCGTCGAGGTGCGGATGGCGGCGCCGGTCGACCTTGACCGGGATGCAGCCCTCGCGCACGGCGCGCTGCACGCGCTCGTCGCCGAGCACCTGCTGCTCCATGTCGTCGCAGTGGCGGCACCAGTCGGCCACCAGGAACAGCAGCACGGGACGCCGCTCGTTCCAGGCGCGATCGAGCAGGTCGTCGGTCCAGTCCTGCCAGGGGATCATCTCGTCCCCATCGGCAGATCGGCGCGCGCGGGTGAAGGGGGACGGGAGGGATGAGTTCATCCGGCGCCGGTGAGCCGGCGGTAGGTGACGGAACGGCCCTCGACCTCCGAGCTGCGAGGTTCGCGGTCGGGCGCCGACGACTCGACTCCCTCCCCGGCCGCTCGCTGACCAGCTCGATCTGACGATCTCCGAGGTCGAGGGCGCTCACGGGAAGCACATCGCAATCGGCACCATGGCTCATGGCCGGTTTCCTTCGTAAGTGTCTCTTGCACCGCCTCACGGCGAGTGCGCTTCAAAGACCAGCTTGCACTCGGGTGACCGGCCTTCTCATCGCATCTCGAGCAGCGCTCGGTCCTGACGGTCACGCTCCGGGAACTCGTGCTCGACGAGCGCGGCCAGGAGCGCCGGGCCGCGTAGAAGGCCGAGCAGGCGAAGAAGACGTCGGCCGAGCCCGCGCCCGCGCCGCTCGCTCCGGGCGACGGCTGACGGCCGCTGGCTCCCCTCCGCGCTCCCGCATGGCGGATACGACATCGACGGCGACGGCTTCGACGAGATCCTCGTCGAGGACGCATTCGGCGGACTCGGGATCCTGTACGTCCTGCACCGCAAGACACTGGCGGCCGACATCGTCGGCAGCGCGTTCGATGCGCAGGCCTTCCGTTGGTACCCCGGCCTCGGCGACGGCAGCTTCGGCGCGGCGCACGAGGTGGCTCTCCCCGGACCCGCCGACGCGGTGTCCGCGCTCGATGTCGACGGACAGCCTGGCGACGACCTCGTCTTCACGTCGCTGCTCACGAGCGGCGGAGCATTCGTCGTGCTGAGCGAGGGCGGCGGAACCTTCGCTCCCGCCGCGAGCCTCGCCGGTTTCACGCGCGTGACGCGCGTCGAGAGCGCCGACCTCGACGGGAACGGCGCGCCCGACCTGCTCGGCACGAACGCGTTCGGAGGCCACGCCATGGTGGCGCTCGGTCTCGGCGACGGGACGTTCGCCCCGACGCAGCCGCTGCTGTTCACCGCGACCGTGGCGTCGCCGTTCGGTCCGCCGACGGTCGTCGACCTCGACGGCGACGGACGTCCCGACCTGGCCGCGCCGGTGACGGGCGGCGACGTGATCGTCCTGCGGAACGCCGGCGTGCCGTGAGCGGCGTCGACGTCGCACGCGGATTCCGCGCGTCCTGGTGACGGGCCTCGGGTCGAGCGCGCTGCCGGTGCGGCTGCGGTCGGGGAGCGCTGCCCGAAGCCTGCTCGGCGAGGATGTCGAGTGACTGGCGTGCGAACACGAGCGCGGGCGCGTCGGGGCGTCCGCGCGCTTCGAGCGTCGCCACCAGCGGCTCGAGCAGCGCGCGCGCTTCGTCGGCGCGTCGGCCCGGGGAGAGGTGGACGATCGGGAAGCCGCACCGCTAGGATCCCGGCTGATGGAGTCCACCGGCGCACCCAGGCAGAGTCCGCGTCCAGCCACCGGGCCGGGCACCCGGGCGGGCCCGGGTCCCGCGGCCCGTCCAGGACTGGCCGAGCGGGTCGGCGCCGGCTTCTGGGGCGGTCTCGAGGGCCTGGCCTACGTGGTGGCCGTGGCCTACGCCGTGGTGCGCATCCTGCCGCTCCCGAGCACCTGGCCGCGCACCACCCGCAACGTGCTGCTGCGCCAGGTCTACTTCACCGGCGTCGGAGCCCTGCGCGTGGGGTTCCTGGTGGCGGCGCTGCTGGGCGGGGCGATCGTGTTCCAGGTCACGCTCTGGATGCGCGGCATCGGCCAGGAGGCGCTCGTGGGGTCGGTGCTCGTGGGCCTGCTCGTGCAGGCCCTGATGCCGATCCTCGTCAACGTCGTCGTCCTCGTGCGCTCCGGCAGCGCCGTGGTGACCGAGCTGGCCACGATGAAGGTGCAGGGCGAGGTGCACCTGCTCGAGGGTCAGGGCATCGATCCCCTGCGCTACCTCGTCCTCCCGCGCGTGGTCGGGCTCGTGACCTCGGTGGTCTGCCTGACCGTGCTGCTCACGGCCACCGCCTTCCTGACCGGCTACCTGGTGCTCGTGGCGTCGCGTCCGGGCGAGGTGATCTCGCTCGACTTCGCAGAGCGCGTCTTCGCGGCCCTCAGCCCGCGCGCGGTGCTGGTCTCCTTCGCGCTGATGGTCGTGCCCGCGCTGCTCACGGGCACCATCTGCTGCCTCGAGGGGCTGGGCGTCGGTCGCGCCCCCACCGAGGTGCCCCAGGCCGCGACCCGCGGGCTGGCGCGCTCCATCTCCGCGCTGCTGCTGTCGAGCGCGCTCCTCTCCCTCCTGGGCTGGCTGTGAGCGACCCCGTCCTGGCCTTCGAGCGCGCCGCCTTCGCCGGGGAGGCGGACCACGACTGCGAGCTCGTGGATGTGGACCTGGCCCTCGCCGCGGGCGAGCTGGCACTGCTGCGCGTGCCGTCACGCTCCTCGCGCCTGCCGCTGGCCGACGCCGCCCAAGGGCTCGTGCGGCCCCGCGCGGGGCGCGTCCTGTTCGAGGGCCGTCCGTGGCACGAGCGTCGCCCGAGCGAGACGATCGCGGCGCGCGCCCGCATCGGTCGTGTGTACGAGGGCGCCGAGTGGGTCTCGAACCTCGACCTCGACGAGAACGTGATCCTGCCCGCCTGCCACCACACCCGGCGCGGCGAGGAGGAGATCGTGGCCGAGGCACTCGCCCTGGCGCGCAGCTTCCAGCTCGAGGAGCTGCCCGCCGTGCGCCGACCCCTGGCGAGTCGCGTGGACCTGCGCGCCCTGGCCCTCGTGCGCGCCCTGCTGGGGGCACCGCGCCTGCTGCTGCTCGAGCGCCCCCTGCGCGACGGCGCCCACGCCCTGCTCGCCGCGGGGCTGGCGGAGGGTCTGCGCCGCGCCCGCGAGGGGGGCGCGGCCGTGCTGTGGACCACCGATTCGAGCGCCGTGTGGCAGGATCCTGCCTGGGAGCCGACCCTGCGCCTCGCGCTGCGTGACGACCGCGTCGTGCCCGCCGAGCAGCCCGACGTCCACGCCCGAGACCGCCGATGAAGAGCCGCTTCGACTTCCAGGACGTGCACAAGAAGACCGGTGTGCTCCTGCTCGTGACCTTCTCCGTCCTGGTGCTGGCCCTGCTGGGAGCCGCCGGGGCGCAACGCTGGTTCGTGCCCGTCTACCGGCTCGAGGTGGGGCTCGGCGAGGAGGGCGCCGTCGGCCTGAGCGAGGGGGCCGAGGTGAAGATGCTCGGGACCGTCATCGGTCGCGTGGAGCGGATCGAGCTGGTGGAGGACCAGGACCTCGAGACCGGCGAGGGGCGCCTGAACGCCATGGCCAGCCTCGTGCTGCGCGACGGCGACATGCTGAAGTTCGTGCGCCGGGACTCGGAGGTCAAGGTCATGCCGAAGGGCGTCCTGGAACCGGGCTTCCTCGAGATCACGCGCGGCAGGGCAAGCGGCACGGAGCTCTTCTCGGGCGAGGTGCGCGCGGCGGTCTGGGGTCAGAAGGTGACGATCGAGGACGACCTGCAGGAGCAGGCGCTGTCCTTGCTGAGCGAACTGCAGGAGAAGTCCAAGCAGATCCTCGAGGGTGCGCGCGAGGAGGGCGCGCTGGCCTTCCTCCTGGGCGAGGAGTACTACGGTGGCGGCCGGGAGCTCCTGCGGCGGCTCGACGTGCTGCTCGGCCGCTTCGAGGACAAGGGCGCCGTCGACCTGCTGCTGGACGAGCAGGGCTCCCGGGACGTCCTGGCGATCCTCGACGCCGCCGCCAAGCTCCTGCAGCGGTTGCAGGCGGAGGGGGCCCTGCCGCTGGCGCTTGGGCCCGAGCGCACCGCGCGTCTCGACGAGCAGGGGCCGGTGGGCTGGGCCCTCGGCGATCCAGGGCTGTCCGCCGAACTGGGACGCCTGCTCACGGCCGGCGCGGACCTCGCCGAGCGCCTCGAGCAGCGCGGCATCCTGGAGGTCGCCCTCAGCGATCCGGCCGCGGACCCCGAGCGCACCGCCCGCGTCGTCGACGACCTCGAGCGCCTGCTGCAGAACGTGCGCTGGGTGAGCGACGAGTTGGCGCCCCTGGCCGTCAGCCTGTCCGACGAGGCCGTGCGCCTGCCCGGAGTCGTGGCCGAGAGCCAGGAGACCCTGCGCCAGGTCGAGATCCTGGTGCGCGCCATCCAGCAGCACTGGCTCCTGCGCTCCTACGTCGACCCGCGACCCGCCGAGGGTCGCATCCCGGTCGACCAGCTGCCCCTCGAGGGAGGGCGCTGATGCGCACCGTGACGCTGCTGCTCTGCCTGCCGCTGGCCGCCTGCGGCGCGACCCGCCCTCCCGAGAGCCCGGTCGACTTCGAGTTCGGCCGCCTCGAGGAGGTGGCTCGGGGCGCCTTCGACCGCCAGGAACTGCCCTACGCCGAGCTGGCCTTCGAGCGCCTGCTGAGCGAGGCCCGACGCACGGACGACGCGGGCAAGATCGGCAACGCTGCCTACAACCTGGCGGCGGTGCGCTACGCCCTCGGGAAGGGCGAGAGCACCCGCGGACTGCTGCTGGAGGCCCGCCACGAGTTGGCCCGCGCGAACCGGGACACCTCCGAGGTCGACGTGCTGCGCGCCCGCACGGAACTGGCCGCGGACCGTCCGGACGAGGCGCTGGCCGCCTGCGCGCAGGCCGTGGCCGACCCCGACGCGCCGCCCGTGGTGCGTCAGGAGGCGCACGTCCTGGCGGGCCTGGCCTGGCTGCGGCGCGCGGACCTTCCCGCGGCCGAGGCCGAGCTCGAGGCCGCCCGGGAGGACGGAGCCGACACGCCGGGCGCCCTGCGCCTCGCCGCGCGCCTGCACGAGGCGCGCGGCGAGGACGAGGCGGCCGCGCGGGCCTTCGACCGCGAGGCGACGGCGCGCCAGGAGCGCTCGGAGTACGGCCTGATGGCCGAGGCCCTGGCCCTGGCTGGGCGCTCCTGGCTGCGCGCGGGACGCACGCTGGACGGAGCGGACCGCCTGCATCGCGCCGCCCGCACGGAGCACGCGCGCCAGCGCGCGGAGGTCGCCCTCCCGCTCGCCCGCGAGGCCATCGCGGCCCTCATGGCCCAGGTGGAGGGACTCGGCGAGCAGGGACTCGACCTGGCCCGGCGCCTCGAGCAGCTGGTGCTCGAACTGGACGCACAGCTCGCCCCCACGCCGCCGGCCGGGGAGTAGGCTCCAGCCCCGATCCGCCCAACGGCGGGGAGCGCCGCGAGGGGCCCGCGGGGAGCCCGGGCCGGGCTGAGCCCCGCCCGTCGAGGTCGCGCGACCGCCCATCCTCACACGCAGAACACGCGACGACATCGAGATCACCGGCCCCCACCCGCCGATCGGTGACGGCACCATCGTCAACGGATCCTCGGCCGCGCCGCGCAACAACCCGGAGCACCGGGCCAGGCGACGGGCGGCGTCGCGTGCCGCGCGCCGACCGCCGGTCAGTACGCCGGGTAGTCCGCGCGCAGGGCGTTGGTCGCGGCGAAGCCCGCGAACCCGCCGGGGTCGACCACCCAGAGCTGCCACCAGAGGCTGTACGCCGGCAGGCCGGTCGGCACGAGGAAGGCGAGCCACACGTTGCCGCTCGGCAGGCTGGGTCCGAGCGGCAGCACGATGTCGGGCCGCGGCACGAGCACGCCGCCCTTGAACGGCAGCGGGTCGGGCCCGACGCCGAGGACCAGCCAGACCGAGGCGCCGGGGAGGATCTTGCTCGCCGCCAGCCACTGGATGGGCTTGTCGCACATGCCGCCGACGCCGGTCAGCTCGGGTGTCTGGCCGGCCGTGCCGGCCAGGTCGGAGCCGAGGTCGGTGTGCACCAGTTCGCTGGTCAGGTCGACGGCGCAGACGCGGCCGGCCGAGGCCAGCCCGCCCGAACTGGCGAACGGCTGGCCCAGCAGGGCGCGCGCGTCGCCCAGGGCCGTGGCGAACCCGAACTGCGCGCCGGCCGCCGGGGCGCCGCCCGTCCAGAACAGCCCGTCGCCAGCCCAGTCGCCCAGCGGATTGCGCTGGAAGACCGACACGCGGCCCGTGTCGGCACCCAGGCCGAGCGGGTCGTTGCCCGGCGCGCCGACGAGCCCGTACTCGGAGCCCAGGGCCACGGACTGCCCGAGTCGCGAGCCGGCCTGGTTCTCCCAGTGCGACAGGGTGAGCCCGTAGTGGGCGCCGTCCCAGCGATACGCCAGGGCACGACCGCCGGGGATGTCCATCGAGCCGGGCACGCCCATCAGCAGCTGCCCGTCGCACACGTCCACGGACCAGCCGCTGAACGCGTGCAGGCCGGTGCCGAAGGTCGTCAGCTCCTCGCGCAGGGGCCAGGCGCCGCCCTGGCGCTCGTAGACGTCGACCACGCCCTGGTCCTGCACGCCGAGCACGTCCTGCAGCGGCGCGCCCACGGCGAGCACCATGGCGCCGCTCGTCGCGTCGACGTCGATGGCCACGTCGAAGCCGTACGAGCCGAGGAACTCGCTGCCGGCCAGGAAGCCGTCGCCGACCCAGGGGGCGGGCGCCGTGCGGCGCGTGATGACCACATCGCCGAAGCCGAACGCGCCACCCGGCTCGCTGGCCGCGACGAAGTCGCCGCTGGCGGAGACCGACCAGCCGAACAGACCGCTCGCGAAGCCGCCGTCGACGTCGAGCGTGGGCACCCAGGTCTGCAGGCCGACGTCCCACTCGTAGACGACGACCTTGCCGCCGTCGACGACGCCGCCGTCATGCAGCGGCGCGCCCACCACGAGCACGCTGGCGTCCTCGTTCATGGCGACGTCCTGGCCGAAGCGGCTCCCGGGCGTGAGCGCCGGGCTCGGCAGCTGGCTCGTGACCCAGGCCGAGCCGGTCCAGGTGGAGACGAAGGCCGCGCCCTCGGGCGCCCCGCCGACGGGCGTCCAACCCGGCGCGCCGATCAGTGCGACGTCGCCGGCGACGGCGACGGAGGTGCCGAACTCGGCCAGGGCCTGCGGCGGAACGGACGGATCCTCAGCATGACGCGACTCCTGATCGCTCGCGCAGGTGCGCCTCGACCAGCTCCCGCCGCTGGCGCGCGCCGCGCGCCGTCATCGGTGCAACCACACGCCTTGCTCGAGACACCGGCGCGGCCTCGCACCGCCGGCCGCCGAATCGGCGCGTCGCCCTCCCGTTCGCGGGCCAGTAGCATGGGCGCCGGCCGGGATGTGCCGGAACCGCGTGCGAGGCAGGCCGTTGAGCGAGACGCTGGGTCCCTACGAGCTGCTGGGCCTGATCGGCCGCGGCGGCATGGGCGAGGTGCACCTGGCGCGCGACCCCAAGCTCGACCGCAAGGTCGCCCTGAAGCTGCTGCCGCCCGAGCTGGCCGAGGACCCCGACCGTCGCAGCCGCTTCCTGCGTGAGGCCCGCGCCGCCGCGACGCTCAATCACCCGAACATCACCACGGTCTACGACGTCGGCGAGGCGGCCGGCCGCGACTACATCGCCCAGGAGTACCTCGAGGGCCGGCCGCTGAACGAGCTGCTCGCGGAGCGCCGCCTGCCGCTGGCCGAGCTGGCCGACATCGCCGTGCCCCTGGCCGACGCGCTCGAGTACGCCCACGAGCGCGGCGTGATCCACCGCGACCTCAAGCCCGGCAACGTGATCGTGACCACGCGCGGCCACGCCAAGCTGCTCGACTTCGGCCTGGCCAAGGTGCTGCGCGGCGAGGACGATCCGCGCCCGCACGACGACCAGAGCACGACGCTCACGCTCAGCGGCGCGGTCATGGGCACGCCCTCGGCCATGTCGCCCGAGCAGGCGCTGGGCAAGCCGGTGGACGCGCGCGCGGACGTGTTCGCCTTCGGCGCGCTGCTCTACGAGATGGCGGCCGGCAAGCCGGCCTTCCTGGGCACGACGGTCCAGGAGACCCTCGACAAGGTGTTGCGCGGCGAGCCCGAGCCGCTGGGCCGCGTGCGCCGCGACCTGCCCAGCGACTTCGTGCGCATCGTGGACAAGGCGCTGCGCAAGGACCCGGCCGAGCGCTACCAGGGCATGGCCGAGCTGGCCGCCGACCTGCGGCACTTCAAGCGCACGACGGACAGCGGCATGGTGCCGCCGGCGACGGCGGGTGGGCGACGCGCCGGCGGGACCCGCGCGCTGCGCCGGCTCGGCATCGTGCTGCTGGTCGCCACCGCGGCCTGGCTGGCGCGCGACGCCTTCGGTCCCGCGGGAGGGGGCGGCGGCCCGAGCGCGATCCCCCGCCTGACGAACCCGCGCCAGATCACGAGCGCCGTGGGCGCCGAGACCGCCCCGAGCTGGTCGGGTCAGGGCGGGCTGATCGCGTTCCAGGCCAGCTCGGACGCCGACGGCTCGGGCGAGCAGGACATCTGGGTCACCCAGATCGGTGCCGGCTCGCCGGTGAACCGAACGGCCGACGTCCCCGGCATCTGCTTCCAGCCCAGCCTCTCGCCCGACGGGACGACGATCGTGTTCTCCATCATCGACGTCGAGCGGCCCGCCCGCACCGGGCTGTACGCGACGCCCGCACTGAGCGGGCCGGCGCGCCTGCTGATCCCCGGGGAGACCAGCCAGGGGCCGGTCCAGTGGTCGTCCGACGGCCGCCGCATGGCCAGGCTCCACCGCGTCGACGGCAGCGACTGGTCGATCCGCGTGAGCGCGCTCTCGGGCGAGACCCTGCGCGAGATCCCGTTGCAGGCGGACCCGCAGCGGGATCGCTCCGGTCTGGCCTGGAGCCGCGACGAGCGGCTGTTCGCCTTCGTCGCCGTGGACGACCCGATCAACTCCGACACCAGCCGGCTGTGGCTGCTGCGGGAGGCGGACCGGACCTACGTCCCGCTCACCGACGGGCGCACGCTGGCGCGCTGCCCGGGCTTCACGGCGGACGGCCGCGCGCTGCACTACGTGAGCAACCAGGGCGGCACCATGGACCTGTGGCGCCAGCGCCTGGACGAGGACGGCAGCCCCGTGGGCGAGCCCGTCACGCTCACGGCGGGCCTGGGCATGTGGGACGCCGCCTTCTCGCCCGACGGCTCGCAGCTCGCCTACTGCAGGGGCCGCGTCGTCAGCAATGTCTGGCGCATCCCGTTCGGAGGCGAGCGCCCCGCCACCTGGACGGACGCGCGCCAGGTCACCTACGACGAGGCGGTGGTCGAATTCGCGGATCTCTCGCCCGACGGGCAGTCGCTGGCCTTGACCACGGATCGCGGCGGCAACGACGACCTCTGGATCATGCCGGCGGCCGGCGGCGCCATGCGCCAGTTCACCACGGACCCGTCGCCCGACTGGTACGCGCAGTGGTCCCCCGACGGCGAACAGATCCTGTTCTACAGCTACCGCACGGGCAACCGCGACCTCTGGATCATGCCCGGCGCCGGCGGCCCGGCGCGCCAGCTCACCGACGCGCCTGGCTCCGACTGGTTCGGCAAGTGGTCGCCCGACGGCTCACGCATCGCCTACGTGCGCTGGGGCGACGCGCAGCCGCAGCTCATGCTCACGGCCGTCGAGCCGTGGGACCCGCGGCCCATCCTCACCACGACGGACGTCATCGGCGTCCCCACGCAGTCCAGCGTCTGGGTCGACGACCACACCCTGGTCGCCATGGTGGACGGCGACTTCGCGCTCGTCAGCGACACCGGAGAGATCCAGCGCGTGTACGCGGGCAGCGGCCCCGAGCAGGCCTGCACCATGGTGCCGGGCACGCGCACGATCCTCTTCCATCGTGGCGGCCAGGTCGCCGGTCTCGACCTCGACTCGGGCGAGCTGCGCGTGCTCACCGACCTCACCGGGCGACCCGGCGATATGGGTGCGGTGCTCACCGCCGACGCCGAGCAGGTCTGGTTCACCTGGTTCGAGGCACGCGGAGACCTGTGGGTCATGGACGTCGAGGGGGTGGAGTGAGGCTGCGGGCGACCGCGCCTCGTGTCCGGGCCGCGTCGTCATGGCTCCATGGCCATGAAGCAGGTGATCGCCGTCGTGTCGAGTCGGCGCACATCGAAGGAGGCGTGCAGGATGTCGTGCTCGACAAGGGCTACCACAGCAACGACGTGCTCAGCGGCCTGACCGAGCTGGGCATGCGCAGCCAAGCGAGCCAGCCCGACCGAGACCGCCGTCGCTGGAAGGACAACGAGCAGGCACGCGACGCCGTGTACGCGAACCGCCGTCGCATGAAGGGCGCTCGAGGACAGCGTCTGCGCAAGCGGCGCGACGAGATCGCCGAGCGCAGCCACGCGCACTGCTACGAGACCGGCAGGCTGACGCGCGTGCACGTCCGACGACACGAGAACGTGGCCAAGCGCGTGCTGCTCCAAGCGGCGACGTACAACCTGGCGCTCATGATGCGGGCGCTGCGCTGCGTCGGCACCCACGGGCTGCCTAGCGCCAGCGCGCCGCGTCCTCTGGTCGCCCCCACGCTTCGTAGACCTGCACGAGCAACCCGCGTGCGTTGTCGACGCTCGACGCACCCTCGCCATCCAGTCCGAGATAGATCTCGTGGACCTCGAGCGCTCGTTCCTCGGCCTCCTCGAAACGACCGGCGGCCAGCAGGATCCTGGCCAGATTGACCATCGACTTCAGCGTGTCGCCGTGCTCGCTCCCGAGCAGGTCGCGGCGCAACGCGAGCGCGTCGCCGCTGAGTCTCGCGGCCTCGTCGTAGTCCTCGAGCCGGTAGGCGCAGCGGCCGGCCTGGTGCAGCCAATCCGCGACGTTCAGGTCGTCGGTGCCGAACGCGCGCCAGTCGGAGACCGCCTCGAGGTAGCCGGCCTGCGCATCGGCGTAGGCACCTTCGTCGAAACTCATCCCGGCCATCTGGGCTCGGGCGCGGGTGGCCACGTCGACGGCGCCGGACGCTCTTCCGCTGGCGAGCGCTTCTGTGTACCTCGCTCGCGCGCCCTCCCGATCGCCGGTCGACTCGGCCGCGACGCCGAGGTTGAAGAGCGTGCGCGCGACGGCCGGGTGGTCGGCGCCCAGCACGCGCTTGCGGCCTTCGAGCACGCGCTCGGTGAGTTCGATCGACTCGGCGTACCTGCGCTGGGCGAGCCACAGACCGCTGAGGTTCTCGAGTGCGCTCCAAGTGTCGGGATGGTCGACCCCGTACACCCGCTCACGCAGCGAGAAGGCTTCGTAGTAGGCCGCCTCGGCTTCCTGGTAGCGCCCGAGCCCCTGCAGCAGGACGGCCAGGTTGCCCAGCGTGGTGATCGTGTAGGGATGTTCCTCGCCGAGCGTGCGCCGCTCCGCCTCGAGGGTCGCCTCGCGCAGCTCGAGAGCTTCCTCGCCGCGACCCAGGGCGCTCATCGCGCTCGCCAGGTTGTTGGCCATCTGCAACGTGAAGCGGTGCTCGCTGCCGAGCGAACGCCGCAGCATCTCGTAGCCTCTTCTGTAGTACTGCTCGGCTTCGGCCACACGGCCCTGCAGGAAGAAGTGGGTTCCCAGCTGTCCGAGTCCGTTGGCCGTGGCCGGGTGATCCGGTCCGAGCACGGCTTCGCGCGTGTGCTGGGTGGCGAGCAGGAGTTCCTCGGCTTCCGCAGAGCGTCCTTCGGCCACCAGGATCTCGCCCAGCGCGTCGGCCGCGGACAGGGTGCGCGGGTTGCCGTCCCCGACGGTTGCGCGATAGCCCTCGAGCGCCTCGGCCTGGAGCGCCTCGGCCTGCTCGAGGTGTCCCTTGTCGAGCAGCGCACCCGAGTACGCGGTGAGCATCGCGAGGGTCAGCTCGTGGCGGTCGCCCAGCGCTCGACGCAGGACGCCTTCGAGTTCGGCGAACAGTTCGATCGAGCGGTCGAGGTCGCCTCGCTCCCGATGGGCCTGCGCCACCTGGACACGAGCGTCGAGGGTCATGGTCGCGTCGGGTCCGAACTCGGCTTCGCAGCGCGCGATCAGGTCGGTGCACGACTCGAGCGCGTCGTCGAAGCGCCCCAGCTCGGTCCAGACGGACGCGACGAGCAACGCCGTCGAGAGGGCCGGCTCGCTGTTCTCCCCGAGTTGCGCGGCCAGCAGTTCGTGCGCGCGCTCGAGATGCCCGCGCGCGGTCTCGTAGTCGCCGAGCCGCTCGAAGCTGGTGCCGATCGTCCGGCGCAACTCGGCCTCGACGAGGGGCTCGTCGTCGAAGCGACCGTCGAGCCGCGAGGACGAGATCGCCAGCACCTCGCGCACCGTGACGTCGAATCCCTGCTGCTCGGGCGAGATGGCCGCGAGCAGGTCGTTGTTCATGAAGTCGGCGACTTCGCGGGCGATGCTGGCCTGACGACTGGCCTGCTCGGCGTTCGCGTC
>JACKHP010000043.1 GCA_020638905.1 Planctomycetota bacterium | reverse complement strand
AGTTCGTCCACTGGATCGTGCTGCTGACGCTGGCCTCGCTGGCGATGTTCGTGCACTTCGCGCTCGGGGCGCTCGTGCTGCTGCTCGGCCTGCGCATGGGCCTCGACCGCCGCGCGATCAGGCGGGCTTCTGGGCCACCATCACCAACGAGTGGCCGCAAGGCGCGCTGAGACGCGCGAAGAGCTTCGCCTCGCTGCTGAACACGGCGGCCAGCGCGTCGTTCAACCAGGTCGGGATGGGGATGCCCACGTTGCTGCCGGCGCCCTGGTCGGTCGGTTTGCGCACCTTCTGCCAGGCCTTCAGCAGCAGCACGGCCGGCAGGATGGCCGGGAACAGGAGCACGTTGATGTACGTGGCCTTCTCGATGCGGAAGCCCACGCTCTCGGCCTTGCCGGTGAACTCGCCCAGCGTGTAGCGGCGCACGTGGTGCGTGATGCGGTCCTGCTGGGCGTACAGGAACATGTACGCCGGACCGGACGCCACGAGGTAGCCGCCCGGCTTGAGCGTGCGGAAGATCTCGGCCATCGTGCCCACGTCGTCGTCGATGTGCTCGAGCGCGTCGAAGGCCGTCACGCAGTCGAACGATCCGTCGCGGAACGGCAGCACGGGACCGTGGCAGGCCGCCAAGCGCTCGAAGCCGCGTCGCGCGCAGTGCTCGAGTCCGCGGAAGGTCACGTCGGTGCCGACCACCCGCCCGTACTCGGCCATCGGGCCGAGCATGCCGCCCACGCCGCACCCGAGGTCCATGAGCAGGCGCTGGTCGCGCTGACCGCGCCGCAGGAACCGGTCGAGCAGCGCGATGAAGATCGTGCGTCGGCCGCGGAACCACCAGTGGTCCGCCTCCAGCTCCAGGAACTCCTGATAGACGGAATCTTCCATGGAGTCGGGGGACGAGTGGAGGGCGCTCGTCGCGCGGCGTCGCGTCGCCGGCGCACGGGTCGCGGATTCTAGAGGCTTTCGGCCGTCCGTCGGAAGAAGTTCCCGCGCCACGCCTCCGGCGGGCACCCCGTCGGACGATGACTCGCCTCGTCCCGGGCGCGCAGGACCGCTATGCTCGAAGGAGCCGGCGGCGGCTTCCCGCGCCGGAGACCGAACTCCTCACGAGCCTGCAGAAGCCGGTGCCGCGCTCCGCCTCCGTCGTCGCCTGCCTCGCACTCGGGCTCGTCTGCCTGCTGCTCGTCGGCGAGAGCCTGCTGCCGGGTTCGGTGCTGCTGCCGCTGTTGCCGGACGACTTCCCCGACCTGGCGGCCGGCGAGGACCCCGAGACCCTGGTCCATCATCCGGCGCCGAACTGGACCATGTCGGACGTGCTGCACCTGCTCGTGCCCGGCTACGCCACGACGCGTGAGGCCCTGGCGCGCGGCGAGCTGCCGCTCTGGGATCCCAGCCAGGCGCTGGGCGTGCCGCACATCGACGAGATCCACTACGGCGTGTTCTACCCGCCGGCGTGGCTGCCCGTGCTCCTCGGCTGGCGCGGACTCGGGCTCGAGGCGCTGCTGCACCTGCTCGTGGCCGGGCTCGGGACCTGGCTCTACCTCGGTGCCCTGGGACGCAGCCCGCCCGCGCGCGTCTTCGGCGCAATCGCCTTCCTGGCCGGGGCCTGGTTCACGGCGCGGCTGCACAACGGCTCGGCCGCCGGCGCGGCGGCCTGGATGCCGTGGATGCTCTACGGCCTCGAGCGCGGCGCGCGCGTCGGCGGGGGACGCGGCTACGCCGTGGCCGCCGTCGCCCTGGCACTCTCGTGGCTGGCCGGCTTCCCGCAGGTCACGGTGCTCGCGCTGTGCGCGGCCGGCGTGCTCGAGTTCGGGCGGCTGCTGACCGCGCATCGCCGGGGACGGACGGCGCTCCGCCTCGGCCTGCCCGCCCTCGGGACGGTGCTCCTGGGGTGCGTGCTGGCCGCGCCGCAGCTCGTCCCGACGGTCGAGTACATGCTCGGGAGCAGCAGTCGCGCCGACCTGCGCCCCGCGGAGCTGGCCGCCGAGTGCCTCGAGTGGCCGCTGCTCGAACACCTGCTGGTCCCGGACTACTACGCCGCCGCGAACACCACGGGCTTCCATCCGCTGGCGCTCGGAGCGCTCGAGCAGGCGGCCAACCCCGTGGCGGTGAATCGTCCCGAGGTCTCGATGGCGGTGGGCACGCTGGGCCTGCTGCTGGCGCTGGTGGCCATGCTGCACGGCCGCCGTTGGGCGACCCGCACCTGGACCCTGCTCGTCCTGCTCTGCTTCGGGCTGCTGCTCTCGCGCGCAGCCTTCACCGCCGCGGCCACGGTCGTCCCCGCGCTGCGGTTGGGCAGCCCCAAGCGGCTGCTGCTGCTCACCTCGTTCGGTCTCGCGGTGCTCGCCGCGGGCGGGTTCGACCTCATCCGTGCGCGTTCGATGCGCGTGGCGGCCACCGCCTGGCTGCTGGCTCTCGCCGCGGTGGCGGGGACGTGCCTGCTCCTGCTGTCGGTGCCCGGGACGTCAGAGCCCGGGTCGATCGACGCCTGGGCGCTGCGACTCGCGAAGCAGCTCGGCATGCAGGGCGGCGACGTCGACGCGGTGTACGCGATCGTCCCGGTGGCGAACTTCGTGGCCGCCTCCGAGGCGGCCTTCTCGGGATCGGTGTTGGCGCTGCTCACGGCGCTCGCGGGCGTGTTCCTGTTCCGCCCGCGCGCGCTGCCGACGCAGGAGGGCTGGACGACCCACGCCGCGCGCCGTCCCGTGTTGCTGTGCGCGCTGGGCGCGCTCGAACTCGTGCTCGTGGCGCGTCCGCTGCTCAGGCCCGCGCCGATCGAGGCGGTCACGTCGTCGCCCGGACGCATCGACCGCATGAACGTGCCGGCGCTCGTCTCGGCGTTGCGCGGCCTCTCCGACGACCCCGTCGTGCCGCCTCGCATCGGACGCGTGGGCAACGACCCGAGCTGGCTGCGGCCCGACTTCCCGAGCCTGTTCGGCCTGCACGACGTGCAGGCGTTCGCCCCGATGGTGCCGCGGCGCATGACCGAGCTGTTCGCGGCGACGACGCCCGAGGTCCCGATCAACGGGTCGACGCTGGGAGGCTTCGCCGCGGCGTCGCTGACCTCGCCGTTGCTCGACATGCTCTCGGTCTCGGCCGTGCTCACCCACGACGAGGGGCTGCTGCCGTCGGGCTTCGAAGAGCTCGAGCGCGTGGGCCCGGTGCGCGTGCTGCGCAACGAGGAGGCCCTGCCGCGCGCGTGGTTCGTGGCTGCACCGGGTGTCGAGTGCGTCGGACGGCCGGAGGAGGCGCTCGCCCGGCTCGCGCGACCCGACTTCGACCCGCGCAGCACGGCCGTGTTCGAGGAGCCGGTCGCGATGCCCGACGTGCCCGACGCGGGCAAGCCGCGCGAGGTCGAGGTGACCGCGTACCGTCCGGGGGCGATGACCGTCGCGATCGGCGCCGGACGACCCGGCGTGCTCGTGGTCTCCGAGGGCTGGGACGCGCGCTGGAAGGTGCGCATCTCCCACGGCGGGGGAGCCGCCGAGCGCTTCCCGCCGGTGCTGTGCTGCGACCACGCGCTCATGGCCGTGCCGGTGCGCGACCCGACCGCGGGCACCGTGACGCTCGCCTTCGGGCGAGGATCGCTCGACTGGGCCGCCCTCGTCGGTGGCGCGGGCGCGCTCGCGGTCCTGGTGCTGCTGCTGCGTCCGGGACGCGAGCCGGAGGGGGCATGATGCGCGCGGCGACGAGGTGCGCGCGCCTCCGCGCGTTCGTCGTGGGCGCGGCGGTGGTGCTGCTGACGGGCTGCGGCGACGCGACGGACGAGCCTGGCGACGCGTCCGCGACGGCCTCGCGGCTCGAGCGGCTGTGGCTGCGTCCGCCGGTCGCGAGCCTGCTGCCGGCGCCGGACGACGACGCGGGCGAGCTGCTCGTCGACGGACGCTTCGACGGCGCGCAGACCTGGTACCGCCTGCGCTCTCCGCTCGACCCGTCGGGCGAGGTGGGCATGACGCTGGAGGCGACCCGTCCCGCGAAGGAGGCCCTCGGGCTGCGCACCGAGCCTGGCTTCTGGGGCGTGGCGGCGATGCTGCCGGTGCGTGCGGGCGAGGCGCTCTCGGTCGAGGTGGCGGGACGCGGCCTGCGTCCGAATCTCGTGCGGCAACGCGACGGGAGCCTGCTCGCGCAGGAGGGCACGCTCGACGTGGCGACGCTCGTCGAGCTGCGCGAGCCGCTCGACCCGGACCGTCCGCTCACGGCCGACGAGGCCCAGGGTCTCGTCGACCGGCGGCAGCACGCGATCCACATGATGCGGGCCGAGGAGGGCGCCTTCGACGTGCGCACCGACCTGGTCACCGGACGCCTCACGCGCGCGCTGCTCGTCGTGCTGCTGGCGCCCAACGTCGAGCGCGCGGACGTGCGCGTGTTCGACTCGGTCACAGTGCGGCGACGCGGCGTGTCCGCCCACGCGGCCGCGGGTGGCGAGCTGCCCGGCGTGCAGCGGCTGGCCGACTCGCCGGTGCCCGGCGCGGTGCGCGTGACGCTCGATCGCGAGGAGCGCCAGGGCCTGCTCGCGCCGTTGTCGTCGTCGTGGACCTGGGAGCTCCCGCCCGAGGCGACCCGACGGCGCACGCTCACCCTCGCGCTGGGACTCGAGCCGCGCGCGGCGTCGCTCGGCGGCGCGGTGCGCTTCGTCGTGCGCGCGGCGGCCGACGGTGCCGCACTCGACGCGCTGCGTCCGGGGGACGACCCGACGCTGCTGCTCGACGAGACGCTCACGGCCTCGGACGACCCGACCGTGCCGGCGTGGCGCGACCGGCGCATCGTGCTCCCGCCGAGCCCGCGCGGATCTCTGCGGCTGGAGATCGCGACCCGGGGCGTGGGCGAGGATCCGCCGCTGGCGTTCGTGGGGAACCCGCTGGTGCAGACGGCATTCGAGACGCGTCCGCCGAACGTGCTGCTCGTCTCGCTCGACACGCTGCGTCCCGACCGGCTCGGATGCTACGGCGGCGATCCGGCGCTGACGCCGCGTCTCGACGCGCTGGCGTCGCAGGGGCTGCGCTTCACGAACGCGTTCTCGACCTCGAGCTACACGCTGCCCAGCCACGGCTCGATGCTCACCGGGCAGTTCCCGGCGTTCCACGGCGCGGTGAACATCGACGACGCGCTCTCGCCCGAGCGCTCGCCCTTCCTGGCCCGCATCCTGGCCGACGCGGGCTTCTCCACGACCGCCTTCACCGGCGGGGGATACGTCGACCCGGCCTACGGATTCGCGTACGGCTTCGACCGCTACAGCGTGAACGACCCGGTCTGGGCCTACGACAGCCTGCGCGGGCGCATGCTGCTCGACAAGGAGCACGACCCGACGCGCATGCCGCTGCTCGAGCGCTACGACACCGCGCACGTCGTCGACTGGATCTCCGAGCACGCCGACGACGGGCCGTTCTTCCTGTTCCTGCACACGTACATCGCGCACAACTACGCGCCCGACCGCGCGGCGCTGGCGCGCGCCGGCCTGCTCTCCGACGGGCCGGTTCCGGAGCGTCCGTTCGACCACAAGCGGCGCGAGCGCTTCAACGCGGGCGAGCTCGACCTGCGCGACCAGGTCTACGACGAGTACATGCCGTACTACGACGCCACGATCGGCATGGCCGATGCCTTCGTGGGACGCGTGCTCGACGCGCTCGACGCGTCCGGGCACGGCGAGGACACCCTCGTCGTCGTGACGTCCGACCACGGCGAGGAGTTCGGCGAGCACGATTTCTTCGGCCACGGCGAGACGCTCTTCGAGGGCGCCACGCGCATCCCGCTGTTCGTGCGCGCGCCGGGTCCGGCCGCGGCGCGGGTGGCCTCCGTCGAGGACGGGCTGGTGAGCCTGGTCGACGTCGCGCCGCTCGTGCTGCGCACGCTGGGCATGGAACCCGACCGGCGCATGGCCGTCCGGCCGCCGCTCGGGCCGCGACGCGAGCTGCCGCCCGCGCGCGACTTCGTCGTCATGGAGCTCGACAACCTGCACGATCGCATCTCGGCCTGGCGCGAGCCCGGCTGGGAACTGCAGGTGCGCTTCGGAGAGGACGGGCACGACTTCGCGCGCGAGCGTCCCGCGCTGTTCGACCTGTCGCAGTCGCCCACGCAGGAGCGCGACGTGCGTGCCGGACACGTCGACGTGACCGAACGCTTGCGCGGGCAGCTGCGCAGGTTCCACGAGCTGGCCGAGAGCGTGCACCCGCGTGACGGCGGGAGCACCGACTACTCGGGCATGGACGTCGAGACGCTGAACAACCTCGCGGCCCTCGGCTACCTGTCGGCCGAGCAGCTCGACGCCATCCTGCGCGAGCGCTGAGGTGGGCGTCCTCGACCTGGTCGACGGCACAGGACGCCACCTGCAGCTCGACGGGCCGCCCACGCGCATCGTCTCGCTCGTGCCCTCGACCACCGAGACGTGCTTCGTCCTCGGCCGCGGCGAGCGCGTCGTGGGGCGTACGCGCTACTGCATCCACCCGCGGCCGCAGGTCGACGCGCTGCCGGACGTGGGCGGCACGAAGGCACCCGACCTCGCGCGCATCGCCGCGCTGCGTCCCGACCTCGTGCTCGCCAACGAGGAGGAGAACCGGCCGGCGCTGTGGCCCGCGCTGCGCGCCCTGGCCCCGCTGTGGGTGGCGTTCCCGCGCGGCGTCGACGGGGCGTTGGACGACCTGCGTGCCATGTCCGAGCTGCTGGACGCGCGCGCCGCGGGCGCCGCGCTGTGCGACGCGATCGCGAGCGCGCGCGACGCGCTGCGCGAGTGCGCGACGGGGCGTCCCTTCACGTACGCCTACCTGATCTGGAAGGACCCGTGGATGGCGGCCGGGGACGACACGTACATCGCGGCGTTGCTGGCCGAGGCCGGGGGACGCAACGTGGCGCCGGCGCGGGAGGCCGAGCGCTACCCGCGCTTCAGGCTCGACGAGCTCGTAGCCGCCGATCCCGACGTCGTGCTGCTGTCGTCCGAACCGTACGCGTTCACGAGCGACGATGCCTCGGCGCTCGGACCGCTCGCGGCGCGCGCCCTGCCGATCGACGGCGAGCACTGCAGCTGGCACGGGGCGCGGCTCGCGCGGGCGCTGCCGTACCTGCTCGCGTTCCGCGACGGGCCGCTGGCGACCCTGCTGCGCTGAGGCCGGCCTCCGGCGCTCAGATCACGATGGCGGCGGCGGCCAGCACGATGGCCACCAGCATGACCGCGATGACCACGCTCCAGTCGCGCGGCCGGCGCCCCTCGCTCTGGTTCATCCAGGCCGGGGGACGCGCCTCGCGCGGCGGCGGCGGCGGCGGGGCGTCCTCGATCAGCTCGAGGTCGCCGGTGCGGTGCATGTCCGCGAAATCCATCAGCTCGCCGATCGACTGCTGCAGGCGCTCGAGGCGCACGCTGCACTCGGGACAGGTGAACAGGGCATGGCGTTCCCGCGGCGAGAGGGACTCCATGCCCTCGCGATTGCGGCGCCGCATGAGGGCTTCGTGGTCTTGATCGTGGTCGGTCATGGTGCGGTCCTCCGGCGGGGCCTCGTGCGTGGCGGCGCAGAGCGTGGGCCGACCGCGGACCCCTGTGCCCGCGACATCGGATCACGGGTTCCTCGTCGGCTCATCGGCAGCCGCGCGGGGCGAGTTGAGGACGCCTCGGCCGGGCACCGTCAGCCCAGGCGCGCGAGCAGCTCGGCGGCAGCCTGCCACAGGAAGAGCAGAAGGGTGAGCAGCAGGGCGCCGTTCGCGAGCCGACCCGAACGGCCGCGCTCGCCGATCCAGGCCGGGCGGTTCGTCATGACGAGCAGCGTCCCGGCCAGGAACGGCATGAACAGCGCGCCGGCCACGGCGTAGACCAGCGCGACCTGACGCACCGTGCCCAGCAGCAGCGGCAGGGGAGCGAGGGCCAGCAGCACCTGGGACACGCGGTACACGCGCGTGCGCGAGAGATCGCGCGCGCAAGGCTCCCTGGCCAGGGCGTCGCCCGACGCGTCGATGCGGCGCGATCTGGGTGCGCCCGCGCCGCGCAGCGTGTCGGCGAACAGGTACGGGACGACCTGCAACACGCCCAGCAGGCTCGACGCCACGGCGCTCCAGAAGCCGAGCAGGAAGATCCAGCGCCCGGGGGCACCCAGCACGGCTGAGAGCTCGTCGGCCAGCGCCAGCGCGACGCCGGCGCCCGAGCCGCCGAGGTGCAGGCGCGCGCCGATCACGATCATGGCCGCGCCGAAGAGCGCGGTGAGCGCGTAGCCCACGGCCAGGTCGACGCGGCAGGTGCGCAACGCCAGTAGGTCGTCGCGGCCGTGCTCGGCGATCCAGTAGCCATAGCCGAGCAGGGTCACGGTGCCGCCCACGCCGCCCAGCACGCCCAGCGTCCAGCCCGCGCCGCCCGCGGGCACGTGGGGGACGAGTCCCGCGACGAGTTCGCCCGGGTCGGGGCGCGTGGCGAGCGCCGTGGCGAAGACGGTCAACGTCATGAGCGCGATGCACGCGGCCATGACGCGCTCGAAGCTTCGGAGTCCGCCGCGGCGCACGAGCGCCAGGCCGACCAGCGCGTGCGCGACGCCCCACGCGATGCGTCCCAGGTGCGCGTCGTCGAACGGCAACAGCGCCTGGCCCGCCACGCCGCACGCGCTCACGAGCGCGCCGCCGACCACGAACGACCAGAGCACGAGGTACGCGAGGAAGGCCAGGCGAACCGGCGCGCCGAGGTGCTCCGTCCAGCCGGCGAGCAGGGTGCGTCCGCTCGCGAGCTGCCAGCGCGCGAGGCCCTCGTTGAGCGCGAACTTGAGCGCGCCGCCGAGCAGCGCGGCCCACAGCAGCGACGTGCCGAGTTCCGATCCGGCCAGGCTGGCGGTCACGAGGTCGCCGGCACCCACGCCGGTGGCCGCGACGAGCAGTCCGGGCAGCAGATCCCTGGTGCGCACGGGGGCGACTCCTCGGGGGACGGACGGTGGCGCGATGGTACACGCCGCTCGCGGCCCGCGGGCGTGGGCGAGCGGCGGCGCAGGCGCGGGGTCGCGGGTCCGGCGACGGCGTGGCGTGGGGCGTGCGGGAGCTGTCCGGCGGTAGCATGGACGCGTCCGATGGAATCGCGGGAGGAGCCCACATGCTGACCGACGTCTTCCAGTGGTTGCAGATCGCGCAGTCGCGGCGCCTCGTGAACGAGGCCTGGCGCGACGCGGCGAGCGCCCAGCGCGCGGTCGAGCAGCTCGAGCAGAGCGTCGAACGGCTGACCCTGGCCTGCGCCGCGCTGTGGGAGCTGCTCAAGGAGTCCGGCGCGTTCGACGACGACGAGCTGCTCAAGCGCATCATGCACCTCGATCTGCGCGACGGCAGCCTCGACGGACGGCTGAACTCCGGCCCGCGGGCCTGCCCCGAGTGCGGGCGCAAGAACGGCGCCAAGCGCACGAGTTGCCTCTACTGCGGACGCGCCATGCCGCGCGTCGACCCGTTCACCTGAGCGCCGCGCCGTGCACGCGCGCTCAGTGCGCGCCGGCCAGGTGCAGGTGGTAGAGCTTGTGGTACAGGCCGCGCTGCGCGAGCAGCTCGTCGTGCGTCCCCTGCTCGTGCAGCCGGCCCTTGTGCATGACGAGGATCAGGTCGGCGCCGACGATCGTCGAGAGGCGGTGCGCGATGACGAGGCTGGTGCGGCCGCGCATGAGCGTGGCGGTGGCGTCCTCGATCCAGGCTTCGGTCTCGCTGTCGACGGACGAGGTGGCCTCGTCGAGCACGAGGATCTCGGGATCGGCGGCCAGCGCGCGGGCGAAGGCGAGGAGCTGGCGCTGTCCCGACGAGAGGTTGCTGCCGCGTTCGAGCAGGCGCGTGGCGTAGCCCTCGGGCAGGCGTTCGATGAAGCGGTCGGCGTTCACCGCGCCGGCCATGGCCGCCACGCGCTCGCGCGGCAACGACGGATCGCCCAGGCGGATGTTCGCGTCGATCGTGTCGCTGAACAGGAAGACGTCCTGCTGCACGATGGCGATGCGGCGCCGCAGGTCGTCGTGCTCGAGTTCGCGCACGTCGCGTCCGCCGACGGAGATCCTGCCGCGGTCGCACTCGTAGAAGCGGCACAGCAGGCCGACGAGCGTGGTCTTGCCGGCGCCGGTGTGTCCCACCACGGCCACGCGCTGCCCGGGCCTGATCTCGAACGAGACGTCATGCAGCACGTCCTCGCCCGGGACGTAGCCGAACGAGACGTGCTCGAAGACGACCGCCGGCTCGTCGCGGGACGACGTCCCGCGCGGGGGACGCGGTGTCGCGTGCGCGACCACCGCCGCGGGGACGAGCGAGGGCGTGCCGCCCGTGTCGTCGGCTGCGCGCCGCGCGACCTCGTCGGCGGCCGCGATCTCGTCCTCGAGCGACAGCGCGCCGCGCTCGCCGGCCGCGTCGAGGATGCCGAAGATGCGCTCGCCCGCAGCCATCGCCGACTGCAGCACGTTGTAGCGTTCGGCCAGCTCGCGGATCGGCTCGAAGACGTAGTCGAGCAGCATCCAGAACATCACGAAGTCGCCCAGGCTGAGCGAACCGCCCAGCACCAGCCAGCTGCCCCAGACGATGGTGCCGACGCGCACGGCCCAGCTCAGCGAGTCGACCACGGGGAAGAACAGCGAGAAGTGCTTCACCGTGACCATGTTGTCGTCGTAGTACTGCCGGTTCAGCTCGGCGAAGCGCTCCTCGGAGGCGCGCTCGCGTCGGAACAGGTGCACCACGTCGAGCCCTGTCAGGCGCTCCTGCAGGAAGCCGTTGAGCTGGCTCAGCGAGTGGCGCGTGGCGCGGTACGCCATGCGCGCGTTGAGCCGGAAGCGGAACGAGACGAAGACCATCGCCGGCAGGATGAGCAGCGTGACGAGCGCCAGCGACGGACTGACCGTCATGAGCACCACGATCACCACGACGATGGTCATGATGTCGTAGGCGATCGTGGCCACGCCGGTGGTGAACAGCTCGCTGAGCGCGTCGACGTCGCTCGTGGTGCGCGTCACCGTCCAGCCCACGTGGTGCTTGTCGAACCACGAGACCGGCAGGCGCAGCGTGTGGTGGAAGAGCGTGTTGCGGATGGCGAGCACGATGCGCTGGCCGGTGCGGTTCATCAGCCACTCGCGCGCGACGAGGCTGAGCGCGAAGGCCAGCGTGACCGCGAGGAAGACCACGCCCCAGCGGGTCACCTCGGCGAGCAGGGCGTCCTGGTCGAACTGCGGCGTACCGCGCGTGCGGCGGGCTTCGGCGACCGGACCGTCGATCACGGCGCGCACGATCCAGGGGCCGGCGAGTCGCAGCAGGAGCCCGGACACGAGCAGCACGATCGTGGCCGCGAGGGCCTTGGCGTGCGGACGCGCGAAGGCCAGCATGCGCTTCAGCAGGAGGCGGTCCTGGGCGCCGCCGACGCGGTTCTCGGTGTAGCGGTCGGCGTCGCTCACAGGGCCTCGATCTCCGCCTCGATGCGCTGGCGTTCGTCGAGTTCGGCGTACAGACCGCCGGCGGCCACGAGCTCTTCGTGGGTGCCCTGCTCGACGATGCGTCCCTCGTCGAGGACGAGCACACGGTCGGCCAGGGCGAGCGCGGCCACGCGGTGGCTGACGACGATCGCCGTGCGTCCCTGCAGCCTCTCGCGCAGGCCCTGCAGGATGGCTCGCTCGGTGACCGCGTCGACGGCCGAGAGGCAGTCGTCCAGCACGAGCACCGGCGGGGCGGCGGCCAGGGTGCGCGCGATCGCGGTGCGCTGGCGCTGTCCACCCGAGAGAGTCACGCCGCGCTCGCCGAGCATCTGCTCGTAGCCTTCGCTGAAGCCGAGGATGTCGTCGTGCACCTGGGCCACGCGCGCGGCCGCCTGCAGCGAGGCGTCGTCGACGTGCTCACCGGCGAAGGCCAGGTTCTGGCGGATCGTCTCGCTGAACAGGAACGTGTCCTGGGGGACCACGCCGAGCGTCCGGCGCAGGAAGGCGAACGAGAGCTCGCGCACGTCGTGCCCGTCGAGGAAGACCGTGCCCGGAGGGGGCTCGACGAGCCGCGCGAGGAGCTGCACGAGGGTCGTCTTGCCGCAGCCCGTGCGTCCCGTGATGCCGAGCGTGGTGCCCGCCGGCACCACGAACGAGACGTCGCGCAGGACGGGCATCCCGCCGTAGGCGAACGAGAGCGAACGCACCTCGATCTCGCCGCGCGTCGTAGCGGGCGTCACGGCGTCCGGCGCCTCGCGCACCGACGGCTCGAGCTGGAAGAGCGCCTCGAGCCGCTGCGCGCCGGTCACCGCGCGGTGGTACATGCCGAGCATCCAGCCGATGGCGATCAGCGGCCAGAGCGCGAGGTTGAGCAGCATGAGGTACGTGAACAGGTCGGCCACGTCCATGCGGCCCGTGACGACGTGCCAGCCGCCCATGAGCAGGATGAGCAGCACGCCGGCCTGCTGCGCGGTCGTGATGCCGGCCGAGGTCACGCCGCGGATCGTGGCCAGCTTGAGGTTGCCGGCCAGCAGCGAGCGTCCCATGGAGCCGAACACGCCGCCCGAGAGCGCCTCGGTGGCGAAGGCTTTCACGACCCGGATGCCCGAGAAGCTCTCCTGGGCCACGGTCGAGAGGTCGGCCAGCTTCTCCTGCGTGACCTGGCTCCAGTGCTGGGTGGGACGCGCGGAGACCTTGATGATCGACGCGAGCGCCACGAACGGCACGAGCATGGCGAACATGAGCGGCACGTCGATGCGCGCCATGAGCACGATCGCGGTGGGGACGACCACGACCGCCTGCAGGTTGTACATGACCGCCGGCCCCAGCAGCATGCGCACCGACTCGATGTCGGACACCGAGCGCGACATGACGTCGCCCGTGCGGAACTCGGACAGGTCGTGCGGCGTGAGGCGCAGCAGGTGCGCGAAGAGGTCCTGCCGGAAGATGCGTTCGAAGTCGCGCGAGGCGCCCGTGATGTACCAGCGCATGCCGTACTTGCCCACGCCCTTGACGAGCACGAGCAGCATGATGAGCAGCGCCTGCCCGAGGACGCCGCCGAACGTGGCCGAACCGTCCTCCATCTGCTTGACGATGTGCGCGGTCATGAGCAGCGCGACGAAGTCGAGGCCGTTGGCCGGGATGATGCACAGCACGCCCTTGACCCACTCGCGGCGGACCGCCGGGAAGTAGCGCAGCGCGCGCGCGAACGGGTGCTTCATCGGGCGTCGTCGCCGTCGGTCGCGGCCGTCGCGGCACGGGCGTCGTCGGAGCAGGCCGCGGCCATCTCGAGCAGGCGCGCGTAGAGCCTCAGGCCCTCGGTCTTCGGATCGCCGTCGACGCCGTCGAGGGCCAGGGCCAGCCCGGGCAGCGCGAGCGTGCCGTAGCCGTCGACCGGCGAGGTCGAGACGAGCAGGTGCCTGAACCAGGGACGACCGGGGAGGCCGGCGTCGTCGAGTCCGCGCCGCTCGGCGCCGGCGAGCCGCAGCCCGAGGGTGTGAAGGGTCTCGTCGGACGGCGTCGCGTCGGACGCCAGCAGCGCCGCCATCGCGGCGTCGGCGCGCGCGGCCGCGGAAACGAGGGCGTCGACGGCCGCCGCGAACTCGTCGGGCACGCGACCCGGGTGTGCGGCTCCGAGCGCCGTGAGCGCGTCGCGCACGAAGCCGGCGGTGGACGACTGCGTCAGCGGCGGCAGGTCGGCCTGGGCCAGGCGCAGCGCGAGCAGCAGCGCGACCTGCGCCGAGCGCGCGTGGCGCGACATGTCGGGGTCGACGGTGTGCACGTACGCCATGTCGTCCTGCAGGGCGTGGTAGGGACCGAGCGCGCCGCCGAAGCCGAAGTCGGCGCAGGCCACGCCCGCGTACTGCAGGAACGGTCCGAAGTCGGAGCCGCTGCCCAGGCCGCCGGGCACGGGCGGACCGCCGTTGCGCGCCGTCCAGTCGTCGAGCAGCGAGCCGTCGCCCGAGAGCGCCGGCAGGTCGCGCGCCACCTCGAGCACGAGCTCGCGCAGCGAGGGACTGCACGACGCACCGAAGTCGTCGCCGGTCACCGGCGAGTCGATGTTCACGTACGCCACCGCGCCGGCTCGCAGCGCGTCGACATGCTCCTCGACGTACTCGGTCGAGCCGATCAGGTTCCACTCCTCGGCGTCCCACAGTCCGAGCACGAGGGTGCGGTCGGGACGCCAGCCCTCGGACGCCAGCGCGCCGAGCACGTGTCCGAGCTCGACGATCGTCGCGGTGCCGCCGCCGTTGTCGGCCGCGCCGTAGACCCAGCTGTCACGGTGCGCGCCGAGCAGCACGCGCTGCTCGGGGAAGCGCCTGCCCGGCAGGACCGCGATCACGTTCGCGATCTCGCGCGTGCGCGCGGCCGAGCGCGTCACGAGGTGCGCGCGGGCGGAGTCGTCGCCGCGTCCGATGCGGTACACGAGGTCGGGGATGGCACCCTGCCACGCGGGCGGCGCGGCCGGTCCGCCGAGGGCGGACAGGAGCGGCGCGGCGTCGCGCCAGGCCAGCGGCAGGCACGGGATGCGCGGCAGGATCGGGCTGTCGGACGGGTCGATGCGTTCGGCGTCGCGCAGCGCGGGCGTCCCCGGCGTGAGCGGGTCGCCGGGATACAGGAAGCCGTAGACGACCGAGCCGCGCTGCACCGCGCCCGCGGGCCGCCACGGTCCGTCGGGGTGCACCGGACCCTTGGCGAAGCCGTCGTCGGCCGGGTCGCTGAACAGGACCACGCCGGCCGCGCCGCGCCGCTCGGCCTCGCGCACCTTCACACCGCGGTAGCTGCCGCCGTAGCGCGCGAGCACGATGCGTCCCTCGACGGGGACACCGAGCGCCTCGAGCAGCGCGTAGTCGTCGGGCAGCCCCCGGTTCGCGTACACGAGGGGGGCCTCGACGTCGCCGTCGGCGGCGTAGCCGCTGCACGGCATGACCACGTCCTCGGGCGTCGGCCCGTCTCCCTCGGGGCCGGGGAACGGCCCGGCGGACGACGGCGCGGTGCGCTCGATGCGCGCCTCGAGCGGCAGCGGCAGCCAGACCTGGTAGGCCGACGGATCGATGCGCAGGCCCTGCTCCTGCAGCTCGTGCGCCAGGCGGAAGAACTCCTCGCGCTCGGCGTGGGTGCCGGCCAGGCGAGGCCTGTCGGTCAGCTCGAGCAGCTCGCCGAACATGCGCTGTCCGTCGGTGAGCGCGAGCGCGCGCTGCTCGAGCGCGCGCTGCGCCGCGACCCGCTCGGGACGGAAGCCGAGCAGCGTCGCGTCGGCCGTGGACGTCGGGCCTCCCGCCGCCGCGCGGGCGCCGGCCGGAGCCGGTGTCGCGTCGCCCGCCGTCGCGGGCAGTGCGAGCGTCGAGAGCGCGAGCACGCGGGCCAGCACCCAGCGCCGGGCGCGCGGATCGCCGGACCTGCCTCGGCAGGACCCCGTCCCGTCTCCGGACGTCACGCGTCGTCGCCGCCGCGTGGGAGCCGAGCGTCGGGGTCGTCCGCCGTCGCCGTCGCGGGCACGGTGCCGGCCAGCGCCCGCGTCGTACGGGGGACGCGCACCGGAGCCGAGGCGCGCACCGTGAGCTTGCGCTCGGCGGATCCGTCGACGCCGGCCACGCCGCGGGTCGTCCCGTCGTCGTCGATGGACAGGATCGGACGCCGCTTCGCGCCGAGCAGGCCCATGTCGCGCTTGATCGCGAAACACAGCGAGGGCGGCACGCCGCACACGTGGCAGACCTTGCCCACGCAGTAGTCGGTCTGGATGAGCTGGCGCGCGCGCTCGCGCTCGCTCCACAGCCAGTCGCGCGCGGGGCCGATGTCGAGGTGGTCCCAGGGCAGGGCTTCGTCGCGGGTGCGTTCGCGCAGCGCGAACGCCTCGGGATCGATGCCGTGCTCGGCGAAGGCCGCGAGCCAGCGCTCGAGGTCGAAGTGCTCGCGCCAGGCGCAGAAGCGCGCGCCGGCCTTCCAGGCGGAGACGAGCGCGGGGGCCAGGCGACGGTCGCCGCGCGACAGCACTCCCTCGAGGAAGCTCTGGTCGGCGTCGTGGAACTTGAGCTTCACGTTCTTGTTGCGGTTCAGGCGACGCATCCACGACTGCTTCTCGCGCATCACGTCGCGCGCCATCATGCCGTCCCACTGGAAGGGCACGAAGGCCTTGGGGACGAAGATCGAGACGGTCACGTTGACCTGCGCCTTGCCCTTGCCGGTCACCTTCTGGCGCAGCTTCGAGAGCTCGTCGGCGAACTCGACGATGGCGCGCAGATCTTCCTCGCGCTCGCCCGGGATGCCGATCATGTAGTAGAGCTTGATCGTCGACCAGCCCTCGCGGTACGCGGCCTCGGCCGAGGCGAGCACGTCGGCGTTCTTGATGTCCTTGTTGATGATCTTGCGCAGGCGGTCGGTGGCCACCTCGGGCGCGAACGTGAGGCTCGACTTGCGCACGTTGTTCGTCAGCCCGGGGAGCCGCGCGAGCTCGCCGGTGACGCGCAGGCTGGGCAGCGAGACCGAGACCTTGCGCTCGGCGAAGCGCGCGTTCATGGCCGAGAGCAGGTCCTCGATCCACGGGTAGTCGCCGGACGAGAGCGAGGTGAGCGTGATCTCGTCGTAGCCCGTGGCGGCGACGGCCTGCTCGGCGGCCTCGACGAGCATCTCGACCGTGCGGTAGCGCATCGGACGCGTGATCATCCCCGCCTGGCAGAAGCGGCAGCCGCGCGTGCAGCCGCGCATGATCTCGATCGAGACCGTCTCGTGCACCGTGCGCGCGAACGGCACGATCGGACGGGTCGCCATCGGCACCGACGAGAAGTCGAACACCGCCGCGCCCTGCACGCGCGCGGGCACGTCGCCGAAGCGCGGCACCAGCCCGCGGAAGGGTCCGTTCGTGCCCTCGAAGCGCGCCTCGTACATCGACGGCACGTAGGCCCAGGCGAAGCGCGCGGCGATCGCGTGCAGCAGCTCGGCGCGCGGCGTCCCCTTGCGTCGCTCGGCGCCCACGAAGCGCAGGAACTCGGGCAGCGTCTCCTCGCCGTCGCCGGGCAGGAACACGTCGACGAACTCGGCCAGCACTTCGGGCGAGTGGCTGCCGTGTCCTCCCGCGATCACGATCGGGTCGTCGTCGCGTCGGTCGCGCGCGTAGACCTCCATGCCGGCCAGGTCGAGGCACTCGAGCACGTTGCTGTAGGTGAGCTCGGTCTGCAGCGTGAAGCCGAACACGTCGCAGGCGCGCACCGGCAGGTGGTTGTCGAGCGTGAACAGCGGCAGCCCCCGCGCGCGCATGAGCGCCGCCATGTCGGGCCAGGGCGCCATGACCCGCTCGCAGGCCAGGTCGGGCTGCCCGTTCACCACGGTGTACAGCACCTGCGACCCGTTGTGGCTGCTGCCCACCTCGTAGGCATCGGGGTAGCAGAGCGCCAGGCGCACCAGGTCGGCCGAGGGATCCTTGCGGATCGTGTTCAGCTCGCCACCCAGGTACTGCATCGGATTGGTGACCCGCGACGCCAGGTCACGGACGTCGTCGAGCAGGCTCTCGCGGTTCAAGGTCGCTGGCATCCGGGCGGCGCGGAAAGCGGCCCAGGATAGCATCCGGGCCGCGTCACCCGGTGGGGTGCGCGTGGCCGGTCGATGTCAGCGGAGGCGCGCGTCGGCTGGGACGTCGGGCGCCGTGGCGCGGCGTTCTCTCAGGGCGTGTCCGCGAGCCAGAGGGCGAACGCCGCGGGGTCGGCGAGCCACGTGGTGCGGCGCGCCAGCAGACGCTCCCGCGCGAGCGACGCCTCGGCTCCACGCAGTCCGTGCGCGACGAACTCGGCGGCGCACGCGTCGAAGAGCGCCTGCGCCGGGACGGACACGGTGGCCACGAGCCCGCCGTCCGCGCGTCGCCGGGTGGACGAGACGCGCGCGTCGACGAGTGCCGTCGCGAGGACCCGCGGGGCGTCGGCGGTCGGGGCGTCCGGCGCGTCGAGGCAGTCGTCGGCGAGGCGCCGTGCGAGGACGTCGAGGTCGCGCGCCAACGCCACCCGCGCGCGCTGAGACGCGATGTCGCGCTGCAGCGCGCGGTTCGGCTGCGCCGCGCACGTCCCGCGGGCGAACAGGCGCAGGCCGTCCCCGTCGCGCAGCAGGCCCGGTCCGGGGTCGGACGCGGCGACGTCGTCCTCGGCCAGCGGCACGGACGACGGGTCGTCGGCGAACGAGCGCCACGGCAGGGCCGGCCCGAAGGCGGCCGCGGCGGCGGCGAACAGCGTGCAGGCGACGAAGAGCGTGATCCTCGACATGGCGACCTCCCGGGGACGAAGGCCGGCACGAGGGGTGGCCGTCCGGGAGCGCACACCGCGCGCGGTGCGCGACGCAGGGCGGTCTCACGGCCCCGCGAGATCGAGGGTCAGGAAGGCCGTCTCGCCGGGGAGGATCTCGAGCACGGCATGCGCCTCGTCCCGGCCGAGTGCCGCGCGCACGTCCCAGGTGCCCGGATCGAGGTCTTCGCACGTGATCCGGCCCAGCGCGTCGGCCACGCCCGACGCCGGGCCCGCCGCGAAGTCGCCCGCGCGGCGCGTGGCGGACAGGCGCGCGCCTTCGGCCGATCCCGCGGCGCGCCGCAGGGTCGCCTCGAGCCGTCCCTCGAGCGGCAGGACGAGATCGCGCGCGACGCCGTCGGGCACCGCGGTGAACCACGGCAGCACGGCGCTGCCCAGTCCGTACGCCCGCACCGAGAGCGTGTACTCGTAGCCCGGCGCGAGACCGTCGAGGCGCAGCCGTCCGTCTTCGAGCGCCACCGGCGGGTGCTCGGTGTCGACGACCTCGTCGTCGAGCCGGATCAGCAACTGGACGTCGACGTGCTGCAACGGACGACCGTCGGCGGCGCGCACGACGACGGTGAGCGCCGCGCGGCGCAGCGCGTCCTCGCTCGCGACGAAGAGCAGGTCGTCGGTGCCGGCGGGGACGTCGCGTTCCACGAGCTTGCGTTCGGCCCGGTCGGGATCGGGACGCGCGAAGACGAGGTAGCGCGCGCCCGGCACGAGCGGCGCGAGCCTGAAGCGTCCGTCGGCGTTGGACGTGTCGGACGCCTGCCCGAGGCGCGACCAGACGTTCGGCGCGGACGAGTCGTCGACGAGGAGCGACGCCGGACGCGCCGCCACCTCGGCGCCCTCGATCGGCGCTCCGGACCCGTCGACGATGCGTCCCGAGATGGCCGCCGCGTCGGGCACCACGAGCACCGCGTGCGCCGACGGATGCGCACGGTCGAGCGAGACCTGCACGAGGTCGCTCGGC
>JACKHP010000042.1 GCA_020638905.1 Planctomycetota bacterium | reverse complement strand
GATCGAGGCGCTGCTCGAGACTCCCGCGGGCCCAGGTCCAAGCCACCGCGCCAGCCACGACTCCTTGGCCGACTGCCGCCTCGAAGGCAGTGGAGTCCTTCACGTCCTCCACCCCATCGACGGGGTCAGGTGAGGGCCCGCGAGAGCTTGGCTTGTGCACGACCCGTAGCGTCATGCCCTGCGCCCGCGCATGCTTGACGACCTCCTTGAGCAAGTGCCGGATGACCTTGTGGGACGTGGCCGTCACGCCCACCGCTCGTCCAGCCCGAGCGAGGGCCACGATCACGCGTGCGCCGACATAGGTCTTGCCGGCACCTGGGGGCCCTTGGATCGCCAACACGTCACCGTCCAATGCTGCGGCCAGACGAGGCGCAGCATCGAGTGGTGCCTCCTCAGGAAGGGCCAGGCAACCGCCGTCTGGTGTCGCACCGCAGGGCGGGATGCGCAGCAGCAGTCTCCGCGCCGCCGTGAAGGGATCGCCTCCCGCAGCCAAGCGGAGGTCGGCCACGCTGCGCCCAAAGGCCAACAGGGCTCCTGCCACTGGCTCAATGGGGACGTCCTCGACGATGTGCACGGCGTTCGGGTGAACATCCGCCGTGTCCTTCGTCTTGCGGACGTCGATTGTCCCGGCCCGAGGATCGAAGGCTTCGACTGTACCCACCTTCCGGTCGGCGTCTGCCGGTGCGTCCAGATCCCGCAGTACATCACCTGGAGCGAAGGACGCTTCCTGAGGGGGGAATCGATAGCGATGCGCGGGGACACGACGCCTGCCCTCCTGTGGAAGCTCCTCGACGAATCGCAGGCCAACGAGGCACTTGCGGTCAGCTTGGCGCTCCTCGGCATCGGCGTCGCGGCGTGCGAAGTACTCCCACCAGGCCACACGCCACTCTCGATGGAAGTAGTCCAGCAGGTGCGCCAGTAGCCAGCGCGCGCGCTGAGTTGCGTCGCGCTGCATCGGCTCCGAGGGGATGTCAGCCACCAGCCGCTCGTAGACTGCGGCCACCCCTGCTGTGCGCTCCTCCTGCGCCTCAGATGCAGCGACCTCACCGAGAGGTGGGCGAGTCAGCGGCCCGTGCCGCTCCGCCAGCACGGCGCGCTGCTCTTCGAGCCAAGCCTGGAGGTCCACCAGGGAGAGGCAGTCGTCGCGGTTGTAGCCCTGCACCAGGTGGCGGTCGTCGTCGTCGACTGCATCGAGGACGCCTAGTTCGAGCGCCGCCGCCACCCGCCGCAAGGCTGGCGCGGCCTCCTCGCGAAGGTCGACCTCGCGCCGGTATCCGAAGAAGATCTCAAGTGGTTTGAGCGAGTAGCTCTCCACGCTGGCCCGCAGGCCCTGGCGAAGCACGCCGTGCAGGTCGACGAAGCGACTGCCGCGGAGCAAGCGGTCCAACTCGGCTTCACGTGTCGCGTGTCGGCTGGCGAGGCGCTTGAGAGCTGCCGGCTCGTAAGGTGCAAAATGGTAGACGTGCAGATCCGGGTGTGCGTCCAGTCGGGCCAGAAGGACGTCGACGAATGTCTCCAGGGCGACCCGCTCGGCGGCTCGGTCGAGTGCCCAGAGGGCTCGGTAGTCGAGCGCGCCATCGACTCTTCGGAAGGCGTAGCCGAGGAGGTACTCCAGCCCGCCACCGTCCACGAAGGGGTCCCCTTCGAAGTCCAGGAAGACGTCCCCGGCAGAAGGCTCGGGCAACCGAAGCAGGCCACGATCGGGATGGACGGGTAGGAGCTCAACTACCGGTCGCCCGGTCCGTCGACCTCGCAGCTGGACGACGGCCTGCTCGTGGAGCGCCGCGTAGGTCTCGCGCTGACCTCGAACCGGAGCGGCGGGCAGCGGGTCGTTTCGGGATGCGAACGCCTCCAGTGTGTGGATGCCTTGGCGGCGCAGTTCATCCGCGTGGAGGCTGCCCAGGCCGGCCACAAGCGAGAGGTGGTCGTCGTCCCGGCGGCGCCGGTCGCAGCGGGTCCACCAACGACAGACCTCGCAGTGCTCTACGGGCTCGGGATAGTGTCGATCGATGTCGCCGCCTCGCTCCAGGGCCGCCTCGATCCGACGGCGCACGAGCCGATAGTAGGCGGCATGCTCCGAGAAGCGGAATCGTTCCACGGGGAAGCCATTGCCCGGCTTGACGACGCCCAGGCTCTCGGGCGGCCTTCCCTGCACCGCCCCGAGGAGGTCGGCGTACTGGCAGAGTTGAAGTACCGTGCTGCCGCGAGTCTCCTGAGCCAGCTTCGTGTCGAGCACTTCGTAGGACCAATGGCCAAGGCCACTTGGCTCCTCGACGCGCTTCAGGACGTCTGCTGTCCCTGTCCAGCTACCGCTCCGAAAGCTCGCCTGGACGATCACATCGACGCCATCTCGCAAGGCTTGGGTCGTGGCCGCGAGCGCCGTGCTGCGCTCCTTGGCGGAGAGGTCGACGACTCTTGCCCCGCTTGCCCGCAGGTACTCGACGTACGCACGTTCGTGCCGCAGGCCGCGCTCGCGCAGTACTTCGAGGGACGGATCTCGCCACGTCGGCTTCTCCAACCGTCCCTCTGCGACAGCGCGGTCCAGCTCGGTGAGGTGGCGACAGGCCAGGTGGTTGGCTAGGTCCGTCGGACCAAGAACAAGCCCATCACGCTCTCTGTGCATCCCGCGCCTCCGTCCCCGTGGCTGTGCGTCGCCAAGCGGACCACCACGATACCAGGGACTCGCCGCCGACCTGGAGGACAGCCCGTCGTCAGGACGATGCCTCCTGGCGGCGTCACCATCCGGAGCGCATCGGAAGTCGCCCGAGGCAGCTGCTCTAGCTGTGCCGTGCAGGCAGGTTTTTCACCCGGGGCTTCCAGGGAACATGGGGTTGCTTGACGGCCTCGACAACCCCGGGAGAGCCCCGAGTGAACAACGTGCCTGCACGGCACACCTGTTCTCCCGGCCAGTGCACCAGCATCAGCCCCAGGCCAAAGGAGGCTCTCTTGAAAGAGGGGAAGAGAGGGGGGCGCTCGCCAAGGGCGAGCCGCCCCCCTGGCCCTGGATCGGAAGTGAATCCCAGGGCAGGGCCGGCGGCATGCGAGACTGAGCGTTTCCGCCGGGGCATGGCTGGTGGATGTCGAGCGTGAGTCTGGGCTAGACGACACAGGGTCCGTGCCGAGCGCCTTGCCGTGGCGGCTTCGTTGCGTACCCTAAGCAGTTTGACGTGGCGGTTGGCAGTCGTGCGTTCGCCGGCGTCGCCACCATGACCGGAAGGAGGGTGTTGTCCGATGGCGCGCAAAGGGTTTTTCGCGGAGCTGAACAGGCAAGCCAAGATCGCAGCTAGGGAACGGGCAAAGCGAGAACGAGAACGGGATAGGGCGAGTCGGGCTGCTGAAAAGGACCGCCAGAAGCTTCTTCGAGACATCGAGCGCGCGCGACGGGACCAGCAAAGGGCGCTCAAGGCGTTTGAGCGTGCGAGTGCCACGGAGCAGAAGCGCTTGGCGAAGGAGGCCAAGGAGGCACATCTCTTCGAGATGGAGATGGAGGCAGAGCGTCGAAACCTCGATCTCGCGGAGACCTACGCGGAGATCGATGGACTCCTTGCTGCAACGCTGAGTGTCGACGACTACGTCGACCTCAACGCGTTGCGCTGTTCAGCCCAACACCCACCCTTTGACCGACCCGACCTTGAGGAGCCGATCCAGGCTCCTGCGCCGATCCCTGACCCAGAGGAGCCCCGCTACGATCCACCGGTCCGGCCGAGTGGCATCAAGGGGCTGCTGGCCCGAAAGCGCCATGCCCGGGAGGTCCAACAGGCGCAGGCTGAGCATGCGCAGCGCATGGTCGAGTGGCGAGCCGCCTGCGCGTCCGCCGAGGATGCACGAGTCGCTGCCGTTGCTGACCGCGAGGCGGCCGAGTGTCAGCGGCTTACCGACCTCTCCAAAGAGCGGGAACGGTATCGCAAGGAATGCGAGGCCAGGGAGGCGGCAGCTGCGGAGCGAGATCAGGCACTCGATGACCTGATCACCAACCTAAGCTACGGGTCGGTGGACGCGGTGCAGGAGTATGTGTCGATTGTCCTTGGAAACTCGGTGTATCCGCCGCAGTTCGAAGTCTCCACCGACTTCTCCTTCAGCCCCGAGACAGCTGAGTTACACATGCGTGTTGGCATTCCGGGCCCGGACACGATCCCAACGGAGAAGTCGTTCAAGTACTCGAAGTCGGCGGACGAGATCGTCGCAACGACCCTTCCGCAGAAGGCGCAGCGAGATCGGTATACCTCGGCGGTCCATCAAGTCGCGCTGAGGTCGCTCCATGAGGTCTTCGAAGCTGATCGACAAGGGATCATCAAGGCGATCTCTCTTGAGGTCGGGGCGAAGACAATCAATCCCGCGACCGGCAACAAGGCATTCATCTTGTTTGTCGCCGTGGCCGCGGAGCGTGGCCCCTTCCTCGAACTCGACCTAGCGAGGGTCGTTCCGGCCGCGACTCTGGAGCACCTTGGAGCCGCCCTGTCGAAGGACCCCTTTGGCCTGATTGCCGCAGATGGTCGCGGGGTGCGTCGATCATGACTCGCAGGCTCCGGTTCAACCCCCCGCCGAACTGGCCGAAGCCCCCAGAGGGTTGGGTGCCTCCGAGAGGATGGGTTCCTCCTCAGTCGTGGCCGGATCCTCCTTCGGGTTGGGTGTTGTGGTTGCCTGACGGAAGGGACGATGGGGCAGCCGCGGGTAGTCCAAGCCCGCAGCAGCCCCAGGAGGACGGTGTATCTCGTGGCGACCGTGAGCACCCCCAAGAAGTCGCTGCAGGCACAGAGGCCGCGGACGAGTCACGAGGCTTATCCGCACCGACGGTGCTTCTGGATGACGAGAGGGTCCTTCAAGAAGTCGGCATCTACCGGTACCACCATCCGCTTGAGAACGCGACAGCCTACAAGAGCCGGCTCTCAGAACTTGGGGAGCGGATCGCCAGTCTGGTTAAGACTGGTGGGGCGATTGAGATGTCCAACCTCTTCACCTTTGATAACTCCCTCGCCAAAGGCCGTCGGATGTGCTCAGACCTCGGCAAGCTGATGCTTCGGGCGTACAACGCCGAGGTCGAGAATTGCCTTCGGACGCTCCGCGTCGGGAATGTCGTGACTGCGAAGGCCCGGATCGAGGCCTCACGCTCAGCGATCAAGAAGCTCGGCAAGATGATGGAGATGCAGATCAGCGATGCGTTTCACGCACTCCGTATTGAAGAGCTAGAACTCACCGCAGACTACCTCATGAAGAAGCAGGAGGAGCGAGAGGCCGCCCGTGAGGAACGCGAAAGGTTGCGCGAAGAGCGCAAGGTTGAGGCCGAACTTGCCGCCGAGCGTGAGAGATTGGACAAGGAACGCGCTCATATCGTGAACGCACTGGACTCGCTGAGGGCGCAAGGGACCACGGATGTCGAGTTGGAGAAGAAGCTCGCCGAGCTTGACGATGCCGTTGCGCAGAACGACTACCGGACCGCGAACATCAGGGCCGGCTACGTGTACGTGATCTCTAACCGAGGCGCCTTCGGGCGCAGCGTTGTCAAGATCGGGCTCACGCGTCGCCTAACCCCAATGGATCGCGTCCGCGAGCTTGGCGATGCATCTGTGCCCTTCCATTTCGATGTTCACGGGCTGTTCTTCTCGGAGGACGCAGTCACGCTCGAGGCTGAGCTGCACAAGCACTTCGACGAACGCAGGGTCAACGTTGCGAACACGCGGCGGGAGTTCTTCTTCGCAAGCCCGACTGAGGTGCGCCAGGTTCTGGAGTCCAAGATCGGGGCAATGCTTGAGTTCAACGAAGAGGCTGACTCGACTGAGTACCACCAGAGTGTGAAGTACTGGCCGGAAGGAATTCGCCATGCACAGATGCGCTCATGAAGTCGAGTCAGAGTTGACAGGTGAAGTCGGGCTAGCGCGCGGCTCTAACTTCTGGCAGTAGTCTCGTGCTTCCGGGCAGTGGATGGTAATGTGGTTGTCTGGATTGCTGCCCATGCAGAACCAGACAATACGGTACTCGGATTGGCTGGCATACTGCAGGTGCTTCACGAGCAGGGCGCTGTACTGATGTGGCGCTCTCAGTCGTTCCATCCGCCAATGATGTTCTTCGGCGGTTTCGCCGAAGTGTGGCATGTCGAAGGTATCGCGGTGATGCACCATGAGTGACGGCAACTCACGGTAGTCGCATATGCCCTGAATGCCATGCGTGCATCCTGGCAGGTGGCGCGCAATGTACACGGCGAACTGCATCACATTTGTGATGCGGAATCCGGAGTCCACCTGGAAGGTGTCTCTTAGCGTAGCGCTCTCGATGGTGGACGTACTTAAGACCCAGGCGATGAGCCTCGGATGAAGCGGCGCAACCACGAGTGTTGCTGTTCCATCGCCTGGAGGAGCCTCCAGATACGTCATGCCCTCATTCGTGTCGAGCCGCTGCTCCTCCTTGTGTTGGCGGAAGGCGCGAAACGACGGAAGTCGTAAGGTGCCGTCTTTGAAGAACTCGTCAACGTAGACCTCAGGGAGATAGCGAACAGCGGCGGGCTTTCGAATCTGCCAGGGGACCACCACGTTGATGTTGACAAGTGACATCGTGCTTTGGCCGCGGGCTCGTCGATCGCTGTCCTACTTCACGCGTTCATACTGCCCGCGTCCGAGCCGCTGTGGGGTGTAGGGAAACCCTTTCCGGTTTGACGGTGGCTGAGTAGGCCCCCGAGCGCAGCCTCCAAGGGCCGGTTGGCCGGCCGGAAGGAAGCCGGACGATCCCAGGACGAAGGGCGTCCCGGATGAGGCCCCGGAGTAGGAGCGTCTCGGACGGGGGCCGTGAGCCGGGGCTGCAGAGAGATCGAGAGGCGGGAACAGCCCGTTGGCTCCCGCTCAGCCGCTCGCGGGGGAAGGGCACCGGATGGCGCTCCCGGTCCCACAGGCCCGCCTGTCGCGCCCGGAGGCGCCATCCTGGGTCCCTGTGCGATGCTGGCCACCGGGCCGTCCCTTCCCCGAGTTCGCTCCTTGGTCCCGCGTGGTTCCCCGGCGAGGACTCGAACCTCGAAAGCCAGAACCAAAATCTGGTGTGTTGCCGATTACACCACCGGGGAATGTGAGAACGTCGCAGGACGCCGCGCCTCGCGGTCGGCCAGGCTCGCGATCATCCTGCCGATCGGCAACCCTCGGCCGCCCGACGGATCGCGGCGACGGGGCGGGATGATACCGAAATCCGGTGCGGGACGAGCCGGCGCCGGCGCCGGCGCCGGTCCGTCGGTTCCGTCGCGGCACGTGCCGGGGGGGCGCCGGCACGCCGGGCGCTTCAGCCGTGCGCGGGATCCTGATCCTGCGGGCCGAGGGCCTCCTCGACGAGCAGGCGCAGCGCGAGGGCGGCGGCGCCGTGGTGCCCGGCGGGCGACGGGAGCTGCAGGTCGGCGCGGCCCTCGGCCAGCAGGACGTGATCCCACCAGCTGTTCGCGCGGCGCGGGCGGCGCGCGCTGCCGGGCGGGGCGGCCTGGGGAGGCAGGCGGCGCGACGGGACGTCGGTGCGGGTGCCGTCGAGCACGAAGGCGCCTGACCCGCGCAGGGCGTACCAGGTGCGTCCCGCGAAGTCGTCGAGGCGGTCGACGAGGTCGGCGGTCGGGTGGACGTCGCCGCGCGTCCGGCGGCTGCGATCGTCGCGGGCGTGCCGGCCGGAGCGCGCGTCCGGTCGGCTCGCGTCGTCGGACCTCGACTGGTCGCCGGCTGCACCTGCATCCCGCTCGCGGCGGGCTTCGCGTGTGCGCGCGCCCGCGGCCGACGGGTCCGATCCCATGAGCGGGGCGTGGATCACGGCCAGCTCGGGGAGGCCGTCGCGTTCGAACGCGATCACGGTGGCCACGTGGGGCAGGCCGGCGATCAGGCTGCGCGCGCCCTCGAGCGGCGCGATGCGCCAGCGCGGCAGGGGACCTCCCAGCAGCGGGTCGTCGTCGGCCTCGTCGCCGCGCTCGGCGCGCAGGTGTTCGCGCACCACGGTCTCGACCACGCGGCGAGCCTCCTCGAGCGGCAGCGAGGCGCCGAGGCCGGGACGTCCGCGGATGGCGCGCACCGCGGCGCCGGCCAAGCGGGCCGCCTCGAGCGCCGCGCGCAGCGCCTCGGACGCGCCGTCCCCGGCCTCGTCACGCTCGGGCAGCGGGTGGCCGTTGCGGCCCGCGGTGTTCTCGTCGGCGGTCATCCTCACGGCGTCGTGTCGGGCGGGGAGTGGGGTGGCGTGCGCTTCGAGCGCACTCCGATGAGACATCGAGGATGATCGTGGCGTGTGATGAACCGATGTGGGTTGCGTGTCGGCTCGGTCGGCGACGTGTGCGCGCGGGATCGATGCACGCTGACGGCTCTCCGCCATGTCGTGGGCCGCGTCGCGCCCTCGTGCGAGCGGACGGTGAAGGTCGCGCGTGAAGGACGTGAGCGGCTCGTGAAGCGTCCTGCGTCGGAACCCCGGGCCGCCGGCGGGCCCTACCGAGAGACCGCCCACGCGAACGCGACGATCGCGCAGGCCAGGCCCAGCGCGCCCAGCGCACGCCAGCGCGTGCGGCAGGGACGCAGCGGGTACACGGCGGTCCACGACGCATCGAGCACGGTCTGGCGTCGCGCCCCCGAGGGACGGCCCGCCGCGCCACCCGCGTGGGCGAGCGTCATCGCTCGTCGGACCTCGACGGGGCGGTCAGCACGAGCAGCACGCACGCCGCGCTCACCGCCGCGAGCACGTACATCCCGCGGCTCCAGGCGCCGAGCGCGAACGAGATCGCCAGCGCCCCGGGCACGTAGCTCCCGGCGCGGGTCGCGCCCGGTGCGCGCCCTGCGTGCGTCGTCGTCGAGCTGTCGCGCGGGGGAGGAGCCATCCTCCTCCACCATCGGCCGCGAGCGTGAGTGAGCAGCGCGGCCCCGATGCGATTCGCGTGAAGGCGTCGCCGCGGCGCTCGCGATCGTGAGGTCGCGTGGCGTCGCTGCGCTTCGGCGCGGCGCGCGCGCGTGGCGTCGCGGCGCGCCGAAGCGGCGCGCGTGTCGCGTCAGCCGCGCGTGGCCTCGGCCTCGCGCACGAGCGCGGCGACCTGGCGCGCGAGCTCGTCGACGGCCTGCTGCACGGCGGCGACCATGCCTTCGGGACGCGCGTCGCTCCACGGCACGGCGAGCGAGAAGGGCAGCAGGTGCGGCGTCTTGGTGTCCCACCAGGTCACGACCGAGACACGCGCCTCGAGCAGCACCTGCCGTCCGGGACGCGCGTCGAGCCGCGACACCACGACGCGCACGAGCGAGCTGTCGGACACGGTCGACGAGCCGTGGCGCGCGGCGACGCGCGCGCTGCCGAAGAGGCGCGCGAGGTCGTCGACGAGCACGCGCGTGAGCATCGCCGAGAGCGACTCGCCCCAGCGCGCGTAGTCGTCGACGGACAGCTCGTGCGCGTCGAGCTGCGAGACGAGCTGGGGACGATCGACGAGCGCGGGCACCTCGACCTCCTCGACGATCACCTGGAGCGCGTCGGCGGCGGGCGCGCCGGGCGGCGGCAGGTCGAGCGACGAGAGCGCGAAGAAGCGCGCGTCGGGCGAGCTCGCGCAGCCGACGGCGAGCGACGCGCAGAGCAGCGTGAGCGCGGCGAGCGACACGCGGGACGATCGGATCGTGCGCACGGTCAGTCCTTTCCGGAGAGCAGCGCCTCGGGATGGCGCTCGAGGTAGTCGGCCAGCCGGCCGATGGCGCCGACGGCCTTCGACACGTCGGCCAGGGTGCGCTGGAGTTGCGTGGCGGCGTCGCCGCCCTGTCCCAGCAGGCCGTCGAGTCCGGTGCGCAGCGTGTCGAGCGTGCCGCGCGCCTCGGCCAGCAGCGCGTTCGCCTCGTCGAGCGTGCCGCGCACGTCGGCCACGGCGGCGGGCACGTCGTCCTGCAGCGAGTCGAGCAGGCGCGAGAGGTCCTCGGCGGTGGACGAGAAGGCGGCCAGCGTCGCCGGCAGCTCCGGCGACGCCAGGATGTCCGCCAGCCCCTGGGCCGAGCGCGAGAGGTCGGACACGAGGTCGGGCAGGCGCGCGAGCGTGTCGCCCAGCGTCTCCTTCTGCGACCGGATGGTGGGGATCTCGGGCACGCCGTCGGGTGCGCCGCCGGTGAGCTGCACCTCGGTCGTCGGGTCGAACACGAACTCGACGAACAGGCTGCCGGTGAGCAGGTTGCCCGACTGCAGGCGCGCCCGCAGGCCGCGCGCGATCATGCCTTCGAGCAGCGCCTGGCGCTCGTCGGCGGTGCGCTTCTCGTCGCCCAGCACGCCGATGCGCGCCGGCTCGATCTCGATGCGCACCGGGATGCGCGCCTCCATCGTCGCCGGGTCGAACTCGACGGTCACGTGCTTGACCGTGCCGACCTTGATGCCCTGGAACTCGACCGGTGCGCCCTGCGCCAGCCCGCGCACCGACTCGCGGAAGAAGACGATGTAGTCGTGCCGCTCGCCGTGCACCTCCTGGGCGGTGGCCTGGTCGGCGTAGAGCGCGAAGGTCGAGCCGGACGGCGCCTCGGGTCCCGGGTCTTCGCCCTCGGGCTGGCCGAAGGCGATGCCGCCACCGAGCAGCGCGTCGAGCCCCTGCGTCTGCACCTCGATGCCGTCGGCGCCGAGCGAGACGTGCACCCCGCTCGCGTTCCAGAAGCGCGTGTTCGCGCGCACGAGGTTCGCGTACGGCGCCTCGATGTAGACGTCGAACGCCACGCCCTGCTGTCCCTCGACCCAGCGGAAGCGCTCGACCCGTCCGACCTCGATCTGGCGGTGGTAGACGTAGCTGCCCACGTCGACCGAGCCCTTGCCGTCGGCCAGCAGCAACAGGCGCAGGCCGGGAGCGTCGACCGGACTCAGCGGCGGCGCCTCGAGCCCCGCGAAGCGGTGCGCGTGCGCGCCGCTCCTGCCGGGATCGACCTCGATGTACGCGCCCGAGATGACCGTGTCGAGGCCCGAGATGCCGCCCAGTCCGAGCCGCGGACGCACGACCCAGAAGCGCGTGCTGTCGAGCAGGAAGCGCTCGGAGCCGCGCTCCATGCGCGCGGTCACGGTGACGCCCGAGAGGTCGTCGGCGAGCTCGATCGTCGAAACCACGCCGACCGCGAGGTCTTTCAGGCGCAGCTTCGTCTTGCCGGGCTCGAGTCCGGCGGCGGTCTCGAAGCTGATCGTGATCTCGGGACCGCGCTCCTGCACGGCGCGGTACCACATGTACGAGGCCACCGCGAGCGCCACGAGCGGGATGACCCACACCACGGGCAGCGTGCGCCGGGCGCGCACCACGACGTCGGGGACCGAAGCGGGCTGGGTCATGCAGCGTCCTCGAGGGCGTCCCACAGGAGCCGGGGGTCGAACGACTCGGCGGCCAGCATGGTGAGCACCACGACCGCGCCGAACCAGGCGGCCGCGGGCCCCGGGTCGAAGGTCACGATGTTCTGCAGGCGCAGCAGACCGACCACCACCGCGAGCACGAACAGGTCGAGCATCGACCAGCGCCCGATGGCGCGCACGAGCCTGAAGGTCGCGGTGCGGTCGCGCGGGCGCCAGCGCGACCGCAGGTGCAGCGAGAGCAGCATCCAGGTCAGCACCACGAGCTTGAGCAGCGGGACGACGATGCTGGCGAAGAAGATCAGCGCCGCCACGAGGATGTCGCCGTCGCGCAGGAACCCGCGCACGCCGGACAGGATCGTGGGCGAAGACGCATCGCCGAACGAGATCGTGTGCGACACCGCGAGCACGTTCGCGGGGACGTAGCACACGTACGCGCCCAGCAGCAGCGACCAGGTGCGCGCCACGCTCGACGGGATGCGCGCGTGCAGCGGCGCGTCGCAGCGCGGGCAGCGCGCCTCGCGCCCTTCCTGCATGGGACGCGTGCGCGACAGCCGCCCGCAGGCGTGGCAACGCAGCAGCCCGTTGGCCAGCGCGGTGGACGTCACGGCGCGCCCTCCGCCGACCAGGTCGGGTCGCCGCCGGGCGCCGCCGGTCGCGTCGGCAGCGGACGCAGGCGCCGCGGCACCGGCATCTCGTCGAGCCGTCGCCAGGCGATCTCGGGATCGTACACGGACTGGCTCGCGGTGAGCACGAAGACCATCGCCGCGAACGCGTACGCCCCTGCGCCGAAGCTGATCTCGGCCTCCTTCGTGAGCTTGAGCAGCGAGACGAGCACGCCCAGCAGGAGCACCTCGGCCATGGCCCACGGGGCGACGTGCGCCGCCACGCGCGCCATGAGCTTGCGTCCCGGCCAGGGACGGCGCAGGTGCAGCGCCAGGGTCAGGTAGGCGAGCGCGCTCGCGAGCACGGCCGGGGCGACGAGCCCCGTGAACGCCACGAGCACCGCCATCGACGGCGAGCCCTGCTCGCCGAGCTGCCGCACGCACTCGGGCAACGACGCGCGCTGCGTGCGTCCCGCCATGTCGAGCTGCAGGAAGGGCAGCGTGACCGAGGCCACGTAGAGCACGAGCGCGGCCAGCGCGGTGGCGAGCGTGCGCTCGATCGGGCGCACCCGATGCCGGTAGAGCAGCGCGCCGCAGCGCGGACAGAACGCCCGCCCGCCGCGCGGGATCTCGACGCGGTGCGTGAGCAGGTCGCAGTCGGGGCAGGCCAGCACGCCGCGCAGGCGCGCCGGCGCCACGAGCGCGATCCCGCGCGGGGAGAGGGCGTTCGTGCGGCGGCGACGGGGCGTGCTCACGCCGGGTGAGGATAGCAATCGGCACGCGGCGTCCGGTGTGGGAAGCTCAGGCGCATGGTCGACGCGTTCCTGCTGCCGCCGGGCGTGCTGCTGCTGGCCGCGCTGCTGGCGTTCGTGGTGCGACGTCGGCGTCCGCTGCTGGCTCGCGCGCTCGCATGGAGCGCCGTCTCCGTGGCGTACCTGCTGTCGACGCCGCTCGTCTCGGGCGCGCTGCTCGGCGCGCTCGAGGGTCGTCCGCCCGACGCGCTCCCGAAGGCGGGCGAGGCCCAGGCGATCGTCGTGCTGGGCGGCGACGTCGGCGGACGGACGCCCGGCGAGGCGCGTCCCGAGGTGGGACCGCTCACGCTCGAGCGGGTGCGGCACGCGGCGCGGATCGCACGCGAGACCGGCCTGCCGCTGCTCGTCACCGGCGGCACGACGCGTCCCGACACGCCGCCCGTGGGACGCCTCATGAGCGAGGCCCTCGCGCGCGACTTCGGCCTGCCGACGCGCTGGATCGACGACCGCGCCCGCACGACCTGGGAGAACGCCGAGCGCGCCGCCGACCTGCTGCGCGCCGACGGCGTGACGCGCGTGCTGCTCGTGACGCACGCCTTCCACATGCCGCGCGCGCTGGCCGCGTTCGCCCGCACGGGACTGCTCGCCACGCCGGCGCCGTTCGCCTTCCACGACGAGCCTTTGCGCTGGCCCGACGCGTTGCTGCCCGGTTCGGGGGCGTTCCGCGCGTCGTGTCTCGCGCTCCACGAGTGGATCGGACGCGCGTTCTACGCGCTGCGCACCGCGCTGGACTGACGCCTCGCGAGGTCTTGTGTGCGCGCCGCGGCCGGCCGTCGCCGAGCGCGCCGCGTGCCATCGCATGCGTGTCCGGCGCGTTGCGTCAGACCGGTCCCGCGCCGCGGAAGGTCGTGAACGCGTACGGGTAGTGCACCTGGTACCAGTTGCGGAAGCTCCTGCGCAGCAGGCCGCGGTCGGTGGGCCAGGCGGCGCCGAAGACCACCGCGTGCTGGCCGTCGAAGAAGTCGGCCGAGTAGCCGGGATAGGTGCGCACGTCGGCGCGGAAGCCGGCGCGCGGCAGGAACGGCGTCGACGTCCACTCCCAGCCGTTGCCGACGAGTTCGGCGACGCCGAAGGCGCTGTCGCCCGCGGGCGTGCTGCCCACCGGACGCGGGTGCAGCGTGTGGAAGTCGCACACGAGCTGCGCGCACGACGCACCGTCGTCGCCCCACGGGAAGCGTCGCTCGTGGCCCTGCGGCGTGCCGAAGGCGGCGCGGTGCAACTCGGCCTCGGTGGGCAGACGGCGACCCTCCCAGGCGAGGTAGGCGCGCGCCTCGACCTGGCTCACGTGCACCGGCCAGGCCGCCACGCGCTCGAGCGGCAGGTCGCGGAAGAGCGTGCGCACCGTCCAGCCGTCGGGCGTCCTGGTCCAGTCGACGGGGGCGATGCGGCGCCGCTTGTCGAGCACGGCGCGATCGTGGGGCGTCCACCAGCGCGGGTCGGAGTAGCCGTCGTCGAGCACGAAGAGCAGGAACTCGCCGATCGTGACGGGACGGCTGTCGAGCGTGAAGGCCGGCACCTCGACGCGTTCGCTCGGGAACTCGTTGTCCCAGCCGAAGGCGATCGCATCGCGTTCGGCGCCCAGCGTGACCTCGCCCGCGGGGATCGACACCGCGTTGCGCGCCGGCGCGCGCGCGTCGAGGTCGGCCGGCGCCGGCGTGACCGCGCCCAGCGACGTCTCGAGCGGACGCTTGAACGCGTGGTCGAGCTGCTGCACGAGGTACATGAGCGTCTCGTGGTGCATGAGCTCGTGCTCGAGCACCACGTGCAGGATGCGTCCGTCGCGGGCCAGCTCGTCGTGCGCGGCCCGCGCCGGGAGCTCGTACGCCGCCTCGCGCAGCGCGGCGCGCGCCGCGTCGCGGTACGCGAGCACGCGGGCGAGCGGCGGCCAGTCGACCGCGTCGGGGGCCGGCTCGCCGTCGGCCGGCGGGTCGATGCCGCGCTCGAACAGCTCGTCGAGCCGCGCGTCGAGCGCCGGACGTCCCAGCACGCCGCGCAGCACCTGGTTGACCGCGAAGGCCGGCAGGTGTCCGAGGTAGAAGATCGGCGGGTGGCGCAGGGGGATGCCGCGCTCGAGCAGCCCGTCCTCGTCGAGCAGCGCGAAGAGCGCGTCGCTGCGCTCCCAGGCAGACTCGAGGCGCTCGAGCAGGTGCGGCACGACGCGCTCGGCGTCGGGTGCGGGTGTCGCGAGCGTCATGCGTCGTGCCCCGGGCGGGCCTGCGGGACGGCGCGGAAGAGCTGCACGCTGAACAGGCGCCGGTCGTCCGTCCAGCAGGCCTCGCGCCGCAGGCCCGCGCCCTCGGCCAGGGCCGCGAACCCGTCGAGCGTGTACTTGTGCGAGCTCTCGGTGTGGATCGTCTCGCCGCGCGCGAACTCGAAGCGCTCGCCGGCCAGCGTGACGGTCTGCGCGCGGTCGCTCACGAGGTAGCTCTCGATCGCCTCGCTCGTCGCGTCCCACACCGCGCGGTGCGCGAAGCGGTCGGGATCGACGTCGGCGCCCAGCTCGTCGCGCAGGCGCACCAGCACGTTCTTGTTGAACGCTGCGGTCACGCCGGCGGCGTCGTTGTACGCGGCCTCGAGCACGGCCACGTCTTTCTGCAGGTCGACGCCGACGAGGAAGGCGCCGCCCTCGCGCACGAGGTGCGCGACGCGGCTCATGAGCAGCAGGGCCTCGGCGTGGCTGAAGTTGCCGATGGTCGACCCGGGGAAGAACACCACGCGCGTGCCGGCCCGCGCCGCGGTCACCAGCGGCGGCAGCACGAAGCCGTTCGTGAAGTCGTCGTGCACCGGGCGCACGGGCACGTCGGGGAAGTCGGCGCGGTGCCGGCTCTCGGTCTCGTCGAGCGCCGCCGCCGAGATGTCGACCGGGACGTACGCCGCCGGCGACGCGAGCCGCTCGATGAGCAGGCGCGTCTTGACCGCGCTGCCGCTGCCGAGCTCGATGAGCGTCACGTCGGGACCGAGCAGCGCCGCCACGTCGGCACCGTGCCGCTCGAGGATCGAAAGCTCGGTGCGCGTCGGGTAGTACTCGGGCGTCTCGCAGATCGCCTCGAACAGCGCCGAGCCGCGGGCATCGTAGAAGTAGCGGCAGGGCAGCGTGCGCGGACGGCGTCGCAGCCCGCGCTGGGCCGCGTGCAGGAACGCCTCGCGGTCCGCGTCGGTGGAGGACGGGACCTCCGGACGTGGGCGTGGGTGTGACTCCATGGTCCGGCTCGCAGCATCTCGCGGCGGTGTCGTCGGTGACCATAACCCATCGCCCGGGCGATTGCACGGCGCGCCGCGCCCGCGGAACGCCGCGTCCCGCGCGCCGTGCCGTGCGCGACGCGTGCCGTCGAGGCGCGAGCGTCGTCCCGCGCGCCGTTGCCGCCGGACGCGCGGCCGCGTACCGTCGCGGGACTCCCGAAGGTCCCGTCCCGATGCTCGCGTTCGCGCCGCTCGTGTTGCTCGTCGCGTTGCTCCCGCAGGACGCGCGCACGCCGTCGTCCGCGCCCGGGCCGACGTCGGTGGCGGCTTCGGACGCGCCCGCGTCGCGCCTGCCGTGGGACGCCGACGGTCCCGTGCCGCGACTCGCGCGCGCCGACGCGCGGCTCGTGCTGCTCGACGGCCGGCTGCTCGCCGTGGGCGGACGCGACGGACGCGGCGTGCCGTCCGACGCGGTCTCGGTGCTGGCTCCCGATGGCTGGGCGGACGCGCCGTCGTTGCCCGTCGCGTGGTGCCCGGCGGCGGCGCTGGCGGACGACGACGGCGCGCTGCTGCTCGGCGGCGACGAGGCACGCGGTCCGAGCGCGGCGGTGCGCAGGGTGCGTCGCGAGGCGTCCGGCGCGTGGGCGTGGGACGAACTCCCGGCGCTGCCGCACGCGGGACGCTGCGCCGCCGCACGCGTCGGCACGCGTGTGTTCGCGCTCGTGGGTGACGACTTGCGTCCCGACGACGGCTCCCGCGCCGCGCGGCTGTTCGTGCTCGAGCGCGCCGATCCGACGCCTTCGTGGCGCGTGCTGCCGGACGATCCGGCGCGGCCGCCGCTCGCGGTCGACGCGGCGCTGGCCGTGGCGAGCGCCGGCGACGGTCGGCCGTTCCTGCTGCTCGCCGGCGGACGCGTCGCCTCCGAGGCCTCGCGCGGCACGCTGGCCCTGTCCCCCGACACGCTGCGCTGGACGCGGCTCGCCGACCTGCCCGCGCCGCGCGCGGGGGCTGTGACGCTCGCGCTGGGACGCGGCGACGTGCTGCTGTTCCCGCGCGACGACGGGACGCCCGACGCGCGCGTGCTCGCGTACCATCCCGTGACCGACACCTGGCGCGCGGTCGGCGACGCGCCCTGCGTCGATCCCGGGTCGACCGCCGCGCTCCCCGACGGACGGCTCGCGGTGCTCGACGCCGACGGCGCGCTGCACACCGCGCGCATCGAACGCCGCGCGACGCACCTGGCCGCGCTCGACGGCGTCGTCGTGCTCGCGTACCTGCTGCTGCTGGTGCTCATCGGCGCGGCCTTCGCGCGCGGCAACCGCGTCCTCGACGACTACCTGCTGGCCGGGCGCAGCCTGCGCTGGTGGTCCGCGGGGCTCTCGATCCACGGCACGCAGATCTCGGCCATCACGTTCCTCGCCACGCCGGCCCTGGCCTACGCGACCGACCTGCGCTACCTGCCGACGTGGGCCGCGATCCTGTTCATGGCGCCGGTGGTCACGGTGCTCTACCTGCCGTTCTTCCGCAGGTTCGACGCGACGACGGCCTACGTGTACCTCGAGCGGCGCTTCTCGCCCGCGGTGCGCGTGCTCGCCAGCGTGGCGTTCATGCTCTTCCAGCTCGCGCGGCTGGCGATCGTGCTCTACCTGCCGGCACTCGCGCTGGGCGCCGTCACGTCGCTGCCGACCTGGCTCGCGATCCTGGTCATGGGCGGACTGTGCACGCTCTACACCGTGCTCGGCGGGCTGCGCGCCGTGGTCTGGACGGACGTGCTGCAGGTCGCCGTGCTGCTGGGCGGCGTGGGCCTCGCGCTCGGGCTGGCGCTCTCCGACGTGGGCGGCGCGTCGGCGGCGCTCGCGGACGCGCGCTCGCACGGCAAGCTGCTCGCGTGGGACGGTGCGTTCCGTTGGACCGACGCCGGGAGCTGGTCGCTCATGATCGGCGCGTTCTTCCTGCAGTTCGGTCCGTACACCACCGACCAGGCCGTGGTGCAGCGCTACCTCGCGGCGCGCGACGAACGCTCGGCCGCCCGTGCGATCTGGCTCAACGGCTGGATGTCGGTGCCCGCCGCGCTGCTCTTCCCGACGCTCGGCGCGGCGCTCTGGATCTGGTTCCGCGCGCGGCCCGACGCGCTGCCGCTGGGCATGGCGAACGACGAGGTCTTCCCGGTCTTCATGTCGACGCGCCTGCCGCCGGGCGTGGCCGGTCTCGTCGTGGCGGGACTGCTGGCCGCGGTCATGTCCACCCTCGACTCGTCGCTGCACTCGGTGGCCAGCGCCTTCGTCGAGGACGTGCACCGCAAGCTGCGCCCGGCGCTCGACGACGCCGCGCGCCTGCGGCTCGCGCGCCGGGTCACGGTCTCCGTGGGCGTGCTCGCCACCGGCGCCGCGCTGGTGCTCGCGCGCTGGGACACGGCCTCGCTGTTCCTCGTGTTCCAGACCGCCGTCGGCCTGCTCAGCAGCGGCGTGGCCGGGGCGTTCCTGCTCGGCCTGCTCACGCGCCGCGCCCACGCGTCCGGCGTGCTGGTGGGGATGGCCGCGGCCACGGGGCTGCTCGTGTGGGTCACGTGGTTCACGCGCCTGCATCCCTTCTGGTACGGCTTCGTGGGCATCGCGGCCTGCGTGCTCGTGGGCGGGCTGGCCAGCCTGCTGCTCCCCGGTCCCCCGGCCGGAGCAGGACTCACCTGGGCCGACGTCCGCACGGCCCGCGCCGAGCGCGCTCGGATAGGATGACGCGTGATCGGGTGCCGGCGCCCAGGGCGCGGACACCCGTCTCCCACGAGGTGTCCCCGATGTCCGCGTTCGTCGTCTCCACGTCGTCGCTGCTGTCCGTCTGCCTGCTGTTCGCCGCGCCCGTTTCCGCGCAGCTCACGAAGCAGGTCGCCGCGCCGCCCGAGGACATCCTCTCGGGACGGGTCGCGCTGCCCGATCCCGCCGCGCTGGCCGACCACTCGCGCACCGCCTGGGTCGAGGTGCGCTTCGACGCCCAGGGACTCTTCACGTCGACGCTGCCCGTGGGCTCCGCCGGCGTGCTCTCGCTCGTCCCGCTGGCGCCCGACGCGGAGGCCTGGGAGATCGCGCTCGACGACGGCTCGGGCGCGTGGCGCACGCTCGCCGCGCGCGTGGCCGACGGGACGGCGCGCGCGCTGTCCGGCGAGGGCTTCCCCGGGCTGCCGGGCGAGGTCGTGCGCTACGACGTCGACGCGCCGGGCGCGGCCACGCTCGCGCTGCGCGTGACGCGCGCGCCGTCGTCCGCGGCGGTGCACGGGCTGCGCGCGCCCGACGGCGTGCTGCTCGTGGCGGACGGCGAGCC